>NZ_JAVNWW010000010.1:0-474 GCF_032470275.1 Aquirufa regiilacus
TAGACTGCCCCCAAAAAGTTAGACACTTATTGGGGGCATTTTTATGAACAAAAGAAACAAGTATGATTACAAGTTTAGGCTTCAATGTGTTGAAGCTGTAATCAAAGACAACTGCTCGATACGAGCAGTTGCTCAAAAAAAAGGAGTTAACATCACTAATTTACGCCTTTGGTATCGTTTCTATGAACGATATGGCAAGGATGGGCTAAAAGAAAGAAAATACCAATTCTACACGCCATCTTTTAAGCTCATGGTGCTTCAGTCTATTAAAAAGGAATTTCTATCTTTACAGGGAGCCTGCGCACGATTCAATATCCCAAGTGAATCGACAATTATCAAATGGAAAAAGGTATATGAAATAGAGGGTGTAGCGGGCTTGAATTCTAAACCTAAAGGACGACCAGCTAAGATGTCAAATTCCATCAAACCCAACGTAAAGAAAGCCCAGAAGCCTCTAACAAGAGAAGAAGAATT
>NZ_JAVNWW010000011.1:0-375 GCF_032470275.1 Aquirufa regiilacus
TCAAAGAACCTTGTGTGAAATTCAATAAGCTTGCGCTCATCTCATTCACATCGTTCCCAAATTCCGATCTCCACATTTGGAAAGGGTAGGGGTGGTGTTTTCAGTCGCTAGTCACTAGTCGTTAGTCGATAGTCATTAGTAACTTTTTCAATCTGTTGATTAAACTCGTTCGCTTAATCATGTACTCTGGTGGAGAATAACGGATTCAACGCGGAATGCAATTCCGTTGACCCCGGTCAACTTCACTCTGGTGGAGAATAACGGATTCGAACCGTTGACCCCCTGCGTGCAAGGCAGGTGCTCTAGCCAGCTGAGCTAATCCCCCAGGTTAATGGGTTCTCTTTGTTAATCTCTTGGTGATTAAACTCGTTCGCT
>NZ_JAVNWW010000012.1:0-361 GCF_032470275.1 Aquirufa regiilacus
TCAAAGAACCTTGTGTGAAATTCAATAAGCTTGCGCTCATCTCATTCACATCGTTCCCAAATTCCGATCTCCACATTTGGAAAGGGTAGGGGTGGTGTTTTCAGTCGCTAGTCACTAGTCGTTAGTCATTAGTAACTTTTTCAATCTGTTGATTAAACTCGTTCGCTTAATCTGTAACTCTTAACTCTTACTTCTTAACTCTTACTTCTTAACTCTTCACTCTTAACTAAACTTTGGTGGAGAATAACGGATTCGAACCGTTGACCCCCTGCGTGCAAGGCAGGTGCTCTAGCCAGCTGAGCTAATCCCCCAGGTTAATGGGTTCTCTTTGTTAATCTCTTGGTGATTAAACTCGTTCGCT
>NZ_JAVNWW010000001.1:0-1264939 GCF_032470275.1 Aquirufa regiilacus
GAGAAGTTAAGCCCCGCACCGCTGATGATACTGGGATCAAACCCGGGAAAGTAAGTAAGCTCCAAGTTATTATAGAAGACCTGCACCAAAAGTGTGGGTCTTTTTTTATGCCCTACAGTCGCTAGTCACTAGTCGCTAGTTGTCAGTCGCTAGTCGCTAGTCTCTAGTCGACAGTCCAACGGAAAACCTCTTACCTCTTACCTCTTACCTCTTACCTCTTAATTCTTAGTTGTCAGTCGCTAGTCATCAGTGGGCAGTGGTTAGTCCGGAGGGAATTAGTACGAAGTCCGAAGGGAGTTAGTCGTCAGTTATCAGTGGGCAGTGGTCAGTCCAGAGGGAATTAGTCCGAAGTCTGAGGGATGTGGGCTTACCTCTTCACTCTTCACTCTTAACTCTTAACTCTTAACTCTTAATTCTAAGTTTTCGGTCGCTAGTCGCTACTCGACAGTCCAACGGAAAACCTCTTACCTCTTACCTCTTAGTTGTCAGTCGCTAGTCCGAAGGGAGTTAGTCGTCAGTTATCAGTGGGCAGTGGTCAGTCCAATGGATTCACTCTTACCTCTAAACTCTTACCTCTTAATTCTTAACTCTTCATTCATACCTAGCAAGATGTTCGAGTGAAATAGGTCCCAAATTCCAAAGTCTAAAGTCCAACGTCCAATGTCTACTTATTACATCCCCTACAAACGCCTTGAATCAATAAATTACTTTCCTGCTTAATAAAATACTCAGGTAATATGATCTGTGGAATATGCACAGTCTCTAAACATGTTGTTTGGCCGCATTGCGTACACTTGAAGTGTACATGATCGTGCTGATGTTGGTGTGTATCTTGGTGGCAAGTATCATGACATAAGGCATATTTGATACTCCCTTGGTCATCTAATACTTTATGAAGTAATCCACTAGATAAAAATGATTTTAAGGTCCTGTATATAGTGACGCGATCAAATTCCTTCGATAAGGTTTGTTCGATGTCTCCCTGACTTAATGCATAGCCTGCTTGTTGGAATGCGGTTAATACCGCTAGCCGACTCTCAGTTGAGCGTAATCCAAATTGATCTAAACGAATTTCTGGTATGGATGCCATTGTTATGCCTGTAAATACTCTGTTTGTAATGCCACCATATTACGATAAACGCCATTTTTGATCTTCATCAAGGCATCATGATTTCCCTGCTCCAATATTTTTCCCTCCTCCATCACAATGATTTGATCCGCTGAGCGTATCGTTGATAAACGATGCGCAATAATCAAACTGGTTCGGTTTTTCATCAACTCTTCTAAAGCCGACTGAACCCATTTTTCTGATTCCGAATCTAACGCACTTGTCGCCTCATCCAAAATTAAAAACTTTGGATCACGCAATATTGCTCGTGCAATTGCTATTCGCTGACGCTGACCGCCTGATAATTTTACCCCGCGTTCTCCCACCAACGTTTCCCATTTCTCAGGGAACGATTCGATAAATTCTTTGGCAAAAGCTTGTTCTGCCGCAAATTCAATTTCTTCTTGACTTGCCCCTGGTTTACCATATGCAATGTTTTCACGAATGGTTCCCCCAAATAAGAGTACTTCCTGTGGTACAAGTGCTAGCATTCCCCGCCAATCACTCACAGAATATTCTTGAATGTTCCGACCATTTAATTTGATTTGACCTGCATTGGGTTCATAAAAACGCATCATTAATTGGGCCAAAGTGGATTTACCAGTCCCCGATGTTCCCACAATCGCAATCTTTTGGCCTGGTTCAATATCGATGGAAATGCCTTTTAATATCTCTACCGATGGGCGACTTGGGTATGAAAAATGTACATTTTCAATCGTGATTTTTCCAAATTCAATCGCCTTAGGTGATTCTTGTGAAACCAAATCGATCTCTGAAGGATCTTCTAAAATCTCCAAGATACGATCCGATGACCCAATCGTCTTTTGCAACTGCGCATAGATATCTCCTAAACCACCTACCGATCCTCCAATGAATGCCGTATAGAAAATAAAGGTCAATAAATCAGCCAATATCATATCACCCTGCGCAACCAATGCAGCCCCATACCACACAACACCAACAATTCCCCCGAACAAGGCGAAAATGACAAAGCTTACAAAGGCTCCCCGCATCGTTGCTGCCTTTAATGCGGCTTCAATCACGCGATTTAAAGAGCTCGTGTAGCGATTGACCTCATAGGACTCATTTGTGAATGATTTAACTGCCTGAATCGATTGAAACGTCTCCTCTACAATAATGTTCGTCGCCGCCAATTCATCTTGTGATTTTTTGGAAATCTTCCGAATGAACTTGCCAAATACAATCGCCGCAACGACGAGTACCGGGAAGGTAGCCAACATAAATAGCGTCAATTTCCATGACAAATACGTAATCAATGCGATTCCTCCTACAAGTGTAAATACTTGTCGGAAAAACTCGGCTAATGTAATCGATAACACATCTTGCAATTGCGTGATATCTGACGTGATCCGACTCATTAATTCCCCCACGCGTCTTTTTTCAAAGTGAAAAATAGGCATGGTGATTATCTTGGCATATAAGTTCTTGCGCACATCTCGCATAGCCTTTTCAGAAACTTGCGCGAAAGTATAAATACGTAGAAATGATAAAATCGCTTGAATAATTAATACCGCGAAAAAGAATAGGGTTACTTCATTAATGTGGTAATTCGATTTGCCCTCGATTACCTTTGTCATTTGACCAATCAACAAGGGGAAACTCATCGTTGTCAAGTTTGACAACAATAAAAACAACATGCCCGTGATAAAGGTCCACTTGTATGGAATGACAAACTGGAATATTTTCAAAGCCTTTTTCAAGCCTTGCTTATCCACTTTTACCTTATCCTTTGGTTCAGGGCCTGAACCAAAACTCTCATGTCTTTTTGCCATTGGTTTTATTCTTTTTCCGGCTCTCCACGGTAGCCCGATTTCAGAAATAACTGATTGTAATCGGGATCTGTCATTAACTTCGTGAGTGTAAGCTTTGGATTTTGTTTCCAGTATCTATCTACAATGCGCCATCCTAACCACCGACCAATCGATCCCGGACATGCCGGTCCAATCTCTGGTGTTTTGGGGCGCTCTCCCAAATATTTATTTTTCGTTAATTCTTCTTGATTGAACAACAATTTCTTATCGATGAAATGTTCCCAAACCTCCTTTTGGAAGGCGTTTGTTTCGGTTAATTCTTGGCTTGTGTAACCAAACAATAGCGAATCGGCTAATTCAGGTAATATCTTCTTCGTGAAAACAAAGCCTTTCCCATACCAAATCATATCACTTAACAAGGTATGGTCATCCTCATTTTGACGATTAACAAAGGCTGAATACTGTAAGATGACTTGGCCAACAAGCGCTTGGGGTTCTAATCGGCGTAATTGATAATCATAGACTCCAGGAGGCACGTATAATCCCTTTTTGCCCATGAAAAAATCTAAACCAATGACAATTAAGCTGTCGGAGACTTGTAAATGTTGGGCTGTGAATTCACCGCCCACGCCACCAAAACCCGAGAATACCGTCCGGATTTTAGGCGTTCTTAATCCAGGGAATTCTTGTTGAATACGCTCAAATGCCAAATGTAATTCCTTCTCCAATCGATCGCCACCAAAAAAAGCGGAATCTTGGCTCTGCTTGTAAAAAGCTTGTAATGAAGGGTTTTGGTATAATTGATATAAGTCGCGCGCCAGGAAAGGGGTCTTTTCGGGCGGACAACTGAAATAGCCAATCCCAATTTCCGGATGCTTCTTCAAGATGGAATCAATTGCCTCAGCCGATTTAGCTTCGGCTAATGACCTGTCTAATCGTTGCATATCCCATTTGATTTTGGGTGCACTTTGTTCTTTTTCAGACTTCGTACACTGCCAAAAAAATAAAGCCAAGAAAACGATTAGTATCCTTTTCATTATCCCAATCGAGCTAATAACTCCTGCAATGATTTGATTTTGTTTTCCGCATCCGAAAGCTTTTGACGCTCCCGTTCCACTAAATCAGCTTTCGCATTTTGTACGAATTTTTCATTCGCTAATTTGGCCTCTACCGACTTTTTGAAACCCAATAGGTATTCCAATTCCTTCGCTGATTCAGCTTTTAAAACGGCTGGATCTTCATCGCTGGCCATCGGAATGAAGAATTGATCCGATTTTACCACAAAAGTTTGCGCATCTACGATGGGTTCAGATATGAATGTGATCGATTCTAAATTCGCTAATTTTTGCATGATTGCCTCAACAGCTGCATAGGCTGCTGGTTGCTCCGACTTAATGCAAAGAGGTAAAGCCAACTTGGGTGATAATTGTTTCGAATTACGGATCTCACGCACCTTCGTTACCACCTCGAACATCGCATCAAATTGGGCAATCAAAGCCTCATTAGCAACGCCTGCTTTTGGAAATTCAGCTGTACAAATTGTCGCGTTTACAGCTCGCGTATCAATCGCCTGCCAAATTTCTTCCGTAATAAATGGCATATACGGGTGCATTAAACGCATTAAGGAATCGAATAAGCCAAGTGCTGCATCCAAGGTATCCGCATGAATTGGGCTTTGATAAGCGGGCTTAATTATCTCTAAGTATTTTCCACAGAAATCATCCCAAACCAAATTGTATATGCTCAATAAAGCATCCGAGATACGGAACTTGCTGAAGTGATCCTGAACCTCAAGGATTGTTTGGCTTAATTTTGATTCAAACCAAGCCGTTGCTAGTACATGCTCGGGTAAGGATGTACCTGGAACTACCTCGAGCCCTTTTAATAAACGGAACGCATTCCAAATTTTGTTAGAGAAATTTCGTCCTTGTTCACATAACTTATCATCAAACAATAAGTCATTTCCTGCTGGTGCAGAAAACAATAATCCTGAACGAACACCATCCGCTCCGAAACGTTCAATTAATTCCAACGGATCTGGAGAGTTTCCGAGCGATTTGGACATCTTTCGCCCCTGTTTATCGCGTACAATTCCCGTCAAATATACATTCTTGAATGGCAATTCATCACGCCACTCATAACCCGCCATAATCATACGTGCCACCCAAAAGAATAAAATATCGGGTCCAGTGACTAAGTCATTTGTTGGGTAATAATATTTGATCTCTTCATTGTCCGGATTCTCAATGCCATCAAATACCGAAATAGGCCATAACCAAGACGAGAACCACGTATCCAACACATCGGGATCTTGTGTTAAATCATCTTCAACTAACGCGAATAATTGGTATTTGTCACGTGCGATGCGCAAGGCTTCTTGCTTGTCTTTCGCAACAATCACGGTGCCGTCTTCCATGTAGAAAGCAGGGATTTGTTGGCCCCACCACAATTGGCGTGAAATACACCAATCGCGTACGTTTTCCATCCATGAACGATACGTGTTCTTAAACTTCGCTGGATGTAATTGAATATTATCATTCATGACATTGTCTAAAGCTGGCTTCGCCATCTCTTCCATTTTCATGAACCATTGCAAGGATAATTTTGGCTCGATCACCGCCCCTGTTCTCTCGGATGTTCCAACGGTCGATTTGTATTCTTCTGTTTTAGCTAAATAGCCTTCTTCAGTTAGTTGTTTAATGATGCGTTTGCGCGCTTCAAAACGGTCAACGCCTACGAATAGGATAGCCTTTTCATTCAAAGTCCCATCGTCATTTAATAGATCAATAACAGGCAACTTGTGTTTTAAGCCTAATTCATAGTCATTTAAGTCGTGTGCAGGGGTTACCTTTAAACAACCCGTTCCAAACTCCGCTGTAACGTATTCGTCGGCAATAATCGGGATCTCACGATCAATCAATGGGATACGAACCTTTTTGCCATGCAAATGCAGGTAGCGCTCATCAGTTGGGTTAACGCAAATGGCTGCATCCGCCATAATGGTTTCAGGACGAGTCGTTGCAATCGTTACAAATCCAGAACCATCTACAAGTGGATAATTGATGTAATGCAATTTGGCCTGAACGTCTTTGTAGATTACTTCTTCGTCTGATAAAGCTGTTTTTCCTTGCGGATCCCAGTTGACCATACGCACGCCTCGGTAGATTAATCCTTTGTTGTACAAACGTACAAAGGTGTCAATCACCGCTTGATATAAGGATGGCTCCATCGTGAAACGGGTACGATCCCAATCACATGAAGCGCCTAATTTCTTTAATTGATCGAGGATAATTCCTCCATACTTATCCTTCCATTCGAAAGCATGTTTAAGGAATTCCTCGCGTGTAATGTCTTTTTTCTCAATGCCTTTTTCCTTAAGCATCGCCACGACTTTCGCCTCAGTTGCGATCGAAGCGTGGTCTGTGCCCGGTACCCAGCAGGCTTCCTTGCCTTCCATACGCGCTTTTCGAATCAACACGTCTTGAATCGTGTTGTTGAGCATGTGTCCCATGTGCAATACGCCCGTCACATTGGGTGGAGGGATGACGATGGAATACGCCTCCTTGTTGGGATTTGGCTTAGAAGCAAAGACCTTTTGCTCTAACCAATAGGCGTACCATTTTTGTTCAATTTCCTGCGGGGCGTAATTCTTATCAATCATAAAAGCGTATGAGTATTTATAGCCTACAAAGATAATTGATTTCAACTAAAGGAGGGGGTGGAATTTAAAACAATTCGCTGTAATTTTGGTTAAAATCCAAATTACAAATTATGGGAATTCTACTTTGGTTGGGGACATTTTTAGGAATGGAAGGTGTTGCTTGGTTTACACATAAATACATCATGCACGGAATCATGTGGAACTGGCATGAATCCCACCATGTGCATCACAAAAACCTATTAGAGAAAAACGACCTATTTTCAGTTGTATTTGGGGTTTCTTCTACAGCTACGATTATCATCGGAGCTGAAATTCCAGCTTATTGGCCTTTGTTTTACATCGGATTAGGTATCGCAACCTACGGAATATTCTATTTTATCTTTCACGATATCATCGTGCACCGCCGCGTTAAAATCAAATATAAAGCGGGTTCGGCTTACATGAAGCGCATTATGAAAGCGCATTACGTGCATCATGAGGTGCATACAAAAAAAGGCGCAGAGGCTTTTGGATTCCTCTACGCCCCTAAAAAATATCAATAGATCTATTGAACGAATCCTACGCCAACGGTCGAGTTAGAGAATTCATCGATTAAAATAAATGCTCCATTCGCAGGGTTGTTTGCATAAACATCCGCGCTAATCGGCTGTGCCGTGCGTAATGCAATGCGACCAATTTCATTCAGTTTCAAGGAATCAACCCCTTCCGTTGCCGTTTGAGCAACAACATCCAATCGCTCCGTAATCTGCGAAATCTTTGCCTTCGTGATGTTAATGCCGTGCTGTAATAAATAGGTTTTTCCCGGGGTAAGGGCTTGATGATCAAGCCAACAAACCTGCGCCGAAAAGTCTTTTAACTGTGGAGCGTTCGCTTCCGAAGCTAGTACAATCGTATTGCCTCGGGAGATGTCGATGTCGGTAGATAAGGTAATCACCACCGAATCACCCGCTTTGGCATTGGATAATTTCGACTCAAATTTCTCGATCGTTGCGATTGTGCTTTCCTGACCTGTTGGGAGTACACGAATTTCATCGCCCACTTGGAATGTGCCTGAGCTGATTTTTCCAGCGTATCCACGGAAGTCGTGGTAGGCTTCTGTCATAGGACGAACGACAAATTGAACCGGAAAACGTGCTGGGGCATGTGCCAATGTCTCCGCATATTCAAAAGCCTCCAGTTCCCCTAAAAGTGTATTGCCCGTAAACCAAGGCATATGCTCCGCTTTTGTCGTAATGTTTTGACCGTAAAGCGAAGAAATAGGCAAGAAACTAACCGCTTGACCTTCGAATGTCGTTTGCGCAACAAGGTCCGATAAGCTAGCCTTAATGGCTTCAAACGTGGATTCTTGGTATTGCACCAAATCCATTTTGTTGATGCATATGATCACTTTGGGAATGCGTAACATGGCTGCGATCGATAAGTGACGAGCCGTTTGTTCGACCAATCCTTGGCGGGCATCCACCAAAATCAAGGAAACCTTCGCATTGGATGCGCCTGTAACCATGTTTCGGGTATATTCTACGTGACCTGGCGTATCGGCAATGATGTATTTGCGGGTCGGAGTAGAGAAATAAATATTGGCTACATCGATCGTGATGCCTTGCTCGCGTTCAGCGATAAGGCCATCAGTCAATAAAGAAAGGTCTAAAAAGTCCAGCCCTTTACGTTTCGACGCCGTTTCAAGCGCTTCGATTTTATCTTTGGTAATCGAATTTGTTTCGTATAATAAGCGACCGATCAAGGTACTTTTCCCGTCATCGACAGAACCTGCGGTTGCTATGCGTAATATATCCATTGTCTTTCTTCGCTTGATTAAAAATACCCTTGTTGTTTCCGTTTTTCCATCGCTGCCTCGGAGCGCTTATCGTCGATACGTGCTCCTCGTTCTGAAATTTCAGCAGATAAAATCTCCTCGATGATGACATCGATTTCCGTTGCTTCAGATGCGACAGCTGCTGTACAAGTCATGTCACCCACGGTACGGAAACGAACCGTTGCCTCAAATGGAATCTCGTCTGCCTCTTTGTTTAGGTGTTCTGAATCTGCCCAAAGCATGCCATCGCGTTCGATGACCTGGCGTTTGTGTGAAAAATAGATGGATGGGATTTCCATGTTTTCTTCCTTGATGTAATTCCAAACATCTAATTCTGTCCAATTGGAAATAGGGAAAACGCGAACATTTTCGCCTACGGCAATGCGGCCGTTCAACATATCAAATAATTCTGGGCGCTGGCGTTTAGCATCCCATTGGCCGAAGTCGTCACGAACCGAGAAGATACGCTCTTTGGCTCTTGCCTTTTCTTCATCACGTCGAGCGCCACCAATACAAGCATCAAATTTGAATTCTTCGATTGTGTCAAGTAAGGTTACGGTTTGTAATACGTTTCGAGAGGCATATTTGCCTGATTCTTCCTTGGCCTTACCTTGGTCGATGGAGTCTTGAACATAGCGCACGATTAATTCCGCGCCCGTTTCTTTAGCTAACCAATCTCTGAATTCGATGGTTTCGGGAAAGTTATGTCCCGTGTCAATGTGTACTAAGGGGAATGGAATTTTACCTGGATAAAAGGCCTTTTGTGCCAAGCGTACCAAGGTAATGGAATCCTTTCCTCCTGAAAATAATAGGGCAGGGCGCTCGAATTGAGCGGCCACCTCACGCATGATGTAAATGGATTCGTCCTCCAGTTGGCGTGGGAAATGTCCGATTTTATCGTTTAACTTATTCATATGCTACGATTAGGCGTGTAAACCACATTCTTTTTGCGAATTTTCCCACCACCAGCGACCCGCGCGTGGGTGTTCTCCTACCGCAATGGCACGTGTACATGGTGCACATCCGATGGAGATGAAGCCTTTTTTATGTAAAGGATTCTGAGGAATTTTATATTCAGCTAAATAATTTTCCAAGGTCTCAAATGACCAATCAATTAATGGATTGATTTTATATAGATTTTTCTGTGCATCCCATTCGATCATGGGCATATCAGCCCGATTATCTGATTGTTCGGCACGTAAGCCCGTAATCCATACATCAGCCCCTTGTAAGGCACGATTAAGGGGTTCGATTTTCCGGATGAAACAACATTCTTTTCTATTTTCTACGGACGTGTAAAAGGAATTAAAGCCTTTTGTTTCAACTAGGTTTTCTACCGCCGCTGTTTGAGGAAAG
This sequence comes from Aquirufa regiilacus, assembly GCF_032470275.1. Lineage (NCBI taxonomy): Bacteria > Pseudomonadati > Bacteroidota > Cytophagia > Cytophagales > Flectobacillaceae > Aquirufa > Aquirufa regiilacus. The sequence continues at coordinate 9,711 of NZ_JAVNWW010000001.1, forward strand.
TAGGTTTTCAGATTGAAGCCTAACTTTTTTACGGTTAAATCAATGAGTTCGTAAGACTCCTGAAATTGTCGGCCTGTATCCAGCGTGAAAATTTCAATAGCCAGTTTTTGCGAAGTAATGGCGTGGGTTATGGCTTGATCTTCTTGCCCAAAAGAGGTAGAAAAGACGATTTTTTTCCCAGCGAATAGTGCAGCGATTTTCGTTAGTCTTTCCGCTAATGTGGCTTTTTGAAGTGTATTTTCGAAATTTTCTGGTACCATTTAGTTGAAATTTTCACAAAGATATACAAAGTCTATATAATTGCTATACTATGAGAAAAAATAATATAGAATGTTTGAAAACTTTTATAAATTGAAATGAGTTTAAAGACCATGCGGACAGGAAACGAAATCGTGTTAGATCAAGCCACAAGCAATGAGGCAGAAATGTATTTGGATTTACGTAATCTGAAGCATTTGGTGCGTCATGGCGAAGGCCAGCGGCTCGAGTTCAAAATGAAGGTTAAGTTCCCCGAGAAGATCGTTAAAGAGCTTGTTGCATTCGCGAATTCAGATGGGGGGCATTTATTTGTAGGCGTTTCGGATGATGGTCAAATCGAGGGGTCTAAGTTTGTGGACGAGGATCAGTTTTTACTCGAAAAAGCAATTTCTCAATATTGCTTCCCAGCCTTTACTTATCATGTGTATCGAATTCCGCTAGAAAACGGTCGGGCGGTATTAGTTTATCAGGTCTTTGAGAGTGTGGATAAACCTCATTTTGTCCAATTGGAAACGGATCCCAATCCGGTTTGCTATGTCCGTGTCAATGATCGCACGATTAAAGCGAGCAAGGAGATGAAGCAAATTTTGCGCCGGGAAAATGAGGAGGGATTGTCTTTCGCTTATGGAGATACGGAGCGCTGGTTGATGGAATATCTGCGTGCACATGAGCATATTACCTTATCAGAATTTGCTTTACAATGTCAATTGCCTGCATGGCTAGCTTCCCGCAAGTTGGTTCTCCTGGTATTAAGTCGGGTCCTGAAAATTGAACCCGGAGAAAATCAAGATCATTATTCGCTGCGATGAAAAAAGGAATATTCGTGTTGGCCTTTTTATCATTTGCCTGTTCGAAAGAGGCAAATGACCCGACTGTTATAGCACCGGGACCTAGTATAAAGGTTTCCTCCTTTGATTTGATGCAGGATAAATTATTGACGCCAAGTTGCGCGACTGCAGGGTGTCATTTGTCCACGAAAGATGCGAGTTTCGCCCAGCATGGATTGGTATTAGCTAAAGGGACTTCTTATGCCAATTTGGTGGGAGTGGCTTCGGTGAATGCGATAGCCTTGAAGAATTCGGTCATTCGAGTTCGAAAGTTTGCTTCGGGTGAGAGTTTATTTTTTCACAAACTGAATTGGGACTTAAGTCATCATGGGCTTGTGAGTTATGGTACTCCTATGCCACTTGGTGGAAAGCCAATAAGCAAAGGCCAATTGGCCTTTGTGCAAAAATGGATTGATGCGGGTGCCCCTGCGACGGGTGAAGTAGCTGATGCCGGTTTATTGGATGATACCACGCCGAGTTACGTGGAAGAGGCCAATTTCACGCCTTTGCCCTCACCGGCTGAAGAAGGTAATTCAGGAATTCAATTGAAAGTTGACCGTTTCGTCGTTCCGCCCAATTTTGAACGCGAATTATTTGTGCGTCGGCCCCTAAATAATACTGCACCGGTGTATATCGCTCGGATCAAATTAAAATCGAGAGCCAATAGTCACCACATGGTCTTGTATGATTTTCGATCTAAATCTTTATTGCCTAACCTGGATGAATTGCGAGATTTAAGAAATTTAGACAACTCTTTAAATATTGGGACTGTTATTCAAATGTCCAATCATATATTTTTGGGTGGTGGTACGGATCCGAATTCGGATTATCGTTTTCCAGCGGGTATGGCCTTGCAGTTGCCCGTGAATGCGTCGATTGATTTGAATCCGCATTATTTCAATAAGACTTCTGAGAATTTGTATGGCGAAAACTATGTGAATTTATATACTGTTCCAGCAGATCAAGTCAAGCAAGTTGTCAAAATGATTGATTTTAACGTCACGAATTTCACATTGCCTGCGAATCAAAAAACGACGATCACGCGCGATTTTAAATTTGATAAGCCCGTAGCGGTTGTTTCTTTGACATCTCATTTCCATGCCCGAGGAAAGCTATTTCAAATAAAGATTAAAGGTGGGCTCCGTGATGGGGAAGTCATTTACGAAAATACCGATTGGGCACATCCGAAGGTTATCAATTATGATACGCCTATATTGTTACAAGCCGGTGAGGGATTAACATCGGTTGCCACCTATTTGAATGATACCAATAAAGATCTCGGATTTGGTCTCACATCTGAGGACGAAATGGATATCATTTTTGGCTATTATTATGAGCGTTAAATCCCAAGCATTCAGGCTTTTGGTGAAAAGTTTTCGAAAGCTATTTGATATCTAAAACATTGAATTATATTTGCCTCCGCTTCTTGAAATATTTCAAGAAATTACACCAAAATAGTACAATTTTCTGCAATTTTTGCACTCTAACCATAAACGATTCTGCTTGGATAGATATTTACTCCCCTAGGTTATAATGGAACACAAACACAAGAATAAAATGACGGCTGCCGGGTTATTGGTAGCCATGGGAATTATCTACGGTGACATTGGTACTTCACCGCTTTATGTGATGCAAGCCATCATCGGAGACAACCCAATTAATGAGTTAACGGTATTAGGCGGATTGTCTTGCATTTTTTGGACGTTGACACTTCAGACTACACTGAAGTATGTAATCTTGATTTTACGGGCTGATAATAAGGGTGAAGGAGGAATCTTTGCCCTTTTTGCATTAGTTCGTCGGCATGCCAAATGGCTCACATTACCCGCGATTATCGGTGGTGCAACCTTATTAGCCGATGGTATCATTACCCCTCCCATTTCCGTATCATCTGCGGTAGAGGGTCTTCGTATGTTACATCATCCTGATGGGACACCGTTTGTTACGGATACCGTTCCTTTGGTGATTGTCATTCTAACCGGATTATTCTTGTTCCAGATTTTGGGTACGAAGATTGTAGGTAAATTCTTTGGCCCTATTATGTTGGCTTGGTTTTCGATGTTAGCCTTGACGGGTATTTTAGGGATTCAAGATGACTGGACGATTTTACGTGCGGTTAACCCGATGTATGCATGGGAATTGTTGACGACTCATCAGGCTGGTACTGCTGGTTTTTGGAGTTTGGGTGCCGTTTTCCTTTGTACAACAGGGGCAGAGGCTTTGTATTCGGACTTAGGACATTGTGGTCGTGAGAACATTCGTGTCTCATGGGTGTTTGTCAAAATTGCTTTATTACTTCAATATTTCGGACAGGGTGCTTGGTTGTTGTCTCAAAATGGAACCTTGCTAGGTGTTCAAAAGCCCATCTTTGAATTGTTGAAATCTGAATTAGGGGTTCAGTTTCTTTTCTCGGGCATCATGCTTGCAACTTTGGCGGCAGTGATTGCTTCTCAAGCTTTGATCTCAGGTTCCTTTACGTTGATTTCAGAAGCGATTCGTTTGAACTTTTGGCCTCGCGTTCGCTTGATTTATCCATCTGATCAAAAAGGGCAATTATACGTTCCTTCCATTAATTTATTGCTTTGGATGGGTTGCGTTGGCGTTGTTTTGTGGTTCCGCGAATCAGCAAATATGGAAGCGGCTTATGGTTTAGCCATTACGATGACCATGTTAATGACAACTTCGCTGATGGCTTATTACCTGCACATCAAGAAAATTGACATGTGGTGGATCTTGTTGTTTTTGGTTGTTTATGTGTCGTTGGAAGGCGCATTTTTAGTGGCCAACTTGCAGAAATTCTGGCATGGAGGTTACGTTTCGCTATTTATTGCTGGGGTTATTGTCTTGTTGATGTGGGTTTGGTTCCGCGCGACGCGTATTAAAAAGAAGTTGACCGAATACGAAAAATTAGCGGATTACATTGAGCCATTGAAGGAATTAAGTAAGGATGAAACAATTCCAAAATATGCGACGCATTTGGTATTTATGTCCAATGCCGCGCGCGTAACGGATATTGAATCAAAGATTATCTATTCTATTTTTCAACGCCGTCCTAAAAAAGCGGACATCTATTGGTTTGTCCATGTGGATACCATGGATGATCCATATACGATGGATTACAAGGTTACTGTGATTGAGCCAGATGATATTATCAAGGTCAATTTCAAGCTGGGCTTCCGGGTGGAGCAACGCATCAACTTGTATTTCCGGAAGGTTGTGGAGGAAATGGTTGCTCGTGGCGAAGTGGATATCACATCGCGTTACAAGTCATTAAACGAGCAAAATGTGATTGGAGATTTCCGCTTTGTCGTTTTAGAGAAATTCTTGTCTTACGATAATGAGATGCCATTGCTAGACCGTTTGGTGATGAAAGCACACTTCTTTGTGAAGCAGTTTACGCACTCGGAAGACAAGTATTTTGGTTTGGATAGTGATGCGGTGAAGTTGGAAAAAGTACCTTTAATTATCAAACCGATTACGAAATGTAATCTGAAACGAATCGATTAATATGGCAACGATATTTACCAAAATTGTGAATCGCGAGATTCCTTGTCACTTGATTGCAGAAGACGATCGATTCATGGCTTTCTTGGATGTAATGCCGCTCGTGGAGGGACATGTCTTAGTGATTCCCAAACAGGAAGTTGATTACATTTTCGACTTAGATCCTGAGCTATTGGGCGACTTGATGAAATTTGCCCAACAAGTGGCTCCAGCCATTAAGAAAGCCATTCCATGCAAGCGTGTCGGTGTTGCGGTGATAGGCCTTGAAGTGCCTCATGCGCACGTGCATCTAGTGCCGATGAATCGCATGCTGGACATCAACTTTTCGCAAGAAAAATTAAAGCCCTCGCAAGAATCATTAGCTGCTACTGCTGAGAAAATTCGTTCTTATTTACTTTAAGAAACCTTTCAATTTATTCATTTCCACTTGCGGATTCGCCTTCTGATATACGATGTTGTAAACAGCTTCGATGATCGGAAGGTGAATGTTGTGTTGGCGTGAAATCGAATAGATACTTCGCACGGCATAATAGCCTTCGGCAATCATGTTCATTTCGATTTGCGCTGATTTGACGGAATATCCCCGACCAATCATATTACCAAAAGTCCGATTTCGCGAGAATTGCGAATAGGCGGTTACCAACAAATCCCCTAAGTAGCCTGAACTATTTAGATCGCGATTCGTCTCGGGATAAACGGCATCCAAGAATATTTTGATCTCTTGCATGGCATTACTTACTAAAACGGCCTGGAAGTTGTCGCCAAATCCCAAACCGCGCGTGATGCCACACGCCATCGCAATGATGTTCTTAATAACGGCACAATATTCAACGCCATATAAATCCTCGATGGCATGCGCCTGTAAGAAACGGCTATTTAATAGATTTGAGAAGGACTGTGCCACGGCCAAAGAGGGCGAAGCAATCGTTAAATACGATTGTTTTTCAAGCGCAACTTCCTCCGCGTGACAGGGTCCTGCAATCACACACGTTTGACTAATGGGTACATTGAATGCTTTTTCCATCCAGTCGGTGACCAGTAAATTCTCCTCTGGAATCATTCCTTTGATGGCAGAAACAATCTTCTTGCCCTCAAAATGTTTGCTATTTAAATCCTTTAAGGTTTCGGGAATGAATGCCGCTGGAACGGCTAAAATAATGTATTCGACACCGGAAAGGGCTTCCGACATCTTACTGTAGGTCTTTACTTTGCGGGGATTGATGGCCACATCCGTTAGGTAACTTGGGTTGTGGTTGTATTTACGAATGAAATCAACGTCCGATTTTCTGCGAATCCACCACTTGATTTTTACCTGGTTTTCCGATAAAATTTTGACAAGTGCTGTTGCCCAACTACCTCCACCAATCACTGCAACTTGCGTGGGAATCTTCTTTTTTAATTCTTCTAATTGACTCATAGCTGTAAAATTACCTATTAAATTAAAAATTAGCTGAAACAATCAGAAAAATTGCCAAATTTGTTTCTTGCAAGGCCAATGCTGTTGCACAAAACTAAACCTATGAAAAAACTATTACTACTCCTATTCTTAGGGGCGAACTCGCTTGCTTTTTCACAAAAAACGACACAACCATTACCTGAGCATCCCAGGCCTGATCTATTGCGAACCCAATGGTTGAATTTAAATGGATCCTGGGATTTTGCTTTTGATTCGACCTTTGTCATCCCGACTAAATTTGCACATAAAATTCAGGTTCCGTTTCCATGGGGTTCTAAACTTTCAGGAGTAAAGGATGAAGCCGATGTGGCATGGTACCACCGGACATTTCAGGTGCCTGCTGCGTGGGGTTCTAAGCGAGTATTTTTGAATATTGGTGCTTCGGATTGGCATACTTTGGTGTATGTAAACGGAAAATTTGTGGGAGAGCATAAGGGCGGTTATACCCCGTTTGATTTCGATGTGACCTCATTTATTAAGGCAGGCCAAACGCAGCGGGTGGATATTCGCGTCGATGATAAACGACGGATGTTTACTTTGTATGGTAAACAGGGCTATGGGAATGCACGAGGACTTTGGCAGACCGTTTATTTAGATGCACGTGGTGCTGATTACATTGACCATTTTGCGGTATACCCAAATATTGATAAGGGCACAGTTCTCATCAAAGCTTATTTAGGGGGTGAAGCTTCGAAAGATTCACAGTTGAGCCTAAAGCTTTCGAATGGGCAATCAGCTATAGCTCTTGTGAAAAAGGGTTCAACTATTGCGGAACTCTCGTTGCAATTGAAAAAAGCACATTTATGGTCGTTGGAAGATCCTTATTTGTATGATTTGACTTTAGCATTGGGCTCGGATGAGGTGCATGGGTATTTTGGGTTTCGGAAGATTTCTGTGACGCCCCTTCCAGGTTCGAAGATTCCGTACATCGCGTTGAATAATAAGCCCATTTATGTGCAATTGGCATTGGATCAAAGTTATCATCCCGATGGATTTTATACCTTCCCGACCGATGCATTTATGAAAGATGAGATCATTCGAAGTAAACGGATTGGGTTGAATGGGATTCGGACACACATCAAAGTGGATATCCCGCGTAAGTTGTATTGGGCAGACAAATTGGGTTTATTAATTATGTCGGATTTACCTAATGCATGGGGGGAACCGGATGCGGATATGCAACGCGAATCAGAATATACACTGCGGGAAATGCTGAAACGCGATTTTAATCATCCGGCCATTTTCTCTTGGATTACATTTAATGAGACTTGGGGTTTATTTACGCATGTTGATAAAAAATCAATTTACACGCCAGAAACACAAAAATGGGTGGCATCGGTTTATCGTTTGGCCAAATCTTTGGATCCAACGCGTTTAGTAGAAGATAATTCAGTTTGTTGTGGACGCGGGCATACGGAGACAGATATTCAGTCATGGCATGCATATCAGGCTGGATATGAGTGGGACAAATTAATGGACGATCAGTCGAAAAATTTGTTTCCGGGAAGTCAATGGAATTTTGAAAAGGGATATGTGCAAGGTTCCCAACCGATGATTAATTCGGAGTTTGGGAATGTTTGGGGGTATCAAGGAAGTACGGGCGATGTGGATTATACGTTTGATTACCACAAGGCGATGAACTCATTTCGGAATCATCCGAAGATGGCGGGTTGGTTGTATACAGAACATCACGATGTGATTAATGAGTGGAATGGCTATTATAAATTTGATCGAACAGAAAAGCAAACGGGTTTAGATGCTATTGTTCCGGGCATGAGCTTGAAGGATTTGCATGGACCTTTTTATGTGTCGACTGGGCAGGAGATTACCTGGGCAGGGAAGGCCGGCCAAACGGTGAAAATTCCTTTGCATTTATCTTCCATGACAGATTTGTCGGGGGATTTACGTTTAAAAATTTCATTCGCAGGCGTTACCGCATGGGGTGAAAAGCAAAACCATTGGACCAAAGAATTGCCCCTACATTTTGCTCCATGGGATGTGAAAGCCTTGGATTCCTTGGCTGTGGTTTTGCCCAAAGATAAGTCGGTGAATACGCTATCCTTTGTCTTAACGAATGCATCAGGTAAGGTATTACACCGAAACTTTGCACATATCATCGTGGAGGAAGGGAACTTGAAACCATCGAATCCTAAAATGGAATTTGTCACTGTACCTGTGGAGCGATTTAGTGCTTCATTATTTCCCGACAAACAATGGTCCGGAGTTTTAGGTCATAAAGTAAATGGGGCAGGGGCCGGCTATTTCGAATATGAGTTTCCGATTTCCGGGTCTGATATTTCCGAGGTTCGTTTTATGGTGGAGGCGTCGTCCAAACCTATTTTAGGGAAAGATCGCTCGGATGCTGGAAAAATGGATGGAGATTACATGCTTGGGAAAGGAACTTTTGATCCAGGAGTCAATCCAAACGCGTATCCGCAAACGGATGTTTATGCTTCTCCGGCTAATTTACGTGTTTCGGCGAATGGCATAAATGTCCTAGAAACGGTGTTGGCGGATGATCCTTCGGATCACCAAGGCATCTTATCATGGCATTACCAAGCTCGAAATAATAAATTGGATGAAGCGGGAACCTATGGCTATTTAGTGCAGGGCCTAATTCCACCGGCTGCCTGGCAAGTTGCATTGAAAACAGGAAAATTGGTGCTTCGTTTTGAATCAAAACGCGGAGGATTAGCACTTTATGGGGATCAATCAGGGCGTTATGTGACAGACCCGAGCATCTTGATTTTGCGAAAGTAAATTATCAAACTCTTGAACTTTTTCCCCACTACCTTTGCCAAACCTTGGAGGATTGGCAAAGGTTAATTAGACCCCGAATTGTTGGAGATGGTGGTCGATATGTTTATACAACAGATTGTTCCATTCCGTTGCTGAAAGCACCCCTAAACTTAACGAAGGCGTGGCAGCTAATTTTTCGGTGCCCATTTCTTGAATGGTTTTTATGTATCCTTTCAATCCCTCTTTTTCTTTTTCGAAATCATATTGATCCGTACGAATGAAACTCGGTGCGGTAGGCAAATTCTGTTTATAAGGGACCTCATTAATCATGGATTTTTTAAGAAATAATTTCAAAATAATGCGCATGAATAAGGGCGGTTGGTCTGTATTTGTCCCAAGAATCTGCTCATATGGGACTGCGCAATGCGAAAGCATTTGGCCTACGGTCATCTTACCCCAAAGCCCCTGAGTTTGTGGGTTTAGCAGATCTATTCTACGAAACAATTCCGCTGTTGTAGACGCAAGGTAAATGGATGGATATCCCATAAAATTATCAGTTAGTTGAACTTTTTCCCTCGTACCTTTGGCAAACCTGGTTTGAGGATTGCCAAAGGTAAGTTAATTTAACTTCCAATTCTTCACGTGATACAATTCCGATTTCTTCGTTCCCGTCTCCGTGAATTTTGCTTGATTTATCGTAATGTCTTTCGCTTCAATCACTCGATATCCTTGTACACTCTCAATATCCAAATTAGTTAATTGGATATGGTGAATAGGCATTTCGGGTAAGCCACGAATTAATAAGCCAGTCTCGGCCCCTTTGGCTACTACATTTTCCACATAAATATTTTTGAATTGAGGAGTTCCTTCATTTACAGGTAGTAATTCGATTTTGGGTGTTTCACCTCCATTTCCGAAGGTTGCCACAGGGTCTTTTCCTTGGTAATACATGTCGAAAAGGATTGCCTCTCCCGCAATATTTTTCATCGAAATATCTCGAATGTAGACGTTTTCTACCACGCCACCCCGACCGCGTGCGGTTTTGAACCGAAGTCCTACGTCTGTTCCTAAGAACTGGCAATTGCTGACGAATAAGTCATGTACGCCTCCCGACATCTCACTTCCAACGACAACACCCCCATGTCCATGGAACACAACACAGTTTTCTATTAAAATATGCGCACTTGGTCTGCCGCGTTTACGGCCTTCCGCATCTTTACCTGATTTGATACAAATCCCATCGTCTCCTACATCGAAACGCGAATTGCGCACCGACACATATTCACAGGATTCGATATCGATGCCATCTCCATTTTGGGCATACCAAGGATTTTTTACCGTAATATTCTCCACGGTCAAATGCTTGCATAGCAATGGATGTACATTCCAAGCAGGGGAGTTTTGGAAGGTAACGCCCTCCAATAGTACCTGCTCACATTCACGTAAACTAATCATATTCGGACGAACAAATTCCTTGATTTCCTCCGTATTCGCTTCTGTAAATCCAGCTGCCACAACGCCTGGTTGGTCCATGGTCGAGGCCTTCAACGCACCTGCCGTGGGATACCAAGTTTCTTTTTTGCCATCCAAAACACCCCCAGAGCGCACTAATTTGTCCCATTCGCCGGGAGTTAATTTCCCTTTCTTCACAGGACGCCAAGCTTCTCCAGCCCCATCGATAATGCCGAAACCCGTAATGGCAATATTGTGTGCTCTTAATGCCGAAATAGGGGATTGTGCGCGGATCGCATCTACGCCTTCCCAGTTAGTTCTAACCAGTGGATAGTCTTTCGGATTGCTGCTGAATTGCAAAACAGCTCCTTGTGCTACATGTAAATTGACATTCGACAGGATTGTAATGGGGCCACTAATCCAGAATCCCGCGGGGATCAAGACAACGCCTCCTCCTTGTTGGTTCGCCACTTGAATCGCTTGTTGGATCGCTCCAGTATTTAATGTAGCTACGGAACTTTTAGCACCATATTGAACAATGTTGAAGGTATCCTTTTTGAATGCGGTTCCCGCAACATTGGGTAGCTCGAAGGCGTATTTTTGTGTGTATGCTGATTTCTTTAAGAAACTTTTTAAATGCTCGGTGGAATTATTGAGCGCATCTGCCACCAAATTTGCCACACGCGTTGCCCCATAAGGAGAGAAGTGCGTGTCGTCCGCAACGCCTTTCATGAATTTCTTGAAAATGCCAATCGGATAATGTAGGAAAAGTTTTTTGGCTCCTTCCGGGCCTTCTTGTTGGATGATTGCTTTGCTTGCCTTTTCGACATCAATCAACATCACCTTTTCCTGTGTAGCTACTTCTCTGACTACGGAAGGGTAGTCGGCATGCTGATCCACAAATACCTCTGTCGAATCAAATTTACGTCGCTGGGTGGGTGTTAATAATATAGGTGTGGCACCCGCTGCTCGAGTCTCCTTTACATAGCGAATCAAATTCGCCCGAAATTCCGTTTGGGCAGGTGCAAATCGGGAGGTATCGCTCGCTTTGGCATCGTTATGGCCAAATTGAATAAACACATAGTCGTCTTTTTTCAATTGAGCTTGAACCTTTGCCCAGCGACCTTCGCGACGGAAACTTTTCGTACTTCTCCCGTTGTAGGCGTGATTTTGCACTTCAACCGCTTCGTTAAATAGCTTGGCAAAGGGCATACCCCAACCGGTTTCCGGGAAATCTGCGGGGATTTTGTCGGCCATCGTAGAATCCCCGATTAAAAATACGCGGAGGGGTTCGGTGGCTGAGAAGCTGAAAAGTAAAAAAGTGCTGATGATCAGCGCAAAACGAAGTTTCATAAGGTCATAATTTGACCTTAAAAGCGTTTATTCTGTCAGATTTACTGTATAGACTAACGATTAATCGCCACTGAACTCAAAATGGTCTGGATAATTTGCAAACTCGTAATGTTATCCGCCTCTGCCTCATAGGTTAAAATGATCCGATGATTCAACACATCTGGCGTCATTTCCTTAATATCCTCGGGCAATACATAATCGCGTCCTGCCAAATAAGCCATTACCTTGGCTGCTAAATTGAGATGAATACTTGCGCGAGGCGATGCTCCAAATTGAATGTAATCTGCCTCTTTCGTCAACCCGTAATCAGCTGGATTTCGTGTCGCAAAAATCAATTCGATAATGTAACGCTCCAAGGTTTCCGAAATGGTAATTTCATTGATTTCCTTACGTATCGCTTGAATATCTTTTAAACTCAAGATGGATTTTGGCTCATATTTGAAGTCCATGTTGGACATCTTGCGCATCACTTCCAACTCCTGCTCTTTGTCCAAATAATTCAAGAAGACCTTCATCATGAAGCGATCCACTTGCGCCTCTGGCAAAGGGAATGTTCCTTCTTGCTCCACCGGATTTTGGGTCGCTAAAACTAAAAAGGGTTTGTCTAAGGGATATGTCGTTTCGCCAATGGTCACCTGCTTCTCCGCCATCGCCTCAAGCAAGGCTGATTGCACCTTTGCGGGCGCACGGTTAATCTCATCAGCTAAAATAATTTGCGCGAAAATAGGCCCTTTTTTAACTTCAAATTCGTTTTTCAACGGATTGTAAATCATCGTTCCAACAAGGTCGGAAGGAAGTAAATCCGGCGTAAACTGAATGCGTTGGAAATGTAAATCCAAGATTTTGGCAAGCGTATTGATGGTTAAGGTCTTCGCAAGGCCTGGAACCCCTTCCAAGAGGACGTGCCCGCCGGTGAATAGGCCAACGAGTAATCGGTTGATCAGGCGTTCTTGCCCCACAACCACTTTGCCCATTTCATCAATGACTGCTTGAATCTTTTCTCTCGAATTCATATTACCATTTTTTAAAAATCACGATGACCGCGAGGATGATTAATCCAAAGCCGACGAAGTGATTCCAAGCTAATTTTTCGGACTTGACTACGAAAATAAGAAAAAGTGTGAACACTATCAGGGATAATGCCTCTTGAATCGTTTTCAGTTCGAAGAAAGTGAACGGTCCGCCGTTCGCTTTAAATCCTAATTTGTTGGCAGGAACTTGCAATACATATTCAAAGAATGCAAGCCCCCAACTAAACAAAATGATACTCCAGATTCCTGCATGTTTTAGCCAGGAAGTCTCTTTCCATTGTAAATGACCATACCAGGCAATCGTCATAAATAAATTAGATAATGCCAAGAGTATGATTGTAATCAATCCTCTCATCTACTGCAATTTCTTATAACGAATACGTTTCGGTGCCGCGTCGCCTAAGCGTTTCTTGCGTGCCTCCTCATATTCAGAATAATTTCCTTCAAAGTAGGTTACCTGCGAATCGCCTTCAAATGCCAAAATATGCGTAGCAATACGATCCAAGAACCATCTGTCGTGGGAGATGACTACCGCACAACCTGCAAAGTTCTCAAGTCCTTCCTCCAATGCACGAAGCGTGTTCACGTCCAAATCATTGGTTGGCTCATCCAGCAATAACACATTCGCACCTTCCTTCAGCATCATCGCTAAGTGAACACGGTTACGTTCTCCACCCGATAGATTACCTATTTTCTTTTCTTGATCTGCCCCATTGAAATTGAATTTACTCACATAAGCGCGTGCATTCGACTGCTTCCCACCTAACATGATCCAATCGTTTCCTTCGGCAATCGTTTCGTAAACAGATTTCTCTGCGATGAGTTGATTGTGTTCTTGATCGACATAGGCCAATTTCACCGTTTCACCCACCTCAAAGCTTCCAGAATCCGGTTGTAATTGACCCGTAATTAATTTGAACATCGTCGTCTTTCCAGCACCGTTGGGCCCAATGATACCCACGATACCTGCAGGAGGCAATGTAAAACTTACATTTTCATACAATAATTTGTCGCCAAAAGATTTGGAAACGCCTTGTACTTCAATGACTTTATTGCCTAAACGAGGGCCCGCAGGAATGAATAATTCCAATTTGTCCTCTTTCTGGCGATTTTCTTCAGATAATAATTTCTCATAAGCACCAATACGCGCTTTGGATTTTGCTTGACGGGCTTTAGGTGCCATGCGTACCCATTCCAACTCGCGTTGCAAGGTCTTTTGGCGACGCGATTCCGTCTTCTCTTCTTGCGCTAAGCGATTCTGTTTTTGCTCTAACCAGGATGAGTAGTTTCCTTTCCATGGAATCCCCTCGCCACGATCTAATTCTAAAATCCAACCAGCAACGTTATCCAAGAAATAACGATCGTGGGTTACAGCAATGACCGTTCCTTTGTATTGACGTAAATGTTCTTCTAACCAATCGACCGATTCGGCATCCAAGTGGTTGGTAGGCTCATCCAATAATAACACATCCGGTTCTTGCAACAACAAGCGGCAAAGCGCCACACGGCGTTTTTCACCCCCTGAAAGTGTGCTGACAAGTGCATCCGAATCTGGACAACGCAGTGCGTCCATGGCTTTTTCCAAACGTGTATCTAATTCCCATGCATTGCAATGGTCAAGTTTTTCTTGAACCTCGCCCTGACGCGCCAATAATTTATCGAAATCGGCATCTGGATCTGCAAAGGCCTCATTGATTTCATCGAACTCTTTTAAGAGGTTTTTGATTTCAACGACAGCTTCTTCTACAACCTCTAATACGGTTTTGTTTGGATCTAATTGAGGCTCTTGTTCAAGCAAACCTACGCTGTAACCTGGAGACCATACAACATCCCCCGTGAAGGATTTATCTAAACCTGCAATGATGCGAAGTAAGGTTGATTTACCGGAGCCATTTAGACCTAAAACGCCTATTTTGGCGCCGTAGAAAAAGGAAAGGTATATGTTTTTAATAATCGTTTTCTGTGGTGGGATGACTTTGGAAACCCGTTCCATCGAAAAGATAATCGTCTCGTTACTCATGTTATTTGCTTAAAATTTTAAAAGAACCTGCAAAGAATGTGAAATTTGTGTAAAAAATTGAATTTCAGCGACGGAATTCTTCATTTATTCATAAATTTTTAGATAATTTGTGTCAGGATTTTAATTGAATAAATCCAGATGTTAAGCCCTTGAGTTAGCGCGTTTGCTCGAAGCTCTTTATTTAAACCCTCATATGAACCACCTCGTTAAAAATGAGTACGGATTTTGCCAAGATGGCAAAGTGTACATCAATGCCTATTTAAACTTCCCACAGCGCGAAATCGGATTTGTTCGGAATACAGAACAAGAAGCCCTTGACTACTTTGTCAATCGCTTTGAATTAGCCAAAACCAAGGTTATTCAATTAGCTTCCGAAATCAACGATGTTCAAAACAAAGGATCTTATTTAACCAAAGTTGTTCAAATGAAGGCCTATTTGGCAGAATTTGATGGCCTTGGCGATTTTCAGCCTTTGTTCACCCAATTGGATTCTTTAGAAGTCTTTTTGAAGGATTTAATTCAAAATAATCAAATCAAAAATCTGGAAATTAAACGTGCGCTCATCGAGGACGCAAAGCTTATCGCAGGTCAAGAAGATGTTTTGCAGGCGACGGAGGATTTGATGGAATTGAAAGCGAAGTGGGTTAAAACAGGCCCGGTCGATAAAAAATATCAAGATAGCCTAAGTGAGAATTTTCAAGAGGTCATGGATCATTTCTTCTTGCGCCGCCGCGCTTATTTTGAAGAAAAAAATCGTCAAATCGATGAGAAAATCCTGACGCTTCAAGGCTATATTGATTCCGTTCACCAATTGCGTAAAGCGGAAGATTTGGATGATTCAATCATCAAAGTAAAAGAATTGCAAAAAGAATGGAAGAATGTCATCGGTTTGCCCCCTAAGAAACAATCCATGCTATGGAAAAATTTCAAGAAAGCGAATGACATGTTCTTCGAGAAATATAACCGCGTCAAAGGCATCGAATACAAGCCGCGCGTGGATCCGCGCATTCAAGAATTGACCACCATGACGGGTGAGTTGGAGTTGAAATTACATGACCAACCGAATATGACCGCCACTGCGGATCTAGCCAAAGCCTACCTCGTGAAATGGAAGGAAATTACCGCGCAGATTAAGTCGGTCGACCGACAAATGGCCGAGCGTTTCCGAAATGTATGTGATAAGATTTTCGAAATGAACTATTTGTTGCGTGTGATTTCGTATCGCCATCCTGCTTTAAACGAAAAGCCCCGCATCGAGCAATTGAAGATTATGATCAATCAAATGGATTACATGACGAAGAAGGAGCGAGGTGAGTTGGAGGATTTTATCGCCCAAGCAGAAAATGATCGTCAAATGGAAGAAAAGCCCATCATCAGCAAAATCAATACGCAAAAGCGTAAGATTAGCATGAAGGAATTGCTTTTGACTGGATTCAAAACTGAACTTGACGCCTTGCTAAACGCCTAAAAGATCCATTTCTATTCCCAAAGCCGGAAGATCTAATCCATCAAATGTGCCTGATGACATCATCAATAGATTTGCATTTGACCAGGTTTGAGCTAATAGCGCCTGTTTCAGTGTATCAGCGTCTCGAATGACCTTCAGGTTGGGATGCTTGAAGTAGGTTTGTATAACAGATTCTTCGATGCGGTCCATGCGTTTGATTTCGCGCGCATGTTCGCTTAGATAAACAATCGCATCATCCGCTAAATTCAAGGTTCCCTCATATTCGGGTAAAAAGGCAGGGTTTAGGCTACTGAATGTGTGAAGCTCTAAACATGCGACTAGTTTCCGATTTGGGAATTGATTTTTCAATGCCTGCGTGGTTGCATTGACCTTGGAAGGCGCGTGTGCAAAGTCTTTATACAACAAACTCGATTCCGAGGATGCTACGAGTTCCAAACGCTTGGCAGCGCCTTTGAATGTGGCGATTGCCTCATAAAACGCGGTAGGTGATAACCCGATTTGCTCACAGATCAAGCGTGCCCCATTTAAATTTTTCAAAGTATGTTCTCCAAAAACTTGAATCGGATACGCTTTCCCATCTTCGCCTTTTAAGATCGTCTGCCCGTCTTTGATACTGGCAGGATGTGCTTCATACCCTGTTTTTTCACAATGTTCAGGACAATCTGCCGCTAAATCGTTTAAGACCGAATCCGTTTGGTCGAAGAATAAGCTACCCGCTTTAGGTAATCCTGCAAGCAACGTTTTAAACGAGTCTGTATAGGATTCAAAGGTCGGATAGACATTGATGTGATCCCAAGCAATGCCTGAAATCAAACAGATATGGGGCTGGTAAAGTAAAAATTTGGCCCTGCGATCAATCGGCGAAGCCAAGTATTCATCGCCTTCAATGATGATGATGGGAGCATCAGAAAGTGAAGCCATTAAATCGAATCCTTCGATACGGGCACCCACTAAATAATCAAATTTTCGACCTAAGGTTTTCAACACATGTAGGACCATCGAGGTAATACTCGTTTTTCCATGACTTCCCGCAATGACGATACGTTGTTTGTTGATGCTTTGCTTATATAAAAAGGATGGATAGGATTCAACTGGAATACCTAATTCCTGTGCTTTTAGTAATTCAGGGTTATCTGGTCGGGCATGCATGCCTACGATAACCGCTTCCAAATCAGATGTTATTTTTTCCGGGAACCAACCAAATTCCTCAGGGAGAATGCCGTGTTGGGCTAATAAACTTTTGGAAGGCTCATAAATCTCATCGTCGGAGCCACTGATTTCGTAGCCTTTTGATTTCAATGCTAATGCTAAATTGTGCATGGCAGCGCCGCCGATTGCGATAAAATGTATTTTGGGCATAATAACTTAATCTGTATTTCGTTTGCAAAGTACATACTTTTATTGCAGTTTTGCACGTTTTTCCACAAACTCAAGTACGCTTGAGTACAATTCATCTGACTGAATGAAAAATTACGTCGATCTAATTGATCAAACCATTGAATTCCCCACGCGTGAATTCAATATCAATGAGAATAATGAGTTGTTATTTAACAACGTACCCTTGATGGAAATCATCAAACAATATGGTACGCCGTTAAAAGTTTCCTATTTGCCAAAAATCTCCGAGCACATCGAAAATGCCAAAGTGCTATTTCGTAATGCGATCAAGAAATACAATTACAAGGGTAATTATACCTATTGTTATTGCACAAAATCTTCTCACTTTTCATTCATTTTGGAAGAGGTATTGAAGCAACATGTGCACTTGGAAACGTCTAGCGCGTTTGATATCCCCATTATCCGGGATATGTACAACCAAGGAAAAATCACGAAATCGACGTATATTCTTTGCAATGGTTACAAGCAGCCTTTGTATACGCAATACATTTCGGAATTGATCAACGACGGATTCAATTGCATTCCGGTGTTGGACAATTTAAAAGAAATTGATTTTTATGAGAAGTCGGTGACGGCTGAGAAAGCGAATCTTGCGATTCGTATCGCAACAGATGAGGAGCCCGATTTCGCATTTTATACCTCTCGTTTAGGTGTTCGTTATTCGGATGTGATTTCCTTGTACGAGGAGAAAATCAAGCCGAATCCGAAGTTTAAATTGAAGATGTTACACTTCTTCATTAATACGGGTATCAAAGATTCTGCTTATTACTGGTCGGAATTAAGTCGCTTTATTTACAAATATTGTGAATTAAAGAAGGTGTGTCCCGAATTGGATTCTATTGATTTAGGAGGTGGTTTGCCGATTCAAACTTCGCTTCAGTTTAATTACGATTATCAAGCGATGGTCGATGAAATTGTGGAATCGATTTCATGGATTTGCAATAAAAACAATGTGCCGGTTCCAAATATCTTTACGGAGTTTGGGTCGTATACCGTAGGGGAGAGTGGTGCGGTTTTGTACGAGATTATTGACCAAAAATTGCAGAATGATAAAGAGTTGTGGTATATGATTGATGGTTCATTCATTACCCAATTGCCAGATTCATGGGGCATGAACCAAAAATACATTATGTTGCCGGTCAACAACTGGAGTTCACCTTATCAGAAGGTCAACTTAGGTGGTTTGACCTGTGACTCGATGGATTTCTACAATACGGAAGCGCATAGCTCCGATTTATACTTGCCTATTTTCGAGGAAGATCAAGAACGCCAATATGTAGGATTTTTCCACACGGGTGCTTACCAAGAATCTTTAGGTGGATATGGGGGAATTCAACACTGTTTGATTCCTGCTCCGAAACATGTGATTGTTGACCGACTTGAAGATGGAACCATTACCACACGCTTATTTCAAGAGGAGCAAGCGAGCGGTTCGATGTTGCATATTTTAGGATATAATAATCCTGCCGTTAATAATGTCGTTGTCGGTGCCGCGGATGAGGTATCCAAGGGAAATACAAAGAAATTAGCTTCCGTTTAATTCAGAAAAACATGAAAAAAATTATCGCATTAGGTGTTTTGGCAGGAATGATTTTGAGCTCATGCTCGCAACAAGCCAATTGCCCAGCTTATGGTACGACACGTGCGGATGCTCCTAAGGTAAAAAGAGCTTAGTCTTCCGCCCAGTCGAAACTTTTTGTAACGGCTTTTTTCCATTGCTTCCGTAGCTGATCTCTGCTTTCGGCAGGCATGCTTGGCTTCCAGGTATGGGCAATCGCCCAGTTTTTCCGTAAGTCATCCAAGTTTTCCCAATAGCCCACGGCTAGTCCGGCTGCATACGCAGCTCCCAAGGCAGTCGTCTCGATGATTTTCGGGCAAATAACTTCTTCTCCCAATATATCGGATTGAAATTGCATCAATAACTGATTTACCACCATTCCTCCGTCTACACGCAAGGATGAGATGGCAATACCCGCATCTTTTTCCATCGCTTCTAACACCTCCCAAGTTTGGAATGCAGTTGCTTCTAGCGCTGCTCGTGCGATATGTGACTTATTGATGTAACGGGTTAATCCTACGAGTACTCCGCGCGCATCAGATTTCCAATAGGGTGCATAAAGACCTGAAAATGCAGGAACAAAATAGCAGCCGCCATTATCATCGACTAGTTTGGCTAGCTTCTCAATATCCGGGCTGTTTTTAATGATACCTAAATTATCCCGCAACCATTGTACGAGTGCGCCCGTAATCGCAACAGATCCTTCCAATGCATAATGCACCGGTTCGTTTCCTAATTGATAGGCTACAGTTGTTAATAAACCATGTTGGGATGGAACGGGTTTTAAGCCGGTATTCATCAGCAAGAAACATCCTGTGCCATAGGTATTCTTGCCCTGACCTGGGTTGAAGCAAGTTTGGCCAACCAATGCGGCCTGTTGGTCCCCTAAAATACCTGCCAAAGGCACGCCACCTAAAACCCCTTTTGCATGGCCATAGACCATAGAACTTGATTTAATTTCAGGAAGCATTTTTTTAGGGATATTTAGCACTTGAAGGATTTCATCATCCCATTGGCACGTTGCCAAATCCATCAATTGC
Organism: Aquirufa regiilacus; assembly: GCF_032470275.1. Classification (NCBI taxonomy): domain Bacteria; kingdom Pseudomonadati; phylum Bacteroidota; class Cytophagia; order Cytophagales; family Flectobacillaceae; genus Aquirufa; species Aquirufa regiilacus. Next base: position 29,815 of record NZ_JAVNWW010000001.1, read on the forward strand.
GTTCTACTCGCATTGGTTACATCCGTGATGTGAATTCCCCCTTGCGTTCCGCCTGTTAAGTTCCAAGCTATGAAGGTATCCATGTTACCAAAAAGGGAATCGCCTTTTTCGGCGTCTTCGCGGAGGCCTTCGATGTTATTGAGTAACCAACGTAATTTTAATCCACTGAAATAAGTCGCTAATGGCAATCCTGTTTTCGCACGAAAACGATCCATGCCGCCATCTTTTGCGAGTTCGGCTAACTCATTTCCGACACGCGTGTCTTGCCAGACCAAGGCATTGTAATAGGCTTTTCCGGTATGTTTATTCCAAGCAACTGTCGTTTCCCGTTGATTGGTAATTCCCACGGCAGCAATATCCTTCGCAGAAAGATTTGCTTTTCCTAAGGCCAGGCCAATCACCTCTTGTGTGTTTTTCCAAATTTCAGAGGGATCATGCTCGACCCAACCGGCTTGTGGATAAATTTGTTTGTGTTCTTTTTGGCCTACGGAAATTATCTCGCCGCCTTTGTTGAAAATGATAAAACGAGAACTCGTAGTTCCTTGGTCAATCGAACCGATATACATGTGCATATTAATTTAACGTCAATAAATAGGCGCCTAATACAGCACCAGCAGCAGGACCTAAGACAGGAATCCACGCATAAGACCAATCCGAGTCCCCTTTGTGTTTAATGGGTAAAATGGCGTGCATGATGCGCGGGCCCAAATCACGTGCCGGATTAATTGCGTATCCTGTCGTTCCGCCTAATCCTAGGCCAACAACCCAGACTAAGATTCCGACCATAAATGGCCCTAATCCCGTTTCGATTGTGCTAAATGTGCCGAGTGCAAGGACAGCCAAGGCAGATGCAAAGGCTTCTGAAATAAAATTGAATGGGGTATTTCGAATAGCAGGATCTGTACAGAATGAAGCCTTAATGGCACCTGCATCCTCTGTGATGTCGTAATGCGGTTTATAGTGTAACCAAACCAACAATTGTCCCAGCATCGCACCTAGTAATTGTGCCCCGATGAAGGTGGGAAATAAACTCCAATCCCCTGATTTTACACAGCCTGCTATCGTAACGATTGGATTTAAATGAGCTCCTGAACTTCCGAAATAAGTGGAAACAAAGATGGCTACGGTTACAGCAAATGCCCATGCAGCCGCAATGGCTAACAATCCGGTTCCGTTTCCTTTGGTATTTTTTAAAAGTACATTGGCGACAACGCCATTTCCGAGGTATAATAGGGTAGCTGTTCCGGCTAACTCGCCGATAAAAATGGAGCTCATAGGTTTAGATATTCTTGTTGGTTTATCAAAACTATAAAATCTTCGCAATAAAAAAATTATCTTTGAGTTCAATTTTGAATCAACAGAGTCCTATGCGGGAAGATTATTTAACAGGGGATGCGGAAGCATTGAATCCACAAGAACGTGAGTTTGACAAGGCTTTACGTCCGTTGAGTTTTTTCGATTTTACCGGCCAAGGAAAAATCGTTGATAACCTTAAAATTTTCGTAGGTGCTGCCAAAGCCCGCGAAGAAGCATTGGATCACGTATTGTTGCATGGCCCTCCTGGCCTAGGGAAGACTACGCTTTCGCATATTATTGCCAATGAGTTAGGCTCTACCTTGAAAATCACGTCGGGGCCCGTTTTGGATAAGCCTTCAGATTTAGCGGGTTTATTGACAAATCTGCAACCCTTTGATGTGTTATTTATTGATGAAATTCATCGCTTGAATCCGATTGTGGAAGAGTATTTGTACTCGGCCATGGAGGATTATAAGATTGATATTATGTTGGATTCCGGCCCCAATGCTCGTTCTATCCAAATTAGTTTAAATCCCTTTACGCTAATTGGCGCAACGACACGTGCCGGTCTTTTAACTTCGCCCTTGCGTGCTCGTTTCGGGATTAATGCCCGTTTAGAATATTACGATGCTAAATTATTAACAGGTATTGTCAAACGTTCTGCCCAAATATTAAAAATGCCCATCGAAGAATCGGGTGCATTTGAAATTGCTCGTAGGAGCCGTGGAACGCCTCGTATTGCCAATAATTTATTACGTCGGACGCGCGATTTTGCCCAAGTTAAAGGTAACGGAGAAATCGATGTGCGCATCGCACAAATCGCCTTGGACGCCTTGGATGTGGATCAAAATGGTTTGGATGAAATGGATAATCGAATTTTGATGACGATTATCGAGAAGTTCAAAGGTGGTCCAGTCGGTTTAACAACGATTGCCACAGCATGTGGGGAGGAGGCAGAAACCATTGAGGAGGTTTATGAACCGTTCTTGATTCAAGAGGGATTTTTGAAGCGAACATCTCGTGGTCGGGAAGCTACTGAAAAAGCCTATCGACACGTGGGCATTGAACCGAAAGCCCAAACCGGATCTTTATTTTAATGCGTTATTTTATCTTATTTTTATTGTTGGCCTCAACCTGTTTTGGCCAAAAAGTTCAGTCTTTCGACGTCATTGTCTATGGTGCAAATCCATCCGGGCTAATGACTGCCTATGCGGCAAAAGCAGCTGGTAAGAAGACCTTAGTTATCGATGCCGCTGTTGCGTGGCCGTATGCACAGCAGGGCTTTGGCCTAAAGTTTGAATTGAATCCTGCCCAGATTCAAGGATTAACGCGCGAATTCTTTCGAAAAGTTGGGGGCAAATTGGGCAAATTTCAAGCATATGAATTTGAAGCCTCGATGGGTTATGAGGTATTGCAAAGCTATTTAGCGGACTCAAAAGTAATCGTTTGGCCCTCGCATCAAGTCATTTCAAGTTTGGTGGAAGGAAATGAGGTAAAACAATTGACGCTGCAATCGGAGGAAGGGGTAAAATTGGTGAAAGCGAAATCGTATATTGATTGCTCGTACACGGGCGATATGTTACTGAAAACAGGTTATCAACCAACCAAAGAATTGGAGGAAGATGGCATGGGCGGGTCGACGAGTCGTTTGGTTTATGGGGAGCCTACATGGTCCAACGTGCAAGCGCCCGTGTTAATCTCTGGAAAAGGATCTGATGTGGCTAATATGCTGATGGGGCAAACTGCTGCTATCAAAGCTTTGGAATCCATGGCGCGCGACATCCCCGTGGCGAAAGTGACGCAAGAAGAAATTGACCGATATTATAAATACAATCCTTGGATGGATGGTTCGCGTCCCGACTTAATTGTGGATGATGCGGAGGCGGCTAATATGGAGATCATTGGGCATTGGAATAAGATCAAGAATCAGCCAGGTACTTTTGGTCCTACTTTTTTACAAACAAATCCCTTGGATGATTTAGGGTCTCGTATACGATTTACATCAAAAAATCCGTTGAAAGGAGATTACCAACTCTATTATTATATTCCCGCTTTGCGAGGAGGGACAACTGTCATTAATTTGGAAGTGTATGTGTCCAAAGTCCGCCATGTGGCGACTTTACGATTGGCTCCAAACACTTCGGAAACCTGGGTTCCCGTGGGGACCTATCATTTTGAAGATAATACAACGGGAGACGTATTGGTGTCTCAACGAGGTGCGAATGGCCTGCTCGTTGCGGATGCGGTTTTATGGTTACCCAAAAATAAATAAGTATGAAAAAGTATTTGATTTTACTCATGGGAATGCTGGTGAATTCGGCCGCTTGGTCACAATTAAATTATCCGAAAACGCGTCAAGTGGATCATGCGGATACCTACCACGGTGTAAGCGTGGCAGATCCCTTCCGCTGGTTGGAAGATGAAAATAGCGCCGAAACAAAGGAATGGGTGAAGGCTCAGAACAAGGTTAGTTTTGGCTATTTAGAAACGTTGCCCATGCGTGAAACGTTCAAGAAACGCATCGAGCAATTGAGTGATTACGAGAAAATTTCGGCACCGTTCAAACGTGGTGATTGGTTCTATTTCTATAAGAATTCAGGCCTGCAAAATCAATCCGTTTTGTATCGCCAAAAAGGCTTAACAGGTACTCCCGAGGAGGTCTTGGATCCCAATAAATTATCAACGGATGCGACAACGCGTTTGACCGTTTTTAGTTTAAGTAAGAACGGACGCTATGCTTGTATCGGATTGAGCAAAGGGGGTAGTGACTGGCAAATTTTTGGTGTTCGGGACATGGAAACGGGTCAAGATTTGCCGGATCAATTGAATTGGGTGAAAGTAAGTGGTGTCGCCTGGAAAGGGGATGGCTTTTATTATTCGCGTTATCCTGCACCCGCGGAAGGCAAGGAATTAAGTACCAAAAATGAAAACCATCAAGTTTGGTTTCATCAGGTGGGTAGCTCGCAAAGTCAAGACCGTTTGGTTTATGAGGACAAAAGAAATCCACAGCGTTTTCATACGATGAGTACGTCGGATGACGAGACATTGGCTTATTTGACGATTAGCGATCGCGGCAAAGGTTTAGATGGTAATGCGCTTTGGTTTATTCGCACAGATGTAGTAGGCGATGTTTTCCGCCCGATTGTTCGCGAACCGGGTGCCTTTCATTATTCGGTTGTGGATAATGAAGGAGATCGTCTGATTTTGGAAACGAATGATGGAGCACCCAATGGTAAATTGGTGGAATTGTCTTTAGCGAAGCCAGAGAAGGTGAAATGGAAACCTTTGGTTGCGGAACGAGCAGAGCCTTTGCAGGCGGTTACAAGTGCGGGTCACCGACTATATTTGACCTATCTAAAAGATGTAACGTCACGTACCCTGATTTATAATTACAACGGTGTGGGCATTGGAACAGTGAAATTACCTGGTTTAGGTAATGTGAGCGGTTTTCATGGGGAGAAGGAGGATAAGTGTAGTTTCTTCACCTATTCATCTTTCAATTTCCCTCCGACGGTTTATAAATATGAAATTGCTCAAAACACGAGCAAAATATTTCAAAAACCTAAATTAGCCTTTAAGCCTGAAGATTTTCAAGTCATTCAAAAGTTCTATACGAGCAAGGATGGAACACGTGTTCCGATGTTCATTGTGAGCAAAAAAGGCATGGTATTGAATGGGAAAAACCCAACGATTTTACACGGTTATGGCGGGTTTAACATTAGTTCTACGCCCACTTTCACAGCAAGTTTAATGGCTTGGTTGGAGAAAGGTGGCGTTTACGTATTGGCAAATTTGCGTGGTGGTAGTGAATATGGTGAGAAATGGCATCAAGCTGGAATGAAGCTTAACAAGCAAAATGTCTTTGATGATTTTATTTATGCGGCGAAGTATTTAATCAAACAAAAATATACTTCTGCGTCTTATTTGGCGGCATCTGGTCGGTCTAATGGAGGATTATTGGTTGGTGCGGTCATCAATCAGCATCCTGAGTTATTCGGAGTTGCATTGCCAGGCGTAGGGGTAATGGATATGTTGCGCTTCCAAAAATTTACGATTGGTTGGAATTGGATTGCCGATTACGGCTCGAGTGACAACGCGGAAGAATTCAAAGTTTTATATAGCTATTCACCACTGCACAACATTCAAGCGAAGTCGTATCCTGCGACCTTGATTACCACAGCAGATCATGATGACCGTGTGGTTCCTGCGCATTCGTTTAAATATGCTGCGACTTTACAAGCGAAGAATACAAGTAAGAATCCGATGCTTATTCGCATTGATACGAATAGTGGGCATGGTTCGAGTAATACGGCGAAGTTGATTGAATTAACCGCCGATATGTATGCATTTGCTTGGGCAAATATGGGGAAATAAAAAAGGTCCCAAACAATTGCTTGGGACCTTTCAATCTTCCCTCGGATATTTCCGAGGGAATGATATAACTAATCAACCTTAACTCTTCGTACAGCACCGTCATTTCCTTGCGTTACACGTAAGAAATATACGCCAGCACCGGTTTTCTTTAAGTCAATTTGACCTAAATAATCCCCTTGAAAATCTTTCACTTGGTCAGATGCAATTTCTTTGCCATTCACATCCAGGATCGAGATGTTCACATTCCCTTTTTCAGGTGCGTTAAACTTTACGCTAATTTTTCCGTTGAACGGTTTGTTTGGCGTTGCTTTTAAGCCATGAATGGTTTTTGAACCTTCCGCGAATACATCTTGGTGGATATTTCGGAACATTTTCATGTGATTGCCTGGGCCATCTAATTCCATATTGAATTCATGTGGTCCTTGGATATCTTCTGAAATAATGTTGCCGTCTTTGTCTCCTTTACGGATGATCATGACACGCTTTTCTTGGCCTGGCTTGTGATTCCCTTCTTTATGTTCAATGATAACTTCATTGCCATGATGCGGCATCATCATTCCCTTTTCTTCTCGTTTGTTGACATCCATGCGGATGATTTTCTTTACATCTCCTGATATCTTAATGTCTAGGTCGAGGGAATCTGTGAATTTTTTCAATTCACCTTCTGCCTTACTGATATCTGAAAAATGACGTTCAATGACCTTTTGTTTGCCATTTTCCTCTACCACAATTTTGATGGTAGCTTCTTTTTTATCTTGAGCCCAAGCTGTTGAACTCGCGAATGCCAAAGCGGCTGAAAGAATCAAATATTTCATATGTTTGTTTTTTTAATGCGGAGCAAACTTACGAAAAGGCTTGGAATCATGTTTGTTAAGAAGTGTTAATAGCTCTTTTATCCTCCCCGCATTTTGATAAATTTGTTCTTTCGATTGTAACGAAGGTATGACCCAGAAGAAAATTAGGTTGATTATTGGCTTTATGACCCTTGCTTTAGTGGGGCTTATCGCTTTTCAGGCCTATTGGCTCGGTTTCATGCTGGAGACTAAAAAGGAACAATTTGCTTCGGATGTACAAGATGGATTAGCTCAGGTTGTTCGAAAACTCGAAAAGCAAGAATTGGTGATGTTGGCACAAAGACAGAAGACCTATGAAACCCAACAAAAAAAGCTAAAAGAATTATCGGCCAAATTAGCCTCGGAGAAAAATCCTGAGTTTATTCCCCCTCCACCTGCAGAAAACAAAATTGCAGAATCGTTCATCGGACCAGACCCTTCTCATCGAAATGAATTAGGAGCAATCCACAATGAAGTCAGATCGGATATCATGTTTGTTCGCAAATCATTTATGCTGCCCAATGGACAGATTGCTGAAATAACGGAAGAATATCAGGTGAATGTAGATCCGGAACAAGATATTCAACGCAGGTTGCAAGAAGACCAACAGTTATCGGATATGTTGAGCGGAGTGCCTGCCAAAAATAAAAGCATCAATATTCGTAAGCAGCGGATCGCGCGCGCGAAAAAATCCCTGCGGAGGCGGGAGGGATTATCCAAAAAGAATCGCCGTGCTATCGGAAAAGCTATTAACCAAGTTGCGAAAACGGAAGTCGACAAGGTCATTCAAAAGACGGCCATGGCGAAAGAAGTTTTTTCGGATTTTTTGTTTAAAGAAAGGCCGATTGCCCAACGCGTGGAACCACATTACATCGATAGCCTACTGCGGCAAGAATTAACGGCTAAAAATATTCATTTGGCTTATTCCTTTGGTATCGCACCTCAAGCGCCGAAGCAGGCAAAGGATTGGATTTTTGCCTCACAGGCCAACATTAAAAAACATGCTCCACAGTTTATGGCATCATTGTATCCGAATGATTTACATGCCTCTGGCCAGTTTTTGCATGTGTATTTTCCGGATTCCTTGGGTTTTATTTGGCAGACCATGGGAGTGAATCTATTGGGTTCGGCCATTTTGCTTTTGATTATGATTGGCTGTTTTTATATCGCCATGATGACCATTCTCAAGCAAAAGAAATTGGCTGAAATCAAAAATGATTTTATCAATAACATGACGCATGAATTCAAGACGCCTATATCGACGATTTCATTGGCGACGCAATTGATTCAGGAAGATTCGAGCGTGCTGGAAAATGGAACGGTTCAGCGGTATCTTGGAATTATCAAGGATGAAAATGTACGTTTAGGCCAGCAGGTTGAACGCGTTCTTCAGACCGCTCAAATGGAACGCGAAGAGATTGTACTCAAGAAGAAAAATGTGGATGTGAACGCGCTGATTCAGCAGGTTATTGAAATGAACCAACCGATGTTGATGGCTAAAAATGGGTCAATTCATACGTCGTATACCACGGAGACCGCGAACCTGTTGATCGATGAAGTACACATGAGCAATGTGATGAATAATTTAATTGACAACGCGGTTAAGTATAGTGCAGATGCACCTCAGATTACCATTACCACAGCTATAGATGAATCGGGATTTCACATTCAGGTGGCAGATCAGGGAATCGGGATGCAAAAAGAAGTGTTAACTCAAGTTTTTGAACCCTTTTACCGGGTGCCTACGGGGAATGTCCATAATGTTAAGGGCTTTGGGCTGGGCTTGAGTTATGTGAAGAAAATTGTAGAAGCGCATGGTGGAAACGTTCATGTAAAAAGCCAATTAGGCAAAGGAAGTACATTTGAAATGACGATACCTTATGGCAACTAATCCAAGTATTTTATTGGCGGAGGATGATCCTAATTTAGGTTTATTGCTTGCGGAATTTTTGAAGAAAAAAGGGTACGAAGTCGCTTGGGCGCATGATGGGGATCAAGCACTTGACCTATTTGTGAAAGGCCATTTTGACCTCTGTGTTTTTGACGTCATGATGCCTAAGAAGGATGGGTTCTCCTTAGCCAAAGACATTCGCGCAACACATTTAGACGTGCCGATCATTTTTTTAACTGCAAAGTCGATGGAGGAAGATACCCTACAAGGCTTTAAAGTAGGGGCTGATGATTACCTGACGAAACCATTTTCGATGGATGTTCTTGTCGCTCGCATGGAGGCCGTATTGCGTCGCACGCATTCAGATAAATCTTTGCCTGCTTTGGCAGATGAAATTGCCTTAGGAGATTTCCTATATTATCCCGCGAAGTTGCGATTGGTTTTCCAAGGGAACGAACAAAAGTTTACCCCAAAGGAAAACGAGCTCATGAAGTTGTTGTGTGAAAACCTAGGCCGACCGGTTAGTCGATCTTATGCCTTGAAATTAATATGGGGAGATGACACCTACTTTAACGCGCGCAGCATGGATGTCTACATGACGAAATTACGCAAGCTTTTAAAAGAAGACCCTCGCGTACAATTAATGAATTTGCACGGCGAGGGTTTTCGATTGAGTGTAGACTAGTTGATATGTGTATAGCCTGTATATGGCACTAATACCGCTGGAATCTTAATTCCATCCGGTCCTTGATTATTCTCTAAAATTGCTGCTACGATACGTGGCAATGCTAATGCTGAACCGTTTAGGGTATGGCACAAGATTGATTTTCCATCTATTTTCGTGCGTAATTTTAAGCGATTTGCCTGGTAGGTTTCAAAGTTGGAAACGGAACTCACTTCTAACCAGCGACCTTGTGCCGCCGACCAAACTTCCATGTCATAGGTCAAAGCAGATGTAAAGCCCATATCACCTCCACATAGACGTAATACGCGATACGGTAGTTCTAATTTCTGCAAGATGCTTTGAACGTGTAAGGACATTTCCTCTAAGGCCGCGTATGAATTTTCCGGCTTTTGAATTTGCACAATTTCGATTTTATCGAATTGATGCAAGCGGTTTAAGCCACGAACGTGCGCACCCCATGAACCTGCTTCCCGACGGAAACATGGCGTATGGCCTACGTTTTTGATTGGTAACTCTTTCTCATTAACAATCACGTCACGGTATAAATTCGTAATGGGCACCTCAGCTGTTGGGATTAAATACAATCCTTCTGCTTGTGTGACATACATTTGGCCTTCTTTGTCCGGCAATTGTCCCGTACCAAATCCAGAATCTTCATTGATTAAGATAGGAGGCTGAATCTCATAGTAACCCGCCTTGATGGCTTCATCTAAGAAGAAGTTGATCAACGCACGTTGTAAACGAGCACCTTTTCCTTTATATACCGGAAAACCTGCACCTGTAATTTTATTGCCTAAATCAAAGTCGATGATGTCATAATCCTTGATTAAATCCCAATGTGGTTTCGCGGATTCAGTTAACGTAGGAATTGTTCCCCAGTTTAATACGACTTCATTATCTTCAGCCACTTTTCCTTCCGGAACAGAACTGTGTGGTAAGTTTGGAAGTGTGACTAATAGGTCGGTTAATTCTTTTTCTGCGACACGCGCAGCTTCTTCCATAACCTTGATATCACCTTTAAGTGCTGCCGTCTCGGCGCGTTTGCCCTCTGCTAACTCTTTCTGGCCTGATTGCATCAATGCGCCAATTTCCTTCGCAGCGGCATTTGATTTTTCCAAGGCTTGTTCAGCTTGTTGGAGCAAGGATTTCCGCTTGTCATCCATTGCGATGAGTTGGCCTACGATATCAGCGGGATTTGCCACATGTTTTTTCGTTAAACCGGCAATCGTAAGTTCCGTGTTTGTCCGGATAAATGGAATCGTTAACATGGCGTTTATTTAGAAAAGTCCTTCGTTTAATGCGTTTAAGGCATCATTTTTATGTTTGGCGTCGACCAAAAGGGAGATGTTGTGTTCGGATGCTCCGTAAGAAATCATGCGAATCGGGATGTTTTTGATGGCATCCAATACTTTGATGGCAATTCCTTCTTTATCCGCCCAGAAATTACCCACAATGCAGATAATGACTTGGTCCTTATCGGGATCTTCTAATTCTGCAAACTCACGCAATTCGCGCATGATGGCATCTAGGTTGGCCGTTTGATCGATGGTTACCGAAACCGAAACTTCGGATGTGGTAATCATGTCCACGGGTGTTTTGTATTTTTCGAAAATCTCAAATACACGCTTCAAGAAACCATAGGCATTCAACATACGCGTTGAATGAATGTAGATGGCTGTAATGTTGTCTTTGGCAGCGATGGCTTTGATTTCTACGTCGGTCGACTTTTCTGAAATCAAGGTGCCAAAAGCACTCGGTTCCATCGTATTTTTCAAACGCACGGGAACGCCTTTGATCTTCGCGGGAGTAATCGTGCTTGGGTGCAAGATTTTTGCCCCGAAGTAGGCTAGCTCTGCCGCTTCTGCGAATGACAATTCCCGAATAGGGAAGGTGTTTTTCACGATGCGTGGATCGTTGTTATGCATGCCGTCGATGTCCGTCCAGATCTGAATTTCTTCTGCTTGCACTGCACCACCGATTAAAGATGCTGTATAGTCCGAACCACCACGCTTCAAATTATCCACTTCGCCTGCCGGGTTGCGGCAAATGAAACCTTGTGTAATGAATATTTGCTTGTCTTTAACGGGCGCTAGGGTTGCCGCTAATTTGGTTGAGATTTCCGACATGATAGGCTCATTGTCGGCATCGATCACCATAAAGTCTAAGGCAGGTAACAAGGCAGAATTAACCCCTTCTTCCTGTAGATAGGCTTCGAAAATTTGGGTAGAAAGTAATTCGCCCAAAGCGACCATTTCCTTTTCCTGTTTAACGGTATAGGGAAGTGTTGCAATTAAACCATCGATGAACGTGAATTCTTTCTCAACAATTGCTTGACCTTTCGCTAAGCCTGCTGGCGTTTGATAAAGTTCCGTTAAAAACGTATCGTAATGTGCGCGCAAATCAGATGCTTTGGCTTTGGCCTCCGTTTGATTTTGTGCGATTAACGACTCTGATATCGATAACAATGCATTCGTGCTACCTGATAATGCTGATAAAACAACGATTTTAGGTTTCCCGTCCTCAGTAATGAGTTGACGAATCGATTGCATTCTTTCTGGTTTTCCTACGGATGTACCGCCAAATTTCCAAACTTGCATAATTGTATATCTTAATTAATTGCTAACATTTTAATGGCCGTCATGGCAGCCTCATCTCCTTTGTTGCCATGTTTTCCGCCTGCGCGATCCATGGCTTGTTCTTGATTGTTTGGGGTTAATACGCCAAAAATGACAGGTTTATTGTATTTCAAGCTGACATTCGTGACGCCATCCGCCACGGCTTGGCAAATAAAGTCGAAGTGGCGTGTTTCCCCTTGAATGACACATCCTAAGCAAATCACCGCATCGATGTCTGCTTTCTCTGCCATCTTTTGCGCCCCTAAACTTAATTCAAAGCTGCCAGGAACCTGCACACTGATGATATGGGATTCTTGAACTCCATATTTCAATAAGGTATCATAAGCGCCAGTGTATAGAGCTCCTGTTACTTCTGTGTTCCACTCTGCGACCACAATCGCGAAACGCTTCTGTGAGACATCAGGTAAGTTGGCAGTACTAAAATCACTTAAGTTTTTTAAGGCAGATGACATGGCATTGGGGCTAAAACAAGAGGGGATAAAAGCTGATGCTCTTATCCCCTCTTGACAATTTCGTAAACTTATATTATTCAGAGATAGAGCTTTCTAAAAGCGCCTTGTATTTCTTTGCTGGAATTGCTTCTGCAGCTTCTGGATATTTTTCCGTAATCGCTGTGTAGGTATCCAACGCTTCTTTCGATTGTTTATTTGCTTCGTATGCGTTTGCAAGTTTCAACAAATAACCTGGAGAGAAGAATTTATTCGATTTGTAATCGGCGGCTTTCGTGTAAAATTCGATTGCTTCTGAGTATGCTTTCTTTTCTGAATAAGCATCTCCGATCAATGAATATGCACGTGCTTGTACTAATAAATCGCCACTGCTGAAATTTTTCAATTTCTCAATTGCGTTATCGTATTTACCTTGTTTCAACAAGGTAATGCCTAAGTATAAGTCTGCAAGGTTTTGTGTGTTGCCACCAAACTCATCTGAAACTTTTGCTAAATCTTTCGACGCAGAAGCTAAGGAATCAGATTCAAATGCGTAAACAGCTTTGTATAATTTCTTTTCACCTTCAGCATCTTGTGTATTTTGGTACCATTGGAAACCAAAGTAACCTACGATGATTACAACTGCAACGGCTGCAGCACCTACGATTGTTGATTTATTTTGTTCGAAAAATCCAGTGACCTTTTCTACTTCGTGTTGAAGCGCCTCTGGGCTCTCAATGATTTCAATGGATTCGTTAACGTCTTTCTTCTTTGCCATAAAATTATAATGCTTTGTTACTCGAGCTAGTTTATGTTACTAGCCAAAGGACTGCAAAATTATAAAATCTCTTCTATTTTTATCAATTTTAAATGAATCTTTTGCGTTTTATTTTAGTATTTGTTGAGTAAATAGAAGTAAATCGTACTTTATCCTTTGTAAACCTCGTAAACAGATGGCCTTTAACCGTGCGGATCAATTAACGAAATTGAGTGAACCTTTTGATTTGTGTATCATCGGGGGTGGTGCGACGGGAGCTGGGGTGGCATTGGATGCTTCGCTTCGGGGTTATCGTGTTTTATTGATTGAGAAAGGGGACTTTGCATCTCAAACCTCATCTAAGTCCACTAAATTAGTGCATGGCGGTGTTCGGTATTTGGAGCAGGCATTCAAGAAATTGGATTGGCAACAATTCAAGATGGTTTACAAGGCCTTGCATGAACGCAGAATTTTGTTGCAAAATGCGCCGCATTTGGCACAACCCTTAGCATTATTGACTCCTTGTTATACCTGGTTTGATCGCATTTATTACCGCATAGGCATGTGGGTATATGATCGCATCGCCGGACATACGAATTTAGAACCAAGTCGTGGTTTGGGACCCAAGCAAATGCGGGCGTTGAGTCCAGCATTATCATTGGAGCATGTTAGAGGTGGGGTTTTATATTTTGATGGCCAGTTGAACGATGCCCGTTATGCATTAGCAATATTGCAGTCTGCTGAAGCCGCTGGAGCTTGTGTTTTGAATTATGCAGCGCTAACCAGTTTTATACATTCACCAAAGAGTTTAAAAGTCAAAGAGGTTTGCTTTCAAGATGTCATTTCAGGGGAGTCTTATCAAGTTGCCGTGAAGGCTGTCGTTAATGCGACGGGACCGTTTACCGATGCCATTCGTTCCATGGCCAATCCAAAATTACGGCCGCGCATGAAGGTTAGTAGGGGAGCGCATATCGTTCTTCCAGCTTCCTTTTGGCCCGGAGAAACAGCTTTGTTGATTCCCAAAACAGACGACGGTCGTGTGATTTTTGTGATCCCTTGGCAAGACTATGTATTGGTAGGTACCACAGATGAGCCTGATACCTTGCGTGAAAATCCACCTATATTATCCGAAGAAATCGATTACCTACTCGATTATTTTAATCGCTATGCGACCGGAAAGGCGTCTCGTTCTGATGTGTCCGCGACCTTTGTGGGTCAGCGCCCTTTGCTGCAAGCGGCTTTGGATGCAGCGATGGCATCTGATACGAAATCCTTGGTTCGAGATCATGAAGTAGAAGTGGATGGTCGTAGTAAATTAGTTAGTATTATGGGTGGTAAATGGACCACTTACCGGGTTATGGCATCCGATACGCTCGATGTATTGGAACTTGAAGTTTTCAGTCGGTCCCCTCGTGCTTGTATCACAGCGAACTATTCACTTTCGGGTGGCGACGAATCGATGCGTGAGCAATTTCGAGTAGCAACGAAAGCCTTAGGTTTAGCGGAGGCTACACATCAACATTTATGGGAGACTTATGGATCTCATGGTTTTGCCTTGTTAAAAGGTGATTTGCAATTGGTACATCCCGACTTGCCTTATATTAATTCAGAAATTGAATATTTGAAACAACATGAAATGGCAACGTGTTGGGATGACGTATTGATGCGTCGCTGGGGGCTTGGTTTGAGAAATCAACGGCTATGTGAGGAAATAAAGGGCATAAAAAAAGAGGCTTTCGCCTCTTAATTAATACTCGTCTTCGTTGAAGAAGAAATCATCTTTTGTTGGATAATCTGGCCAAATTTCTTCGATGCTTTCGAAGGGTTGTCCATCGTCTTCTAACTCTTGTAAGTTTTCAACAACTTCTAAAGGGGATCCGGTACGAATCGCGAAGTCAATTAATTCATCTTTGGAAGCTGGCCAAGGCGCATCTTCTAGATAGGAAGCAAGTTCTAATGTCCAATACATATTTTAGGAATTTTATTATTTCATTTTGATCTGTGTGCAAAAGTAAAATAAAAAAATATTTATAAAAGATTTATTTCTTAAATTTTCGTTAATTATCAAAAAAGCTATTTAACGGCCTGTTTAGGCCTATTTTTATGAAAAGAAAATCGAGCCTTGCCGTTGAAGTTTGTGCCTATTCCTTGGAATCTTGTATTGCGGCTGATCGTGCAGGCGCGGATCGCGTCGAGTTGTGTGCATCGCCGCATGATGGAGGATGTACACCATCCACAGGTCTTGTCCATGCGGTGTTAGCGGCGACTTCCTTGGAAGTACATGTGATGTTGCGCCCTCGGGGTGGAGATTTCTGCTATGATACTTTTGAGAAACAAACGATGTTGGCGGAGGCTGTTAATCTCGTTCAAGCTGGCGTTCATGGCTTGGTGGTAGGTGCACTCTTGCCTAATGGCGACCTGGACGTGGAGTTTCTTTTTGCCTTACGGCAGTTGGTTGGCGATATCCCGTTGACTTGCCATCGCGCGATTGATGTAAGTCGGGATCCAGAGCAGGTTATCGAACAATTAATTGAATTGAATTTTCTGCGTATTTTGACTTCTGGTCAAAAGAATAAAGCGCTCGAGGGGATTGAGAACATAGCCCAAATGGTGGTTCGCGCAGCCGGTCGTATTCAAATCATGGCGGGAAGTGGCGTGAATCCACAGAACTGTCGCCAATTTATCGATGTAGGGGTAGACGCGGTACATACAAGTGCGCGGACTGTTCGCGATTCAGCAATGGATTATCGCCGACCAGGCATTTCCATGGGAGGATTAACCGAAGTGTCTGAATTTGAAATAGCGGTTGCGAGCGAAGAACTTATTCGCGCAACCATACAACAAGTACAATTGGATTAGTATAGATCCGTGGTTACCCACTCTTCTTCCGGAAGTCTGTTTAACGCATAAAGTTTCACAGAATTTCGACGGTAGGTTGGTACATCGAATTCAGTCTCACTAAGACCTCCATTTGCATAAACGTCCACCATGTAATGGAAGCGTTCTTCATCGTTCATCGGATTGCTTGCTGATTCCGTATCCAATGTAATGGTGCTTCCTGGTGTGAATTCACGTTGGCCTAATTCATCAGCTGCTTCGTAAGTTCCGTCTGATGTTTCAAAATAGCCACCAAACTCGTCTCCTTCATGTTCAAATCCTGCTGCGATGACAGTTAGGTATAAGCTATCGCCTAATTCTTCATCTGTAGAGAATCCGAATTTGACCATATCAGCCTGTAAATAAATACGCTCATTTAAATAATTGATGATGATGTTTTGTTCTTTCATCTTCAACTGATTGCTGCTTCCTGTGGAAACAGTTACCAAGATGCGTTTAGCGCCTTTGATTTGTTGTGAATTCAAAAGAGGAGATGTCAATGCTTCTGCAATCGCATCAAATGCACGATTCTCACCAATACCGTACGCTGAACTCATCATCGCTTTACCGGCATTTGTTAATACTTTCTTCACATCCATGAAGTCGGTATTGATATCACCTGGTTTTGCAATCACGTCTACGACCGACTTAACGGCTTTGGCCAAAACGTCGTCTGCTTTTGAGAAAGCTTCCGACATGGGTAGGTTTTCGTAATGCTCTGCCAACTTATCATTCATGACCACGATTACCGTGTCACAATATTTTTTTAATGCTTCAACGCCGTTTAATGCGTATTGAATTTTGTCTCGACCTTCCCAATTATAAGGTGCTGTTACAACAGCTACCGTCAATAAATTACGTTCACGTGCAATTTCTGCAATCACGGGCGCTGCTCCTGTACCGGTTCCTCCACCCATTCCAGCCGTAATGAAAACCATTTGGGTTTCATTGGATAACATGTGTTGGATTTTTTCCCGACTTTCCATGGCCGCCAAACGTCCTACCTCTGGATCTGTTCCAGCTCCTAAGCCTTGTTGGCCCAACTTAATTTTTGTTTGAACTGGGTTGGACGCTAAAGCCTGCGAGTCTGTGTTGCAAATGACTAAATCAGCCCCTTTGATATCCATCTCCTGCATGTGCTTCACCGCATTGGAGCCACCCCCTCCGATACCTACTACTTTAATAATTGATTTGAAGGTATTTTCGGGAATCATTTCCATGTCGTGATCGTAAAATGAAGGATTAGTCGTATTCATAAGGGTATAGAAAAAATCAATTTGATGCAAAAATAATCAAAATGGCGAGAAATTAATTATTTCCCCAACGCCATTCATTACCTAATTCTAATTCGTGCCGTAAGTTATGTTTAATGAAGAAATCACGTGTGGAATAAAAGTCTAATTTCTTCGCAGGAATCGTGTTTGAGTTTCCTAATGCGTACAAAAGCATCGAAGTATATTTGACATTGTTTTCCATTTCTTTTTTGTTCACCAAGCTAAAGGCATCGCAATTTGCATGGTAGCAATCTAATACCGACTTGCTTAGGTTGCCTACCGGGTCAGCTGCGGGAATTCCTTCCATTAAGAAGACTTGATGGTCAGAATGCAGCCCGGCAGAATTATGGATTTCATTCGCAAAGCTAGGGTCGATGGATTTTATTTTATTCCCAATTTCTTTTAATAGGCCCATCATTTCGTCTCGACCCCCTGCATTAAATCCACGTACATCATTCACCATATCTAGATTAATCATGTAGACGATTTCATTGACTTCACCCGTTTTTTTTGCGCGCTCCATGTAGGCTTTTGATCCGAGTAGTCCTTCTTCCTCTCCCATGAATGCGACAAATTCGATGGTGCGTTTACTCTTTAAGCCCAATGCCTTAAAGGTGCGCGCAATGTCGATAACCGAGAAGGAACCGATCCCATTATCGATTGCGCCCGTTGCTAAATCCCAAGAATCCAAGTGTCCACCGATGATGATTTTTTCATGGCGTAGATGTCTACTTTCTCCTTTTAAGGTTGCTACTACATTTCGCGCTTTAATCGGTTGGCTGACGTTATGCATTTCGATCATGCTCAATAAACCGGGTTGGTCCACTAACCATTTTCTTATCTCAGTTCCACTTTCTAAGGAGATGCAAACCGCTGGGATGGAAATTAAATTGCCCGTTACCGAAGCTGTTCCTGTCAATAATACTTGGCCTTTTACAGTATTGACAAAAATAACACCTGCTGCGCCGTATTTGATGGCTAAAGCTGTTTTTTCAGAGCGGTGTAGGTTTTTACTACCTTCGGGGGCATCGATTAAACCAATGTTTGCTAACGCAATTTTCCCCTTAACTAAATCTTTTTTCGCTGCAAAATCGGCATCCAAGCCATTTCCGCAGTCAATAATTTGGCCTTGAATTTTAGATTCAACGGGCGTTAATGCTAACGAAACCACGGGGATTTCACGGAAATCATCCGATTTGGGTGGAGCGACGGATAAGGTCACGGTATCTCGCGCCCATGCTTCTACTTGAAAACCTTGGTATTTTGTATCTCGAAATCCGTATTTCTTGAATAATTGAAACGCGAACTCCTCTGCTTTTTTTCCGTTTTCACTACCCGTTAACCGATGCCCAATCGTGGCACATGCTGTCCCCAAACTTGAATATGCCTGCGAGTTTGTATCTACTTCTTCTTTGATGCGCTTGAAGACGGATTCGAATGATTCCTCCCCAACGAGCGGGATGGCACTTGTAAATCCAATCAGGGATAATGCGGTTAAACAGAATAGTAAGGTTTTTTTCATCGTAGGTTGGTTAAACAGCGTATGTTATCCTGAAAATTACTCGATTTTGCAGAATTAAACAAGAAGTATTAGGGAAGCGGACAAGGATTTTTTGGGTCAGCTTTTCGGGTTAACCATTTACACCAAAAATCCTTTTCTTTTGCTGGGATTTCCTTGCCTTGATAATAGGATTTGATTCGATCTGTTGCCGTAGCAAGCTGATCCTTGTCTAAATCAATGAGGACTTCGAGGACGATGCAGCGATTGGCAATTTGGGCATCCGTGAGCCCAATTTGCTTCAAGCCGAATTTGATGCCCGCAATTCGTTCAGGGTTGAATTTTCGTGATCTACTCGAAAATAAGGTGGACATCAACGTATTTTCAGCCACTTGCCTCACCGTAACCGAGTCATTCGTTTTTCGATAAACAGCTAGGTTGTTGATAAAATGGTCGAACAAGGGATTGTTGTTGTCAAGCATCACTTTTCGGATTAATAGAAATCCTAATTCGGATTCATATTTGTCTTTCGGCAATGCCTCTGTGATTTGTTGGACGATTTCAATATTCTGTACGGTATCCAAGGTCATCCGAGTGAAATTTGCCAAACCGAGCATTTCTTCGAATTCACGTGCGCCTTGTTGGTATTTTTTTAAAGTTGCCTCATCGCGTTTTTGTGGATCGATCGCTTTTCGAAGGCTTGTTAAGATTCCATCGACGGTGTTTAATTCATCGCCCATGGTTTGAACATCCCAAGGTTTTCCATCCGGGCCCAACATGACGAAGCTCGGCGTGGAAGGAACATATACTTTCTGTTTACGCAAAAAGAGTCCATTTTCACGTTTGCTGATATCGAGTTGATAGGCTAAGACGTTTTTATCTAGGAACTGCTTTATTTTTGGGTTTTTTAAGGTGACATCATACGCCATGCAATGCGAGCAGTTGGGTAGATAAGCCTCAAAGAATATGGGTTTATTTTCTTTTTTTGCCCGCGCAAAAATAGCATCAAAACTTTCCAGGGGTTTAAACGAAGGGTTTTGGGCAATACTCGTGCTGAAAATGAAAGTGCTTAGGATACAGATCAATAGGATTCTCATGCGGATTCTTTTTTCAAAAATACACTATCCTCCCCAATTTTCCCTATCTAAACTTCGGTAAGCAATGGCTTCGGATAAATGTTCTGGTAAGATGCATTCGCTTTCGGCTAAATCTGCAATGGTGCGGGCAACTTTGATGATGCGATCATAGGCGCGAGCTGAGAGTGATAATTGGTTCATGGCTGCCTTCAGTCGACTTTCCGATTGTGCGTCTAGCGCACACAGTTGACGGGTCATAGCTCCATCCATCATCGCATTGGTGCTAATGTGCGGAAATTGGGCAAAGCGTTTTTCTTGTATGCGACGCGCACGAACAACCCGTTCGAAAATGTTTTGGCTCGATTCATGCATGGAATGCCTTCGCATTTCCTCAAATTGTATGGGTAAGATTTCGATGTGTAAATCGATACGATCTAATAGGGGCCCCGAGATTTTATTTAAATATCGCTGCACCACTTCTGGCCCGCAAGTGCAATCCTTTGATGGATGATTGTAATATCCACAGGGGCAAGGGTTCATGCTTGCGATGAGCATAAAATTAGCGGGAAATTCTAGGGCATATCGTGCGCGTGAAATATTGACAATGCGATCTTCTAGGGGTTGGCGCATTACCTCCAAGGCATGTTTAGAAAATTCAGGTAGCTCGTCTAGGAAGAGGACGCCATGATGCGCTAAGGTGATTTCGCCGGGTTGTGGGTTTGATCCTCCGCCTATCAAGGCTGTGGAAGAAATACTATGATGTGGTGAACGAAAGGGCCGCTCGGTTAGTAAGGATTGTTGGACCCCCAACTTGCCAGCAATGGAATGGATGATGGTTGTTTCCATTGCTTCTTGAAGACTTAATGGCGGAAGAATACTTGGTATGCGTTTGGCAAGCATGGTTTTGCCCGCGCCAGGCGGACCGATGAGTATTAGGTTGTGGCCTCCTGCGGCAGCGATTTCGATGGCTCGTTTTGCCATTTCTTGTCCGTGAACTTGTGAAAAATCAATGGCATGTGTGGAAGTTTTTCGGACTTGTGGTTTAATTTGGGCGGGTTTGTGAAAGGTTTTGCCGCGAAGAAATTGGACTGTTTCTTGCAACGTTTCCATCCCAAAAACCTCCATCTCTTGCACATAAGCAGCTTCGTGTGCATTTTCCAGTGGTACAATGATTTTTCGTATTCCACATTTACGGGCCTCCATTGCGATGGGTAAGGCGCCTTTGATTGGTCGAATGATGCCATCGAGCGCTAGTTCGCCCATGATGACATATTGGTCTAAAGCGAGCAAATCGATTTGTTCAGATGCCTGGATCACAGAAAGGGCAATCGCTAAATCATAGGCCGACCCCTCTTTTCTGACGTTGGCCGGCGCAAGGTTAATCACCACCTTCCGGCGGGGAAAAAAGCAACCCATTTGTTTGATGGCAGATTCAACACGCAGAATAGCCTCTTTGATGGTGGAGTCGGGGAGACCAACCAAATGACATTTGCTTCCTTGTCCTACGTGGGTTTCAATGGTAATTAGCGCCGCGTTCACGCCAAAAACGGAACAGCCAAAGGTTTTTGCTAGCATGATTTTTTTTGATCAAAACTAGCGTTTAAACGATGGCCTACAGCTTAAAGCTGTCCAGTTAGTTGGACATTTTCATTATTTACCAAGAACTTGATTTTTGTTCCAAAAGGCAATGCGAAATTGTTTGGAATATGACCTGCTGGGAAATTAAAGGCAATGGGATAGTTTGTGCCGGCACAATGTTCGAGGACAAGTTCTTCGACTGTTTTTCCGATTTCCAGTTTAGCCTCTTCGCAATCGGTAAATCCACCGATGATTAAACCTGATAATTGAGACAAATAACCTGCACGTTTGAGTTGGACCAACATTCTGTCAACATGGTACAAACGTTCTCCTATTTCTTCGATAAATAAGATTTTCCCTGCGGGGTTAGGGAAGCTTTCAGAACCGATCAGGTGAGCTAGCAGCGATAAGTTTCCGCCAACTAATGTACTTTCCGTTTCGCCTTGCCGGTTGGAAAGGTGTGATGGGATTTGAATATTCGTTTCACCTTGAAATAATAGTTGGTGCAAGGAAAGCAATGCCTTTTCGCCTCCCTTTTGGCAGAAATTATTGGGCATTGGCCCGTGGATGCTTGAAGTACCGAGTTGATCCATTTGGCATAAAATGGCTGTGATATCTGAAAATCCAATAACCCACTTGGGGTTCTCGTTAAAATCGGAAAAGTCCAAAGCGTCTAAAAATCGACTACTGCCATAACCACCGCGCAATGGGAAGATGGCCTTTATGCTTTTATCGTCCAGCATGCTTTGAAAATCTGCCCGACGTTGTTCGTCAGTTCCCGCTAGGCCAAAGTGTTTGGCAAGAAAATTTTCGGCAAATACAACTTCTAAGCCCCAGGATTTCAATACATCAATTCCTTTTTTCCATTGGTCGGAACTCGGAGGAGAAGCTGGAGAAACAATGGCTACGCGGTCACCTGGTTGTAGAAGTTTTGGGGTAATCATTTGCTGAGGGGAAAATGGACTACAAATATGTTTTATTTTTTTGGGATGCGTGGGGGCTGATTGAACTTATGCTACTAATATATATACGCCATCCGGGTTAGTTTAAATCGCTAACGCAAAGCGCGTTCGGCAATTTACAGGAAGATTACTTCTTGAATTACGGTTTTGCCTGCGTGCTTATTAATTAATTCAATCATTTTTTGTTTTGCCATGATGAGTTCCTTTTTTAGGGGTGCAGAATCAATTTGAAGGTATAATTTCAGGTTTTTGGCATAAACTTTTGTGGTTCGTGCAGCAATGGGTTTACCCATGATTTCTGCCCAATTGGCTGCAATCGAAGTTTCATCGAACTGGTTTTGCAATTTATAGACACGTAAAAGTGATTCAATCGCCTCTTTAAGCGGTTGGCTATCGTTTTTCCGGGTGGCGGCGCGAGGACCTTTGGGGCTAAAAGGGGAGTCCATGGGTTGAAATTATTGAATGCAAATGTACGGTATTTTGGTACTTTAAGGCGTGTAAATAGGTTTAAATTAATTTTTTTTGAAAATTTTTCAAAAAAATAATTCTCAAAAAAGTACCTAATAAAGGGGGGATTTTCCGATAAAATATCAAGATAATACAATAGCGTTGGGGGATGTGAAAGTATTTTGGGAAGCCATGTTAAATGGACTTGTGCAAATTAATTCAGAATTCTATTACTTTTGCCTTTACCGAAAAAAGCTGTGGAGTTAAAACCTATGAAAACTACTCCCACATTTTTCAACAAGTTTTATTAACAAAAAAATAATTCTTTAACCCCAAATTACCAAACTAATGAGTACACAACAACCAAAGCCAGCTGCTAAGCCAGCTGCAACTGAAAAAAAATCAGGTGGAATTTCTGCCGGTTTAATTCTAATTGTTCTTTTTGCCATTGCATTAGCTATTTACAACTTTGTAATGGGAGATCCATCTCACTTTGAAGGCGGAACAACAGAAGGACACCCACTACCAGGCGATTACTTTGGTGTCGTTTACAAAGGTGGAGTTATCGTGCCAGTTTTGATGACTTGTTTCTTAACTGCATTAACATTCTCAATTGAGCGTTTATTCACAATCGGTAAAGCAAAAGGTACTGGTGATGTGAACGCATTCGTACGTTCGGTACAAGCAGCTTTAGACAAAGATGATGTTGAAGCAGCTTTGAAAGCTTGTGATAAGCAAAAAGGTTCAGTAGGTAACGTTACATTATCTGCTATCAAAAAATACAAAGCGTTAATTTCTGAAACTTCTTTAGACAAGGAGCAAAAATTAGCTGCATTGAGCAAAGAAGTTGAAGAAGCTACTTCATTGGAATTACCAATGTTGGAGAAAAACTTGACTATCATTGCAACATTGGCATCAGTATCTACTTTGATCGGTCTATTAGGAACGGTAGTTGGTATGATCAAGGCCTTTGCTTCATTAGGTAACTCAGGTGGATCTACAGATTCATCAGCGTTAGCAAATGGTATCTCTGAGGCCCTTATCAATACTGCATTAGGTATCGGTACTTCAGCGATCTGTATCATTGCATACAACGTATTTACAGCGAAAATTGATGAGTTAACTTACAGCATTGATGAGATCGGCTTAAGTGTTAACCAAAACTACGCTACGCATCACAATTAATATTTGAACTGATTTAGGGGCTTTGCCCTTTCATTCAATTTTATTCACTGTTCAAAAAAATAATTGTTATGCCAAAAGTTAAAGCTAAACGACATAGTGTCTCACTCGACATGACAGCGATGTGTGATGTGGCTTTCCTTCTTTTGACGTTCTTCATGTTAACCGCGAAGTTCCGTCCAGAAGAGGCAGTTACAATCACGCCACCATCATCTATCTCAGAGAAACCTTTGAATACGAAAGATGGTATGCTAATGGTTAGTGTTTCACCAGAAGGAGGCGTTTATTTGGCAACTGATGATCAAATGGCAAGAGAGTTTATGTTAGAGCGTATGGCTAATCGCTATGGAATCGCTGTAACGGCTGAAATGAAGAAGAACTTTATGGCTTCGGAAATAGTAGGCTATCCTCTTGGAGCTATGCGTCAGGTGTTGAATATGAAACCTTCAGAAGCTAAAAAGCTAAGCAAGGGAATTCCAATTGATTCATCAAATAACGAGTTGTCGTATTGGGTGGGTTATGCGAAATTGTCTAATCCAGAGTTAAAGGTTGCTATTAAAGGAGATAAAGAGTCTAATTACAAAGTATTTGCTGATATCATCGGTACTTTGCAAGCTCAGAACATCAATATCTTCCAATTGGTAACTGGTCCGGAAAATAAACCGAAATAAGTTTTCATTTTTAATTACAAACAGAAATGGCAGAAATAGATAGCTCCGGCGGCGGGAAGAAAGGCGGGAAGAAGCGTAGTAAAAAGATGTCGACCAAAATCGACATGACACCTATGGTGGACTTAGGCTTCTTGTTGATCACTTTCTTTATGTTAACGACTACGTTAGCAAAACCCGTTACCATGCAATTAAACATGCCTGATAAAACGGATACGAAGGAAACTTCACCAGTTAAATTGTCTGAAACACTAACCGTGTGCCCAGACGAAACGAAGGTGTATTACTACCAAGGTATTCCTACTGAAGCAGGTACAGTAATGCAGGTGACCAACTATTCTGAAACAGGCATTCGCAAGGTTATTGCGGATCTTAAGGCGAAAGTTGGTTCTAATTTTACCATCGTAATTAAGCCTACGAAAAAAGCAAAATATCGTAATATGATTGATATGCTTGATGAGTGTGCAATTACCAATAATAAGCGTTATGCTTTGTTGGATATTGATCCGGATACGGAAGCTTTGATTAAACGATCAGGTAAATAGACCTATTAAATTAATTTTAAATTAAACGAATATTATGTCACAAGTAATAAGCCAAGATGCTACTTTGGACGATATCATCTTCAAAGACAAGAACCGTGAATTCGGTGCTTTTGTTCTTCGGAAGACGTATCCTAAAGTAATGAAGCGGTCGGTATTACTAGGCTCTGCACTCTTTGTCGGTGCTCTTTTGATTGCAGCTTTCTGGAAACAGTTGACTGCAGAATCAGAAGAAAAGACTGAGGTGACTGCTGAAGTAATGAAACTGGATAAGCCAGCTCCAACCAAGAAGGTTGAGTTGCCTCCACCCCCACCGCCGCCACCACCCAAAGAAATTCCTAAGGTGACTACGACGAAATTCTTACCTCCAGAAATCAAGCATGATGAGGAAGTAACGAAGCCTGAGCCGCCACCAGAAGAGGTAAAGGGTAATACAGCAGCTGAATCTGTTAAAGGTGAATCGGAAACGTATGAGCCACCAGTAGATCCAGATGCGAAAGGCGCTGAGCCAGTAGAGCCGCCTAAACCAGCTGAAGATGAAATCTTTACAGCGGTTGAGCAGCAAGCAGAATTCCCTGGAGGACCTCGTGCATTCGGATCCTTCTTGCAGAAAAACTTACGTTACCCATCAGCTGCACAGCGTGCAAACGTGGGAGGTAAAGTATACGTTCAGTTCGTTGTGAACACTGACGGTACAATCCAAGACGTTCAAGTTTTGAAATCTGTAGGTTTCGGTTGCGACGAAGAAGCTGTACGTGTAATTAAATCGGTACCAAGATGGACTCCTGGTAAGCAATCGGGTCGCCCAGTGCGTTCTCGCTTTACACAGCCGATCACGTTCGTGTTATCTGAGTAATTTTTATTTGAAGATTCATGTCAGACCTGCTAAATGTTATTTGGCAGGTCTGATTGTTTAAACTCCATTATGAAACGATCCATGGCCCTTTGGGTAAATATTTCTTTTCGTGTTTTTGTTGCATTCGCTTATACTTTATTAGGAGCTTATGTGGCTTTTTGGTCTTCTTTTGACTTAGGAACTTGGAATGGTGTTTCCATTGTTCTATTACTCGGAATCCTATTCATCCTTTATGGATTGTTTCGGATTTGGCGCGCATATTTGTATTTTCGAGAAGCGGATGAATCATCTAATTATGCTGAATATGAAGACTAATGTATTTGCCTATTTATTAATGGGCCTGATTGCTATGAGCTGTGGCTCTAAGAAAAGTGAGTTGAAAGATGGTCCAACCACCGGGACGATTAGTCTAGGGGTTGATGAGTCTTTTCAGCGGATCGTGGAGGCGGAGAAAGTTGCTTTCCAGGAATATTACCACTATGCAAATATTAAGCTTCAGTTTAAGCCGGAAAATGAGGCTATTGCTGATTTGTTAAATGACAAAGTGCGTGGAGTAGTCGTGACAAGAGAGTTGACTGATGCGGAGAGGGAAGTTTTTGAGCGAGAAAAAATTGTCTATCGTAGCTTTAAGTTTGCGGCGGATGGAATTGCATTGCTTGTTCATCCTAGTAACAAGGATACATTGATTGGTTTAGACCAATTGAAGGCTTTGTTGGCAGGTAAACAAAAATCTTGGAAATCAATCGGGTCATCACGTTCCGGTGATGTGGAACTGGTTGTTGATAAGGCTAATTCGAGTAACATTAAATTTCTTGTCGACTTATTTGGATTAGGAAATAGCGGCTTAGCTGTTTCAGCCGCGGGGTCTAATAAGGATGTAATTGAATACGTTAAATCGCATCCGAATGCCTTGGGAATCATTGGGTCTAATTGGATTAGTGATGGGGATAATCCAACTTCGCTTGGATTTATCCGTTCGGTTAATGTGATGTCAGTGGCTAAAGAGTCAAGTTTGCCTAAGGCAGAATTTTACCAACCCTTTGGCTATAATTTAGCTTTGAAAAAGTATCCACTACGTAGGGAAGTAAAGCTTATCCTAAAAGAATCGCATCAAGGTTTAGGGACAGGTTTTGTTAATTATGTTACCGGTGACATGGGACAATTAATTGTATTAAAGTCTGGCTTGATCCCGTTAACCCGCCCTATCACGATTAGACAGTATCAAATCAGTCAATAATGGCTAATTTGTGACATATGTACTTGACTTTTTTACAGAAATAGTAGTATATTTGTTATTTAAAATTTATTAAACTTTTGAGGTAATTAGTTGAACTATTTCAATGTTTACGCCTAAGAAAAATATTATTTAAACGAAATATTAACGTATAATGATGAAAATGAAATCGTGGCTTTTGGGAGTTGGTTTGTTGTTGACCAATTTGGCTTTCGGGCAAACAATTCAAGATGGTTTGCATATGATGGATCGCCATCAGCCTAGTCGTGCTAAACAAGTTTTTGAGGGTTTAGTAGCTGCTCAGCCGACTGGTGAAAATTATTTCTATTTGGGATACTATTTCTTGAATCAACGTGATTGGGATAATGCTCGTAAAGCATTTGAAGCAGGGAAAGCTGCTGATCCTAAAAATTATTTGAATCAAGTAGGTTTGGCTTCTATTCTAGTAGGTCAAAATAAGGTTAACGAGGCTAAGCCAGAGTTTGATCGCATTCTTGCTGACACAAAAAATAAAAACATCGATGTCATGTTCCGTATCGCGGAAGCTTATTCGATGTACTATATTTTAGGAAAAGAAGATGCGTTTAATGCTTCTAATAATGATCCTGCTGAAGCAATTCGTTTGATTGATGCGATTCAAGATCGTATGATGAAGGATAAGAAATTGCCAACTGCTGAGCACTACATCGTGAAAGGTGATGCATTTTTGATCAAGAATGACGGTGGTAATGCCGTAACTGCTTATGAGAATGCAATTGCTCAAGAGCCTCGTAACATCAAAGCGAAAGTTAAAATCGGAACGGTTTACTTACGTGGTAAAAACTACAAAGAGACACAATCTCGTTACAAGGAGGCCATCGATTTGGATTCAAACTATGCGCCTGCATTACGTAAATATGGTGAGTACTTGATCGTGGGTAGCCAATACAAAAATGCATCACGTTATTTCCGTCGTTATTTGGAGAAGGCTGAGGCTACACCTCAGGTGACTTTAGAAACGGCTAAGTTGTTGTTCTTATCAAAAGATTACGATGGTGCAATGAAATTTACGGATGAGGCTGATAAGAAAGGTGTTCAAGATAATGACATCTACCGTATGCGTGGTTACTCAAATGTTGAGATGGGTAATTTCCAACAAGGTATTGATAACTTAGATGGCATGGTGAAGCGCGGTGTTAAGCCATACTTCATGGATGATTTGTATTTCGGTAAGGGATACCAAGGTTTAGGAAAAGATTCATTGGCATTGCTTTATTTAGAGCGTGCGGCTCCTTTGGATACGAACAACAATGTTTATTCAATCATTCACGATGTTCGTTACAAGCAAAAGCGTTATTCAGACGCAGCTGCTGCCGGGATGAATTCGATTCAATGGAAAGTGAAGAAAGCGCAAACAGTAGGTTCTGGTGATTACTTTAAGGTTGCGATGGATTACTACTTAACATCTGCGTTCATTAGCAAATCGGATACGATTGCTCGTCCAGCAATGGCGATGCGTGCAGATTCTATGTTTGCTAAGGCAATTGAAATTAATGACAAATGGCCTCCATTCTACATTAACCGTGCTCGTACAAATAACTTGATTGATTACACGGGAACGAAATGGTTAGGTGCTCCTTTCTATGAGAAATTCTTAGCTGCGGTAGAAACGCAACGTGCTGAAAAGGGTCAATACAAAGAAGATAAGAATCAATTGTTTGAAGCATATAAATTCTTAGGTGGTTATCATCTATCGGTAACGAAGGATGAAGCCAAAGTGAAAGAACTATTCACCAAAGCACAAGAAATCAAGCCGGATGATGTCGACATCAAAGCTTACTTTAATCCGACACCAGCTGCTGCGCCTGCAGCACCGAAGAAATAAATGATTGAAGAAGCCCAGCAATGGGCTTCTTTTTTTTAAACACCTACATTATGGCTTACGCATTAATTACAGGAGCAAGTAAAGGCATCGGGAAAGAGATAGCGAATGAGCTGGCTATGAAAGGCTACGATTTATTGCTCATCGCGCGCAACTCCTATGAACTTCAAATGGTCAAGGAGGAATTTGAAAAGAAATATGGTTTGAAGGTAGATTACCTGGTAGCTGATTTATCCGAGATCGGTTCAGTTGACCGAATTGTTGCTTGGGTAGAAGAGAAACAAGTTGATTTACGGATCTTAGTGAATAACGCAGGTTATGGTTTAGTGGGCCAATTCGAGCAATATAGCTTCGAGGATAATCAAAAGATGATGCAGGTTAATATGCATGCCTTGGTTGAAATGTGCCAAAAATTCTATCCTTATTTAGTAGGCAAAGGACAAGCCTATGTATTGAACATTGCGAGCTCAACGGCCTATCAGGCTATTCCGAACATGAGTTTATATGCTGCTACGAAAGTATTTGTATTGAACTTCTCACGTGGCCTATACCATGAATGGAAGGCTAAAGGAATTTCGGTGACGGTGGTGAGTCCGGGTGCTACAACGACCAACTTTAATGATCGTGCAAACCTTCAGGAGAAGGCTCGTAAAGCAGCAGAGAAGATTACAATGACACCTGCAACTGTAGCTAAACTTGCGGTAGATGGGATGTTCGCGAAGAAAATAGAGGTGATTACGGGTATGGTAAATAAACTGGGAGCTTTTCTCGCTTGGGTGGCACCGAAAGCCATCAGCGAAAAGATCGCCAAAGGAATTTATGAATAAATAGGAAAGGCCAGTTTTACTGGTCTTTTTCTTTTTCGGGATGACAGGATTTGAACCTGCGACCACACGCCCCCCAGACGTGTACGCTACCGGACTGCGCTACATACCGATTTTTACAAAGCTAATTATCCGAAGTTTTCGGCTCAATCGGAGACAATAAAAATTCGTTTTTCTCGCGCCCATTGTTGGGCATAAAACTGCAACAGGTAACTGCCCGTGGGGATTTGTTGGAGGTTTAGCGAACGCACATCCTGCGTGTCCACCATTTGCCATTGTTTAAGCATTTTCCCTTGAAGACTATAAAGCGCTACATGTACGTCTGTTATGTCGTCTTGTATTTCCACTTGAATCTGCTCCCCTTTATTCGGATTTGGATAAAGTCGAATTCCTGGATCATCCTCCGATATCCCAAAACTTGACACCTGATAGGGAGAATAACACAGAACGGGACTGGCATCTGCTAGTAAATATTTTTTGATAGCCCGAACTTGGAAAAACCCCGATTGCCTGATTTTGATTTGTGCTGTGGTGTCGCTTAGTCTTTGGCCATCTAATTTCCATTCATAGGTTGAAATGGGTTCTAAATTACTCGCTTGGATGAAATACATGCCGGATCGTTTGAGTAGTGGCATCCATGGGTTTTCCCGGGCAATGATATGCAAGGGAAGGCTCGGTGGGGACCAGCATCCATATTCATTTTGTGTTTTTAGGTAGATCGTATCGCTGGTGTTTACCACGATGGAATCGCTTTTTGCATGCGTACTCCAACGGAACTCAAAGGCCGGAGTAGCATATACCGTCACGGATTGTCCTTGACAAAACTGCCTATTTAGCGTATGAATGTGTGGCTGTGGTTCATCCGGGTAATAATAGGTTTGTACCGCCTCACTGGGTGGAGACCAACAGCCCATCGAATCTTGCCAAATAGCTTCATAGCTTGCTGGTAGGTGAGAATAAACAAATTGATTGGTTTCGTGCGTAGACCATTTATACCCAATTCCCGTTTTGTCTAGTTCGAGTAAAATTGAATCTCCCCGACAGAATCCGCCGTTGTTTTCTACTCGTATCTGAGGTCTTGCGGGTGTGGGGTTGATAAGAAGATCTAGTGGTTTTGATGGATTCGACCAGCAAATGCCATCTTCAGATACCTGCGCATAAACCTGTATCTTTCCTACTTCAATAGCTTTTGAGATGAATATCTGCGTGTTTTCTTGTCCATTCCATAAGCAGAAAGGATATGTTTCTAAGGTATGAATGCTAATTGAATCGCCTTCGCACATGTCTGAGGAAGGCGTGATCAAGGACGGCATTCCGGGTTTGGGTCGGACATCGATGTAAATAGATTCACTTCGGTAGGAACACGAATTACGTTGAATAATTGCCTGATAATTTCCAGCGGATAGCTCGGCGTTAATCGTATTTGCCCGATCGAAGATATGTCCATTGTATTCCCAGCCGACCATGTGGGCTCCGATGGGCAATTGTATGCTCAGACTCGTTTTCTCGCCCTCACAAACAAAGTTTTGGTAATTAGTTTGAATCGGAATTTCGGGTGGAGTTAGGCCTGGAAGTAATATGTCAAGTGGATCGCTGATACTTTCCGGGCAGGTAATATGTAATTCCGTGTTTTCTGGAACATAGCTTTCAAAATAATTGCTCAACTGAGTTGCCTGCCTGTTAATTAAGATTTGTGTAGCGAGATGACATCCATGGATGTTTAATGCATAGGTCCCCGACTCGCAGTTTTGGTGCAGTTGGTAGCTTAATTGAACATGTGGGAAGGATTGCGATGTTGTATCAGTTGATGGAGGGTTAACGTCAGGAGGTGGCGTGTTTGTGCTATCAGCAGGACTGCAAGTTGCCGAGGAAAGCACTTGAACATTGAAAGCTGTTCGATCGCTTTCACAGCCATTGATTTTTTGGGAAACATATCGGGTTAAAAGACTGTTGGCCGGGTTTGCCACTATCGTGTAACTTGTTGCTGTACTCAATGGACTCGTGCTTGATGCATTCAGATACCAAATATTATTAGTTCCCCCGGATGCCTTGAACGTAATGGAACGTCCAGGGCATATTTCGGAGAGTGTGCCTGTATTTTGAGGGGGATTAGGTTTAGGGAATGCTTGAGCTTGAACACCTGTTGATCGAAGACTTTCGCATCCCGCGTTGATACATGTCGCAAAATAGGTATGCGGGCTTTCATCTGAGAACGTCACGAGTAATCTTGCGCCGGTTCCCACAGGATTTTGTTGTTCATCGTACCATTGCGTTGTATGGGGGGAGCAGCCCGTTGCATTAACCGGAAAGGCTTGATTGAGACAGCCGGAATATACATTTGCGGCGTGTCGGGGCGTTGGACTCGTTTTGATTTGTAAGGTGATTTCGGTCGAGGTGCGTGGGCATGTCAAGGTTTGATTTAGATTTTGGTTGGAACCTTCGTTGTCATTATTCGCACTTACGTTGAAATCGATCCGGATTTTGAATTTTTGCCCATCAAGATTTGCCGAGGATTGTGTAATGCGCAATTGATTTTGTAGGGTCCCTTGGAATTGATTATCATCCATCATATCCACAAAAGGACCTCCATTGATCGAGCGCAACCATTGGTAATGGGTCGCTCCTTCGGTTTGGATGGATTCCAATATCCCATTTCCTCGTTCGCAAATAGCTGGGTTGAGGATGGAATTGATTTTTCGCAGTTGGATGCTCGCAGGATCAGAATAGACATAACAGCTACCTAGGCCAACTTTAACGCGGTATTGCGTCCCCGTGGGATTAGCCGTGTTTCCGGTAGGCATGATTTGGTAATTGGCCTGTGTTGCACCCGTAATATTCGCAAAGTTGGCGTCTTGTGGCCTTTTCTTCTCCCACTGAAATGTTGTTCCATCGCTTACGACGATCATCCGAATGGAGTTGCCATCGCAGTCGGCCTGCGACTGGGGCTGCTGCGTGATGACCGGACATTGTGGATATGCGAGGAAGTGGAGGAGGAGGAGTAAGAGTAAGATTTTCATTTTAATAGGGTTAGGTTTTATGGCCCCAGACTTCAGTCTGGGGATCCCTAGGCTAAAGCCTAGGGTTTTATCTAAGTTTGTTTGCCTTCGGCATCCCTAGGCTAAAGCCTAAGGTTTTATCTAAGTTTGTTTGCCTTCGGCATCCCTAGGCTAAAGCCTAGGGTTTTATCTAAGTTTGTTTGCCTTCGGCATCCCTAGGCTAAAGCCTTGGGTTCTTATTAGACGTGAGTTATCGCGTCTCAACATTCGTTTTGTTTGCCTTCGGCATCCCTAGGCTAAAGCCTAGGGTTCTTATTAGACGTGAGTTATCGCGTCTCAACATTCGTTATAAGCTATTTATAACCTCAGACTTTAGTCTGAGGATTTCAAAGCGAAACTAAACCAAATGTCCAGTTAATCTCATTCCCAAATGGAATCCCCCCTCCGATTATCAACTTAATGATAAAAAAAAGCCAGCCCCCGTTCGACGGAGGCTGGCAAGAAAATCAATAAGATGATAATTTTAGATATCGCAGATGCCAACGGCCTGTGCAAGGGAAGCCATTTTGTCTTCGCGAGCCGGAATGAATTCCTGCCCAATGTATCCTTTATATCCAGTATCATAAATCGCTTTGATAATAGCGCGGTAATTCAACTCTTGCGTATCATCAATCTCATTACGTCCCGGAACACCACCTGTGTGGTAGTGCGAGATATATGGATAGTATTTCTTAATCGTTGCAATTACGTCCCCTTCCATGATTTGCATGTGGTAGATGTCGTATAGCAATTTGAATTTATCGGAACCGACCATCTCACAAAGTGCCGCGCCCCATTCTGTGGTATCCGCTTGGTAATCTTTGTGGTTTACTTTGGAGTTTAATAATTCCATCGAAATCGTCACATTGTAACGCTCCGCGGTCTTCATGATGCGCTGTAAACCTTTTTTGCAGTTGATCAAGCCATCCTCATCGCTCATGCCATCGCGGTTACCCGAGAAGGTGATGATGTTCTTAACACCGGCTTTCGCCGCTTTTGGAATGATATCTTCGTAAAAGCCAACTAAAGCGTCGTGGTTTTTGACTTTGTTAAAGAAGTTCGGGATGTTCATGCCCGCTGGGTATTTACCCCAACCGATTGCCGCGGTCATGTCGTATTTTTTCAGGATATCCCATTCTTCGGGACCTGTTAATTCGATGGATGACAAACCGATGCGTTTGGCATTGACAATTAATTCCTCAAACGGAATTTTATCATAACACCAGCGACATGCAGAATGCTGTACTTTTCCTTTTAGGTCTGCACCCACAGCGATGTCCGCTTTCTTGAAACGGTCCTCCATGGATGAACCGAATAATCCCAAACCGGCTAATCCTGCCGAGCTTTTTAGAATTTCTCTCCGACTCAAATTGTTTTTCATAGTCTTTGTTTGATAGGTTTATTTGAAATTTGCAAGCATGCTCGCCGTTTGGTAAGCAATCTTTGCATTGTATGCTTCTGCAATCGATTTATATCGAAATAGGTCAATAATCGTACCGACCAATAAAAATCCACCCGTAAAAAAATAGAGCAATCCCAAACCGATGCGATCCGTGATGAAGCGTTGCAAGCCAGCAAAGCAAACAAAGCCCGCCAAGGTACACACAAGAATCAATACCGGATCCCGGCGCTTGCTCAAGTAAATCGACATGAACTGGGTTTGTTGGTTCTCCGACATCCCCTGTAGAATCGGCGTGAGGGCATTGGCTTCTGCCAAATCTAAACTAGCCAATTTGGGAAGTATGTTCGAGTTCATCAGTGAAATAGTAAATTCAAACTGTTAGTTACGAAAATTTCACTTAGCTCAAAAATGATTCCCGGGAAAATTCCGAAAATGATGCTCAAGATGCCTAGACCGAAAAGACTGAACTTTTCAAGGATCGTTAAGTCGGGCAATTCCCAGGTGCTTTCGCGAACAAAATAGCTACCCAAATAGATCTTTTGGAAGGTCCATAATAAATAACCGGCACCCAATAAAATTCCCAGTGCACCGAGAATCGCATAGATCGGTGTTAAATTTGTGCTCGTGAAGGCTCCCATCAAACTGAAGAATTCGCCAATGAATCCGGAGAAACCGGGTAGACCCAAGGATGCGAAAATCGCAATGCCGGATACCACCGTAAACCAAGGCATTTTCGTGGCAAGGCCAGCGAAATTATCGATTTGGCGATTGCCTGTCCGACTGTATAACACACCCACCATCAAGAATAATAGGGATGATAAAATTCCATGGGATAATAACTGAAAGATTGCTCCCTGCCAGCCTTCTGGGGTGAAGGACGCGATTCCGACCAACACAAATCCCATATGCGACACGGAAGAATAGGCAACCAATTTCTTCAAATCCGTCATCGCCAAGGCATTGTATGCTCCATAAATAATGGACAAGACACCTAATCCGGCCATGATGCCTGCCGCGTCAACGGCCTCCGTCGGGAAAAACGGAATCGCCATGCGCAACCAGCCATAAGCCCCTATTTTCAACAAGACGCCCGCCAATAAAACTGAGATAGGCGTAGGTGCTTCCACGTGCGCATCGGGTAGCCACGTGTGTAAAGGAACCAAAGGTAATTTGATGGCGAAGCCAATAAACAATAACCAGAATCCCCAGGCACGTCCCGATAATCCTCCTAATAAGAACCCCGATTGTGGACTGAATAGGTTATTCGGTTGGCAGTTTTTGGGATCACTTAACACTTGTAAATCAAAACTGTGCACAATTTGGTTAGGCGCAATTTCATGGGCCGCTAAGGCCGTTTGCATGGATTGCAATGCCTCGATGCCAAAG
Source organism: Aquirufa regiilacus (assembly GCF_032470275.1). Classification (NCBI taxonomy): domain Bacteria; kingdom Pseudomonadati; phylum Bacteroidota; class Cytophagia; order Cytophagales; family Flectobacillaceae; genus Aquirufa; species Aquirufa regiilacus. The sequence goes on from NZ_JAVNWW010000001.1 coordinate 65,417, forward strand.
CCTTGGTTGACGCCTAATTTCTGCAAAGACAATGCCGTTTCATAAGGATCCATGTAGGCCAAGGCGATTCCCAACATCACAATCAGGATGAAAAGCGAGCCCACCAAGGTATAAATGAAGAATTTCAATGATGCGTAATTCCGACGCGGTCCTCCCCAGATTCCGATTAAGAAATACATCGGCAATAACATGAATTCAAAGAAGACGTAGAACAAGAACATGTCCCGCGCAACAAAGCAACCCATCAAGGATGCGTTCAGTAATAAGACCAAGGCATAATATCCCTCGATTTTCTCATGGATGTCTTTGGAGTTCCATAAAGCTACAAAGCTTATCAAACCCGTTAGTAAGATCAACCCGATGCTTAATCCATCGACGCCAAGGGAATATTTGGACACAAAATGTCCCAGGCTTCCCAAGTTTAAATGTATCCAATCGAAGGATTCCGTTAGTTGAAATCCATTGTGTGTTGGGTCAAAAACCAAAGCGATTTTCGCCAAGACAAGCAATTGAATTCCGATGACCGCGATGGACACGAGCCTTGCATAGCTTGCGCCTAATTTCCCAAACCCAACCACGAGTGAGGCAATAAGCGGCAATAGAATGATGTATGATAAGTTTCCCATTAATACAAAAGGTAAATTAGGATGAAAACCAATGTGAAGAATACCCAAAACCAGTAGCGGTGCAATTGCGCCGACTGCCAAGTTCGCAAACGTGCGCCTAAGCCTCGGCTAAAGGATGCAATCAGACTAACGGAACCATCTACGAGATGTTTGTCGGTCCAGGCACTCAGGTGGGCAATGATTACTTGTAATTCCGTGAATTTGACAACGATTCTGTCGACGATGCGTGCGTCGAATCGCTGCATTTGTTGGCCGATATACCAAGCCAACCGATAGGCTGATGGCCACATAAATCCAAGGAATTGATAATTTGTTTGTGGAACCCAGCGGCATGTCAGGTAGGTAATTCCTAGTCCGAGGATCCAAGAACCTGCCGTGATGCCCAACCAAAATCCAGGAATGTGATAATTGTCAATGTGGAAAAAAGCTAGGAATACCGAATGATGTGCATCCATCGGATTTAGCGAAATCCAGAAAAATAAACTCAAGAAAATCAGTAAGCTAATCGGTATCACTTGTAACCATTCCGTGTGTGATTTTTCGAGTACGTGCCCGCCACGGTTTTGGCCTAGGAAAATCAAATAGATTTGTCGGCACATGTACGTCGCCGTTAAACCCATGCCCAATGCTAAAGCCCCTAAAAGCACATAGTAATAATTTGCATAGGCACTATGCTGCGCCGAATCCCACAAGAATCCCGCAATATTCTCCTTGCTGTAAAATCCACTTGTGAAGGGAATACCCAACATCCCCGCGCCAAAAATCAGATAAGCAATAAAGCTCAGCGGCAATTGTTTCCGCAAGCCTCCCATGTTGTGAAGACTTTGTGCATCTGCATGATGCGTCGCTTTTTGGTGGTGCAAATAATGAATCACCGAGCCAGCGGTTAGGAAAAGTCCTGCCTTGAAAATGCCGTGTGCATAAAGGTGAAATAGCGAGGCGCTAGATCCCATGCCCAGCCACATTAAGCCTAATTGCGAAATGGTCGAATAAGCCAAAGCCTTTTTGATGTCGTTTTGAAATAGGGCAAAAAATGCACCTGAAACAAGCGAAATCGCACCAATCACACCCATGAATAAATGCGCTTCCTCCCCGATGAATGGGAAAACGCGAATGCCCACAAATACCCCGGCCGCAACCATCGTTGCCGCGTGAATTAATGCGGAGGCCGGTGTAGGACCTTCCATCGCATCGGGCAACCAGGACATCAAGGGAAATTGAGCCGATTTACCTATTCCTCCCATAATTACCGCAATGCCGATAAGCGCAGGAGCGCTGCCATGCATACCCGAAAAGACAGAAGTTTCGAAGTAATTCGCTAGGCCAATTAAACCAAAAAGCAAGGCAATGTCCCCGATTCGGTTTAAAAGAAATGCTTTTTTGGCTGCTTTGATTGGTGCTTCTTTTTGATGCCAAAAGCTAATTAACAGATAGGAGCAAGCACCTACTAATTCCCAGGCGCCGTAAAAAATATAGATTTGGTCGGTGAGCACAAGGAGTGTCATGGACCCGATAAATACATGTAAATAGCTGTAATATCGCCCTATGTTGGCGTCTTCAGCGAGGTAAGATTTCGAGAAAATTTGGACAAATAAGGCAACAATACTGACCAATAAAAGCAATAATTGGGCGGATTTTGTTACCCAAAAACTCGCCGCAATTGCCTTGCCACCCAGGTCGAACCACGGGTAGCTCGTGATGTTCTCGGGCATGTGGCCCACTTTGAATGCGAGGTAGGTAAATATTCCCGCCAATACGATGGATGTATTGACTTGGACTTTTTTAGGGAGCAACGCAATCAAGCCGGCGGAAAGCCAAGGCAGGATGAGCAGCGCTAAAAAAATCGTTTGTACAGGCATAAAAGTGTTTAAGGAAGCAAAGATAAAATAATCTACTGATTTTGTAGGGAATCAGGGGCAATTATCCGCCAGAAACCGGTGGAATCAAGGCGATTTCCATGCGTTCCTCGATGATGAAATCGGGTTTTGGGAAATGGTGGTCGGCTGCCAGGCGCAAGGAAGGTAAATTGCTAAGCTCGGGAAACGTATTTTTCGTCAGGTTTAAAAGCGTTTCGGCATCTACGAGCTCCTGCGTTTCGATACTTATTTCATCTTTTTTTAGAAGATCGCGGCAAATGCCAAACAGAAGCAGGGTATAGGTGGCCATATTTTTTGTAATTTGCGAGACTAATGTATAAAGATAATCAACTCTTGGATAATCACGGTCGGCCGATGACGTATTTACGTCTCGCGGTGACGGATCGATGCAATTTACGTTGCTCGTATTGTATGCCGGCGGAGGGGATTGTCTACATGCCGGAGCGGGAATTGTTGACCTGGGCAGAGATGTCGCGGGTGGTGCGGGTGATGTATGGCATGGGAATTAACAAAGTTCGGATAACGGGGGGCGAGCCATTTGTGCGAAATGGGCTGATGGATTTTCTGACGGAGATTTCGGCTTTGGAGGGTTTGGAGATTTGTTTGACGAGCAATGGGGTGTTGATTGGGGCGTATATCGACCAATTAAAGTCCTTGGGTATTCGCTCGGTGAATTTGAGTTTGGATGCTTTGGATCGCGATCGATTTAAGCAGATAACCCGTCGGGATGATTATGAGATTGTCTTCCAAAACTTATTGCGCCTGGTAGCTGAAGGATTTGAGGTAAAAATCAATGCCGTGGTTATGAAGGGGCAGAATGAGCAAGATATTTTGGCTTTGGCGGCTTTGACCAAAGACCTGCCTGTTTCGGTGCGTTATATTGAGGAGATGCCATTTAATGGTTCGGGTTTGGTGGAAGGGACTTTGTTTTGGAACCATGAACGAATTTTGAAGGAATTGAAAACTGTGTATCCTTCGCTTAAGTCAATATTGATGCAGGGAGGCGAAACGGCGAATCGTTACGAAATTCCGGGTCATCTAGGTGATGTAGGGATTATTGCTGCATTTTCTCGTACGTTCTGTGGGACTTGTAATCGGGTTCGTTTAACGGCCAAAGGGCAGGTGAAAACCTGTTTATACGATGATGGCGTTTTTGATTTGAAAGCGTATCTTCGCAAGGGAATTTCGGATGAGGAGTTGCGGGAAGTATTGTTGGGATTATACCAAAAGCGGCCTCTCGATGGTTTTGAGGCTGAAAAAAATAGAAAGGGCGTGATCAATGAATCGATGACGACCATAGGAGGTTAATTTATGAGCGTATTAGCTGAAATTATTGATGGCTTTTCGAAGCTGCGGGTCATGGTGATCGGGGATCTCATGGTGGATGCCTACACGTGGGGAAAGGTAACGCGTATTTCGCCGGAGGCACCCGTGCCGGTGGTGAATGTCGTGAAGCGTGAATCGCGTTTAGGTGGTGCAGGTAATGTGGTGTTGAATGTCGCGAGTTTGGGTGCCAAACCGATCGTTTTCTCGGTCATCGGGGATGATGCGACGGGGCAGTCTCTTATCTCGATTTTGTCTGAAGCAGGTTTGTCGGTGGACGGAATCATCCAAGAAGTTGGTCGGCCTACGACCGTCAAAGAGCGTGTGATTGCGGGGTCCCAACAATTAATTCGGGTGGACTCGGAGACGGAAAAAGCAATTTCATCTGCTTCAGAAGCATCGCTAGTAGCGGCGGTCAAAGCAGCTATTTCGCAAGTGGATGTCATTATTTTTGAGGATTACGACAAAGGAGTATTGAGCGAGGGTTTGATTCAGGAAGTGATGGGATTGGCTCGTGTGGCGGGAATTCCTACCGTCGTGGATCCGAAGAAAAAGAACTTTTTTGCTTACCAAGGGGCGACCTTGTTTAAGCCGAATTTACATGAGTTGCGGGATGGTTTGGGCTTGGATGCATCGGATTTGAGTGCTTTGGCCTTGCCGGCAACCGTCAAAAAGTTTAAGGAATCCCAACGATTTGAAGGCCTATTTGTGACGCTTTCGGAGCGTGGCGTGTACATGGATTTCCGTTCCGAGCAGGTAGCTATTCCGGCGCATATTCGTCAGATTGCCGATGTTTCTGGCGCGGGGGATACGGTGATTTCGATTGCCGCATGTGCGTTGGCGGCTGGAGCTAGTCCCGCGCAAATCGCTGAACTCGCGAACTTAGGCGGAGGTTTGGTGTGTGAGTCTTTAGGCGTGGTGCCGATTGATGTGAATTTACTGAAAAGGGAGGCGGCAAGCCTTTTATAGTGATAACCCTAGGCTTTAGCCTAGGGATTCCGGCCGGAGGCCGGTGGGGATGATGTTCAGACTTCGTCAGAAGTCCCCAGGTTAAAACCTGGGGCTATCAATAACCCTAGGCTTTAGCCTAGGGACTCCAGCCGGTGGCGTGTGGATAGACTTAAGTCTGGGGTTATAAATTAATTGATAATCGTTCAGAATTATCATGTTTTTACTTTCACTAAAACCGGAACGATTTCATTTTTGAGAAAAAACTCTTTTTCTCATGTCTCACACAAATCTCAAAGTACATGCAGTTTGGGCAACCAAATTTCGTAAACCACTTTTAATCAAAGAAATTCGATTTTTGATTTGCCAGCATATTCGAATACATGCTCATTCGAAAGGGATTCAAATTCATTCGATTGATGGCTATCATGATCATATTCACTGTTTATTTTCATTGCCTCCCGAATTATCATTAAGTCAAGCGATTAAAATTTTGAAAGGAGAGTCGGCATTTTGGATTAATAAACAAAATTATTTTAGTCACGCGTTTGCTTGGGCAAAAGAATATTATGCCGTGTCTGTCAGTGAATCTGCGGTCCCGGACATTGCTTTATATATTTATGCGCAGGAACAAAAGCATCAACACTTTGATCAAGTGATAAAAGCCTTTGGAGTGAGTAATAACCCTAGGCTTTAGCCTAGGGATTCCGTGAGGAGGTCGGTGTGAATGATTTTCGTGGGGGTGCTTATTACCCTAGGCTTTAGCCTAAGGATTCCGGCGAAAGCCGGTGGGGATGATGTGCAGACTATGTCTGAGAAGGCCCCAGACTAAAGTCAGGGGTTATTAGATAGGGATTCAGGCCGGAGGACGGTGGGGATTATTTGCAGATGAAGTCTAGAGCCCCAGGTTAAAACCTGTAGAGCCCCAGACTAAAGTCAGGGGTTATTAGATAGGGATTCCGGCCGGAGGTCGGTGGGGATTATTTGCAGATGAAGTCTAGAGCCAGGTTGAAACCTGTAGAGCCCCAGACTAAAGTCTGTAGAGCCCCAGGTTAAAACCTGGGGTTATAAATCTAGTTAACCCACGCCGTGAATTCGATTTCCACTTTGTATTGTGGAGCGATTAGGGCAGAGATTTCGTAGATACCGGTTGTTGGTTTTACATCGCCAAAGAAGTGTGCATGGGCACGGGCGATTTCCAAATTTTGAGATATATCCGTGGTGAAGATGCGTGTACGTACGACATCTTTAATGGATGAACCTGCCTCTTCCAAGACGACGGCGATACGCTCGATGATGTTATACGTTTGGGCATAGAAATCATCCGCGGTAACTTTTTCCGCATCGATGATAGCTACTGTACCTGAAATTTCTAATAAGTTTCCTGTTTTTACCGCACGGCAATAACCGAATGTATCTTCAAATGGGGAACCGGAGGAGATGTTGAGTCTTTGTGACATGGTGGTGGGGTTTTGTGAAATCCCCAGACTAAAGTCTGGGGTTATAAGTATGTTTCCTGTCAGACTTCGTCTGAATCCCTAGGCTAAAGCCTAGGGTTATAACGATCTAACTTTTCGCTTGTTTTACAATCTTCTCCCACATCTCCGGCTTTGCGTGGCGAACCACTTCACCGATCACGATGATGGCAGGATTACGAAGGTCTTCTTTTTTTGCCAAATTTTCAAGTTCCGCCGCGGTGGAAATACCAATGCGCTGATTCGACATCGTACCGTTTTGGATGATGGCAGCAGAAATTTCTCCCTTGCCGTATTGTTGGCATAACGAGGCGATTTCGCTTAATTTATTCATCCCCATTAGGATGACCAAAGTTGCTGTAGATTGTAAACCCAGTTTGAGGTCTTCCGATAAGCTGCCGTCCGATTTGGTACCGGTCATCACCCAGAAACTTTCATTCACACCGCGAACGGTCAAAGGAATATCTGCTGCACCGGGCGCCGCATAAGATGAACTGATGCCTGGAATATATCCGGTTAGAAGTCCGTAGGATTTCGCGAATTCGATTTCTTCTTGGCCTCTTCCGAACACAAATGGGTCACCGCCTTTCAAGCGAACGACATGTCCCAACGCATAGGCTTTTTCTACGATCAATTCGTTGATGGCTGCTTGCGAATGGCTCTCGCCAGGCTTTTTGCCCACGTAGATTTGTTCGCAGGTAGGGTAGCAATGCTCTAATAACGTTTTGTCCACCAAAGCATCGAACAATACCGCTTGTGCCGAGGCAATCGCTTTAATCGCCTTCAAGGTGATCAATTCCGGATCACCAGGGCCCGCACCCACCACCGTGAGGCGGGGTTGTGGTTCTAATTTTCTGAAATGTGCTAAATTTTTCATGCGATTGCTTGGCGGAAAGTTGTGGCTGCTGTTAAAAAGTTTTTGGCCTGTTCAGCAAATTGACGCGCAAAGGCTTCTGAGGGTTCGTTTTGGTTGATCTGCAAGACCAATTCCGGGAAGCTCGAAGCCTCAATCGCAAATTCACCTGTCGCTACAAAATGCTCTTCAAACTTGTTGATGACCGCGTTTTGATTGGCTACGGTCACCGATTTATCTAATAACAAGGCTTTGGCAGCTGAAATAAAGACCGAATATGCATGGTAAATCGAATCTGCCCAGCGCTTGTCTTCCAAAGCCGCCGCTGTCCATTCGTATTTTTCCTCCGATTCAAACAATAAGGTCGCTACCAAATCGATCATCACACCGGCACATTCACCTACGCCGATTTCCGTTGCGAAGGTATCCGTCGAGCCCCAATCGATGAAGTCTGCATCTACCAACGTGGTCAAATCCGCAATCGGTTTCAATAGATTGTAGAAATATTTCTCGCCTTGACGATCGTAATATTCGTGGAAGTATTCACCGTCTTGGGCGTTTTCTTCGAAATTGTTCAATAAAACGCGTAGTACTTCGGGACCTCTTTTGGAAGGAACTTTGATGACTTTATCCGCGATACGTCCGTCGCCATTTCCTAAGGTTGCTCCGCCGATCAACACCTGCAAAGCTGGCAAAACACGTTTATCGGCAGCTTTCAAAGATGAACCGTGGAAGCCGATGGACGCCATGCTGTGTTGGCCACAAGCATTCATACATCCTGAAATCTTGATTTTCATCGCTGAATCATGAATCAATGATGGGAATTCTTCATTGATCACTTGCTCCAATTTTGAGGTAATGTGTGTCGAATCCGAGATCGCCAAATTACAGGTATCCGTTCCCGGGCATGCCGTGATGTTCGCGATGGAATTCGCACCGGGTGCCGCCAAACCATGTGCGTTCAATACTTGGAATACATAAGGCAAGTTGGCCGTAGGAACAAACTTCAACATCAATCCTTGGTTGATGGTAATGCGGATATCATCCCCGATGTATCCTTTTAATGCCTCGATTAGCGAACGAGAAGTGTCACTTGATATATTGCCATTCAAGATCCGCACGTAAACCGCGTGGAATCCTTTTTGCTTTTGTTCAAAGGTATTCGTGTCGACCCACGTTTGGTATTCAGCCGTTTCAGGTGCTGCGATGTCTGCTTGTAAACTTGGTTCTGAAACCTCCCAAGCGGATGCATCTGCAATCGAGAAGCTATGATTTTTCAAGGCTTTGGTTTCTGCATTCACCAAATTCATGAATTCCTCAAAACCAATTTTCTGAATCAAGAACTTCATGCGGGCTTTGTGGCGTGAGTTACGCTCGCCGTGGCGATCGAAAACGCGAAGCACCGACTCGATGAATGGGATGACCTGGTCTTCTGCAAGGAATTCGTAGGCGGTATGTGCCAACATCGGTTGGGCCCCCAATCCACCGCCCACCACGACTTTAAAGCCGCGGGTGCCGTCTTGGATTTTGGGAATAAAACCAACGTCATGTAGATACGCGAGTGATGTATCTTCTTCGGTATTGGAGAAAGACATCTTAATTTTGCGCCCCATTTCTTGGCAGATGGGATTGCGTAGGAAATAACGAAAAGCCGCGTCCGCGTGCGGGCTTACGTCGAAAAGTTCTTTGGGATCGATGCCCGAAGTAGGGGAGGCGGTGATGTTACGCACCGTATTTCCGCAGGCTTCACGCAAGGTGATATCGTCTTGTTCCAATTTCGCCCAAAGTTCCGGTGTCCGGTCCAAAGAAACGAAGTGAATTTGAATGTCTTGACGGGTCGTTAAATGCAAGTTTCCAGTTGAATATTCGTCGGAAATATCCGCGATACGCTTCCATTGGTGGAATTGAATCTTGCCATAAGGCAATTTGATTCGAATCATCTGAACGCCTTGTTGGCGCTGTCCATACACCCCACGCGCCAAACGAAGGCTACGGAATTTCTCCTCGTGAATTTCGCCAGCCTTGAATTGGGCAATCTTTTTGGCCAAATCCAGGATGTCTTTTTCTACGATGGGGTTTTCTATCTCAGAGCGGAAACTTTGCATAATGTTATCTTAGTAAGTAATTAAGTCTATATAATATATAGAGTATTAGGCAAAAGTAAGGCAAAACACTTTTATTGCCAAAGAATTTTTATATTCGTTTCTAATTTTTTTAACATGAAATCGATTTTAACGGGAATTATCTTTTTGGCTGTCTTTGGTTTATTTGCGCAAAAGCCTACGATGGACATTCAGGGTGTGGAAGTTGTGAAGACGTCACACGTATTGAACTTGGCCGGCAAGCCTTTGAATTACACGGCATATACCGGTTACATGCACATGAAGGCAGATACGGGGAAGGTATTGGCCAAAATATTTTTCACCTATTATCAAAAAGATGCTGAGGATGCGGGCAAACGTCCCTTGACTTTTACGTTTAATGGCGGACCGGGATCTGCCTCTTTGTGGTTGCACATGGGTGGTGTGGGTCCGAAACGTGTCTTATTGAAAGATGATGGAACGGCGACAGCGCCGCCGTATACGTATGTAGATAATGAATATGGCTGGTTGGACAAAACGGATTTGGTGTTCATCGATCCCGTTTCCACCGGTTATTCACGTGCAGTGGGTCAGGACGCAAGCAAATACCATGGCTATGTGGAGGATATTGAGTCGATTGGTGCGTTTGTGCGTAACTTTTTGAGTCGCTACGAGCGCTGGGCATCGCCCAAATTTTTAGCGGGCGAGAGTTATGGAACGACGCGTGCGGCGGGCTTGGCGAAGCATTTGCAGGATCGCCACCGGATCTATATCAATGGAGTGATCTTGATTTCAGCGGTTTTAAATTTTGGGACGAATGATTATGCGATAGGGAATGATTTGCCTCGCGCTTTATATGTGCCATCTTACACCGCGGCGGCATGGTATCATAAGAAATTGAGTCCAGCCTTGCAGGCAAGACCTTTGGCAGATATCTTAAAGGAATCGGAGGCTTGGTCGATTGGTGAATATGCATCGGCCTTGATTAAGGGCGGATGGATGTCGGCGGCTGAGAAAGATGCCATTGCAGGTAAATTGGCTTATTATACGGGTCTTTCCAAAGACTTGTGTTTACAGGCCAACTTGCGTGTAGACGAGAATCGTTTTTACAAATCTTTACGTCGGGCGGATGGTTTATCTGTTGGTCGCTTGGATGCACGCTTTACTGGTCGGGACCTAGATGATGCGGGCGAATATGTGGATTTTGATCCATCCTTTGCCAACATAGACGGGCCGTTTACGTCGACGATTAATGCGTATATGCAGAAGGAGTTGAAGTTTAAGGAGGAGAAGGGTTATAATGTGTTTGGGGATGTGTATCTGTGGTCGTGCAAGAATGTGCAGAATAAGTATTTGAATGTGGCGGAGAGTTTGCGGGATGCGATGGCGAAGAATCCGGCCTTGAAGGTGTATTTAGGCTGTGGCTATTATGACTTTGCGACGCCGTATTTCACGGCATTGTATGACATTGAGCACATGTTTTTACGTCCGGAGCAACGCAGTAGAGTAGATATCAAGATGTATGAGTCGGGCCACATGTACTACATCCACAAACCTTCCTTGATTCAATTCAAAAAGGATATGGATGGCTTTTTCGATTCGTCGAAATAATTTGCTAGTTTTGCAGTCCATTCAGAGGGGTGTCCGAGTGGTTTAAGGAGCACGCTTGGAAAGCGTGTGTAGGTCTCAAGCTTACCGAGGGTTCGAATCCCTTCCCCTCTACAAAGCCTTCCAGCGTGAGCTGGGGGGCTTTTATATTTTCAGTCGTGAGCCAAGCTTGCTTGGGCGAGCAGATGAAAATATAAAAGGGTCACGATTTGCGTAGCGAATGGTGACAGGCTTTGTGCAAGATGCCCTTTGCGGATGACAGCGGAATGGAGTGGAGCTGTCACTCCCACCTCTACAAGAGAATAAGGAGTCCATTAGTGCTCCTTTTTTGTTTTTAGGGCTTTATATCTACTTATTGTGATATTTCTTCGTGAGAAAAATTTAAGAGATGCATTCTGACAAAATTTTAATTCATCACAATGTATTCTGAGTAGAGTTGTCGAATTATAATTATTAATTAAACGAGGTATAAAGGATAAATATTAATCTAAAGGTTTATATTTGTGATTAAAATATTAACTCAAAGGTTAAAATGAAAAATCTATCCCTTCACCAACTCGACGACCAAATCCATGCATTTGTCAATGGGCAACGGCAGGAACGCATTCCCACTGGCTGGATACATGCCACGCGAACTTCGATTGGGATGACATTGCAGCAATTGGCTTCCCGACTGGGCTTGTCGGTCCCCGCTGTTAAAAAATTTGAACAACGGGAACAGTCCGAAGCGATTAGTTTGGCGAGTTTACGTAAGGTCGCTGCGGCGATGGATATGGATTTGGTGTATTATTTGAAGCCTAAGTCAGGTACATTAGAGGCCATGATGGATGCCCGAATTGAGCAAAAGGCGCTTGAATTAATGCAGGTTTCTAATCAGGCGATGCTGCTCGAAAATCAAATACTTGATAATCATAACCGAGCCCGTGAATTGAAACGCTTAATTTCCGAAATTAGGCAACAGAAATTAAGTAGTTTATGGGAATAGGCTTAGATGCATCAGAATTTGGACAAACACCTATGGATCCAGACCAATTATCCGGTCTGAAGATTCCGATGTTGCATACGCATGCGCAGATTAATGCATACGAACAGGCGAATATCAATGAGGCCTTGCGCTGGTTGATGGGAAAGCGGACATTGCCAACTTTGTTAACGGCTGAATTTATTTGCTTGTTGCATCGTCGCATGTTTGGACATGTTTGGAAATGGTCTGGAACTTTTCGTAAGATTGAAACCAATATTGGCGTGCCTTGGTATACGATTCCTTCGGAGTTAAACGTTTTGCTTGCGGATGTCCAATTTTGGATTCTCCATCAAACGTTTTCTCCCGTGGAAATTGCGGTTCGCTTCAAGTTTCGCTTGGTGTCTATTCACTGTTTTCCCAACGGAAATGGTCGGCATGCCCGACTCATGGCTGATTTATTGATGAAATATAAATTTGGCTTAACCAGCCTTACATGGGGTGCTCATACCGAAGGAGATGTACGTCGCATTTATTTAAAGGCCATTCAGCACGCGGCTGAAGGTAATTTTGTACCCTTGATTGATTTTGCCCAACATTAATATGACTAAAACTGTTTACGCTCTACTCCTTCTCTTTGTTGGCCTCTTAGCTTTCTTGGTCTATTTTCGTTGGCCTACTAAGAAAAAGCACGTAAAACCCGGTGACCCCTGGGAACTTGCCAAAAGTTATGAGGTTAGAGGATTGGACTTGTCGCATTGGAATGGACGTGTCTTGTATGACGATTTAGACACGTTGGATTTTGTGTTTTTAAAAGTCAGTGAAGGCGATGATCGTGTGGATGATACCTTCGAGCAACATTATGAGGCATTCCGAGAACGAGATATCCCCGTAGGAGCCTATCACTTTTTTCGTTTCGATGTAGATGGGAAGGAGCAAGCTCAGCACTTTTTGAAACACTTGGACGGTAGGCGCTTGCAGTTACCCTTAGTGATCGACGTGGAGCAGCATGGTAATCGGGCCATTCCACATGAAAAAGTAAAAAAACGGCTACATGCCTTCATGAAGGAACTGAAAAGGCATACCAAACACCAGCCTATTTTCTACACCAATGGAGATGGCTACCGCGATTTCATCGAGGATGAATTTGGGAATCATACCCTGTGGTTAAGCTCGACGAATACTTGGCGTCCTACCATGATGGATTGTACCTTTTGGCAATTTAATATTGACGCGGATTTGATGGCCATTACACACCGGGCCGACTTGAATGTCTTTCGCGGGAGTAGGGAAGAGTGGGAAGAATACCTAGAGGAGCATAAACCCTATGTGATATCAATGAATTGATAAATTCACAGAAGTCCTTGGGGCGTTACATATAATTTATACTTTCGGTCACAAAAAAACCTCTGATGATTCAGAGGTTTTTAAAAAATCTTTTGATTGGTTACGTTATCCTTTTGGGAAAAGAGGCTTTACCAACCATTACGATGTAAAAGTACACAAGATTTCTGAATCTGAATATGATTTTATAGATAATTATGGAATTTGAAGCATTTGAAATCTTTGTTTCTAAACCTAGGCTAGCTCGTTATTTGATAAGTTGTTCTAATTCACAAGGTAGAGCCATGAAGCTATATGCTGCAAATATTCGTGTTGCTCAGGCATTTTACCCAATATTGAATTTGTTTGAAATATTTTTGAGAAATGAGATAAATGAAAAATTGTCAAACTATTTTGATGATCAGGCTTGGATAATTAATCAAAAAGGAGGCTTTATGAGTGATTCTTCCTTGGGTCCCAAATATTGGTTAAAAACTCAAATTGTTAAAGCGGAAATTAATTTAAAGGGGAAAGTTGCCGCAGGGAATTTAATCGCGGAACAAACATTTGGCTTTTGGACTAGTCTATTCGAGCCGAGACATTATAAACTTATGTCAGGTGTCATTATTAAGTGTTTCCCTAACAAGCCTAGATTCGTAAATCGTAATTCAATCGCAGTTTCACTCAAAGATATTCGGGAATTTAGAAATCGTATTTATCACAATGAGGCCATTTGTTTTATTGGTACAACGATTGATTTTACACAGGCTATAAAAATTAAGAAGGAATTATACGATCTATTAGTTTGGATGAATGCGAATTTGATGGATTTTGTTTACCCTTTTGATTCAATTGATTCTGAAATTGAAAATGCCCTAAGCATTTGATTTTTTTTGAAAACCAATGAATTGATAATCTGCAATTCAGGCTTATAGTATATACTAATAATATATACCTTTGAAAAAAACGAAGAGATGAAAACTTTATCGCTCAAACTGGATGACCATATTTTTGATGACACGGAGGAAATAACGGCACAATTACAATTGGCACGTAATCGTTACATCAATGAAGCCGTTAATATGTACAATTTGGTCCAAAAGCGAAGATTATTGAAGAAAGCCTTAGCCAAAGAATCGCTCTTAACCGCTTCCGATTCGATGGAAGTTTTGCGGGAATTAGATTTGTTGATCGATGGAGATTAAGCAATTTGACATTTGGTTAGCCAATCTAAACTCAAGCAAAGGAACCGAAGCAGGCAAAACCAGACCCGTGGTCGTCGTTCAAACGGACCTGCTCAATGCCGTCCATTTATCTACATTGATTTGCCCCGTTACGACGAATGTCCAACCGAAATTAGAATATTTGCGGGTGCATTTGACAAAAGGTCAATTACCTGAAGTAAGTGATGTGCTCGTCGATCAAGTTCGTGCCATTGATAATACCCGACTTATTACAAAATTGGGACGTTTGACAGAAAATCAGCAGAAAAAGCTTAAGGCTAATTTGAGTATTATGCTTGATTTGTAAGGATGTACGTGTTAAATATTTATTTTCATTCTTATAACTTTCAGCAATGGACACGAAATTAACGCTTAAGCTAGACCATGATGTAATTGAAAAAGCGAAGACTTTTGCTAAGGCCAAGAATACAAGTTTGTCAAAATTGATAGAAAATTACCTCAGATTACTTGTTGATCATGAACGAAATTCTGAGGTAAATACACTCGTGAAAAGTCTATCCGGTGTTTTGCATTTGACGGAAAATTTCAACCACAAGTCCGAATATCAAAAATATATTACATCTAAATACAAATCATAGATGAATCAGATATCATTTTAAATTTGCTTTACAGCATGCCTGCGCCCTTGAAAATAATATCCCCGAGATCATAACACGTAACAATAAAGACTTTAAAAAATCGGTCATGTTTGTCGTGAGTCCCGAAACTTTTTTAACTTCATTATCCTAAACCTCACCCATGAAAAACCTCCTATTCCTCTTGCTCCTTGCAAGCTTCACCTCAAACGCCCAATGGATCGACCTATTCAATGGCCAAGACCTGAACAATTGGAAAGTCAGTGAAAATCCGAGTTCCTTCCACATCGAAAACGGTGAACTGATCGTCAACGGAAACCGTGGTCACCTCTTTTACAATGGCTATACACCCAAGAATTTTGAGGTACACGCGCGCGTGAAAACCTACCCAGGTGCTAACTCCGGTCTCTATGTTTGTACTGCATTCTTGGAAAATGATTGGCCGAAACAAGGCTATGAGATTCAGGTGAATAATTCGCATACCGACTGGCGTCGCACCGCTTCGGTGTATGGAATTCAAGATACCAAAGAAACCTTTGTCAAAGATGGCGAATGGTTCGACCTGAACGTCATCGTACAAGGAAACCACATCACCACGAAAATCAATGGCAAAACCATCATCGAGTTTACAGAACCAGAATCAGTGACTAAAGGCGACGATGCCAGACGCATTCAAACGGGAACCATTGCCATCCAGGCGCATGACCCCAATAGCAAAGTGGTCTATCAGTCCATTCAATTCCGAAGTCTGTAGTTTTTTATCATTTGTAAAAGAGGAGGACAAATAATTTGCCGACCTTTGGTTCATGATGACACAAGCCGACTTAAAACCTTTGCTCAAACACGGGAAAGTGTTTATGCTAGATGTACGTACAAAAAAGGAATTTGAAGATGGCCATATCCCCTGGGCAAAACATATTCCGCTCAACGAACTCGCGGGAAGATTGCATGAAATCCCGACGGATAAACCCATCATCACCGTCTGTGGAAAAGGAGGAGGCCGCTCCGCGGAGGCGGCTGCGATGATACCGGGCGCCGACTGGCTCGAAGGTGGAACGGATGCCTATTTTGGACAATAAAAAAAGAGGAGCGAAGCTCCTCTTTCCTTTTTGTAAATTTTATAAGTCGACTGCCTCGCCGTATGCCGCTTCCGTCGCGCCCTTGAACGCTTCTGAAATGGTCGGGTGCGGGTGAACCGTTTTCATGATCTCGTAAGCTGTGCTTTCCAACTTACGAACAACCACCGCTTCCGCGATAAGTTCCGTTACGTTATATCCGATCATGTGTGCACCTAACAATTCGCCGTATTTGGCATCGTAGATTACCTTCACAAAACCATCACGTGCTCCAGCAGCTGTTGCTTTTCCAGACGCCACGAATGGGAATTTACCTACTTTGATGTCATAACCTGCCTCGATCGCTTTCTTCTCTGTCATTCCCACAGAAGAAATTTCAGGTGAGCAGTACGTACATCCCGGGATATTTGTGTAATCCAATGCCTCCGTCTTGTGACCCGCGATTTTCTCTACGCAAATAATACCTTCTGCAGAAGCTACGTGTGCTAATGCTGGACCTGGCGTTACATCACCAATCGCATAATAACCTGGCATATTCGTTTCATACCATGCGTTCACCGGAATACGTCCCTTGTCCACAATGATACCTACTTCTTCCAAACCAATGTTTTCCAAATTGCAAATCACACCCGCCGCAGAAAGTACGATGTCACATTGGATATCTTGATTGCCTGTTGGCGTTTTTACACTCACCTTGCAACCTTTTCCTTTGGTATCTACCGACTCCACGCTCGATGAAGTCAAGATGTCGATGCCCATTTTCTTGTATTGCTTCGCCAATTCTTTCGATACATCTTCATCCTCTACCGGAACGATGTTTGGCATAAATTCTACGATTGTTACTTTCGTTCCCATCGCCGCATATACATAAGCAAATTCCACACCGATCGCACCGGAACCGATGATAACCATCGAATCTGGACGTTTTTCTAAGCTCATCGCCTTGCGGTATTCAATTACTTTTTCGCCGTCGATTGGAATATTTGGCAAGGCACGCGCACGTGCACCCGTCGCAATCATGATATTTTTTCCTTCGTAAATCGTCGCTTTTCCATCGGCATCCGTAACCTCCACCTTTTTACCCGGTTGGATTTTTCCGTAACCCATGATCACGTCGATCTTATTTTTCTTCATCAAAAACTGAACGCCTTTACTCATGCTATCGGCAACCCCACGTGAACGTGCGATCACAGCAGAGAAATCAGCTTCTGCTCCTTTTACCGTAATTCCGTAATCCGATGCATGTTTGATGTATTCAAATACATTCGCAGATTTTAACAAGGCTTTGGTTGGGATACATCCCCAGTTTAGGCAGATACCTCCCAAAGATTCTTTCTCCACGACTGCACATTTTAAACCTAATTGAGAAGCTCGGATAGCTGCTACATAACCCCCTGGGCCTGAGCCTACCACGATCAAATCGTATTGTTGCGCCATTTTATTGCTTGATTTAAATGAATGAGGCCGCAATTTAGCACAAAATCGGGTATATTTGTACTTTATTTAGCAGAAATCCACATGACAAGAGACAGGTTCAATGACCTGAAAGCCAGAATAGAGGCTTTAAGGAGGTATCTTTGACTACGATCATAAGAAATATTTAATCTCCGAACTGGAGACGGTCACACTCGATCCCGAGTTTTGGAATAATCCCGAAAAGGCTGAAAGCACCATGCGCGAAATGCGTGGGCTGAAATTTTGGACGGATGGTTTCGACCAACTAGCTCGCTCGCAAGACGATCTCGAAACAATCTGGGAATTTTATGAAATGGGTGAAGCCACGGAGCTCGAAGTGGATGCCGAAGGTGCCAAACTCGAAGCGCTCCTCGAATCGCTTGAATTCCGTAAAATGATGTCGGAGGAAGGGGACAACATGAGTGCCGTCCTCGAAATCAATGCCGGTGCAGGTGGAACCGAATCCCAAGATTGGGCGTCCATGTTGCTACGCATGTACCACATGTGGGCTGAAAAAAATGGTTTCAAAGTTCGTCTAGTCGACGAAAACGCAGGGGACGTGGCCGGAATCAAATCCGTGACCATCGAGGTGGAGGGTGAATTTGCCTATGGCAATTTGAAGTCGGAGAATGGCGTTCATCGCCTTGTGCGCATTTCGCCTTTCGACTCAAATGCTCGCCGACATACCTCGTTCGCCTCCGTATACATTTGTCCCTTGGCCGATGATACCATCGAAATTGAAATCAATCCTGCCGACATCGACTGGGATACATTCCGTTCTGGTGGAGCAGGAGGGCAGAATGTCAATAAAGTTGAGACGGCTGTTCGTTTGACGCACAAACCTTCCGGGATTATTATTGCTTGCCAGCAGGAGCGTTCGCAATTAATGAATAAAGAAGTTGCCTTGCGATTGCTGAAATCGAAATTATACCAAATTGAAATCGACAAACGCAACGCCGCGCGCGCCGAAGTAGAAGCGGGCAAAAAGAAAATAGAATGGGGTTCGCAGATTCGATCTTATGTATTGGACGATCGCCGTGTGAAAGACCACCGGACGAATTACCAAACGTCTAATACCGACGCGGTGTTGGATGGCGAAATCAATGAATTCATCAAGGCCTACTTGATGGAAAACTAAGCTAAAATTCCTCTTAACCTTTGGCAATCCTTCAAGGTTTGCCAAAGGTAGTGCTGAAAAAATGAATTTGTTATTTCTTAACTGATTCTTCCTCGAGCTTTCTTAAATAATCAACTAATTGGTCTTTTGCCAAGGATAATGCAATCCCTACGGCATAAGACGTAAGCGCATTGGCTAAAAAAGAAGACTCTTTTTTCTCGGATTTCTTCTCTGATTTGTCACTGCCTGAAAACAAGGAGTACAACAAATAGGCTCCGGCTACTACAGCTCCAGCCACTAGGATTTGGGTACCTTTTTCTTTGGCAACCTGTTTAATATCTGCGATTGACTCACCTATTTTATCTTCGTAATTAGCCGCCTCAGCCTCTAATTGTGCTTTTTTATTCTGTATCTGACTCATCTGCTGTAATGTCTTCTTCTACTATTTCTTCTACCTCGGATTCTACATCATCTGTTGGCTTGCGAAAGCTTGCCACCATGATTCCGCCTACAATAAAGCAAGCACCAGAAACAATTAAATGTCCCCAAAATGGACTGCCTAAATAAGCATTGATCATATTGGCGATGCCATGCAAGAGGAATAATACCCCGATGCCTACCGCAAATGCCAAGATGACGAATTTGAATATACGTTCCAATAAGGCTTCTAAACGCTCTTGAATATCGAGTTTGACAAGTTCAAATTGCGTTTTGAGGTAGTTTTTCAATAAATCTACCAAACCATTATTGTCGAAAAATCCCATCTACCGTTGTTTTAATTTGGCCTCAATCGAATGTTGTGTATGCGGAACTAAGCGCAAACGCTCTTTGGAAATCAACTTTCCTGAATCGATACAAACACCGTATGTGCCGTTCTTGATGCGCATCAACGCATTTTCTAAGCTTTTTGCGAATTTTTGTTGGCGCACGGCCAATTGATTCATACTTTCTTTCTCTTGCGTTTCCGCTCCATCTTCCATGACCTTTGAATTGCCTGATGTATCATCAGTTCCCGGGTCATTTTTTTTGCTTAATGCTGATCTTAAATACTTTAACTCTGCATTGGTTTCCGCTAATTTACCTTGAATGATTGCTTCGAATTCTTTTAATTCTTCAGCGGAGTAACGATTCTTCTCTTCCGTAGCCATAAATAAAAACGCTATTAATTTTACTCGAACACGAAAAAGTATAATTATTTGAATTTCAGCACCTTACTGATCTTGCCGTGTTCTATCCTACAAAGATAATTTTATTGGACAATTTTGTGCGCTGATTCGTATAAATTCTCAGACAAATTTTTAATCACTTGATTTTGAGTTTGTTGCGCCAAGAAATCCAACCGTAAATTGCCATGAAAACAAACAAGATGTACAAAGCCGCGGTACCCCATAAACCGTTAACTAAATACATGCCTATGTACGCGAGGTCAACAAGTATCCACAAAATCCAATTTTCAATTTTCCGTTGGGCCGCCCAATAGGTCCCCAACATACTAAGGCCCGCCAATGTAGCATCCCAGTAAGGAGATTTGACTGCTACGGCAAATCGTTCGTGTAGATAGCCCGCGACTAATCCATAAATTAAGGCTAGGAATAATCCGATGATGATTTGACGGAAACTGCTTTTAGATGGCTTCCACGCAGAATCTTCGCGCTGCCATTGGTATAAACCATAAACAGCCATCAAAATAAATACCCCCTGTAATTCCATGTCGGAGTATAAACCTGCCTCATAAAATACGTACATGTAGATTCCGGAAGCCAATATGTTCCAAATCCAGGCCATTGATTTCCGTTGGCCTGAAAAATAAACCCCTAATATGGAAGCAATAATGCCGGCAGCCTCGATCATTTGTCCTGGTTTTTTGCGAAATAGGCACAAAAATGCGTGATGGAGCATTCCTTGCATTTGGGGGTGCGTGCCAAACAGATATAGCGACCATGCAAAATCAACCAATGATGCGCGACCGGAATAATGTCATTGGGTAAGTGACGTATTAATGCTTTTTCTACGAGTAAAGGCGTCTTCGCCGTTTGTGGTACTAAACCTAATCGTCTCGAAACTCGAAATACGTGGGTGTCCACCGCCATCGCTGGTTGATTATAGATGACCGAAGCGATGACATTCGCCGTTTTCCGACCCACGCCCGGTAGTGTCTGTAAATCCTCCAAGGTTTCAGGTACCTCACCGGCAAATTGGTCTACGATTTTTTGGCCTAAACCTAAGAGATGTTTCGCCTTATTATTCGGATAGGAAACGGAACGGATGTAACTGAAAATTTCCTCAACGCTCGATTCTGCTAAGGCTTTCGCATCCGGGAATCGCATGAAAAGGGCAGGAGTGACTTGATTGATGCGTTTGTCGGTGCATTGTGCAGATAACACAACGGCCACCAACAATTCATAAGGATTGCTGTAATGCAATTCCGTTTCAGCCTCAGGAAATGAGGATTCGAAATGGGAAATAAAAGCTTGAAATCGTTCCTTCTTGAGCATCGTGTGGAATTTGATGCAAAATAAGAAACAATTTCAAGATTAAGATTGAATCGACGCTTTGTGTTTGGAATAATCCAGGATGCGATCAATCACTCGCGCTGACGGGGCTACATAAGCTTGGTCTAGGGCGTTTTGGACCTGTTGGAATGCCGCTAACTCCGAGCGTATTTCCGGGTTTGTTAATTCGTTTTTGCCCGTTTGAGGCTCGTACAAGTTTTTAATAAGGTCATTTGGGGTAAAGCTTTGCGTCATAGGCAATCTCTTGTTTGTTTAGCATTTTCCTCAGGTTGATGAGCGCATAACGCATTCTTCCCAAGGCAGTATTGATGCTAACGCCAGTTTGGTCTGCGATTTCCTGAAAACTTAAGTCTTCATAGTGTCGCATCACCAATACCTCACGTTGCTCATCAGGTAATTTTTTTATCATTTCCCGAATGTTCTCTACTTGATCCGCCTTCATTTGCTGCTCCTCGACCGAGTCCTCTGCAAAATCAAAGCTGTTGAAAACCTTCGAGCCATCTTCTAATACAATCGTCGGATAACGTTTTTCCTTCCGAAAATGATCAATCGCCATATTATGCGAAATACGCAGAATCCAGGGTAAAAATTTCCCTTCTTCGTTGTAGCGGCCCGACTTGATCACGTCGATGGCCTTAATATATGCTTCTTGCATTAAGTCTTCCGCAATGTAGCGGTCCTTAACGATCAAATAAATAGTCGTATAAACTTTGGATTTACTACGTTTGACTAATGTCTCAAACGCTTTATCGTCCCCTTGGATGTACGCTGATAATAAAGCCGCATCGCTAACCTGAATTTTAATCATAAAACTTCAAAATTGTTAACGTAGAGGTTTATCTCATATTGTATCTCCTATCGATTTACTGGGCGAATTGATTAATATTTGTCTTGATGACGTTCCAAATGTAGCCAAAACTTTTTTAAATCAAAATCGTTTTAATTATTTGAGCGACAAAATTCTGGTAAAAAAATCATCTTTTTTGGGATTAATCAAAGGTGGTTTTGCCAAATTGCGTAGCTTTGTTTCATCTTTAATCGAATACCTCCCTTATGAAAAAATTATTCTCTTTAGCTTTTGTCATCTGCGTTTCAGCTGTTCAATTGCTTGCACAATCCAATCCTGCCGATTATGCAGGTACGTTTAAGTTATCCGAAAATCCATACGTAAAGTCGATTACGATTTCAGTGAAAGACAGCAAAGTCATCATGGCTGCTGAAGGTTTCCCAGATGCGGAATTAGCTCCAGGAAAAAATGCAGATGAATTTGCATTAGAAAGCATGGGCGGTACTGTTGTATTTACTCGTGAGGCTGGTGCTGTGAAAGGTGTAAAAATCGAAGCACAAGGTCAAGTGTTAACAGGCCAAAAAGAAGGTGCTACCTTAGCTGATTATGTTGCGTCATTCAAAATGGCCGACAACGAATACGTGAAGAAAATTGTCATTGCCATGAAAGATGGTCAATTGGCATTGAGCTCTGACGCAAATCCTGCAGAAGGTGCTGTCTTGAAACCTAGCAACGCTAAGGATACCTTTTCTGCTACGATTCAAGGATACGATGCGGATGTGATTTTTTCACGCGCTGAAGGAAAAATCACGGCGATTAAATTATCTGTTGCGGGTGGCCAAGTTGTATTAACTGGCGATCGCGAATAAGGATTGAACGGCAAGGCTTGTGCAAAACACAGGCCTTGCTGTTAACTTAATGCTCTTTTGTACAACTGGATTGTGTTCTCTAATCCATAATACAAAGCATCACATATCAAGGCATGCCCAATCGATACTTCATCCAAAGGGGCAACATTCGCCTTAAAGAATGCCAAATTTTCCAAGCTCAAATCATGTCCCGCATTGATGCCTAAGCCTAGTTGGCTCGCACGAAATGCTGCTTTCCGATAGGCCGACACCGCCTGAGTCGGATTCTCAAAAAACTGTTCTGCATAAGGTTCTGTATACAACTCGATCCGATCGGTACCGGTCGTCGCAGCTGCTTCCACCATTTCAAGTATTGGGTCAACAAATATCGATGTGCGAATACCCGCTTCCTTGAATTGGGCGATTAATGCATGTAATAATCCCTGGTGCTGGATGGTGTCCCAACCGTGATTCGAGGTAATTTGGCCTAACGCATCGGGAACCAAGGTTACTTGCTCTGGGCGGACTTCCATCACCAATTCGATGAAGGAGGGTTCCATCGGATTACCCTCAATGTTGAATTCTGTCGTAACAACTTCTTTCAACGCGCGCACATCTGCGTAACGAATGTGACGTTCGTCCGGACGCGGATGCACCGTAATGCCTTCCGCGCCAAAGCGCTCGCAATCCAAGGCCACCTGAATGACATCGGGATTATTGCCGCCACGCGAATTACGTAGGGTGGCAATCTTGTTGATATTTACACTAAGTCTTGTCATGGCATAAAAAAGGCCGGTATCACCGGCCTTCTCATTAAATTAAGTTGTGAGCCGCGAGGTATTCCGCAATTTGGACTGCATTGGTTGCAGCACCTTTACGCAAATTGTCCGCGACAATCCATAAGTTCAAGGTATTCTTTTGCGTATCATCCCGACGAATACGTCCCACAAATACCTCGTCTTTTCCATGTGCGGTGATCGGCATCGGATAAACGAAGTTCTTTGGATCGTCTTGCACGATGATGCCTTCTTCTTTTTCTAAAATAGCACGAACCTCCGCTAAATCGAAATCATTTTCGAATTCAATGTTCACAGATTCTGAGTGACCCCCGATCGTAGGAATACGAACCGTTGTCGCAGTCACCTGAATCGAATCATCCATCATGATTTTCTTGGTTTCCAAGATCATCTTCATCTCTTCTTTTGTATAGCCATTGTCCAAGAATGAATCAATGTGTGGCAATACGTTCAAATCGATTTTGTGTGGGTACACTTTGTTGTAATCGGTTTTTCCTGCACGCTCATCGAACAATTGGTCCACGGCAGCCTTACCTGTTCCCGTTACCGATTGGTACGTAGAAACAACCACACGCTTGATTTTGTATTTCTTGTGTAATGGATTCATCACGACAACCATTTGAATGGTTGAGCAGTTTGGATTCGCGATGATTTTATCTTCTGGTGTCAATGTGCTTGCATTGATTTCGGGAACAACTAATTTTTTAGTAGGGTCCATGCGCCATGCAGACGAGTTATCAACAACGGTAATTCCAGCTGCAGCAAACTGAGGTGCCATTTCCAAAGATGTGCCCCCACCCGCAGAGAAAATCGCTACGTTGGGTTTCATCGAGATTGCTGTTTCATAACCTACCACTTCGAATTCCTTTCCTTTGAAAGCAATCTTTTTACCGATAGAGCGCTCAGACGCTACTGGGATAATTTCAGTGACAGGAAAATTTCTTTCCGCTAATACTTTCAAGATTTCGCCGCCAACCAATCCTGTGGCGCCTACAACAGCAACTTTCATGTTTATATTAATTAAAAATTATACTTCCAATGTAATACCATAGACGCTCCTTGCGCGCCATGGGATTTTACTTCAAAGCTTATTTTGGGATCTTCTCCCACCAAGCTATTGTACTTTGTTAAAGCACGTTTTAAGTGACGCATACTGACGGTTCCCACATAAACATTCACAAGAGCCGCCGCACCAATCGTAGACAAATAAAATCCTTCTGTCACTTGACCGGGTTTCAACAAAGAATAAGCGGATACGCCTAGTCCAATGCTCGATATCCAGGTCATCAGTTTACGTTGGCGTTTATAGGTGTTGAATTCTAAACTGACTTCGGGGTCCCTAGCTTCCAATAATGGAATCTGCAACGCCAATGGATTTTCAATCACCTGCCGCTTGTAAACGAACTTATTACTAAACCCCTGCTGGATTTGTTCAATCGGATACAATTTTTCTGTTGTCGTTTGTTGGGCCCTCAATTCCAAGGAGGCAAAACAAAGTATCCAGAAGAGTAATTGCTTGATTTTCACGAACCAAACGGGGTTAAGTAGCTTGCAAAATTAGGGCTTAAATTCTGAATCAAAAGGATTTTTTTGATAAAATCCATCAAAAAGGTGGATGCCCGTGGGGGTAATGCAAAGGTCCAATGGAATGTCATGCGCTTCCACGTCATCGATCCGCTGAACCGCTTCGTCTAGACAGATACCAATTTTGATGGCATCTGGCCTACAATCCATAAGAAATCGATCGTAAAATCCCTTCCCGTATCCCACGCGGTTGCCTTTGGAATCGAATGCCAATAGGGGAATGATGATCAGGTCAATGTCGGTTGCGGTTATTTTTGTATGCATCAAGGGATTCGGTTCCTTAATTCCCCAGGCCGATGTGATGAAAGTGTCCTCTTTTTGCACGAAATAGGCCAACATCGAATCTTCACCTTCCACACGTGGAAAACAAAGTTTGTGCCCAAGCGACCACAAGGTTTGATGGATTGTCTCCATTTGAACTTCCTTCCGCTCGACTATCGGCTGAAAGCTCATGATTATTCGTGGCTGTGGAAAGCTCGTGATGAAATCCATGAATTCTTGTTGGGCCGACTCGTTCAACAACGCAAAGATGCGTGCCGACACATTTTTGCGTCGGGCCAGTGCAAGCTGTCGGAGGCGAGATTTGTTCATGGCTTTGGCCTTAATTTTTCGGTATTTTTTCTTATTTTTGCTTCAATTTTGCCGATTATTTCATAAAAAACAACAAGACTGTGGCCTTTAAGGAATACAAAAATTTAGATTATGCTGCTGTAGCGGACGAGGTACTAAATTTCTGGAGAGAGAATCAAATTTTCGAACAATCGATTTCATCCCGTGAGGGGAATCCGAGCTTTACTTTTTTCGAGGGTCCTCCTTCGGCAAACGGTACACCCGGTATTCACCACGTGATGGCGCGTACGATTAAGGATATTTTCTGTCGCTACCAGACCTTAAAGGGCAAGCAAGTGAAGCGTAAAGGTGGTTGGGATACCCACGGCCTACCCGTTGAATTGCAAGTTGAGAAAGAATTAGGCATCACCAAAGAGGACATCGGCAAATCGATTTCGGTCGAAGAATACAATCAAAAATGCCGTGAGACGGTCATGAAATTCACGGATCAGTGGAATGATTTGACGGAAAAAATGGGTTACTGGGTGGATTTAGAGAATCCGTATGTGACTTATCAAACCCCTTACATTGAAAGCGTTTGGAATCTCTTAAAACGTTTATACGACAAAGGACTTTTATACAAAGGCTATACGATTCAACCGTACTCGCCAGCGGCAGGTACAGGTTTGTCATCACACGAATTAAACCAGCCAGGTTGTTACCGCGATGTGAAGGATACGTCCTTGACCGCTCAATTTGAGGCAAAAAACACGGCGAAATCAGCCTTTTTATTTGAAAAATCAGGAGGAGAGCCAGTTTATATCTTGGCTTGGACGACGACGCCTTGGACTTTACCGTCTAACTCAGCGTTAACGGCTGGGAAGAACATCGCTTATGTCTTGGTGAAGACCTTTAATCCTTACACCTATTTACCCGTTCACGTGGTTTTAGCGAAGGATTTGGTGAAGAATTATTTCCAAGCTGCGGCAGAAAACGGCGATTTTGATGCCTACGTTTCGGCTGAGAAAAAGCCTAGTGCTATTCCGTATGTGATTGTTGATACGTTCAAAGGATCCAATATCGAAGGCGTGGAATATGTACAATTGATGCCTTATGTTCAGCCAGTAAGTCCTGCTTTCCGCGTGATTTTAGGAGATTTCGTGACGACGGAAGATGGAACGGGAATTGTGCATACGGCGCCTACGTTTGGTGCGGATGACTTTCGGGTAGCCCAACAAAATAACATTCCGGCGATCTTTGTTCAAGATGCCAACGGAAAGGATGTGCCATTGGTGAACCGCCAAGGTTGTTTCGTTCAAGAGGTGACGGATTATGCCTTAGAGCCCGTAAAAGAGGCTTATTTAAGCGAAGAAGAAAAAGAAGCGGCCAAAATCAAGCAGGGCCGTGATAAATATTTGTCTGTTGACGAACGCATTGCAATCCAATTAAAAACGGAAAACAAAGCATTTAACGTTCAGAAATTTGATCACCCGTATCCACATTGCTGGCGTACAGATAAACCCGTTTTGTATTATCCATTGGATTCTTGGTTTATCAAAACCACGGCAGTGAAGGATAAATTGATCGAATTGAATAACACAATTAACTGGAAACCCGAGTCGACGGGTACAGGTCGTTTCGGAAACTGGTTGGAGAACCTCGTTGATTGGAATTTGTCTCGTTCTCGGTATTGGGGAACGCCATTGCCCATTTGGCGCGCAGAAGATGGTTCTGAAGAATTGTGTTTTGGTTCGGTAGAAGAATTAACACAAGCATTAGCCAAGGCAATTGATTCTGGAAAATTAAGTGTTGAACAGCGCAATGGAAACGAAGCATTTATTGCGGCAGTGAAGGCAGGTGAGGCGGATTTACACCGTCCTTATGTGGATAATATTTTTGTATTAAGTCCATCAGGAGTTGTTATGGCACGTGAGGCGGATTTGATCGACGTTTGGTTTGATTCAGGTGCGATGCCTTTCGCGCAATGGCATTACCCATTTGAGAATCAAGAAATTTTCAAACAGTCTTATCCGGCGGATTTTATCTCGGAAGGGGTGGATCAAACACGTGGATGGTTCTTTACCCTCCATGCCATTTCGGCTATGGTGGAAGAGTCGGTGGCGTTTAAAAATGTCGTTTCGACCGGTTTGGTCCTAGATAAAAATGGCAATAAAATGTCCAAACGTTTGGGCAATGCGATTGATCCATTTGATACGCTTTCGAAATACGGGGCGGATCCTACGCGCTGGTACATGATTACCAATGCGCAACCTTGGGATAACTTGAAATTTGATTTAGCAGGCATTACCGAGGTGCGTAATAAGTTCTTTGGTACGCTGACAAATACCTATAATTTCTTTGCCATGTATGCGAATTTGGATGGGTTTACGCCTAATTCAAATGGGGTTGAAATGGCCAATTTGACGGAATTAGATCGCTGGCTCCTTTCAAAATTAAGTAGCTTGGTTGCGGAAGTTGATGAGGCTTATGCAACCTATGAGCCAACCAAAGCAGGACGTGCGGTACAGGATTTTGTGTGTGATCATTTGTCCAACTGGTATGTTCGCTTGTCACGCCGACGCTTCTGGAATCCGGAGGATACGAACCAAGGGATTTCAGCTGATAAAGCCGCGGCATATCAAACTTTGCATACCTGTTTGACGACGGTTGCGCAATTAATGTCGCCGATTGCTCCATTCTATGGGGATTGGTTATATAAGAATTTAACAGGTGCGACTTCGGTACATTTAACTGATTTTGTACAGGTGAATCCTGCTTGGCAAAATGCGGATTTGGAAGGTTCGATGGATATGGCACAACGCATTTGTTCATTGGTTCACTCGATTCGTAAGGTGCATAAATTAAAAGTGCGCCAGCCGCTTGCACAAGTGTTAGTTCCTGTGTTACAGGAATCCGCACGTGAGCAAATACGTCAAGTGGAAGATTTGATTAAATCCGAGGTGAATGTGAAGTTGGTGAATTACCTAGACGATGCATCCGGCGTATTAAGCAAGAAAGTCAAACCAAATTTCAAGGCCTTAGGTCCGAAATTCGGGAAAGATATGAAGGCCGTTGCCGAAGTGATTACGGGCATGAGCTCGGGTGATTTGTCGCAGATTGAAACAGCTGGAACAGCTAATTTACAAGGCTTTGACATTTCATTAGCGGATATTGAAATAGTTACGGAAGACATGCCTGGTTATTTAACTGCTTCAGAAGGTGGATTGACCATTGCCTTGGATAATACCTTGACGCCGGAATTGGTTCAAGAGGGAATGGCTCGGGAGTTTGTTAATCGTATTCAGAATTTGCGAAAGGATTCCGGTTTTGATGTAGTCGATAAGATTTCGATTGTTGTTGAACAAGGTCCTGCCGCGTGGATGGAAAGTATTCAAGTCTTTGGCGGCTATATTCAGCAAGAGGTTCAAGCTTTGAGCATTACGATTTCACCAGCTTTAACAGGAGAGAAAGCAGAACTTGTGATGGATGACGCAACTTTATTTGCCCAAATTCAGGTAATCAACTAACAGACAATGGTATTCAATTCCTTGCAGTTTTTGGTGTTTTTTGGAATTGTGACCACCGCCTATTTTTTATTGGCACATCGCTTTCGTTGGGTGCTTTTGTTGCTTGCCTCGTGCTACTTCTACATGGCATTTCAGCCCATTTATTTAGGTATTTTAGGCTTTACCATCGTGGTGGATTACTATGCCGGGATCTATTTGGAACGTTTTCAAGGCAATGCGAAGAAGCTATTTTTAGCGGTAAGTTTGTTGGCAAATGTGGGTGTTCTAGCGGTATTCAAGTATTATGCCTTCTTTACGGGCAATTTCATGGTCGCGGCAAATTATTTTGGATACGCTGTTCAGATTCCTCAGTTGTCGATCCTGTTGCCCATTGGATTATCCTTTCATACTTTTCAAGCCATGAGTTATACCATTGAGGTTTATCGAGGGCACCAAAAGGCAGAACGAAATTTTGGGATTTACAGCCTATATGTAATGTTTTATCCACAGTTGGTTGCTGGCCCTATCGAGCGTCCCCAAAACCTCATTCATCAGTTTTACGAAGAGCATTTCTGGGATACGGAACGGATAAAAGCGGGTCTGTTTCAAATGGCGCAAGGTCTTTTTAAGAAAGTCGTTATCGCTGATCGTCTTGCTATTTTAGTAGATTCCGTATATGGCAGTTTGGCAATTCAATCTGGTGGGAATTTGATCTTAGCGGCTGTGTTTTATTCGTTTCAAATTTATTGTGACTTTTCGGGCTATTCCGACATGGCGATCGGAGCGGCGAAAGTGATGGGCTTTGATTTGATGACCAATTTTCGCGCACCTTATTTAGCGAAGTCCATTCCGGATTTTTGGCGCCGTTGGCATATTTCACTTTCTACTTGGTTTAAAGATTATGTGTATTTTTCACTAGGCGGCAATCGGGTTTCCATTCCCCAATGGTATTTCAATATCATGGTGGTCTTTATTATCTCAGGTTT
This sequence comes from Aquirufa regiilacus, assembly GCF_032470275.1. Lineage (NCBI taxonomy): Bacteria > Pseudomonadati > Bacteroidota > Cytophagia > Cytophagales > Flectobacillaceae > Aquirufa > Aquirufa regiilacus. The sequence continues at coordinate 95,529 of NZ_JAVNWW010000001.1, forward strand.
TTGGCATGGCGCGAGTTGGAATTTTGTGATTTGGGGTGCCTTGCATGGGATTTTTCAATTGGTCGGTATTACGCTGAGTCGGCGATTCCCTGTATTATCACCCGAACATGCTCGAGGGTTTTATTTGCGATTCTTACAGCTCTGGACATTTGCATTGGTAACTCTTGCTTGGGTATTTTTCCGTTTGCCCCATTTCGCGGAAATAAACTTATTTGTTAATCGTTTAGGGGTTTGGAATGTCGATGCACCCTTGGGAATGCATCGGAATGAAATCATTTTGAGTTTATTTTTGATTGTGGGATTATTGGTTTGGGATCGTCAATCAAGTAAAAAAATGCGTCCAAAGATGTGGCTATTGCCGCTGATGCTCTTGGCGATTTATTTCTTGGGGGTATTTAGTTTAAAACAGTTTATTTACTTTCAGTTTTAATGAAAAAAGCGCTGGCCTTTTTGGTGTTGATTGTTCTGCTAGGGGTTCTTGGAATCAGTAGTTCAGATCAGGCGATGCGTTGGATTTCCAAGGCAAGGTATCAGCAGCAAGGAAATTTGGGTTCCGATAAATACCGATTCGGGGATTTGTATGGCCTTACTTATTTGCCTGCTTTTCGCTTGGAAAAGGATACGTCCTTGATTTCGAATCAATATACTTCCCCAGGCTTACGCGATACGGATTTGTATATTATTGGGGATAGTTATTTGTATAGCTATATGCAGATGGATACGTCCAATTTTGCGCGTGCTAAACGTTTAGACTTCCGGAAATGGTCGGATGGGGGCGGTGCCCCAATCGCATTTACACCTTCCAGTCATAAAAAGGTATTGCTTATTGAGAGCGTCGAGCGGAATATTTGGAATGTTATTGACATCATGCGTGTCAAGGCACATTTGGAAGGCTATCGCGCGCCTTTGACGTGGGATGAAAAACTTAATGCGTGTTTGGCAGATGCGCTTTATGATCCCAATTTGGAGCAGAATATTGATTTTACCCTGTTTAATTTCCAGGCCTTAAGTTTTATTAAATCATTCAAAGCGCAAGGGAATTTGAGCTTGTTTAATCGGACGACTGCCGACGTGGTTCTTTCGGAGGACCAAAAATTTCTCTACATGAAGGAGACCATGGATTCTATGCAAAAAGGGAGTTCATTTTATCCGCTTCGTTCACAAAACATCCAAGATCTTTTAGGTCGCATGGCGAAAATCGAGCAATATGCGGAAAGTAGAGGTTTTGATGAAGTCGTTTTTAGTTTCATACCCAATCCCGTTGCCATCACACAGACGGAATCTACGCCTACGAATCACTTGATACCTAGCTTGGCTTATGCAAATCAAGGTCGACTAAACCTAGTTGACCCGACGCAGGTGTTAATCAAAGGGGGTAAAAGTTATTTCTTTCGATCGGACTCGCATTGGAATCAGCAAGGGGCTCAGGCCTGGTTGAATCAACTGAATCAATATTTACTTAAGCTATAGGGGAATATGACGCAGCAAAACATCGGTTTGGGATTGTTTAGGCGCTGGCTGCTGCTTTTGTTATTTGTTGGTTTTTCTTCATTAGTGACTGCCCAAGGTAAAAGATTAATCCAATCGAAGGCAGGACAGGAAGCCCTTTTTCAGGAGGGGATGCGTCATTACATCAAAGAGGATTTTTCAGAGGCTATCTTGGTTTGGGAGAGTTTGGCATCGGTTGTTTCCAATGAACCTTCCTTGTCTTTTTACCTAGCTAAAGCCTATCTGGCCGAAAAGAATCCCAAAAGTGCTTTGGTTCATGCGCGCAGAGCTCATGAATTGTCACCCTATTCGCTCGATTATGGCTTATTCTTTGCGGAGCAGTTGTTGGCCGATAGGCAGATTTCCGAAGCCATTACCTGCTTGACGAAGCTAAGCCAATACGATGAGTCGCACCCCGAAGTCAATTTGTTGTTGGCCCAGGCCTATTTATGGTCGGAGCAAGGAGCCCTTGCCTTGCAAGCTTTGGATCGCGCGGATCATTATGTAGGCGAATATCCTGCCATTATTCGGACAAAAGAATTTATCTTATTAAAGCAGAAGCAGTTGACAAGTGCATTGAAGGCGGGCCAACGATTACTTGCGTTGGACGATGAAGAGCAGTTGTTTACCTGGGATCAGATGGATGTTGCTTGGGACTTGAGTCAGGCAGATTCGGTACAAACAGATCTGCGGAATTTGCAAGCGCAATATCCTGCGCAAGGCCAACTCGCTTTATTGCTGACGAACGGTTACCTGCACCAGAAAAATTTTGATTCCTGTATCATTCAGTTGCGTCGTGCCGCGGAGGATCATGAAGTGTTGCCTTCCATGGTGGCACAAGTCACGATGAAAGTTTTTGAGTTGATCGATGATCCAATCAAATGGGAGCAGGCTAATCAATTGGCAACGCATTGGTTGTCCATCTACCCGGAGGAACCTCGTTTTTTGGCGATACAAGGAGATTTATTTGTGAGTGCTTCCAAAATAGAGGAGGGTCAGCGGTTCTATTTGCGCGCGGCGCGCATGGGGGATCCTAAATATGAGGTTTGGGCACGAATTATACAGTTGGACTTTGAATTAAATGCAATCGATAGTGCATCCGTTCACGCATTAGAGGCATTGAAGGCATTTCCTAGACAAGGTTTTTTGAATTTCCAATTGGGCTTCGCGCGGTATCTGCAAGGGAATAATACCGATGCTTTAAAGTATCTGGAGATTGCTCGAGGAATCATCAAGCCCTCGGATAATTGGAATATGCAGTTATTTTCAATGTTGGGCGATGTTTATCATGCCGTCGGCAGATCCAAAGATTCGGATGCTGCATTTGACAAAGTGTTGTTATTGAATCCGACCGATGAACATGTCTTAAACAATTACAGTTATTATTTATCCTTACGCAAAGAGCAATTGGTGAAGGCGGCTGGGATGTCAAAGCAATTGGTTGATAAATTTCCGAAGGAAGGCACCTATTTGGATACCTATGCGTGGGTCTTGTATCAGCAGGGGGAATTTGCGGAGGCTTTACGTTACCTGGATAGGGCAGTAGCGGATGAGGAATCTCAAAGTTCAGCGGTTTGGGAGCATCATGGCGACGCATTATTTCGCTTGGGTCGAATTCGGGAGGCCGTAAGTAGTTGGGAAAAAGCAAAGGCTTTACCAAATGCCAATCAAAATCTTGATAAAAAAATCAAGATGAGGCAAATTGTCGAAAATTGAGATAATTTTGCATATCAATAGTATTATGGGTCGATTTGTATCACTCTTTTTGGTTTTTGTTCTCTTGCAGGCTTGTAAAACGGGTTCCGTTGTGCAGGTTGCTCAGCAGATGCCTGTAGATACAGTTCGTGTGGTTTTACCCATTGATACGATTCAGCACGAGGAGCCAAAACCCAGTGTGACCGATGAGCGAGATTCCAAAGAAGCCGCGGATGATTTATCATTTAGTTATTTGAAGGCCAAATCTCGGGTCGCGTGGAAGTCGGGCACCAATACAGACAATTATTCGGTCGATATTCGCGTTAAAAAAGACAGCATTATTTGGGTGAATATTTCACAGTCGGGCTTAACGGGCGCAACGGGTTTGTTTGGTCAAGACCGCGTACAGTTTTACCAAAAGATCAGTGGGGAATATTACAATCTGACCTATGATAGTTTGAGTACGATGATGGGTTTTCGGATTGATTACCGGATGTTACAGTCTTTGATTGTTGGGAATCAACCCTTTAAAAAGAATAATTCGCGCGTAATTCGGGAGAACGAAAACATCATTATCAAGCAGGATTCGGGTCGAATAAAGATCGATAATATGTTGGGTCCGAATCGGAAGTTGAAGAAATTATTGGTTCGAGACGAGCCATCAAGCAATAAATTGACTTTGGATTTTGAGGAATTCACAAATCTGAATCAGGTTATATTCCCGTTTTCGAGTCAGATAACCTTGGACGTAAAAAACAAGGATGATAAACGAGTGACGACGGTCATTCAAATTAAATATTCGAAAGTAGAATTGTTAGAAACACCTTTGGAGTTTCCCTTTCGGATTCCAGCTAAATTTTTGAAGAAGTAATGCGTTATATCGGTTTAATTATAAGTTTGTTTTGTGTGTTCTCTGCTTGGGGTCAGGTGGATAAAAAGGCGCAATTAGAGCAACAAAAGAAGGATAATTTAGCGAAGATCAAGGAATTGAATTCGATTATCTCACGTACATCAAAGAAGAAGAATGTTTCGATCGGGAAGTTGAATGTCTTAAAGGAGCAGATTGTTGTGCAGAAAAAGCAGATCAATGTGTTGAATGAGAACCAGGCCATGCTTGCTGCGGAGGCGACAAAATTAACGCGGGAGAGTGATGTGTTGGCAGCGAAATTAGAACGCTTGAAGAAAAACTATGCCTTGATGTTGTATGAGGCGCACAAGGTTTCAACGGTGTCTAATAAAATCAGTTTTTTATTATTGTCGCAGGACTTGGGCGAGTTTACCCGTCGCTTCGATTACCTCCGTCACTTTACATCCAACCGAAAGCAACAAGCACATAAAATTTTTGAAACACGTCAGGATTTGATGACTAAGAAGCAGCAAGTCGTGTTTAAAAAGAATGAGGAGAAGAAGGTATTGGTGGAGAAAGAAAAGGAAAAAGCAACCTTGGAAGTGTTGAAGACAAAGGAAACGAAGGTGGTGACGGTGTTGACCCAACAAGAAAAGAAATTGCGTACGGAGTTAGAGCGCAAGAAATTAGCCATTCGAAAGTTGGACAATTTGATTGCAGGAATTGTACAGCGTGAGATTCAAAAGTCGATGGAGCGTGAGCGAAAATTACGGATGGCTGCACAAACACGCAAATTAGAGGTAAATAAGCCTGCCTTACCAAAACCGAAATTAGAGGAGGGGATGGTTAAAAAGTATGAGAAGCCTACGGGAGCGGAGTCCAAAGAAGAAGCAAAATTAGAGGGACGTGTTGAAAAAAAGGAAGTTGTTAAGCCGAAGAAAGAAGTGGCTACTCCTGTTGCTAAAGTCGAGGAGCCTGTATTGAATTCGAATACCTATTACATGAATGCGGATGAGGCTAAATTAGCTAGTTCGTTTGCCGCATTGCGTGGTCGGATGCCATTCCCGGTACCTTCCGGATTTATTTCGGATCATTTTGGTGTACACAAACATCCGGTCTTAAAAGGGGTAATGGTGAATAACAATGGGATAGACATTCAGACATCAGCTGGGTCTCCGGTACATACGGTTTATGATGGAGTCGTTGCTACGGTTCAAAATATTCCCGGTATAAACATGGTTGTCGCGATACAGCATGGAGAGTATTTTACGGTCTATAGCAAACTGGCGAATGTTTCCGTGAGTACGGGCCAAAAGGTAAAAACGGGACAGCGCATCGGTTCAGTTGCATCTGATGAAGATGGGACGTCAGAAATCAATTTTCAAGTATGGAAAAACACGGTTCATCAGAACCCAGAAAGTTGGTTGCGCCGCTAGATTTTATACAAAATCCGTAAGCTAATATTGCGGCCTTGGTCATCCGTAAAATATCGGAAGCGGTTTAAATAATCGCGGTATGCTGTATTGAATGCATTGCTGATTCGAACTCCGAGGTCGATTTTCTTTAAACGTATGCCCCAATTTGCTTGAACGAGTTGGTAGCCTTTAGGTGGCACGGCGTAATCAGTTCCAGGTTCAACACGAGTTTGTTCCCCCACTTGAACGATGCCCACGCTCACATATTGTTTTTCCTGCATCCATCGATAGCTGATGGTATATTCAAAGCGATTGGCAGGGATGTTGACGAGGTAATGAAAGTTATGACTTGCGTCGAACGCATGGACAATACTTGATTTTTGCTGGACGGATAATTTAGGACTTATTTGGTAATTTATTTGGGCGTCTATCCCTTGAAAAACAGCATTGATTTGTTCATAGGCGAATGCTGGGAAGGCCCCCCTGACAGTTGTGAAATAGATAGCATTGCCTTTGTCAACCATCGGTCGCAGGTAAATGAAATTTTGGATGTAATTGTTGTATAGGCCGACTTCTATTTGCAGGTTTTTAGGAGCATAGATGGTATTTAAACTCAGGTTGTAAGCCGTTTCACCCTTCAGGCTCGGGTCGCCAATCTCAAATGCAGCTGCCCCATGATGAACACCATAAGAAAAAAGCTCATTCACGCTTGGCGCACGGAAAGCGCGTGCCAGAATCAAATGATTTTCCAAATTTTCCGTCCAACGGTATTTAAGTCCTAAACTTCCTGAAATACCTAGATAGCGGTTTTCCTTCCTGTTAATGATGTTGGAATAATTGGATTTTGGTCGGTGAACATCGATGGTTTTTTCATCGAGGCGGAGGCCAACTTCCAGTTCGTATTTTTCTTTGACCAATCGTTCGATGGCGAATAGGCCAAAAGTATTTTGGAAATAATTAGGTAACAGGCTTGTGGTTAGCGTCGGATTGGTAACAATTTTTCCCGAGGTTATATTGCCTTGCAGTTGAAAATTTACGCCAAATTGACCTTTCCATTGTTGGCTTGAATTTGATTCATCGAGCAGTATTTCACCGTTAAATGTTCGTAGTAGAAATTGTAAGGTGTTTATATTTTTCCCGGCTCGAAGTACGTCCAGTTCCAGTCGTTCGTCATTTTGGACGGCTAGTGTTGTCCGAATCGCCCGGCCATTGGATAATTGATATTGCGACTTTAGCTTTCCTAGGCTGTGTGTGACATCTTGATTAGGCCGGTCAATTTTTCTGCTAAATTCTTGGGGGGTAAATATGGGAAAAGGCCTCGTTCGGGCGATGGATTTTTCGAGGTCATTTACGTTACCAATATGTGACCCAAGGTATATCCCGATAACCGAATGGAAATGGCTGAAAAATACATCATTCGACCACTTATTCATTTTGTAGCCCAGCGTGGCTGAAAAGTTTTGTTCCCGAATACCCGTATTGGCTAGGTTGTAATGGGCCGTTTGAATATTTCCGCCATCTTTCAGGGTGCCTTGTATGCGCCATCCCCAACCGTTATTATTTTTGATGCCTCCTTGTAAAAGGCCAGAAATAACGCCTTGTCGGCCATTTGTAAAATAGATCGATTGGATTTCGCCACTTATGCCGGCCGTATCGGGCAAGGCGTCAGGTTCCATCATGATGATTCCACCAATGGCATCTCCACCATAGCGAAGTCCTCCTGGGCCTTTGATTACTTGAATGTTTTTTGAAATGAATGGGTCAATTTCCGGAGCATGTTCGCTACCCCATTGCTGGCCTTCTTGCCGAACACCTTGGTTTAAAATAATGACACGGGACGAATGCATTCCATGAATGACGGGTTTTGAAATGCTACTTCCCGTTTGTAAACTTTGCACGCCACTGATCCCGCGCATCATCTCGCCTAAGCTGAGTCCATCGCGTTCCGCACGTTCTTCTTTGCTGAGGCTTCCACGTAACTGGGCGCTTGTTTCAGTTTTTTTTCCACTGACGATGACTTCTTGTAAATGTTCGTCGTGGTCGGCTAAGCTAAAATTCTCATGGTGGTTTTCTTCATCCTTGATTAAGATGGGAATTTCAACGGAATTGAAGCTACTCATTTGGCATATTAATGTATATGAGCCAGGACATAAGGCCGATATTCTAAAATGACCTTTGCTGTCGGATTGAGCGAATTTATTAGTTCCTTTTATGTAAACAAATGCTCCAGGAATTGATTCTTTATTCTCTTTTGAAGTGACATTTCCTTCTAATGTACAGCCACATGAACTTTGTGCCCGTGCAGGTAGACTCGCAGTTAAAAGGAATAAAAGGAAAATTATGTTCCGGTGCATGGGGTATTAAAAGACGTTAAATATAGCTCCATTTATGCGATTTGCATAGGCTGTTGGCTTAATCTCGAAGGAAAGACGACGAACTCGCAAATCATGTCGATAAAATTTTGTTTAATTTATTTTGAAAAATGTTAAACAATTATTTGTTTTGTTTAATCTTTTGGTAAATTTGTTAAAGACAATTAAGCACAAAAAAACATGACAGCTTTAGAGTTTTCATATCAGGTAGGTACTTTTTCGAAGTTTTTGAAGCCCTTTGCATTACGTTTAACACGTGATGGAGATGACGCCAACGACCTAGTTCAAGATACCTTAGTCAAAGCGTTTACGAATCGCGAAAAATATTCGGATGGAACAAATTTGAAAGCATGGTTATTTACGATCATGAAGAATACGTTCATCACGCAATACCAACGGATGGTTCGTCGGAATACGTTTATTGATACCACGGATAATTTACATTACATCAATTCTTCGGAGTCGATTCAGTTGAATGGTGCGGAGCGCTCATTCATGAACGAGGATATTTCGCTGGCTATGCGAAATACAGAAGAAATGTACCGTATTCCTTTTCTCATGTACTTTGAAGGATTTAAATACCATGAGATTGCCGAGGAATTAGATTTGCCCATTGGTACGGTCAAGAATCGAATTCACATTGCAAGAAAGACCTTGAAAAGTCATTTGAGCATGTATGCATAGGTTATTCATATTGTAATAATTAGTTTTTTGGTTAACAGAAGATGTAGTAAAAAGTCAGATTTTATCTGGCTTTTTCTTTTGTTAAAAGGTTCTTAGTTTTTAGTATATTTGTTTAGCATGAAAAAGAAAAAAGTAATAGTAATTGGAGCGGGATTCTCAGGTTTGTCCACGGCTACGGAGTTGGCGGATAAAGGATACGAGGTGATGATTGTTGAAAAGAATGAACAGGCTGGAGGTCGTGCACGTGTATTCAAGGAGCAAGGTTTTACATTCGACATGGGTCCCAGCTGGTACTGGATGCCGGATATCTTTGACAATTATTTTGCTCGTTTTGGTAAGAAAACGTCTGATTATTATACCTTAAAGCGCCTGGATCCATCATACAGTGTTATTTTGTCTGATTCGGAAGTGGTGGATATGCCGGCCGATTATGACGCTTTGCGTAATCTTTTTGAATCGATTGAGCCGGGTGCGGCGAATGCGCTAGATCGTTTTTTGGAGCAAGCCGCCTATAAATATAAAGTGGGTATTCAAGAATTTGTCTGGAAGCCATCTGTGAAAATTACGGAGTTTTTGAGTTTACGAATTCTAGTAGATGCACTTCGCATGGATGTGTTTTCTTCGTTTTATTCCCATGTGCGGAAGTTTTTCAAATCTGATACGTTGTTGAAATTAATGGAATTTCCGATTCTGTTTTTGGGTGCTATTTCACAAAATACCCCCGCCATGTACAGCTTGATGAATTATGCCGAAATTAAATTAGGCACGTGGTATCCGATGGGAGGGATGCATTTAATTGTCAAGGGCATGGTGGATTTGGCCCTGTCAAAAGGGGTTCAAATTGAATACCATGCTGAGGTCAACGGATTTGCGATTGAAGGTGGGAAAGTTAAGGGAGTTAAAACATCGAAAGGTGTTTTTGAAGCCGATGCCGTGGTCGCTAGCGCAGATTATCACCATGTGGAAACCTTACTTGGCGAGGCGCATCGAAATTACGATGAGGCCTATTGGGACAAGCGCGTCATGGCTCCGTCTTCCTTGTTATTTTATTTAGGAATCAACAAGCGTTTACCTCGTTTGAAGCATCATAACCTGTTTTTTGATCGGGATTTTTCCATACATTCCCATGAAATTTATACAGATCCTTCTTGGCCCTCTGATCCCTTATTTTATGCTTCGACGCCCTCGGTGACGGATCCTTCTGTGGCTCCTGATGGTTGTGAAAATCTCTTTTTATTAATTCCTGTTGCGCCTAATTTGGAAGATACGGAGGCCGTTCGTGAGCAATATTTTGAACAACTCATGGACCGCTTGGAGCTATATTGTGGTGTCTCGATTCGTGATGCGATTGTTTACAAACGTTCTTACGCGCATCAAGATTTTATTGGAGATTACCATGCCTTTAAAGGAAATGCCTATGGCCTAGCGAATACCTTGATGCAAACGGCGATATTGAAGCCGAGTTTAAAAAATCGTCATTTGAAAAATATGTTTTATACGGGCCAATTAACAGTTCCTGGGCCAGGAGTTCCTCCTTCTTTGATTTCGGGAATTGTGGTTGCCAAAGAAGTAGATAAGCTTTTGAAATAATTGTAGCATGGATTTATATTTACAAGTTTCACTGGATGCCAGTAAGCGGTTAACGCAAGCCTATTCCACTTCTTTTTCTTCAGGAATTCGAACGCTCGACAAGGAATACCACGAGGCGATTTATGCGATCTATGGGTTCGTTCGTTTAGCCGATGAGATTGTGGATACTTTTTACGATCAAGATCAAGCAGCTTTATTAGCTCGTTTTCGGCAGGATACGTATCAGGCCATCGAGGAGAAAATCAGTCTGAATCCCATTTTGCATTCGTTTCAGTGGGCTGTCAATACCTTTCATATGGAGCGGGATTTAATTGATGCATTTTTGTATTCGATGGAGATGGATTTGACAGATCGTGATTACGATGTGGCCTTGTATAAACAATACATTTATGGTTCCGCGGAAGTAGTTGGGTTGATGTGTTTACGTGTTTTCTGTGCGGGGGATTTAGCTGAGTATGAACGACTAAAACCTGATGCATGTGCCTTAGGTTCAGCTTTTCAAAAGATAAATTTTTTGCGGGATATTAAATCGGATTTTGAAGACCGAGGCCGCGTATATTTCCCTGGGATTGATTACGAGCAATTGACCGATTTGCAGAAAAAGGAAATAGAGGCCGACATACAGCTTGATTTCGATGCGGGTTTACGCGGAATCGAAAACCTGCCAAAAAAGGCCAAAAAAGGGGTCTTGCTTGCCTATGAATATTACATTCGTTTGTTTGAAAAAATTAAGCAGGTGCCTGTTGAGCGTTTGAAATCGGAACGTATTCGCGTCCCTGACTGGGAAAAATTATTAATTTATTTGCGCGTATAATGGAATTTGGGTTGCTAATCTTTTTGCTAGGCACCATGGCATTTTTATATGCCTCGGTCGGTCATGGAGGCGCCTCGGGTTATCTGGCCGTTTTAGCTATTTTTAGTGTGGCACCTGCTGTTATGAAACAAACAGCGCTCTTGCTGAATTTAGGTGTTTCCTTGATGTCATTTATCGCATTTTACCGACAAGGCTTTTTTAAGTGGCGGCTGTTTTGGCCTTTTGCGCTGGCTTCGATTCCCGCTGCTTTTGTCGGGGCTCGCATCCCCTTGAGTGATGCTACCTATAAGCAAATTTTAGGATTTTGTCTTTTCATTGCCGTGCTTCGAATGATTTCTATTTTGCGTGAAACGGCATCTAAACCTTTGCCGCTTTGGGCAGGGCTTTCTTCCGGTGGAGCCATCGGTTTGCTTTCTGGCATGATTGGGATTGGTGGCGGAATTATTTTAAGTCCCATCTTATTGCTCTTTCGCTGGGCAAGTTTGAAAGAAGCGGCGGCGGTTTCGGCGCTATTTATATTTGTCAATTCGGTTTCGGGCTTGGCCGGACTAAAAACTTGGATTCCGTTAGATCAGTCTTCTTTGGTCTATTGGTTGATTGCATCGCTGATTGGTGGGTTTTTAGGTGCGCGATGGGGCGCTGGAATTGCTTCCAATACCAAAGTAAAATGGATATTAGCTTTGGTGCTTGTGATTGCTTCCGTTAAATTGTGGTTTGTTTAATTCAGTTATGAACGAAAGTATCAATCAAAATACGGGTTTCGGGGAACGTAGCACCGATATGGGTGGTCGCATGGTCAATAAGGACGGCACCTTCAATATCCGCAGGATCGGTATTCGCGTGCATCATCGGGTTAGTAATTATCAAAATATGTTGACGATGCCTCGTTGGCAATTTCTACTTGTCATCTTTTTCGTTTATCTACTAATTAATTGTTTTTTTACCGCACTCTATTGGTATTCGGGCACTGAAGGTTTGCAAGGAATATCCCATCAAAAAGACTCGTTGGGGAAATTAAAAGAGGTGTTTTTTTTCTCAACGCAGACCTTAACCACAGTGGGTTATGGGCGTATTAATCCAATAAGTGAGACGGCTAATTGGATTGCCGCGATTGAATCATTGATCGGCTTTTTGTCCTTAGCCATTGCGACGGGTTTATTATATGGCCGATTTTCTCGTCCTCGGGCGTTCATTCGATTTTCAGATTTGATTGTTTATACGCACTACAAGGGTGGAAAAGCATTGATGTTTCGCCTGGTTTGCTACAAGGATGACCATCTATTAACGAATGCTGAAATCAAAGTGAATGTGCGCATCGTTATGGAAGATAATTCCTACCGGTTTTACAATTTGAAATTGGAGCGAAGCCGCGTAGATAGTTTGGTCTTGAATTGGACGGTCGTGCATCCAATTGATGAGGATAGTCCTTTTAAAGATTTGTCTCAAAAAGAAATTGTTAATCTTCAGCCTGAAATTTCAGCTTACTTAACGGGCTTTGATGAGGTTTATTCATCCATGGTGGTTGCGCGTATTTCCTATGCCATTCAAGATTTTAAGTTTGGATTTAAATTCTTGCCGATGTATTTCAGCAAATCCAAACGTACAGATTTGGATTTAGCCAAACTAAACCTCATTGATCAAGAATAAAAAAATCGAATAGATGGCTATTCGATTTTTATCAGTTTCTTGTTCAGGAAAATCAGTTTTTTACTTGGTGCTTTGCATCTAAAAACTGATTTTTGCTAACGCTGACGGGGTTTCTAACCCCGTCAGCGTTTACCCACTTGCTAGTTTTTCGAACCGGTGACAGCTCCTGATTTTTTGGCATTTTGAGCCTCCTGCATAGGATTTTGGCCTCCACTGTAGCTTCTCGGCTGTGCTTTAAATAATTGTACACGCGTCGGTTGAGCTGGCTCGCGCGGATATGCGTTATCTTCCGTATCAATGTCAGCAATCTCAAAATATGGATCTAATGTCCACCTGACCACTTTCTTTGTTGTGGGAATGATTTTCTTAGCTTGTACATCGTTTAAGCGCCAAATTTCAGCCGGGAAACGTAATACCTCTTCCGTGCCATCCTCGTAATTTAATTTGACAATCACTGGCATAGGCAATCCGCCTTTGTTTTTGAAATTCACCACATACAGATTTTTGCCTTCTGTGATGGACTTACGCTCGTCTGCCGATAAGCCGCTTAGGTAATCTTGGTACTTTTTCTTTTCCGTTTCTGTTGTCGCAAAGCGATCATACGTATTGTAGAAATCGGTTAAATCAGGATTTTCTTCAACAAAAGTGGAAGTTATTTCTGTTTTGTTACGGATGTTCGTTATGGTTTGTTGTTTCGCAACGGCTTTCGCTTTTTCTGTTTCCTTTTTCGCAACTGGATCCATATTATCTAGCCCAAACCATTCCACTGTTTCGATCGCTTGGTTAACCGGCTCTGTTCCGTAGAACCAGCCGCGCCAAAACCAATCCAAATCCACGCCTGATGCATCTTCCAAGGTACGGAAGAAATCCGCTGGATAGGGTTGCTTAAATGCCCAACGACGTGCATATTCTTTAAATGCATAATCAAATAATTCGCGACCCATCACCGTTTCACGTAAGATATTTAATGCCGTTGCAGGTTTAGCATACGCATTATTCCCAAAATCCATGATGTTCTCTGAATTTGCCATAATAGGGACTTGATTCTTCGAATCCAAGCGCATGTATGGTACGATATTTTGTGGATCTCCGCGGCGCGCAGGGAAATTACGATCCCATTCTTGTTCGGCTATAAATTGACAAAATGTATTTAATCCTTCATCCATCCAAGACCATTGACGCTCATCTGAATTGACAATCATTGGGAAAAAGTTGTGTCCCACTTCGTGAATAATCACACCGATCATGCCGTTTTTGACATTCTCCGTGTAGGTTCCATCCGTTTCTGGCCGACCGCCATTAAAAGAGATCATGGGATATTCCATGCCTCCTCCTAAGGTCGAATGACATGAAATCGCCACGGGATATGGATAGGCAACGGTTCTTTTCGAATAAGAGCGTAGTGTATGCGCTACGACCATCGTTGAATATTTTCCCCAAAGTGGATTTCCTTCTTTCGAGTAGTATGACATCGCCCATACTTTCTTACCTTCTACATCCACCTGTAAGGCATCCCAAATAAATTTGCGTGAAGCTGTAAATGCGAAATCACGAACATTGTCTGCCTTAAATACCCAAGTTTTTTTACCTGTTGGCTTTCCTTTTTCAGCCGCTTCAGCTTCTGCTTGTGTCACAATTTCCACGGGGCGCGTTGCCGTTTTTGCTTTGTCCCAACGCTTTAATTGCGTTGACGACATTACCTGATTCGGGTTGAGTAATTCGCCACCAGCTCCTACAACCATATCGTTTGGAGCCGTGATTGCAACTTTATAATTTCCGAAGTTCAATGTGAATTCACCTTGTCCTAGGAATTGTTTGTGCTGCCAGCCATATACATCGTTGTAAACGGCCATGCGAGGGAACCAATGTGCAATGAAATAATTGGCATTGCCATCTTTGGCAAAAAACTCATACCCTGAGCGACTCAAATATTCAGTAATTAGGTAATTCCATTCGATGTTAAAGCTTACAGAACCTCCTGATTTTACCGGGGTAGGTAAATCGATACGCATCATCGTTTGATTTATCGTATGGCGTATTGGGTTTCCTTTAACGTCTTTCACCGCCGTGATTTTGTAACCATAATCACGGGTATCTGTTAGATCGTTAAACGTTCTAGAACTTATGCCTGTTTTTATCTCACCGGTATCGCCCGTTTTACTAGCAGCATTTTTTTCGAAAACATTTTGATCGAGCTGAATCCACAAATAAGGAAGTTCGTCTGGCGAATTATTGAAATAGGTAATCGTTTCCGTTCCTGTGATTTTTTTGTTGATATCATCTAATTCAACCTTGATATCGTAATCAGCGCGTTGTTGCCAATATTCTTTTCCGGGTGATCCACTCGCCGTGCGGTATGAATTAGGGGTTGGTAGGGTCGATTCTAATTGTTCAAATCGTCCGTTTGCATTAAATGCTGTTTGAGCAAATGTTGGTAATGAGATGATTATCAACAAACTTAGTTTAACGAGTCTTTGCATAATGAAGTAGTATTTTTTCAAAAATAGAAAAAACAAATTAGAATCATACCATATATATATAATGCACTGTGCTATACTATGCTAAAAAAAATAGCAAAAGCATTTGGATTCATTCGGAGAATTTGTAGTTTTGGACCTTATCAAGCAAAAAATAATACTAATTTTTGAATCACATGAGTGTATTAATTGGACAAAAAGAATATTTCAAAGGGATTGGTCAAATCAAATTTGAAGGCCCTGAGTCAGATAATCCCTTAGCATTTCGCTATTACGATGAGAACCGTATCATTGCGGGGAAATCGATGAAGGAACATTTGCGTTTTGCGATTGCCTATTGGCATTCCTTCTGTGGCGATGGCGCAGATCCTTTTGGTCCAGGAACGCATCATTATCCTTGGGATGTTGCTTCGGATGCACGCCAACGTGCCGCTGATAAGGCTGATGCAGCATTTGAGTTTATTACGAAAATTGGTGCACCTTTTTATTGTTTCCACGATGTGGACGCGATTGAAGGACATAATGATCCCAAAGAATTTACGGATCGTGTGAAATTCATCTCGGATATCTTTGAGAAAAAACAAGCAGAAAGTGGCGTTAAATTATTGTGGGGAACGGCCAATTTGTTCTCCAATGAGCGTTACATGAATGGAGCTTCTACAAATCCGAATTTCGAAGTTGTGGCGCATGCGGGTGCTCAATTGAAAGGTGCCATCGATGCAACAATCAAGTTAGGTGGAGATGGTTATGTGTTCTGGGGAGGTCGCGAAGGTTATATGACCTTGTTAAATACGGATATGAAGCGTGAGCGTGAGCATTTTGCTCGTATGTTGCATACCTGTGTTGAATACGCACGCCGCAATGGTTTCAAAGGAAAGTTCTTCATTGAGCCTAAGCCTTGTGAGCCTACAAAGCATCAATATGATTATGATGCAGCAACGGTTATTGGTTTCTTACGTGAATTTGATTTATTATCTGAATTTGGATTAAACCTAGAAGTAAACCATGCGACTTTGGCAGGTCACACGTTTGCACATGAATGCCAAGTGGCTTCGGATGCGGGCATGTTGGCTTCCATCGATGCGAATAAAGGTGACTATCAAAATGGTTGGGATACAGATCAGTTCCCTACCGATATTTACGAATGGGCGGAAGCGATGTCAATCATCTTGAAGCAAGGTGGATTAGCTGGCGGTGGTATCAATTTCGATGCGAAACGTCGCCGTAATTCAACGGATGCTGCGGATTTATTCTACGCACACATTGGTGGTATGGACACAATTGCTCGTTCCTTGATTATCGCTGACAAATTAGCGAATCACGGTGAAATGGATCGTTTGAAAGCTGCGCGTTATGCAAGCTTTAACGCGGGTAAAGGGGCTGATTTTGAGGTTGGCAAGCTTAAATTAGAAGATTTATACCAAATTGCTGTGGAGATTGGCGAGCCTGCCATGATCTCAGGAAAGCAAGAATATTTGGAGAATTTGTTAGGTCGTTTTGTCTAAAAAAACGACATTCGGGTTATGAGACGTTTCGCATACCTGTTTATCATTTTCTTTTTTATCGGAAAAGCAGCTGGAGCTCAGACTCCTGCTGCTTTTTCTACTTCTAAGCCTTGGGCGTATTGGTGGTGGCCCGGCAGCGCGGTGACCGAAAAGGGAATTACGCATAATTTGGAGGCTTTTGCCAAGGCTGGTTTTGGCGGCCTGCATATTATTCCCATATATGGTGCCAAAGGCTATGAATCTTCTTTTTTAACCTACCTAGGCCCAGCTTGGAAGCAGAAATTTTCTTTTGTACTCAAAGAAGCTCATCGTTTACATCTAGGCATCGACATGACCTTGGGTACCGGTTGGCCGCTCGGAGGTGCCCATGTGAGCGCATCCGATGCCGCGAAACGTTACCAACTTGAAACCCTTACACTTTCCCCTAATCAATCTTTTCAAATGCCAATTGGTGATGTTCAGGCCGTTTCGGTGTTTGTGGAGGGGAATTTTGAGCAAGAATTAATCCAGGCGCACGTAAGCCACTATACTGCTGGGCCAAAGGGCGCTACGATTTATGTGTTGGTTGAGCAGGGGACGGGCCAACAAGTAAAGCGAGCGGCCCCAGGGGGTGAAGGTTTAGTTATCGATCATTTTTCCAAAACCGCTTTTGAACATTATCGAACCGAATTTGTGCCCTTGCTTAAGCAAGCTCAAACTCCTTTGCGGGCTTTGTACAATGATTCCTATGAGGTGTATGGCGCAAACTATACTCCGAAATTGTTTGAGACATTTGAGCAATTGAATCACTACGATTTGCGGAAGCATTTGGATGTCCTGGCTAAGCCAAAAGCGGAAACCGAGGATGAAAATGCCATTTGGGCGGATTATCATCGTACCTTGTCGTCTTTGTTGATGACTGAATTTACACAGCCCTTTGCCGCTTGGATAAAGCAAATGGGCTTTGTTAGTCGGAACCAAGCGCATGGTTCACCTGGGAATTTATTGGATTTATATGCGGCGGTAGATATCCCCGAAACGGAGTTTTTTGGTAGTAAACCTTTCGATATTCCTGGCTATCCCATGGATCCAGATTATGATAGTGTTCGTTTTGGCATACCCGATGTCCGCAATTTAAAATTAGCCTCTTCGGCTGCTAATTTGACTGGAAAGAAATTGGTTTCCTCTGAAACAACGACCTGGTTAGGAGATCATTTTAAGGTCTCGCTGGCCCAAGTAAAGCCGGTGGTCGACCAAGTATTTATCGGTGGCGTAAATCATTTGTTTTTTCATGGCGCGACCTATTCACCACCTGAGGTGGCCTGGCCAGGCTGGCTATTTTATGCAAGTACAAACTTCAATCCCCAAAGTCATTTTTGGGAAGCTCTGCCTTCCTTGAATCAGTACATTGATGTCTGTCAAAAAATGTTGCAAGCGAACCGAACGGATTCGGATGTCTTGATGTATTTTCCCATGGAGGATATTTGGCACGATCGAAATGGTTTGGGGAAAACGCATCCATTGGATTTGCATGCGAATAGCCGTGATTGGATGAAGAATACGTCCTTTGGTCACTGGTCGGAGCACATGCAAAACAAGGGTTACCAAGTAGATTACATATCCGATCAGTTGATGGCTGAACTACAGCCTACGTCTAATCGAACCTGGAAAACTAAATCAGGTGCGGAATACAAAGTGCTGTTAATCCCTGCTGCACATTATGTTTCGTTGGCCACCATGGAATTATGGGCCAAATGGGTGAAACAAGGTATGCCTGTTTATTTTCTCGAACACTTGCCTTTACAGGTCAATTCGTTTGGTTTGACATCAGATGAGAAAAATCGATGGGCTGTTGCCAAAGAGACTTTGTTAATGCATTGGGTTTCTGATCCAATCAATGTACTTGAGCGCTACCGTGTCACGAGAGAGCCAATTGCGGATCAAAGGATTTCCTTTATTCGGAAAAAGTCTGCCGCTGGTGCACAATATTTTATCGCAAATCTTTCGAATAAGTTTTCGGATGGTTTGGTTAGATTGGCAAAAATCAATGCCGGAGTTGAGTTAGAGGATCCGCTCACGGGCGAAATTCGGAAACCCATTTTGCGTAAGGACAAGCAATTCTACTTGCAATTAGCTCCTGGCCAAAGTTTGCTCGTTCGTTCGATTCCTGTACTAAAAAAAGCGATTCCTGCGGAAATACCGTCGAAGGTTTTTACGCCTTTGGTCCCGAGTACCCAAATTCAATTGACGTTCCCTCAACGTATATTGCCTGCTCAAACCATGGAATCCATGCAGTTTTGGACGGAAGATTCAACGACCCAGGACTACTGGGGAAAAGGAACTTATGCATTTGATTTTGATTTATTGTCTGAACAGATTCCGCAAGCCAAGGTTTTGCATGTTGATCAAATTCGCGATTGGGTACGTGTGAAAATGAATGGGAAAGATTTAGGGCTGATTTGGTCATTGCCTTACCAACTGACAATTCCTTCCGGGGTGTTGCAGGAGAAAAATCACATTGAGCTGGAGGTGATGAATGTATCAGCTAATCGAATTCGCCAACTAGATCGTGCGAAATTCAATTGGAAGAACTTTTATGAGATAAATTTTGTAAATATTCAATACAAACCTTTTGATGCATCCACATGGGCCGTGACGCCGAGTGGGATTTCAGGGGAATTATATTTCAGTAATCGATGAATTTTGTTTTCGCCATCAAGGAGGCATTTTATGCCTTAGATAATCCGGAGAATGCCTATTGGATGCGCTGGTATATGCGTGACCAATATCCATTTATTGGGATCAAAAAGCCAGAACGTGGCGTTGTTTTTAAAGCAATTTATAAGGAGTATGGCCGCGGGGAAGATTGGTTTGAGGTCTGTTCGAAATTGTTTGCCATGCCGGAACGCGAGTTTCAGTATGTCGCCATGGAATATATGTTGAAGGCCAAGAAATCCTGGGATTCACGTATACCGGAACTCATTGACCGCTGGGTGGATGAAAAAACGTGGTGGGATGTTGTGGATGTGCTCTCTCCCAAAGTGTTGAGTGATTATTTTATATTGTTTCCTGAGCAACGTGATATGTGGGTAGCTCGTTGGATGCAATCGCCTATTTTCTGGCATCAACGACTTTGTATTCTATTTCAATTGAATTACAAAAGCCAAACGGATTTAGAGCTGTTGCGTCAAGTGATTTTGTCTTTGAACACGTCCAAAGAATTTTTTATTCAGAAAGCGATTGGCTGGGCTTTGCGGCAATATGCGCGGACGGATGCCGATTGGGTACGCGCATTTGTGGAAGAACATAAACTGATGCCTTTGTCGAAACGGGAGGCTTTGAAGCACATTTCCTAAGTACCTTTGGCAAACCTTGGAGGATTGCCAAAGGTAAGGAGAATGAAGCTTTTTCGAAGCGCTAAAACTGATAATCTATTTTCGCTTTTTTAATACGGCTAGTTCATGTGCCGTATCGTAATAGCCGCGTAAATTAGACCAATCAAACGTATCGGCAATACTTTCTACCCGATTACGTTGCGTGATTCGATCGCGCTGGGTTTGTTGGGTGAATTTGAATAACATGTTCGCTAATTGCTCGGCTGCTTCTTGATAATTCTGCGTCTTCCGATTCACAACACTAACTCCCCATTGCTCGTAGTCGCGCATAATTTGCATCATGTAATCCCCAAAGCCGGAAAGATCCGATGTGACCGTAGGCACACCACGCGCCATACATTCTAGTGGCGTATAGCCCCAAGGCTCGTAATATGAAGGGAAGACACCCAAGTGGCAACCACGCACGAATTGGCCATAATCCAAGCCAAATAATGGGTTCGTCGAAACAATGAAGTCGGGGTGATACACCACCTTCACCTTATCATCTGCATTATTTAACAATTGTGTGCGATGCAAATTACGGATGATATCATCTTCCTGTTTTAGCAAGTGGGTGACTACCTTCGGTCTTGCATTCGTTTTCCAAGTTTGTACGGTACGGCGTAATCGTAAACGCCAATATTCATCTACAAATTGATTTAAATCGGGCAATTGCAAGTCGTTCGATGAAGCGGCAGCTTCGAAAAGTTTGTCGCCTACTTCCTTCTGAATCGCTTGACAGTTCTCGCGAATCTCATCCAAAACCGCACGGGAGTGCAAGACTTCTGGGTCAATGGAATGATAAGGTTGCTTGGTGATGAAGAACATGATCACGGTTTTTTTAGAACCGGATTCTTTCATTTTGCGATTCAGTATTTCCAAGGCATCGAGTGTGATGTCATATCCTTTGTTTGAATATTCAAATCGCCCCGAGGTAAATAAATAAAGTGTTTGATCTAAATCGAATGCCTGGTTTTGAAAGAAATGCCCCATAACAAAATCCGAAATGCGCTTTTTGTAGAGCGAGTGAAGATTTTGGTGTTCATGCATGGCGGCGAATCGTTGGATATTCAAGCCATTGGGTAAAATCAATTCAGGTATCCGACCTAAAAATGCAACACATTCTTTGGCGGTGATGTCGGAAACCGTGGTTAATACATCTGCTTTTTGCGCTGCGGCACGTTCGAAGGACGCCTGTGCTTCAATACCGTAATGCACGGCTTCTTTATGCCAATTGAACGAGTCCAACACGTCATAAAAATTCGGAACGTTTCCTGCGAGGTAACGGCCCAGCATGGTCGCATGCGTGGTGAAAACGGTAGAAACTTTGACCTTATCTTTTTTCAGATCCGGTAAACACGTCGAAGCCATCCATTCATGGAAATGAACGACGATGTCTTTTTTCGATTTATTTTCTGTCGCGAATTGTGTTAAGAATATGCGAATAAGTTCACCTAGTGCGATAGTTTGGTTGACCAATTCTTCTACCCCTAAGGTTGAGATTTTGTGGTTATCCCAGATTTTCCCTTTGATTTCATCTACTTGATCATAGATGGACGCAATGTCGAATAAGACGATTTTGGGTTTACCTGTGATGAGCCAATTTCCATAATGAACCTGGTAGCCCATCGCACGCATGGTTAAAATGGCACGTCCGACCGGCGAGTCATCCGTTACAGGTAAGGCCTCAAATTCAGCGGCAGCCGTTTGAGGAAAATAGGGGCCTAATAACAAATAATCGTCGCCCCATTTCTCCACCATGGAAGGGACTTTGGTTCGAATAACGGTGTAAATGCCGCCTACTTGGTTACAGGTTTCCCAGGCAACTTCCACTAAAAACTTCTTCTTTTCGGCTACTTTCTTCTCCATAAACTACATGTATGAGGCACTCTCAATGACTTGAGTCTTGCCGTTTTTGGTAATCGTATAACTAAAACCTTTTTGAATGGAATAGGCTCCCACGTCCCCTTTCTTATTGATTGCCAAATATCCCACTTGGAATTCTTGGTATTTGTAACGCTTGACGATTCGCATAATGGCCGCCTCGCACGCTTGCTGCGGGGTCATCCCTTGACGCATAAATTCGACAATTAAAAAGGACCCTAAGGTTTTCATCACGAATTCCCCTAGTCCGGTTGCACAGGCTCCGCCGACTTCATCGTCGCAAAAAACAGCGCCACCGATGATCGGTGAATCACCTACGCGGCCATGCATCTTAAAGGCCATGCCACTCGTAGAACAGGCACCTGCAATTTCCCCCGCTTTGCCCAGGGCGAGAAGTCCGATGGTGTCGTGACGTTCAATATTAACTTTGGGTTCGTATTTGGCTACTTTTTTCCATTCCTCCCATGCTTTACGGGATTTCTCGGTTAATAAATCTTGCTGCTTAAATCCTTGTGCCAGCGCAAATTGTAAGGCTCCTTCTCCGGAGAGCATGACATGAGGTGTTTTTTCCATGATGGCCCGAGCGACCGAAATAGGGTGCATGATCCCTTCTAAAAAAGTAACGGAACCCGCATTACCCAAATGATCCATGATGCAGGCATCCAAGGTTACGTGACCATCCCGATCTGGGTAACCGCCGTAGCCAACCGTTGTTTCCTCCGGATTTGCTTCCGGAACCCAAGCGCCAGCTTCCACGCCATCCAGCGCCTTGCCTGTTTGTAAGATTTTATCATATCCCGCTTTCGTTCCCGCTTCATTTTTCCAGGTTGCGATGATGATCGGTTCAGGATTTTGGATGTTAACTGTGCTTGCAACACCGAGTAAACCTGCCGTTTGCAAAAATGATCTTCTTCTCATGGATGGGGAATTAGCGAAATTTATTTAAAGATAATTTATTTGTTGATTGTATAACTATTGCGTAAAATTGTCTTTCTAAAATAGAAAAAATTCTTTGAAAAATCATCAATCTCCTATTTATATCAACAAATGAAATTCATTAAATCTATTATTCCACTGATTTTAGCTATTCTAGTGACAATTGGTTGGGATCGCTCGTGGGGAACCATCCCGCCTTTTGGTAAATTATTAAGTCCTTATCACGGGTTTTGGATTAATGCTGAGCTAGCTGGCTCGGAGGAAATGAGTGAAGAGGAGTTGAAAATTCCAGGTTTAATCAAGCCAGTCAAAATTGTTTACGATGAGATGGCCATTCCGCATATTTTTGCTGAAAATGACCATGATTTATTCTTAGCGCAAGGTTATGTGACGGCCAAAGATCGATTGTGGCAAATGGAGTTTCAGACGCATTTTGCCGGTGGTCGAATTTCTGAAATTGTAGGTGAAAAAGGGCTCGCTTCAGATCAATTTCAACGCCGCATGGGTTCCGTTTATGGTGCCGAACAATCTTTTGAAGGCATGAAACAAGACCCACAAGCCAAGGTGGCTTTGGAGGCTTATTCGGAGGGGATCAACGCCTACATAGCTTCGCTTTCTGAACGTGAATTGCCTTTGGAATACAAATTATTGAATTATAAACCAGAACCATGGACACCCATTAAAAGTGCCTTGTTTCTGAAAAATATGTCATTTGTGTTAGCGTCCGGTACGGATGATTTAAAAATGACTAACATCCTTCGTCAATACGGTCGGGAAGTGGCAGAAGATTTATTCCCGAATTATCCGTTTGAGGAGAGCCCAATCATCCCTGCTGGATCTCCTGTCGATTTCAAACCCGTGCCTATTCCTGCGGCTCCGAAAGATTTTATGGGTTTAGGAAGTGCCATGAAGACGCCTGAAAAAGACCCGAATATTGGCTCGAATAACTGGGCTGTTGCTGGAAACAAGACCGTTTCAGGTATGCCTATTTTGGCAAATGATCCGCATTTAACGTTGTCTTTACCTTCAATTTGGTACCAGGTGCAATTGGTAGCTCCGGGTGTTAATGTGTATGGGTCTACGATGCCAGGAACTCCGAACGTTATCACGGGTTTCAATAAAAACATAGCGTGGGGAGTAACCAATGTTGGGTCTGATGTATTAGACTGGTATCAAGTAAAATTCAAGGATGCGGCTAAATTGGAATACTGGCATGATGGCCAATGGAAGAAAACCAAATTGCGCATTGAGACCTTTAAAATTAAGGGCAAAAAGGATTTTGTGGACACCGTTTTCTTTACCCACCATGGTCCCGTTGTTTATTTGAGTCATGAAAAGGCGTTTAAATCCAATATCCCGGTCGGGCACGCTCTGCGTTGGATTGCCCATGAGAAATCACAAGAGCTAACGACCTTTTATCGCTTGAATCGTGCCAAAAACTACACGGATTACACAGAGGCATTACGGTATTTTTCAGCGCCTGCACAGAATTTTGTGTTTGCAAGTAATGAAGGTGACATTGCGCTTTGGGTCAATGGGAAGTTTCCGTTGAAATCGAAGTTGCAAGGCAAGTATTTGATGGATGGGACGGATGCAGCGGCCGACTGGAAAGGTTACATTCCACAGGCGCATAATCCACATGTGAAAAATCCGGTACGCGGATTTGTAAGTTCTGCGAATCAATTTTCTACAGATCCGAGCTATCCGTATTACTTGGGTTGGCAATATGCCCCCTCTGAGCGTGGTCGCCGAATTAATGAGCGTTTAGCAGCTATGCAAAAAGTGACGATTGATTCCTTGCGCGGATTACAGAATGATAACATGAATATTCGCGCTCGAAAATTATTGCCCTTGTTGATGCGTTCTGTGAAATCAACGGACAAGGCCTTGGGTATATTGAAATCGTGGAATTTGCAAAATGCACCTGAGTCCATTGGTGCAACGATTTTTGAGACATGGGTGCTCAATTTACAAGCTTTTTTATGGGATGATGAGTTTGCATCCGATGAAAAGATTCCGATGAATCGTCCTTCCATTGATCGTACCATTCATATGATCGAACATGAGGCAAATGCTCGTTGGTGGGATAATGTCAAAACTCAAGGGCAAAAGGAAACGATGGATCAGATTATTTCAACTTCTTTCCAGGCAACCCTAGATACATTAGTAAAACAGCATGGAGCTTTGGGGGCAGATTGGGCTTGGTACAAACACAAACAGACTGGTGTTCGTCATTTGATTCCAGGCATGGATGCCTTAAGTCGTTTAAATATTCCGATCGGTGGGGGAGGTTCCATTGTGAATGCATCCACGACCAAAACAGGACCGTCTTGGCGATTTATTGTGGAATTGTCGAAAACGGGCAATCCGAAAGCCTATGGCGTTTACCCAGGTGGACAATCCGGAAATCCGGGTAGTGCGCATTACGATGACTTGATCGATACATGGGCAAAAGGAGAACTTCGCCCACTGTTATACCTAGATAATGCGAATCAATCATCGAGTCGTATTCGTAAGACAATCACTTTATCAAAATAAAATCATGCAAAGCAATACAATACGTATCATCATTTTTATCCTCGTAGGAGCGCTCGTGGGTCTGTATTTACCCTGGTATGCCATGGGAATTCAAGCAGGTATTTTAGCCTTTTTGTTGCGTTTTCCCACGAAAAGCGCATTTACAACGGGTTTTATTTCTGGGTTTTTGCTTTGGGGTGGCTCCGCTTGGTGGTTAACTTATTCGAATCCTAATGCCTTGCCCGTTCGGATGGCTACTTTGTTGCCGCTGCAGGGAAGTGTCGCTTTGCTTTATTTGGTTACTGGACTTATCGGAGGAATCCTGCTAGGTCTTTGGGCTTGGGCGGGGGCTAGATTGCGATAGAATTTTTAAAAATTTAGGACAATCAAAGCATAGATTGTATATTTACCATTAAATCCATTTATAATTAAAATTAAACCCGTGAAAAATTCAAGT
Organism: Aquirufa regiilacus; assembly: GCF_032470275.1. Lineage (NCBI taxonomy): Bacteria > Pseudomonadati > Bacteroidota > Cytophagia > Cytophagales > Flectobacillaceae > Aquirufa > Aquirufa regiilacus. Next base: position 121,210 of record NZ_JAVNWW010000001.1, read on the forward strand.
ATATCTTACGTTTGGTTAGCAGTTTTAACGCTCGCTGTCGCTTATTCATTCTTCAAGCCTACGACAGGTGCTGGTTCTGCAGGAGCAGGCGTAACCGCTGAAGGAAAGCGTATCGTTTTTGTTAACTCAGATTCATTGTTGACGAATTACCAATTTTACAAAGACGCTCAAAAAGAATTTGAAAATAAAGGATACCGTTTACAAGTTGACTTAGGTCAAAAAGAACGTGCTTTACAAGGTGAATTACAAGCAATCCAACAACGTGCTGCTGCGATGACGCAAGCGCAATTGCAAGCTGCTGATATGACCTTGAAGAAGAAAGGTGCTGAATTGCAACAATATTCACAACAAAAGCAGGCAGAATTAGGCCAAGAGCAAGCAAAGAAAAACGAAGAATTATACAACAACATTCGTGAGTATATCGCGAAGGTGAACAAAGAAAATAAATACGAATTCGTTTTAGGTTATTCAAAAATCGGTGGTGGTATTTTATTTGCTGATCCATCTGTTGACGTTACTCAGAAGTTGGTTGACGGTTTGAATAAAGAATACGCAGCGAAGAAAGCTGAGAAATAGTTTTACAAGTACGAAGGAAGCCACGCAGTCTTGCTGTGTGGCTTTTTTGTTTCTAATCACATGGCAAAGGATAAAATCCAAAAACAAGTCGAGATTAAAAACCGTCGGGCATCCTTTGAATATGCATTCTTGGATACCTTCACGGCAGGGCTTGTTTTGACCGGTACGGAAATCAAGTCGATCCGACAAGGAAAGGCTAACCTAACGGATGCCTATTGTATTTTCTTTCAAGACGAACTTTTTGTTCGGAACATGCACATTTCCATGTATGATGAGGGAACGCATTTCAACCACGATCCCTTGCGCGATCGCAAGCTCTTACTTTCGAAAAGAGAACTAGCCAAATTGCAGAAGGAGTTGAAAAACGTGGGTCTAACCATCATCCCTACCAGACTCTTTATTTCGGATAAGGGTTATGCCAAATTGAATATCGCATTAGCGAAAGGTAAGAAGACGTTCGATAAGCGAGATGATATCAAAGAAAAGGATATCAAGCGTGAAATGGATCGTTCTATGCGTTAGATCGAATTTTCTTGACGATCGTCACGGCTGCCATGATCACGATGGCAAAGATGATGAAACCGCCCATGCCCATCAACATGTCGAATGTGTTTTTGGCGATGACCAAAAATACCACAGCAACTAATAAAATGGTTGCAATCTCATTGAACAAGCGCAATTGTCCACCTGTTAAGATGAATTCGGATGCCCGAAATTTTCGGATGAGGTGTCTGCAGACAAAATGGTAAATCGTGATTCCCACAACAAAGCATAATTTCAAATGAAGCCAGGTGTGCGAACCGAAGGAATCCCACCAAGTTAAGTAAATCATGCTCAAACCCGTAATCCATGTTAAAAACATGGCAGGAATCATGATGGCATTAAAAAGCAATTTTTCCATCTTCTCGAATTGCTTCGAAAGTATTTCCCTCGCTTGTGCATCCTTTTCCTGTGCCTCGACATGGTAAACCAATAGCCGCGGCAAATAGAATAATCCTGCGAACCAGCTCACAACAAATATAATGTGCAATGATTTAAGGAAATTATAATCCATTAGTTGGCCTGATAGCGTTTGAATAGACTGTTGACTTTTAACTGGATCACCCCAAATATCGCCTCTTTAAAGATATTTGCCGACATTTTACTTTCGCCTTTGGTGCGATCTGTAAAAATAATGGGTACCTCAATCATTTTAAACCCGTATTTCCATGTGGTGAATTTCATTTCCACTTGGAATGCATAGCCAATGAATTTGATTTGGTCCAAAGGAATCGTTTCAAGTACCTTTCTTCGGTAACAAACAAACCCCGCCGTGGCATCTTGAATCGGCATGCCGGTAATGAATCGAACATAAAATCCAGCAAAATAGGACATCAAAACGCGTCCGATAGGCCAATTGACCACATTTACGCCATTGATATACCGTGAACCAATCGACATAAACGCTCCTTGATTTGCGCATGCATCATATAAACGAATCAGATCATCTGGATTATGCGAAAAGTCGGCATCCATCTCAAAAATGTATTCGTAAGATTTTGCTAAGGCATATTTGAAGCCTGCGATATAGGCAGTCCCCAAACCTAATTTCCCTTTTCGTTCCAGTAAATGAATGCGATCGGGATGGGCTTGTTGGAGTGTTTTAACACACGCCGCCGTTCCATCAGGAGAGCCATCATCCACAATTAACAGATCAAAAATAGGTTCTAAGCTCAACACCTTCTCGATGATGGCTTGAATGTTTTCGATCTCATTGTAAGTCGGAATGATGACGATCCGCGTATTCATAGGTTATTTCTTGTAACAGTAACAGCTTGTTAAATGGTCGTTTACGAGCCCTGCGGCTTGCATGAAAGAATAACAGATGGTAGGGCCCACAAACTTGAAACCTAATTTCTTGAGATCTTTACTGATGCGAACAGACAAGTCTGTTTGAGCGGGTAAATCCTTTTGCTCGGTAAACTGATTTGTTATGGGATGCTGCTCTACATAATCCCAAATAAATCGGTCAAAGCTACCAAATTTTTCCTGAATTTGGATAAAAGCGCGTGCATTCGTCCGAACCGCTTCGATTTTTAACCGATTTCGGATGATTCCTGAATTTTCTAGGCATTGGGCTAGTTGGGCATCTGACCACATACTTAATGTTTGTGCATCGAATTGAACAAAAGCCGCTCGGAAATTTTCTCGTTTTCGCAGGATGGTGATCCAGGATAGGCCCGACTGGAATCCTTCTAAGATTAATAGTTCGAAGAGTTTTGGGTCATTGTGTTCGGGTACTCCCCATTCGTTGTCGTGGTAGTCGATGTAGAGTGGGTCGTTTCCAGGCCAGATGCAACGTGCGGGTGTGTTCATGTGGTGATTAGGTTTAGGGTAATCCCCAAGTTAAAACCTGGGGTTATGGGGTTTGGGGTAAATTCCCAGGTTAAATCCTGGGGTTATGGGGTTTGTTTTCTAGTCCTAGGTTTTTGCCTTGGGATTCCCAAGTTAAAAACCTGGGGATATAAGTCCATGTGCAAAAATTGCTAATTTTTTATTCATTGCCACAAGACCATGCATTATTATCAGTTTATCGTTAAGTTTGTGACAGTTTAGGGTGTATCGTATGTGTCAACGTATGTTACTTAATAGGGAATTTAGTTAAAAGCTAAAACTGTCCCCGCAACTGTGAAATTCCAAAATGCTTTTCATCTCAGGTCACTGGCTTCGGCTGGGAAGGCAGAAAAGAAACGGAATTGAGTCAGGAGACCTGCCTTGAATAATTCTTGACCTTGTATCACGGAGGATGCGATGGGGCCGAGCGTTCGATTACCTTTTTATTTGATCGCCCCAATGGGGTAAAAACATGTTTAACATTCGATTGACGCTTATAACAGCGTTTTCATTCGCATGCCTACCAAGTTTGTATGCAGCGAAAACGGCTATTCGCCTGGATTCCTTATTAACAGAAGTTCAAGTGAAAGCCTCCAAGTATCCTAGTAAATTGGCCCAAACAGGCAAGGTGATTACGGTGATTTCTCAAGAGCAGATCCAACGAAGTATCGGGAAAAACTTGGGGGAATTGCTGCAAGAAAGTGTCGGTATTTCCATTGTTGGGGCTCGAAGTGCTCCAGGTAGTAATCAAGAAGTTTATGTTCGGGGAGCAAACACAGGAAATGTATTGCTTTTAATTGACGGCTTTCCTGCCAACGACCCTTCTCATATTTCGTCTGTCTTGGATTGGAATTTAATTGATCTGGGAAGTTTGGAACGTATCGAAATTATGAAAGGTGGACAATCTACCTTGTATGGTTCCGATGCGATGGCGGGGGTTATTAATTTAGTTACCCGTAAATCGGGCACCTCCATTAGCCTTCATGGCGGTGGCTTAGGTACACATGCGGAGGCATTTCAAATCCAGAAAACAATCAAGAAATTACATTTGGGTCTTGGCTTGAAAAATTTTCAAACACAAGGGTTTTCAGCTGCAGCAAATCAAGAAGAAAAGGATGGGATGGGCCAACAAAACATTCGTGTCAATGTAGGGAGTACAGTAGGTAAGCATTCAGACTGGGATTTATATTACCAAAGTGAATTTTATCGTGCTGATTTAGATGGCGGGCCGATGATTGATGAACGTGATTATACAGCAAAAGCTTCAAATCATGCTTTTCGAGCGCAATTTCACCGACAATTTGTGCGGGGTGATTTGTTTGTTCGTGTGTTTCAAGATATCACTCATCGCTTTTTTCGCAATGACTCGACTGATATTCCGGCGAATGCTTATTCTAATTACAGCGAGTCTGCCTATGTGGGTTTAAATCAAGGAGCTGAAAGTTATGTGAAATGGCGTTTGCCGGCTTCAATTCAAACGGTAGCTGGAGTCGAGTACCGAAATCAAGCAACGACGCAAACGGATTTTTCGATTAGTGGATACGGACGCTATGATTCACCTGCATTAGCGGCCTCTTTGGCCAACATTCAATTGGTTGCAGGTTATTTGACATTTGAAAAGCATCAAGCAGATGCCTGGGGTTTAGAATTAGGTGGCCGATTGAGTAATCATTCCTTATATGGCACTAATTTTACTTACCATGTGAATCCATATGCCTATGTCTGGCCCAAAGGAAAGTTGTTTGCTAATTATTACAGTAGCTTCAAGGCGCCATCTTTGTATCAACTTTATTCACCTTATGGTAATCAAGCACTACAAGCAGAATATGGAAAAACACTTGAAGCTGGATTCGAACAGCAGTTGGAAAAGTTTACTGTGCGCTTAGTCGCTTTCCAGCAGGATGTTCAAGATGGGATTATATTCCAATCGATTATGGAAGAGCCTTATGGGCGCTACATGAATGTAGCTAAGCAAAATACGAAGGGACTTGAATTAGAAGCGCGCTATGCTTGGAAGGGTTTCTCCACAGAATTAGCTTACACCTATTTAGATGGGCAGATGAATCAGGTAATCAATGGAAAAGATTCGACTTTTTCATCGTTGATTCGCAGACCTAAGCACCAGGTCTCCTTGCGTCTAAACCAGCAATTGACGAAAAGGTGGTCGGCGAGTATATATACCCAATATGTGGGGGAACGTACCGATTATTATTATGATGATGCGAGTTATCAAACGCAAGATGTGACGTTAGGGCGTTATGTATGGACGGAATTGCAATCCACGTATTCGTTCCATAAACATTGGCGATTACAGGCTTTGATGAAAAATGTATTGAATCAAAGGCCCGTCGAACAATATGGGTATTCGGGGCAGCCGCGCAATGTACAGCTTAGTTTATTGGGCACTTTTTAACTGAAAATAGCTCCGAAAGGGGCTATTTTTTTTAAGGCTTGAAACGTTCGTAAACGTCTTTGCCGGTCACGGGGTCTTTTCCGTACAGGTCGATGTAGTTGACGGAAGGCATCATGTGGCTTTCGTCAACACTGACATATACACGTTTAAGGATCTGTAATTTGCCGTTGATCGGAAATAGGGCAATGGGTGTGCCTCGTGCGTCAAGTTTGACTACGAATTTACGTTTGCGGTATGCGAGAAAGTATCCTTCAAATGCGTTTGATTCCGCGTTGATTGCGTTTGTATAAAGGCCGTAAGCTAATGTTCGCTGGATGGTTGTTAATTCTTCTTTTTGACCTCTTTCGCCATAACGAATCCAATAAGTATGAACGGGATCTTTTGCATTCAGCGTTTTACTTGAAGATAAATTAGCATCATAAACAACCGTATTCGCGTTCGAGCTTCGTTGGATATAGAAAAGTCTGATGGGGGAGTCAGGTGGGGTGGGGAATCGTTCAGCCGGATTTGCTAAGGAATTAAGTCCTGAGCAAAGGAAAAGAACAAGCAGGGAGAAGCGATTCATACAAGCAGTTGTGGGTAGGTAAAGTTGGGTAAGCCGGTAAATTTGGTCTCGAAATTAGTGAAATATTTTGGACAAAAAGAACATGGACTTGGTCAGATAGCCGCTACTTTATGCCGATATGTTGCATTTTGGAAAAAAATGCCTACCTTTGCCAAGGAAATTTAAGAAAGAAGAGGGGTTTTTAATCCCTCTTTTTGTTTTCAAGGTATTGATGGAAGATTTAAAAACAAAGATTAACGGTTGGATTCAGGAGTATATCGGTGATGGTCCTATATTTTTAGTGGATTTGTCGGTAAGCAAGGGACTCAAGCGTTCGTTGGTGACCATTCTTGTTGATACCATGGAAGGAATTACCATAGATGCTTGCGCATTGATGAGCCGGAAGTTGGCCCATCACATGGAGGAAAATCTTTGGATTGAGGAAGCTTATAATTTAGAAGTTTCATCGCCAGGACTGGATTTTCCTTTGTCACAGGGTTGGCAGTTTGAAAAGAATGCAGGCCGTACGGTAAAAGTATGGTTGAAGGACGGAGAAACGGTGATGGGAACATTGCAGGGACATACGGCAGATTCCATTCAGGTGTTGACGGAGAAGACGGTTAAGCATCGTAAAGTTGTAGCAAAGGAACCAACGGTTTTTGGTTTGCAAGCGATAGATAAAATAAGAGTACAAGTTTCATTTCAATAAAAAAACGTAAGGATAGCAATGAACAGTGTTGAATTAATTTCGTCATTTTCAGATTTTGCTCGGGAGAAGAACATTGACAAGCCGACAATGATTTCGGTTTTGGAAGAGGTTTTTCGTACGATGATTCGCAAGAAATTCGGTTCCGATGAAAATTTCAATGTCATTATCAACCCCGAAAGTGGTGACTTAGAGATGTGGCGTACGCGCGAAATCGTGGACGATAACTCAGAAGATATTTGGGATTTTGATAAAATACCTTTGGCGGAAGCTAAATTGATCGAGCCAGATTTTGAGATTGGTGAAGAGGTAGCTGAATTGATCAAATTGGAGGATTTCGGTCGTCGTGTTGTTCAAACGGCTCGTCAAACCTTGATTCAACGTATCAAAGATATCGAGAAAGAAGGCTTACATGATAAGTACAAGGATTTGGTAGGGGAGTTAGTTACTTCGGAAGTTTACCAAATTTTAGGTCGTGAATTGATCTTATTAGATAATGAGGACAATGAATTGGTGTTACCGAAAGGTGAAATGATATCAAAAGATCGTTTCAAGAAAGGTGAGACGATTCGTGCCGTTATTCATAAAGTTGAGATGTCAAATGGTACACCACGTATCATTTTATCTCGTGTTTCCCCTGTATTTTTAGAGCGTTTGTTCGAGCAAGAAATACCTGAGATCTACGATGGTACTATTTCAATTCGTAAAATTGTTCGTGAACCAGGTGAGCGTGCGAAAGTGGCTGTTGAGTCATTCGATGATCGCATTGATCCAGTAGGAGCATGTGTGGGGATGAAAGGTTCTCGTATTCATGGCATTGTTCGTGAATTACAGAATGAGAATATTGACGTGATTAACTACACAGATAATTTAGAGTTATTGGTGGCGCGTACGTTAAGCCCAGCGAAGTTAAATTCAATGGCAATTGACAAGGAGCGTCGTCGTATTTCGGTTTATTTGAATTCAGATCAGGTTTCTATGGCGATTGGTCGTGGAGGTCAAAACATCAAATTGGCTGGTAAATTAGTGGGATATGAAATTGATGTATTCCGTGATGTACCGAAAGAAGAGATGGATGATGAGGATGTAGAATTGACAGAATTCTCCAATGAGATTGAGGCTTGGATTTTGGATGAGCTTCATAAAATTGGATTGGATACAGCGAAGCAAGTATTGGCTTTATCTAAAGAAGAATTAGAGCGTAGAACGGAATTAGAAGAGGGAACCATTGAGGAGATCTTAGCTATTTTACGTTCTGAGTTTGAATAAGAATAACGCTGTATCGAGTAAGAATTTTAAATTGAAAGCATAAGTATTTAGTAATTTATATGGCAGAAGAGAAGACAATGCGATTAAGTCTTGTAGCAAAGCAAATAAACATGGGAACGTCTACGATCCTACAGTTTCTTTCTGCTAAAGGACATAAAGTCGATAATAACCCGAACGCAAAGCTTAATTACGAGCAATTGAGTTTGTTGGCAGCAGAATATGGTGCAAACCATTTGTTGGCAACAGAGGAGGCTCCTAAGAAGATTGTTGAGGAGCTTGTCGTGCCAGCTCCCGTGGTTGAGGAGAAGAAACCTGAGCCGGTTGCTGTAGTAGAAGTTGCTCCAGAGCCTGTGAAGGAAGTAGCTCCAGAAGTACCTGTGGTGAAGGAAGAAACGCCTGCGCCTGTAGCTGAAAAGCAAGTTGGCCTTAAGGTTTTAGGTAAAATTGATTTGGACAAAAAGGGTAATCCTGTACCTCCAAAACCAGCACCGAAACCGGAGCCAGTTGTGGAGAAAACTCCCGAGCCCGTTGTAGCAGAAAAGCCAGTCGAGGAAGCGCCTGTTGCGCCTGTTGAAGCTGTTGTTGCACCCGTGGCACCTGTTGTTACTCCAGCGGCTCCCGTTGTGGAGGACATTCAATTGATCGAAGCGAAAGGAGAGACCTTGAAAGGTTTAACGGTTTTAGGTAAAATTGAATTGCCCGTTGATAACGGCCGTGATAGCCATAACAAGCACAAGCGTAAGCGTATTGTTAAAGAGGAGAAAAAGCCTGTTGTCAATGAACAACGACCTAATAATCCGAATGCTGCCAATAATAAAAAGGATTTTGGTAAAAAGCCTGTTCCCGGAGCTAAACCAGGAGGACCTCGCGAGGAACTTTCGGATAAGGATATTCAGGAGCAAATCAAGGCTACGATGGCGCGCCTTCAAGGAGCGACTAATAAACAAAGTTTTGGTGCAGATAAGCGTCGTGTAAAACGTCGTGAACGTGCGGATGCTGAAGAAGCACGCCAAATGGCTGAAGATGAAGAGGCAAAAGTCTTGAAGGTAACGGAATTCGTTTCGGCGAGTGATTTAGCTTCATTGATGGATGTTTCGGTCAACGAGGTTATCTCAACTTGTATGAGTTTGGGTATGTTCGTTTCGATCAACCAGCGTTTGGATGCGGAGGCGATTACCATCATTGCAGATGAGTTTAGTTATGAAGTGAACTTCATTTCAGCGGAAGAAGAAATTGATGCCGTTGAAGAGGAAGTGGAAGATGATCCAGCGGATTTAGTTCCACGTGCACCGATCGTCACGATCATGGGTCACGTTGACCACGGTAAAACATCCCTTTTGGATTATATCCGTAAGTCAAAAGTAACCGCAGGTGAAGCCGGTGGAATCACGCAGCACATTGGTGCATATTCTGTTGAGACTGAATCAGGAAAGAAAGTTACGTTCTTGGATACTCCGGGTCACGAAGCCTTTACGGCGATGCGTGCGCGTGGTGCGAAAGTGACGGATATTGTTATTATCGTGATTGCAGCGGATGACTCGGTCATGCCGCAAACAAAAGAAGCCATTAACCATGCGATGGTTGCAGGTGCTCCGATTGTCTTTGCATTCTCGAAAGTAGATAAAGATGGCGCTAACACGGATAAAGTACGTGAAGAATTAGCGACCATGAATATGTTGGTGGAAGATTGGGGTGGTAAATACCAATGCCAAGAGATTTCATCAAAATCAGGTTTAGGTATCAACGACTTGCTTGAAAAAGTATTGTTGGAAGCTGAGATGCTTGATTTGAAAGCGAATCCTAAAAAGAAAGCTATCGGTTCGGTGATTGAAGCGGAGTTGGACAAAGGTCGTGGTTATGTAACGACGATGATGGTTCAGGATGGTACGTTGAACGTAGGTGACATGATGTTAGCAGGCGACAATTACGGTCGTGTGAAGGCCATGTTTGATCACCACGGAAATAAGATTAAAAAAGCGGGTCCTTCTACACCGGTACAAGTACTTGGTTTAAATGGAGCACCTCAAGCAGGTGATAAATTAATCTGTTTAGAAAACGAGCGTGAGGCGCGTGAAATAGCCAACAAGCGTGAGCAAATTTTGCGTGAGCAATCGTTGCGTACCCGCAAGCACATTACTTTAGAAGAGATTGGTCGTCGTAAGGCGATTGGTACATTCCGTGAGTTGAACGTGATTGTTAAAGGTGACGTGGATGGTTCTGTGGAGGCCCTTTCGGATTCATTATTGAAATTGTCGACAGAAGAAGTTCAGGTTCGTATTATTCACAAAGGCGTAGGTCAAGTATCTGAGTCGGATGTGGCATTAGCTTCTACATCAGATGCGGTGATTATTGCGTTCCAAGTTCGTCCTTCGCAAAACGCACGTCGTTTAGCGGAATCCGAGCAAATTGAAATTCGTAATTATTCCATTATCTATCAGGCAATTGATGAAATCAAAGCTGCGATGGAAGGATTGTTGGCTCCTGCGTTTGAAGAGGTTAACACGGCGAATATCGAGGTGCGTGATGTATTTAAAATTACGAAGATTGGTACAGTAGCAGGATGTTATGTCTTGGATGGTACTGTGAAACGTGCACATAAAATTCGTGTCATTCGTGACTTTGTTGTGATACATGACGGAGAGATTTCAGCATTGAAGCGTTTCAAAGACGATGTGGCTGAGGTGAAATTTGGCTACGAGTGTGGTATGTCGATCAAAGGATTTAATGATCTAGAGGTAGGCGACCACTTAGAGTGCTACGAAATGAAAGAAGTAAAACGTACCTTGAAATAAGCAAGACGTTAATAAATAAAAAAGCCGTCCGTCGATTGACTGACGGCTTTTTTTTATGCGAATATTTCACGCATGTTGGCTGTCTTTAGAAAGAGCCCAACGAGTGATGCGAATAAGCCAAGAAACATCGCTCCCAGCGTGATGAGGCTTCGTTTGGGGCTCGAACGTTTCAAGGGGATTTGAGCGGGTTCTAATACTTTAAACACCGGCGTTTCTTTCTGTAATTTTATTTTAGCCTCCGTCGTTTGATTCGTTAAGTTCGAATACACATTAAAGGCTAAATCAACCTCGTATTGTAATTTCTTTCCTTGGTCCTTGGCAACATTCAAAAAGACATTTCGATTCTGATCTTTGTAATTCGAAAGTGTAAATAGTGATTGATCATAGCGTTTGCGGGCTTCTGCTTGGCGATCCATTAAGAAATCTAACTCTTTTCTTGCCTTTTCAGTCCGGTATTGAACAATGTATTTTCTGAGTTGAATTAAGATTAAATTAGCCAAATTTGCTGAAACGACTGGGTCTCCCGTGATGGCGGTGATTTTGATTAAATTATTTTTCTTGTCAACCTCCACGCTAATGGCCTCTCTCAATTCTTTCAGTGAAGTTGATTCTTGTTTGGAAATGTTGATTAAATCAGGACTCAAAACCCCTTTGGGAACCGTGATATTTTCAAGATCATTCGCTGCCTGACTTTTATCTTTTTTGAAGATGGGAATAGGCGCATTCGAATTATCTTGCTTGAGGTAGTCGGCCAATTTTTGGAACTTTTTTTGTCTCAAATTGTACACTTGAGATTGACTAAGTTCGAGTAAAAATGGGATGCTTTGAACAATTTCAGGATACATCGCTGGTTGGATGACCTCCGAACCGGCCATAGCGCCCGATAAATTAATTCCGGCTAAACCAGCCAAGGACGAAAGTCCGCCTAAGCCCCCGCTGCCGGAGGATCCACCGAGTTTCGAATCAACTTCGGGCAATAATTTCACTTGTGATTCATATTCACTATCAAGTGTTAGTGATAGCAATGCACCTGCTGCTGTAAAGATGACCGTTACAAGTAATAGGGTTAGTTTGTACTTAACAATAGCATTCCAGATTTCAGAAAAATTGATTGCAATTTCATCCGAATGGGTAGGCTGGGGGACGTTTTGTTCGTTCATGTAGCTTGACTTTTTACTTCGGGATGTTATTAATCAATGTGATAATGGCAATGGACACAGATACTAAACTAGATGTTAGTCCGATGGCCTCAGCAGCCGATAATCCTTTTTTGCGATTTTCCGGATAGGTTGGAATGACGATTTCTGAACCGGGTTCAATTCTTGGGTTCTTCTTGAAGATAAGGAACTTTCGAATTTGATTCGAAACGCCATTCGCATAGGTTACGTACATTTTTTTACGGTTTGCATTAACCGTGTATCCGCCTGCTTCAGCAATGTATTCCTTTAAGGTAAAGTCTTCTTTGTAACTGACTGCTAACGGATTTTGAACAGCTCCTGTGAGTTTTACCGTTTGAAGTAATCGCGGGATTGTTAATTCATCTCCCGCCATTAATTGTAAGTTTTCTTGAGAGGCAGGGTTATTTAACACCTCTTTTAAATTTACTCCTACCGTCATCGTACCCCGAATTAATTTACCTCCTTCTAGGTATCCTTCCGTGCGTAAGCCGCCTGCACGCTTAATTAAATCAGAAATGCGTTGTTGGTTATTTTCAATCGCATATGATCCGGGAAAATTAACCATCCCTTGAATTTTAACAGAGCGTTGTTCTTCGTAGTTCGGCGCCCGACGAATGGATATAATGTCAAAGGGCTGCAGGGCGATTTGATTACCATCGTTTGCGATTTTTAGGCTACCATCGATGGCGAAGCTAATGATTTCGATTTTCGCGGCTTGGGGATCCGAAGTTCCGTGTGTTATGATGCGTCTGGCTAATTCTAGGTTCGCATAACTTGCTGATTCTTTCAAGCCTTTGGCCTGTAAAATTAAATCGGCGACCTTCATGCCTTCTTTGTATTCGAATTCTCCGGGTGCATTTACCTCCCCGACGATATTGACAGAGCGTTTTTCTCGGAGCATATTGATCGAATATACTTGCAAAACATCTTCCCGTTGCAGGCTAATATCGCTTGCCTCGCCTCGTAAGATTTTACCTAAATCAAGGGATAAAACTTCTGGGTCATAATTCTCTTTCCGGCGCGTTAATGTAGCGCGATTCAAAAAGGCGTCTTCCCGCAAACCTTCTGATTTCTTGATGAGATCCTTGACCGTATTCAATCCTGCTTCAATTGCATAATGACCTGGTCTGAAAACGGCACCTTGTACCTCGACGCGGTTTTCATAACGTTCAATAATTGTTCCTATCGTATAAACATCCCCATTATTGGGTAAGAAAGTCTCCACCTCATCTTGACTGATGTTGAGTAATTTGATTTCTCTTGACGTATTTCGGCGTACATTGATGGTGTACGTATATGCTTTTTCGGTGAAGCCACCTGCATAACGCAAGAGGTCTTTGAAGTTTTCGCCTTTGACCATTTCATAGATATAGGGACGTTTTACTTCGCCGGAAAGCTCCACACGATTTTCGTAATCACCTACTCGAATGATGTCCTGGTCATTTAAATGAATATTGTCTTTTTGATCAGCGCGCAATAAAAAGTCATATAAATCCAAGGTACGAATGACTTTGTTCCCCCGAATAACCCGAATGTTTCGGAATGAACCATTTCGGTTCGGACCACCCGCCAAATACAAGGCGTTGAATACAGTTGCTAAAGAGGATACGGTGTACGAACCCGGGAAATTTACTTCGCCTGTCAAAATAACCTTGATGCTTCGAACGCCTGCTAGTGTTACTTGGGCAGATGATCCGCTTCCAGGTTTATTCAAGCCCTGGTACAATTGACGCAAGCGACTAATGATTCTTTCTCCTGCAGCATCAATCGACAATCCGTTGACATAAATAGGACTTAAATTAAGGATTTTTACGGTCCCTTCTGGGCTCACAGTAACTTTGAAATTATCAAGCACATCTCCAAAGATATGAATGTCCAATGCGTCATCTGGACCTAATTGATAGCTTTTGGGCGTAGCAATACGCATATCGGGCTCAAAAGTTAGCTTATCATTTTGAAATAGACTAGCTCCGAAAATTTTCTTGTCAAGTGAACTCGCTACCCGTTTTTGTAGGCTGTTGTATTGGTTGACTAGGCTATCATTGTAGATGTCGAGTGGCCTAGCAAGTAATTTTCGTTCATCTAAATTTAACGGACTTTCATGTAGAATAGGTTGATTAACGCGCGCAGGATTATTAATGACAAAGGTTTTGTTAGCCCTGCTTTCTACGCTCTTATTCACTTCTTGATTGTTTGCCTTAATGCTTGCCTCCGTCGCTGGTGTTTGAATGGTGGCCATTCTTTCACGCATTTTAGCAACGTCTGCTGAGGTGTATCCTTGTGTCAAGGCTGCTTTTTCGATATCGCTTTCCGACATGCCGCTTGCCTGTGCCTTATCCATAAATAGCTTTACCTCTGAATCAGAAAGGTCGTCAACATTTCGTTTGATACCCATGTTGAACTGTGCCATGCCTGCATGCGAAAGGAGCAAACAGAGTATGCAGGCAAATCGTGTGAGGTAAGGAGTAAGGTTTATTTTAAACTGCATCATGTGCTTTTAATATTTCAGTAAAGGTAAAAATTTTATGGCTATCCTTTCAAATTTAAAACTTTGGACAAGAAAGGTTTCGCTTCCATTTGACGAAGGGTTTTTTCAAGGAGAAGTCGAAATCGAACAAATAGGCTAGCGACAATTCATGGGCTCCACCAGCCGCCGGGCCTAGGGCAGACATCGTTATGTCGTAGGAATATCCAATGGAGAAATTATCTTGTTTATAGCCCACTAATGCGACAATTGACTCCCGATTAGGTGTGCCAATCTTGGATTTTACTATTGGAATTCCGCGATACCAAAGACCAAAGACCATCGGTGACAAGGTTACATAAGCACCCATATCCAATTGTTTGAAATCCCCTTGTTGCTTATAATGGACAACGGGACTGATACTTTTCTCGTTATTTCGATCCTCATAAGAATCCGCTTCGTAGAAATTCTCTTGTAGGATGATTTTGGTTCCCACTTGCACACTAAATTTAGTGGCTAACAGGTCCTCTGTAGAGGAAATAAGGGATTTATTAGGTTGATTTAAGTGATGCGCTGAAAAGCCGATCCAGTAGTTACGGGTGTTTAATAATCCGCCTGCACTCAAGTCAACGTAGGCGCGTTGGTTATTCATGCTGGACAGTAATGGGTCATTACTCGCTCCTAAACTTCCACCTATTAATAAATTGTTGATTTGATCTCCTGTAATCAAATTACTCATGTCTAAACCCCGGTTCACATAGGTCCCTTGCATACCCATGGAAAGAGTTTGGTCTGGACTCAAATCAATGTGATAGGCATATTGAAGCCCTAAACTGGTTGTTTTGAGGTTGGCAAATTGCTTATCTGTCGTGGCAATAATTCCCACGCCGCTGTTGATGCTGCCAATGCTTAAATCTGCTGAAAAGGAGGTGAACTGGTAGTTGGCCTCCAAATTAGGCCATTGGTTCCGATAGTTGAAATTGACTTTTGATGTACTATTGATGCCGGCAAAAGCGGGAGATATCAAAAGGGGTGCTGAGTAGAATTGCGATAATTGCGGATCTTGTGCTCGACCCAAGAATGGGATGCAAACACAGATTAGGCGAAACACGAAAATGGCTAGGCTTTTTTTCATACCGCTCATTATAGCCCCGCAATTTAGGTCTTCGCTTTACAAAAACCAATAAAATGCGTTAATTTGTACAAGCTGACCCAAAACCTATGCTTCGGAGCATTTTCCTTTTTTGCTTATTAATGGGGGTGAATTTTTTCACCTGGGGGCAACGTATCATATACCGAAATAATTGTTTGACTCCATGTGCGGATTGTAGCTCGTCGGCTTCAAGTGACATGGCTACCGTTTTTGAGTTTTCGGAAAACCTGCCTAGTAATTCGAAGTATTTATGGGATTTTGGGGATAGTGGGTCACCATCAAATACGTCAACGGATCATACAGGGATTCATCAGTATTGCAGTCCAGGAGCGAAGACCGTTACTTTGACTGTTCAAACGGGTACCACAACAACAAAGTATACACAGGTTGTTCAAATCGGTCGTCTGCCATTTATTTACCTGGGTAAAGATGAAAAAGATTCGACAATAACAATCTGTAAAGGGCAAAAGGTTACATTGAAGGCCTTTGGCAAAGTCGGGAAACCTAATTACCCCATCCAAATTGCCTGGTTTCCGAAAGGAGAAACGACCGATGAAATCGTTGCGGATTCTTCGGGTTGTTATGCTGTGCAGGTGACTGAACCCACTTCAGGTTGTACTGTCGAAGCTAAAATGCAGGTTAAAATTTGTGGGGACCGTGATCCCAATGCAAACATTAATAAGTATGTGGATGCTTGGTATTTTGGGAATGGCGCAGGTGTCCTTTTTATTGGATCTGCGGATTTTCCTAAGGACACCACGGGCGGTTTGGTCGTTCCGGAGGGTGTGGCGAAAATGACTGACCCCACCAATAGTTTGATTTTTTATACGGATGGACAAAAAATCTTTGATCGAAATAATAATCCCATTTATGCTGTGGGTGATACGACCAAGCGACTGAATGGCGATTTGTCAAATGCACAAGGGGTAACGGTTATTCCTAAAACATCATGTAAAGGCTGTCAAGCGGAATACTATGTTTTCACCTTGTCCAAAAACACGAAAGGCGAAAACTTGCTGTATTACAGTATCGTCGACATGAAGTTGAATAAAGGGAAAGGGGGTATTTCTGTGCTCAATCAATTGGTCAGTCCGGTTCCAGCCACTTCCCGATTATTAGCCTCTGAAGGTGGTCAAGGCTTTTATTGGCTCGTGGTACAGGATATGAATTCGAATACGACGCGGACGTATAAAATTTCAAATGTTGGTATTTCTGCACCACAAACGAGCGTAGGGGGAACACAAATGACAAGCACAACGGGCAATGGGTCAACGACGAAAATTTCGGTTGATTGGACAAAAATGGCTGTTGCCGTTCCTGGCCCACCTCGAAATAAAGTTGATTTATTCGATTTTGACCCATCGACAGGAAAGCCAACCTATCAGATGAGCATTGATCTAGGTCCAAGTCCCCCAACGGTTTATGGATTAGAGTATTCACCCAATAAAGATGTGTTGTATGTAAGTTTAAAAGGTGATGGTGTAAGTGTTCCTTCAACAATTTTACAATTCGACTTGTCCTCCAAAGATTCAGTCACCGTGGCCAAATCAAAAGAGGAACTCTATTCGAGTTTCGAAAAAATAGGCGCATTGCAGGTTGACCCCGTATTCAATACCGTCATATTTGTTGCAATTGATGGGAGTAACACATTGGCAAAAATTACAAACCCCAATGGCCTATTGAATGCAACGGATACTACGATTGTTAAAGCAAGTTTTGTTCGTAATGCTGTGACCTTTTCTACGCCCGGTGTGACAAGTCGTCTTGGTCTGCCGCCTTCCATTCCGAGTCCACAGGATCCGAGTAGCCCGCCGAGTATTTCAAAACCCAAATGCAAAGGGACTTCCTTTGAATTTACGATCGATCAGAAGTTATGCGATCCCTTAAACAACGACCGGATAGATTGGAGAATTTATCAAACGGTATTGAGTCCGTTCCCGAATAAAATTGGGCTCATGGTGCCCTTGGATTCAACCAAGTTGATTTACAGTTTTACAGGTGCCACATTAAAATTTGATTTTCCCGTTTCTGGGAAATATGTTATCACCGCGGCAATTAGCAATAGCTGTATCAAGAACTTTCCTTTGGATGCACAGGAATTTGATATTGTTGTGTTAAAACCAACTCAATTGACGCCTGTCTATAATCGAATCTGTAAAACGGATGCGCTTGTCGTTCCGACTCAACTACCTATTAGTTCTAATTTGCAATATCAATGGAGTACAGGCGCACGAACACCATCCGTTCAAATTCCAGCTCCTGGCGGAAAAGTTTCGTTGATGTTGTCTGATTATGCGACAGGTTGTTCTGTTAAGTTAAGCACAGAAGTGAATTTTCTGGACAATCCTCATTTTATTCCCAAGACAGCCTATTCCATTTGCATGGATGAGCCTAAGCCTTACAATTTACAATTGAACGGGAAAGTTGATAGTTTGAAATTCGAATGGAAATTAGGTTCTGCCGTGATAAGTACGCAAAACAAAGTTCGCGTCACCTTAGCAGGTACCTATACGGTACGAATCACAGATCTGGATAATTGCAGTATCGATCACACCTTTGCCGTTTCAGACAAATGCGAGCCTACGTTATTGACACCCAATGTCTTCACGCCCAATAATGATGGCAAGAATGATTTCTTTATTCCTCAGCCCAAAAGTCCGCTGCGGGCTAAAATCTTAGGGCTGCAAATTTTCAACCGCTGGGGTGAATTGCTATACACCAGCAAAGGACCTGAATTTGCTTGGGATGGGAAAGTCAATGGAACACGCGTTCCACAAGATTCCTACGTTTGGCAGCTCCAATATGAATCCTTGGATTATCCTGAACGCGGTACGCTGACAGATCGAGGTGGCGTATTAGTGATCTACTAATAAGCACGCACCTCAATGCCTTTCATGAAATTCACGAATGATTTGTTTACGACCTGATTTCCACCTGGTGTAGGAAAGTTTCCTGTAAAATACCAATCGCCTAAGTGGTTCGGACAAGCAATATTGAGGTTTTCAACGGTTTGGTAAACAATCGAAAGCTCAGCCTGAAGATTTTTAGGTTTAACGATTTCGGCAATTTTATCCGAAATCTCTTGATCTGTAAACGGCGCATATATCGCCTTGACAAAGTTCTCCTGTGATGCGGTGCCATTTTCAAGGGCCAACATGCATTTCAAGTTTACCTCATCTAAGATATGCTCTAGGTTTCTTTCTTTCAATAAGGCCAATGCCGCACGGAATGCAACAAATTCCTTCATTTTGGACATATCAATCCCATAGCAATCCGGATAACGGATTTGTGGCGCAGAAGAAACAATAACAATTTTCTTCGGAGATAATTTATCCAATAAACTTAAAATACTCTTTTCCAACGTCGTACCCCGCACAATTGAATCATCAATCAATACAACGGAATCCACATTTTTCTCAATCACCTCATAGGTCGTGTCATACACATGTGAAACCATATCGTCCCGCATCGCATCACTCGCAATGAACGTACGAACCTTCACGTCTTTGGAAATCAATTTCTCCACCCGCGGTCGGAACGTAAGTAATTCTTCTAGTTGGTCTTCAAACAGAATCCCTTCCATGATCGCTTGCTTCCGCTCTTTGGCCAAATGATCTTCTAAGCCGTCAATCATGCCTAGGAAAGCACTTTCAGCCGTATTGGGAATGTAAGAGAAAACGGTGTGTTTTAAGTCCTGTTTAACCTCATCTAAAATTTGAGGTATCAATAAACGGCCTAATTTTTTACGCTCGCGGTAAATATCTGGATCCGATCCACGAGAGAAATAGATGCGTTCAAACGAACAAGATTTTTGCTCGATGCGGTCAATGAAAGGAACTTCTTCCACGGAACCATCCATCGCAATAATCAAGGCGTGTCCAGGTGTAATTTCTTGGATTTGATCGTAGGCACAATTGAATGATGTTTTAATCGCCTGCTTTTCGGAAGCAACGACTACTACTTCTTCATCCATGTAATAATAGGCCGGGCGAATACCTGCCGGGTCACGTGCCACAAAGGAAGCGCCGTAACCGGTCATTCCAACCATAGCATATCCACCATCGAAATCTTTACAAGAGCGTTCAAGAACGCGTTTTAAATCAATATTTGCGGCTAGTACATCCGACAACTCCGGATTTTCGTATTGGTCTTTGAACTTCCCAAATTGGCGTTGGTTTTCTTCATCCAAGAAGTGACCAATTTTCTCCATCACAGTCACCGTATCCACTTTTTCTTTCGGGTGCTGACCTAGGGAAACCAATTTGTCGAATAAATCGTCCACATTGGTCATGTTGAAATTACCCGCCATCACCAAATTTCTACTACGCCAGTTATTTTGACGAAGCATCGGGTGGCAGTTTTCGATTTCATTTTGTCCGTGCGTTCCGTAACGTAAGTGTCCTAATAAAACCTCACCCGTAAACGCGACATTATCTTGCCACCACGCCGCATCATGAACAGCATCTATGCCGGTCTCGCGTTTCGTGTCTTTAGCAAGTTTTTGTGCTTTTCTGAATTTCTTGTTGATTTTGCCGAAGATATCCGCAACGGCTTGCGGCTCGACTGAACGGTAACGGCTGATGTAGCGGCTTCCCGGTTTTACGTTGATCTTGATGTTCGCCACCCCAGCTCCATCTTGCCCCCGGTTTACTTGCTTTTCCATCATGAGGTAAAGCTTGTTTAAGCCATACATCGGCGTATTGTACTTGTCCAAGTAGTGCTGAAAGGGTTTTCGCAATCGGATCAGTGCAATTCCGCATTCGTGCTTGATGGATTCAGACATTGGGGGTGTGGGTTTTGGCTAATAATTAGCCCAAAATTAGCTAAATATTATGAGCAACAAATGTTATTTTTTATTTTTTTAATCTAGGCTTTCCAAATGCTGTAAATAAGCGTAGGGAATAGCATACAGGCAATAATTCCGCATGTCAGTACCCAATAAATCCAGTTGTTTTTAAGCGTGTCTGCTGGATGAATTGCATCCCCTTTCTTAAAGTACATTTGAAAGGGAATTCGTAGGTAATAATAGATGGAAATCGCTGTCATTAATATTGCCGTAACCAAGAGGATTAAGATCGAATTGCTTTGGGTGATTTGGTACTTTTCCCATAATTGGCTGAAATAGTTGACCTTAGCTAAAAATGTTCCCGTCGGCGGCAAACCGATTAGCGCAATAAAGCCAATAAACAAGGTCAATGCACGAACGGGATACGTTTGTCCAAATCCGGCCCATTGGTCCATATCGTTCTCCTGATAACCTGGAGTTTCTACTTCATCCAAGATGTAAAACACTAAAATCGTGCTCATGCTATAAACCAAACTATAAAATAAGAGGTTGTCGACACCTTGTTCTGCCGGCATCAACCAGGCCATGGCCAAGAATCCGCCATGCGCAATGCTCGAGTAGGCTACTAGGCGTTTGGCATTCAGCTGATTGAGGGCTCCTAAATTTCCAACGAGTAAGGTTAATATCGCCAACAACGCAATGACATCTTGCATGGAAACGGGTACAAAATGTACGAGGCGGATGCCCAACCATGCCACAGCGATTTTGGGTGCTGTGGAGATCCAACTCATCCAACTTGCTGGTAGACTTTCCATGACATCTGGACTCCATGGATGAAATGGCACCCATGACATTTTAAATAAAATACCGGTTCCCACAAGCGCTAAGGCCATGCCAGCTAAATAAGTATCCGCCGTGGCTAAGCCTCTGCTAAAGGCAGGATCTAAGATTTGCATGGTACCTGTGATCCCATAAATCAATGATAGACCGTACAATAACATGGCTGATGTCCCCATTCCGAATAGCACATAGGGTAATGCCGCGCGAACACCTTCTTTGTCTTTGCGCAAACCTACCAGTAAATAGGTCCCTAAGGACATTAGTTCGATGCTCAGAAATATGCTTAGGAAATGAATACTCAAACTGGTCAGTAAAGACCCAAGGAGAATCGAGAAGAATCCAATTTTCTCTTCGAATGAAAAGGATTTTTGTTGGTATTGATTGATGCTAATGATGATGAATCCGATACCCAAAATAAGGCAATTGATGGCATTCGCGCCTGGATTTACCCACAGCATACGGAAGGAAACGAAACCTTCGGTGCTATGATGCATGCGCTGATAAGCAAGAAGTAATGCCAAAATAAGTCCTCCCTGTGCGATGAGGTAACGCCAAGAATGTGTGCTTTTTTCGCTACCAACCACTAAAAACAAATCCCCTACAATGCTGACAAGAATCCAAGAGGCAATTACTAATTCGGGTAAGATGTACTGATACCCCTGCAAGATTCCTTGCAATTTGATTGGTAATGCCTGCATGAGTCCTTCTGTGATCATGGATTTACATTTTTTGTTTTAAGTAATGGGCCGTTGGATTATTATCTTTTAGTGCGCACATCGCTTCGGGTGTACCTTCGAAACTTAAATGCCCGCCATTTTCGCCACCTTCTGGACCTAGATCGATAATGTGGTCAGCACATTTAACAACTTCCATGTTATGTTCAATGATGATCACAGTATCGCCCTGCTCCACCAAATCGTGCATGGCCTTCAATAACTTTTTGATGTCGTGAAAGTGTAAACCAGTTGTAGGCTCATCGAAAATAAACAAGGTTTTTCCTTTGTTTCCGTTTCCTTTACCTAAAAAGCTGGCCAACTTGACGCGCTGAGCCTCACCACCCGAAAGGGAATTTGATGATTGCCCCAACTTGATATAACCTAAACCTACCTGAAAGAGTGGGTCAATTTTCTCCGCGATTTTTGGAGCTTTTTCCTGAAAATAGGGGATGCTTTCCTCTACCGTCATGTCCAATATATCGGCAATATGTTTGTCTTGGAATTTGATGTCCAAGATTTCTTGTTTGAATCGTTGGCCGTTACAAGACTCGCAAGTCAATTTGATGTCGGCCATGAATTGCATCTCGATGGTAATTTCACCCTCGCCTTGGCAGGTTTCGCAGCGTCCACCTTCCACATTGAATGAAAAATGCGCCGGTTTATACCCGCGGGTTTTCGCTAGCGGTAATTCGGAAAACAAGGCGCGAATCGCATCATAGGCCTTGATGTAGGTGATCGGATTGGAACGCGAGGATTTCCCGATGGGCTGTTGGTCCACCATTTCAATGCTCGCAATTTTATTGATACTTCCGCCTAATTCTCTGAATCGACCGGTTTCTTCGGTACCTAATTGCAAATTGCGCAACAAAGCCGGATACAGGATTTTACGAATTAAAGTCGATTTTCCTGAACCGGAAACACCTGTCACCGCAGTCATGATGCCTAATGGAATCTTGACGTCGATGTTTTTTAAATTATTTTCATTGGCACCTTTGATTTCGATATGCGCCAACGCTTTTCTTCGGAAACTCGGAACTTGAATGGTGTCTTTACCCTGTAAAAAACGTAACGTGTGACTATCGGTCGTCGTGTCCAATAAAGCTTCCGCCAAATTTCCCTGAAAGCTCAGTTGGCCTCCATGTCTTCCTGCCTCCGGCCCAATATCAATAATCTGATCCGCCGCACGCATGATGTCTTCCTCGTGTTCTACAACGATAACTGTATTGCCCATGGATTTGAGCATTTCCAAGACCGAAATCAATCGTTCGGTATCTCGCGGATGCAATCCAATACTTGGTTCATCGAGAATATACATGGAACCAACCAAAGCACTTCCTAATGAGGTTGCAAGTTTGATTCGTTGGAATTCACCGCCCGAAAGGGTAGAAGTCAAGCGGTTCAAGGTCAAATACCCTAATCCCACGCGGTTCATGTAATCCAAACGGTTTTTGATTTCGATTAAGATTCTTTTGGCAACGGCCGTATCGGTTTCATTGAGTGTTAATTCATCAAAGAAGTCCTTAACCTTTGAAATAGGCCAAAGTACCATGTCGATGATGGATGCACCTTGAACCTTCACATAGCCGGCGTCACCCCGTAAACGAGAACCTTGGCATGCAGGGCAATTCGTTTTGCCGCGATAGCGCGACAACAATACACGGTACTGAATTTTATAGGTTTCTTTTTCGAGGTGGTCGAAAAACTGTGTTAGTCCGGCAAAATATTTATTTCCTTTCCAAAGTAATTGCTTTTCCTTTTCAGTCAAATCCTTGTAGGGGCGATGAATCGGGAAATCAAAATGAATGCCATTGCGCAATAAGGGATGTAGCCATTCGCTCATCCGCTCACTGCGCCAGGGAGCAATCGCACCTTCATAGACCGATAAATCATGGTCGGGAATGACCAAATCCGGGTCTAAGCCTAATACCTTGCCATAACCTTCGCAGTTGCGGCAAGCTCCATAAGGATTATTGAATGAGAATAAATTCAAGCTAGGTTCTTCGAAAGCCATGCCGTCAAGTTCGAATTTATTGGAAAAGCATTTACGTTTTTGGTCTTGTATTTCGACCCAACAAACACCGTCACCCTCGAAATAGGCCGTTTGAACGGAATCGCCTAATCGGAAAATGGTTTCTTCGTCTGCATTTGCGATCAATCGGTCGATGAGAATCGCAATATCGTTTCGCTTTTTGGAAAGACTTTTTAAGGTTTTTTCATCTTCCACGAGCTCTTCCAAATCCAAGATTTCGGATTCGATTTTCAGTCGGGTATAGCCCTTTTGAATGAGCAATTGGCATTCTTCGAGCAAGGATCTTTCGACGTTATGCAGCAAAGGTGCAAGAATTAAGACCTTTTTTTGATCATGGGATACGATCCAATCCACAATTGTGGAGACGGAATCCTTTTTTACCTCTTGGCCAGAAACGGGGGAAATTGTTTTCCCGATGCGAGCAAAGAGCAATTTAAGGTAGTCGTATATTTCAGTGGTTGTACCGACTGTAGAACGCGGATTTTTTGTATTTACTTTTTGTTCGATCGCAATGGCCGGTGCAACTCCTCGGATGTAATCGACGGCTGGTTTTTCCATACGTCCTAGGAATTGGCGTGCATAGGAATTTAGACTTTCGACGTACATTCGTTGGCCTTCAGCAAATAAGGTATCAAATGCGAGGGATGATTTTCCTGAACCGGATAAGCCCGTGACAACGACCAGTTTATTTCGAGGAATGGCAACGTCCACATTTTTTAGATTGTGTACGCGGGCACCTTTGATAATGATGTGTGTTTTGGGATCTAAATTTTCGAAATCTTGGGGTGCAGGAGAACTCATATCTCAAAATTATCCTTTAATTTTGATAAACCCAACCCTTAAGCTTTGGCAATCCTTAAAGGTTTGCCAAAGCTAAGTTCGGAGAAAGTTTTTTTTAGCTGTTTCAACTACTTGATAAAATGAAATCGACTTACTTATTTTTTGCAATTTTCTTCAGTGTAATAAGTTTTAATTGCCTTGCTCAAGACCCGGTTGTCATTGCCGAAGAAGGCGCTCGAGGCGATCTGGATGTGGAACCGGATGTACGCGATTTGAGTTTTCGGGAGCGTTTGCATTTGGGCGGAGGAATTTCAGGATTAAGTTTTGGTAACCCTACCAGTATCGGTGTTTCACCGATGGTGGGGTATATGGCCACAAATACCACGATTGTGGGCCTTGGGATGACGTATCAGTATTATGCATTTCGGGGCTATGCGGCGTCAAACTTACTTGGAGAGCGGATTTTTGTTCGTCAATATGTGCCGGCGCTATCAGCGTTACTAGGTCAAAGTTATTTGACTGCCCAGGTGGAAAACTTTAGTGACCTATCAAATTCCTTTGCGGAATATTCGAATCCGATATTGGTGGGAATCGGGATTGGATCGAAGATCGGAATCAATTTAAATGTGATGTACGATTTAAATTATTCTGCCTCAAAAGTGTCTCCTTATGGCTCTGCCTTGGTTGTCCAAGTTGGCGGATTTTTCTTTTAATTTTTTTAAAACAATTTAGCCTAAAATATTGTCTTAGTATTCGAAGAATATCAACGAGAAATTCTTAATTTCGAATTCATTTTTTATTCACATGTCAAAAGAACTTTTATCTGAACCTCTTTTAGTTGAGGACCCAAATCGTTTCGTTTTATTCCCGATCAAACACGATGATATCTGGAGATTTTACAAACAATCACAAGCGTCTTTCTGGACTGCTGAAGAGATTGATTTGCAACAAGATTTATCGGATTGGAAAAAATTAAATGATGGCGAGCGTCATTTTATTTCGCACGTTTTAGCCTTTTTTGCAGCCTCAGATGGGATTGTAAACGAGAACTTGGCGAACAACTTCTTAAAAGAAGTTCAATACGCAGAGGCAAAATGTTTCTATGGTTTCCAAATCATGATGGAAAATATTCACTCGGAAACCTATTCGCTTTTGATTGATACTTACATTCAAGAACCGAAGGAAAAAGATCGTTTATTGCGTGCGATTGAAACGATTGATTGTGTGAAGAAAAAAGCTGATTGGGCTTTGAAGTGGATTGAGAGCGATAACTTCGTTGAGCGTTTGATTTCATTCGCTGCTGTAGAAGGTATTTTCTTCTCAGGATCATTCTGCTCTATCTTCTGGTTGAAGAAGCGTGGTTTGATGCCAGGCTTGTCATTCTCGAATGAATTGATTTCACGTGACGAAGGTTTACACTGTGACTTTGCTTGTCTATTGTACGCGGATCACATTAAAAATAAAATTTCGCAAGAACGTATTTATGAGATTATCTTAAATGCAGTTGAAATCGAGAAAGAATTTGTAACGGTTGCTTTACCCGTTTCATTGATTGGTATGAATTCCGATTTGATGTGTCAATATATCGAATTTGTTGCTGACCGTTTATTGGTTTCATTAGGTTGCCAAAAGAACTACAATGCAACGAATCCATTCGATTTCATGGAGATGATTTCTTTGCAAGGTAAGACCAACTTTTTCGAGAAGCGTGTGGCTGAATACCAAAAATCAGGCGTTATGGCTGATAAGGATTCGATGTCATTCTCGATGGACGAAGATTTCTAGTCAATATAGTTTTAACGAAGAGCCCGGCAGCGATGTCGGGCTTTTTTTATGGCATGCGTTCTACCAACATGGGTAATGCCAAACCGATGATAATCCCAGAAATGACGTATACATAATGAATGCGTTTGATGCGTGTGAAACTAATCAAGCCTGTAGTTGCAATCAAAATCAGCGATACGATAATCAATTGGCCAAGTTCAAGCCCAATATTGAATGCTAATAAAGGGCTGAATAGTGAGGATTCTTTCCCTAATAGGCTTTGTAGGTAGTTGGAAAACCCCAATCCATGGATGAGTCCGAAAAAAAGGACGATGTAATAGGGCGTTTTCGAAGGTGACCGTTTTTTGTTATCCTTGAAATTTAGATTTTGGATTGCTGATAGCAATATGGTACAGGGAATTAAAAATTCAATCCATTCGGGATTTACGGAAATCCAACCGATGGTCGCTAATGCGAGTGTCACAGAATGGCCTAGGGTAAATGCAGTAACCAACCATAAAATTTGCTTGATATCAGCCCAAGTGAAAATGCAGGTAATCGCCAAGATGAACAATAAATGGTCCATGGCTTGCCAATTCAATATATGTTGAAATCCTAAACTAAGGTAGGTCCAGAAATAGGTCATACTGACAATTTTTATCGCCTAAATGTATAAAATTTTCGGGATTATTTTTTGTTGGTCAATGAGTAGAATGCGCGCCGGTGTGTATTTTAGAAAAAAATGAAACTATGAAAAATGCATTAATTGGCTTTTTGGCATTATTAACTTTCCAAGTTTTCGCACAAAAACCGAGTGTAGAATCCTTAAAAGGTGCTGAAATGGCACGTTTTAATGTGATGGTTGCGAAAGATCGCGCAGGTCTTGAGGCGGTATTACACAATGATTTGACCTATTTTCACTCGAGTGGTGCTTCCGACAATAAAGATTCTTATATCGCTTCGATCTTTTCAGGAAAATCAAATTACCAATCCATCGAAGTTGTTGAGTTGTTGACGCGCGTTTACGGCAAAACAGGGATTAACACGGGAATTGTCAACATTATGAACATCAATGCGGAGGGAAAGGCAACGCCGCTTAAACTACGCTTTACAGATGTTTTTGTATTCGAGTCGGGACGCTGGCAAATGGTTTCTTGGCAGTCGACGAAATTAGCCAACTAATTCAGCCACAAAATTTTCGATTTCCGAATAAATCAACGCAAGTTGTTCGTTACTTATGCAGTAAGGGGCAAGGATATATAAGGTATTACCGAGGGGTCTCATGAGGATCCCTTTTTTTATGAAATACTGATAGGCACGATCCCGAATGGAATGCATATATCCATTGGATTCCCCTACGGCAAGTTCAAATGCGATGATGGTTCCTTGGATTCGAATTTGTTTGATGATACCATGGTCTTGATTTTTGTTTTTCCATGCCTGATGACTTGCCTCTACCCGCGAGATGTTATCCCAGGTTTCTTGTTTTTCCATTAAATCCATGCTGGCAAGCGCTGCCGCACAGGCCATTGGATTTGCGGTGAATGAATGGCTATGAAACAAGGTTTTCTTGCGGTCATCGGATAAAAATGCGTCAAATAGGGCATTCGAACATGTGGTAATTCCCATGGCCATCATTCCGCCGGTCAAACCTTTGGAAAAACAAGCGATATCAGGTTTATGAGTCAAATAGTCCATCGCGAACCATTTTCCAGTTCTTCCGAAACCGGTCATGATTTCATCGGCAATGCATAAGAGTTGATTTTCATGCGCGAGTGCAATCAAGGAATCCAAGGTTTCCGGTGCATACATTTTCATGCCGCCAGCCCCTTGAATCAAAGGCTCAAAAATGAAAGCTGCATATTCATCCGCGTGATTCATTTTTTCGCGCATCGCGGCAATGCAAGCATCCGCATCGCTAGGACTCGGAAGGAACTCCACCTCGAATAACATGTCCTGAAAGGGCGCATTGAAGGCACTTGGCGCACCGAGACTCATCGCGCCAAAGGTGTCCCCATGGTATGCATCTTCAAAGGCAATGATTTTGCGCTTTTGCGTTTGGCCTTGATTGTGAAAAAACTGTAGGGCCATTTTGATGCCTACTTCCACGGCGGTACTGCCATTGTCGGAGAAGAATACTTTCTGAAAATTGGCAGGTAAGTGTCCAAGTAAACGCTCGGATAATTGAATCGCCGGTTCGTGCGTGAAGCCGGCAAAAATAACCTGCTCTATTTTTAGGGCCTGCTCATATATTTTTTGTGCCAAATACGGATGTCCATGTCCATGGATATTTACCCACCAGGAAGATATGGCATCGATGTATTGTTTGCCATCAGCATCATATAAATAGACGCCTTTCCCGTGCGTGATCGGAATCGAAATGGGTTCGATTTGATGTTGCGTGAATGGATGCCAAACGACAGCAGCATCACGTTGGGATAAATTAGCGTTGGAATGATTCGGCATAATGCGCAATGATGCTAGGGTTTATTTCTTTTTCTTCGTTGACACGTAATAAAACCGGAAGTTCCGTATGTTTCAATATAAACGCTTCCCCGGATGAATTTGTTGGGCCATTGAAAATAATTCCTGCCATGGAAATGTTTCGGGATTTCAATATTTCGAAGGTCATCAAGGTATGATTGATACTTCCCAAATAGTTCTTACTGACCAAAATCACAGGCAAGCCCAAATGCTGTATGAGATCTAGGTTGGTTTGGTGCTCGTTCAAGGGAACCATGATTCCTCCCGCTAATTCAACTATCAAATTTTGTTGGGTATCGGGTAAATGAAATGCATCTAAAACTATCCGAATGCCATCCATTTCCGCAGCTGTATGCGGAGAAAGTGGG
This sequence comes from Aquirufa regiilacus, assembly GCF_032470275.1. Taxonomy (NCBI): domain Bacteria; kingdom Pseudomonadati; phylum Bacteroidota; class Cytophagia; order Cytophagales; family Flectobacillaceae; genus Aquirufa; species Aquirufa regiilacus. The sequence goes on from NZ_JAVNWW010000001.1 coordinate 150,445, forward strand.
TTTGTTAGCATATATGTTGAATCAAACACATGCGTACCCGGAACCCATTGTTGGACCCAATACGCATCTCCATCGGTCAGATTACCTGCTTGTACAGGTTTCCAATAATCCGCTTGCAAGGCTTTGGTGACGATGGCCGAGCAAACTGTTTTCCCAATCTCGGTGCCGATTCCGGCGATGATGTATTGCTTAGGCATTAGATTCAAGGGTATGTATGAGTCGCTGCATTGCTTCTTGTGAAGTAGATGCTGTCAGGGTAATTCGAATGCGTTCTTTTCCTTTGGGTACAGTCGGGAAAACGATCGGTTTCACGGCAAATCCTGCAGCTTGCGCCTTAGCAGCTTTGGCACGTACTTCCTCGTTTCCTGTGACAAAAAAAGTTTGAATCGCTGTTTGGCTGTCTCCCCATTCAGCAGCTGTTTGTAGGCTTCTAAAGTGATGAATATTGGCTAGCAACGAAATGCGTTCTGCATCGGCTTTGGCCACAAAGCTCATTGCCGTGTGTAGGCTCAAGACATGATGTGGGGTAGGGGCCGTTGAATAAATGAAGGGTCTCGCAAAATTAATGAGGTAAGTACGAAGCTCTTCTGAACCGAGTACCACCGCACCTGCGTTTCCCCAGGCCTTACCGAATGTGATTACACGGGCAAAAATGGAATCTTGGATTCCTAATTCCACGCATAATCCTGCGCCATTGGGGCCATAAACGCCTCCCGCATGGGCCTCGTCTACGATTAATTCAAAGTTGTATGTAGCTTTTAGCGCTACTAATTCTTGTAGCGGAGCTACATCGCCATCCATGGAATAGATGGATTCAACCACCACCCATTTAATGGTTTCTAGCGGATATTGCTCCAATAAGTGGACCAAATCTGTCAGGTCATTGTGTTTGAATATCCGTCTTTCCGCGGGTGATAAACGGAGGCCATCAATTAAACTCGCATGCAATAATTTATCGCAGAAAATAACATGTTCTTTTTGTGTCAAGGAAGCGATTAGCCCCAAATTTGCCTCAAAGCCTGAGCTAAAAAGCAAGGCTGCCGGTGCTTGATGCAAGGCCGCACATTTGCTTTCAAAATCCTCCATATAGGAATGATTCCCTGAAATTAATCGGGAACCCGTCGAGCCATTAATAGGGGAATTTTGGTCCTGTGCGCTTAGCCAAATCTGAATGTCCTCGAATATTTGTTTTGCTAATTCCCGGTTTTTGGCAAGACCTAAATAGTCATTGGAACAGAAATCGGCCAACTGATCCACGGAGACCAAAGCACGCAAGAGCCCGGCGGATTTTCGTTCGCTTAAGGCATTGATCAGGCGGTTATTAGCTGGGTTCGTGTTTGACATAATTGTGCGTAAAACTACGAAACAAGGGGCAATTCCGACAGGAATGTTTTGAAAAAATGCGTTTATCGATTAATTGCAGTAAAAACAGGAAATAATGCTTGACAATTCGATAACTCTAACGTAGTATTGCACAACGTTTCAATGTCGTAAACGTTTCTGTTAACAAATCACCCAAGTTTTCTCTGTTGTGCTGCTCATCCAAAGGATTGTGCTTCATGTTTTAAAGAGCAATTTTATTAAATTTTGGGCTTTGTTTCATCAAAAAAATATCAACTTATTTCCCTTTTATGGATAATAAATCCGATTCATCTAACCGTCCTAAGCGTCAACGAATTCAAAAAACATCAGAAGAACAAGCCCCATTATTACCGATGGGAGAGGCTCCTGTTGTCGAATCAACTCCCGAAGTGTCTGAAGAAACACCTTCTGCGAAGCCTGCACGCAATGTGCGTCCTCGTAAAGGAAAGTCAAATCAAGCGGAGGAGGCTCCCATTGAAGTAGAAGGCATCATCGAACCGGAAGAAGTTGATACTTCTTTTGTGACAAGCGATGCTCCACTGGCGGCTGATAAAGTTTCACCTACGGATGCTCCCGTTGATTTAAATACCCTGCCGAAGGAAGATGCGCCGGCGCAACAGCCTCAACATCAACATCGTCAGCACCGTAATAATTACAATCAAGTCATCAAAGAATTGGATGGTTTAATTGATAATGAAGGGGTTTTGGAAATCATGCAAGAAGGCGGTTACGGTTTCATGCGTTCATCGGATTACAACTATTTGGCATCACCGGATGATATTTATGTGTCACCATCTCAAATCAAAATGTTTGGTTTGAAAACAGGGGATACGATTTTAGGAAAGATTCGTCCACCGAAAGAAGGGGAGAAGTATTTCGCTTTGTTGAAAGTGGAATCTGTGAATGGAAAAACAACGGATGAGATTCGCGATCGGATCAATTTCGAATACTTAACGCCTTTGTTCCCCGAGGAAAAATTAAACTTGTCTTCGACGCCTGATAATTATTCGACGCGTATTTTGGACTTGTTTGCTCCGATCGGTAAAGGACAGCGTGGAATGATCGTGGCCCAACCGAAAACGGGTAAAACGGTTTTATTAAAGGACATTGCTAATGCAATTTCGCGTAATCACCCAGAGGTTTATTTGATTATTTTATTGATCGATGAGCGTCCTGAGGAGGTAACGGATATGCAGCGTTCGGTTCGTGCTGAGGTGATTTCATCTACGTTTGATGAGCAAGCAGAGCGTCACGTGAAAGTGGCTAACTTGGTTTTGGAGAAAGCAAAACGCATGGTGGAATGTGGTCACGATGTCGTGATTTTATTAGATTCAATCACGCGTTTAGCGCGTGCTTACAATACCGTTGTTCCTTCTTCAGGTAAGATTTTATCTGGGGGTGTGGATGCGAATGCCTTACACAAACCAAAACGTTTCTTTGGTGCGGCACGTAATGTGGAAAATGGTGGTTCATTGACCATCATTGCAACAGCCTTGATTGAAACCGGTTCGAAAATGGATGAGGTAATCTTTGAGGAATTCAAAGGTACTGGTAACATGGAATTACAATTGGATCGTAAATTGGCCAATCGCCGTATTTATCCTTCGATTGATGTAACCGCTTCAGGTACGCGTCGCGAGGATCTATTGATGGATCCTGCGGTATTGCAACGCGTTTGGATTTTGCGCAAGCACATGTCGGACATGAACTCGGTAGAGGCCATGGAATTCTTGCAACAGCAAATGAAAGGTACACGTAATAACGAAGAGTTCTTAGTATCTATGAATCGCTAATTATGTCGATTTTACCCATTGAATTACGTTCATCGGATCGTCAGCCCGTTTGGTTTATCGGGCATGGCAGTCCGATGAATGCGTTAATGGACAATCCATTTACGCAATCTTTGAACCAATTGGGTGCCTCTATCGCCCCGCCACAAGCTGTTTTGGTGGTTTCAGCGCATTGGTTGACTCGTGGAGGCTCTTTCGTACAAGCCTCATCCAATCCCGAAACGATTCATGATTTTGGCGGATTCCCGCGCGAATTGCATCAATTTCAATATCCATCGCTGGGCAGCCCTTTTTTTGCGTCGGCGTTGGCAGATCAAGTGCAGGCGATTGAGCCTACCACCGAATGGGGTTTGGATCATGGTGCTTGGACGGTTTTATGTCATTTATTTCCCCAACATAACATTCCCTGTTTCGAATTGTCGATCGACTATTCCCGGCCCTTAGCATACCATATTTCGCTCGCACGAGAACTACAGTTTTTACGTGAAAAAGGTGTTTTGATCCTAGGAAGTGGCAATATTGTGCACAATTTACAGGCCAGTATACCCAATTTAAGCTCGGGTCAAGAGAACTTTGGCTACGATTGGGCGAAGGAATTTGATGTGTGGTCGGCGGAATTGATTGCCGATAAGAACGTTGAGGGACTACTCGATTATGAACGTGCACCCGGTGGGCGCTATGCTGTTCCTACGCCGGATCATTACATTCCTTTGTTGTACAGTTTAGCGCTGGCCCGAAAAGACGAACAAGTCTATACGACATATGAGCAACTCGTATATGGAGGAATATCGATGCGTTGTTTCGAGGTTCGCTAATAGCCAAAGAAAACCTTCTCGATGATCTCACAGGCTTGATCCATTTCGGTTTTCGTAATGGTCAAAGGTGGTGCTAATCGGATTTTGTTTCCGTGTGTAGGTTTTGCCAACAGGCCTGCGCGCATGAAATCCATGCAAATTTCCCAAGCGACAGGACTATCTTCTTCGGTATTGATTTCAATCGCACACAATAAACCTTTGCCGCGCACTTCGCGAATTAAGGCTGTTTTGGCTTGTAAGGTTCGTAAGAATTTCATCAATTGATTGCCACGTTTTTCGGCATTTTCAATTAAATCTTCATCTGCTAAAATGTCAATGGCTACGTTTGCTACGGCGCAGGCCAATGGATTTCCGCCAAAGGTCGATCCATGTTCACCCGGTTTGATGGTCAACATGATTTCGTCGCTGCACAAGACGGCTGAAACAGGCATGAATCCTCCGGATAATGCTTTTCCTAATAAAAGAATATCGGGATGCACGAATTCGTGGTGGCAGGCAAGCCATGCGCCGGTCCGACCGAGGCCTGTTTGAATTTCATCGGCAATGAATAATACGCGGTGTTTTTTGCAAAGGTCCGCGGCTTTTTTTAAGTAACCGGGATCGGGTAGCATCACCCCGGCTTCGCCTTGGATGGGCTCAACCATGTAGGCGGCCACGTTTGGATCTTGCAATTTTTCCTCTAAAGCAGCTAAGTTATTGTAGGGAATTTTGATGAATCCAGGTGCAAAAGGCCCGAAATTATGATAGCTACTTGGGTCCGTAGAGGACGAAATTGCCGCGATGGTTCTGCCCCAAAAATTTCCTTCTGCCACGATGATTTGGGCTTGATTAGTTGGAATTCCTTTTACTTCATACCCCCATTTACGGGCTAATTTGATGGCTGATTCTCCGGCTTCAACGCCCGTATTCATTAATAGCACCTTCTCATAGCCAAATTTTTCTGCGAGCTTTTTCTCGGTAATCCCCAATTGGTCATTGTGAAAGGCACGCGAACTCAGGGTGAGTTTTTGGGCCTGATCTGTAATCGCTTGAATTAATCGGGGGTGACAATGCCCTTGATTGACAGCGCTATAGGCAGATAAAAAATCGAAGTATTTTTTCCCTTCAACATCCCAAACATGTACACCGAGGCCCTTATTTAGGACGACGGGAATGGGATGATAATTATGGGCACCGTATTCAGATTCTAGGCGGATGTAATCGGTTGATGTCATGCTTGAAAATCCCCAGACTAAAGTCTGGGGCTAAAAAGATTTTGTTGATGAGTTCCTGACCGAAGTCTGAAGTTCCCCAGACTAAAGTCTGGGGTTATAAATATTTTGTTGAAGTTTTCCAGACTAAAGTCTGGGGTTATAAATATTTGATATCCCTAGGCTTCAGCCTAGGGGCTTAAAGTCGCTCGTAAATCCCCGCAACGCCTTGGCCTCCACCCACACAGGCGGTTACCATGCCGTATTTCTGGTCACGGCGTTTCATTTCATCAAAGAGCTGAATGGATAATTTAGCGCCTGAACATCCTAGTGGATGTCCCAAAGCAATCGCACCTCCGTTGACATTCACAATGCTAGGATCAATTCCCAAGGTCTTGATGACCGCTAAAGATTGAGCTGCAAAAGCCTCATTCAATTCGATTTGGTGGATATCATTTAGTTTCAATCCCGCTTTTTTCAAAGCTAATGGAATCGCTTCCACGGGTCCGATTCCCATTAAACTTGGCTCTACACCGGCTGTCGCATAAGTCACCATACGTGCGATTGGCTCTAATTTATGTTGTTTCACAAATGCTTCGGAAACGACTAAAACAAAAGCTGCTCCATCAGATGTCTGGGAGGCATTTCCTGCGGTTACCGATCCACCCATCGCAAACACGGGTTTTAATTTACCCAAGGCCTCTATCGTCGTATCGGCACGCGGACCTTCGTCTTTTGAAACCGTCCATGTTCTTGTTTTCTTTTTGCCTGAAGCCGCATCGAAATAATTTTCAGATACGTTGATCGGCACGATTGAAGCATCGAAATGACCTGCAGCTTGCGCAGCTAAGGCCTTTTGGTGAGATGCCAATGCGAACGCATCTTGCTCATCGCGTGTAATTTCATATTTTTTTGCCACCTCTTCAGCCGTTAAGCCCATACCGATGTAGTAATCGGGATGTTCGGAAGCGATGTTGTAATTCAAAACGGTTTTGTGGCCCATCATCGGCAACATGCTCATGGATTCAGTTCCACCGGCAATGATGCAATCCGCGATGCCCGCGGCGATTTTGGATGACGCCAAAGCGATGGCTTCTAATCCTGATCCACAATAGCGGTTGATGATAAATCCAGGTACGCTTTTTGGTAAAGACAATAGCGAAATATAACGTGCCATCTGCATGCCTTGCTCGGCTTCCGGAATCGCGTTACCCACGATTAAATCTTCCACGAGCACCGGGTCCACCGAAGGAACTTGCGCCATTAAATGTTTGATCACCTCTGCCGCCAAATCATCTGGTCGCATGGTTCTAAATCCACCTTTGTTTGCTTTTGCCACCGCCGTGCGGTAACCTGCTATGATATATGCGTTCATGATTAATTTCTTAAAGGTTTACCTCCATTTAATAAGCTACTGATTCGTTCCAATGTTTTGCGTTCGCCGGATAGCGATAAGAATGCTTCGCGCTCTAAGTCGAGTAAGTATTCTTCGGTAACTAATTGTGGCGCATCTAAATCGCCACCACAGATGGCATAAGCTAATTTATTTGCAATTAAGGCATCGTGCTCGGAGATGTATTTACCCATCAACATGCCTTGAATTCCTGCTTTGAATAAAGCCAAACCTTGTTTTCCTTCTACCCAAACATCACTGCGAGGCTGCTGCTGCACATAGCCTGCTTCTGCCAAAGCAATCGCTTCTTTTTTCGCTTCCGAAATCAATTGGCTGCGATTCAATACTATGCGATCTTCTTTACGCAAGTAGTTCATTTCTAAAGCTTCATACGCCGAAGTACTCACGCGTGCTGTGGCAATGTTCATGAAGGCTTCTTGCAAACGGTTGAGCTCGACATCGCCTTTCCGACGGGCATCGCCCATCCGTAAAGCCATTTCTTTGGTTCCACCACCAGCTGGAATTAAGCCTACGCCCACTTCCACCAATCCCATGTATAATTCCGCATGTGCGACAATTTTATCCGCATGTAGATTGATTTCTGTTCCTCCGCCTAACGCAAGTGTATGCGGAGCAACAACCACCGGAATGGACGAGTAACGCACGCGCATCATGGTTTTTTGGAAGATGGCAATCATCTGATTGACTTCATCAAATTCTTGTTGGGCCGCATACATAAACAACATCCCCAAATTTGCCCCAGCTGAGAACGCCTCCACGCCTTCATTTCCGATCACCAATCCACGGTAATCTTTCTCTGCAAGATCAATCGCTTTTTGGATGCCCTCTAAAACCCCTTGGCCCATCGTATTCATCTTCGAATGGAACTCCAAGTTGATGATGCCATCGCCAATATCGATGATGCTCGCATCGTCGTTTTTGTATATGGTTTTCGTTGGTTTTAATATTTGCAGATTGATCTGCTTTTCAGCACCCGGAATGCGTAGGTATTTTTTCGTATGAATGTCATAATATTGACGTTCGCCGTTTTCTACGCGATAGAAAGTGGAATTCCCCGACTTGACCATATCAGTTACCCAGGCTGCAGGCTGAAGTCCTTCTGCGGCCATGAGCTCGATTCCCGCTTGCACGCCGATGGCGTCCCAGGTTTCGAAAATGCCCATTTCCCAACCGAATCCTGCGCAGATGGCTTGGTCTATTTTGACAAAATCATCTGCAATTTCGGGCACGCGAAGCGAGGCATAACGGAAACCATCTAGGATGGTTTTGCGGTAAAATTCTCCTGCCAAATCTTTTCCTGCTAATAAAACCGCGAAGCGATCCGCTAGTTTGTCGATGGCTTTCGTACGTTCCAAAGTTTCAAATGAAACCTTTTGTGACGGACGATATTCGAATGTTTGTAAGTCAAGACTTAAAATAACGGTCTTGCCTCCTTCTTTGGTTTTCTTGTAAAATCCTTGGCCGGTTTTATCGCCGAGCCATTTATTCTCCATTAATTTTTGAAGCATGTTGGGCAATTCGAAAATCGAAATGCTTTCATCGTTTGTCAATGCTTGCTTCAAATTATTCGCTACGTGTATTGTCGTATCTAAACCCACGACATCGGATAAACGGAAGGTCCCGGATTTCGGTCGGCCTACGACTTTCGAGGTCAACTTGTCAACTTGCTCCACCGTCAAGCCCAATTCTTCCACAACCTTCATGGTTTGCATCATCGAATAAACACCGATGCGGTTAGCGATGAAAGCAGGGGTGTCTTTACACAATACAGTCGTTTTACCCAATTGTGTCTCGCCGAATTGTAAGAGAAATTCAATGATTTTAGGATCGGTTTTGGCGGTTGGGATAATCTCCAACAAGCGCAAATACCTAGGCGGATTGAAAAAGTGCGTGCCGCAAAAATGATTTTGGAAATCCTCCGAACGACCCTCGGCCATTAAATGAATCGGGATGCCGGATGTGTTCGAAGTAATTAAGGTGCCGGGTTTACGGAATTGCTCGACGCGGTCGTAAAGTGATTTTTTAATCGCTAGATTTTCCACGACGACCTCCATGATCCAGTCGGCCTGCGCAATCTCTGGTAAATTATCATCGAAGTTGCCCAGTTTGATGTTTTTAGCAAAGCCGCTGCTGTAAAGCGATGCGGGCTTTGCCTGTATAGTTTGTTGAAATGCCGTATTTACAATCCGATTTTTTACGGATGGATGCTCCAGGCTTAAGCCTTTTGCCTGTTCCTCTGCATTCAGTTCTTTGGGAGCGATGTCCAAAAGCAATACCTGAACGCCAATGTTTGCGAAATGACAGGCGATGCGAGAGCCCATAATTCCAGAGCCAAGGATGGCTACGCGTTTAATGGAACGATTCATGTTAATAATTTTGAGGTGTTTATTAGGCCCGGTTAGCGAGTTCTCAAACATCGCTTGGGTCTAACGCAGTAAATATAAAGAAAAAACAAAATGTTATGCAAGCATACTAAATAAAATATCAGTAAAAATCCCCCTGGGTTCGCCAGGGGGATTAAAATAATCAAGGAATTGATTTTATGATGCGTAACTCGAAGTGGGTTCACATGCGCAAACCAAGTTACGGTCACCAAATGCTGAGTCAATACGCGATACAGCTGGCCAGAATTTATTGGCTCTCACATAAGGAAGTGGGAATACCGCTTCTTCACGTGTGTAGGCTTTATCCCAGTCGGCAACCAACACACGACTTTGTGTGTGTGGTGCGTTCTTCAACAAGTTATTTGTTTTCTCTACGCGGCCTTCTTCAATCGCACGAATCTCTGCACGAATGCTCAATAGGGCGTCGCAGAAACGATCTAATTCTTCCTTGCTCTCCGATTCCGTCGGCTCGATCATCAAGGTTCCAGCGACCGGGAAAGAAAGGGTAGGTGCGTGGAATCCGTAGTCCATCAAGCGTTTCGCGATATCTTCTGCTTCTACGGCAGCGGAGATTTTGAACGGACGGCAATCTACAATCATTTCGTGCGCACAACGTCCTTGCGAACCCGTGTACAAGATTGGGAATTCTTTTTCCAATCGCGCTTTGATGTAGTTCGCATTTAGGATAGCTGTTTTAGTAGCCATCGTTAAGCCTTCTCCACCCATCATCGCGATGTAAGCGTAAGAGATTGCTAAGATCGAAGCGGATCCAACGGGTGCAGCTGAAACGGCTCCGTGTGCGGGTGCTTCAACCGAATCCGTAATCACGTGACCAGGTAAGAATGGAACCAATTGTGGTGCCACACCGATAGGTCCCATGCCTGGGCCACCACCTCCGTGTGGAATACAGAAGGTCTTGTGCAAGTTCAAGTGACAAACGTCGGCGCCAATGCGTGCCGGCGAAGTTAATCCCACCTGCGCATTCATATTCGCACCATCCATGTACACTTGTCCACCAAATTCATGAATCATGGCGCATATATCAATGATGCTCTCCTCGAAAACGCCATGTGTACTTGGGTAGGTGACCATTAAACATGCCAAATCATCTTTGTGCTCTTCAGCTTTGGCTCGTAATGCATCCACATCGATATTTCCATTTTCATCACATGGAGTCACAATCACTTTCATGCCTGCCATAACAGCCGATGCTGGATTGGTGCCGTGTGCAGATGAAGGTATCAATGCGATGTTGCGGTGTGAATCGCCACGGGAAGCATGGTAAGCACGAATCACCATCAAGCCGGCATATTCACCTTGGGCACCTGAATTCGGTTGCATAGACATCGCCGCAAAACCGGTGATTTCACATAACCATGCACTTAATTCGGTAATCATTTGTTGGTACCCACGTGTCTGAAACGCCGGGGCAAACGGATGCATTTTGCCTAATTCAGGCCATGTCACCGGAATCATTTCCGTTGTTGCATTCAATTTCATCGTACATGATCCCAAGGATATCATCGAGTGAACCATGGATAAATCTTTGGATTCCAACGATTTCAAATAACGCAACATGCCGTGCTCAGAATGATAACGATTGAATACGTCATGCGACATGAATGATGAGGTACGTGTTAACGACGCTGGAATGTTCCATGCGACAGTCAACTCATCTCCTAAGATTCGTTGGCCCTGAGCTCTTTGGAAGAATGCCAAAATCTCAATCACATCATCTTCCGATGTTGTCTCGTCTAAGGCGATGCTTAACTTGTTAGCATCGTTTTTGTAGTATCTAAAATTGCGCTCCGACTCCTCGGCGTATTCACGAATTTCTTCTGTTTGAGAACCCGTGATTACCGTTAAAGTGTCAAAGTGCTGCGTGTTTTCTAAGCTATAGCCAAGTTTTTTCAATCCAGCGGCCAACAATTCTGTCAAGCCGTAAACGCGAGAAGCGATTTTCTTCAAGCCTTCGGGGCCGTGGTAGATTGAATAAGCTGCTGCCATAATAGATAGCAATACTTGAGCTGTACAGATATTTGAAGTTGCTTTCTCGCGACGAATGTGTTGTTCACGTGTTTGAAGTGCCATGCGAAGCGCACGATTTCCTTCCGAATCTACGGATACACCGATGATACGACCTGGGATGCTACGCTTGTATTTTTCTTTCGTTGCGAAGAAGGCAGCATGCGGTCCACCAAATCCCATCGGTACGCCGAAACGTTGTGAACTTCCTATAACAACATCTGCTCCCCATTCACCTGGAGGCGTTAATAAAGTCAAGGCTAATAAATCCGCTGCGACAACGATTTGTAAGTTTTGCTCTTTCGCGGAAGCAACAAAGGCTGCGTAATCAAATACCTCGCCATTGGCTGCCGGGTATTGTAAAACAATTCCGTAATATTTAGGATTTGTCAGGTCGATTTTCGTATGATCACCTACTTCGATTTCGATGCCGATCGGTTCTGCACGCGTCATCAATAAATCGATGGTTTGAGGCAGGCAAAGCGATGATACGAAAAGGGTTTCTGCATTTGCGCGTTCAGCGGGGCGCTGGCCGTATAACATCGTCATAGCCTCAGCCGCTGCCGTTCCCTCATCTAACAGGGATGCATTTGCTAATTCCATGCCTGTTAGGTCGATGACCATGGTTTGGTAATTCAACAACATTTCCAAACGACCTTGTGCGATTTCCGCTTGATATGGCGTGTAGGCCGTGTACCAAGATGGATTTTCCAAAATGTTACGTAAAATCACGGTTGGCGTGAACGTATCAAAATACCCTAAGCCAATATGGCTTTTGAAGATTTTGTTTTGGCCCATTACTTGTTTGAAATCACGAAGGAATTCAAATTCTGTTTTCGGAGCAGGCAGGCGAAGGCCTTGTGCCAAACGAATTTTTTCGGGTACAGTTTGATTGATGAGTGTATTTAAATCAGCAACGCCGATTTCCTTCAACATGGCGGATACGTCGGCAGGTTCCACATTGTTGTGACGCAAGGAGAAATCTTCCCGATATTTGAAATTTGGGGTCATAGAATACCTGTAAATTTGGATTGAAAAATCGCCACAAAAGTAAGCTTTTTTTAGCGATTTATTTTTGATTCCTTAACTTCGCTTTCTTTAAATTTGTTTTAATCAATGAAAAAATCAACAAACTATCCTTTAGCGCTCGTTCTGTTCGCTAATTTAATTTCATTGGGCGCTTTCGCTCAAGCAAATCCGGTTCCGTATGCTTACACGATAAAGGCGGAAGATTTGAAAAAACACCTCACTTTTATTGCTTCTGATAGCTTGAAAGGCCGAAATACGGGTTCTGTGGAACAAAAAGTGGCGGCTAATTACATCGCAGATCATTTTAAGAAATCAGGTTTAGCCCCTGTGAATGGATCTTATTTCCAAAAAGTCGATTTAGTCAATCGTTCTTGGTCGAAAGTTGCTTTATCCATCAAGGGAAAGGCGTATGAGTATTTAGGCCATTTCATGGCGAATGCCTTGGTTCCTGTGGCAGCTAATTCGAAGTTGCCAGTCGTGTTTGCGGGATACGGGGTCCAACAAGCTGGATTTGCGGATTACGATAAATTATCCGCTAAGGGAAAATATGTTTTGGCGTTCGAAGGAGAAGCGAAAGATGCGCAAGGAAATTATGTGTTATCAGGTACCAAAGATCCTTCGGTTTTTGGAAAAGGCGATGGCTGGAAAGAGAAATTAAAGCGTTCGCAAGCTTTGGGAGCGAAGGGTTTGATTTTGATTTCAGATAAATCGGAGAAAGACTTTGGTAACCAATTGCGTCAGCGTCAGGTCATGATGCAGCGTTTTGGGAATGAGCGTATGGTTTTTGCTGATGTCGCTGCTTCGCCGAATGAAGCACCTGTATTAACGATTTCTTCTGCCATGGCAGCAGAAATTTTAGGTACCACGGAGGCAGATTTGTTGGCCTATAAAGCTTCGGTAGCTGCTGCGAAAAAATCGGTACCTGCTAAATTTAAAGCCTTACCGATTACCTTGACAATCGAACGTACGGAGAAACCGGTGGATACCTACAATGTTGTGGGTTATTTAGAGGGTACGGATAAGAAAGATGAAGTGGTGATTTTGACAGCACATTACGATCACATTGGTATTTCATTTGATGGCAAGATTAACAACGGAGCGAACGATGACGGTTCGGGTACGGTAACGGTGATGGAGTTAGCGGAGGCGTTCGGTCAAGCTGCTGCGGAAGGTAAAAGACCTCGTCGGAGCATTTTATTTATGACGGTAACGGGTGAAGAAAAAGGCTTATTAGGTTCTGAGTGGTATTCAAATCATCCTTTGTTTCCTTTGGCGAATACCGTTTGTGATTTAAATACGGACATGACAGGTCGCTACGATGAGGAGCACATGGGCAAGCCGGATTATATTTATGAGATTGGTTCAGATAAATTATCATCGTCTTTGCGCGAGATTTTAGTTGATCAAAATAAGAAACACGTAGGTTTGGAATTGGATTTTCGTTTCAATGACCCGAATGATCCAAACCGTTTCTATTACCGTTCCGACCACTATAATTTTGCCAAACACGGTATTCCGGTAGCATTCTTCTTCAATGGGGTGCACGATGATTATCACCAACCGGGCGATGATGTAGAAAAAATCGAATTTGATCAAGTTCAGAAAGTTGGCCGCTTGGTCTTCTACATGGCTTGGGAGATTTCGAATCGTGAGGAGCGATTGAAGGTGGATTCGAATAAGCCGTAAATAAGACGTTAGTCTTTGGACATTAGACGTTGGACGTTAGAGGGCCCCAGGCGATGCTTGGGAATCCCCAGACTAAAGTCTGGGGTTATAAATAGCCCTAGGCTTTAGCCTAAGGAAGAGCCGCAGGCTGAAATGTACGACCCTGATCCTCAGGTTAAAACCTGGGGTTATAAATGATGTCTTTAACCCTAGGCTTTAGCCTAGGGAATCGACGCGAAACGCGTCTTCACCTTTGGCAAACCTGTAAGGATTGCCAAAGGAGCTATAGCAGCCCTTGAATTTTCTCCTCAAAAACCCGTTGATTCACCTTCGACTGTTGAATGAATTCGTTATCATCTAAATCTCCAATCACGGCTTCGAGTTCTTTGGCATTGCCAAACATCGCTAAGCGGAAAGGATCTTGGTAATCTTTGGCACGGGACTTTTCGATGCCCTCCGTTAAGAAGCGGGATGTATCCACCGCATTGGCTAACCAAGCTGAAATGTTTTCGATGGCCTTAGGATTCACTTTTAATAAGCCGTTAAGCGCATTTTCGAATTTTTGATCCGGATATAAAGCGGCTTGTTTTTCGTAGAATGCATGGACTTCCGACCACGTTTTAATCCCGCCTGATTTGATCTTGTTTTTCAGGTCTGCAACTGCTCCCGAAGGAATTAATTGACCTCCTAGATTATCCCAAGTTTGAATCGCTGTGGCATTTGCTAAGGTTTTGTTTAGCAAGTACATGGGCTTTTGATCGGGATTTCGTTGGCATGTCGCTACCCATTCTTTCGCGGCATGGTATTGCAATAAGTCACCAAATATTTGATAGGCACGGTGAATTTTTGCTACCCGAGTCTTGCGTTTCGAGTTCTCAATTCCCGTTGCCCAAACAGCTAAGTTTTCTTGGGCGTTTGCTGGATTTTCCAACCAGGCTTTACCCGCTGCTGCGTCTTTTTCGAGCGCATCGCCGACCCATTGGCAAAATAATTCGCGCGCATGCAAGATTTCGCTGACGGTATCTGGTGCCAAATAGTCGAATTCCAATAACATATTTTTCTCGACGCGCTGATCGCGCGCCGCAAATTTCCAGGCGTTTCGCGCGATGGCATACATATTGTATTGGAACCAATAACCCGCGATAATCAATAATCCGCCCGATGCGTCATCGTTGCCCAATAAAGAGAAGGGGATTGGATTGTGAATTTCAGCGGGATAATTGCCTTTGGAAATCAAGTTGAAGGCAGCGAATTTGGAATTGTGTTTTAACGCAACGGACAATCCTGGCCAAAAACCTCTTCCTGCTTGTAATTCTCCATCTGCACCTCTTGAATTATGATTTGAGCCAAGCGTCGCACCCGCTGCCATGTTACTTTGCCCATGGATGATGGCTGCACATAAAAAGGAATTGTTATGATGTTGTTCATGCGCAGGAAAAATCAACGCATTCAATACTTCACAGCACGAAATGGTCGAATTACTACCCAAAAAGGAGTTGATCAAACGCGCTCCATATTTCAATTGACTATGTGCCGCTAAAATGAAACGCACAGCTTTGACACCATAAAATATCCGACAACCTTCATGGATAATTCCATTGACGATTTCACAGCCTTCCCCGATTTGCGTGGAGGCGTGCGGATAGGAAATGATGGTTAAATTCTTGAGTTTATTCGCCCCCTTAATATAGGTGTCCGAACCCATGTTGACATCTTTGATGATGCCCGTATTTTTGATGACGGTACGATCTCCAATTTGACCATAATAGCCTCGGTGTGTCGAAAATTCTTGTTGGGTCAGGTTGAAATAACCCGCTTGCAAGGCTTGGTCATCGCGATCCTGTGTCCACAAAAAAGCATCTGCGGGACGCATCCCGATGAATGGGATAACCTTCCGACCGCCGTTCTCGTTGCCTAATTCGAGCCAAATACGGATGCGCTCTGCTTCTCCGTCTTTGACGATACCATTACCAAATTTGGCTGTAGGGGTCGTCGCTAATTCGTTGACTTGAAGAATCATGACTTCATTGCCAATCTGAAAATGGGAGAGGAGATTCACACGATCGATGGCTACGTTATCGCCAAAATCGCTTGATATGATGGTGGAATTATAAATCCCAACCGGCATGCGTAGGTTCTTAAATTCGAGGTAGCATGACTCCAACATCCCAATTCGAATCAACCCGAAAAAGCGGCAGTTTTTTACGAGATAAGGATTAAAACCCTCTTTCACCCAAATGTCTTTCCAGTTTTCAGCCTCATTTAAGTTGGCCTCCATGATGCTAATTTCACGCGCTGTTAGTTGGCGATAATCAGTTTGTTGGATGCTAGCATTGCGGTATAGGTATTCATTCGAACCCGTTTGCAGGTAGTCGGCGGTAACAAAGCCATAACCTAAATCCGCAAGGGGTTTCTTATCAATTCGATTCATTTCTCGTAAAATTCAATGGGTAGATCGTCGGGATCTGCTATAAAAGTAAATCGTTTTCCTGTAAATTCATCGATTCGGATCGGTTCAGATGTAATATTTTGCCGATTTAGCACTTCGACCATCGCATCCAAATCGTCTACTGAAAATGACAAATGGCGTAATCCTGAA
Organism: Aquirufa regiilacus; assembly: GCF_032470275.1. Taxonomy (NCBI): domain Bacteria; kingdom Pseudomonadati; phylum Bacteroidota; class Cytophagia; order Cytophagales; family Flectobacillaceae; genus Aquirufa; species Aquirufa regiilacus. The sequence continues at coordinate 166,718 of NZ_JAVNWW010000001.1, forward strand.
GCTTCTGGTCTTGAAGTTCTGGCCGGAGGATTTGGAAAGGAGAAGAGCTCAATTTGATATAAGCCATTGACTTCCAGGTCTAATTTGTAGGAATCGCGCGCTTCACGGTAGACTTCACGTATGATTTTGAAACCTAGTTTTTCGGTATAGAAGTATTTGGATACTTCGTAGTTTGAGCAGATAATCGCGATGTGGTGAATTCCTGTTATCATGTTTTTTTCCCCCTTCAGCTTTGCCAATCCTCCAAGGTTTGGCAAAGCTAGGGTTGTGGGAGTGGATATGCAAGAGGTATTGGACTCGTGGAGAGAAATTATCAGCATTGTGATAATCTTGGGCTCTAGCCCAGAGGCAGCCTGGGGTATATCCTAAACCCCAGGTTAAAACCTGGGGCTATAAATATGCCAAACGTCTAGTGTCTAACGTCTAGCGTCTAATAGCCACTGCGATTTTGGAATCGGCGGTACCATAATACATAAACCATTTGCCCTTGAAATGCACGAGGCCTTCCACGAAGCAAACTTCGTTGACTTCCCCTACGCGTTCGTAATCTTTGTCAGGCCAAATAAAGGCCTGCTTACTACGATTAATTAGTCGGTAGGGTTTACTCGCATCATAGAGCGCTTGCCCAGCTGCGTAGGTGAATTTAGGAAATTTTGTATCATTAAAATTCGCGGCATTGCTGCTGTTGTAGATCAAAAGAATTCCCTCAGGACGCATTAATGCATAGGGCCCGGGTTCCACCAAGCGTGAATCGAAATAGCCGCTGCGCGGTTGGAGTACCGATATTTTGACTTGATTTTCCGCATTCTCACAAACTTCCCAATGAAGTAAATCGGTGGATTTAGCCATGAATAAATCGGTGTCGCCAAAATACATCCAATAGAAGCCATCGATTTTTTGGGCGATGACCCGACTGTTAATCTCCTTACCCACGATGGCTCCTGATTTGGACCACATATTGATGTATTTTGGACTTGCGAGCATGGGGCCTAGTTTTTCCCAATGTTGCAAATCTTTTGAAATGGCCGAACATAATCTTGCTGTTTTGCCATCATAGGACGTGTAGGTCAGTAAGAATTGGCCATCTTCGGTCTCGATGACGCGAGGATCTTCGATACCCCCTTGCCATTCGTATTGTCTGAATGCATCTTCGCCTGGTGCTAAAATAGGAGACGCCTGTTTCGTGAAATGGATTCCATCTTCCGATATCGCCAAGCCGATGCGTGATGTGCCTAAGGAATCTTGGGCGCGATAGAGTAAATGAACTTTACCCTGGTAGACCAAAGCCGTTGGATTCAGTACATTTTTGTTTTCCCAGCCTACTAATTTCTTTTGTATAGGGCAGTAATAGGTCGCGCGTACATCAGGCTTCATGATGGGGTTTTCCGCATCGGCCTTTTTGAAGCCATTTAATTCCCAGTTCGTTTGAAATGCTGCATCAATGGAGGAATGCATGTTGGACATTTTCCATTGCCCCTTTTGCTTGATAAAATACGCGGTTTCCAACCAGTTTACTTGGCGGTCCCGTCCCATGGCGTGAATCAGCGCCCGGTTTTTATAGAAAACGTGCGCACTATTTTTGTCAACCTGGCTTGCTAGAATTTCGAATTGATTGATACGCTTGAAGTCGGCGGGCCTACCTTTATCCATCCGATTGATGAGTGTATCTAGGGTCCAAATTTCACCGTTTTCAACAAGTTTGAAATCAGGAGTAATCGCTTCTCGCATACCCGCTTTATTCCCAACTGAATAGGCATCAAAAAAGCGTTGAATGGTTTCAGCGGGTTGTTGGGCAATGCTGAAAAATGGAATGATTAAGTAAAATAAGATGTATTTCTTCATATTTATGATCCCCAATTAAGCTTTGGCAATCCTTTGAGGTTTGCCAAAGCTAGCGCGGAGGGGGCGGATTTGCAAGGGTTTTTAGAGTGGAGGGAGAAATTGCCAGAAAAGTGATAACCCTAGGCTTCAGCCTAGGGACTAGCCGCAGGCTGAGGTGTACGTTTCCTAAATCCCCCGACTAAAGTCCGGGGTTGTAAATTATTGTTATTTTGCCACTAACTCATACGAATGACGAATCATATCCTCGCATTGTGTACGACTGAGTCCTTTGCCCATCACGACGGTGTTCCAATGTTTTTTATTCATGTGATAGCCGGGTAATACGGCATGTGGGAAGTCTTCCCGGAGTTGAATCGCACGTTCAGGATTACATTTGACATTGAATCGAATGGGAGTTTCTTCGATTCCCACCAACAAAAACATCTTGCCTTTTATCTTGTAGACGATGTGATCCGGGCCAAATGGCTGTGTTTCTTCCACGCCTGGAAGTGTTATGCAATACTCGCAAATCTCATCGAGGTACATGCTACTTTAATTTAGCTGCAATCCAACGCATTACCTTGGGTAATTTGATGTGATTGTTGATCGTATACAACAGGTTTCGGGTGCGTAATAAATCGGTTTTTAATCCATTCCAGGAATTTTTAACAGCTTCTCCTGTGCGGATATTGACTAAGAACCGACGGATGAATAATTCATGCGTCACCATGTTGGAAAGCATCGGCGTGTAATAAACGCAATCCTTAAAATAGTAGTGTGTAACCTGTGAGAATCGAGTAGAATTTGGGTCGTTTACGGCACTTCCTCCATGAATAATGTTGGATGACCAAATCAAAGCATCTCCTTTTTTAGCAAGAAATTTGACTTTTTGAAAAGGCGATGCCTCCATTAATTCTTCCATGAATGTCTCGTATTCTGGGTAATTATCGTAGGTAATATCTTCGACCGTATTCTTGAAATGACTAAAATTATATTCGGGTGTGCGATGCGAACCTGGGTAGTAAAACAAGGGTCCGTTGTCCTCCGTGATATCCTCTAACGCCACCCAAACGCCACACATGTAGCGTGCAGGCAAGGAGCTAAAATGCATCGTATCCGAGTGTGCTTTTTGTTGGGACCCAACCTTGAAATTCAGCGTTTGGAAGGGAATAACCTCGCGGTCATAAAGCATTTCCAGCGTTTTGATAATTTCGGGATGTGCGGCCATTTGCTTCACAGGCTCCGACTTTTCCCAAAGATCCTGGATACGAATATCATTACGAAAGGTTTCAATGGGATAGTCCGGGTTAAAGCCTTTTTCCTGCATATCACGAATGATTTGGTCAATCAATTCTTCGCTAAAAACATTTTTGACAACCACATACCCTTGTTCGTTGTATTCCTTTGCTAAGGCAGCATCTGCGGCACTTAACTTTTTGGTTGCTAGTATTTTTTGGAAGAATGGGCTTTCTACCCAAGGTAAATTCATTGATTGCATAGGATTGCTAGTTTGGTCCAAACAAGTACCAAGTTAAAAAAGCTAGCCCATTTGTCCAATTTAATTCACCTTGTATTTGCTAAAATACACATCTATACTTCCCTTTTTGGACTTCCCTTCGGTTTCATTCGGGCGGCTTGTTCGGTTGATGTCGGTTGCCAAACCTTTGGGAATTTTAAACTTATTGACATCCATCACGAACTTCATGTGGGAGGGAAGACCAAACGATTTTTCTTGATTGTAGTCAAATTCACAGGTGATTGTGCCGTTGCTCCGACTGGTAATTTGCGATTTGATGACCAATAATGAGCTGACATCTACCCATATTTTTGCCAAAATGATGTTGGAGTCATTCTGAGTGGGTAAGAGCGTAATGATTTCCAAATTGTTCTCTGTTCCAGAGGCGATGGGCGTAAAATCATCTGGCTTGCTGAACAAGAGCGGAAGTTCTGAAAATCCGTTTTTGGGAAGAATGGAAATTCCCGCCGACTTAACCTGAAAGTTGCTTGGATAGCTAAAGTGAATGTTGGCCTTCACAGGTAAAATACGGATTAAGGGGATTTGTGGTTTTATCGTTGCCACCACCTCATAGCTTTTGACCTGATTGAATTTTTGAACCAAGCGCTTAAATGTTTGCGCTGGATTTTGGGCTTGAATCGCCAAAGGAAAAAGTAATAAAAGGATATATTTCATTAGACGGTGATATCTTTTCGGTTAAAAGCAAACAAGGCAACAGTCACGAACAAAACATGATGTAATGTCAAAATCACGAGCGAATTTCGAATGGACTCCCAAGGCAAGGGATCTTCGAAAAAGGAGCGCCATGACGCCATGTGTGTGGTAAATAAGTAAGGGCGTATCGGATCAAAAACGGGTACATCCAGCGTGCCGATAATCGTAAACAACAAGATGATTGCCATCGTGGATACAATAGGTCCGATCGAGTTGTCCGAGAAACAAGACAGGCAAATCGAAAGGTTACTGATTGTCAATAATGCGAAAAAGGCAACGCAAAAAGCCCCCGCGTAACGCCAAAGCACATCGTTCTCCTGTAAAATTACCAATCCGTCGGAGTTCAAAACCATTAAATCTCCGGGACCAAAAAGCCAACGGCCTACGACCACTGCAAGTACGCCTAGCCAAATGACGATCAATAGTGTATAGATACCACCTGCCAAAAATTTGGACCCTAATAATTGTCGGCGCGATATCCGTTTCGTAGCCAGCATTCGTAAGGTACCCATGGCTGCTTCCCCCGAAATTAAATCGCCTGTTACCAGTGCGACCAATAGCGGAATGTGTACGATCAACATTTGTAAAATGATGAAGGCAACGAGATTCCCGTTAAGTACTTCCCCTTCAAAACGTAAGGTTTGCTCAAACGAAGCAGTTACGAAGGAAATCATGGACATGCCATCTGCCTTTAGCGCAAACAGAATGATTCCCACTAAGCCCGTGATGGCAGCAAGCCCCAAATAGCTGCGTGGTTTTAGCGCTATTTTGATTAATTCATTGTAGGTGCTGTATAGAAATATCATGAGGCGAGTAAATTAATGAAGTAGTCTTCTAATTTGCGTTTTGCTTCGATGGCAAAAATGGGAATCCCAGCGTGTACGAGTTGCGCATTCAGGCGCGGGATTTGCTCCTTGCTAATGCTCATTTCGACTGAATTCTCATTGATTTGCACCGGGGAACCTTGACCTTGTAATAATGCCAACAAAGCCTGTAGGGAATCCGAAGCGGTTTGCAGTCTAATAATTTGCTCTTCCTCGTTGAGTAATGCGTGAACATCACCTTCCACGATGCTTTTGCCTTTGTGAATGATGACCATGCGATTACAAATTAATTCGACTTCACTCAAATTATGCGACGAGAAAATGATCGTTTTTTTCTGCTCATTTTTAAGACGTAGAATTAAATTACGCATATCGATGATCCCTTGTGGATCTAGCCCAGTTGTGGGTTCGTCTAGTACAATTAATTCCGGTTGGTGCAGGAGTGTTTGCGCAATGCCGAGCCGCTGCCGCATGCCATGCGAGAAGCCACTGACATGATCTTTTTCGCGCCCTTCGAGTCCCACAAATTCAAGCATGTCAAGAATTTCCTTTTTGGTGGATGGTTTTCCGGAGATACGTGAGAAGATTTGTAAGTTTTGAAAAGCGCTGAGGTATTTATAGAAGTCGGGCTTTTCGATGAGGCAACCCACCTGCGATAGGATTTCACTCCGATGGTTTTGAATGGATTTGCCAAAAAGTTCAATGGAACCTTTGTTGGCTTGGATGAGCGATAGCATGCAGCGCATGGTGGTGCTTTTACCGGCTCCATTGGGTCCTAGGAAGCCATAAACATCACCCGAATTGACGGTGATATTGACATCTTGAACGGCATGAAAATTTCCAAAATGTTTGGAAAGATGTTTGATGCTGACGATTGGATTTGACATAGTATCGTAACGCCCATTCGCCCATTTTGTTTTGTCTAGCGCAGAAAAGTCCTATTTGTTTTCCAAAAGCGTTGACTGCCTGGATCGTAGACATAGATTTGGTAGGTTCCTTTTGCTAGTTGGGCTTGTTGTAGATTGACAATCCCACTATTAGATAGCCATTGGCCATGGAATAGTAAGTTTTTCTTGCTGCTAGGTCTAAATTCAATGTTTTTGACGAAAGCCTTATTTAGCGTTAGTGTATCAATTAAAATTAAATAATAGGGTAGCTGAAGGCCTGTTTCAAAAGGGAAATCATCAATCGTAAGCTTTTGGTTTTCCTCTCGCATGGAAAAAGCCATGCTTTTAGACGCTAGACATAAATTAAGTTGTTGGTCGCTGAGGATCGAATTTTCGCTTTTCCAGAGACCTTGGTTGTAGCTTGGGATGAGGATGTCTGAAGCATTCGATTGGAAACGTTCCGAGGCATAGGTCCATGCGCGGTTGCGCGACCAGTTGGCGGCCTCAGCAGTGGCTTGATGTTTTTGATTGTACATCACGGGTAAGTATTGCACATAGGAACCCGCCCAAAATGCGCCCGATAACAGGACAATCCCGAGAACAATTTTATTCGAAATTTTGGGTAAATACAGCAAATACAAACACATGGCGAGGAGTGGGCTCAAGGTCGCAAATCGGCTGACCATGTAAATGCCGAGGCCATCCCGACTGATGACAATCAGGAGGCAATTTGCCAAAAGCATGAGTATCAATGCTGAAATTTTGGACTGGTGATTGATTTTCGTTAAGCCTCCAATGGCCAATACGAGCAGGATTATTCCCAATATCCAAGCGGCTTCAGTGGCATGGGAAGAAATGACCATGGCGATTGTTCCGGTAAGGTTGAAGAAAAATGGAATCGCATGGGATAACTGGATGGTACTCGTATCTGCGACACTGCCCAATTGCCTCATGTAAACATAGGATGCTAGGAGGATTACGGGAAGTGGTATGAGCCAAAGAATTTCGCGGTAGCGTCTATTGGCCAACAAATAATAGCCGATTCCCGCGAAGGCAAGAACACCGCTACCAAAGGAATAAAAGGCGAGGCCGGCGCATACATTGGCCAAGATAAAATATTTTTTCCCGGGTTTTGAAATGCATTCGAGTGCTAGAATGCTGAATAGGATGACTGAGCTTTGTTGGATGCCTGTCATGGCCCAGTTTGAAATCTCATAATATTGCGGTTGGAACCACAAGAATACGATCGGCAGCGCCATCCAATACGGTTTTTTTGTCTGCTTGAATTGCCAGATAAACCAGGTGCCGATGAGGGCGAGTTGGAATGCGCTGATCAGCAAGATGCGTTTGAAGTTGATGTCTTGAAACAGCAGGTATTGTAAACTAAGTCCTAATTTAGGGACGACAGCCATGTGGTTGTTGTCGACCATGAACAGTTGGGTCAATAAGTCGCTAATGCTTTGTCTTGGATTTGCGAAATGTAGGATGAAGTCGATGAAATTGACGTCATCGAGGTAGGGAGTATTGTTGGAGACCCGGGTGATTTGCCAGAAAAAAAGCAAGGCGATGCCAAGACAAAGGCTGATGCTAAATTTCTGTGTGTTATTCATAGCTGCAAAGTAAATATAATTGCGCGACCGATGGATAATTGCTTGTTGAAAAACTTGTAGCGTGTTCAATATTTAATAAATTTGTTACTCAATATTGTATCAGTCTGCCTTGGGTTCCTGTGACTCAGGTGGGCGAAGCCGTTTCAGGCGAAGGTATTTTGGTATTAGATTCATTATTTTCGGGGAAGATTCGGGTAGCTTTGCTAACCAAATTGTTGTTGAATCCGGTCAGCAAGGTTTACTTGCGTGGATTGGAGCGCGATTTGGGGGTGAGCAGCAATACGGTGCGTTTGGAGTTGAATAAATTGCAGGAGATGCATTTGATTCAGGTGCAGGAGGAGGAGGCGAATGCTAAAGTGAAGCATTATGTGGTGAATCAGGCGCATCCGATGTTTCAAACCTTGCGCGGGATTATTCTGCAGTTTGTGGGTTTGGATCAGATTGTGGATCAGATTATTATGAAACTGGGGAATGTGGACCAGGTGTATTTGACGGGGGAGCTAGCAGAGGGTCGGAATTCACCCTTTGTGGATTTGGTGTTGGTGGGCAATGTGGACCGACCGTATTTATATCAGTTGATTGAGAAGGTGGAGCCTTTGATTCAGAAGAAGGTACGGGTGGGGGTTTTTGGTAAGGGGGAGTTTAGTGAGGGGATGATGGTGGGGGGTAAGTGGATGAAGATGATGGAGTAATGGAGAAGAATTTCAAATCGAAGGAATTACTTGTGAGTATCATTATGCCGGCATTTAATTCCGTTGCAACAATTTCAGAATCCATTCAATCGGTTATAAATCAAACTTTTAGAAATTGGGAGTTAATCATAGTCGATGATCATTCCCAGGATAACACGGTTCAAATAATTGAAGATTATACGTCAAAAGATCAAAGAATACAGTTGATTTCTTTGCCTAAAAACAGGGGTCTTTCCAATGCTCGAAATACGGGCATAAAGAATTCAAAAGGCAAATATTTATCATTTTTGGATGCCGATGATTTATGGCACGCAAGCAAACTGGAAGCTCAACTTGCGTTGCATACCCAAAATCCAACATATCGAATAAGTCACACGAATTACGATTTACTTGTTGAGGGTAAAATTAGATCTCGAAATAGAGGTCAGATTTTTGATTATTTTTATTCGAAAAGTGGAGAATTATATCCACAAATTCTTTACAAAAATAATATTGCAATTCTCAGTGTCATGGTGGACAGAGCATTAGTTATTGACTCCAATGGATTTGATTCAGGACTATGGGCTTTTGAAGATCAAGATCTTTGGATTAAGATTGCACAACAAAAAAATCAATTCGGTTACTTGAATGAAAAGCTTTGTTATTACCGGATTAACCCAAAGGGGATGTCTAGTAATCTTGGAAAATACAGACGAGCGTATAAATTTTTTCTGAATAAGTACGAGCATGAGCTCTTAAGCAATCAGAAATTACTTGATGCACAGGGTGTTTATCTTAATTATTTTGGATTGCAATTCTACAAGCGAGGTGAATTTCAATTAGCATTTCTTTATTTATTGAAAGCTTGGCGCAAACAAAGATTCTCTATCTTAAAAATACTCTTTGGTGGATACTTATTTCTATCATTAATAAAGATGTATTTCGGCCAAAATCGAACTAATAATTCATGGTAATTATTAAAATTACGGGAGGTCTTGGTAATCAATTGTTTCAATTTGCACTGGGGCTTGCCTTGGAGGAAACCCTTGGATTCCAAGTTAAATATGATTTGAGCGCGTATAAAATTGTTGGCTCTAGGAAATTTGATTTAGATAAGTTTGTTGGCAATTTGAAAATTGCCAACAGCGAAGAAATTGAAAGAAATAATAATGTAATTCAAAAAATCAAATTTCAGATTTTTCAATGGGTAGGATTTCCTTTTGGACTAAAAGAATTAAAATATTATTTGGAAAGAAATTTTAAATATGATGCCAACGTATTTGAATTAGCTAATGACGTATACTTGAGTGGCTATTGGCAAAGCGAAAGGTACTTTTTTAACCACCGTGTGAAATTATTAGAGAGAATAAAGATTTCTGATAGTCATTCGCCTGATAGCATGACATATTTGAAACAAATTCGTTCATCTAATTCTGTTTCTATACATGTTCGAAGGGGCGATTATATTTCAAATTCAAAAGCCAATTCCATTTACGCTACATGTGATTTGGGTTATTATGAAAAGGCGATTCAACACCTTTCAGCTCAATTCGAAGATTTAACTTTCTTTGTTTTTTCTGATGATATGGAGTGGGTCACTACGCATTTCTCAAAGTTTGAAAGGATAATTTTTGTAAATGTAAACCTTGGAGATAAGGCTTTTGAGGATCTTAAGTTGATGAGTAATTGCAAGCACAATATTATTGCGAACAGTACTTTTAGTTGGTGGGCGGCTTGGTTAAATCAATATGAACGCAAAGTAGTGATTGCGCCCAAAAGTTGGTACACTCAGAAATGGCGTAATAGTGCTAATTTAGTTCCGGCAGATTGGTACCGACTTTAGTAAATGATATAAATGTTATGATTCTTACGATAGTTAGAAAAATCAGAAATTCAATTCCAGGTTTTGAAGAAAAGCAATTTTTGCGCGTAAAGCCTTGGGTTTTATGTCAAGGAGATAAAACGTTTCGGCTAGATTATAATTTAGATGAAAATTCGATCGTGCTTGATTTGGGAGGATATGAGGGCCAATGGGCGAGTGACATTTTTTCGAAATACCAAAGCCATGTATACATTTTTGAGCCTTACACGCCCTTTTTTGAGAATATTAAAAATAGATTTTTGAAGAATGAAAAAATTAGAGTTTTTAATTTTGGCTTAGCTTCTAAGTCCTCGGATTCGTATCTTTCTTTTAATGGTGATAATACGTCATCCTACATCAATAAAGGAGAAAGTGTCCCTATAAAATTGGTGGATTTTATGGAATTTTATGATTCTCAAAATTTCAAATTAATTGATTTAATTAAAATCAACATTGAAGGAGCAGAATATGATTTACTTGAGAGTCTTATCATTCGAGGTGAATTGTCAAAAATGAAAAATATTCAAGTTCAGTTTCACGATTTCGTACCCAACGCAGAGAAAAGAGTGGCTGAAATTAGATCTAAACTAAAACTTACCCATAAACCTACATACATTTTTGACTTTGTTTGGGAAAACTGGGAATTGATAAGCGATTGAAAAAAGTTAAATTAACTTTTCCGTATGATTGGCCTTTACTTAGGCAAACGCCGAATAGTCTAGGAATTTGGGGTGATTATGAATTTCATATCAATTCAGAATCTAATGAGGGCTTTCATGCATGGGTGGTATTCAATAGTTTACTAAAAGAGGATGAGGTCACACTTGCAATTAAGTCAAATACAATCTTAATAACGGGTGAAACTTATGATTTGCAGTTATATCCAAAGTCCTTTACGAAGCAGTTTTCTCACGTCATTACCAATCAAACCCAAATCATTCATCCTCAAAAATGTAATATGCATACGGGTGCTCCCTGGTTTGTTAACAAAAGTTATGATGCGTTATCGGAAATGAAAGAGGTTTCAAAAACGAAATTGATTTCAATTGTTACCTCTGATAAGTTAATTACCGATGGACATAAATTGCGTTTTGACTTCGCACATCGATTAAAGGACTATTTTAAGGATGAAATTGATTTGTTTGGAAGGGGAATTGTTGACTTTGATGACAAATGGGATGTGTTAGCTCCTTACAAATACAATATTTGTATCGAAAATGGCGAACACCAAGATTATTTTACTGAAAAATTAAATGATTGCTATTTAGCATATACCTTTCCAATTTACCATGGTTGTCCTAATATTACCGATTATTACACCAAGGATTCGCTATATCAAATTAATATAAATGACTTTGAGCTTTCGCTCCGAGCTATTGAAAAAATTCTTAATTCCCCAATGTATTATGAAGCGCATTTGGAATCTCTTCAAATAGCTAGATTAAAATGTCTAAATGATTATAATTTGTTCGCTATCATTGCTAGTTATTTGGACCAAAATGGTGATTTTAATGAATTGCCAGAGCGAGTTCAACTGAAAAGTATGCGTTTTGCTCCACAAGCAATTTTAGAGAAGGTTCAATTTAAATTGAAGAAAAAGTGGAAATTATAAGTCACAGGGGTTTCTGGTTATCTAGTGATGAAAAAAATTCGAAGTTGGCTTTTCAGCGCTCGTTTCAACAGCATTTTGGAACCGAAACTGATATTCGAGATTTCAATGGGGAATTGGTCATTTCGCATGACATTCCCGTATCTAAAGAAACATCAATCTATGACTTCTTTTCTCTGTATCTTGAACAAGACAGTACTCCAACCCTTGCCTTAAATATTAAATCAGACGGGTTAACGAAAGTCTTAAAATCTAAAATTGAAGCTTTCGGCATTCAAAATTATTTCTGTTTTGACATGTCGATTCCAGATACGATTCAATATGTACGTGAAGGTCTGAACTTCTACATCAGACAAAGTGAGTATGAACAAGATCTACCATTTTACGAGGAGGCTTCTGGAGTTTGGTTAGATTCTTTTCACACGAATTGGTTTTCCAATGAATTGATAGAAAATCATATTCTTGGAAATAATAAGTGTGTTTGTATCGTTTCCTCTGAGTTACATGGCAGGGACCATATTCCGCTTTGGAATCAATTATTGGAATTTTCTGAATTACGTTCAGATCGGTTGATTTTATGTACAGATTTGCCAGACGAGGCAGTAATTTATTTTAAAAATGAAAATTAAAGCAGTCCTTTTAGATATGGATGGAGTGCTCATCGATGCGAAGGATTGGCATTATGAGGCATTGAATAAGGCATTAGGCTTATTTGGATTGGAAATTAGTCGGTATGATCATTTAGTTACTTTCGATGGGTTGCCTACACGAGATAAACTCAATATGATCTCGAGTGAATCGAATTTTCCTAAAGGATTGCATCAGTTTGTGAATGAAATAAAACAGCAGTATACCATGGAGGTAATTTACACGGCTTGCAAACCGAAATTTTATCATCGTTACGCTCTTTCTAGATTAAAATCTGAAGGTTACCAATTAGCTGTTTGTTCAAATTCGGTTCGGAATTCTATCGAAGTCATGATGGAAAAGGCAGCTCTGAAAGAATATTTGAGTTTTATTATTTCAAATGAGGACGTAATACATGGTAAGCCGAATCCTGAAATGTATACGAAGGCGATCAATACATTAGGTCTTTCACCAAGCGAATGTCTGATCATTGAAGATAATGAAAACGGCCTCAAAGCAGCTTATGCGAGTGGGGCTCATGTACTAAAGGTTGATAAGATTCAGGATGTGAATTACTTTAATATTAAAAATAAAATAGTAGCAATCGAAAATCATGCTTAAAATAATTATCCCTTTAGCTTCAGATCATTTTATTGATGAAAGTGGGCAGTTTAACTATCCGCTTCCGCTTATTGAGATTAATGGTAAATCTGTGATTGAGTATGTTTTAAGCGATTTAAATAAAATATCGGGTGAGAAGCAGTTGATTTTTATCTTGAAAGACCAGGATTGCACAAAATATAATCTTGATAATTCGTTAAAATTATTGGTCGATAATCCGATTATCGTCCCACTTAAAGCCAAAACGAAGGGTGCCATTTGTAGTATTTTGATGGCGGTTGATTTTATTGATCAAGACGATGAGTTACTTATTGTTAATGCCGATCAAATTATTTCATGTGATTACAATGAAGTACTTCAAGATTTAAGAACTCAACATGCGGATGGGGGCATAATTAGTTTTAAGTCGGTTCATCCAAGATGGTCATATGCCAAGATTATAGACGGAGAAGTATTTCAAACAGCAGAGAAAAATCCCATTAGCAATGATGCGATTGCAGGATTTTATTATTTCCACCAAGCAGTTGATTTTATTGAAGGGGCTTTCGATGTAATTCGATACGATGAGAATTATGAAGGGCGTTTTTATACCTCGAGTGTATTTAATCAAATGATCTTAAAAGGGAAAAACATCAAATCATTTCCGATTTCACCAGATCAGATGCATTCGTTCTATTCCGTTCAGAAACTTAAGGAATTTGAAAAATACTTATTAGGATGAAAAAACAACAATTAGCTAATATGCTGGGAGGTTGGTTTATTGGCGATTTTGAGCCATCTCTCTTACCGAGTTCAGATTTCGAAGTTGCCGTGAAGTATTACGACGCAGGTGATTTCGAGGCCTCACATGTGCATAAAATTGCCAAAGAATTTACAGTGATTGTAGAGGGGGAAGTAAAAATGAATAATCAAATATATAAATCGGGGGATATCGTTCAAATTGAACCTGGGGAGTTTACGGATTTTGAGGCTTTGACTAAAACGATTACGGTCGTCGTGAAAACGCCAAGTGTGAAAAATGACAAGTATCTTTTATGAGCGGTTTGAAAGATTGGGTGAAAAAATACAGGGTATTGAATCAAAGTTTACATATTACATATAAACTGATCAAGGCAATTTTAGCCATCAAAATTAACGCCCATGCTTTACGGGAATTTACCTTTGAATGGCGGGGTGAAGTGGGCTTAGGAGAACAGAATCTAAATTTCTATCAAAATATCTTCAAGAATCTGCTGAAAGACCCAAAATTGGTAATACTTGATGTAGGAGCAAACGATGGGTGGTTTTCGAAGATTGTATTTAGATTTTGGCCCAATGCAAAAATCATTTCTTTTGAGCCGCTTAAATCGATGCATCCATATCTTGAATTACTCAAACAGCAAAAAGAGACGTATACCTATGAGAAAATTGGATTAGGGGAGGAGAACAAGAAATTTATGATCAATGAAATTGGTACTTCAGGTCTCAGCTCATTCAAAGAGATTCATTCGAGCTATGCTTATGACGCAAAATTCTTTAATCAACAGGTAAATAAATCATATGAGGTAGATGTTTTGACCTTGGATGATTATGTAACTAATCGGCAAATTGAAGGGGAATTTTGTTTGAAGGTTGATACGCAAGGATTTGAAATGGAAGTGTTAAGAGGCGCACAAAAATTATTTGAATCGAAGCGAATTAAAATTGTCATCATAGAATTAATGACAATTGAAAAATATCAAGGTGCAACCCTTTACCATGAAATTATAGGTTATTTGGAAATACGAGGACTTCGTTTAGTTGATATTCATAATTCGTATTATGAGGAAAATGGAAAATTAAGTGAATTTGATGCGGTGTTTACATTAATTTAATGAGTATGATTCTGAGCATTAGATGGTTTTTTTACAGTGTATTTTATTTGTTAAAAATAAAACAAATAACATATCGGAAAAGCTGGATTCTTTCGCGTACCGCCTGCTTAGTAAATGATACTTATCCCCTTTTAAAATTGAATAATTCGGATATATATAATGTACAGAAAGGCCGAGTTGATTTGTTAAATAGTTATTTTACAAATTCTTATGAAAGGCCTAGATTAGGTTTAATTAAATACATCAATAGGCCGGATATCAAGAAACTTTTTATTCAACAAAAGTATTTCTTCTTACCCCGAAAGAATAAACCGAGTTTATTTATTTTGGATTCATTTAGTGAGTTAGTCGATAAACGATTTGTAGGAAGAAGTCCAGTGGAAGGTGCATTTAATGCTTATTTTTCTGATGTCGATAGTCGTATTTCAAAGAAAATGGTTTGTATGGATTTACTTGCTGAAGATAAATTGTTTGATTCTTACTTGACATTCTTTAATGCCTTTAGAAGTTATTCTGATTGCCCTATATTATTTGTTTTATTCCCTGATAAACTTGAAAAAAGACAGTCCTATCTTACTCGGTCAAGAGCCATCAAGGAGTCAATCGAACGAATTAAAATCCAAATCCCGAATTTTCATGTATTTGAAATCCCGGATAATTTAGTCAATCACGCCAAAAATGATTCGAATCCTTA
This sequence comes from Aquirufa regiilacus, assembly GCF_032470275.1. NCBI lineage: Bacteria > Pseudomonadati > Bacteroidota > Cytophagia > Cytophagales > Flectobacillaceae > Aquirufa > Aquirufa regiilacus. Next base: position 182,026 of record NZ_JAVNWW010000001.1, read on the forward strand.
TCATTTCGGAAAAGAAGTCTATGATTCCCTGGCGAATCAGATAATAATGAGTAATCTTTTACCTGTAAAAAATTGACAATGCATTTAAATGTGGTGATACCCATGGCTGGCTTAGGTAGTCGATTTGCAGAAGAAGGCTTTTCTCTGCCTAAACCATTTATTGATGTTGATGGCCTTCCCATGATTGTGCGAGTTCTCGAGAACTTAAATTATCCTGATGCTCATTATATCTTGATTGCTAGAAGTGAACATTTAGAAAGATATCCTGCTATTGTAACTAGTATTGAAACTAGGTTTCCAAATATTCGTTTTGTTTCGGTTGATCAATTAACGGAAGGCACGGCTTGTACCATTTTATATGCTAGGCAGCTTATTAATAATGAAAATCCACTTTTGATTGCGAATTCTGATCAACTCGTTGATTTGAACATGGCTGATTTTATAGCTGATGCTGATCGGCGAGATTTGGATGGTTCCATTCTTTGTTTTAGAGATGCTGAGTTAAATCCCAAATGGTCATTTGCACAGGTAGGCGAAGATGACTTGGTGATTCAGGTAAAAGAAAAGGTTGTTATTTCAGATTTGGCGACTGTGGGAATTTATTATTTTAGTCAAGGCTCTGATTTTGTTAATTCAGCCATCGACATGATTATTCAAAATGATCGCGTGAATAATGAATTTTACACCTGTCCGAGTTATAATTATGCCATAAATGCGGGAAAACGTATTGGAGTATATTTAATTGATGCTATGCAAATGCATGGGATTGGGACGCCAGCTGATTTAAAAGAATACTTGCATTTTAAAAGATTCGATGCCTCGAAGTCATAAGGCAATTGATGGTTTTGCGGTTGATTTGTTGGGTCAAATCATCAATCAATTCTTGACTTTCGTCTCGATTCCAATAATCATTTCGAATACCAATCAGTCCAATTATGGATTTTGGTTAACGATTGGTTCGATTATGACATGGATTTCCATTACTGATTTAGGAATCGGGACGGCATTAACAAGGCAGTTGATTAAAGTTCAAACAATATTTGATGGTGATCAACTTTTGGATAAGCGGAATGTCTTATTGAGTACATCATTTGTGTTTTTTCTTATAGCTGCTATCGTCTTTTTTGTTTGTTCGATATTCCTTTACCCTGTATCGATTAAATGGTTTCATATTTCAGCTGCTGACAATCGAACGTATTTTCTCACCTATTTTCTTGCAGCATTTGCAGGTGCTATTTCACTGCCTCTTTCAATTTATGGCGGAATATTAGAAGCCAATCAAAAAATGGTATTAAATCGAAATGTGGCAACAGGAGCGTCTCTTTTTAATATATTGTTCTCGGTAATTTGTATTTATATTTTTAAAGATGTGCAGTTTTTGGCTTTGTCCTTATTGCTTACCGTTCTATTAAAATCGCTCATACTTTATTTCTTTGCCCATAAAAATTATGCATTTTCGTTAAATTTTTCTTCATTTTCAAAACAGGAATTTCAGGGATTATTAAAATTTGGAGGCAACTTTCAACTTGCAAAATTGGCTAATACGGTCGCGAGTAACACGGATAATTTATTCATAGGTTCTAATCTTGGTTTGGGATTCGTTCCTATTTATACATTTACATCAAAATTTTTTCAAACTTTTTCCGTCGTAATTGTCAGTAAAATTCCAGGGGTCATATTTCCCGGATTAGCTGAAATTTTTGACCAAGATGGACAGCATAAAATACAAATTGTCTTCACGTGCTTAATCAAATTATTAGTTAGAATAGGAATATTTGGATCAGTTTTTGTATGCTTATTTAATCATGTTTTTGTTCGTTTATGGGTCGGAGAATTTAACTACGGAGGTGATTATTTAAACTGGGTTTTAGTTTATTTGTTGTTTTACGAAACCATTTTTCGAGGTACTGCATCGATTATCTTGGTTTATGGCGATATGGCAAGTTGGGCTTACGTTTCACTTTTTGAGGCAATTTTGAATATAATCCTTAGCATTCTGCTTGTTCGAGATTATGGATTAACCGGTATTGCTTTTGCCACGGCAGCGAGTAGAACATTTACAACAGGGGCCTATCTGATTTTTTATTTTATTCGGAAAGGATTAATTAATAAATCATTAATCAAAGTTGTACTAGAGGTTTTTTTGAAGTCTATACCTACGATCGTATTTTTATTCTTGTTTCAACTGTATTTCATTGATCAGAATTGGTTTGGGTTGGCAGCTGTTGGAATACTAGGATTACTGATTAATGTTATAACATTTGATTTATTGACTATTTGGCGATTTAAGCATGAAGGCTGGAGGGAAATTCTTTCCAAGGTCTTACATAATGGAAATTAAGAGATGCAAGTAAAATTGATTCGATTTATTGTTTTGCTACTAGAACGGATAACCGCTCATTTTGTATCAATTCATTTAAGGCCATGGAAATTTTTAAAGCATGTTCTTAAATCTGATTATGATTCATACGGCAAATATCAAAGTGAATGGTGTATTCTGTTGCAAGGTCCAATTATCACAAAAAACTCCTTTACACTTCAAACAATTCTTTTATATCGCTATGTTTATCCAAATGCAAAAATTATACTGTCAACCTGGAAGGATGAAGCAAAGAAGCTGGATAAGAATAAATTGAATGATTTAAAGGTCGATGTGTTGTTAAATACTAAGCCTGATTATGTCGGAATTTCAAACATCAATCTACAACTGGTATCTACGATTGCAGGGATAAACTTTGCTTCCGACCAAGGGGTAAAGTATGTTTTAAAAACTCGAACAGACCAACGAGTTTGTAAGTCACTGGATTTTTTAGGTCACATGCGTAATCTCCAAACAAATTTCCCTAGCTCAAATGATAAAATGGATAACCGCTTGATTGTGGCTAGTACGAATTCTTTTAAATCTCGACTGTATGGAGTTACTGATATGTATATGTTTGGTAGCATTTCTGATATGAAATTATTTTGGCAAATTCCTACAGAGCAGAAAAGCGAAACGTTACATGAAGTGAAAACAGATCCCGTTTATTTTATTTCAAACAAGCAGGCTGAGGGTTATTTAGTTAGTCATTTCTTTAACTCTATCGACTTTTCGCCAAGTTGGTCGGTGGAAAATAGTCATTATTTCTTATCTCAATTTTTCTGTATTGTAGACAAGGAGCAACTTGATCTATTTTGGTTAAAGTATGAAAGATTTATCGAGTCGTTTTCTTTTCTTCGAAAGAATGATGCTAAGAATTGGGAAAGGTTTGAATTTGCTGATTGGCTGAAAGCCTACATTATGTATCGGAAAATAGAATAATGATCGGCCAGTGGTTTAAAAATATGGTGATGATAATGCTCTCAGGATTACTTCTGATTGATATTATTGGCGGCTATGCGCTCGCTCAGGGGGAGCAAACCTCTGTTATGGTTATTTATAAGGGTTTATTAGCCGCGTCAATTAGTTTCTATTTAGCTCGGTTAAAATCTTTTTGGTATTTTATCATACCTACTTTACTTTTTATTATCCTCTTTGTTTTTGCCTCTTTCCAGAGTGGTTCAATCGGAAACTTAGGGGAAAAGTTGGCCCTTTTTTTTAGGTTCCTCTTTAACAGCGTTGTTTTTATTTTTCTTGTTTCAGAACTAAAAGCGAACAGGCAATTTGGCCGTAAAGTGATTTTATTTATTTATTTCAGTTTTGCGATTTTGGCAGGATCCATCGTGTTGGGAGCTTTTGGATTTGGGAATAGCACCTACAGTGATGCGGAAGTGGGGTCGAAGGGATATTTTGAAGGGGGGAATGATATAGGCGTTGCCTACTTAGTACTTGGCTCTTTCTTATTGTTTGGGCTATATCTACAAAAAAAATCCTTGTTTATTCGTGTGTGTTTCATTTTACTACAATTAGCAATTGCTCTATTAGCGTCAACCAAATTGGTAATTTTGGGTTCCTTAATTAATGTGCTCTATGTATTATGGAGTTTTATTAGAATTAATATTTGGATTAAATATTTGTACTTAAGTCTCGTTGTTACAATTCTGTTAAGCGGATTATATTGGGGAATTCAATCAAGTGGCTTATTGGATAGGCTTTTAACAAATTTTGATAAGGGGGATATCCTTTTTGTTTTACTTTCTGGAAGAGACAATACGGTATTAGAGGGCTTTGCCAACTTCTTAAAATCAAATTTAATTACAAAATTTTTCGGATTTCCACAGATTCAAAATTCTGAGATGGATGGTTTTGATATCCTCTTCAATTTCGGTTTCATGGGTGTGCTATATTTTCTTTCTTTGGCTATTTTGCTATATAGAAGATTGAATAAACTAATTGCTATTGGATATTCAAATGCAAAATTTGGTCGATTTATCTTCATATTTTGCGGTGCATTAGGTTTAATCGCCGGTCACACCTTATTTTCAACACAAGGTGGACTTTTTCTTTTCGCAGTCATCGCGATGAGTTATTATCAACCATTTTTCAATGTCCAGAAATAAGGTGGGAAAACCGAAAATTGCTTTTTTGTTGCCTCAATTGATTAAGGCGGCTCCCATCATTTACAATAAAAACTTGGTAGCGCATTTGCAAGATGAATTCGATATCACAGTTTTTTATTTCCAAGGGGACGATAAGGTAGGTTTCACATGCAAAACCCAATGGATTGACTATCAAAAAGAATTTAGTTTTGAAGGCTTTGATTTGGTTCAAAGCTTTGGTTATCGTCCAGATGTTTATTTAGCCCGAAATCGAAAGCGAATAAAAGCCCAATTGGTATCAACATTACATAGTTTTATATTTTTTGACCTACGATCGCAATATGGGTATTTAGCATCTCTTGTATTTGGGACTTGGTGGCTTTATTGTCTCATGAAATTTGATCAAATAGTTTGTCTGACCCAAGTAATGAAGGATTATTATGGTTCTTTCTTGCCAAAGCAAAAATTGAATGTAATTCATTCTAGTCATGTTGTCATTCAACAGACGGAGGCTACAGATTCCAAAATCGGAGATGAGATTGCAAATTTTAAGTCGAATAAGGTTCTGTTAGGCATAATTGCGAATCTAACTTATCAAAAGGGGATTGACCATGTTATCAAAGCAATCGCCGATTCGGAGCAATATAAACTTCTTATCATCGGTGATGGAAGGTACCGTAAAACCTTGGAAAAGATGGTGGCGGATTACGGTTGTGAATCAAAATGTTTGTTTTTGGGTCACTTGGAAGACGCTCATCAATTCATGCCATTATTGGATATCTACGTCATGTCATCCTATCAAGAAGGATTTGGGCTTGTGGGATTAGAGGCAGCACATTACAAAATTCCGATTGTGTGCAACGATATTCCCGTCTTTCGAGAAATCTTCATGAATGGAATAGTGGAGTTTTATCAAGCAAATTCCGCAGAATCACTTCTACGGGCTTTAGATGATGTTTCTGGAAACATGATCGACTATGGAATTAAATTGCATGAATTTTGTACTCCGAAATATCGGATAGACAAGATGTCTAATGAATATAGTAAACTTTATACGACAATAATTGAATGAAAATTAAGCTTTTTGTGCCCTATTTTAATGAACAAATGGTTGCCAGAATTAATATTTTGTCTGCTATGAAATGGGTTGATGAGATTCATTTAACGGAAGCTAATTATACTTTTCAAGGGAAATACAAAGATTATAGTTTTGATTATGATATATTTTCAGGGACAGTTGATAAGGTTAACTACCATGCTATTGATGTTAAGAATTATTTTTTATTTAATAGGAGATATATTCCACATCTTGGTGGTCAACACCGCCCCGAATGGCATCCCAAAATTTTCTTTAACACCTCATGGTATAACGAGGGAGTTCAACGAAATCGCTCATGCGATCGTTCCCTGATCGAAGATGATGATATTATTATTCTTTCTGATATTGATGAAATAATTGATCCTAGAAAAGCCGATATGATTATTGCTGCTGTTGAAAAGCATAAAATTGTAACAGTAAGATTGAATTTTTCCCTCTTGTATTTTAATCTTTTTTCAAGAAGTTGGAGCGGACCCAGTGATTACAGCTATCGAATATTTATCATGAAAGGGTCTGAATTTAGAAAAAGGAATTTTGATTATGATACGCTCCGAAAATTAGGAGAAAGAAGCCAATTGTTGAACGAGGTATATTGTTTACCTGAAATTTGTGGATTTCATCATTCTTGGATCGGGAATAAGGAATTAATTAAGGTGAAATTAAATGCGTATGCTCATGTAGAACATCGCACTATCGATAATGATGAACATATAGATGCTTGTCTTCGAAATGGTAAATCATTATTCGACAATCATGAGTTAATTGTTGATAATTCCATAGAGCTTCTGGAGGAGATCGAACTCAATCGCTCTCGATATAAGTCGTTTTTCTTTGAATAACGGATGAAAATCACCGCCTCCATTGTTCTCTATAATAGTGAATCATCCTCCATTATTCACTTGGTAGATTCTCTCATCCTTCAAGGTGTGCAGCATGTATATTTAATTGATAACGCTCCAATAAATCTTCAAAAGGATTTTGTTCAAATTTCTCATTTAACCTATCTTCACAACCCTACCAATCCAGGATTTGGTGCAGCACACAATATCGCTATCGATTTGGCCATAAAAGCGGGTTCTAATTTTCATTTTATTGTTAATCCAGATATCCAGTTAGGGGATGGTGTTATCAAAAATATGGCAGATTACATGAATCTAAATTCTGAAGTCGGCTTAATGATGCCTCAAGTCTTAAACGCAGACGGTACAACTCAATTCTTGCCAAAATTACTGCCAACACCTTGGAGTCTATTTAGAAGGAAATTTAAATGGCCAACAAAATCATATTTCCAGTTTCTGGAGACGTATGAGTTAAGGGGTGCTCCAAGTTCCCAGATTTATCAAAGCCCCATAATTTCAGGTTGTTTCGCATTATTGAATCTTACGGCTGTGCGAAAAGTGGGGAGTTTTGATGAATCATTTTTTATGTATTTTGAAGATTTTGACTTGTCTCGTAGAATGCAAAAGCAATACAAAACAATTTATTTCCCGCTCGTACATGTCGTGCATGGATATGATTCTGGGGCCAATAAAAATTTTAAGTTACTTTATGCATTTATCTGTTCAGCTATAAAGTATTTTAATAAATGGGGATGGCTCTTCGATAAAGATCGTGGCCAAATCAATAAAAAAACATTATCCCAATTTCAGTTGTGAATATTGTAATAAGTGGTACGAGTGGATTTCTAGGATCTAATCTTATTCCTTATCTGGCTCAATCTGTGTCAATCATTCGGTTAGAAAGAAACGGTGATTTTGTGAATATGATAGCTAATGCTCAAGTTGTTATCAATCTTGCGGGTTTGGCACATGATACAGAAAATGTCACTGACGTTGGAGCTTATTACCAGGTTAATACCGAATACAGCAATCGGCTTTTTGATGCCTTCCTCACTTCCGATGCCGAGGTTTTCATTACCATCAGTTCTGTGAAGGCGGTTGCCGATGTTGCACATGAAATTTTGACGGAGGAATATAGCCCAAATCCACAAACCCATTATGGGAAAAGTAAGTTGATGGCGGAATACTATATCAAGTCCAAACAAATTCCTCCAGGGAAACGAGTCTATATTTTACGTCCTTGCATGATTCATGGGCCTGGAAATAAGGGTAACTTGAATTTGGTTTATCAGGTGATAAAAAGGGGATTCCCTTGGCCTTTAGCAGTATTTTCCAATAAGCGTTCCTACTGTAGCGTGGAAAACATCTGCTTCGTCATGAAAGAATTAATCGAACGAAAAGATATTAAATCGGGGACTTATCACATTGCCGATGATGATGCGCTTGATACCAATCAAGTCATTCAGTTGATTGGGGAGTCTTTAAATCAAAAAGTTTACTCAATCCCAATTCCTAAACGTTTCATAACGTTTATCGCCCGTTTGGGAGACTTTCTTAATTTACCTCTAAATTCAGAGCGTCTAAATAAATTGACTGAAAACTACCTTGTTTCTAATCAAAAATTGAAAAATGCGCTTGGCAAAGAATTGCCCATCCAAGCAAGGGAAGGCTTATTAGCCACTTTGGCAAGCTTCAAATCTTGATTACTCAACCGTCACCGACTTCGCCAAATTACGTGGTTTATCCACATCCAAGCCGCGCAACACCCCTATGTAATAGGATAGTAATTGGGTCGGCAAGACGCTAATCAGCGGGGCCAACAACTCATCCACCTCCGGCACAACCATCACATGGTCTGCCATATCGCGAATCAGCGTATCTCCTTCCGAAATCACCGCAATCACCATCCCTTTGCGGGCCTTGATTTCCTGGATATTACTCACAATTTTCTCGTAATACGCGTCTTTCGTTGCGATAAACAAGACCGGTAGGTTTTCATCGACCAATGCAATCGGTCCATGTTTCATCTCCGCTGCCGGATATCCTTCCGCATGGATGTAGGAAATTTCCTTCAATTTCAAAGCCCCCTCTAATGCAACTGGGAAATTATATCCTCGACCTAAAAACAAGAAATCGCGCGCATCTGCATAATGTTTCGCAACCTCTTTGATTTTTTCATGTGTCGCCAAAGTTATTTTTACCTTTTCAGGGATCAATGCCAATTCTGCGATTAAGCGATCATATTCTGCCGTAGCTAAAGTGCCTTTGGCCTTACCTATTTTCATCGCCATCATGGCAAGGACGGTCAATTGTGCCGTGAAGGCTTTGGTACTCGCCACCCCAATCTCCGGTCCGGCATGCGTATAGGCACCCGCGTGAGAAATACGTGCAATCGATGATCCCACGGCATTCACCACCCCAAAAATAAAGGCGCCTTGTTCCTTCGCGCGTTCGATGGCCACTAAAGTGTCCGCCGTTTCCCCACTTTGGGAGATCGCAATAATGATATCGCCTGGCCCAATCACTGGGTTCCGGTAACGGAATTCCGAGGCATATTCCACCTCCACCGGAATGCGGCAAAGGGTCTCAATCATGTATTCGGCGACTAAGCCGGCATGCCAACTCGTTCCGCAGGCAACAATCACGATTCTTTTGGCCTGCGCAAAAACAGATAAATGTTGTTCAACACCCGCTAAAGTCAGCGTCATGTTTTCGCTGTCCAAACGACCTCGCAAACAATCCGTCAAGGATGCCGGTTGGTCAAAAATCTCCTTCAACATGAAATGGTCATAGCCTCCCTTTTCGATTTGGGCTAATTCCATGTCTAATTGTTGGATATATGGCGTAATAGGTTCATTTCCCAAATTCTTCAAGATGATTTCATCTTCGGAAATGATCGCCAATTCATAGTCATTTACGTAAATTACCTTCTTCGTGTATTCGATAATCGGGGAGGCGTCAGATGCCAAAAAGTGTTCGCCATCGCCCATGCCAATCACCAAAGGACTCCCTTTGCGCGCTGCAATGAGGCGATTCGGGAATCCTGTTTCCATCACGATAATCACATAGGCACCCACCACACGTTTCAAAGCGATGCGCATCGCTTCTTCCAACGAGTAATTATTGCTCTGTTGGATTTCCTCAATGAAGTTGACCAAAACCTCCGTATCCGTCGCACTTTCAAAAGTATAGCCCTTCTGAATTAACTCTTGTTTTAAAGAAGCATAGTTTTCAATGATCCCGTTGTGTACCAAGGTTATTTTACCCGAATTCGATTTGTGTGGATGTGCGTTGACGTCAGAAGGTTCGCCGTGCGTGGCCCAACGGGTATGTCCGATGCCCACAGTTGCCGTTTTTGTGATGTCATCCGTCCATGCTTCCAACTCGGCAACACGTCCTTTTTTCTTGAAATTCGTTATTTCTTTGCCGTATAGGGCGATTCCTGCGCTGTCGTAGCCGCGGTATTCCAAACGCTTAAGTCCTTTTAAAATGATGGGGTAAGCGGCTTGTGAGCCGATGTAGGCGACGATTCCACACATAAGATGCTTGTTTTAGGGCTATTTGAGTTACAAATATCTCGAAATCTACGTGGAAAAGCAAGGTGGGTAAGGGTAAACGCTGCCGGGGTCAACGACCCCGGCAGCGTTACGCAAAGAACCACTTTTTCGCCAGTTTCACTACCTAAAACATGATAATTTTCACATTTTTAGGGCATTTTATGCGCTTTTTTGAGCCTTTTCACCTAATTTTAAGTCACAGGTTGTTGGGGTCCTGACCCCGACAACCTGAACAAAACCCTTTAGATTCATGAAGAAACTTATATTATTCCTATTCGCAGCGATTTGTCCGCTAGCCCTTCAATCCCTTCAAGCACAAGATTTACGTATCGAACCGCTCAATTGGTGGGTAGGCATGAAAAACCCTAAATTACAGCTCCTGATCCATGCTAAGGATCTGAAAGGAGCCGAGGTAATTGCTACAAAACCAGGCTTAAAGATTGTAAAAGTGCATACGGCCGACAGCCCGAACTACTTGTTCGTTGATTGTGAAATATCGAAAAACGCGCTGGCGGGGTCATATCCGATCGATATCAAAAAAGGCAACAAAACCCTCCATCACATCGACTACAAACTCGATTCTCGGACGCCTAATTCCGCGAATCGTCCATCGTACTCAACAAAAGATGTCATTTACCTGATTACGCCCGATCGTTTCGCAAATGGTGACCCGAGCAATGACGCGGCTCCTGGTTTCCGCGAACCGAATCCTGCGCGTAACGAAATGTATGGGCGGCATGGGGGTGACTTAAAAGGCATCATTGACCGTTTGGCTTATATCCAAGACATGGGATTTACGGCTATTTGGAACATGCCTGTGATGGTTAATGACCAGGCGAAGGAGAGTTACCATGGTTATGCGATTACGGATCATTATTTGATCGACCCGCGTTTTGGTACAAATGCACAATACAAAGAGTTAGCAGAAAAGGCGGGCCAAAAGGGCATTAAGCTTATCATGGATGTCGTGTTAAATCACTGCGGCGATGGCCACTGGTGGATGAAGGATTTTCCATTCAAGGATTGGATTAATTTTGACGGAAAATTTGTCTCGACAACGCACCGTCGGGAAACGGTTCAAGATCCACATGTATCACAATTTGATGCTAAAATGCAGACGGAAGGCTGGTTCGTCCCAGCAATGCCAGATTTAAATCAAAAGAATCCATTTATGGCAAATTATTTGATCCAAAATACCATCTGGTGGATTGAATATGCACATTTGGGTGGTATTCGAATTGATACGTATCCCTATTCCGAAAAGCATTTTGAGGCGCGTTGGTCTGATGCAGTCTTGGCTGAATATCCGAACTTAAACATGGTAGGCGAGGAGTGGTCATCGAATCCGATCATTACGTCTTATTGGCAAAAAGGGAAAGTCAACCGGGATGGATTTAAATCATCCTTGCCGGCATTGATGGATTTTCCCTTACAAAATGCCGTTTCGGAAGCGATGAATGAGAATGACCAAGACTGGGGCAAGGGCTTGAATAAGATTTATTCGGTGATTTCGAATGATTTGGTGTATGCCAATCCGGATAATTTGGTGGTTTTTGGTGATAACCACGATATGTCGCGTTTTTATTCGCAGGTCAAACACGACCAAGCATTATTCCGCATGGGAATGACATATTTGTTGACGACACGTGGCATTCCACAAATTTTTTACGGTACGGAAATCTTGATGTCCAATCCCAAAAGTAATGAACATGGAGAAATTCGTGGTGATTTTTATGGCGGTTGGCCTGGAGATGCCAAAGATGCTGTGACCCAACGCGGTTTTACGGCTGATGAAAAAAGTGCGCAAGACTTCTTTAAAAAGTTATTGAATTGGCGGAAGAATAATGCCGTGATTCATGAAGGGAAATTGACACATTTTGGTCCTGAAAATGGAGTCTATGTCTATTTCCGTCATTCGGCAAAAGGGAAAGTGATGGTCGTGATGAACAAGAATGCGAATTCCAAAAGCTTATCGATGGATCATTATGCGGAATTGATTAAAGCTGGGGCTCAATTGAAGGATGTCTTAACAGGAAAGAAGCAAACCCTAGGTTCCACATTGGAAATACCGGCAAAAGCGGCCTTGGTATTTGAGGTGCAATAATTTCCGACCGATTCATAAGTATTGTTTTTTGTTAATCCAAGTGTTTTATCGGTAGGCGCACGCGTGGTCAATGCCTCCTCAAACGATATTAAAGAATACTTTAATGGCGCTGTTGATGAGTTAAGAATTTATAACCGCAGCTTAAGTGCTTCTGAAGCCTATTCCCTTTACGTGCAATAATTGAGTTTTACATTTGATTTTTAAATAGAAGAACTTATCTTGAAGGCATAAAGCCCTGCAAAGGCCCTAGTTCTAATCAAAATCAAATGCATATAAGTAGCCTTTTCAAGGCCCTACTTCTTATTACTTTACTCCTTTCTTTTCAAAGTTGGGCAGATGATTCCTACAACCCAGTCAAATTTAAACGTGATTTGCGTTTCCAGGATCCTCAGTTTATGTGGACTACCTGGGATCGTGTTTTCAAAGAAGATGGCGGATTCTTTTCGAATGCCAATGTCGGTGATTTGGAGCGCATTTTAGAGGCTCATTGGGCGGATGCGCGGAAAAAGAATAACCTCGATCTAATGATTAAGGCCGCGATTCCACTCGCGATGGTCTACCACAATCAGGCCAAATTTACCCATGGTCTTCCCTTTTTTGAGTTTCTTTTTGAACATGAAAAGCAAGTCCCTGCCTATTATTGGCGCCATGTGCTCATTAAATTAGAGGAGGAATACCGCGGCAAAAATGAAATCGAAAAGGCAATTCCCATTCGTCGCTTACGCATCAAATTAGGATTTATCAAAACCTTCTGGGAAATCTACCGCGAATGCGGACTTTTTGAAGATGCCCTGCGTGATTTTATCCAGTTTCAGCCAGTTCCTGCGCGTGGCGATTATCGCCGACTTTTTTATCTGCAACGTTTGGGTTGGTTATATACCGATTTGAAAAATTTCAAAAAGGCGCGGAATATTTATGCCCAAGGCTATCGAGAAGTGGCTGAGGTGCGGGCAGCGTCAAAAGCTACCTATCTACCTCGCGAATTGCGCTATTGGGAAGGTTTGTTCAAAGGCCTCATGGCCGAATGCGACATGGAACTGGGTAACTATACGCATGCCATTCCCATGTTGCGTTTCGACATCCAGTCAAGTTTAGATAATCCGGACAATCAAATAGGAAAAGAAATATCCTTAGCGCGCGCTTACCTCCACAGAAAAAGTTGGGAATCTGCCAAATATTACATGGATCATGCGCGAATTTTGATGGCTCAAAAGGTTATACCGACCGTTAAACTCATGATGCTTGATGCCTATGCAGATTACTATGCTGCGCAACAGCAATATGATTCTGCCTATTTTTACAACAAAGCATTGCATGCTTATCGGGATACGGTGAACGCGCATATCAATCGGAATAAATCAATCTTGCTTTTAGGCCAACTTGAATTAGCCAAACACCGCGAAGAATCGCTGAAAAACAAGCATCAAGTGGAGGTCTATTCGGAATCATCCAAATTGCAAGAATTTAAAATCAAACTACTGAGCCTTATCCTGGGTGCGATTATTTTTGGGTCGATATTGCTCTATGTTAATTTTCGTCAAAAAGGATTATTGAACCAGAATCGAATACAATTGGATTTGGAGCACGAGCGCAATGCGGTCCTTTTAAAAGAATTGCATCACCGTGTGAAGAATAATTTGCAGGTTATTTACAGTCTGTTGAACCTACAGAAGCGCCGAACGAAAAACATCGAATCCGTTGATTTAATTACGGCCCTTCAAAACCGAATACAAACCATCGCTTTGGTTCACAATAATTTATTCCAATCCGACGAAATGGAATTTGTCCAGTTGGACAGCTATGTCCGAACCTTGGTCGAACACCTGCAACAAATGTATGCACAAGAGGAAGTAAACCCTGTTCAGATTTACTTCGATATTCAGGATTCGATCAAGTTGCGCTTTGAACGTATAGGGACATTGGGTTTGATTATCAATGAAATTGTGTCGAATGCATTTAAGTATGCGTTTGTCGAAGCGGAACAAGGAATTTTACGGATTGAGATTGACCAAGAAGGTTCCCAAATTCGAGTCATTATTGAGGATAATGGGCCGGGTTTGGTGGATGAGATTAATCGAAATTCCAATTTAGGTATGCGGCTTATTCGAATATTGAGTGAGCAAATGGGGGCGACCTATACCCTGCATCAAAGCCAAGGCATCAAGCATTTAATTACTTTTAACGTGTAGCATTTATGGAAGAAAAGCGGGTATTGATCTTAGAGGATGAGATTATTGTGGCGTTAGATATCAAAGAGATTTTAGAGAATTTGGGATATCGTTGTTTGGTTTTTCATGCGTTTAATTCAGCGTTAGATTCACTTGTCACCTTTCAGCCGCAATTATTGATTTGTGATATTAATATTGGAGAAGGCCCATCGGGCATTGATTTTGTCATTCAGGCACAAAACCGAGTACCTGGTTTAGCTGTCATTTACTTGACAGCGTTTAGTGACCGACAAATCGTCGAAAAAGCGGGGAAAACGCATCCAGTTAATTACATATTGAAACCCTGGAGCGATCATCAAATTCGGGTGTCCGTTGAAATGGCATTTGACCAAATTGCGGATGGCGGTAAACTGAGTCAAAAGCTCGTGGATCTCACGCAAGCCGAATTGAAAATTCTCGAATTAATCGCGCAAAATAAGAAGAGTAAGGAGATCGCCGACTTATTATTTATTTCGGAAAAGACGGTCAAAAATCACCGGTATCACATTAGTAAAAAGCTGAATTTGTCGACGGAAAATAACAGTTTACTTACGTTTGCCTTAAGTCACTTTGGGTATAAAAATGAGGCCTAGGTCTCATTGTAGGAGTCGCGGGAAGAACGTTCCTTTGTATGGTAAATAACCCTAGTTCTATAATAACACGCGATTACCTAACCCTAATACCTTCAATTTATACAAAGCCTCTGCTAGGGATAGCGGGGGCTTTATTTTTTGGTAATAATAAAAGGACATCTCTCACGAAATGTCCTTTTTTATTGTCCGATACATTTGTAGCCCCGGAAGGAATCGAACCTTCATCTTAGGTACCGGAAACCTACATTCTATCCATTGAACTACGGAGCCAGGGTTGCAAATTTACGAATACTTCTCCAATTGTCTTACCAAGACATTGAAATCTTTCGGATAGGGTGCCTCAACCGTTATGGGACTTCCGTCCATCAAGTTGAAGCTCAAACTATGGGCATGCAAGGCCACCCGGCGCATCAAGGGACGCTCTTCGGTATCCTTTTTTAAATGGAAATTTCTTTTCAAGTCCGACAAATACACATCCTTTCCGCCATACATCTCGTCGGCTACGATGGGTGCATGCAAACAGGTTAAGTGAATGCGGATTTGGTGCATGCGGCCTGTGATGGGCATACATTCGACCAAGGTATATCCCTTGTAAACTTTCAAGGAACGGAACCAAGTTTCCGCATGCTTGCCGTTCGATCGTGCGATAATCACCTTGCCGTCTTTGAGGGGGAGGATGGGTAAATTCACCAACATGCCATCCCAGTCGTGCATGCCTTCCACCACGGCGTGGTAGCGTTTGGCTGTTTCCCGGTGCTCGAACTGCATGGAAATATGTCGGTAGGCCTCCGGATTTTTGGCAATCACCAAAGCTCCCGTTGTTTCCTTATCCAATCGATGTCCCACCTGTGCATCTTCTGAATACACTTTTGCCATGCGCAAAATGCTGGGTGCATAATCATCCTTCCGCTCATCCAGCGTCGCGATGCCCGATGGTTTGTTGATGACGATGAAATCGTCGTTTTCGAAAAGGATGTAATCTTGTAATTTGTATTTCATATATCAGTCGCTAGTCACTAGTCGCTAGTCATTAGTCCGGAGTCCAAAGTCCGTAGTTGTCTCTCTAATTTCTTCACTCTTAATTCTCAACTCTTACTTCTTACCTCTTACCTCTTCACTCTTACCTCTTACCTCTTCACTCTTATCTCTTATCTCAATTCGGTAAACAAATCTTCCCCATCGTCATCCACGGCGAATCACCCAGCCGGCGATCAGATGCCGGATTCGAATCCATCAAGGTTTCATTGGCCAACAAAGCAAATAAAACAGCTTCTTTTGCCGCAGATTCAATACCTAAAACAGCCGAATCTTGAATCGTAAAACCGGGCAAGAGTTGGGCCAAATGCTCCATCATCAAGGGATTTCGCGCGCCACCACCACTCACATAAACGTATCCTTCTTCCAATCCCGTGTAATGTTGAATAGCCAAGGCAATTGTTTCAGCAGAAAAATAGGTGAGCGTTGCGATGCAGTCGGCCGCACTCAGTCCTTCCGGAACCATTTGGCTGATCCGATCCACGTTGAAATATTCAGGTCCCGTACTTTTAGGGAATGATTCTTCGAAAAAGGGTAGGGCTAGCAAGGCTTTTAAAAATGCCGCATCGACTTTGCCCGATCGCGCGATTTGGGCATCTTCATCAAATGATTTTTCAGTATAATTCGCTCTTACCCATGCATCAATCAAGGTATTTCCAGGGCCTGTATCCGTTACTAAAATATCGGTAGGATCTTGATTCGCGGGCAAATAGGTGAAATTCCCAATGCCCCCAATATTCAAAAGTATTCGCTCCTCCTCGGCTTTGGTAAATAGAAAATAATCCCCAAACATGGCCAAAGGCGCACCTTCGCCTCCCGCAGCCACATGTTTTTGACGGAAATCCGAAAGCGTAATGATTCCAGTTAAATGGGCTAAATGATCCCCATCACCTATTTGTAAAGTTGAATGAGGGTTTGCACCTGTTCGATCGGGACAATGCATGACGGTTTGCCCATGAGATGCTAATGCGTCTACGTCGGTTGGATTCACGCCCCAACGAGCTAAGGTCTCCAAAATAATCGATGCATGTGTCCGCGCGATGTTCGCGTTCAAGGTGCACAGGCTAGGAAAATGAATGGTTTCCTTTGCAAAAACAGCCCGAATGGACTCCTTGAATTCAGTGGAAAAAGGCACGGAATCAAAATGGATTAAATCACATGTGGTTTCAAGGCCTTGCCCCGTAAACCGACATAAGGCCATATCCAATCCATCCAAAGACGTGCCCGACATCAAGCCCAAAATTAATCTGCTGGGCTTTTCTGCAATTTGATATAACTGTTTAATCTGTGGATTCAAGTCTTTCTATTTTTCGCTCGTTTACCTTTGGCAATCCTTAAAGGTTTGCCAAAGGTAGTGCGCAAAGCTACAAAAAAATCCCCCAAGGGAGTTCGAAAATTCGCCAAGTACTTGATAATTAATTGATATTTCCGACGGATGATTTCGTATCTTTGGGGCTTAGTTAATTCACTCATCCACCTTATGGCATTAGATGTAATCATCGTCGGCGGAGGCATCGTGGGCCTCGCGACAGCTCACAGATTATTGGAGGCAAATCCTGCATTAAAAATCGCGCTTTTTGAAAAAGAAGCGATGGTCTCTATGCACCAAACAGGTAATAACTCAGGTGTCATTCACTCGGGTTTATATTACAAACCGGGTTCTTTGAAGGCCAAAAATTGCATCGAAGGCTACCACCAATTAATCGATTATTGCCAAAAAGAGGAGATTCCTTTCGAATTAACGGGTAAAATCGTTGTGGCGAGTACCCAGGACCAACGGGTTCAATTGGAGAATTTGTACCAGCGGGGCCAAGAAAATGGGTTGGATGGCTTGAAGAAGTTGAGCTTGGAGGAAATGCGTGAACACGAACCGCATGTGATTGGTGTAGAAGGCATGTGGGTGCCGCAAACCGGTATCGTCGATTACCGTGCTGTTGCTGCGAAACTAGCGCAAGGGATTCAAGCGAAAGGCTGTGAGGTACATTTGGGTGAAAAAGTGATTGACATAACCAAAGGCCTTAGCTATTCCATTGTCGAAACGAATAAAGCGGTATATGAGGCGAAATTGATCATCAATTGCGCGGGTCTATACTCGGATCAAGTTGCGCAATGGACGCAAAAAGAACCTTTGGATGTACGTATTGTGCCATTCCGTGGGGAATATTTTAAGCTCAGAAAGGAAAAGGAATACTTGGTTAAGAACTTGATTTATCCTGTTCCTGATCCCAACTTCCCGTTCTTGGGCGTTCATTTTACCCGCATGATGCGTGGGGGAGTGGAGGCTGGACCTAATGCCGTTTTGGCCTTTAAGAAGGAAGGCTATACGAAATTAGGCATCAATGCGAAAGAACTTTGGGATACCTTAACTTGGCCAGGATTCCAAAAAGTAGCAGTAAAATATTGGGAAACGGGTCTCGGTGAAATGTACCGCAGTTTCTCTAAAGAAGCCTTTACCAAAGCCCTTCAAGGATTAATTCCTGAAATTCAAATCGATGATTTAGTCGAAGGGGGTGCCGGTGTTCGAGCTCAAGCGTGTGATCGTAGTGGAGGCTTACTCGACGATTTCTCGATCGTACAAGATGAGAAAGTGATTAATATTTTAAATGCGCCTAGTCCCGCAGCGACTTCATCTTTGTCGATAGGCAAGACGGTGGCGGAAATGGCTTTGGGGCGGTTTGAGTAAAGGCGCCTATTTGGGTTTGCCCAGACTGAAGTCTGGGGTTATACGTCGGCTGATGAGGCGATGTTTGCGTTTTTTCCCCCAGACTGAAGTCTGGGGTTATACGTCGGCTGATGAGGCGATGTTTGCGTTTTTTCCCCCAGACTGAAGTCTGAGGTTGTACGTCGGCTGATGAGGCGATGTTTGCGTTCTTTCCCCCAGACTGAAGTCTGGGGTTTTTATAACCCTAGGCTTTAGACTAGGGACCCAACCGTAAGGTTGGAAAATGTAAAATAATAACATGAAATTACTACTTAAATACCTTACTCAATACCGCTGGCGCGTTTTCGCTGCCTTGGGACTTGCTGCGACCAACCAGATTTTCTCCTTGATGGATCCCTATATCTTTCGGAAAATCATCGATGATGTAGCGGCGGTCTATCACGCGGAAACACATACGATGTCTCAATTCGTGGATGCCATTTGGCCTTTAGCCTTAGCTTCTGTGGGAGTTGCTTTCGTGAGTCGGGTAGCGAAGAACTTTCAAGACTACATGATTAACACGGTTACCCAAAAAGTGGGAGCCAATTTATATTCGGATGGAATCCGACATTCCTTGGAATTGCCGTATGAGACCTTCGAGGATCAGCGTTCTGGCGAGACCTTGGGTAAATTGCAAAAGGTAAGAGTCGATGTAGAGAAATTAATCACTTTGGGGATTAATATTCTATTCCAATCGGTCATTGCATTGGTTTTTATTTCCATTTATGCATTCTCGGTACACTGGATGGTGATGCCGCTTTTCCTAGTCACGGGACCTTTGATTGCCTGGGTTTCTTCTGTCTTAAGCAAGAAAATTAAAGTCATTCAAATCGAAATAGTCAAAGAATCTACGGGTTTAGCGGGCTCTACCACGGAGTCTTTGCGCAACATCGAATTGGTGAAATCACTCGGTTTGGCAGAACAAGAAATAGCTCACTTAAATGCCACGACAGAGAAAATTCTTAAATTGGAATTGAAAAAAGTGCGTTATGTGCGCTCTATGGCCTTTGTTCAAGGTACCTGCGTGAACTTATTACGTATGCTGATGGTGGTCGTTTTGATTTACCTAATCTATAAAGGCCAAATCACCATCGGGCAGTTTTATTCTTTGAACATCTATTCGTTCTTCCTATTTAATCCCTTGCAAGAGATTGGAAATGTGGTGAACACCTTCCGCGAAGCGGAGGTTTCGCTCCAGAATTATGAAACAATCTTATCGATCCCAAGCGAAAAGAAACCGGAGAATCCCAAATCAATTACGCACATTCAGGATTTGACTTTTGATCATGTCTCTTTCCAACATCAATCTGCGACGCAAGAAGCCTTGTCGGACATTTCTTTCCAAGTTAAAGGTGGAGAAACCATTGCTTTTGTAGGGCCATCGGGGGCGGGAAAATCAACCTTGGTGAAATTATTGGTGGGCTTGTACCGACCGAAAAAAGGTCAAGTATTCTACAATGGTGAAGCGGGTGATTCGATTGATTTCGATCAATTACGTAAGAAAATTGGTTTCGTTACCCAAGACACCCAATTGTTTTCAGGGTCCATTCGGGAGAATTTATTGTTCGTAAACCCGAATGCCACGGATGCGCAATGCATGGAGGTATTGGAAAAAGCGGCTTGCCAAAGTTTGTTGGCACGGGCCGACAAAGGCTTAGACTCCTTGATCGGAGAAGGAGGCGTAAAAGTGTCTGGCGGAGAGAAGCAGCGTTTAAGTATCGCTCGCGCCTTATTGCGTGATCCCAACTTATTGGTTTTCGATGAGGCGACTTCGGCTTTGGACTCCTTGACCGAAGAGGAAATCTCGGAAACGATTCGTGCGGTTTCGCAAGCTTCGGAGCATTTGACAATTTTGATTGCGCACCGTTTGTCTACGATTATGCATGCGACACGTATTTATGTGTTGGAGAAGGGAAAAGTCGTTGAATCGGGGAATCATGATAGTTTGCTGGCCGACAAAGGTTTATACTATGCCATGTGGCGGCAGCAAGTAGGGGAAAACAAATAATTTATTTTGTAATTCCTTGATTTGCCATATATTGTTTGGCAATCCTTTGGCTTGAACAAATAGGATTGCGTATATTTGTCGTTTGTAAAAATTTAAATTATGTCATTAAATAAATTCTCGAGAACACTTACACAAGAAGTTACGAATCCGGCGGCGAAAGCAATGCTTTATGGCATTGGATTGACTCCTGAGGATATGAACAAGGCTCAAATCGGTATCGCAAGTACAGGTTATGAGGGCAACCCGTGTAATATGCATTTGAATGGATTATCTGTACATGTGAAAAAGGGAATTCAAGAAAATGGCATGGTGGGATTAATTTTTCATACCATTGGGGTTTCTGATGGAATGACGAATGGTAATGACGGGATGAGCTATTCCTTGCCATCGCGTGATATCATCGCTGATTCAATCGAGAATGTAGTTGGCGCACAATGGTACGATGGCGTAATTGCTGTGGTAGGTTGTGATAAAAACATGCCGGGAGCCATGATGGCTTTGGCACGTGTGAATCGTCCGGGTATGTTGGTTTACGGTGGAACCATTCGTTCAGGTTCTTACAAAGGAGAAAAATTAGATATCGTTTCAGCTTTTGAAGCTTTAGGAAAGAAATACGCAGGAAACATTTCCGATGAAGATTACGAAGGAGTTATTCGTAATTCGATTCCAGGCCCGGGTGCTTGTGGTGGAATGTACACCGCAAATACGATGGCATCATCCATGGAAGCGATGGGTTTGGTTTTGCCAAATTCCTCGACGTATCCAGCGACGCATGAAGGTAAAAAAGAAGAATGTTTGGCGATCGGTGCTGCGATGAAGGTATTGTTGGAGAAAAACATTTGTCCGCGCGACATCATGACACGCAAATCATTCGAAAATGCGATGACCGTGGTGATGGCCTTGGGTGGAAGTACAAATGCTGTTCTGCATTATTTAGCGATTGCCCATTCGGCTGGCGTTGAGTTTACGTTGGATGATATTCAAGCGATTTCAGATCGTACGCCACTATTGGCCGATTTGAAACCGTCAGGAAAATACTACATGGAAGATGTGTTGGCGATCGGAGGAATGCCAGCCATTTTGAAATATTTATTACAAGAAGGATTCTTACACGGCGATTGCATGACGGTAACGGGCAAGACCATGGCGGAGAATTTAGCTGATGCACCTGATTTGAATTTTGAGACGCAAAAAATTGTCTATCCGATTTCAAACCCGATGAAACCTACAGGTCACTTGCAAATCTTGTATGGCAATTTAGCTACGGAAGGAGCGGTTGCTAAGATTACAGGTAAAGAAGGTGAGCGTTTTGAGGGAACTGCCAAAGTGTGTGAGCGCGAAGAGGATGTGATGGAATTCTTGTCAAAAGGTGAAATTAAAGCCGGACATGTGGTTGTGATTCGCAACGAAGGCCCGAAAGGTGGTCCAGGAATGCCGGAAATGTTAAAGCCTACTTCCGCCTTGATGGGTGCTGGTTTAGGTAATTCGGTTGCCATGATTACCGATGGACGTTTCTCTGGAGGTACGCACGGATTTGTGGTAGGGCACGTGACGCCAGAAGCACAAGAAGGAGGAAATATCGGTTTGGTGAAAGATGGTGACAAGATTACCATTGATGCGGTCGATAATAAAATCATCTTGCATGTATCAGATGAAGAATTAGCAGAACGTCGGAAAGCATGGAAACCAAAGGTTTCGCCGCATACATCCGGAGTTTTGCGTAAGTATATTAAAAACGTTGCCTCAGCCAGCCAAGGTTGTGTAACAGATTTGTAAAAAATCAACAATTCAATTTTTTTCTAACGCATGAAGGCTTAAATTAGCTATTCATAAGTTGATTAAAGATAAAATAGTAAAAGACCATGGGACAAACCCAAACCCAACCCGCTGATTCAAAACAACCCGAACAGAAGAAATTCTTAACGGGAGCACAGGCTATTATGGAGTCATTGGTCGCGCAAGGGGTTTCAACTATTTTTGGATATCCAGGGGGGGCCATCATGCCTACCTACGATGCTTTATATGATTATCAAGATCGTTTGAAGCATATTTTGGTGCGTCACGAGCAGGGCGCTGGTCATGCCGCACAAGGTTATGCACGTATGCTGAATAAAGCAGGTGTTTGCATGGTGACTTCGGGTCCGGGTGCCACCAACTTGATTACGCCTATCGCGGATGCGATGTTGGATTCAACGCCGATGGTATGTATCGTAGGCCAAGTGAAAGGAAATTTACTGGGAACAGATGCTTTTCAAGAGTGTGATTTGATTGGTATTTCCATGCCTGTAACCAAATGGAATTACCAGGTTATGGATCCTAACGAGATTCCTGAAATTATTGCAAAAGCATTTTACATTGCAGAAACAGGCCGACCAGGTCCTGTATTGATAGATATTACGCGTACGGCTCAATCCGAAATGATGACCGTCCCTTTTGAATATAAACCTTGCTCGACGATTATCTCGTATAAACCGCGTGTGGAGCCGAAGCAAGAACATGTGGAGGCGGCAGCTAAATTGATTAATAGCGCCAAGAAACCTTATATTTTAGCTGGACATGGTGTCTTAATCGCCGGTGCTGAAGAAGAATTGAATGCGTTGGTTGACAAGGCAGGAATTCCGGTTGCGACAACGCTTTTGGGTATGTCGGCGATGGATGCCGATCATCCGATGTACGTAGGCTGGCCGGGTATGCACGGAAACTACGGCGCGAATGTGCTGACGAATTCTTGTGATGTATTGATTGCCATCGGTATGCGTTTTGATGACCGGATTACCGGTGATTTGGCAACCTATGCGAAGCAAGCAAAAATTGTCCATATCGAGATTGATCCTGCGGAAATTGATAAAAATGTGAAAGCGGATGCGCCGGTAGTAGGCGATGCGAAAGCTGCCTTGAAAGCCTTGCTTCCATTGATTAAACCGGCAGAACATTTGGAATGGCGTGCCGAGTTTGATTACTACTTCAAAGAAGAGCACGAGAAAATCACCTTGAAAGATGTTTTCCATGAAGGAGATCAGATTAAAATGGGAGAGGCGATTGCGATGATGTCCGACAAAACGAAAGGAGAGGCGGTTGTGGTGACGGATGTAGGCCAACATCAGATGGTGACGAATCGTTACTATCGTTTTAAGAAAAGAAATTCAATTGTAACATCGGGTGGAGCAGGAACGATGGGTTTTGCCTTGCCTGCTGCCTTTGGTGCGAAAGTAGCCGTTCCGGAACGTGAAGTCGTTGCAGTGATCGGGGATGGAGGTTTTCAAATGACTTTGCAGGAATTGGGTACCATCGCGCAAAGTAAACTTCCTGTTAAGATTATCATTTTAAATAATAACTTCCTCGGGATGGTTCGCCAGTGGCAAGAGCTATTCCATGCGCGTCGTTATTCATTTGTTGAATTAGAAAATCCAGATTTCATCACGATTGCGAAAGGCTTTGGAATACCCGGGCATACAGTAACGGATCGAAATTTATTGAGTGAATCTTTGGATACCTTATTGAATTCAGAGACTCCTTATTTATTGGAAATTGTTTGTGAAAAAGAAGGGAATGTTTTCCCGATGGTGCCTGCGGGCAGTACTGTAACCAACGTAAGGCTCGAGTAATATGTTGATAAATTATACCCTTTCGGTTTTTACCATGAACACGGTCGGTTTGTTAAATCGGATCACGATCATTTTCACGCGTCGTCGCCTGAATATTGAGAGTTTGACGGTTTCGGAAACGGAGCGACGTGGTGTTTCGCGTTTCACGATTGTGATTCGTAGCGAAAACCGTGATGTTGTGGAAAAATTAGTTCGTCAGATCCGGAAGGTGACGGACGTATTAGCGGTGTATGGCTATTTGGATGACGAAATCATCTACAATGAGGTAGCCTTGTTTAAATTGGCGACTCCACTGGGAGGCGAGCCGATTGACGTGAAGACGATCAATCTTGATTGGAATGCCAAGGTGGTTCATTGGGGATTGGAATACGTGGTGGTAGAGAAAAATGGATCCGAAGAAGAATTAGGCGAATTTTATAACTACTTGAAAAAGTGGGAAATTTTAGAGTACATCAAATCCGGTCGGATTGCCGTAGGTAAAACGGAAAAAGGTTTGGTTGAATTTCTTCCCGAGGGTAATTGGGAAATAGTATAAGCGAAATAGTATATAAATTAAAAAACAAAAAAATGGCAAAGATTAATTTCGGTGGAGTTGTTGAAGACATCGTAACAAGAGAAGAGTTCCCTTTAGAGAAAGCTAGACAAGTACTAGCTGATCAGACAATCGCAGTAATTGGTTACGGCGTGCAAGGTCCAGGGCAAGCGCTTAACATGAAAGACAATGGTCTGAATGTTATCGTAGGTCAACGTAAAGGTAAAACCTATGACAAAGCTGTCGCTGACGGTTGGGTTCCAGGTGTAACTTTATTTGAAATCGAAGAAGCTTTGGAAAAAGGAACAATCATTTGTTACTTACTTTCGGACGCTGCTCAAATCGAATTATGGCCAACAGTTAAGAAATATTTGACAGCAGGTAAGTCATTGTATTTCTCACACGGATTTGGAATCACATACAAAGAGAAAACAGGTATCGTTCCTCCAGCAGATGTGGATGTATTCTTGGCTGCTCCAAAAGGTTCAGGTACTTCATTGCGTCGTTTGTTCGTAGCGGGTAAAGGCTTGAATTCTTCTTTCGCGGTTTACCAAGATGCGACAGGAAAAGCTCGTGAGAAATGTATCGCTATGGCGATCGGTGTGGGTTCTGGATATTTATTCGAAACAGATTTCTACAAAGAAGTAACATCTGATTTAACAGGTGAGCGTGGTACCTTGATGGGTGCTATCCAAGGTATCTTCGCTGCACAATACGAAGTGTTACGTGAGAACGGTCACTCACCTTCTGAGGCTTTCAACGAAACAGTTGAAGAATTGACACAATCATTGATGCCATTGGTTGCTGAGAATGGAATGGATTGGATGTATGCCAACTGCTCTACGACGGCGCAACGTGGTGCTTTGGATTGGTGGAAGCCTTTCCGTGATGCTTCGAAGCCAGTATTCGAGAAATTATATAACTCAGTTAAGACACAAGCGGAGGCGGCACGTTCAATTGATTTGAACTCACAACCGGATTACCGTGTAAAATTAGAAGCTGAATTGCAAGAAATGCGTGATTCAGAGATGTGGAGAGCGGGAGCTGCTGTACGTAGCTTGCGTCCTGAAAACAACTAATTTTAGCTGTATATATTTGAAGTCGCCTGGGTTTAACCTGGGCGACTTTTTTATTGCCCACCTAGCAGTTTTTTGTACATTTGCAGGGCATGGAATTCAACAAATTAACAGAGGTTCCAAGCCTTCATCAAATCAAACAAGCTGCACAACAAATTCAGGACATTGTTCTGAAGACACCTTTGTTGTATGCTCCCCGATTGTCTGAAAGCTTTGGTGCTAAGATATTTTTAAAGCGGGAGGACCTCCAAGGGGTTCGTTCTTATAAGATTCGTGGTGCCTATCATAAAATTTCCAATATACCTGTTGACCTTCGTGCGCAAGGAGTTGTTGCCGCATCCGCTGGAAACCATGCACAAGGTGTAGCGCTCTCATGTGCCTTACTCGGCATTCAAGCGTATATTTTTATGCCAAAAACCACGCCTTTACAAAAGGTAGAGGCCGTTCGTTTTCATGGCAAAGAGAAAGTCCGAATTAAATTAGTAGGGAATACCTATGACGAGGCATTTGCCGCTGCGCAAACATTTTGCCAACAAAATCATTCGATTTTCATTCCTCCATTCGATGATTATGATATCATAGCTGGCCAGGCAACGGTTGCCTTGGAAATTGTGGATCAATTGCCCACACCCGCTGATTTTGTTTTAGTGGCTATCGGAGGGGGTGGTCTTGCGGCTGGGGCATCATTGGTTTTACATGCCCTTTCGCCTCAAACAAAATTAATCGGCGTCGAGCCTGCCTTAGCTCCATCGATGTCGGAGAGTCTTGATGCACATCAGGTGGTCACATTAGACTCCATCGATTCTTTTGTCGACGGAGCATCCGTGAAACGGGTGGGAGAGAAGACTTTTGGGATTTGTGAGAAATCACTTGATCGGATGTTGGTCGTTGAGAAAAAAGTGCTCTGCCAAACCATGTTGGACTTATATCAATATTACAGCATGATTGTTGAGCCCGCAGGCGCTTTGTCTGTAGCCGCACTGGAACAATTGCGCCCAGAAATTGAAGGGAAAACCGTAGTCTGCGTAATTTCGGGAGGTAATTTTGATACAAAACGTTTTCCTGAGATTAGTCAATTAGCAAAATCTTGATTATTTAAAGAAAAATAAAACACTTTTGTTTTTCGTTCGTAAGGACTATTAATCTTAATTTTAATTGATATTTAGATTAATGATTTTAATTTGATATATTATTCCATAATTTTTAGTTTTTTAGTCTAAATCAGCGGTCGTATTTATTTTTGATTTTTTGCTTCGTACTATAAATAAAGCTAGTTTTGTGTTCGATTTAGCAGACAAAACAATATGAGCAACCGCATTCAAATCTTTGATACTACGTTACGTGATGGGGAACAGGTTCCCGGCTGTCAATTAAACCGCGAGGAAAAAGTTGAAGTAGCATTAGAACTCGAGAAGTTGGGCGTTGATGTTATTGAGGCGGGTTTTCCTATTTCATCTCCTGGAGATTTCGCATCTGTTAAAGCGATTGCTGAAGCGATTAAAGAACCTACGGTTTGTGCGCTGACGCGTGCGAAAAAAGAAGATATTGACGCAGCAGTGGAGGCATTAAAACCTGCACGTCATCCGCGTATTCACACGGGAATCGGTGCTTCTGATGTTCACATTAAACACAAGTTCAACTCGACACGAGAAGAGATTATTGAGCGTGGGGTTTGGGCAGTTAAATATGCCAAATCTTTTGTGGAAGATGTTGAGTTCTTTGCTGAAGATGCTGGTCGGGCAGATTTGCCTTTCCTAGCAAAATTGACTTCGGAAGTGATTAAAGCAGGTGCGACGGTTGTCAACCTACCCGATACTACGGGTTATTTATTGCCGAATCAAATGTATGATCGCATTACATATTTATTCGAACACGTAGATAACATACACCAAGCGACTATTTCCATGCATAATCACAACGATTTGGGATTAGCCACGGCAAATACGATTGCAGGGATTCAAGCAGGAGCACGTCAGGTAGAGGTAACCATGAATGGAATTGGTGAGCGTGCGGGTAACACTTCCTTGGAAGAAGTTGCCATGATTTTAAATGTACATAAGGACTTAGGTTATTCGACGGGTATTAATCCCCAATATTTATACCCGACGAGTTGTTTGGTTTCCAATATGATGGGTATGCCTGTACAGGCTAATAAGGCGATTGTAGGTGCAAATGCATTTGCTCACTCATCGGGCATTCACCAAGATGGTTTCTTGAAACATGCCCAAAATTATGAAATCATGAATCCCGAAGATGTAGGAGTACCGTCATCAGCGATTCTATTAACTTCTCGCTCAGGTCGTGCAGCGTTACGTCACCGCTTAAGTTTGTTGGGATTTGATTTTGAAAAACCAGAATTAGATAAGATATATACGCGTTTCTTACTCATGGCAGATGCGCGTAAAATGATTCATGATGAAGATTTAAAAGAGCTAATCGGTTAATTCATTTGTTGGAATCAATACAAAACGAGACATCTTCTGATCAAAGGGGATGTCTTTTTTGATTTTAATGCTTTGGCTCAACGTATTGATTGGTAAAAATAGGTAAGGTTTGCTCGCTTGTTCCACCAAAAGTATTCCCTTTGTAACTATTGCGTATTCACGAATGCCAACTTCGTATGCTGGCAGAGGCTTTAGCTGCATGGCTTGGGGAATTCCGTTAACGGAAGCCAAGTTAATAACTTCAGCAGGAAAGCTATAATGTCCTGATTTCTTCAGCAACTTGGTTTCACGATCGCCTAAACTATATAAGGTATTCGTGTTAAAATAATATGCATTGCTCGCATCAGCGATTAGGCGTGTTCGCAAATTCTCCAATTTTGGTCCTGCCATAACTGTTGAAAGCCCTACCCAAACCACTGCAGGAATCAGTAAAAATAGACGATTAAAGGGCAGTTGGTATAGACTCGGTTGAATCGCCGCGAAATAGCTAATTAAAATAAATACAACACCATAACTCGAAAACCGTTCCGAAAACAAGGCCCCTAAATCGCCAGCCTGTGCATTGCCGCGCCCCAAGGTAATCATGGCACCCACGGCCATCACTTGCAGGAGAATTAGGCTTGAAAACAAGAGTGCGCTGTTTTTTGTCTGATGGTATTTCCAAAGAACAAATAAGCTATTCATTAAAAACAATGCCCCTATGACCATACTGATGTTCAGGTCTTTTTTGACCGCTCCTCCTACAAAAACAATCGTTCCTTTGACCGTAAAAAGTAATTTCTCTACGATTGATCCCGAAGAAGGTATCGTTGCCGGGGATGCATAGCCAATGAAATAGACATAAAAGACAACAGCTCCCGCCAAACCATACAGCCAAACGCGGGAATCTCGAAGGTAAATCAATAGTAGTAGGATGATGGGAATAAAGGCAAGTCCCTCCGTGCTGAACATGGGGTATAGCAAAGAAAGCCAAATGCCCCATGCCCGACTTTTATGATCACTCATCCCGTATGAAATCCAAATGAGGAAAACGAGTGAGGTCGTATGTTGTAAAACCCCAATTAACGCGAAGTTGTCTAGGTTGCCATTGGGCGCGTAAAGTAAACCGACAAGTGCCACCATGTGCCACGGATTTATTTGATTTCGTTGCACTAATTTGGCAAACGGGTATATGACGGATAAGGTTAGTAGATTCGCCCAAATAGTTAATGATTTGAAATCAAAATTCGTTTCGAATAGCGCATAGATGGCTGTAATCAATCTGGCCATCGGTATTCGATGGATGTAACTATGAAACTCGAACGTGCGATTCCAAAATTCCTTGGCTGTAAAACCCGGCAAGTCTGTAAAATAAGCCAAAAACAAGAAGTCATCCCCCCAATTCGGAAAGTTGATTAAATAGCTAAACAGATTATAAAAGTGAGCTAAAATGATGGCGCCACAAATCCCCAATATGAAGCTCTTTTCTAGGTTTTTCATGCACTCACACTACTCGCTAAAGTAATTTTTTCTTGTTCGAGTATCTCCAAAATGCGCATGTTAATTCGCTGCTTGGTTTGTTGGAACACCGACAAATCCTTCGTCTCCACATAAAACATCACAGAAATGTCCAACGAGTAGGCCCCAAATCCTTCAAAGACAACTTTGGGTTCTTTTTTCTTACATAAGTTTTCTTGTAGGATGTCTGCTGTGATCGATTCAATCGTAGCATTGATTTGCGCTGGAGTCGTTTTCAAGTCACAAGTAATGTTGAATTTGGCTCTTCGATAATCTCGCTCAGTCAGGTTTTCCAAAGATTGCGATGTTAATAATCGATTGGGAATAACGATAAGATTTCCATCATTTCCCCTTAGTCGAGTACTGCGAAAGCCGATTTTCTCAATATCACCTGTAATGACTCCCACTTGAATACTGTCGCCCACCACAAAAGGAAGGTCTAAGAATATCGTAAATGAGGCGAATAGGTTTTCGAGTGTTTCCCGCGCGGCCAATGCCAAAGCCAATCCCCCAAGTCCCAATCCCGTGATCAACGCAACCACATCCACCTCAAAAACACGACCCAATAAAACAAAGCCTGCACCCGCGATAATAAATACGAGTGATAGGTCGTTTAAAAA
This sequence comes from Aquirufa regiilacus, assembly GCF_032470275.1. Lineage (NCBI taxonomy): Bacteria > Pseudomonadati > Bacteroidota > Cytophagia > Cytophagales > Flectobacillaceae > Aquirufa > Aquirufa regiilacus. Next base: position 212,401 of record NZ_JAVNWW010000001.1, read on the forward strand.
TGGAATGAAATGCTGCTTGGATTTTTGTTCGATACCCTGCCATTTCACTTGCGCAACCAATATGCCTACTTTCACTAAGCGAATGATGACCCATGTAATGGTTAATATAAGGGCAGATTCGAATGATTTCGCGATTAAAAAACGAATACCAAAGTTTTCGATCGAAACCCAATGCCACGCGTTTGGTACACGTAAATTTTGTGTGGCAAAATATAAGAAGATCCAGAAAGTTAAAAGCTCAAAGGGTTTTCGCAATTGTTGAATACAATCCTCGACGGTTATGGACGAATCTGTGAAAAATCGAAGGACGATTTTTGAGAAGGAATTGGAGATAATACGTTTGAATGCGAAACCTACTATCAAGACCGACGCGAATAAAATTAAATCAATCGCCGAGTTTTCTAAAAAATACCAATTGCTTAAGCGCTCCATGCGTGATTCTTACATTATGATTTCAAATATAGCTAATATCTTACTCGATTATGAAAAAAATTACGACCTTTGCAGACTTGAAAGATATAAAAGGGAGGAATTTTAACCGCATGATTTACAATCAATTGACTCATTTAAATAAAAAGGTTTTCGTATCGTTAGGGCTTGTGCTCTTTTTCTTTGCCACTTGCTTGCCGAGTACATCTGCACAAACGATCGTTAATTCACCTCTTTCTTATATCGGAATGGGCGAGTTATATACGCCTGAAACGCCTTCTAATTCGATGATGGGTGGAATTGGTGTTTCGAATTCTAATGGTATTTATTCCAATCAAATTAACCCTGCGCTCCTAGTTCGTAATCAGTATACCATGTTTGAAGTAGGTATTAATGCCGAATTGAAAAACATGCAGGATTACCGTCAGCGCCAACAGGCTTTAGGGGGTAATTATCAGTCGGTGAACTTGACTGTACCTGTCCTTCCAAATCGCTGGACCATGTCTTTTGGGGTTCGTCCGTATTCCACGGTTAATTATGAAACGCGTTCTTACCGTCGTTTAAATGTACTGGGTGTAGATAGTTTATTGTATTCCTACAAAGGCGAGGGCGGTGTTAGTAAGCTTTCTATTGCAAATGGAGTTCGAATAGGCAAGGAATTGTATGTTGGCCTAGAAATGGGTTTTCTATTCGGTGCTGTCAACCGCAATGTGGGTACTCAAAACCTTTCGGATGGCCAGTTTTACAAGATACAGTTGGAGAATCAATCTCGTTACAGTGACTTCACATTCAAAGCGGGAGCCGCTTGGCGCAAAGTGTTAAAAGGTGATGTTGTTTTGAATGCGGGAGCAACCTTAGATTTAAGTCCGAGGTTAAATTCAACATTAGTAAAGCGTTTTGTAACCTATGATTTAGGAGGCTTAAACATTATTAATTCGGATACATTAGCAAAATCACAATCGATTACGCAACAATTGCCTGTTTCCACTCGCTTAGGTGTGAGTGTAGAACGCCTTGCACACTGGATGGTAGGGGTAGATTATGTTCGCACCGACTGGTCCAAAGTTGATAATAATTTAGGGCGAAGTGCTGTATTGCCGGTAAGCCAACAAGTATCGATTGGGGCTGAATACACACCTGATTTTGAATCAATTTCGAATTTTTTCAAGCGTGTTACCTATCGGGTAGGCGTAAGCCAAACGACAACTCCGTATGATTTTGTTGGAAATGGTAAGTACGCGAAAGATCAAAGCCTTTCCTTGGGCGTTGCTTTGCCTTTGCGTAATTTCTTGAACTACATCAATGTTTCTTATCAAATCGGGAAGCGTGGTTCACTTACAGATAATCGCTTAGAGGAGCAATACCATCGCGTGGTTGTTGGTTTAACATTAGGTGATATCTGGTTCCGTAAAGTCAAAATTGATTAATCCCATGTTTGGACATTTGAGATTCCTGCTTCTTGTAGTGATTTCTCTGTTGATTTGGTCTTGCCAAAAAGAGCAAGCCGTGGATAATCGTGTCTATCGTGGTCCAAAATCCGAACTCTTGGGTATCGATATGGTTTATTCAGATTCAGGAAGGACCGTTGTGCACATGATTACGGACCAACAAATTACCTCGCCTACCGAAGATCGTATTTACCCTAAAGAAATGAAACTATGGTTTTATGATAAATTGGGGAACGTTAGTTCACAGATTCGCGGGGATTCAGCGCATTTCTTTCGAACAAACAATTCCTATAAATTGATGGGGCATGTGGTCATCAACAATGTGCTAAAAGGTGAAGTAATGAAAACAGACGAGTTTACTTGGTTGCCTGACGAGAAGCGAATTTTTACGACGAAACCCGTATCCATTAAGACTCGAACCGACATTGTGCATGGTGTCGGATTCGATGCGGCACAAGATTTTTCAACGTATTCGCTGCGACACGTGAGCAATTCCGTATTGACAGTTGATGAATTACCGACGAATTAACGACAATTTTTCAATGCAGCTCGTGCCTCGTCAAATGAGTAGATTTTTTTATCGCCCCAGCTGTCTTTCATAAAAGTTACAAGCTCGGCAATATCGATGGCTTCTAATTTGGTATTCGCTGGCATATAACCCGCATAGGATTTTCCATTAACCTTAATTTCTCCTTTCTGTCCTTGTTTGATAATACAAACTAATTGCTGGGGAGCAACGCGCGTCCAAAGGTCTGTTTTGGCCAATGCCGGGTATAGATCGCGTAATCCACTTCCATCGTTTTGATGACAATTAGCGCAATTTTTTTCATAGATCGATCTTCCTTCAACCACATATTGTTGGTACATGATTTCCTCCTTGCTTTGGCAGGATGCGATTAAAATAATCAGGTTGATGAAAAGTAGATATTTCATTATTTTTCGAGTAAAAGGATTTCAATGTCTTCAATCAAATGGTTCACTTCCGCTTCCTGTGTGCCGTCATAAATGCCGCGAACATGTCGGTTTTTGTCGACCAAAATAAATGCGCCGCTGTGTACAAAACCTCCCGCTTCATTCTTGTCTTCTTGGGCTGTTACCATGTAGGACTTTTCGCCAAGTTTATAAATGGCAGCTTTGTCGCCGGTTAGCATATTCCAACGAGGCGATTTGACTTGTAGTCTTGTCGCATACTGTTTCAAAACGCTTGGCGTATCGTACGTGGGATCGATGCTGTGCGATAGGATACGAATAACATCATTCTCCGCATAACGCTCATATATACGTAAGAGTTGTGTTTTCATTTTCGGGCAAATCGTCGGGCAGGAGGTAAAAAAGAAATCAGCGATGTAAATTTTCCCCGCCATATCTTTTTCACTTACCCATACAGAATCCTGATTTAAAAAACGGAATGCGGGAATTTGGTGATAGACTGTGTCTACTTGACCAGCCACAACACGTGTATCTTTAGGACCTAAAAAAGGCAAATTTTTCTTTTCTTGGCAGCTTGCAATGAGTAAGCTTAGGGCCAACAAAACATTAAGGGCGGTAGGCTTTAGCTGCATCTAAACTGGAGTCCGTGATTTTTTGTAATTCTTTTAATTGATTGTATTGATCGCCGAGGTATTCTATTTTCGACTTTACATCCATCTTTCTGAGGCTATCCACGGAAAAGTGATGCATCCAATCCATCATGGCTTGATCCGATTTTGCCAATGCCTTTTTTAGCTTGTTGACATGCACCGAATCTTTTCCGGTCGATAGGCTATCTAATTGTCCTTGCAAAGCAACAATTTCTTCGGTCTTAGGCATCAGTTTGTCATGCAAGCCCATCACTTTTCCTTCTAACTCTTCACTTAATTTTTCCTCTGCCTGGGAGCAAGAAATGAGACCTACGAGTAAGCCCACAACAAGTATTTTATTTAACATGATTTGCTTGGATTAATTTTCTGACATTATCTTTTAGTTCAACGTATCCCTGCTGACCACCTATCATTTTTGCGATTTCATCGACGCGTTCTTCTCCTTTCAATTCGCGTAAACTAGATACGGTTTTTTCTCCCGCATGGTCTTTGTATACATACCAATGTGCAATACCTGCTGCTGCAATCTGCGGCAAGTGAGTAATCGCAATCAATTGGTGACCTTGACTCATTTGTGTCAACATCTGACCAATTTTAATGGCAATTTCGCCGGAAACACCCGTGTCGATTTCATCTAAAATCAAGGTTGGTAATGCGCGTTTCTGCGCTAAAAGATGCTTAATGGAAAGCATCAATCGGCTTAATTCCCCACCGGAAGCTACCTGTTTGAATGGTTTAGGACTAAGGCCTTTGTTGGCTGAAAATAGCAATTGGATTTTATCAATTCCAGAAATACGCATTTCACGCTGCAAATTTTCCCATGCAAGGGTTGCGTTCGGGATGCCTAGTGCTGCGAGCGAATCGGTTAACTGGGCGACGATGGGATTTAATACCTTATTTCTACTCGCACTTAGTGCGAGGGCTGCTTTTTCGGCAGAGGCTTGATTCATCGCTAATACCGCTTTCGCTTTTGCTATCGCTTCATCCATATTGGAGAAACGCGCAATTTGATCATCTAATTGATTGCGCATGTCGATGAGCGATGTAATATCTGTAACTTGATATTTTTGCAAGAGACGATTCAGTAAATCCAATCGCTGTTGTTGGCGTTGTAAGCTTGCTGGGTCCGACTGAAAATCTTCTGCTTCGCGTTCCACTTCGTTGCTCAAATCCTTAAGTTCAATCCAAATGCTATCTAAGCATGCTTTCCAAGCTTCATACGTAGGATCCCATTTGCTCAATGATTGCGTATGCTGAAGTGCCAAGCGCATTTGTTGGCCGATCGATAGTTCATCCAAACTTAGGAGATTGGCTAATCCGGCTAATTTTTCATGTATTTGTTCGGCATTTTCCCCTTTTTCTACGGCGATTTCTAAGCCTTCGAATTCATCTGTTCGTAATTGGGCTGATTCGAGCTCTTGAAACTGGAATTGCATAAAATCAAGCCCTTGCATGCCTGATGCGGCTTGCTTGACTAAATGATCAACGTGTTCTTGTGCGCTCGTGTAGGCTTGAAACGCAAGCGTATAGGAGCTTTTAAGCGTTTGATTTTGAGCGAAGCTGTCGATTAACTCCAAACTAAAATCAGGGTGTGACATCCACCAAGTGTCTTGTTGGGAATGTACATCGATCAATTCTTGGCCAATTTTACGTAATGAATCGAGCGTAACCGGACTATCATTGACGAACGTACGGGACTTTCCTTGCGGATTAATTTCTCTTCGAATAATGCAAGGGTCTTCGAAGTCTAATCCCTCTTCCTCGAATAGCTGACGGATATGGGGGTAATTTGTCAAGGCAAATGTGCCTTCGATGATGCATTTTTTTTCTGGATCGTACAAGGATTTGCTGTCGGCGCGAGCGCCCATCAACAAGGCAATTGCTCCTAATAAAATAGATTTGCCAGCTCCAGTTTCACCCGTTATGACGCTCAAGCCTTCAGAAAGGCTCAAATTGACGGAGTCAATGAGTGCGTAGTTCTGTATGTGTAATTGTTTGAGCATTCGAATAAATTGGAATTCGAATTTACATAAAAAAATCTGTTCGAATTTTTATTTCATCCGATTAAAGGTTTTTGATGAATATTATCAATAATTTGTACCTTTGGAAAAATTTTACGCCTACGTTTATTTAACCCCTACGAAATGAGTGTTTTAGTTAACAAGAATTCGAAAATTATAGTACAAGGTTTTACAGGAACGGAAGGTTCCTTTCATGCAGAGCAAATGATTGCTTACGGTACGCAAGTGGTAGGAGGGGTAACCCCAGGAAAAGGAGGAGGAACTCACTTAGATCGTCCTATTTTTAATACGGTTGCTGATGCTGTTGCGAAAACAGGTGCAGATACATCGATTATTTTTGTTCCACCCGCATTTGCTGCGGATGCAATTATGGAAGCTGCGGATGCTGGTATCAAAGTGATTATTTGTATCACAGAAGGTATCCCAACCAAAGACATGATTGTTGCGAAAGAATATATTCAAAATCACGCATGTCGTTTAATCGGGCCAAACTGTCCGGGTGTTATGACAGCTGACGAATGTAAAGTAGGTATTATGCCAGGCTTTATCTTCCAGAAAGGTCGTGTGGGTATTGTTTCAAAGTCAGGTACGTTGACTTACGAAGCAGTAGATCAATTAACAAAAGCAGGTTTAGGCCAAACGACAGCAATCGGTATCGGTGGTGATCCTATCATCGGAACGACAACGAAAGAAGCTGTTGAGTTATTAATGAACGATCCAGAAACGGAAGGTATTGTCATGATTGGTGAGATTGGTGGAGGCATGGAAGCTGAAGCAGCTCGTTGGATCAAAGCGGATGGAAACCGTAAACCTGTTGTTGGATTTATTGCTGGCCAAACAGCACCGAAAGGTCGTCGTATGGGTCACGCAGGTGCAATCATTGGTGGTGCTGATGATACAGCGGAAGCAAAAATGAAGATCATGCAAGAGTGTGGTATTCACGTTGTATACTCTCCAGCGGATATCGGTGAAACGATGATCAAAGCATTAGCTGGAAAATAATTCAATAAGGATGATTCCTTTTATTCCAAAATCTGCTAGTCATTTTCCGTTGGGGAAGATTAGCAGATTTTTTTTGTTGTTTATCTTATTGCTTTCCTCGGAGTTGAAAGCTGTTCAATGGCAGCATGTTCAACCCTTGGATAAAGCCTGGCTTGTCTATCAGCCTAATTTAAAAACCTTCCTTCCTTACATCCCAGGAAAGCATTACAGTTTTAAGTCCAAATCGCTCGCGATCTCCTTAAATGAATTTCCGAATACCTATTTACGGATGGAATTGGACGGCGATTATGTGCTTTTTATGCAAGGTACCTTTCATAGTCATCTGGAAAAAGGGAAATTGTATCGCTGGTCGGTTGACAGTCTACAGAAAGTCTATCCCGCTGCTGTTCCCTTGTACTTTAGTTTTTATCAAGCGAATATGGCGGGTCTTCCTAAGGTTGTCCTAGTAGAACGAAAAGTTCAAGATGATAATGTCGCAATCACAGATATGATGAATTTGCGCCAACGAAATGCCTATTTATTCAATCAGTTTTTTGGTTCGGCATTTTTGTTAATCTTGTTTTTCTTGGGTGTATTATATGCGGCGTTCCCTCGCTATTTTGCTGCTTATTTTCGTTTCTCCGATTGGATTCATTGGGAAATCAAAGAGGAGGTATTGTTAAAGAATGCCTTTGCGTTCCCTAATTTGTTGGTCATCGGTCTTTTAAGCTTTATCACAGCTTGCTTCTCATTCTACAATGGATTGCTTAATCAATCAAATGATACCTTTTTTGAATCACAAGAGAATTTACAGCGGTTTTTGCCAACAATCGGATTCATCCTTTCACGGACCTTGTTGGGCTTTGCCTTATTTGTGAGTCGGTATTTTGTTTATAAATTATTTACCAATTTATTTCGACTGCCACACATCGCGGAGGCGCATTATTTTAAGTCCGTTCAGGCCAATCTCCAATTCTTTATCGTCTTATTTAGTTTATTGAGTTTATTCTCTGTGTACATGGGGCCCATGTATCCGGTGAATCTAACGTATATTTCGTATGTGATTACAGTCTATTTTGTTGTTCGGGCTGTATACTTTTTTCAAGTATTTCGTCGGAGCTACTCAGTGAATCAATTATCACTACTTGCCTATTTGGTTCTGATGGAAGGTCAAGTAATGGTATTTGGACTACGAGAATTGATTTTTCCGGAATACATGTAGGGGCAGATAATTATTTGAAAAAATTTGTCGTATATTTGCAGGCATTTTCAGTTTGAGGCAAAACGGGAATGATTAATTAGAATATTTCATTATGAGTTTAGTTGCAAATGTTGCTCAACCTGATGTTAAACGGTTGAAAAAAGTAAAAAGTATCCTGGTTACCCAAGCTGCCCCTGCAGATGCGGCTAAATCTCCTTATTTCGAGATTGAACGTAAATACGATGTTAAAGTTGATTTTCGTTCGTTTATCGATGTGAAAGGGATATCCTTTAAGGATTTTAGAAAGCAAAAGATTGATATCTTATCGCATACTGCGATTATTTTCACAAGTCGTAATGCCATTGATCATTTCTTCCGCATTTGTAAAGAAGCGAAGATCGAAGTGCCTGCCGACATGAAATATTTCTGCATTACGGAGCAAACAGCGAATTATCTTCACAAATACATTGTCATTCGCAAGCGTAAGATTTTTACGGGTACGAAGACGGCTTTGGATTTATTAGAAGTGATCAAAAAGCACAAGACTGAGAAATTCATGTTTCCTTGTTCGAACAAGCGCCAAAAAGATTTACCAGATTACATGGGTACAAATGACTTCCAATTAACAGAAGCCGTGATGTATGAAACCGTTTCCGCAGATCTTTCGGATTTGGAAGATGTATTCTACGATGTGATTGCCTTTTTTAGCCCTTCAGGAATTACCTCCTTATTTGAGAATTTTCCGGATTTCAAGCAAAATAATACACGATTGGCCGCTTTTGGCCCTACAACTGCGCAAGCCGTTCATGATGCCGGGTTAATTTTAGATATTCAGGCTCCAATGCCCAACGCTCCTTCCATGACGGGGGCCTTGGAACATTACATCAAGCAAGCCAATAAATAATTGAAAAGCTCCTTTTGGAGCTTTTTTTTGTTAGATGCTATCCCAATAGGCTTATTTTGTTTATTTTTAGCTCAGCTTTTGCTAACTCATCATCATGCAGGGATTTAAACACGTTTTGGGCTATTTTTTCATGTTTTTGCTGATGATCAGTAGCAACATGGGGTTAAATGCACAACAAATGCCCGGCCTAAGTTTGTATCACCTCAATTCGCTTTATTATAATCCCGCTGCCGCTGGTGCAGGCCGGGATGCCTATGTTCAGGCTCAATATCGGAATCAGTGGACATCCTATGAAACTTCACAAGATGGAAATGGGAATCTGGGTACAAGTATCGTGGGCGTATCGCTTCCCTTAAATTTTCAGCACCTAGGCATGGGCTTGCTTGTGATGAATGACAAAACGCCATCGGGTGTGGGCCAACAAGTCATTCGATTGCAAGTAGCGTACCATTATCCACTAAGTAATGGTGCTCAATTTTCCTTAGGACTCGGTTTTGGTATGCAAAGTAAATCCTTCGATGGGCGAATTTTTCGTGTTCGAGACGTTAATGACCCTTTAGCTGTCGAGTTGTCGGGAAAACAGGTGTCACAAGCTGTTCCTAATTTTAATGCAGGGGTACTTTATACTTCCGACTTGGTCGAAATGGGTCTTGGTATTTCACATTTGAATCAGTCGGCCTATGATTTTGGTAGCCCAACGCTGAAATTAAAAAATGAACTTGCGGCGAATATGCATGTAAAAGCAAATTTGCCCCTGAATGATCGATTTGAATGGAGTCCATTTGCTCAGTTGAATTATTACAATGGCGTTTTATTGCCACAATTGGGGGCGAAGGTAATCTTCCAACAACAATTTTGGGCAGGAGGCGGATATCGCTGGGATGATGCCGCTACCGTGATGGCAGGTGTATCATTTCTGAACAATCGTTTGGACCTAGCCTATGCGATGGATTTGTCGGTGATTAATTCAAACGTAAAATCCAATTTGTCGCATGAGGTGATGTTGCGTTTTGTTTTGCCAAGTTTTCAGACTGCCACCCGATTTGTTCCTATCAAGACACCTCGATTTAATTAAGGTATCTTGAAATTGTCACAAAAAAATGGGGATATTGTACATGTATTATTAGAAATTCCCTTAATTTTGAGGAATTTGATTTAATTGTGTATGCTGAATAAGTTGAACACAATTTTTTGAGATTGATCTCGTTTAAAAAAAAGATATAATAATTCGTCTTTATGAATTTTAAATTTGTTGGAAAGCCTTTGACGCTCATGTTGTCAGCCCTTGCCTTAACTGCTGTCCTTGCGGGTTGTGGAGGGTCTAAAGGAGGCTCAAGTAGTTCTAAAACCCTTAGTAGTGCCAAAGGTTCATCTTCTTCGAAAAAGGGAGGATTGAAAATTGGTAAGGCTGCTAAAGATGCTCCTGGTATAGAAAATGGGGAAATTGTGGCTAGTTCACGTAAAGGATGGAGTCAACCTACGCCTTATGGTATGGTGCTGGTTCCTTCCGGAAGTTATATGATGGGACAAGCGGATGAAGACGTTTCTCGTTCAGGAATTAGCTTCAATAAGCGTGTGACCGTTGCGGCGTTTTACATGGATGACACGGAGATAACTAATCATGAGTATCGTCAATTCACGAATTCCTTGCTGAAAGACTCTGTTTCCGTTTTAGGAGAAGATAAAATCATGACTGAATTCTATCCAGATACAACGGTTTGGAAGAGTGATTTTACTTACCACAATGGGGATCCCATGTTAGAGTATTATTTCTCAAGCCCTGCTTTTGATCAATATCCTGTGGTAGGGGTTAGTTGGGAAGCTGCCAAATATTTCTGCTTGTGGCGTTCCAAAATGATGAATGAATATCGTAAAAAACAAGGTATGTACATGTTGCCTCGTTTTGAATTACCATCAGAATCTGAATGGGAATGGGCTGCACGTGGTGGTCGCGCATCAGGTAAATACCCATGGGGAAATCCTTATGTAGCGAATGCGAAGGGATGTTTGATGGCCAACTTTAAGCCACACCGTGGAAATTATGATGCGGATGGGTATGCATATACTTCCCCTGCGAATGCATATGATCCGAATGATTTTGGTCTGTATAATATGTCAGGTAACGTTGCTGAATGGTGTGAGGATGCCTATTCTGATAATGCGTCGGCGGTTACATGGGATTTAAATACGGTCAACAAAGATGCTGATGAGCCACGTAAAGTAGTTCGTGGCGGATCATGGAAAGATATTGCCTACTATTTGGAAACAGGTACACGCGCTTATGAATTGCAAAACAAGCGGCGTTCATACATTGGATTTAGATCCATGATGCGTTACCTAGGCCGACCAGCTTTAAAGAAATAATTCAAAAAGAAATAAAAGATTAAACAAATGAAGGGATTAGAAAAATCAATCAATGTCGTAGCTAGTTTTGGTGCTGCTGTTGTAATTATTGGAGCATTATTTAAAATCGTACATTGGGAAGGTGCAAATGAGATGTTGATGGTCGGTATGTTTACCGAAGCAGCCATCTTTATTTTGTTTGGTGTGTTGTACATTCAAGCGAAGCCCGAGAAAGAATACAGTTGGGAAAACGTTTACCCTGAATTAGTAGGAGGAGAAGCCGTTGCACGTCCTGCTGGAAATGGCTTGGCTAATTTGGCTAATCAATCAGGTTTAGGCGCTGATGTCGTTGAAAACTTGACGAAAAGCTTGAAAGGTTTAACGGAGACAGCGAACAGCTTGCAAGAAATTTCAAAAGCAACGGGTGCTGCCAATGACTTTGTTCAATCCTTGAATGCGTCTTCAGCTTCCTTAGGTTCATTGAATAAAACGGTTTCTGATGCGAATGCTTCGTTAGGCTCTATTTCGATTTCTTCGACAGAAGCGGCGAAATATGCACAGCAATATGCGAAGGCCGGAGATCAATTAGCTGCATTGAATGCGATTTATGAAACTGAGATTCAAGAATCAAGCAAGCATTTGAAGGCAATCAATGGCTATTATGGAAACGTAAATACAACAGTAGAGCAAATTGCGGCTACGTCTAAAGACGCGGAGCAATTCAAAGCAGAATTAGCTAAGTTGAATGCCAACATTCAGGCATTAAATCAAGTGTATGGCAGCATGTTGACTGCTATGAAAGGATAATTATTGATTTTATTACAGCTTAGATAATATGGCTAGTTTAAAAGAAACACCCCGGCAGAAAATGATCGGGATGATGTATTTAGTACTGACGGCATTACTTGCCTTACAAGTATCAGATGCATTATTACAAAAATTCACCATTTTGAATTCCAGTTTGGAGATCGCAAATCAATCGGCGACTTCTAAGAACAGAGGAATGGTTCAAGGGATTGAGGAGCGGATTAAAGATTTGCCTAATCCAGATGCTTATGCGGATGTGGTAAAACGTGCGAATGAAGTTCGTCGCTTAGCTGACGCCTTAGTCAATCATTTGGATGCATTGAAGAATCAAATTCTTGAAGCAGGTGGAGGAATTGATCCTGAAACGGGTAACATCAAAAATCCTAAAGAAGAAGAAAAGGTATTTACCTTAATGGTGGGTGCTGGCAAATCAGGCGAAGCGTATAAGTTGGAATCCATGTTTTCCCAATATGTAAAGGATTTGGAAAAATTAGCTGATCCAGGAACGAAGTTTCCATCGCTTGCGAATGATGCCAAATCCGATCCAATTGCGAGTAAGGATGCGAATCAGGCCAACAAGGATTTTGCCGAGTTGAATTTTGCTCAAACGCCTGTTCCCGCTGCGATGGCTACGATCTCGCAGAAACAAGCGGAGGTTCGTCGCTATGAAAGTGATGTTTTAGCACAATTAGCTGCGAAAGTAGGAGCGAAGGAAATTAAGTTTGATAAAGTATTTGCGCAAGTGTCTGCGAATGCAAATACGGTAGTTGCAGGGATGGAATACCAAGCGGAAGTGTTTATCGCGGCTACTTCAAGTGGATTTACACCACGTATGAGTTTTAACGGTTCTTCTATCCCAGTGATTGATGGCCGTGGACAAATTAAATTCAAAACTTCGGGTGGAGGTTTTGACGCGAATGGTTTGTCAAAGAAAACGTATACTGCGTCCGTTTCTTACATGAGTCCACTAGGACCGAAGACAGAGACGATTCAGAAAGAGTATTTTGTATTAAAGCCAACGTATAACATTGAAACAGCAACGTTGCCAGCGCTATATTTGGGTTGTGCAAATCGTTTAAGTGTTGCAAGTCCAGGTTTGGGTGCTTTGTGGAATCCTTCCTTCTCGGCTGACGGTGGAGAAGCGATTGGAGGTCAAAATCGTGGGAAGGTTACGATTGTACCTTCTGCTGCTACGGTTACCTTGAACATTGCTAATGGTGGAACGTTATTAGGTAAAGAAACTTTCCGTGTACGTCGTGTTCCAAGACCGGAAGTGCGTGTTTTTGGAAATGGTGGCGAATTGGATGAAAAACGCGGTGCGAGTGCATCAGGATTACGTAGCATTGATGCGCGTGCCATTGCCGATGAATCATTTAAATCAACGAATCCAGAAGATGCTAATTTCCGGGTTTCGGAATTGTATGTGGCTCTTGCGAGGGGGCAACGTAAGATTGATGACATTACCTTGCAAGGTTCTGGCTCAATCGCTAAGTTAGCTGCACAAGCGCAAGCGGGTGATCGCTATTACATTGAAATTAAAGGAGTTCAACGGAAAAATTTTAAAGGAGCTGTTGAAACCATTCCATTTACCATGGCGAAAAACATTCCTTTGAATTAACATGAATCGTATGAAATTAGTAAATAAGTGTTTGTTGATCTTGGTTATAACTGCTTTGGGCTTTGCTACTCAAGCGCAAGAAAAGCCATTGCCACCAAATCAAAATTCCATTCGTCCTATTGATGAATCTAGCATTCATTACAAAGCACGTTTATGGCGACGGATGGATTTGAATGAGAAAATCAATCAACCGTTTTTTTCGGTGAATAATGAGATTTCGAAGTTTATTTTGGACTGGGTTAAAGCAGGTGTATTAACTCCGTACGCGAACGATTCTTTGTTGACCAAATTGACTCCTGAGCAATTTCAAGATAACTTGAAAATGGAAGAGCAATCGGAGCAGGCAGCTTTATCGGATGCTGAAAAGGCTGCAGGTTTTGGTGCCGAGGGTGCTGCACCGAAAGCGGCTGGCACAGATGACGGTTGGGGTGGTGCTGCCAAACCAGCAGGCGCACCGGCAAAGGATGCATTTGAGCAAAAGCCTGCTGTGGCCGCTGTTTCATATTATTTCCCTAAAGAGTTGTCGATTTTGGAAATTCGGGAAGATGCGATTATTGATCGTCGTCGCTCTCGTTTGTATTTCGATATTCAATCAATCAGTTTGATTATTCCCGCTTCTAAAACGAAGGCGGGTTTTGATAAAGCAGTTGCTTCATTTCGTTACAAGGATTTGTATAAATTGTTCCGTTCTAACCCAAATTGCATTTGGTATAATTCTGAAAATGAAATGCAGCATAAGAATATGGCTGATGCATTTGATCTGAGAATGTTCCAAGCGCGAATCATTAAGAAGGGTAACGTTGAGAATAAGTTTTTGACTGATCTTTACGGAGGAGAAAAAGAAGGATTAATGATGTCCCAATTACTCGAGTATAAGTTACTTGAAATGGAGCATGACATGTGGGAGAACTAAGCCCATCCGATACATAGAAAAGGAGCTCCAATGGGCTCCTTTTTTTATGTTCAAACTTGCATAGGATAAAATGAATAAAAAATTAGACACTACGAGTGGAATGTCTCTGCTTTCTTAAATATTTACAAAAAATCGGGTTTATTATCTTGATTTAATTCCATTTTTTGCCGACTTAAATGTAAATTGCAGAGTAATTTGACTAAACATAATCTATGTCGTATCAACGCAAAACAAAAATTGTTGCCACAGTAGGCCCAGCATCTGAAACAAGAGAATCTTTAATTCAATTAGCTCAAGCAGGAGTGAATATCTTCCGTCTAAATTTTTCTCATGGAACACATGAAGATCATTTAGCACGTTTACAGACAATTCGTTCGATTAGCGATGAGTTGGGCTTGAATCTTACTGTTTTACAAGACTTACAAGGTCCTAAAATTCGTACTCAATTAGTGGAGAACAATGGGGTGCCTTTGGAAGCAGGTAAGCAATTAATCTTTGCAATGGATGAAAACCTATTAGGTACATCGGAGAAGGTTGGTACAACGTATACATCCATGTATTTAGACGTTAACGTAGGTGAGCGTATTTTGATGGATGATGGTAACTTAGAAGTTAAAGTGCTTTCGGTTGATAAAGTTAAAAAAGAGGTTGTAACTGAAGTTATTTATGGAGGAATCTTGAAGTCGAAGAAGGGTATTAACCTTCCAGGTACGAAAGTTTCGTTGCCATGTTTGACTGAAAAAGATACAGCTGATTTATATTTCGGTTTGGATCACGGTGTTGATTGGATTGCCTTGTCATTCGTTCGCAAGGCATCTGATATCTGGGATATTAAAGATAAAATTAAAGCATACGGTAAAACAGCGAAGGTGATTGCTAAAATCGAAAAGCCAGAGGCGATCGATAATTTAGATGAAATCATTGAGGCTACGGATGCCATCATGGTAGCTCGTGGTGACCTAGGCGTGGAAATGGATGGTGCAGTTGTTCCATACTTGCAAAAAGTAATGGTGGAGAAATGCACGGCTGCTGGTAAGCCTGTAATTGTGGCTACACAGATGTTGGAGTCCATGATTACCAATCCCGTTCCTACGCGTGCTGAAACATCTGACGTGGCGAACGCTGTATTGCAAGGCGCATCTGCTACGATGTTATCTGGTGAGTCAGCTTCTGGTGCTTATCCAATCAAAGCTGTTGAGACAATGGCTCACATCCATGAGGTGGTAGAAGAGCAACAAAATGCCATTGAAATTGTCCGCGGGGATGAAGCAGCGATTTATTTCAAGAATCACGCCTTAGCGAATACCCCGAATGTTACGTTAACAGATCGCTTAATTTCAGGCGCTTGTCGTTTGGCACGTGACTCGAAAGCCAAAGCAATTCTTTGTATCACGAACTCGGGTCAAACAGCGTTTAAATTGTCTGCTCACCGTCCAAAAGCTGATTTATTTGTGTTTACATCAAACAAGCAACTGATGTCAACGATGGGCTTGTTGTGGGGTGTGAAAGTATTCTATTACGATGCTGCGTCTGAAAGTGCTGAGAAGACTGTTCAAGGCATGGTTGATCGTTTGAAAAAAGAACAATTATTAGCGGTTGGCGATGTTTATGTAACCACGCTTTCCATTCCTGCGCATACAACGAAGAAAACCAATACGGTTCAATTGGGTATCGTAGAATAAATTTCAGGGTTTACCCATGAAGAAAAAAAATCCTTATTTATCAAATCCCTTAATCGGTCTGTACTCTGTATGGACCGGTTTTTGGTTTATTAGCTGGTTTCTAGCGCTTTACCCATTCATGGTAATTTGCTTACAACATAAGGATACGAAGCGCTATGCGCACAAATTAGTTCGTCTTTGGTCACGTTTGTTTTTTGCTTTTGGATTCTTACGATTTGAAGTAGTTTCCGAACAAAAATTAGATCCCAAACAGGTTTATGTTTTCTGCGCGAACCATTTTTCCTATCTGGACATTCCCGCTTTTGTTAAAATTTTACCCAATTATTTTTCATTTGTGGGTAAGAGTTCCATAAAGAAAGTTCCCTTATTCGGATACCTCTATGCGCGTTTGAACATACTTGTGGATCGTAGCGATCGGGCTAGCCGGTCTGCAACACTTGGCAAATCTATCCGTGCACTGCATTCGAAACGGAGCATCATTATTTTTCCTGAAGGAGGAATTACCTCTAAACAATTCCCATTCATGTCGGCTCCATTAAAGGATGGCGCGTTTGCGATGGCGATCCAACAGCAAGTTCCGATTCTTCCTGTCACTTTCTTAAATAATTACCAATTGATGGACGACGAGCAATTTGTACTAAAACCGGGTGTTATTCGGGTACGTATTCATGCTCCCATGGAAACGAAAGGTTTGACCCAGGAAGATTTACCTGTTTTACGCGAGCAAGTTTTTCAAAAGATCCAACAACCTTTGCTGGACTATCATGGTGTAGACATGCCTCATTAGTTATGATGAAATATCTAGGTATCGTTGGGTTATTATTTAGTCTATTGGCCTGTGAGCAAAAGCAAGTGGGTGATGTCCCAAGACCCAAAGGATACAATCGCATAGATCTTCCTGCGGCTCAATATGCACCCTTGGAGGCTGGTCATCCTTATCAGTTTGAGGTTTCCAAATATGCTCAAGTAATTCCTGATACGGTCACGATTGGAAATAAAAAGGAAGTCTTCAAGGCTGAACCTCATTGGATATACTTGTATTATCCGCGATGGGATGCCTTTATTCAAATTACTTATAAGCCTTTGGGTGGTGATAAGCAAAAAATGAAGGCGCTGATCAATGATGCGTTTGCACTCGCTTATAAGCATCAAGCGAAGGCTGCTGGTATCCATGATTACATCATGACGACATCGGATGGTCGTAAAGCGGGTTTGATTGAATTGAATGGCGAAGTGGCTACTTCCTTGCAATTTTTTACAACGGATAGCACCAAGCATTTTCTTCGTGGGGCTATTTATGTAAAAACGGCCACGCAAAACGATTCGTTAGCTCCTGTCATTCGCTTTTTAAAGCAAGATGCCCTGCATTTAATTCAAACACTTTCTTGGAAATAGCGACTTGTTCAGTTCCTGAACTTTGCGTTTATTTGTAGCTTATTATGGGGGAATCCAAGGTGCTTTTTGAGTCTGAAGAATCAACAGTTTTTGTTGACGCACTGCTGCCTTTGCCCATCCCCAGGTATTTTACCTATCGAGTCCCGAGACAATGGGCTAATGGGGTTGAAGCAGGTTTACGTATTGTTGTTCCTTTTGGCAGCACAAAGGTGTTGACCGCGGTCATTGTTCGTGTTCATCATCAACCTCCTAAGCAATATCAAGCTAAATACTTATTGGAGATTCTTGATGAATCTCCGCTCGTGACGGCCTCTCAAATTGCCCTTTTTCAATGGGTAGCTAATTATTACATGTGTTATCCGGGTGAGGTCTTCCAGGTTGCCTTACCGGCTGGGCTTAAAATTTCGAGTCAATCAAAAGTTCAAATTCATCCAGAATTTCAACTTCTGAATGAGTTAACTGAAAAGGAGGCCATCATATTTCAAGCCATTCAGGAAAAAGGTTCTTTGTCTTATGATGAGGTGGCGCGCGTAGCCGAGGTCAAGAGCCCTTATCATCACATCAAGGCAATGGTGGGGAAGGGAGCTATCTTGATTTTCGATGAATTAAAGGATCGTTACACGCCCAAAGTTCAGCGGCGTATTCGATTAACGCAAGCTTATGCGAATAAAGAGGCTATTACTAAGTTGATCGGAGAATTGGAGTCCAAGACGAAGCAGATCAGTATTCTCCTTCATTATTTACAATTTATTCCGGTTTTGCGGGATGCTGAGACGAACCAACGGGGCATAGAGAAATCGAGTTTCGGGCAAGCAGGTTTGTCCGAAAGCGCATTGCAAACACTCACCAAGCATGGGATTTTCGAATCCTTTGAAATTGTTGTCTCTCGTTTTGGTAGTGATTCAGATGATTTTATACCTGCCAACTTTGATTTGAATGCCGCTCAGGAAAAAGCATATCAGTCCATCCTCGCGCAGTTTCAGGAAAAAGATACCGTATTATTACATGGTATTACCGGAAGTGGTAAAACGGAAATCTACATTCGCTTGATTCAAGAGGCTTTGGCCAATGGCGATCAAGTCCTGTATTTGTTACCAGAGATTGCATTAACGACGCAAATTGTGGCACGCTTAAAGAAGATTTTCGGCGAGCAGGTGGGAATTTACCATTCTAAATTTTCCGATAATGAGCGTGTTGAAGTTTGGAAATCCATTGTAGAAGGTAAATATCCATTCGTTGTTGGGGTTCGTTCCTCCGTGTTTCTGCCATTTTCTCGCTTAGGCTTAATTATTGTAGACGAAGAACATGAGTCTTCTTTCAAGCAAGTGGACCCCGCCCCGCGTTACCATGCGCGTGATGTAGCGATGGTGCTTGCGGGCCAACAAAAAGCCAAGGTTTTATTGGGCTCTGCGACGCCATCCATTGAATCCTATTATCAAGCTAAGCAGGGGAAATATGGATTAGTTATGTTGATGGAGCGATTTGGGAAGGCGACATTGCCCGAAATGAATTTGATTGACACGAAGTATGCCACCAAAATGAAACAGATGAAAGGGGGCTTTTCGGTCGATCTGGTGACGATGTTGGAGGAGAATTTTCAGAAGGGTAAACAAAGTTTATTATTCCAAAACCGAAGAGGTTATTCCCCTTATATTCAGTGTCAAGATTGTGATTGGATTGCAGAATGTAATCAATGCGATGTAAGTTTGACCTATCATGCCAAAGACCAAGAATTGCGTTGTCACTATTGTGGTTACCGTGAAGGATTGTTACGTCGATGTGGGGCATGTGGAGGGACTAACTTGAAAACGATGGGTTATGGTACCGAAAAGTTAGAGGAAGAACTACAATTGCTTATTCCTGATGCGCGTATTGGTCGGATGGATTTAGATACCACACGTTCCAAAACTGCTTTTAACAGTTTGCTAGCTGAGATACAATCCGGAAATATCGATATTTTAGTGGGTACACAAATGGTTGCCAAAGGGCTCGATTTTGAAGGGCTATCCACGGTTGCTATTTTTGATGCGGATCGGATTATTAACTTTCCCGATTTTAGAGCGCATGAACGTGCATTCCAATTGATTACTCAGGTTGCCGGTCGTGCCGGTCGGCGCGATGAACAAGGTCAAGTTTTCATCCAAACGAATCAGCCTTCGCATCGCTTGTTTCAATTCATTGAATCGGGGGATTATGCTGCCTTGTATGCGGATGAAATTGTGGAGCGCGAAGGATATAATTATCCACCCTTTGTGCGTCTGATCAAATTGACCTTAAGACACTTGGAATCGATTCAGGTGGAGAAAGCTGCCCTTGAATTAGGAGCTATGTTAAAAGCTAAATACGGGCATGGTCGAATTTTGGGTCCAGAGCGTCCTTTGATTGAACGCATTCGTAATCAATTCGTGATGGAAATCCTGATTAAACTCGAAAAGGGAGTATCATTAGCCCAATTTAAAGTTGACCTTCGCTTGTTGCTTGATGAATTACCAAGCAAACCTGTTTTTAAGGGCGTGCAAGTGATTCCGGACGTTGATTGCCTTTAGTGTTTAATGACAACTTCGTTGAATGGCAATCGGAATCGTTCACCCCAAATGCCTGCTTCAGTCCCTTTGCCTACGGAAATAATCATATTGATTTCTGCTCCTGCAGGTAAATTCAACGCTTTTTTTACGCGAACAGCGTCGAAACCTTCCATCGGGCACGTGTCATATCCTTCGGAAGCGATGGAAAGCATGAATGTTTGTGCAGCTAAGGCACATGATTTATGAACCATCACACGTTGGTCGGCTTTTCCACCAAAACGCATGAAGGGTTTTCGAATTCCCATGAAAAAACACATGGCTCTACGGATGAGTGTGAATATCCCGAAGATATCTTGACGATAAAGTAAGGGCATCAATTGGCCATAATATTGCATCCCTCTTTTTTCTCTTTTACCTGCTTCTTTGCCTTTTAATGCATTTTTTATTTGATCAAGATTCCACTGAGCGTGTTGTTTCCAATGATCTTGACGTGTTACAAAAACGACGAGGTGGGCAGGGTTTTTAGCGGCAGATTGTCCGAGACATAAGGCATGGAATTCAGCCTTTTTTTCTGGACTTTGAATCCAATGAAATTCCCACAATTGCATATTGCTACTGTTGGGCGATAAAATGGCACGCGCTAAGCTTCGTTCAATGACTGCATCGTCTACGGAGATGGTTTCGTCGAAGAGACGGTTCGATCTTCTTTGTTGGATGATTTGTTCGAATTGATCAGCTAGCATATGAATTTGTTTTTTCAAATATAAAGGAAATCTCAAGGAGTTTACATAAAAAAAGTCAGGACCGAAGTCCTGACTTTTTAACAAAACAAAAAAACTAATTAATAACCTGGGTTCTGCTTCAAGGTTGCAGCACCCGCTTTTTGAGAGTTTAGAATCTCGTCATTTGGTAATGGGAAATATTCGTTTTTGCCTTTTGTATAGGCTTTCCCTTTTAAATATCCACGCTTGTTGTAGGTTCTACCCGCTAAGTCAGTACCGTTTAAAGATTCCTCTGTTAAGTATTTGTTGATATAAGGCTCAGCAATACCCCAACGAACTAAATCGAAGAAACGGTGACCTTCCATGGCAAACTCCAAACGGCTCTCCATACGCACCGCATTTTGTGCATATTCTTTGCCTTTCGAAGCAAATGTGCCAGCAGGGTAAGGATTGACAACATAATTAACACTTGCATCTTGAACAGAACCTGTTTTTGCACGGTTACGAATTAAGTTGACGTATTTCTCTGCTTCAGCGAAATTGCCTAATTCAACTTCACATTCAGCTAACCAAAGAATCACGGACGACATTTTCAATAAGCGATAATTGTTATTCACATTTCGCTTGCTTGTTGAGTGCGTCGAGCTACCTTCGTCGGCTAAGTAATACATCCATTTCTTGCCAATGTAAGGCCCTGAATATGTTTGGTTCCGAATCCAGTTAAATCCAGGCATTTGACCCCAATCCAAGAAGTTTACACCACGACGACCTACTGTCCAGTCTAAACGAGGATCTACTGGTACATCTTTCTTCAAGTTGAATGTTTGATCTGATTTTAATCCTTGATCATTAGGTACATCAACTGCGTTGTATGTATCAGCCGTTCCATCAGCTTTCGCACCGATCATCGGTAAACCGTCAGCATCCGTTTTGAATGCGTTTACTAGGTTTTGCGACGGAAGGTAGAAACCGCAACATCCACGACCAGGTGAGTTCGCTGAATAAGGCCAGTTCAAGTTATCGCCAGCATTACCATTGTTACCCGTAGAACCATCGTTTACAGAGAATTCAACCTCGAAAATTGATTCTGCATTGTTGTTCGTAATGTTACGGTAGTTGTCATGGTAGTTTGGCATTAATTTCTTACCAGAATTCGTATACACATCTAGCAATAAATCTTTCGCTGCTTGCCATTTACCTTGAAAAATGTAGGCTTTTGCTAAATAGGTTTTTGCGGCCCATTTCGTAGCACGCCCCTTTTGACCTTGCGTTGCAGGTAAATTATCTGCAGCAAATTTGAAGTCCGCTTCTATGTTAGACCAAATATCTTTGTCATTTGGAACTTTCGTCGAATTAGGATCATCACGCTTGTAGATAGTCTCATCGATGTACGGAATTTTATTCCACATCTTTTTACCTTCGAAATGGTAGTGACCACGTAAAAAACGAGCTTCGGCAACTACTTGATTACGCTCAGCTTCGGTCATGTCCTTTACATCTGTACTTTTGGCCAATAGAATGGCTTCGTTTGCACGAGCTACCCCATCATAGGTATGTTGCCATTTTCCTAAAAAGTACGTATTGTCTGAAAGCCATAAATACTGTTCGATGTACTCTTGCTCTGGCTGATCACCAATATCCGTTCCTTTTACAGCATCCCCGGAGGTGATACCACCAAAAACGTAATTTGAAATCGTAGACTGACGTCCCGTATTTCCAGCTCCTACTCCGTCCAATAGGGAGTAAGCTCCAATTAATAAGGCATTCACCCCATTCTTATTACTTAGTGAAGTCAACGAAGCCGCCCCTTGAGGTTCGATGTTGAAGAAACTATCTGAACAAGAAAAGTTGACACCTACTGTCGCGACTAATGATGCGATAATGATTAACTTTTTCATTTTATATCTGATTTATTTTCAAATGATATACCTAATTAGAATCCTACTCTTAAACCAACATTGTATGATTTAGCTACAGGGAATGCACCTTCATCAATACCCATGTGTGTATCTTGATTGTCATTGCCTGAAGTTCTCAAGTTGACATCGGGATCCAAACCTTTGTATTTCGTAAATGTGAACAAGTTTTGACCTTGCACATAAACTTGAACAGAGTTTAGCTTCACAATCTTCAAGAAGCTAGCCGGTACATTGTAGCTTAACTGAATATTCTTAATTCGCATGTAAGAACCATCTTCTACGAAATAAGTAGAGATTTGCTGACTTGTACCATCTTGAGAATTCAAGCGAGGTAACAAGGCATTATCTCCTTGTTTCTTCCAAGAGTTATATAACATGTCTTTTGAACGGTTACCTTGGAACGTATTAAAGTCAGTCCAGTATTTTTGGTAATTGAACAATTCATTACCTTGAACACCTTGCGCAAATACAGTTAAATCCCAGTTTTTATAACCAAGATTTAAGTTGATTCCATACGTGAAATCAGGATGTGGATTACCGATGATTGTTTTATCAGCAGCAGTAATGACATTGTCGCCATTAATATCACGGAATTTGAAAACACCCGCACGCGTGTAGGTACCAAATTTAGGTGCCGCAGCAGCTTCTGCATCATCCTTAATAACACCATCAATGATGTAACCAAAGAAACTAGAAATAGGCAAGCCTGCTCTTGTCACCGAGATTGATGGAAGACGTGTTGAGAATCCAAATACAGATGCTTTCGGATCGTCATTTAGTTTTACAACCTCATTTTTGTATTGTGAGATTTGACCCGAAACTGAGTAACGGAAATCGCCGATGCGATCACGGTACGTTACATTTAAGTCAATCCCCGTATTGTTTACTTCACCAATATTCACATAAGGAATAGAAGCAGAACCTGCCGTTTTCGGAATGGGTACTTGCGTTAACATATCGGATGTTGTACGCGTATACCAGTCTAAGTTAACATCCAACTTGTTGTTCCAGAAACTCGCATCTATACCAATGTTGGTTGATGTGTTTGTTTCCCAACGACCACCTGTATTACCAAATTGTGCGATATCAAAACCTGTTGCGATTGAGTTCCCTGATCCAGAAATATCATAGGCATTGTTGTTTGGATCTGGTGTAAATAACGTATAAGCGTTATAAACGTTTGGAATCAATTGGTTACCCGTTTTACCCCAACCACCACGAACTTTGAATTCATTGATGAATGTCAAATCCTTCATGAATGCTAATTCTGTTAGGCGTGCACCTAATGAGAATGCAGGGAAGATACCGTAACGGTAATTTGATGCGAAACGTGATGAACCATCACGACGTAACGTAAAATCAGCTAGTAATAACTCTTTGTACGAGTAGTTTACTTTTCCAAATTGGGAGAACAAAGCTGTGATTGTTGCTCCTGATCCTGCATTCGATAAACCAGCTGCTGAACCGTTATTCAAATAACGATAAGATAAATCATCAAATGCGAAATTTGAACGTGCCGCACTAAATCCGACACCATACGTTGAAACGGCTTCAGTACCAACTAACACATTCACTGTGTGATCACCTAACGTTTTATTATAGTTCAAGGTGTTGTACCAAGTTACCGCACGATCGTAACTATTTGAAACCGTTAAACTGTTCGCATTACGAGCTTCGGCCGCTTCAATATCACGGTTTAAATAGGCCGCTTGGTTGAAGTTGTTGTATTCAAAACCAAGACTTGTACGGGCTTTTAAATTTTTGATGATTTCCAATTCTGTAAATACATTACCAAAGATGTGTGTTGCTTTAATTGGGTTATCACGCTCTCTCCATTGACGCGCTAATGGGTTAGGCGCGTTACCTAAGTTGGAACCACGAGATCCTGCAAAACCATTCAAGTTAGATGAGTTAGTTCCGCCTAAAGCCGTTGGACCACCCGTAATATCAAATACCGGAATGATTGGTTGAATACGAATCGCAAAGGAAATAGGGTTAGATTCGTTGTTGTTACCCGAAGGAACACCTGTACGCTCATCGTATGAAACGGTAAAGTTTTCACCGAAAGTTAACGCTCCTTTTTTGAATTCGGTATTCGCTCTTACGGAATAACGCTTGTATCCTGTATACTTCAAAATACCTTCTTGGTCAAAATAACTCGCCGAAATTGCATATTTGCCATTTTTCGAACCACCTGTTGCGCCTAATTGATAATTAGAGATTTTAGCAGGGCCGAAAATTACATTTTGCCAATCAGTACCTTCTTTATTTGCTTTGGTAATATTGAAAGCCGTTTTTCCTAAGTTAGGATCTGTGATGTCATTTGTATAGGTATAGTTCGCAGGCAGCGCGCCATATACGTTTGGATAGATATAATCTGCAATGGTTTGAGATCCATCTGCACCGAAACGGTATTGTGCCGAAGGAGATGTTCCTGCAGGCTTTCCAGCACCAATTTCAGATTCATAGTAATACTGACCCAATTCTTTCGTGTTCAACAAATCTAATGTCCTACCTACTGTCTGAGTACCCGTATACATGTCGAAGTTGATTTTAGGCTCTCCTTCGCCACCACGTTTTGTTGTAATGATCACAACCCCATTCGCAGCACGCGCTCCGTAGATAGATGCGGCAGATGCATCTTTTAATACTTGCATCGACTCAATATCAGCTGGGTTGATTTGGTTTAAGGTTCCTTGCGTAGGTACACCATCAATTACATATAGTGGTGAATTGTTGTTGATTGAACCAAAACCACGGATACGAACCATCGTTCCTCCACCGGGAGAGTTGTCATTACCAACAGTCACACCGGACGCACGTCCTTGTAACATTTGCGTTAAACTCGCGGAAGGTACTGCTGTTAATTCCTTAGCTCCTACAACTGTTACCGCTCCCGTAATGTCCTTTTTACGTTGGGAAGAGTAACCAGTTACAACGACTTCGTTCAACTGACTTACATCTTCGTCTAAGGACACGGTGATGCTTGATCGGTTGCCCACGGCTACATTTTTAGTAACATAACCCACGGACGAGATCACTAATTCAGCGTTTCCGCTTTTTACATTAATGGAGAAAGCTCCATTTCCATCTGTTGTGGTACCCGTAGTGGTACCTTTAATTGCAACAGAAACACCAGGTATTCCTCCGCCCTTGGCGTCTTGGATACTACCTGTCACTTTTCGGTCTTGACCAAAAGCCACCCATGAGAGGGTTAGCATGAAGGCCATCAGAAAGACCACTCTGCTTACGTAGAAATTGTTTTTCATAAAATATAAGGTTTGAGTGATAATTGACAAACGTTATTTGCCAACTTATTTTTGCCAATATATAAAACAATTGCATCCGTGCTACACTGTTTTATAATTATTTTAAGAAAAAGTTTAAAAATTATCAAATAATCATAATTTCTTAATGATGAGGTAATTAGCCTGTTCTGCATAGGTAAATCTCCAAGCTTTGCGTACCTTTGTCTTTTGCATTTATTATAAAGAATAGAATATGTTAAACTTGGTATTGTTTGGCCCTCCAGGTGCAGGGAAAGGAACTCAATCAGCAAAATTGATTGAGCAATATGGGTTAATTCACTTGTCTACCGGTGATTTATTGCGTGCAGAAATTTCTGCGGGAACAACCTTAGGTTTGGAAGCAAAGAAATTGATGGATCAAGGAATTTTAGTTCCAGATGCCGTTGTCATCGGAATGATTGATAATAAGTTGAACGAAAATAAAGCTGCTGCAGGTTTTATCTTCGATGGTTTTCCTCGTACGGTTGCGCAAGCAGCGGCATTGGACAACCTATTAGCTCAACACGATGTTAGTATCCAACAAATGATTGCCTTGGAGGTAGAAGAAGAAGAGTTGACGCAGCGACTTTTATCTAGAGGTAAAACATCTGGTCGCCCTGATGACCAAAACGAAGATTTGATTCGTAAGCGCGTCCAAGAATATACAGAGAAAACGGCACCCGTTGCAGATTTTTATGCCCAACAAGGGAAGTTTACGGGTATCAATGGGGTAGGGGAAATAGAAGATATTTATGCCCAAATCGTTTCCATTGTTGAAAAGAATTAATTAAGAACTAAGAGTGAAGAGTTAAGAGGTAAGAAGTAAATGGTGTTTGATTTTATTTCAGCCTAAAATCTCCAGACTTTTGACTTCGGACTGATTAAATCACCTGACTAAAGATTTGCTAGTAACTAGCGACTAATGACTAAAATATGACATCAAATTTCATCGATTACGTTAAAATTAACTTACGTTCAGGACGTGGAGGAAGTGGTTCTTCTCACTTTAGAAGAGAAAAACACGTTCCAAAAGGCGGACCGGATGGCGGTGATGGCGGTCGGGGAGGTCACGTCTATATCGTAGGAAATAGTCAACATTGGACCTTGCTTCACTTGAAATTTCAGAAACACATCATTGCCGATAATGGTAAAGGTGGAGAAGGCGGTCGCCGTTCTGGTTTGGAAGGGGAAGATATTTTCATTGAAGTGCCTTTGGGAACCATTGTCAAAGACGCGGAAACCAATGAGTTTCTAGCCGAAGTGACCGAAGAAGGTCAAAAAGTATTGTTACTACCAGGCGGTCGTGGTGGTTTGGGTAATACACACTTTAAGTCTTCCACAAATCAATCGCCACGTCATGCCCAACCGGGTGAGGCTGGTTTAGAACGCTGGGTGGTCATGGAATTGAAAGTTCTTGCGGATGTCGGTTTAGTTGGTTTTCCAAATGCAGGAAAATCGACCTTGCTTTCCGTGCTTTCTGCGGCGAAACCTGAAATTGCCGACTATCCTTTTACAACCTTGGTTCCTAACCTGGGTGTTGTCGCCTACCGGGATTACAAGTCATTTGTGGTTGCCGATATTCCCGGCATTATCGAAGGTGCAGCGGAAGGAAAAGGACTTGGTTTACGCTTTTTGCGCCACATTGAGCGGAATTCAATTCTTTGCTTTTTGATTCCATCAGATGCTGAAAATTGGGGCGATGAATATCAAATCTTAGTGGGCGAATTAGAGAAATACAATCCTGAATTATTGCATAAGCGTCGCGTACTCGTTGTTTCAAAAATGGATTTGTCCATCCCTGAAATGGAAGAGGAAATGCGGGAGAGCCTTCCAAAAGATCTTCCATTAGTCTTCATTTCTTCGGTAACGAATACCGGTATTCAAGAATTGAAAGACCTACTTTGGGAAACCTTGCAGGAAGAAAATAAAGATGTCGCCAAACAAGTGGAAAGTTCCATTGAAATTCTTCCGCCAGCACAACTCGCTACTGATCCTCAAGAAGAAATCGAATAAATAATTTGTTTACACAATAAAAAAGGTCGCCCGATGGACGACCTTTTTTTATGCTATCTGCGTTGCCATTAAAGCAATGCCTTCATTGAAGGTTCTTGGCTTGTATCCCAACATCGTTTTGGCTTTCGTCAGAATAAATCCCGTTCTCGGAGGTCTTCTAGCGGGTTGTGAAAAGGTGGAAGAATCAGCTGGCTTGATCAATTCTTTTGGTAGATGATAAAATTCCGCCGTTTTAATCGCCATTTCGTAGGGCGTTAATAATTCTTCGCCTGATATGTTGAAAATTCCTTCCGCTTCTTTTTGTGCAATAAGCCAACATCCTATCGCGAGGTCTTCAGCAAGGGTAGGAGTTCTAAATTGGTCCGTAACCACATTAATTTGTTTGCCTTCTTCCAAAGATTTTTTCACCCATAAAATAATATTCGTTCGACTCATATCAGGTACGATACCAAATACTAATACGGTGCGTGCAATAGCCCAACGAATCGAGGAGGCTTGAATGATTTGTTCAGCCTTTAATTTACTTTCGCCATAAACCGAGATAGGGTTCGGTACCGCATCTTCAGCATAGGGTCCTGCCTCGCCATCAAAAATAAAATCTGTGGACAAATGGCATAGGAAACTTTGGTGCTTGGCACATGCGGCCACAATGTATTCGACGGCCTTGACATTTAAGGCTTCACATCCGGTTAGATCACTTTCACAGGTGTCAACGTTCGTCATTGCCGCCGTATGAATAACAATTTGTGGTTTATGTCGGGTGAATACATCTTCCACGGCCGCTGGGTCCGTTATATCAAGTGTTTGGTAGGTATAACCTATTTGATTAGGTAAACGATTTTCACCGCGTGCAGTCGCAATCAAATTAACGCCAGACTCTTTGCTGAGTAGGTCGACTAACTTTTGCCCTAGTAGGCCATTCGATCCTGTGATGAGAATGGTTTTTTTCATGATGCTAATTGTTTCCTAATGTCTTGTAATAACGTTTGCGCACCCTGTGCAATTAAATCTTGCGCGACAGCCTTACCCAATGTCTCAGGATCTGTTCCGATGCCCGTGGCTTTTAGTTCAACTTCTCCCTGTAGTCCAAGTACACCTGCTTGTAGATGTAATCCGTCTGCATGCTGTTTGGCATGACCAAATACAGGGACGCTACAGCCACCATCCAATTGCGCTAATAAATGTCTTTCCGCAAGTAAACAGGCCTCTGTGGGTTCATCATTGCAAAGCTGACGTATCGCAATCGCTAACGCAGGATCCAATTGACTTGAACTTTGTATCGCGACGGAACCTTGGCCCACAGCCGGAGTAAATGTATCGATCGGTAAATGTTCAACGATGTAAGATTCCATACCCATGCGGTGCACACCGGCATAGGCCAATATCATGGCATCACAAGCCCCGCTTTTTAATTTTTCTAATCTCGTTTGAAGATTTCCGCGCATCTCCACCAAGGTATGTTGCGAGTATTCTTTTGCCAACATGGCGCGTCGACGTGTACTAGAGGTACCAACAATAGCACCTGCTACAGCCAACCGAAAATCTGGATTTAAGCTTAAGACAACATCATGTGCAGCCTCTCGCTTTGTGAAGGCGATTAAGGGTAAATCTGCGGCCAATGTTGATGGAAGATCTTTGGCTGAATGTTGAGCGATGTCAATCTCTCCATTCCGAAGCATTGTCTCCAACTCTTCGGTAAAAACACCTTTTGCACCAATTTTCGAAAGGGATCGATCAAGGATTTTATCGCCAATGGTTACAATGTCGATAATTTCAACGGAATATCCTGCGGCCTCCAACAAGCAAGCGATGTGCCTTGCTTGCCACATGGCAAGGGCAGAATTACGCGTCCCGATTCGAATGAGTTTATTTGTTGGCATTAGCAATTCGAATTATTTGTAAAGATAAATCCAAGTGAATCATTTTTGCCCGACCATTTCTTTCCAAATGATAGTGCGCGGTAGACACTTTTTCGCTTATTTTTTCAATGGATTGGCGATTCAAGGTTTTAGAAAAATTCGTAATAAACGCTTTCTCTTTTTCCAAAGCCTTAATCAAGGTCGGCGCATCCGAAATTTGATATAAACACTGTCTGAAAATGTGCAATGCGTACTCCAATAGACTTTTTTGGTCTTCTTTGGCAAGACCATCAAACTGGTCGGCAAGGCCAACCAACTTGCTCAAATTCTTTTGATAAACAGCGCGCATCCAGTCGGCAAACCACGTAGAAGTGCTCAGATTTTCCGACTTGGCTTTTTCGAGTGCCCAGGCAATATTTCCTTCGCAGCTAATGGCTAAATTTTGCGCATTTTCGAGGCTCGTCCCTGTTTCTTTGACTAGGAAATCGGCAAGAGAAACTTCGTCAACAGCCTGAATTGCAATGCGTTGGGTACGAGATAATATGGTTGTCAAAAGCTTTTGTGCATCGGAGCAAATAAGCAAAAATAAGGTGTCGCTTGGCGGCTCTTCTAAGGTCTTGAGTAGCGCATTTCCGGAAGATAAATTCAATGATTCAGGATTCCAGATGATGACTACTTTGAATGGCGCTTCAAAGGGTTTTAGGCTTATTTTTCCAAGTAGTTTTCGCGTTTCTTCGACGGGAATGTTCCCTTGTTTATTTCCTTCAGCACCCATGGCTGCGAGCCACTCGGGTAGAACTCTAAAGAGGCCTCCGGTGATGAAATTACGCCATTCGGGTAAAAATGCATCGGATTCTGCTTCCTTGATCTTTTTGGTGGTAACACTTGGGAATAGGTACACAATATCCGGATGAATTCCTTTATGTACTTTCTGGCAACTAGGACATGTACCACATGCATCGTCACCTTGACGGTTCATGCAAAACAAAAATGAGGTGAATGCCATTGCCATGGCTAACTGTGCGCCACCCGTAGGACCATGAAATAACTGAGCGTGCGCAATATGTTCGTTGAGAACAGATTGGCTCAATTGTTTCTTGGTTTGATGTAATCCGGGGATGTCTTGAAAGCGCATGCGGTTTCCCTAAAAAATGAATAGGCTAATTTCGGGCATTTGCTTCCTCTTTCCAAATTTGTTCGATGATGCTAGGCAGATTTTCGGGGATTTCTTGCTTTTTGGCGCGAATCCATGCCGCTGCGTTTTCTGCCGCGCGATCCTTTCGATAAGGCTTGACCTGCGGGTACTCACCCCAAGTCAGTGATGGGACAAATTTTGGTAAAAATTGACTGCCACTGATGTTGCAATGATTGCCTACCACGGTTCCCGTATTGAATTTGGTATGAATTCCGGTGCTCACGAAGTCACCCATCAAAATCCCGAATGAGCCGCTTTTCGTGTCCCGTAATTCGTTTGTATGATAATCGTATATAAGGACGTTCTTCAAGTCATTTCGCACGTTTGAACAAGTGGTTAATGCACCCAAATTACAAAATGAACCAATAATCGAATTGCCGATGAACCCTTCGTGGGCTTTGTTGCTATAGGGGAAGAAAAGGCTGGCGCTGATTTCGCCGCCAACTTTACAGCCGGGGCCAATGGTCGTTAGTGGTCTGATTTTAGTGCCTAAGTTGGTTACACTTCCTTCCAGTATCGCTGCTGGGCCTTGAATGCATGTTCCAATTTGGAGATTTACATTTGCTCCAATATGGATAGGCCCGTGACTTGCATCGAGGATTGTTCCATTTAGCTGGGCGCTCGGGTCGATGTAACAATTATGAGGATGAATAATGGTTGTGCCGTGGGCTGTATAACGGGCTGGATCAACGTTATTGGGCTCAATGTCAGCATGTAATGCTTGGTGATTGGCCGCAAGTAAATCTTCTGGATATTGGATGTATGCCGGTTGGTCTTGCAGGTAATGAATATTCGTATGATTGGTGCTTGGCGCTGCTGCTCGGTAGGCGATCCATTGTTTATTCCAATATAGAGCCGTTTCCTCCGGTAGCTGGAGTAGACTGTTTAGGAGGGATGGACTCGGAAGTACGGATCCTAGGATATAGGTGTCAGCGGGGATATCTTTCCGGTAAGGCATCCATTTAGCTTCAATCGTTTGTAAACCTACCCAAAGTTCGCGCAGTTTGCGCATGTACGTAAGAGGTCTCAATTGAAGGCAAATCTGCCCATCATCTACTAATCGTTCGGTGTTCCACATGTTGCAAATAAACGGAAAAAGCCCCAACATGAAATCATGTAGAGGCTTTTTTTGTATACTAAAAAGAATACTAGTTTTTCGCGTAACGCTTGTTGAATTTATCAACACGACCCGTAGTATCTAACAACACATTTTTACCTGTGTAGAATGGGTGTGATTGAGAAGAAACCTCTAGTTTGTAAACTGGGTAAGTTGCTCCTTCAAATTCAGTTGTTTCAGTTGTTTGAACGCAAGAACGTGTTAAGAATTTGTAATCAGCTGATAAATCGTGAAATACAACTTCTTTGTATTCTGGGTGGATATCTTTTTTCATTGTGTTTGTATAATGACGATTCCCTGCCGTCTATTTAAAATTAATTGGAAATCCCTGGGAATGGACTTCATTTATTCGGGTTGCAAAATTAATTATTATCTACATAAATACAAATCATGCGCCTATATAATTTTCAATAAAATCAAAGCCTGAAGGCCTTGAAATTTTTTTTCAAAAATATTTTATGGTACTTTTCCAAGACAGATACTGCCATTGGATTTTCCTATGGCGCTATGTCATAGTGTATTTTAAATATGCAATTATTTTCATCTATTTTAGCTTAGAAAAATGTTTGCACAGCCTCTCATTTTTTTCTAATTTTACGTAGTGCCCAAGCCGCTGGAAGTGCTTCAATTTCCGGCTTACGAAAAGCAATAAAACAAAACCGCCAACAGACCGATTTTAGCCATAAATAGGTCTAGTAAAATTAAGAAAAAGCAAATTCTTAGGCGGGAATCTTATTGTGTTAAGTTTGGCTTGTTCCAGATTGATTATTCTAATTTATATTTTATAGAAACACATGTACGTAATTAAAAGAGACGGTCGTCGCGAATCTGTCAAGTTTGACAAAATCACAGCTCGCATTGAGAAGTTGTGCTACAGCTTGGATCCATTTTTTGTTCAACCTTTAGAGGTGGCAAGAAAGGTTATTTCAGGTTTATATGATGGGGTTAAGACGACTGAATTGGATAATTTAGCAGCGGAAACAGCGGCTTCTTTGACAACAAAGCACCCAGATTACGCAACATTAGCTGCGCGTATAGCCATCTCAAACCTGCATAAGAACACGTTAAAGTCGTTTTCTGCAACAATGAAGCGTCTATATACGTACATTGATCCTAAGACAGGACAAAATGCAGCACTTCTTTCGAAAGAGGTTTTTGATATCATCAAGAAGAATGCTGTTGAATTAGATGAAGCAATTATCTATGACCGGGATTTTGGTTATGACTACTTCGGTTTCAAAACATTAGAGAAATCTTATTTATTAAAGTTGGATGGCGCTATCGCGGAACGTCCTCAGCACATGTTGATGCGTGTGGCTGTAGGTATCCACGGTACTGACATTGCAGCTGCAATTCATACATATAATTTGTTGTCTGAGCGTTGGTTTACACATGCAACTCCAACCTTGTTCAACGCAGGTACACCGAAGCCTCAAATGTCTTCATGTTTCTTGCTTGCTATGCAGGACGATTCGATCGAAGGTATCTATGATACATTGAAGCAAACAGCGAAGATTTCGCAGTCGGCGGGAGGTATCGGATTGAGCATTCATAATGTACGTGCCACGGGCTCATACATCAAAGGAACGAACGGTACTTCGAATGGTATTATTCCTATGTTGCGTGTATTCAATGATACAGCACGTTACGTGGATCAAGGGGGTGGAAAGCGTAAAGGTTCCTTTGCGATTTACTTAGAGCCTTGGCATGCAGATGTATTCGATTTCTTGGAATTGAAGAAAAACCACGGAAAAGAAGAAATGCGTGCGCGTGATTTATTCTATGCCTTGTGGATTCCAGATTTGTTCATGAAGCGTGTGGAAAGCAATGAAGAATGGTCTTTGTTCTGCCCACACGAGTGTCCAGGTCTTTCGGATGCTTACGGTGAGGAGTTTGAGGCATTATACCACAAGTATGAATTAGAAGGCAAAGCGCGTGCGACAGTGAAAGCACAAGAGCTTTGGTTTAAAGTATTAGAGTCGCAAACTGAAACAGGTACACCTTACATGTTGTACAAGGATCACGCGAACAACAAATCGAACCAGAAGAATTTGGGTACCATCAAGTCGTCGAACTTGTGTACTGAAATCATGGAATATACATCGAAAGATGAAGTTGCTGTATGTAATCTAGCTTCATTGGCATTGCCTAAGTATGTTCGCACCAACGAGCAAGGTGTGTC
This sequence comes from Aquirufa regiilacus, assembly GCF_032470275.1. Taxonomy (NCBI): domain Bacteria; kingdom Pseudomonadati; phylum Bacteroidota; class Cytophagia; order Cytophagales; family Flectobacillaceae; genus Aquirufa; species Aquirufa regiilacus. Next base: position 246,542 of record NZ_JAVNWW010000001.1, read on the forward strand.
TGAGTTTGATCACGCGAAGTTATATGAAGTAACAAAGGCGGCAACTGTCAACTTGAACAAGATTATTGATGTTAACTACTACCCAGTTCCTGAAGCACGTAATTCAAACTTACGTCACCGTCCAATCGGTTTAGGGGTTCAAGGATTAGCTGACGTGTTCATCATGTTGCGTATGCCATTTGAGTCTGCAGAAGCACAACAATTGAACAAAGACATTTTCGAAACAATCTATTTCGCTGCGATGGAAGCATCCATGGAATTAGCGAAAGTAGAAGGTCCTTACTCGACGTGGGAAGGCTCACCAATCTCGAAAGGTATTTTCCAATTTGATATGTGGAATGTTACTCCATCTTCAGGTAACTGGGATTGGGATAAATTACGCCAACACGTTGTTGAGCACGGTGTACGTAACTCATTGTTAGTAGCACCAATGCCTACAGCTTCTACGAGTCAAATCTTAGGTAACAACGAATGTTTCGAACCATACACTTCAAACATCTATGCACGTCGTGTGTTGTCTGGTGAGTTTGCGGTTGTTAATAAGCACTTGTTGAAAGATTTGATCAAGTTGAACTTGTGGAATGAAACGATGAAGAACAAATTGATCTCTGCGAATGGATCTGTTCAAAACATCCCAGAAATTCCTCAAAACCTAAAAGAGCTTTATAAGACTGTTTGGGAGATTAAGCAAAAAACAATCTTGGAGATGGCTGCAGATCGTGGCGCATACATCTGCCAGTCACAAAGTTTAAATATCCACATTCAAGATGTAAACTTTGGTAAATTAACATCGATGCACTTCCACGCTTGGAAGTTAGGTTTGAAAACAGGTATGTATTACTTGCGTACAAAAGCCGCTGCTGATGCGATTAAATTTACGATTGAGAAACAAGCTGACGTGGCAATCGAGCAATCGAATGATGTACACGAGACAGAATTGCAATATGCTGCACATGCGGCTCAAGCAGCTGCCGCAGCTTCATTCCAAACGGAAGATGCTCAAAATCGCGCTGATATGTCATGCTCATTGGATAATCCAGAGGCATGCGAGGCTTGTGGTTCATAATCATGAGATAAATTAACTTGTCAAAATCACCTAGTCGCAAGATTAGGTGATTTTCATATTTTAAGCTACTATGCAAATAAAGAAGGAACTATATTTTTTCGTATTTCTCGGACTAATTCTATTGGCTCTTTTTTTACGCGTGTATCACCTTGGGCAATTTAGCCTATTTTCCGATGAACGATCAAGTGTCTTACTAGGCGTTGCCAATACCAACCAAGGCGGCATGGGTGAACTGATGCGCCCAGACAAAACTTTCACTCCGGCTGATTTTTGGGCACCCAGAGGGATAAAATCTTGGTTGGATGCCGATGCCCGTGGCGATGTCAGTGGGAATAGCCTCGTGCACGACATGATGCTCAAGCTATTTGCTTGGTTATTTGGAAAAGGAGATGCTGCGATGCGTAGTGTCTCGGTCATGTTCAATATGTTGACGATTTGGGTCATGTTCCGCTGGGCCCGACAATTCACGAAGTCAAACATATGGACACTCGCGATTGTCTTGTTCGCTGCCATCGAACCATTCTTTGTTATTTACAGTCAGCAAGCACGTAATTATGCGACAAGTTTGTTTTTCACAACGGCATCCAACTATCTATTTTGGTTATTAGTGATCAAACGAGAAGGCGAATTGAATGGCAATAAAAAATACTTGCTATTGTGGGCAATCGCCTCGCTTGGAGCCCTTTTTAGTACCTATTTAACGGCATTAGCACTTGTGGGGCAGTTTGCTTATATGGCATTGTTTGTGCGCAATAAGTCGATTTGGCTTCGGATGATTACGCGTCTAGGCTTAATTCTTGTGCCATTTGTTGCCTGGTTTATCTGGGGACCCGCCCGTTATTTCATGGGTTTTCAGGCAAATGCAGCAGAACAACTCATCACCTACATTAAGAAAAATGGTGAAATTCCTGGTTGGCTTGAATTTGCCACACCTTCGAATCTCTTCAAGCGTACCATTTCGATCTTATCAGATCATTTTTTCTGGACTAATGACTTGTATGTTAAACATGGTTTTAAAATTGGAACGGTACTTCTAGTAGGATTTCTTTTTTTAGTTTATCAATGGGTTAAATCATTGGATCGGGCAAATCGTGGTGTATATGTGTTAGGAATCATTCAAATCGTACTTCCTGTCGTTTTTCTATTCGCCGCAGCCGTAAATGCAGGGACGACATCAGGATTTTTTCTTCGTTACGCATGTTTTGGGCTACCCTTTGGTATTTTTCTTTCCGTTGGCCTATTCGATTATATTCTGAAACAAGCCATTTGGTATCGGATTTTTGCTTTTGTTTATTTATTGGCCCAGACCTATCAATTGGTCGAATTATTTGTGCCTTTGTATACTGACCAACATCAGAAATACACCTTTTCGGTCAATCGGGGACCCAATCCTTACCCACTTATCGCTTCAACGATTCAAGCAAAATATCAAAAAGGAGATACGGTTGTTTATCCTTCGTCCAAAGCGAATATCTTGGATTCGAAATACTTACGTAATCTGGTTATTGATCCCTTGGATGCGCAGAATGTTAATCTATACTTGAGTGAAACTGATTCATTCATTCAGCGCGTAGATCCTTACTTGCAGGATTCGGTTTTGATTAAAAAAAGCAATGGTCAGGTGATCGTTATTTTTGATTTTAAGAAAGGGAAATATAGATACTAATGAAATTAAATCGAGTTCTTGTCGCCTACGGGATTGTGTCCATCGTTGAACTGCTTGTGAGTCATTCAGCCATTCGATATGTCACTAAGCCCCTGTTGATGATTTTATTAGGCGTTTATGTATATGCTTTTGGCTTAAAACCTGCCGTGCGTAATGCTTTGTTATTCACGTTGCTTTTTGCTTGGTTGGGGGATGTTTTTCTTTTGATTCCGGGTAATTCTGCCTTGTATTTTCAATTAGGCTTAGGGTCTTTCTTGGTCATGCAACTTGCATATATTCGGTTATTTATTAAGTTAGGCGCAACAAGATTGACCTATTTATTAATTCCGGTTCTTGTTTATGTCTTCGGATTTTTGGGATTTTTATACCCCAATCTTCCAGGTGCTCTGGTACCCCCTGTACTTGTTTATGCACTTGCGCTCGGGTCAATGTTGTATTTTGCCTTTCAGATTTCAAGTGTACAACTCCGTGTGGGAGCGTTTTTGTTTGTGGTTTCGGATAGCTTATTAGCTTTTGGTAAGTTTTATTTTGAATATCCTTGGAATTCTTTTGCGGTCATGTCGACTTATATCCTAGCTCAATTGCTACTAATCCATGCTTTGTGTAAATTGCAAGCTCAGCGATAATCACACGTACATGGATGCTCAAGTTCTCAATCAATTAGCAAGTCAATTACAGGGTGCTTTGCACACGGACAACGTGATGCGAACTTTGTATGCCACGGATGCTTCTGCCTACCGGGAGATGCCACTAGGTGTTGCGATTCCTGAAACCATCCAGGATATTGAGACGTTGATTCAGTTTGCTGACCAACATCAAATTCCGTTAATTCCACGGACAGCCGGGACTTCATTAGCTGGTCAGGTCGTAGGAAATGGCTTAGTTGTCGATGTCTCAAAGCATTTCAATCGGATTTTGGAGGTAAATGCTGCTGAATCCTATGCTTGGGTTGAACCAGGTGTTGTGCGTGATGTGCTGAATGTAGAGTTGAAAAAACACGGTTTATTCTTTGGTCCTGAAACGTCCACTGCAAATCGCGCGATGATCGGGGGGATGCTCGGAAATAATTCCTGTGGGTCTAATTCTGTTATTTATGGCTCTACGCGCGATCATATTTTAGAAGTTGAAGGCTATTTGTCGGACGGCACTTTCGTGCAATTTAAAGCGGAAGATCCGCATCAAACCGTTCAAAAATTGCAACCCGGCTCTCGCTTGCATACGATTTATGCACAGACCTTGGCCGCACTTTCGAATCCGCGGAATCAAAAGAATATTCAGGATGAATTTCCAAAGCCGAGTATCAAGCGTAGAAATACAGGCTATGCGGTGGATATGTTGTTGAATTCCGATGCCTTTCTTGCCGACAAGCCGGCCTTTAATTTTTGTGCGCTCTTAGCGGGTTCGGAAGGAACCTTGTGTTTTGTGACACGCATTAAATTGCATGTAGATCCCTTGCCACCTGCCCATTTAGGCTTGGTTTGTGCGCACTTTAATACGATAGATGAGGCCTTGCGGGCTAATTTAATTGCCTTGCGATTTAATCCTTCGGCATCTGAGTTGATGGATCATTATATTTTAGAATGTACCAAAGCGAATGCGGAACAGAGTCTGAACCGTTTCTTCGTTGATGGTGACCCTGGGGCTATTTTGGTTGTTGAACTTCGTTCCGACAATGCAGAGGATTTAGCAAAGCAAGCAAAGGCCGTCGAAGAAGCGATGTTGGCTGAAAACCTTGGATATCATTTCCCGTTTGTAACAGGCGGTGATGTGAAAAAGGTTTGGGATTTACGGAAAGCGGGTTTAGGCCTTTTATCAAATCTGCCAGGTGATGAAAAGGCGGTTGCGGTGATTGAAGATACGGCGGTTGACGTGAATGATTTACCGGCTTTTATAGCTGAGTTTAACGAAATACTTACTGAAAATAATTTGTACTGCGTGCACTATGCACATGCGGGTTCGGGTGAATTGCACCTGCGTCCCATCATCAATTTGAAGACGGCAGAAGGTCATAAACAATTCCGACATATTGCGGAAGCAATTGCGGAATTGGTTAAGAAATACCAAGGATCTTTGTCGGGCGAGCACGGAGATGGTCGTTTACGTGGGGAATTTATCCCTTGGATGGTGGGTGAGGCGAATTACCAATTAATGCGTGAATTGAAGTCTTGGTGGGATCCGAAGGGAATTTTTAATCCCAATAAGATTGTGGACACGCCACCGATGGATACGTTTTTGCGGTATGAGGCGGGCCAACAAACGCCTGAGTTTAAGACAGCATTCCGTTACCAGGATCAAGATGTTTTGCAACATGCGGAACAATGTAATGGTTCGGGGGATTGTCGGAAGACGCCTGTTTCCGGAGGAACGATGTGCCCGTCGTTTATGGCGACACGTAATGAAAAGGAAACCACACGTGCCCGTGCGAATATCCTTCGAGAATTTTTAACACGTTCAACCAAACCCAATCGCTTTGATCACAAGGAGATTAAGGAGGTAATGGATTTGTGTTTGGCATGTAAAGGCTGTAAGGCGGAATGTCCGTCGAACGTCGATGTGGCTAAATTGAAGATGGAATTCTTGTACCAATATCAAAAAGAAAATGGTACTCCCTTGCGTAGTCGGATGGTCGGGCATTTTGCGTCGATTTCTTCACTAGCATCTCGGGTACCTTTTCTCTATAATTTGATTATGGGGACACCTTTCTTGCGTCGAATTTCCAATCGGATTGTAGGTTTCCATCCGGATCGTACGATGCCTTTGATGGCGAAGCAAACCTTAAATTCTTGGTTGAAAGGGCGTAAAACTATTCAGTCTGCAAAATCCATTTATCTTTTTGTAGATGAGTTTACGAATTATAACGATGCCGAAGTGGGTCGTAAGGCTGTTTTGTTATTGGAAGCCTTGGGCTATGAAGTTCGCACGTTAGAGCACCCTATTTCAGGACGTTCATTTTTATCCAAAGGTATGTTGGATGAGGCACGAAATTTGGCACAGAAGAATGTCGAACTATGGTCGGGTTTAGTAAGCGCTGACATTCCTTTAGTCGGCATTGAACCATCTGCCATTTTAACCTTCCGCGATGAATATCCGGATTTGGTATCGGATGCGTGGGTAGAAAAAGCACAGGCATTGAGTAAAAATGTGTTATTGCTGGAGGAGTTTATTGCACGTGAGGCTGATGCCAAACGAATTAATAGCAAGGCTTTCCAGACAGATAAGAAATTATTGAAGTTGCATGGGCATTGCCAACAAAAATCCATGAGTTCATTGGTGGCAGCTAAGAAGGCTTTGTCATTGCCGGCAAACTTTGAGGTGCAATTGATCCCATCGGGATGTTGCGGGATGGCAGGTTCCTTCGGATATGAAAAGGAGCATTATGATTTGTCGATGCAAATTGGGGAATTGGTCCTATTCCCTACGGTGCGTGCTCAACCGGCTGAAGTTGAAATTGTTGCCTCTGGAACGAGTTGCCGACATCAAATTCACGACGGTACGCAACGCCATGCGAAGCATACCGCCGAGGTATTATTTGAAGCTTTGGCTTAGAATTTCCAACGAACAAAGGCTTCCATGGCCTCATATTCAGCTAAACCGAGTGCATTGTAAATTTGAGCAGTGCCTCGGTTTCGTTCTTCAGCCCGTTGCCAGAATTCACGTGAATCTTCCCCTTGGAAAACCACGCCGTCTTTCTGTGATTGGTGTTTGAAGATACCCATCCGTTTTTTGAATACTTGATCGGGTGACATCGGAACGGCCATTTCAATTTGGTCGATATCCCATTCGGCCCAAGCACCTTTGTACAGCCAGACCCAACAGTTCTTCATGTACTCTCTGTGTTTTAACCGTTGGATAGCTTCAAATATGGCATCCAAACATACCTTATGCGTGCCATGTGGATCGGCGAGGTCTCCTGCTGCATAAATTTGATGCGGTTGGACTTCCTCGATGATGTCCATAATTAATTGGATGTCGGCTTCGCCAATCGGTTTTTTACGTATCGTTCCTGTCTCGTAAAAAGGCATGTGTAGGAAGTGGGCGTTCTCTTTTTTGATGCCTACGAACCGACAGGTATTTTTTGCTTCCCCTTGTCGGATAAGTCCTTTGATTTCGCGAACCGCGGGGATATCCAATTCAGAGTCTTTCTTGTTTTTCAAGAATTTGACAGCTTCTTTGTAGATTTTGTTGGCTTTCGCGTTCGAGCTTTCAAATTTTTCATTGAAATCGACCACGAATTCAGCGAAGCGAAGTGCCTCGTCGTCAGCGACAGCGATGTTTCCTGATGTTTGGTAAACAACATGAACATCATGGCCTTGATCATGTAATCGCTGGAAAGTACCTCCCATCGAAATGATGTCGTCGTCAGGGTGGGGGCTAAAAATGATTACTTTTTTCTTAGCAGGAAAGGCGCGTTCCGGTCTATGTGTATCGTCAGCATTCGGTTTTCCACCTGGCCAGCCCGTGATGGAATGTTGTAAGTAGTTGAATACCTCGATATTGATATCGTAGGCCTGTCCATAAAGGGATAATAAATCAGACATCCCGTGTTCATTGTAATCTTTGCTGGTTAGTTTTAATACAGGCTTTCCCAAATGTAAGGACAGATGTGTCACAGCCTTCTTGATCATGTTGCGATCCCAGGTAACGGAGTCGACCAACCAAGGTGTTTTAATCCGTGTTAACAAAGACGCTGCCGTTTCATCCAGAATGAACAGTGTATTTGGATGTTGCTGTAAATAAGTCGCAGGAATATCAGATGTGATAGGCCCTTCCACGGCTTTCGCAACGCTTTGCGCTTTGTGTTCACCCCAAGCTAATAAAACAATACGTTTCGCTTGCATGATCTTGTCGATACCTAACGTGATTGCTCGTTTAGGGACTTTTTCTAATCCTCCAAAATCAATAGCTGCATCGATTTTCGTTGTGATGTCGAGTGTCATCAAACGCGTTTTCGAGTTGATAACGGATCCAGGTTCATTGAATCCAATGTGGCCGTTGCGACCAATTCCAAGCAGGTAAAAGTCGAAACCGCCTAACTTTTCGATTTTGGCTTCATAGTCTCGGCAGAACTCAGGTATCTTTTCAATGGTTAAAGTTCCATCCGGAATATGGTAATTTGTTACCGGTATGTCAATGTGGTCAAACAACTGCTCCCGCATGAATCGCACATAACTTTGGATGGAATCGGGTTCCATGGGATGGTATTCATCTAAGTTGAAGGTGATTACATTTTTAAAACTCAAGCCTTCTTCCTTGTGCATTCGGATCAATTCTTGATAGACTTTTTTCGGAGATGATCCTGTGGCTAGTCCCAAAATTGTTGGTTTTCCTTCCTTGTTTTTTTCTCTGATGAGTGCTGCTATTTCATGTGCTACGGCTTTTGATGCCTGCTCAGAATCATCAAATATTCGCGTTGGGATACGTTCAAAACTAATGGCTTGTTCCATAATGAGTTAATTTAGAGGGATTTGGCTGAAACGACGATGAAGTCTAGTTCGAGTATTTCAAATAAACGTAAGATTGTTTTTATAGCTGGATTGCCTTTACCTAATTCAATGGAATGAATGGTTTTTACTGCGACACCGCTTCGAAGACTTAAATCTTCCTGTTTTAGGCGCAGGGCATTTCTTTTTTCGCGAATGATTTGACCAAATATTGTTAAATCCATTTGTGTGCTTCGTGTTAGGCAAATGTAAGGAAAGTATTTGTTTTATTTTAGTTTCGGTAATATGTTACCATTTTGTTAATGTAAATGCCAATTATTGATATTATGATGAGTGGTAAAACTTTTAATCTCCATTCTGGGTTATATTTGTGTTTTGATTCAATCTATATGTTAGTAAAGAAATTAGGCTTGTTCCTTTTTATGTTATTTCCCTTGGGCTTAATCGCTCAAAAAGCGACCATCAGTGGTTATGTGAAGGATGCTTCGAATGGGGAAGGATTAATTGGGGCAAGTATTTATATCAAGGAATTGAAGGTTGGTAATGTGACCAATACCTACGGATTTTACAGTTTATCTGTTCAGCCGGGTGATTTTACCTTGGTATTTTCATCTTCAGGCTATGCCAAGCAAGAACGGAAGGTTACATTTTCTGGTAAAAATCAGACGCTCAATATTGAAATGAAGCCTGAATCCAACGAATTGGCGGAGGTTCGAGTGACCGCCAAAGCAGTGGATGAGAACGTCAAAGGTATTGAGATGTCGGTCAATAAAATTGACATTAAGACGATTCGAAAGATTCCTGCATTATTGGGCGAAGTGGATTTAGTACGCGCGATTCAATTGTTACCCGGCGTTTCAACGGTGGGTGAAGGTGCAACAGGTTTTAATGTGCGAGGTGGGGGAGTGGATCAAAATTTGGTCTTACTCGATGATGCACCCGTGTATAATTCGTCCCATTTATTTGGTTTCTTTTCTGTATTTAACCCAGATGCTGTTAAAGATGTTAAGTTGTTTAAGGGGGGGATTCCTTCGCAATATGGAGGTCGTGTTTCGTCTATTCTAGATGTTAAAATGAAAGAGGGGAATGCGAAGAAATTAGAAGTTAATGGGGGTATTGGTGTAATCTTTTCCCGACTTTCCATTGAGGCGCCTTTAATAAAGGATAAGGCTTCGTTCATCGTTGCCGCGCGTCGTTCCTACATTGATATTTTAGCTAAACCTTTTTTAACAGGAAATAATGCGGATGCCGCATTTAATTTTTATGATTTGACGGCTAAGGTTAATTATAATATTAACACGAAGAACACGGTGTTTTTGTCGGGTTATTTTGGACGCGACGTATTTGGCACAGGTTTTGGGTTCAATTGGGGAAATAGTACCGTTTCGGCACGATGGAATCACGTGTTTTCGAACAAGCTGTTTTTGAATGCGACGACGTTCTACAGTAATTATGATTATTTGTTAGATTCAGATTTGAAAAATAAACGCCCGTCGGATGCGTTTCGTTGGACATCGAATATTGTTAACCTAAGTTTTAAACCGGATTTCACATATTATGTGACGCCAGATAATACCTTAACCTTTGGGGCTCAAGTTTTATCTTATCAGTTTTCGCCAGGCAAGGCAACTGCTTCTTCCAACGGGGATAAACGTGAATTTGGACAAGCAGATAAGAGCGGAGTTGAACTTTCTGCCTATGTGGGTGATGAATGGAAAATTAGTCCGCGTATTTCGGTACAATATGGCGTAAGGTATTCGAATTATGACTACAAGAGTGATAATGGGGTATATTATGAGCGCGTTCCTGTGCCTGCGAGTATTGAAAATCCAACAGGTTATACCTTGAAAATGATTCAAGTTTCTCCGAATGCCTCCGTTGCTAATTATGGAAATTGGGAGCCTCGATTTGCCTTGAATTTAAAGGTGGGAGAGAATTCATCCTTTAAAGCCTCCTACAATCGATTGGCACAATATGTGCATTTAATGTCGAATACGGCGGCGTCTACTCCTCTGGATGTTTGGACTTCGTCAACGAATATTATTAAGCCTCAAATTGCGGATCAGGTTGCCTTGGGCTTATTTAAAAACTGGGGAGAGAATGGCAATGATTATGAAACTTCGGTAGAGGTTTATTACAAGGATATGCAGAATCAAATTGATTATGCAGATCGCGCAAATTTGTTTTTGAACCCTTTGTTTGAAAAGGATTTACTGTTTGGCAAAGGTCGTGCTTACGGTGCTGAGTTTTTCGTGAAAAAGAATGTAGGGAAACTAACGGGTTGGGTAAGTTATACCTTGGCTCGCACGGAACGATTGATCGAAGGGTTAAACAACAATGATTGGTATGTAAATCGGTATGATCGTACGCATACACTCAATGTGGTTGGTCAATACGCTTTATCAGCTAAATGGTCCTTTGGGGCAAATTTTGCTTACATAACGGGTGTACCTTATTCGATTCCCTCACAAAAATATATCTATGAGGGTGTCGCTTATCCACAAACCGCTGTGGGAACCCGTGGTAATATTCGTGTGCCTGATTATCACCGACTGGATATTTCAGCTACGAAGAAGAACAAGAAGGCTTTGTTTGGAAAAGGCTCTTCGGAATGGGTATTCTCTGTTTATAATGTGTATAATCGGAAGAATCCATTCTCGATCTATACGCAAGCAAATGATTCCAATACCTTAAAAACAGAAGCGGTACAATTGTCCATTATTGGATCTTTTGTTCCAGCTGTCACTTATAATTTTACTTTTTAAGATGCGCTATTTAATCTTATTGTTTTCGGTCTTTTTATTTTCATGTGAAGATGTGGTTACGTTGGATAGCCCTAAGTCGGATCATTATTTAGTGGTTGAGTCAACCTTGACGAATCTTCCTGGTCCACAGAAAATCACATTAACCCAATCGCAAGACTATTTCGATAATAGTTCTGTTCCTGCCATTCGAAATGCGGAGGTCATTGTTCGAGATGATGCTGCAAATGAGTTTAGATTTGTGGAAAGTGCTGAGACTCCAGGGGTATATATCTGGACACCATCAGCAGCGAACCCACTCTTTGGGCAGGTCGGTCGGACCTATCAATTATCCGTTAAATCAGGGGATGATACCTATGTGGCGTCTGCTAAAATGAATCCTGTGCCTCCCATTGATTCGATTGCGTATAAAACAGCCACAGCGAATCCTCGCCAGTCGGGCGATGGAAAACCGGAAAAGGGTTTTGAAGCGCGCTGGTTTGGGAATGATTTAAAAGGTGAGGGAAGTTGTTATCGTTTGAAGTTTTACAAAAATGGAGTCTTGTTTAATTCCCCGTCTAATCTTGTTATTTTTTACGATTCTGCGCTTCAGAAAGTTGCAAATACAGATGGATTGATGTTTAATCTTCCTATTCGTGGTGCCATCAATCCCGAATTGTATGAAGCGAACGATAAGGTAAAGGTTGAGTTGTATTCTATTACCTTAGACCAATTTAGCTTTTATTCACAAGCGCGTCTAGAATTGAATAATGCCGGCTTGTTCTCAAGACCTGCGGCGAATATCCCAACGAATATTAAGAATACCAATAGCAGTTCTACATTACAGGGGGCTGGATGGTTTGGAGTATCCGCGGTTTCTTCGTTAGAGGTCACTATTGATCCTGCCAAAGCTAAAAAGGATTTGCCTTAATTTACTCGAAGTTGATGACAAGCGACACCGTATGGGACCTGATGCCATTTAATTTAGAATAGGGTCCGCTTACAGAAGGGGGCACATATAAATTCAATAGGCCGTGTGAAAAACGTATCTCGGGAGTAAACTTGAAGAACTGGAAATATTGTTCAAGACCAAAGCCATATTCTAAGGAAAGGTCGGCTGTATTTGCGCTGAGTGCGGTGCTTTTTTTCTTAACATTTGCTTCTACCCCAAGTTTAAATCCGCCCATGACATACATGCGGTGATTCTTGCGGCGCAATGATCGTAATTTCAACAATACGGGTACTTCCAACCAAGTTGATTCCCTCCAGAGCGGATTATTTGCCTCACTTTTAAATTGAATTTCACGTTCATAAAGGGCAATGTTGATCCCGGATTTTAATTCCCAATGTTTATCAAATGCGTAATTGACAAGCCCGCCAATTTGAAATCCAAAATTTCGAGGTGATCTGACGGAATCTATCGTCCCTAGAATAGTTTTGTCAGCCTGCATGAAGTAATTCGATGAAGCAAATCCGAATAAGAAACCAAAGTGAATGGGTTTCTCATCGTAATATTCATGAAATATACGGGTGTATTTGGTGTGTTGGCCCCAAGATTGAAAGGTCAGTAATATCAAACATAAGGCTCCAATATTTCGAATGATGCGCACGATTATTTTACTTTTTGGCCTAAGTAGATAGAGCAAATTCCACCTGTCATTGGAATCCATTGTGTCTTCGAAAATCCACAAGACTCATAAATCTTAATAAAATCAGGTCCATCTGGGAATGCTTGAACAGATTCCGGAAGGTATGTGTAAGCTGCTGGATCTTTGGAAATTAATTTACCTAACAACGGTAAGCAATATTTCGAATAGAAGTTGTAAAGTTGCTTCATCGGAAAGTGTCTTGGATTCGAAAACTCCAAGATTAGGCAATATCCGCCGGGTTTAAGCACCCTAAACATGTCTCTTAAGCCCTTTTCCAATGTTTCATAATTCCGTACACCAAAACTAACGGTGATTGCATCAAAACTATTGTCGGAAAACGGAAGTTTTTCAGAATCCCCCATTTGCAAGGTAATCTTTTCTTCTAATCCCATTTTTTTGATTTTCTCTTTACCGAAGGCGAGCATGCCTTCTGAGATATCAACACCTACAATTTTGTCAGGATTGATTTTTAATGCCTCGATTGCAAAGTCGCCGGTACCTGTGGCGATATCCAATACTTTCTTGATACCCTTGTTCTTGAGTAATTTGATCGCTTTTCTCCTCCAGATAATATCGATTCCACCACTTAATAAATGGTTTAGGAAGTCGTATTTATGTGAAATGGAGTTGAACATGTCTGCGACTTGTTCTTTTTTGCCTTTATTTTGATTTTTGTAGGGTACGACCATAGCATTGATTGATTTGCCTAGTCCTAACGTTGATGATTGGCAAATTGTTTACACAAAAATACCAATTTTATTTGGTTTAATGGGGCGCCATGCTGAAAATCCCTACTAAACACCACATGATGACAAAGCTGATCAGCATCGAGAAATTTACGATGGCCGCAGCAATTCCCGTATCAAAATTCAATTCATCCGAATAGGTGATGAGTGTCATGCCGGCGGGAAGAATCAAACAGATCAGCAGCATGTTCCGGTATTGAAATTCGAAGGGAACCGTATAGTAGAGCAATAATCCGATGCTGAGGCCTAATATATACCGAAGTCCTAACACCTGGAATACCTTAGCAAATGCCACTTTAGGTAAACGTACGCTGAAATATATACCCATCAGCAATAAGACCATGGGTTTATTCCCTTTTGCGATGGTATCGATAATATCAGCAGCTAAGGGGAATACTGGAATTTGGAGGATGTTGAAGGCTAATCCGATCAACATCGCTTGAAACGGCGGTAATGTAAATATCTTTTTTAGTACATGCTTAATGGGGTTTTTTGAGCCGTGATTCCCAGCTAAATAAGTCCCCATGCCATAATTGACCATGAAGTTGATGACCGAATTTCCTAGATCAAACATGATGGCATAAGTGAGTCCTTGCCAGCCCCAGATGCCTTCAATTAAAGGGTAGGCAAACAAACCAAGGTTCCAGCCTGCTGAACCCATAGTTAAAATGCCGCGGTGTGTTGGGGCCTCTTTTTTAAATACAAGAAATCCTATAAAGGAAGAAAGGAAGCCGAATAACATGGCGATTAGTGGTAACCAGCCTAATGCTGCGGAAAGTTCAACCTTCAACATGGTCGTAAAAACCAGCGCCGGGAAGGTGGTATGCATCAAAAATTTCGAGATGGATTTCGCATCATTCATCTCGATGAAGCGTAGGCTTTTTAATAAATAGCCGATTCCAATAATGATTAATGCGGATCCGAAGACCAGGTTGGTCGTGTTCATACGTCCTTATTCAGCGGTTTAGGAAGTGAAATCCGGAATGTGCTCCCTTTGTTGATCTCGGTCGACTTCAAGGTTAATTTTCCTTCGTGGTAGTTTTCAACAATCCGTTTGGCTAAGGTAAGTCCTAAGCCCCAACCGCGTTTTTTGGTACTATAACCCGGGTTGAATATTTTCGACATGTTCGCGGGGATAATACCTTTACCCGTATCTGAGATATCAATGAAAAGTTGGTTGTTTTTGCCTTCATGCAGGTAGATTAACATATCGCCGGTACCACTCATGGCGTCTACTGCGTTTTTGCAGATGTTCTCAATGACCCATTCAAAAAGATATTTGTTGACATTAGCCAACTGCCCAGGTACCAATGAGGATTTAATCTCAATGTATACTTTGGTTGAAATTCGAATTTTAAGGTAGTTGATGAAACTGGAAATAAGTTCTTCCAAATCTTCCTCTTTCAGAATGGGTGTTGAACCGATATTTGAAAAGCGGGTCGTAATGGTTTCGAGCCGTTGGATATCCTTCCCAAGTTCAACGACAATTTCGGGATTAATACTCGGTTCATTTCGTAGGATTTCAACCCAAGCAGTCAAGGATGAGAGCGGCGTCCCCAACTGATGTGCGGTTTCTTTCGCTAATCCTACCCAAACTCGATTCTGTTCAGCTCGTCTCGAATAGGAGAAGAATATATAGCCTAAGAAGCCAATGATTAAAACCACGAGCAATTGAGAGAGTGGGTAATAGCGCAGGAGTTTCAAAAGCTTGGAATTCCCGTAATAGATGTATTCTTTTTGGAAACCCATGTCCATTTCGATGGGCTTGTTGTTTTCTGCGATAATTTCCTTGAGTTTGGCTTGTAATAAAACCTGTTTTTGCTCGATGTCAATTGCGTCTGGCATAGCGATGTTGATGGAATTCAGGTGTCCGCTGCCATCTTTCCATATCACTGGAATCGTATTGTTTTCATTGATTTTCTTGATTCGCTCAAAGAAAAAATTGATGTCGGCATTCTCATCACTCGTCATTACATAGCGAATGGTTTCTGCATACAATTCGATTTGCTGCTTTTCGCGCTCCTCTAATTTATTCACCAATCCATCCGTGAAATACAAGGAAAAGCCCGCCATAAATACGCAAACGGCGAAGAAGGCAACTTTCAACCAAGTGTCTCGGTTGTAGAATGCAAGCGGTAAGGCTACTTCTTTGGATAGGATTTTCATAGGGACATAAGCTTGGTAAGCCATTCCTCACAAATTACTCACCGTTTATCCATAAATCAAAAATATTTTTTCTAAGGTACTTTGTATTACATAGTACCTTTTATACATTTGTCCTATCAAATAAACAAAAACAAACCGATGGATATTGAAAATGCCAAGGTGCAGATGCGGAAAGGGATTTTAGAATTCTGTATTCTGCAGATTATTTCAAGGGGTGAGGTTTATGCCTCTACCATGCTGACGGAATTAACATCAGCAAAAATCATGGTTGTAGAAGGGACATTATACCCTTTGTTGACCCGCTTAAAAAATGCCGGATTTCTGGATTATAAATGGGTCGAGTCGGCATCAGGTCCGCCACGAAAATATTATGTATTAACCGAAAAAGGGGAGACCTTTTTAGCGGAATTACATGGAACCTGGGATGACTTACAAGGCTCTGTTTCCCAAATTACTCATCCTCAAACACCCCAAGCTTAATTATACGTTTATGAAAAAGACCTTATCAATTAATATCGCTGGCATTGTTTTCCATATCGAGGAAGACGCTTTTGCTACCTTGGATGCGTATTTAAAATCCATCCATGCTTATTTTCAAAACTTTGAGGGTTCGAAAGAAATCATTGAAGATATTGAGGCTCGTATTGCTGAGAAATTTTGGAATATCCGGGAAACCGAGAAAACCGAAGCCATCACGCAAGTTCATGTAGATGAATTAATCGCCTCTTTGGGAACGGTGGCTGATTTTCAAGAAATCGAAACAGAGGAAGGAAAATCCGAACAACGTAAATCGGAACCGAAACAAGATTCAGGCGCTAAGAAGATTTTTCGTCGGGATTTGACCAACAAGAAATTGGGTGGTGTAGCGGCAGGTGCTGCGAATTATTTTGAGATTGATCCTATTTGGGTGCGATTGATTCTAATTGTTGGCTTTTTTGGCCTTTTCCCTTTGCTGCACGCGGCTAACCTTGTATTCTGGGTGTATGTAGCTTGTTGGATTGCTATTCCTGGAGAAGTAACAGTCGAAACGGATAAATCCTATCGGAAGTTTTACCGTGATCCGGAGAATAAAGTAGTCGGTGGTGTCATGGCCGGAATATCCGCTTATACAGGGTGGGATGTAGGTTTATTACGTGTGTTAGCCGTTATTTCGTTGTTCTTTTTCGGTACAGGAGCTGCAGCTTACATTATCATCATGGCGATTACACCCGAGGCAAAATCGGTGACAGACAAGATGGCGATGACGGGTGAGCCGATCACCTTGGAAAATATTGAGAAGAATATCAAGGAGACATTTCAGCCAGATTCAGCTGAGGAAAAACCCTTGACACGTTTATTGCTTTTCCCTTTTCGGACATTGGCGACTATTTTTACCGCGCTGAAACCAGTCTTGATTGGACTTAAATGGTTTGTGCAGTACCTTTTTGGAATTGTTTTAATCGCCATTGCCATTGCATTTGCCGCTACATTGGTACTTGCAACAACAGCAGGATTTTCCGGATTCGATCATGGAATCATTGGTCTTAATTTTGGAGAGACAGGAATTCCTTTTTATTTATTGGCGCAGGATTTACCTGCCTGGGCAATTTGGGCGGCTTATGCTGCCATAATCCCGATGATCGTTGGCATTGGAATTGGCGGATTGTCCTTATTGCTTAACCGGAAGTTGACAAATTCAATCTACAAATACATCTCCACAACAATGGCGATTGTGGGTTGGATTGGATTATTTGCTGCCTTCAGTTTTGTGGGACGTAATTTCCAACGGACTGCATCCGTGAACCAAATGAAGGAAATTACTGCTGATTCGTCTTATGTCTTTGATGTGAATCGTGAATCAAATGAAACGATGTGGGAGAAATTGTTGGGGAACAATATCATCACAGATGAATTATTGGATGAAGATGAAGAGCATGATTTTAATCGGGGTGGTTTCTCACGTGCACAAGTCAGCTTGGAAGGTTACGATGGAAAGACCATTCAAATTATCCAGTTTGCCAAATCCAATGGCCGTACGCGGGCGGAGGCTGAAAAAAATGCCAAGGCGGTTCAATACCGATATACTGTCAAAGGGAACCAATTAGTTTTAGATAGCCATTTTGGACTGCAAAATTTGAAGTTTCGCAATCAACGCATGCGTGTTAAAATCTTGATTCCTTACGGAGTTACTTTCAGCATGACGCGTGAGTTTGGCTATTTCATGGAGAATGTATTGGATGGGGGTTATTTCAATGAGGATAATGGCGATCTGTTTGTTGGGTCCAAATGGGCTTTCTCGATGGATAAAGGCTTGATTTGCTTAAATCGTAATCCAAAACAATCGGATAACTCGAATGATGATTCTTCCGATAACGATGATGAATCCTTTGACACTGTGCCGGATGCTCCTGTTGCACCCGCGGCGCCAAGTAACTTTTCTTTATCCAAAACCGTTGAACCTTTCGGGGCGATTGAATTAAAGCGTTGTGGATCTGCGGCCATCACAATTGTCAAAGGAAAAGAATTCAAAGTTTCGTACCAGTCGGCGGAGGCATCTGCCGACTTTGGTCGTCTGACTTCCGTGAGTAATCGTACATTGACTTTAAATGATATTCCCAATAATATGTCGGTGACGATTGAAACACCTTCTTTAAGTAAAGTGGATTTAGGTGGAAATGGTCGAACCGAAATAAAGGGATTTGATGTGCCTGCGTTGGATGTTATTTTGCGTGATTTTCACAGTTTAACTTTATCGGGTCGCTCGAATGAGCTTGCCGCTGCAGCCTTTGATTCATCGGAATTGTTGGCCCGCAACTGGCAAACGAATATTGCGCGGATTTCGGTAGGTAATCAAGCCAAAATGGATTTAAATGTGAAGAAAAGCATCAAAGGGAAGAAAGCGGAGCGCGCTGATTTGAGTTATCAATCGTATCCAAATTTGCAGGTTTCGTTTTTGAAAAATAAATAATTAGTTCGGCATGCAACGATGCGGGTCGTTCAAGCATCTTGTTCGCATCTTGAATAAATAAATCCATTTTATGAAAAATCGCTTACGTATTATTCTCAGCTTATTGGTAATTTCTATATCATCACAAGCATTCGCATTTGCGCCCGATCAAATAACGAAAAAATTCCGTATCGGTAATTTTCAATCACTGGAATTAGGCAGTGCTTTTGAAATTCATATCACCAAGGCTAGTACCTGCACGATTTCAGCGACGGGTAATGAAAAGGATTTAGATGAGCTTGAAGTAGAAGTGGAAGGCTCAAAATTAATCGTCTCTTTGGATGAATCATACTGGTCCAACTGGAAAAATTGGAAATCAAGTTCTAATAAAATCATCATCAATATTTCCATGCCGCGCTTACGCGATGCTGAATTTAATGGTGCGACGAAAGTAACGTTAGAGGGTTTTACGGACGAAGAAGAAATGACGTTGCATTGTTCAGGTGCATCTAAAATAAGTTCATCCAAATTAATTGCTGATAAACTTGTTATCGATCTTTCCGGCGCCACCAAAGTTGAAATGGCTGGTCGGGTCCTTAAATTATCCGTTGGCTTGTCGGGAGCTAGCCATGTTATTTTAAACAACATGGTTGCACGCGATGTTGATGTTGACGCAAGTGGGGCAAGTCACGTGGAATTGAACGTTCAAAAATCTTTACGCGTTGACGCATCCGGCGCTTCGAAGATTACTTACCGAGGAAATCCCTTAAACATCTCGAGGGATTTGAGTGGTGCTTCTACGGTTCGCCGCGCGGATTAAGGATTTTTTTCTCCCGCAGGAATTCGAATACTCAGCTGATTTTCTTTGGGCGGTATGGGACAGGCAAAGGTCTTGTTGTATGCGCAATACGGAAAAAAAGCTTCGTTAAAGTCAATGCTTAGTTGATTGTCTTTTAATTTAGTTAGGGGTAACTCTAAATACCGACCGCCTCCATAGGTTTCTGTGGGGGCGGTTTTGTCTTTAAATGGTATGAAAAAATCACCCGAATCATGTTGGTAAACAATTAGGTCAACGTGCATACCTGCCAAATCTGCATGAGCTTTACCAAATACCAATAAGGAATCAACGGAACCATCAGTCATCTGCAGGCTAATGCGCGTCACCTTTTCACTGCGCGTTATCTCGAATGGAATTATCCAGGTTGCATCATAGGGATAATAAGTCAAACCTTTGAAATTTGCCTTGTCTGGGATAGGAGACTCATCACCTGTTTTGAATTGCTCATCTTTTGTTAAGCGCTTTTCAGCGATTTGTAGCGAATCTGCGGATGATTTTGACGGTGCTTGGGATTGCTTGGGAAGGCTGAAGTAGATCAGTCCGCCAACAATCACGATGAGAATCAGTATCCAACGGTTGAATTTCATAGGAATGCGTGTAAATTTGGGTTCGTAAAAATATAAAATTAATCACATGTTTACAGGTATTGTGGAATCGATGGGCGTATTGGAAAGCAAACAAGCGCAAGGCACGAATGTTGATTTTTGGTTCTCGTCGTCTTTTACAGACGAATTGAAGATCGATCAGTCGCTCGCTCATAATGGTGTTTGCCTAACTGTTGTCGAGATTAAATCACCCCAATACCGTGTGACAGCGATTCAAGAGACCTTACAGAAAACAAATTTGGGAGATTTGGCGCTGGGTCAAAAAGTCAATTTGGAACGCTGCATGTCGGCAAACGGCCGATTCGATGGCCATATTGTTCAAGGTCATGTGGATCTAACGGGAATTTGCACGTCCATCATCACGCATGACGGTTCTTGGGAATATCACTTTCAATATCCTGCCGGTCATGTGACTGTGGAGAAAGGTTCGATTTGTGTCAATGGCACGAGTCTAACGGTGGTTGAATCCGGAACGGATACTTTTTCGGTGGCGATCATTCCCTATACTTACGAACACACGATTTTTCACCAAATGAAAGTCGGTGATCGCGTGAACCTAGAATTTGATATTTTAGGAAAGTATATGCAGAAATTATTGGCGAAGCAATTAGCTCAATAGGTCATCAATCGCATCCTCGACTTTTTCAAAACCAAAACGGTTCCAAACAGCCTCTTTTTGCGCTTGAATATCGCTTAATCCTAAATTTCCGATGCTGCCTAAATGGGAGTGATTGATTTCGCGGCTGCTTCCATTGAATTCACCTGCTTCGATCATTTTACCCACTTGTACATAGGCTTCTCGGAAAGGAACTCCCGCAACGACTAATTTATTCACTTCTTCAACCGAGAACAATAAGTCATATTTGGCATCCTTTAACAGGTCAGCCTTCACCTTCATGTGCGTAACCATGTACTGTGTGATTTCCAGGCAATCTTTGATTTCGTCGATGGCAGGCATCAATAATTCTTTTGTCAATTGGAATTCCCGGTGGTAACCTGATGGTAGGTTGCTCATGAGCAATTGCATTTGATTCGGAACTGCCTTGAGTTTATTGGATTTGCCGCGTAATAATTCGGCGACATCAGGATTCTTTTTGTGCGGCATAATCGAACTTCCTGTCGTTAGGGAGCTAGGTAATTCGATGAAGCCAAAGTTTTGTGAATTGTATAAACACACATCCATCGCTAATCGACTCAAGGTCGTCGCTATTTGACTGATGGCGTTTAATACATAAAATTCCGTTTTACCACGGGACATTTGGGCATTGACAACATTCACATGCGGAGCTTCAAAACCTAACAATATGGTCGTTAATTTCCGGTCCAAAGGAAAAGAAGAACCATATCCAGCCCCGGAACCAAGTGGATTTTTATTGGCCAAACGAAAGGCTGCTTCTAGCAATTCCGCGTCTTCAACTAAACATTCTGCATAGGCACCGAACCATAATCCAAAAGACGATGGCATGGCAATTTGTAAGTGCGTATAGCCGGGTAATAAATCGTTTTTATGGGCTTCGCTTTTGGTCAATAAAAGATTAAATAAATCTTCGACCGCATCTGCGATTTCCATGATTTCAGCCCGCATAAATAGTTTCAAATCCACTAAAACTTGGTCGTTGCGTGAACGGCCCGCATGGATTTTCTTGCCTAAATCGCCGAGTTTCTTTGTTAACAAGTATTCGATTTGAGAATGAACATCTTCCATCCCTTCTTCGATGACGAAGGTTCCACCCTCTATTGTAGCTAAAATGTTTTTCAGTTCGACACATAGCGGCTCGAGCTCTTCGGTAGGTAGTAAGCCTACGTGTTCTAGCATCGTAATGTGTGCGAGCGATCCCATGACGTCGTAGCGCGCCAATTGCAAATCGTATACAGGGTCGTTGCCAATCGTGAATTGTTCAATGATTGCGTCTGTTACTTGATTTTCTTTTTGCCAAAGTTTTGCCACGATCGTATTAGATTAATTGTGATAATATGTTCTGATAGGTTTGAATTCCCTGCTTCAGTTCTTCTAAATAAATAAATTCATCCGCCGTATGGCTTCTTCCTGAATGCCCTGGACCAATCTTTACCGATGGGAAATGCATTAATGCCTGATCCGATAGGGTAGGTGATCCGTAGGTTGTAATCCCTAATGCAGCAGCTGCTTCGAGCACGGGATGTCCATCAGGGATTTTACTTGATTGTAATCGGATGCTCCGTGGAGTCAATTCTGCTTGAACGAGGCCTCGTAAAATTTCGAGTACTTGTTCTAAGGAATAACATTCATTGACCCGACAATCAATCGTATAGTGACATTGGTCAGGAACAACATTATGTTGTTTTCCGGCATTGATCACGGTAACGGTGCATTTGACAGGTCCGAGTACCGGGGAAACTTCCGGGAACTCAAATGCCTTAATGTTGTTGATATCTTCCAACGCGAGGTATATCGCATTCACGCCCTCATTCCTTGCCGCATGGCCTGCTACGCCTTTAACTTCGGCGTCCACAACCATCAATCCTTTTTCGGCTATTGCTAATTGGCAATCCGTCGGTTCCCCCACAATCGCCCAGGAAATCTCAGGGAATTCTACTGATTTCAAAACGGATTCGATGCCTCCAGTGCCCGATATTTCTTCTTCCGCCGTAGCGGCTAATACCAAATTGAAGGGTAATGTTTGTTCATAAAAAGAACAAAACGTGCTAATCAAACTTACTAAACTAGCACCCGCATCATTAACGCCCAATCCAATCATTTTGCCATCTAGGTAGGTGGCAGCAAAGGGTTCATGTGTCCAGGAGGCATTTGGCTTCACCGTATCGTGATGCGAGTTTAATAGAATACTTGGTTTGCTGGCATCAAATTGTTTGTTCGTTGCCCAAACATTATTCCCAAGTGTATGAAACGCAATATTTCGAGCAGCCAAAAAATCTTGGATAATTGCAGCAGTTCCATGCTCTTCCCGACTTAATGAGGGGCAAGCTACTAGCTGTGCGAGCAGGTTTTGAGCATCCAAAAATTGTTGGTCCGTATACATTTAGGCTTGAATCAAAGTGCCTTTATCGGGCTGTGAAACGAAATCTGCATGGCAAAGACGAACAATTTGAACGCCTTGTGCAATGGCTTTTAATGCATTTTCGAGCTTAGGAATCATGCCTGCTGACACGATGCCGTCTGCTTTTAACTGAGCAAAATTTGCCTGATTAATCTGTGAAATCACGGAATTGTCATCGTTCGGATCCATCAATACGCCTTGCTTTTCAAAACAATACGTTAAGGTCACATCGAAATAGTCACTCAAACCTATCGCCAAGGCCTGCGCCATCGTATCCGCATTGGTATTGAGGAGTTGGCCTGTGCTATCCGCCGTAATCGGAGCGAACACGGGACTAAATCCGGCTGTTATTAATCCAGCCAAATCTTGCGCATTGACCTTTTCAATATCACCCACAAATCCATAATCCATGGGAACGGGATTTCTTTTTTTAGCGACAACAAATCCTCCATCCGGGCCCGCTAGTCCGATGGCATTGCATTGTTGTGCCTGCAAGGATGCGACAATGGATTTGTTGATCCATCCCGCATAGACCATCGTGACGATGCGAAGGCTGTCGGCATCGGTTACGCGCCGACCGTCAATCATTTGACTTTGTATACCTAATTCGGCAGCCATGGATGTAGCGATTTTACCGCCTCCATGGACAAGTAATTTAGGGCCTTTGATCGATGCAAAGTTGGCCAGAAAAGAAGCTAATGCTTCAGGAGCATCGATGATGTTCCCGCCAATTTTGACAATATGTAAGGCTTGCTTTGACATTAGAATAAATATGGACTCTCCACCCGCATTTGGGTTAATAAAATTTCTTTTAAGACCGTTTGTGCTGCCCAAACCCGGTTTCCGGCTTGTTGGACCACGATCGAATTTGCAGAATCGATCACCGCATCATCCACAACGACATTACGACGCACAGGAAGGCAATGCATGAATTTTGCATTATTCGTTAATTTCATTTTTTCCTCGCTAACTGTCCAAGCAGGATCAGAAGAAAGAATTTTGCCATAATCTTCATACGAAGACCAGTTTTTGGCATAGATAAAATCGGCACCTTCGAAAGCCTCTTTTGGGTCATAACAGATCTTAGCATTTCCTGAAAATTCAGGGGCTAATTCATAGCCTTTCGGATGAGCGATGGTAAAGTCTACATTCGCAATATTCATCCATTCTGCAAAGGAATTAGGAACACATTGTGGCAATGCCTTCACATGGGGCGCCCAAGTCAAAACAACTTTAGGACGTTCCACGGTTTTATATTCGGTAATGGTGATTAAGTCGGTCAGCGATTGCAAAGGGTGGCGTGTTGCCGACTCCAAGCTTACGATGGGTTTTCCGGTAAATTTCATGAATTGTTTTAAGACCAATTCAGAATAATCGTATTCTCTGTCTACGAGTCCAGGAAAGCTTCTAACCCCTACAATATCGCAGTATTGGCCTATTACGGCCGCCGCTTCCGATACGTGTTCTGCTTTGTCACCGTTCATGATGACGCCTTCGTTCATTTCCAATTGCCAGGAATCTGCCCCCACATTCATCACCATCACATCCATTCCTAAGTTTTGTGCCGCCTTTTGTGTTGACAAACGGGTACGTAAACTGGAATTAAAGAACAACAAGCCCATGGTCTTATTCTTCCCCAAATGCTTGTCGGCATAGGGCATCTTTTTCATCAACAAAGCTTCATTTACGAGTTTGTCAATGTTGTACGCGTCTTTAACGGAAGTAAAATGCTGCATATAAGTGGTGGTCCGAAGACCTTAGGATATTGGCAATTTGGTAAAATTACCATTTTTACGAGATAAATGAAATTTATCGTCGGCGTTCCCAGGTGAAAACTTGCATGGGTATTTCGAGTTCGAGTTTTTTCTCGCCTGTCTGAACGAATTGATTTTTTGTTAATACCCGTTGGGAACCCATATTATCCACAGGCGTTTCCGCGCGCAGGATTTGTAATCCTTCATCTTGAAATGCCCAAGCGGATAAAGCTTGGACTGCTTCGGTGGCAATTCCTTGGCCTTCGAATTTTTGATCGATGGCATAGCCTATTTCGGTCGTGCCATCATTATCAGGAAGGCCAGCAAATCCGATTCCCCCTACAGAGCAGGACGCCGAGTTGAGGATAATTTCCCAATTTGTGTACCAGAAATAGTCCAATGGGAATTTAGCGGTTTGGGGTATCCAAAAATCGCTTAAGGCCTGAAGTGTTTCCTGCTCATAAAACAATCCCAATTTCCAAGGGTTATGGTTAAGGTCTAGCGTTTTTTCTAGATCTTTGCGCCCCGTTTGCTTCCAAACTTGCAGTTGCTGGTTTGTCAGTGGAATCAAGGTTAGTCTTGGAGTTTGAACTTGAATGGTCATATTGGGCAACAAATTATCCATTTTGGTCGCAAAATAAAAGGCCTTTATTTTATAAGTACAAATTTTGCATTCGTAAAATACGATTTTAACAAACAAACAATGAAACAAATTATTACGCTATTCGCATTAATGCTCTTCTCCTTTTCTGCCATCTCGCAGATTCCGGGTGGCATGGGAGGATTCGGTGCAGCGCCCAAAAAAGAAGCTGTTATTCCAGGAACTGCGCAAGCAGCTTCAAAAGGTTCAGCTAAAATTGTCGGTTATATCTTGGATTCCACAGATACGAAACCCGTTGAATTTGCCTCAGTAGCCTTAATCAACAAAGCAACGAATCGTCCGGTAGACGGAGCTTCGGCTGATTTGGTTGGGAAATTTGTCTTAAATAAAGTAGCACAAGGTGATTATAAATTGGTTATCTCGTTCATCGGTTATGAAAGCAAAACGTTATTGGTTTCCATTAATGCGAAGAACGATGACCATGATTTAGGTGTGATCAAATTACCCGCAAGTACGAAGATGTTGGCGGAAGTAACCGTGGAAGGCCAGCGTGCCATGATCGAGGAGCGTGTGGATCGTACTGTTTATAATGCAGAAAAAGATGCAACGAATAAAGGGGGTGACGCAACCGATGTGTTGAAAAAAGTTCCTATGTTATCCGTTGATTTAGATGGTAATCCATCGTTGCGTGGTTCATCTAACGTGAAGGTGTTGATTAATAATAAGCCTTCTACCATTATGGCCTCGAGTATTGCGGATGCCTTGAAGCAAATTCCAGCGGATATGATTAAGACGGTTGAGGTAATTACTTCTCCATCTGCTAAATATGATGCAGAAGGTTCTGCCGGTATCATCAACATCGTTACGAAGAAAAATACGTTACAAGGTTTGACTTTAAGTTTTGATACAAGTGCGGGTGTTCGTGGATCTAACCTAGCGTTAAATGGAAATTTCCGTAATAAGAACTGGGGACTTTCGTTGGGAGGTTTTGGTCGTACGGAATACAATGTCAATGGTAAATTTGAGAGTACGCAGATTACACAGAATAATGGTGTAGAAACGCGTAACGTACAATCAGCTGAAACACGTCGCGAAGGTATTTTCGGTAATTACCAATTAGGTTTTGACTGGGATATCAACAAATACAATTCGGTTACATCGAATGTACGTTTTGGTTTGCGTAATGGCAACAACTGGCAAGATGGTCTTTCGCAGGTTCGTAACAATGTGTTAACGAGTTTACGTAATACAAATTCTCAAGATCAATCAGCGAACGTTGATGTCAATGTCGATTATACAAAGACTTTTGAAAAAGCACAGAAGGAGTTTTCAATCTTATCGATGTATAGCCGCAACAATCGGACCAATGATTTTTACAATTTGATTATGAATCCGAATTCGAACATGAGCGAGATCATGAGTTCGATCAAAAACGCGAATGATGCTTACAATGAGGAGGCAACGATTCAAATGGATTATCAAACGCCTATAAACAAAATGTCGATGATTGAGTTTGGCGCGAAGGCGATTACTCGAAATGTAACATCGGATTACAAGTCTTTTACAGCTGGTACGGATGGTGTCTATGCCTTAGTTAACTTAGCCTCTTTGCCAAGTAACGTATTTGATTATAACCAGAATATTTGGGGAACGTATGGTTCATATACCTTAACGACCAAAAACAAGTGGAGTATCAAGGCAGGTGCGCGTTATGAGCATACGGATATCTCGGCAAGTTTCTTGAAAAAGGAAGGTCAAAATACTGTGATTCCTCCATATGGCGTGTTGGTTCCTAGCCTTAACATGTCGAAAACATTCAAGTCGGGAACATGGCGTTTTAGTTACAACCGTCGTATCCAACGTCCAGGTATCGAAAACTTGAACCCGAACGTGAATGCTTCTAATCCATTGAACATCTCAACAGGTAATCCGAATTTGGCGCCTGAGTACACAAATAACTATGAGATTTCGTACAGTAAGTTTGTGAAGCAAACCTATATTTCGACAGCGATTTTCATGCGTAATACAACGGGTGCAATCAATCGTATTCGGGAAGTACGTGGAGATACGGTTAAGACGACATCTCAGAACATTGGTAATGAAGATGCTTATGGGATGAACATCAACTTAAATGTGAATTTGTCCAATAAATTGATGCTTGGTGGAGGCGGTGATTTGTCTTACATGGTCTTGGCGAATAATGTGGCTGATCCTTTGTTGTCTGCGAAGAATGAAGGTTTACAGTCCAACTTTAGAATTTTCGGAAATTACAACTTTGGCAATGGCTGGGGTGCTCAAGTATTCTCTTTCTACCGTGTCAATCAAGTTCAATTACAGGGATCTCAAGGTGGATTTGGTATGTATAGCCTAAGTTTGAAGAAGGATTTCAAGAATAAGAAGGGTAGCATCGGTTTTGGTGCTGAAAACTTCTTGACGCCAAACGGATTTGTAATTCGTAATGAAACGAAGACGGCATCGATTAATCAGGTTTCTGAGAGCACGATGCGTAACATGAACTTCAAGATTAATTTCTCATACCGAATCGGTAAGATGAGTTTTGGTCCTCAAAAGAAGAAGAAGTCGGTGAATAACGACGATACAAAAGGTGGCGAAGGTGATGCGGCTCCGGCAGCTCCCCAACAACCGATGGGTATGCCTGGCATGCGTATGGGTGGAGGCGGTGGTGGCTTCGGCGGACCACGTTAATCCGAAGTATAGGATAAAAAAAAGGAGGCTCAAAAGGCCTCCTTTTTTATTTGTTACGTTCGATGGTGTAGTTGAGTAGATTTCCTAGGGATGTTCGGTAAGCCGAATCAGGGAATTGGCTGAGAATCTCGCGCGCTTCCTGGGCAAATTCCTGCATGCGTTGTGTGGCATATGCAATGCCTCCCGTGGATTTAACAAACGCGATAACCTCTTTAACTTTTACGGGATTATCCGAATCGTTTTTGATGGTTTTAATCATCTGCTTTCGCAAAGATCTCGTGGTATTTTGAAGCGCATAGATTAAAGGTAAAGTCATTTTCTTTTCCTTGATATCAATGCCTAAGGGTTTCCCGATTTCAGCGTCACCGTAGTCGAATAAATCATCTTTGATTTGAAAAGCGATACCTACTTTTTCGCCAAACTGGTGAGCCATGTCGACATATTTCGGATCTGCATCCGTCGATTGTACGCCTACTGCACAACATGCGGCAATAAGTGTTGCCGTTTTCTTGCGAATAATATCAAAATAGACATCCTCTGTGATGTCCAATTTACGTGCTTTCTCGATTTGTAATAATTCGCCTTCCGCCATCTCGCGAACGGCGGTGGAAACGGATGTTAATAGGTCGAAATCTTTGTGGTCTACGGAAAGTAAAAGGCCTTTGGATAATAAATAATCTCCAACAAGCACGGCAATTTTATTTTTCCATACCGCATTGATGGAGAAAAATCCCCGACGGTAATCGGATTCATCGACTACGTCATCATGGACTAAGGTGGCTGTGTGAAGTAGTTCGATTAGCGCCGCGCCACGATACGTTTTTTCGGTGATTTCGCCCACGCATCCTGCTGTTAAGAAAACGAACATGGGGCGCATTTGCTTGCCTTTCCGTTGGACAATGTAATTCATAATCGTGTCCAGCAGCATGACTTTCGTCTTCATGAACTGCCTGAATTTCCCTTCAAATGCCTTCATGGGTTCCGCGATGGGCGCCTGAATAGATGAAAGCGAAATGGACATAGAATTAAGTTTACGTGCGTGTTCGGCACATGTGGAAATTGTGTAAATTTAATCACAATTTGGGATAATTTAGCCCTGAGAAATAAATAATACAAAATTTATGAGCAACATGTTGGTCTTAGCGGGAGGTTCTGTCAAAGGGGCATTTCAAGCGGGTGTCATCAAGGCATTAGCTGAAAAAGGATTCCAGCCGGATGTGATTTATGGGATTTCAGCGGGGAGCTTAAATGCGGCTTTTTTGGTGAATGCATTAGGCCAACAACATGTTTCGGGTCAGGCCATTTCATTTCAGCAAGCAGCCGATGATTTATGGGACTTTTGGGAAACACGAATCACACGGCCTGATTGTTTATCTAAGCCTTTATCGATATTTGAATTAGGTTGGACTGCGTTAACGAAAAAATTCCGAGGCCTCGTTTCTACCCAGCCGTTGCGTGATTTGATTCATGATGTGGTGTCTATTCGAAATTTACAAGCGAGTCCGGTAGGTCTGAAAATAGGTGCAGTGAATATTATGGAGGGGCGCATCCATTATGTGGACCCTAGTACGCCCGAATTTATAGAATATTTAATGGCCTCCTCTGCCGTTCCCATTCTGATGCCTGTCGTTAAAATTAACGGAGAGGTTCGTCGGAGCTATTTAGATGGAGGATTGCGGGATGTTACCCCGATTCGCCAAGCCTTGGATGATGGTGGGAAAAATATCGTCTGCGTCAGTTGTCATCCGGAAGCGATAGAAGGCGGATATTTTGATTCTGGGGATTTATTGGCCTTAGTCGATCGTGTCATGGATATCGCGGTCAACGAAATTTTAAATTCGGATTTGCGCGAAACGATACTAATCAATAATTCGTTGCCTGCTGATGGTTCAATCGTTCAAGGAGGGCCCTATCAAGGCTATCAACGAGTGAAAATTGAATCCATTCGACCTGAGCAGCCTATCACAATCGATATCCAACATTTCACTAAATTAGATATCCGACGGATGCTGGAGATTGGCTATGAAGTGGGCCGCAATAAAAAAGCCTGATGTTTCCATCAGGCTTTCGACATGGGTCATTAAACCACCATAATGTCCCTTTCTTTTTCGTTAAAAATCTGATCGATTTTAACTACGAAGCCATCGGTAATTTTTTGAATTTTATCTTCGGCAGCTTTAATCGCATCTTCCGATACGCCATCGCCTTTTAATTTTTTGATGCTATTGTTCCCATCTTGGCGTGCATTGCGGATGTTGATTTTCGCAACTTCAATTTCTTGCTTTACACGTTTTACCAAATCACGACGACGCTCTTCCGTCAAAGGAGGAATCGCCAAACGAATTGTTTCTCCATCATTCATCGGATTTAAGCCCAAGTTTGAATTACGAATCGATTTTTCAATCTCACCGAAAATTCCTTTTTCGAATGGTTTAATGGCAATTGTACGCGCATCGGGTGTTGTGATGGACGCTGCCCCTGAAATCGGTGTAGCCATTCCATAATAATCAATCATCAAACCGTCCAACATAGACGTGCTCGCTTTGCCAGCACGAATTTTTGATAATTCAATGTTTAAGTGTTTAATGGCGCCCTCCATGGTTTCTTGGGTCGCATCAATATAAAATTCAATTTCTTCCATTGGGTATTAGCTAATTAATGTTCCTACATCTTCTCCGGTTACAAGATCAGCCAAATTGCCTTCCTTGTTCATATCAAAAACGATAATCGGTAAATTATTTTCTTGGCATAAAGTAAATGCCGTTGTATCCATAATTTTTAAGCCTTTCTGAATCGCATCTGAAAAGCTCAAGTGTGTAAATCGAGTAGCCGTTGGGTCTTTTTCTGGATCCGCCGTGTAAACACCATCCACACGTGTACCTTTTAATACCACATCTGCTTCTACTTCAATCGCACGTAGAGAGGCCGTTGAATCGGTCGTGAAATAAGGGTTACCCGTTCCTGCACCGAAGATGACAATACGTCCTTTTTCGAGGTGGCGAATGGCTCTCCGACGAATAAAAGGTTCGCAAACCGCCTCTACTTTTAAAGCTGTCATCATGCGCGTGTAAAGTCCTTGTTTTTCCAAGGCTGCCTGTACCGCCATGCCATTGATGACTGTTGCTAACATGCCCATGTAATCGCCTTGAACTCGATCAATGCCTGCTTTCGCTGCACTGGCTCCTCGGAAGATATTTCCGCCGCCTATTACAATCGCAACCTCGACACCTAAATCATGTACTTTTTTGATTTCGGCAGCATATTGGCCTAAAATAACGGGGTCAATTACCTCGTCTCTAGTCGACAATGCTTCACCTGAAAGTTTTAAAAGGATACGTTTGTATTTAGTGTCTTTCATGCGTTGTTGAGATTTATGCGGTGCAAATTTAGAAAATTAATCGGCTTCTTGTTTACCTTTCCGGCTTATAATCTTTCGCTTCTGCCAATTTCCACCAAGCCAAATAGGGATGTGCATGGT
This sequence comes from Aquirufa regiilacus, assembly GCF_032470275.1. Lineage (NCBI taxonomy): Bacteria > Pseudomonadati > Bacteroidota > Cytophagia > Cytophagales > Flectobacillaceae > Aquirufa > Aquirufa regiilacus. Next base: position 277,963 of record NZ_JAVNWW010000001.1, read on the forward strand.
GCTCATAATGATATCCAAAAAAGTAGCAGGAGATAAATGCCCACACGTGATTTCGCTTTTGACTTCTCGATTGCGTTTTGTTTTCCGGTGCGTGCTCTCCACGGTGAGGTAGATAGGTGCCAAAAAAGAATAATTGCAGCGTACTTAAAATCGCGGGTACTTCCCAGTAGACGATGAGGTTTTCCATGGGTAACCAAATTTTCAACACATTGTAGGTGATGGCCATCGCAAGAACTTGTTGCCACGTCACATATTGCCACATAAACTTAAACCACCAGACAAAAAAGTTGCCCTGATGAACATCGGGGTCTTGTTCTGTATTCACATAATCGTGATGCCAATGGTGTTTTTTACGTAATACAGCATAATTGTTGAAGGCGAAGAGTGTCGCACAGACCCAACCCAAACCATGATTCAATTTGGGATATGCTGGAGAAACAACGCCATGTATAGCATCATGGGAGGTTATGAATAATCCTGTATACAAATGGGTTTGAATCAATACATGCACATAGGTCCATGGCGACAGAAAGTCCAAAGGATGCGCTAGGACATAGCTTAAATGTGCCAGCCAAAGCGTCAGTAGCGCAAAAGCCCAAAATAATCCTGTAAAATTGTTTACTTTGTTCACGTGTTTTTGACTGATGGTCAAAATTAATACTAATTACCTATGAAAAATGTTTTCGTTGTGATATTCCTTTGTGGAATTTCATTTATGTCTTTGGGGCAAAAAACCTATTGCAATCCGATGAACCTGGATTATGGATTTACGCCGATACCCAACTTTTCCGAACAAGGTCGCCATCGCGCCACAGCGGATCCGGTGATTGCCTATTTCAAGAACCAGTATTATTTGTTTTCGACGAATCAATGGGGCTATTGGGTCAGTAATGACTTGGTCGATTGGAAATTTATTTCACGTAAATTTTTACAGACCTATCATAAAGTCTATGACGAACTCTGTGCGCCCGCTACGTTGGTATTGGGGGATAGTTTATTGGTCATCGGTTCGACCTATGAAAAAGATTTTACCCTTTGGTACAGCCAAAAACCTCAAACGGACTCTTGGAAAGAGGCAGTTCATGCATTTACGGCAGGCGCATGGGATCCTGCTTTTTTCGAAGATGACGACAAGCGCGTGTATTTATACCATGGGTCGAGTAATACCTTTCCCATGTATGGGCAAGAAATCGATCGTAAAACCCTGCAGCCGATTGGGGAGCGGCACGAGTTGATTCGTTTGCATGATGATTTACATGGATGGGAGCGCTTTGGTGAATACCAAGACAATACTTTCTTGAAACCCTTTATGGAGGGTGCATGGATGAACAAATACAAGGGAAAATATTACTTGCAATATGGCGCACCGGGGACGGAGTTTTCGTCGTATGGCGATGGGGTATATACCTCAGATAAGCCATTTGGGCCATTTACCTATCAGGCGCACAATCCATTTTCATTTAAACCGGGAGGATTTACGCGCGGTGCTGGGCATGGGGCAACTTTCGAAGGCCAATTTGGAAATTGGTGGCATGTGTCTACGATTACCATCGCCGTAAAAAATAGTTTTGAGCGTCGTTTGGGTCTTTGGCCGACGACTTTTGATGCGGATGGGATTTTATATACGAATACGGCTTATGGGGATTATCCACATCGGATGCCTACTGCACATGTAGAAAATCCACGCGATTTATTCACGGGATGGATGTTATTGAATTACAATAAACCTGTTCGTGTATCTTCAAGCTTGCCGGGTTATGGCGCTAATTATGCGGTGGACGAGCAAATGAAGACCTATTGGTCGGCGAAAACGGCTAATAAGGGGGAGTTTATTGAATCCGATTTGGGAGAAACTTCAACGGTACATGCGATACAGGTCAACTACGCTGATCAGGATGTCGATTCGAGTTTCTTGGGGAAAATGAATGGGATTTATCATCAATATGTGATTGAATACAGCATGGATGGAAAGCGCTGGTTAATTGCCGTAGATAAATCAACAAACAAAACGGATGTACCGCATGATTATGTGGAGTTGACCAAGCCGATTGAAGCTCGATACATTCGAGTGACGAATAAGCACATGGCGGCCGGGAAATTTGCGATCAGTGGCTTGCGCGTTTTCGGAAAAGGGCATGGAGAAAAACCTGCGACCGTGAAGGATTTAATCGTCTTACGGGGGGATCATGACAAACGAAGTGCTTGGTTGAAATGGGGGCATATCAGCAATGCCACGGGTTATGTCGTTTATTCGGGTATTTCGCCGGATAAATTATATACTTCCGTGCAGGTGTTTGGCGCCAATGAATATTATTTCAAATCCATGGATAAGGACAGAACTTATTATTTTCAAATCGAGGCTTTCAATGAAAATGGCATAGGTGTTCGCGGGCCGGTGATTAAGTCGGAGTAAGTATTGCTTTCCCCACGGCACATTGTAAGCATTTTTTAGGTTCGCAGTAATTTCGATACCAATGCAAGCAGGCTTGCGAATCACGCGCGGTTTTGATGGGCATGCCCATGGAACTGAAATAGCGTGTGATTTGATTGTTTTCACCATGCAGTTCGTCGAGCCAGCGTAATGCTTTTTCTTCGTATTGGGGCTGGCTTCGTTCTCTGCTGTAACAGATTAACATGGGAATGAGCGTGTTGATGCAGATGGATTGAAATGCACTTTTCCCTAGCTGCGTGTGATGCGGGGCGCTTTTCTTGCCAAATTGCACATGGTTGCTCCAATATCCTTCCAAAGGTATTTCAAAGAGTTGTTGAAGCGTTTTTACTTCTTGCATTTCGAGCAACAAAGATAATAATGCGCAATTGGCTCGGATGATTTCGGCAAATTGGGCTAACCGAATTTGGGGGAAATTTGCAGGGCGGAGGCGCAACATTTTCCAATCGGACTTTTGTAAGTGGCTATCCGACCAGGCATGTTTCTTCTTCAAATGGATGTATTCGCGCCTTAATTCAAATTGGTATTCATCTTGAATGGGTTCATCCAATAATCCAGCAATTCCAAAAAGTGCGGCTTCGATTCCCACGTGTCGGTCGCGGTAAAGCAAAATCAGTTTCAGCGGAAGGCTTCTGGCCAGGCGGAGCATCGGTTCTGCGTTCAACGAAAACCCAAAGCTTTTGGCCAACGAAATGTAAAAGGCTTCCTCCCAATCACCTTTATTTTCTGCCACAAGCATCCGCATGTCTTCATATTTCCCATGTAGGCGTTGCTGAATCATGTCATTGCGCATGTTGTCTTTAGCCGCTTGGGGAACGGATTCAAAAAATGCATGGCAGGCCAATAGATGATGGTTGGTTTGGTTGTTCCAGGTAGATTCTTCGTCTACCCATTTCGATAAGCAGAGTGTTGGGATGGGGTTTCCTACCTCGTATTGGATGACTTGGTTGTCTTCCCAGACTACATGTAAAATAACATTTTCGTAGCTTTTATCCGTATCATGTTGGTGTAAATGCCAGTCGGAGGATTTGACATGTAATTCAACCGCACCTATCCATTCGATTCCGTCGATTCGCACACGGGCATGTTGGAAATCCGCCCCCGCATGTGTATTCTCGATGCCCGGTGAAATGATATGAATGTATTCCCCCGTGGTTAGTTGGGGATTTTGATGGAAGCGCCGTTGTTTCCAAAGTACGGCCATGCTGAGTTCATTCATCTTGTTGCGATTCGATGAATGAAGGTAAGTAGCTCAGCTATAAGTTATTTGGTAAAGCGACTAAGCCTTAAAAATTATCAAGCTTTTGATTTATTGACCAAATAAATACCGGCTAAGAGCACAAACATGAAAACGACTTGTGAAAGATAAATCGCTTCGCCGTCCACAAATCCCCAGCCTAAAGCGACGATGGGAATCATGTAGGTAACGGAACTTGCCACGATCGCGCTCGTCCATTTGATGATTTGGTTGAATGCAAGCATCCCGATCGCTGAGCCGAAAAGGCCTAAGGCCATTGCTGAAATGAATGCCCATAGGTGTTCGTCGTCCAAGGGGATTTCGAAAAAGCCTGTGGAATACAGGAGACCGAGTGCCAAAGGGCCGATCATCATGAAGATACCTGCCGTAGATGTCAAGGGGTGTAGATCGCTCAAGCGTGTTTTGACAATGTGCATGTTGATGCCGTACAACAAGGTTGCTAAAACAACCCATAATGCGTGGACATTAAAATCAATGTTAAATCCTTGGCCCGCAAAAAGTAAGCCGAGGCAACCGAGCAGGCCGACCAAAATGCCCGTCATTTGTTTCCAAAGAAAGGGCTGTGCGAAGAATAGGATTCCGATGATCAGCGTGAAAAGTGGCGTGAAAGCGTTCAGCATTCCGGATAAAGCACTAGAAAGATGTTGGCCTGCAATCGCGAAAAGGATTGCGGGAATGAGGTTTCCGGTTAATCCTGCTAGTAGAAAAGAACCGGAATGTTTGCGCTCCATGTGTTTGAAGCGTTTGATGAAAATGGGTAAAAAGAATAAGCTGGCTGAGCAAATTCGTAAGGCACCTACTTGGAGTGCCGAATAATTAGCCAAGCTTTTTTTGACGAGGATGAATGAACTACCCCAAATCAATGCGAGTCCTAAAATGGCAAGAAAAATAATGATACTTGGTTTTTTATTCTCCTGCATAATGGATGGCAATTTCGTTGAGTGTTTCTTTAATTTCTTCGAGTGAATAACTTGTTACGAGCTTCGTGCGGTAGGGTTTGAAATGATCCATGCCTCGGAAGTAATTGGAATAGTGGCGTCGCATTTCGACGATACCGCCATGGTTTCCTTTCCAGCGGATTGAGAAGTCCAAATGCGATTCGCAAACCGCTATTCGTTCCGAGAGGGTAGGTGGGGCTAATAGGTTTCCGGTAGCCAAATAGTGTTTGATCTCATTGAAAATCCATGGGTACCCAATGGATGCCCGACCCACCATGATGCCATCCACGCCATATTTGTCACGGTATTCTAAGGCTTTTTGTGGGGAATCGATGTCACCATTTCCGAAAATCGGAATTTTGATGCGGGGATTTTCTTTGACTTTGGAAATTAAACGCCAATCAGCCTCACCTTTGTACATTTGAACACGTGTGCGCCCGTGAATGGTCAAGGCTTGAATCCCAATATCCTGCAGGCGTTCTGCGATTTCCTCAATGTTTTTGGTGGAATCATCCCAGCCCAAACGGGTTTTTACGGTCACAGGAAGATGCGTCGCTTTGACTACGGCTTCCGTCATGGCTACCATTTTCGGGATATCTTGTAACAGGGCGGCACCAGCTCCCCGACAAGCCACTTGTTTCACGGGGCAACCGTAGTTTATGTCAATTAAATCGGGTCCGGCTTTTGTCGCGATTTCCGTGCATGAAGCCATTGTTTCAATTGAACTGCCAAAAAGTTGGATGCCAATCGGGCGTTCGTATTCGAAAATATCCAATTTTTGAATGCTTTTTGCGGCATCGCGAATGAGGCCTTCAGATGAGATAAATTCGGTATACATTAAGTCGGCGCCATTTGCCTTACACACCGCACGAAAGGGCGGATCAGACACGTCCTCCATGGGTGCTAATAACAATGGGAAGTCCCCTAACTCGATGTTTCCTATTTTTACCATTCTGATTAAAAATTGCGTAAATTTACGAGCATTATGGAAGAAAACTATTATCAGGGGCCAACTCGTTGGTTGGGCCTCAGTTCAAACCTCTTAAGTCTATTCGGATTTTTCTTGGTTGGAAGCTTTTTGGGTCAGTTTTTTGGATTGCTTGCAGTCGTGGCTTTGATGGAGTTTCCTACCCAAAACATCGAGGCATTTCAAAAGTTGATTTTGGATTTTATTGCTCACCCACAAAAATATGAGGGAGGCTTCCATGCGATGATGGCATTGCAGTGGTTTTCTGCGCTTTTTACCTTTTTCTTAGGTGCATGGGCCTATTTGAGGTTTATTGAGAAACGTTCGGTTTTCGATTTAAATCGTGCGGAGGCGCCTAGTTTTCAGGTGTTTTCATGGGCGATTTTGACGGTATTGGTTGGGATGCCTGCCATGGAATATATGATTGAATGGAATCAGCATATTCAATTACCTGCGGGTTACGAGGACCTGGAAAAAGCGATGCAAACGACTGAGAAGAGCATGGAGGAATTGACAAAATTTTTGTTGAATTTCCAGTCGGATATGGATTTTGCGTTAGCTGTTATGGTCATTGCTGGGATGGCAGCTTTGGGTGAAGAGATCTTTTTTAGAGGAGTTTTGCAATCCATGTTTGAGCGGTATATCGGGAACAAGCATGTGGCTATTTGGCTTGCGGCGGCAATCTTTAGTTTTATACATTTTCAGTTTTATGGCTTTTTTCCTCGGATGTTCTTAGGTGCATTTTTTGGGTATTTGTATGTTTGGTTTCGGAGTATTTGGGTGCCTATTGCAGCGCACTTTTTCAATAATGCCTGGACCTTGCTGATGCATTATTTGTACCAAAAGAAAAACATTTCGATTGATCCGATGGAAATGGTCAATTCGATACCCTGGTGGTCTGCCTTGTTATCCGTTGTTTTAGTTGGCTTTTATATTCGTAGATTGCATACTTATCGGACGGAATCGTAAATGGAAGGCTGGAAATTAATTGGTCAATCGCGCACTGGCATTGATTTGGAAATGCAGAAGGCTTTGTTGTGGGAGCGTGCGGAGATTCGTGCCGTGGTAATGAATAAGAAATTAAGTGCTTACGACTTGGGAAATTGGGAGCTGTATGTGCACCAAGATGATGAAGCGGAGGCGCTAAACATATTAAAGGGTTAATTTATGGGATTACGAAGTTTATCCAATTTACAACAGCGTGTTATTGCGGCGATTATTGCTATTCCGTTTCTGTTGTTTTGTGTATTGTATAGTGATTATACCTTTTTGGTCTTGTTTTTGGTGATAGGTATATTGGCTCAATTGGAGTTTTACAAATTGGTCGGAAGTATCAGCGACAATTTACCGCTCACATTTTATGGTACTTTTTGTGGTGTTGTGATGCATGTATTGACCTTTTTTATTGAAAAGGGAGATTTGGCTTATCAATATTATTACATTTTATCACCCCTGTTGACCTTTGTCTTTTTTATCAAATTGTATAAGTCGAAGGATGAGAAGCCCTTCAAAAACATTGCTTATACCTTCTTGGGTATCATTTATGTGGCGCTTCCTTTTACCTTACTCACCGTTTTAGCGTTTATTAAAAATGATACGTACGATCCCAATATCGTCTTGGGTTGTTTGTTTTTGTTGTGGGCGAGTGATTCCGGCGCATATTTTGCGGGAACGAAGTTTGGTAAAACGAAATTGTTTGAGCGCGTTTCACCGAAGAAATCATGGGAGGGAAGTATCGGTGGGATGCTAACAGCCATGGTTGTGGCGACAATTATTTCGCATTATTATACGAATTATTCTGCTTTCCAATGGTATGCGATTGGGATTATTATTGTCATTGCGGGCACCTATGGAGATTTAGTTGAATCGTTATTTAAGCGTAGCATTAATATCAAAGATTCGGCGGATACGATTCCGGGCCATGGTGGATTTTTGGATCGTTTTGATGGCTTGTTGTTGTCGATTCCGTTTATTATCCCATTTGTGAAATTATTTCCTTAGTGTTTCGTTAACGAATATTAAGAAATTCGAATTTAAATTATTGCTTACTTGCGTCATGCTTCGAAAAGGACTCTTGCTTGTTTTTATCTTGTGCTTGTTTACCAGCGCAAAATTGTTCGCTCAAGGACAAGACAAGACGGTTTTATTTAATGCACGAATTGTATCGGCAACGAATTCAGAATATCTCCCTTTGGCATATGTGTACATTCCGGCAGCGGGTCGGGGAGCATTAAGTGACAACTTTGGTGCGGTGGATTTGTATGTTTTTCCAGGTGACAGTGTGGTGGTTACCTATGTGGGCTATAAGCCACAGTATTACATGATCCCTCGGTCGACGGGCCAAGTTCATCAGGCAATTATTGAGATGATTGAGGATGCGCGTATGTTGACAGAGGTTAAGGTTTTCCCCCATGCGAGTGAGGAGGAATTTAAGAAGGCATTTTTGAATTTGCGTTTGCGGGATGAAAAGCAGCGTGAGGTACTTGCTCGGAATTTGGAGCAGTCGAAGTTGAATGTATTTGCCTTGCAGGCCGGTTTGGGCGCCAATTCGAATTTCCGGAATTTCTCTGATATGATGATTTCGGGCCAGGCAAATAAATCCTTTGTATCGAGTCCTATGTTGACCTTAACGAATCCATTTGCTTGGATGAGTTTTATTAAGTCGATTAAGAATGGGGATTTGAAGCGTAAAGATTGGAAAGAGGCGTATAAGATTCAGCCTAAGCAAGTGGTTTCTCCGCAGCAATTTATGCAGGACCTTCGTCGCTAAGGTGTAGGCGGTTTATCAGTTTTTTGATGGATTTAGGTGTTGAAAGCTGCCTGAAAGCTTAGTTTCCATAGAAATTTATCAGTTTTTTAGACAAGTTTCAATTGTCCTTTCAGTAGCTTTGAGCGGTAACGCTGCCGGGGTCGCAGACCCCGGCAGCGTTTACCCCCTTCGCTGAAATCCAATCACCGCCAACATCCTACCCGTAATCCCTTGCTCTTTTCGATGCGAATAGAACACATCGTTATTCTCCACCGTACAATAATCCGAAATTTCAATTTGCGTAACACCTAATGCATGTAACTGTGCCGCATTCGTAGCCTTTAAATCCACATGCCAGCGCGCACCGCGCTGCTCTTTCAGCTCAAATTGCTCCGCCACCTCATCGCCCACTTCGAAATGTGCGAGGCTAATGCAAGGGCCAATGTATGCTAGGATGTCAGAAGGATTTGATCCACCGGCAATCATAGCGGAGGCAGTTTTGGAGACGATTTGAGCGACGGTGCCTTTCCAACCGGCATGAATCGCAGCTGCAGTTTTACGCACAGGATCCGCTAATAAAATAGGACAACAATCCGCTATCCCCACACCGGCAAAAATACCGGGTGTTGTAGAAACAATCGCATCATAACCGCTTTCGTAACCCGGCGCTACCGAAGTCCAAATTTCCGATCCATGTACCTGATAGGAGCGCGCTAGTGATTCCGGGTCTATGCCTAAATCTGAACAAAAAAGCAAAAGATTTTGAGTGATGGCCGATGGATCATCGTCGGTGTGAACACCTAAATTTAACGATTGAAAAGCTTGTGAACTCACTCCGCCGTGGCGAGTCGAAATACCCGCCATGAGCTGAGGAATGTGAGAAAATATCTGAGGTCTGACGACCCGACTATGCGTCATAACTTAAGCCATACTGTTTCAATACATCATCCGGAACACCGTTCCATTGATTCGGTACATTGCCTTGGTACTCTAAATCAGCAATGCCCATCTTAGATGTGTAAAATCCCGTCGCCGTTAAATTACGCATCAAACTAAAGAAATTAACGCCCTGCGATAAATGCTTCGGTGCCGTACTTGGGTAGGCAATGTCATCGACAATGTTGATGCGCTGCGCCGCCGTAATCTCCGTGAATTTTTTGCCAAAACGCTTGTTGGATTCGGAGTCCAACCAGCGTAATCCACCGCGCATTGGTGTCTTAAATTCAGGTTTGTCTTTGACAATGAATTCGATGAATGCCGTTACGCCCGATTGGGACGCACTTCCCGACTTCTTATCAGCCGGAATGATGATGTCCGACAAAATCGTAATCGTATCCAGTTCATGTTTATTCAAATAAACTTCTGCCTGTAAGCGGGCTTCCATTTCGGCCTCATCCTGCGTCCGACCGTTGGGTCTTTTTACGGGAACTTTGGCTAATTCTAAATTCTCAATCGCCTTCTCATCGGGATTAAATACGGCTAAGCCCAACGAACTCAAGCCCATATTTTTTAAATAGTCTCTTCTTTTCATTACAGGTTGCCTTTTTTACGTTGATCAATGATGTACTCCGAAGTGCGTAACGACAGGGCCAAAATCGTCCAAGTCGCATTTTTATCTCCTTGTGAAACAAATGGCGCCGCATCCGCTACGAATAAATTCTTCACGTCATGCGCCTGGCAATTCGAATTCAATACCGAAGTGCTTTTGTTATCTCCCATACGTGCCGTTCCTACCTCATGAATGATTCGTCCTGGATCCGCCAAACCATAATTGTTTGATGCATCTGGTTTCTTTCCTAAGGCTTCTCCACCCATCGAATCAATAATTTCTTCAAAGGTGTCTTGCATGTGCTTCGCCTGCTTCACCTCATAGTCACTCCACTTGTAGTTGAATCGTAAGACCGGAATACCGTATTTGTCAACCACATTCGGGTCAATTTCACAATAATTATCCTCGCGTACTACTGGCTCACCTCGTCCGGCGAAACCTACGTAAGCGCCATAGAAACGACGGTAATCTTCTTTCAAGGTTGCTCCATAACCACCCGCTGCCTTTTTTAAGCCATCACGTGTGAAGTTTTCCTTGCCGTTTAGGCCTTCGATGCCCCAACCGAAACCGTAGTTTGGCATGCCCATACCTCCACCGTATTCGATGTGGTATCCACGTGGGAAATCCAATTTAGCGTTATCCAACCACCATGGCGTGTAAATGTGCATACCGCCCACACCATCTTCATTGTAACGCTTTCTGTCAAACAAAGAAGGGATGATCGCTGAACGCGATGCCCCCGTGGAATCATTTAAATATTTACCTACCACGCCACTCGAATTGGCTAAGCCATTCGGGAAGCGAGAGCTTTTGGAATTCAATAATAAACGTGCTGTTTCACCCGCACTGGCTGCCAACACAACGATCTTGCCTTTTACGGTATATTCTTGCATCGTACCTGTGTGAACATAGGAAACACCCGTCGCCAAGCCCGTAGCCGGATCTGTCAACACCTCACGCGCCATCGCGAACGGCAACATCGTTAAATTTCCTGTCGCAGCTGCAGGCTTAATCAATACGGATGACGAAGAGAAATCGGCATAGGCAGAACATCCCCGATTACATTGTCCGCAATAAAAACATTGTCCACGCTCGTTGTTGATGGGTTTGGTCAACATCGACATCCGAGATGGATAGGTTGGAATCCCCAAGGCCTTATTTGCCTTTTTAATCATCAACTCATGTAGACGAGGTTTGGGAGGAGGCAAGAAAAATCCATCGGGATTGTTTCGCAAGCCTTCATTGGTCCCAAAGACCCCAATCATCTTATCTACTTTATCGTAATATGGTTTGACATCATCATAGCCAATCGGCCAGTCATCCCCTAATCCGTCAATACTTTTTCGTTTAAAATCATCCGGACCAAAACGCAAGGAAATACGTCCCCAGTGGTTGGTACGTCCTCCCACCATCCGTGAACGGAACCAGTCGAATTTTGTATCGTTTTTACGAGTATATGGCTCACCTTCGATGTCCCAGCCACCATAAGCGGCATCGAAATCACCAAAATTACGTAAGGATGAGCTGGCTCCACGTCGAAGTGACTCGTATGGCCATTTCAGCTGTGTCATATCTTTCGGATCTGCCGGGTCAAAGGGTTGGCCCGCTTCCAGCACACAAACTTTAGCTCCCGCCTTCGTTAAGGTATGCGCTGCCATTCCACCGCCGGCTCCAGAACCGACAATCACCACGTCGAAAACTTCTTGTTGGGATTGAATGTAAATAGACGAATTAATCATAGTTTGAGGTATCGGTTTAAAGAATGGTAAATGTATAAATTTTGACTTATTTTTGTTTTCATTAGCGATAAAAATTTTGGCCAAAAAAACACCCGATGGGCAAGAGCCCCTGAAAAAAGGGGAGACCCCACTTTCCAGACAATTTAATCAAATCAAAGCCAAGTATCCGGGAGCCATTTTGCTCTTTCGGGTAGGAGACTTTTATGAGACGTTTGGGGAAGATGCGGTGAAGGCTTCCAAGATATTAGGGATTACTTTGACGCGTCGGAATAATGGAAATGCCGACGATCATTTAGCCGGATTTCCTCACCATTCCTTGGATACTTATTTACCCAAATTGGTTCGTGCCGGCCAGCGCGTAGCGATTTGTGACCAATTGGAAAATCCAGCGGAGGCGAAAGGAATTGTCAAAAGAGGCGTGACGGAATTAGTAACCCCAGGGGTTTCGTTTAATGACCAAGTGCTTGATAATAAGCGCAATAACTACGTTGCTTCGATTAGCTACCAAGAAAAAGATGCGCAATTTGGCGTAGCCTTTTTAGATATATCGACGGGTGAATTCATGTGCTCGCAGGGTCCTTTGGCCTATGTACAGAAACTGATTCAAAGCTTCATGCCGTCGGAGATTTTGTTTCCCAAAAAATACCGTTCCATCTACCAAGAGCATTTTGGTGATCAGTACCATTCGTTCTCGATGGAGGAATGGATATTTTCCTACGAGTTTACGTATCCCTTGTTAACGGAGCATTTTAAGACCAAAAATCTGAAAGGGTTTGGCATCGAAACGATGCCTTTGGGCATCATCGCTGCGGGTGTTATTTTGCACTATCTCGCGGAAACGGAACACAAACAAGTGGGTCACATCGCCACGATTCAGCGGATTGAGGAAGATAAATTCGTGTGGTTGGATCGGTTTACCATTCGCAACCTTGAATTGGTTTATTCGGTTCAGGAAGGTGGTGTTCCCTTGATTGATTTGATGGACCAAACGATGACGCCCATGGGTGCGCGTTTGTTGCGCAAATGGATGGTTTTGCCGCTGAAAGAGTTAGCTGCGATTCAAGAACGTCAGGCTGGTGTAGCAGGTCTATTGGAGCTGGATGAGACGATGGATGTGCTCATTTCGTTGCTGAAGCCCATCGGTGATTTGGAACGGTTAATTTCCAAAGTAGCTGCGGGCCGAATTAATCCCCGGGAATTGGTGCAGTTGAAACGCGCGCTCCAACAAGTTCCTGCGATCAAGGAATTATTAGCTACACACCCCGCGCCAATCCTGCAGAAATGGGCAGACCAATTGAACCCCTGCTTGCATTTGGTTCAAAAGATTGAGTCCGCTTTACGTGACGATGCGCCGATGCTTGTTCACCAAGGAGGTATCATTAAAACGGGGTATTTGCCCGAGTTAGACGAGTTACATCAATTGTCGACAAATGGCAAGGATTACCTCGCTGCGATGCAGAAACGCGAGATCGAACGCACGGGGATTACATCGCTGAAAGTGGCGTATAACAAGGTTTTTGGCTATTATTTAGAGGTAACGAATGCGCATAAAGACCGTGTTCCGCCGGAATGGATTCGCAAGCAGACGCTCGTGAATGCTGAGCGTTACATTACGGAGGAATTGAAAGGATACGAGGAGAAGATTTTAAGTGCGGAGGATAAAATATCCACGATTGAATTCGGGATTTTTCAGGAACTGGTTCGTGAATCACTGGAGTATTTGGAGTTGATTCAATTGAATGCCTTGGGGATCGCGACGCTGGATGTGTTGACGAGTTTTGCGCAGGTCGCCAAACGCAATCAATATGTCCAACCGACCTTGCATACGGGTGATTCCATTCAGATAGAGGCGGGTCGTCACCCGGTGATTGAACAACAATTGCCATTGGGCGAAGTATATGTGCCGAATGATGTGTATTTGGATAACGAGACCCAACAAATCATCATGATTACGGGGCCCAACATGGCGGGTAAATCGGCGCTTTTGCGTCAGACGGCTTTGATCGTTTTGATGGCCCAAATGGGTTCTTTCGTGCCGGCGACTTCGGCATCGATCGGATTAGTAGATAAAGTTTTCACCCGAGTAGGGGCGTCAGATAACCTTTCCAAAGGTGAGTCGACCTTCATGGTCGAGATGACCGAAACAGCTGCGATTTTAAATAATTTGTCGAATAACTCCCTGGTATTATTGGATGAAATCGGTCGGGGAACGTCGACCTACGACGGTGTTTCCATGGCTTGGGCGATTGCGGAACATTTGCACAATCATTCGAAATGTCGGGCCAAAACCTTGTTTGCCACCCACTACCATGAATTGAATGAATTGACGGAAGACTTTCCGCGGATCAAGAATTTCCACGTTTCCGTGAAGGAAGTGGGGAATAAGATCATTTTCTTGCGGAAATTAGTTCCAGGTGGTTCGGAACATAGTTTTGGTATTCACGTAGCTCAAATGGCCGGTATGCCGACCTCTTTGGTTTTACGCGCGCATGAAATTTTACAGAATTTAGAGAAAGACCACGTGTTGGAGGACAATGTCGAGAAGCTCAAAGACATGCCGAAAAATAATTACCAATTGAATCTATTCGGTGCTGAAATACCGGAAGGCTTGAAGAAAATCGAGGAGCAATTAGGTTCGCTGGATGTGAATACGCTTTCGCCGATTGAGGCCTTGTTGAAGTTGAATGAGTTGAAGAGGTTATTATAACTTTATAGCCCCAGACTTCAGTCTGGGGACCCCTAGGCTAAAGCCTAGGGTTATCAGTAAGTGTTTGTAGATTTTTTATAGCCCCAGACTTCAGTCTGGGGACCCCTAGGCTAAAGCCTAGGGTTATCAGTAAGTGTTTGTAGATTTTTTATAGCCCCAGACTTCAGTCTGGGGACCCCTAGGCTAAAGCCTAGGGTTATAAATTCCTTTCCTTCGGACTAATCTACTTCGGACTCTTTCCCACCAGACTATTTTCCTTCGGACTCCGGACTCGGAATTAATTGCGCACATCCAATCCCCAATTCAATTTATTTCTCAACGTCTGCAAGAAATCATCCCCAGGAATCTTAACGATTTTTGCATTAAATGGCGCTTTTTGGACTTCAATCGTAAACTTGCTATCGATTACACGAGAACGGGAATCGATGGAGATTAGGAAATTTTGGCTCCGACTGCTTACTTCAAATTTCAATTTGGCATCGCTGGAAACCACTAAAGGACGCACATTTAGGTTGTGCGGACTCATGGGTGCAATGATGAGAATATCCGAACTTGGCATCACCAAGGGACCACCTACCGATAGCGAATAACCCGTGGATCCTGTGGCCGTCGAAACAATCAATCCATCAGCCCAGTATGTATTCAAATAATTTCCATCCACATAGGCCTTGATAACAATCATGGAGGATGTATCTGTCTTCATGATTCCTACCTCATTTAAACCAAATTGCTTGCCATCGAATAAGTCGATTTCCGAATGAACAGCTACCAGCGTGCGATCCTCAATCCGGTAATTTCCCGCGATTAACTGATCTACTGCCGCACTAACATCTTGTGGCGATAAAGTCGCTAAGAAACCCAAACGGCCGGTATTAATCCCCAAAATGGGCAATTCTTTGTTGCCAATGTGCGTCAAGGTTTCCAATAATGTTCCATCGCCCCCAATACTCCAAGCCATTTGAACATGGTCCGGAGTTCCTGCATTTTCTTCGTAGGATTCGATGTTTTCTACCGCAAAACCATGTTCTTTCAGGTGATTCTTAAAGTAGGCTGAGAGTACGATATCGCAAGGCTTTTCGCACAAGATATCCCAGAGTTTTTCCATCAACGGCCGATTCTCAGCTGTGAAAGATTTTCCATGAATAGCGATGCGTAAAGACACGAATTAAGGGTTTAAATATTTTAAAAGTAGGTCAAAGCGAGCCGTGTCAACGGTTTCGTTTTTGCCAAAATGAAATGCTTTTTCGATGTGTATGCTATGACGTTCCAAACTTTGAATGATCGCAGCAAATTGATCCGTTTGGACTTGAATCACTAGTTCCGGTAGACCCATCGCATCTTTCGGATTTTGAATCAAAAATGAACGCGTAATCAGTCCATTATTTTCCTCAATCAGTCGGGCGATTAGACTAAATGAATCTCGCTGGCTATGAAAAGGAATGTACATAATTCCGCCTTGCGATGAATTGAATCCGTTGTTAATCAGGAGTTTAGCGACCTCAGCTGATGTTAGGTAGCCCAGGTATTTTCCGTCTTCGTCAGTGACAGGTAATAGCGAAAATCCACTCGACTCAAACCAAGGTAAACTGGCCAAAACGTCTTCTTCAGACTCTAGGCTGTAATGTGCTAAATCCGTTAATAATTGGCTGATTTTTCCATCCGGATGGGGGCATTGCATGAGAAGCCGCTCGGTTATATTTCCCACGAGTTTTTTACCGTCTAAAACCGCCAAATTCGTTTGCTTGGATTGGTGTAAGACTTTCAGACCTTTTTGGATAGAATCCTGTAAGGAGAGGGTGGGAAAATCGAAGGAAAGGTAGGTGAGGGCCAACATCCTATAAGGGGTTTTTATCGAGCCAATTTTGTAAAATCACGTTGAATTCTTCAGGTCTTTCCATCATGGGTGCATGGCAACAGCGGTCGATGAATTGTAGTTCTGATCCAGCGATCAGTGCATTAAATTCGTGTCCCACATGTGGCGGCGTAATGGTATCATTTAAGCCCCAAATCAACAATGTGGGCTTATGAATGCGAACAATATCTTTAGCCATATTGTTCCGTTGAGCTGATTTTGCTATGGCAATAATCCGCATTACTTTCGGAATGCTATTGGTGATTTCAAATACTTCATCAACCAATTCCTTGCTGGCTGTTTTCGGATCGTAAAACGTATATTCGACCCGTTCTTTGATGTACTCGTAATTGCCTCGTTTGGGGTACGAACCTCCCATGGAATTTTCGAATAAACCGGATGATCCCGTTAGAATTAATCGTTGAATTTTTTCAGGGTATTTCAGCGTATAAATTAAAGCAACGTGGCCCCCTAGAGAATTGCCGATTAAGCTGAATTTGTCAAGTTTTTTAAAGTCTACAAAACCTTCAATGAAGGTAGTTAAGCCCTCACAACCTGCCTCTTTGATCGGCATATCGTGAATGGGCATTAATGGGATAATGACGCGGTATTTTTTCGAAAAGTGATTGATAACCCCCTGCCAATTGCTCAATGCACCAAACAAACCATGTAAGAGTAACAGGATTTCACCTTGGCCTTCATCGATGTAATGGTAATTGTTCTCCTCCTTAATCGTATAATTCATTCCGTGGGGACTATTTAATTTGCAAAGTAATGAAAAAGCATTCAAACTTTTCATCCTTTTTTTAGTTTGTTAGATATTAAACTCGTTATGAAGCCAATTGTTATTATTGGGGCCGGAATTGCTGGATTGCAAGCTGCCTCGCATTTACATCGCCAAAATGTTCCTTTTGTATTGTTGGAACAAGCTGACCGTGCGGGCGGTCGCGTTCAGACTGAGCAAGTGGATGGGTTTATCTTGGATCATGGCTTTCAAGTTTTACAAACCAACTATCCCGCTGTACAACGCTCATTCGATTTGTCGGCCTTAAATTTGCAAGCATTTGATTCGGGTTCAAAATTGTGGTTGGGTGGCCAATGGACCTCCTTTTTAAATCCACTTCGTGCGGGCTTAGGCATGCTGAAATTAGTCCCTCATGTGATTTCAATCAAGGATTTGTTTTTATTGGCTCGGTTGTGGTTCAACTTGCAAGGGTCAACTAATGAACACATTCAATCGGGTGAAAATACGGCAGAGATGTTGGGCAGATGGGGCTTTTCAGATACATTTCAAACCAAGTTTATTCGGCCATTTTTTCGAGGAATATTTTTAGATCAACATCTCCAACAACCGGCATCCTTGTTTTTCTTTTACATGCGGCAGTTTTTGGAGGGCCAAGCGGCTTTGCCTGCCAAAGGAATGGGGGAGGTGGCAAATCAGCTGTTGGAAAGTTTACCTGCCGACTCTATTCGTTTCGGGGCTGAGGTTGCTGACTTATCTGAACGCCATGTGAAACTCAAAGGCGGTGAATCCTTGGAGTTTGAGCGTTTAATTGTTGCTTTGGATTCCTATTCGGCAGCTAACCTCTTACAGGTAGATTTACCTGATTTCGTTCATTTGGGTTCAAAGACCTTCTATTTTTCATCGCCAGCCCGTCAGGTAAAGGATAAATTATTGCACTTGATTCCTGGGGAATCGAAATTATTGCACTATTGTTTCCTCTCGCATGTAGCACCAAATTATGCACCGAAAGGTAAAGACTTAATTCAGGTGACAAGCTTAGACTTAAGTCTTGAGGCAGAGGAAGCACTGAGCTTGTTGGCCAGTTATGAGGATGTGAAAGGAATGAAGCTGTTGAAAGCTTTTATTATTCCGAGATCCTTGTCGAAAGTAGGTGTATTCGATTCGCTAAAACATGCTGCGGATGCTCGTGGATTCATTCTAGCGGGAGATTATTGCGAAATGCCTTCCTTGCAAGGGGCTTTGGTGTCGGGTGAGAAAGCAGCAGTTCGAAGCCTTATTTAACTGATTTTCATCAGGGTTTTTTAGGGATAAAGCCGTATATTTGTCCTGTAAATTGACCCTTATGAAGAAAATATTCGTCCTGTTGGCGCTAGTAATTGTCGCTGCATCGTGTAAGAAATCAAATCCTGATTTCCAGAAAGAGGCATCAAATCCTCGTTTTTTAGAGCGCGCACAAAACATGTTGACGGAAAGTATTATTCACGATATTTTCGCTCCCCCTGTGTCTTCGCGTATTTATATGTATTCGAGTGTGGCGGGTTACGAAGCTGCGATTCTAGGAGATCCCAAATTTAAATCTTTGGTGGGTCAATTGAACGGATTTGAGTCTGTGGCGAAACCTGAGCCAGGATTGGAATACTGTTTTCCATTAGCTTCTACGCGTGCGTTTTTGTCGGTGGGCAAGAAATTGACGTTCGCACAGGAATTATACGTTGAATTTGATAAGCAAATCGAAGAAGATTTTCGCAAGACAGGTATGCCGGATGATGTATATGAGCGTTCGGTCGCTCTAGGTGATTCTATTGCGGCTTCCGTAATGCGCTGGGCTGCCAAAGATAATTACAAGCAAACACGTGGTTTCCGATTCACGGTGACCAATTTACCAGGAACTTGGACGCCTACGCCTCCAGCGTACATGGATGCCGTAGAGCCTTATTGGAATAAAGTGCGCCCTGTGATGTTGGATTCTGCTAGTCAATTCCGTGCCCCAGCGCCATCTAAATTTGATTTGACAAAAGGAAGTCCCTATTACAAAGAGGTGATGGATTCATACGAAACTGTGAAGAATTTGACGAATGACCAACGCGATATTGCAAATTTCTGGGATTGTAATCCCTTTAAAATGAACATCACGGGTCATGCGATGTTTGCAACGAAGAAAATGTCTCCGGGTGGTCACTGGTTGGGGATTGTTGCCCAAATCTCCCGCCAATACAAGAAAAGTTATGCAGAAACTGCGGAAGCCTTGGCTTTAACATCCATTGCCATTTTCGATGGATTTATCTCGTGTTGGGATGAAAAATATCGTTCGATTCGTATTCGACCAGAAACGGTTATAAATGCATCGATTGATAAGACATGGATTCCTGTTTTGCAAACGCCTCCTTTCCCAGAATATACGTCAGGTCACAGTACGATTTCACGTGCCGCGGCTGAAGTATTAACGAAGGTTTATGGGGACAATGTTGCCTTTAACGACTCCACGGAGGTGCCTTATGGTTTACCTCCTCGTAAGTTCACCTCGTTTATACAGGCATCCGACGAAGCGTCTATTAGCCGTTTATATGGCGGTATTCATTTCCGCCCAGCCTTGGATGAAGGTGCTAAGCAAGGTTCGAAAGTTGGCCAATATTTATTATCAACCGTCAAAACACGCAAATAATGCATGATATAGCCTCCCGAGATGATATCAAGGTTTTTGTAGACGCCTTTTATGGGGGAATGAAATCAGATGATTTGGTGGGGCATATTTTCTTAGACGTGATGCAGGTGGATTGGTCCCATCATTTGCCCAAAATGTATGATTTTTGGGAAATGTTATTGTTGGACGGATCCCATTATAAAGGTGCCCCAATGCGTCCTCATATGGAGGTAAACCAAAAAGAGCCCTTAACGATGGCACATTTCGACCGGTGGTTCGAATTGTTTTCAGCCACTTTAGATGCACATTTTGTAGGTCCCAAAACGGAGGAAGCAAAGACAAAAGCTTTGA
Organism: Aquirufa regiilacus; assembly: GCF_032470275.1. Taxonomy (NCBI): domain Bacteria; kingdom Pseudomonadati; phylum Bacteroidota; class Cytophagia; order Cytophagales; family Flectobacillaceae; genus Aquirufa; species Aquirufa regiilacus. Next base: position 297,908 of record NZ_JAVNWW010000001.1, read on the forward strand.
ATATCGCGCAGACTTGGGCGTATAAGTTTAAGCTCATCAATGAGCAGTAGGTATTAGACGTTAGTCTTGAATTCATTTGTAGAGACGCGATACTTCGCGTTTTTTTTCTTCCCCAGGTTAAAACCTGGGGTTGTTAATATTTGAAGAGGATTAGTTTTATAGCCCTAGGCTTCAGCCTAGGGATTCCCCAGGTTAAAACCTGGGGTTGTTAATATTTGAAGAGGATTAGTTTTATAGCCCTAGGCTTCAGCCTAGGGATTCCCCAGGTTAAAACCTGGGGTTGTTAATATTTGATGAGGATTAGTTTTATAGCCCTAGGCTTCAGGCTAGGGATTCCCCAGGTTAAAACCTGGGGTTATTAAAATTTGATGAGCATTAGTTTTATAGCCCTAGGCTTCAGGCTAGGGATTCCCCAGGTTAAAACCTGGGGTTATTAAAATTTGATGAGCATTAGTTTTATAGCACTAGGCTTCAGCCTAGGGATTCCCCAGGTTAAAACCTGGGGTTATGATTTTATATCCTCAGACTTTAGTCTGAAGGAAGACGAGAGGTATCGCGTCTCTACAAAATTCCCAGCTTCCACCGTCCAATGTCCAACGTCTGCCCTATAATTTCCAATAAATCTTCTTGCTATCCAGAAAGCTAGCAACCTTGATCACGATCGCCAAGGCCACAAAGGCATTAATAACTTGTGCCCAATCGGATGGAATTTGACTTAATTTTGCCGCGAAGCCAACAAAAACGTAGGTTGTTTTGGTTAACCACTGCGGTACCAGCGTTTCGAAAAAGAGGTAAATAAAAATAGAGTTATTGCCCATCGAATTTAGATAAGCGGGTAATTGGAAACGTGGTTTGTCATCATGAATCCAATTGGCATAGAATAAAGCCATCATGAGGGTAACCCAACCGGCAGATGCGACGGTAAATGATAGTGTAGCTGTTCGCTTGATGATGGGCAAACCGGCTAAATCAAGGCCGTAGCCCACAATAATACCTAATAAACCTAGGCCGATTAATGTTCTTAAGACAGTCCGAGGAGGTGAAGTACGATGAATCAATCGGCCTATTAATGCGCCCCAAATCGTATGTGCGGCTGTTGGGATGGCGTTCATCGCTATCCAATGCCCCGAACTAAGTTTTCCCATGAATAACATGTCGATGTAGGAACCGAAATTTTTATCTGGCGTATAAGCCTGATCGTACCCGGGAATATCTGTAAATACGTACAAAGAATGCGATAGAAGTAATAAAAATAAAGAAGCGGCTAATTGCAGGGGTATGGAAAAACGTAATAATGCAAAGGTAATGAGGGTTGTGAATGCGAGTTGGCACAATACATTCCACAACTCAAACACCATTTCTCCGCGGTGCACGCAAATTAAAATAATGCCGAAGAAAAGTAAAAGGAATGAACGTTTCAGTACTTTGGGCCACAATTCCGCATAGCTTGCCCCCTCATCGATGCGTTTGTAGGTTGAAAAATAAAGGGCAGAGCCGGCAATCATCATAAAACCCGGTTGGAATAAATCTAGAAAATGTAAACCTTCCCAACTCGCGTGAAAGAATTGTTGGACCACAAAGGAATGGGGAAACAAATCTTGTAGTTTGCTGTAAACTCCAGCGCTTTCGGCGGCAAGCAATACGAGGATGAAACCTCTGAAATAGTCGATTGCGGGGAAGCGTTTTTTGATCATGGGTTTAGCTTATGACGTTCAAAGGTAAACTATTTTTTTAAATTCAATTTTGTACTTTTGTTTACGAACAAAAAATTATGATTGTATCTACTCCGGGTCGGATTTGCTTGTTTGGTGAACATCAAGATTATTTGGGTTTACCGGTCATTGCGGCTGCGATATCAAAACGTATTCAATTAAAGGGTGCATTTCGCCCCGATCGAATCGTTCATTTTGATTTGCCCGACATTCAAAAGACAGAATCTTTTTCGCTGGAGTTTCCTTTGGAGTACACCCAAGAGCGTGATTATTTTAAAAGCGTATTGAATGTACTTTCGAGAAAAGGGCACGTTTTTGAAAAGGGATTGGAGATTGAGGTACGCGGAAATATCCCCATTAATTCGGGGACATCCAGCTCTTCTGCTTTGCTTGTTTCGTGGGTGGAATTGCTCAACGAAATGTATCAGCTCGGTTATTCCCAAAAAGAAGTAGGAGAAATTACCTACGAAGCTGAGGTATTGGAGTTTACCGAGCCAGGTGGGATGATGGACCAATATTCGACGGCGGTGGGGAATGTGATTTATTTGGCGAGCCAACCGGCGATCTCGATTACGACATACCAACAAGCTTTAGGAACATTTGTATTAGGAGATTCAGGCGAGCCAAAGGATACCTTAGGTATATTATCCCGCGTTAAATTCGGTACGTTGGGCGGGATTCAAAAGATTAAAGCGATTGATCCTGGTTTTGATTTGGCAACAACTACGCAAGCAGTTTGTGAACAATACCGAAATCTGTTGACTGAAGACGAATGGGTGTTGTTGACGGCAAATTTATCGGATCGTGATATTCTCCTAGCTGCGAAGAAAATGTTTGAAGGGGAGGAGCCTTGGGATGATCATCGTTTGGGGGTCTTATTAACTGATCATCAGAAAAATCTGCGGGAATACAAGCAGATCTCCACGCCGAAAATTGATCGCATGATTGATGCGGCATTAGGTGCGGGAGCTTTGGGGGCTAAAATTAATGGATCGGGTGGCGGCGGTTGTATGTTTGCTTATGCGCCCAACAATCCAGAAGCCGTCGTTGCAGCGATTGAACAGGCCGGCGGGAAGGCTTACATCATCCGTGTGGATGTGGGAACACAAGAAGAAAAAGCAAGTTTATTTTATTAAGATATGAAAAAGAGATTATTGATTTTAGCAGGCGGAATGGCCTCGCGTATGAAGAAAGCGATGTCAGATGGAGCGAGCGATCTAGATCCTAATTTAGTTGCTCAGGCTAACTCGGTGACAAAGGGGATGATTCAGGTGGGGAAGAATGGGAAGACCTTGATTGACTACCAATTATACAATGCGCATTTAGCGGGTATTGAAGAAGTGATGTTGTTATTGCATCCAACAGATACCGTTTCACAGGAATATTGTGAAAGTCTGATGGCTAAAGATGCTTGTTGGGGTATGAAGATTGTTTTCGCGCGCCAACAAATCGCTGCGGATCGCGAAAAGCCAGCTGGCACAGCGGATGCGGTTTATCAGGCCTTGATGCAACATGCGGATTGGCAAACAGGACGCGTGATCGTATGTAATTCGGACAATTTGTACAGCGTAAATGCTTTGAAAACGCTTTGGAATTCGGCTGAGCCAAATGCCTTGATTTCATATCACCGGGATAGTTTGTTGTATCCAGCGGAACGTATTTCGGCATTCGCCTTGATCCGTACGGATGAGCAGGGGTATTTATTGGAGATTATTGAGAAGCCGACGGCCGAGCAGGCGGCAGAATTGATGGCCAAGATTGGTCGTTTGGGCGTGAGCATGAACGTTTTTGTATTTGAAGCGTCGGCATTCTTGCCTTATTTAGCAAAGACGCCGTTTCATGCGGTGCGTAATGAAAAAGAATTGCCAACATCCGTTGTGATGTTTGGTGAGGGAGAGGGCAGAGGTTTCTATGCGATACCTTTGGCAGAAAACGTGCCGGATTTGACTTCCAAGGAGGATATCATGGTCATGCAACAGTATTTAGAAGAGACCTACGGGGATTTTTAATATTTTCCCCTTTGGCAATCCTTACAGGTTTGCCAAAGTTTGAGGCGCTTTTGCGCCGATTCCCCAGACTTTAGTCTGGGGTTATTAATTTTTAGCCCCAGGTTTTAACCTGGGGTTTCTTTTTTTGTTATCTAGGAATTATTTGTACTTTGGTGCAAAACCTATTTAAAAAGATGTCCATTGCAATCGTAATCCTGTGTATCGGCCTATTGGTCTTTCTCATTACCTATCTAAAAGTAAATTCATTCATAGCCTTTTTATTGGTGAGTTTGTTGAGCGGTATACTATTAGGATTGCCCTTGCCCGATTTGGCGAAATCCATACAGAAAGGTTTAGGTGATACGCTCGGTTCTTTGGTAACCATTATCGTTCTAGGTGCGATGTTGGGGAAATTGGTCGCGGCGAGTGGGGCGGCCCAACAAATTTCAAGTTCCCTGATTAAACTTTTCGGAGAGAAGCATATTAGTTGGGGCTTGATGGTCACCGGTTTCGTCATTGGGATTCCTTTATTCTATAATGTAGGATTCGTATTAATGATTCCATTGATCTTTGCACTCGTTCAACGCTACAAATTAAATCCCTTGATGGCGGGAGTCCCGATGATGGCATCGTTGTCGGTGGCCCATGGATACCTTCCTCCGCATCCTTCCCCGGCGGCATTGGTTGCTCAATTTGGGGCCAACATGGGTTTGACCTTGACTTATGGGATACTTGTTTCTATTCCGGCCATTATTTTGGCGGGACCTATCTTTGCCAAAACTTTGGTTCACATACATCCGAAGGCTCCCAAGTCGTTCAGTACACAGGAAATCGGGGAGGACGCTTTGCCAAGCAAGGCAGCTAGTTTTTTAACGGCTTTGCTTCCCGTATTCCTATTAGTATGTACGACAGCTTTTGATATCCAATTAGGAAAGGATTCGCCGGCTTCCCCCATCTTACATTTAATTGCTGACCCTGCGATGGTGATGTTGATTGCGATTTGTTTTGCAACCTATACATTAGGTATTCGAATGGGCAAATCCATGGAATTCATCATGAGCGTATATGCAGATGCGGTGAAGGATGTGGCGATGATTTTATTAATCATTGCAGGAGCTGGCACATTCAAGGAAGTTTTGTTGGCCTCCGGAGTGAGTAAAGAAATTGCGGGCTATTTGGGTACTTTGCCTATTCCTCCTTTAGTTTTAGGTTGGTTAATGGCAGCCATCATACGCGTATGCATTGGATCAGCAACCATCGCAGGATTGACGGCGGCAGGTATGATTTTACCTTTAGTTGTCGCAGGAGGTGTGAATCCTAATCTGATGGTCTTAAGTATAGGCGCGGGGAGTTTGATGTTTTCCCATGTGAATGATACGGGTTTTTGGATGTTTAAGGAGTATTTCAATTTATCTGTGAAGGAAACTATTCGCTCATGGTCTTTGATGGAAACGATCGTTTCCATTGTGGGGCTTTTAGGAGTTCTATTAATTAATGAAATAATTTAATTCCTGGACTTGCCAGATGGGCAAATATGAAAGAAATGCAAATTTCTTTTTTAGGCATTCGCCGATTATACACTGATTTTTATCAGGATTGCATGTTTTTGCAAAATTTTCTTTGGCCTTTATCGGAAAATTCCTAATTTGCCCAACTAAATGTTTTATTTTTTCATTAATTAAACTAATCAACATGAAAAAACTCTTACTCATTTGGGTTTTAACGATGACTGTTTTCAGTTCATTATTAGCTCAAACAAGACAAGTAACTGGAAAGGTTACTGCTTCAGAGGATGGTTCTGCTCTTCCGGGAGTTAGTGTCAGCCTAAAAGGTACCTCTCGTGGTACAACAACAGGTGCAGATGGTACTTACAAGATTTCTGTAAGTGATGGTACTGCGCTTGTATTCAGCTTTGTTGGGTATAAGCAACAAACTGTTTCTGTGGGTAGCCAATCGGTTATCAATATCTCTTTAGCTTCAGATGCGTCTGAATTAAATGAAGTTGTTGTAACTGCCCTTGGTTTAACACGTACGAAAAACTCTTTACCATATGCTGCACAGCAAATTAAAGGTGATGAGTTGACACGTGTTCGTTCAGGTAACGCATTCTCACAATTATCAGGTAAAGTTTCTGGTGTTCAAATTACTCAAGGTAACGCAATCGGTGGATCAACAAACGTTGTTATCCGTGGTTCGAAGTCTTTGACTGGTAATAACCAAGCTTTATTCGTTGTGGATGGTGTGCCTATCGATAACTCGGTAACAAACTCTTCAAACCAACGTACGGGTCGTGGAGGTTATGACTATGGTAATGCTGCTGCGGATATTAACCCAGACGATATCGAGTCAATGACTGTATTGAAAGGAGCTGCGGCGACTGCACTTTACGGTTCACGTGCTTCAAACGGTGTGATCATGATCACAACGAAAAAAGCAAAACGTGGTTTAGGTTTGACGATCAACACAGGTCTTTCTGTAGGTACGGTTGACAAAACGACTTTCCCTAAATACCAAAACCAATATGGTGCTGGTTATTCAGATCCTTACCAAAAAGACGGTTTCTTCTATTTTGATGCAAACGGTGACGGTCAAGATGATTTAGTTGTTCCAACTTCAGAAGATGCTTCTTACGGAACGAAGTTTAATCCTTCGTTAATGGTTTACCACTGGGATGCATTTGATCCAGCGGGTCCAAACTTCCAAAAGGCTAAGCCATGGGTTGCTGCTCAAAATACGCCAATCAAGTTTTATGAGACGGCTATTTCGAACAATACAAACATCTCTTTAGATGGTGCAACAGATAAAGGAACGATCAAATTCGGTTATACACGTAATGAAGATCGCGGAACATTGCCTAATTCAAAGGTGACTAAGAACATCATGAATTTGGGTGGTACATACAATGTTACTTCTAAATTGACAGCTTCTGCGACAGCAAACTTCTCAGTAGTAGAAGGTAAAGGTCGTTACGGTACAGGTTATGATGGATTGAACGTGAACCAAAACTTCCGTCAATGGTATCAAACTAACGTTGACATTTATGAGCAACGTGATGCATATTTCCGTAACAACAAGAACGTTACATGGAACTGGTCAGATCCTTCAACAGCTGCTGGATTGAAGCCTATCTATACAGATAACTACTATTGGACTCGTTACCAAAACTACGAGAACGATACACGTACACGTGTGTTCGGTAATGCAATGTTGAACTACAAGCCAACAGATTACTTGAACGTATTAGGTCGTATCACGATGGATACTTACGATGAGTTCCAAGAGGAGCGTATCGCGGTAGGTTCTACAGATATTCCTGAGTATTCTCGTTATGATCGTCATTTCCAAGAAATCAACTATGATTTAATTGCAAATTTCGACAAGAACGTTATGAAAGATTTGAACGTGAAAGCTTTAGCAGGTCTTAACTTGCGTAAGTCATTGAACCGTTCGATCTATGCAATCACAAATGGTGGTTTGATCGTACCAGGTCTTTATTCAATTGCTAACTCAAAAGGAACTGTTTCAGCTCCATCTGAGACTTACAATCCACGTGAAGTATTTGGTCTATTTGCTGGTGGAACTGTTTCATACAAGGATTTCTTAACGTTGGATGGTACTGTTCGTCAAGATCAATCTTCTACATTGCCTGTTGCTAACAACAAGTATTTGTATTATGCAGGTTCATTGAGCTGGGTATTCTCTCATCACTTACAAGATTTACCTTGGTTAACTTCAGGTAAGTTACGTGCTAACTATGCAACGGTAGGTAATGATGCACCTTGGGGTTCAATCAGCAACGTATATGATCAGCCAGCTCCGTTTGGTTCGACGATCTTGTTCTCTGTTCCAGGAACGCAAAACAATCCAGGTTTGAAGCCAGAGCAAACAATTTCGAAAGAGATTGGTGTTGAAATGGCATTTATGCAAAACCGTTTAGGATTTGATTTGACTTATTACCACACAAATACATTGGATCAAATTATGCCAGCTGCTGTTACTACATCAACAGGTTATAACTCGACATATGTAAATGCAGGTAACATTGAGAATAAAGGTATTGAATTAAGCCTTTATGCTAATCCAATCAAAACGGCTGATTTCTCTTGGAACGTAAACGTGAACTTTACACGTAACCGTAACTTGGTGTTAAGCCTTTACAATGAAAGCCAAAACTTACAGTTAGCTTCATTCCAAGGTGGTGTTACATTGAACGCGACAGTGGGTGAGCCTTACGGTATCTTGAAAGGTAAGACTTGGAAATACTTGAACGGTGAGAAGTTAGTAAAAGCGAATGGACGTTATGATGTAACGACAACGACTACTAACAACATCGGTAATGTTAATCCAAACTGGATCGGTGGTGTGAACAACTCATTCCGTTACAAAGACGTTACATTCAGTTTCTTAATTGATGTGAAGTCAGGTGGTTCAGTATTCTCACTTGATCAATACTACGGTGCTGCAACAGGTGTATTAGAAGAGTCAGCTTTATTGAATGATAAAGGTAATCCTTCTCGTGAAGAGGTAGCAAACGGTGGTGGTATTATCGTTCCAGGTGTTAAAGCTGATGGAACTCCTAATACAACACGTGTTGAGAACTGGTATGGTACATACGGATATGCTTACAACCCACAACATGCATTCGTTTACGATGCAAGTTATGTGAAGTTACGTGAGGCGAATTTGACTTATTCATTACCTCGTTCAATCGTAGCTAAATTAGGTGGCGTTAAAGGCGTAGATTTGTCTGTTTATGGACGTAACTTGTGGATCATTCACAAGAACCTTCCACACTCAGATCCTGAGGAGAATTTATCTGCAGGTAACTTGCAAGGATATCAATCAGGTGCGTATCCAACGACTCGTTCGATTGGTTTCAACGTGAAATTAGTGTTTTAATCATCCTTAATTTTGAATCAGATGAAAAGAATATTTTTAGTATTTGTACCGCTTTTGTTTCTTGCAACGGCTTGTACAGAGGATCTAGCCTCATTAAATGTTGAGACAAAGAAGCCAGCGACTATTCCTGCGCCTACTTTGTTTTCAAGTGCAGTTAAATCTCTTGCGGGGAATTTAGCGACAGCGAGTGTGAACACAAACGTGTTCCGTTTTACGACTAGCCAATGGGCTATGGCGGTTTATCAAGATGAAGCACAGTACGATTTCGCTACACGTGCAATCCCGAACACTTGGTGGTCAGGAATGTACCGTGATGTATTAGCAGATTTACGTGAATCATCTCGTTTGATCAATGCAGATGCAACTTTGTTGCCGAAAGAAAAAGCTAATAAATTAGCTATCTTGGATATCATGGAAGTTTACACGTTCTCTATCCTAGTGAACACGTTTGGTAACATTCCATATACTGAAGCATTGAATTCTGCGAAATTGTTCCCTAAGTATGATGATGCTAAAACTGTTTCAGCAGATTTATTAGCTCGTTTGAACAATGACATTTCTAAGTTAGACGCTTCTGGTGCTGCATTTACAGCATCTGAAGATGTTGTTTACAAAGGATCTGTTGCTAAATGGGCAAAATTTGCAAACACTCTTCGTATGAAGTTAGGTATGGTATTAGCTGACGTTGATGCATCTGCTGCTAAATCTGCAGTTGAAGCTTCTGACGCGGGTGCTATCTCTGCTGCTTCTGACAATGGTTTATTTACATACCTTTCTGCATCTCCAAACCAAAATCCATTACACGTGGATATCGTTTTGGGTGGTCGTCAAGATTACATCGCTGCGAAAGATTTGATGGATAAATTGTTAGGATGGAATGATCCACGTACTGGATCTTACTTCTCAACAAACAACGGAGGTAAATATGCAGGTGGAATCGTAGGAAAGGTAAATACGTATGTTGATTTCTCTCGTGCTGGCGCGAAAGTTATCGCTGCGGATGCTCCTTACGTATTAGCTGATTATGTTGAAACTGAATTCTTGCGCGCTGAAGCAAAAGAAAGAGGATTTAACGTTTCAGGTTCTGCTGAATCGCATTACAACAACGCAATCACTGCTTCAATTTTATATTGGGGTGGAACTGCTGCACAAGCTGCTGAGTATTTAGCTCAAGCAGATGTTGCTTATACAACAGCAGCAGGAGATTGGAAGCAAAAAATTGGTACTCAAAAGTGGATTGCATTATACAATCGTCCTTATGAGACTTGGACTGAGATTCGTCGTCTTGACCAACCAAAAATTGCGACTCCAATCAACGCGAAGTCTGGTTTCCCTACACGTTTAACATATCCTAATACCGAGCAAACATTGAACGGTACTAACTACACAGCTGCAGCTTCTGCAATTGGTGGTGATGTTGTTACAACGAAATTGTTCTGGGATAAGAACTAATCAAGTTTAAATTGATTTTTAAAAGGGCGATCCATTGGATCGCCCTTTTTTATTTGGCTTTTCCGCAAAAAATGCAAATATATTAGAACAATTTATGGTGATTTCATGTTTGAGTCCTATATTTGAGTTCATTCATTAAACTAAACAACATGAAAAAACTAGTACTATCCTGGGTGTTGATGATGGCTGTAGTAAGCACATTGTTCGCCCAAACAAGGCAAGTTACCGGTAAAGTCACTTCATCTGAGGATGGAAGCGGCATGCCGGGCGTTAGTGTCAGTGCGAAAGGTTCTTCGAAAGGAACAAGTACTGCAGCTGACGGAACCTATAAAATCGCAGTTGCAGATGGAGCAAGTCTCGTATTCTCTTTTGTAGGTTTTAATTCTCAAAGTGTATCTGTTGGTTCTAGAGGCGTCATTGACGTTCAATTACAGGCGGATAACCAACAATTATCAGAAGTTGTTGTGGTAGGTTACGGTACGAAAAAGCGCCAGGAGTTTACGGGTGCTGCTTCTACGGTTAAAGCGGCATCAATTGCTGAGCGTCCAGTACAATCATTCTCACAAGGATTAACAGGACAAGCTGCGGGTGTTAACATCACACAACCCAATGGTTTGTTGAATAACCCTCCAGTTATCCGTGTACGTGGTTTGAGTTCATTATCCTTGAGCTCATTCCCTTTGGTTGTTATCGACGGTATACCTATTTCAACGGATAACGTTTCAGCTAACTCGACTACGAATAACCCTTTAGCGGATATTAACCCTTCGGATATTGAGTCAATCGACGTATTGAAGGATGCGGCATCTGCTGCAATTTATGGTTCACGTGCGGGTGCTGGGGTCTTGTTGATCACAACAAAGCGTGGTAAATCAGGAAAAGCTAAAGTTTCGATCGATTCTTGGGCAGGTATTTCGGAGGCAGTTCGTTTACCAGACGTGTTAAATGCACAACAATACATGGATCACAAAAATGGTGCGATTGCGAATGCATTAGCCATGAATCCCAATGCAATTGCAGCCTCTGCTCGTAATGCAGAGAACAAGTCATTCTTGCCTAATTACAATGCGGATGGTTCTTTGATCGATACAGATTGGTACAAAGAAGTATACCAAACAGCTGTTTCTCAGAATCATAACTTGACAATCAACGGCGGTACAGATAAGACAAGCTATTATTTCTCAGCTGGATTTTCTGATCAAGATGGTTTCTTGCGTAGCAATAGCTTCCAACGTCGTTCGGGTCGTTTCAACATGGATCACCAAGCAACGAAATGGTTGAAATTGACAGCTAATTTTAACTACTCAAATACATTCAACAAGGCGCCTATGTCTGGTTCGAATGCGGGTGGAGCATTTAATACATCTGGTTTAGGACGTATTGCGGTTGCTCAAATTCCAAACTTGCCAGCTTACAAGGCAGATGGTTCTTATAACTTAGAGAACAATACAGTTGGTCGTATGAACAACTTATTGCCTGCTCAGTTCCCTAACCCAGTTGTTGTACGTGATTTGGATAAAATTTCATCTGAAAACACACGTTTAATTGCAAATTTAGGTGCTGAGTTCCGTTTAATGGAAGGCTTAACTGCGAAGACTAGCTACTCATGGGATCGCCGTAACACGGAAAATATCCGTTTCTTCAACCCTTACAATGGTGATGGTTGGTCTGCAAGTGGTGACGCATATAACAATACTGCGAAATCAGATAACTGGAACTGGATTAACACATTGCAATACAATGTTACATTGGCTGAGAAGCATAATTTCTCATTAATTGCAGGTTCTGATGTTCAAAAAACACGTGTATTGAACTGGGGAGCGCAGCGTCAAACGCTTGCTGATTTCTTCTTCACAGATTTCCAAGGAAACTATGGGACGAACTTAGCAGCAGGTAATGGTATCTACCAAGTTGCTTATGAGGCTTATTTAGGAAGTTTCTCTTATAATTATGGAGGAAAGTATTTCTTGAGCGCCAACTACCGTCGTGATGGTAACTCTGCATTATCTTCAGAGAACCGTTGGGGTGATTTTGGTGGAGCGTCATTGGGTTGGACAATTTCAGAAGAAGAGTTCTTCAAGAACTTAGACTTAGGAAATAAAGTATCAAATGTACGTTTGAAAGCTTCTTATGGCAAAGTAGGTAACGGTAACGTACCCAATGCATACGGTTCTTATTCAACATTTGCATCAGGACTTTACGGTGCTTCACCAACCTTGTCATTTAACCAAGCAGGTAACAAGGATTTGAAATGGGAGACTTCGGCACAAACCAACGTAGGTTTAGATGTTAGTTTCTTAAACGATCGTATTCAAGTAGAAGCAAACTACTACTACAAGGATATCAACAACTTGATTTTGAACGTTCCTCAAGCACCTTCAAAAGGTATTCCTGGAAACTCAATCCTGGCTAACGTAGGTTCGATGTATAATAAAGGTTATGAATTAGCGGTAACAGCAACTCCAATTAATAACAATGGATTTGTTTGGACGACTAACTTAAACTTTGCAACCAACGAAAACATGGTTACATCATTAGTTGACGCAAACACACCAATCTTGACGGCCACTTCAGGTTTAGAGGTAACTTCAATTACGAAAGTTGGTTATTCAGCTGCACAAATTTACGGTGTAAAGACAGCAGGTGTGAACCCAGAGAATGGTCGTCGTATCTACATCAAACGTGATGGAACAAAAGTACAATACTCTCACTTAGGTGGAGCATTAGCTTGGACGACATTAGATGGTAAGGCTGCAACGTCACCTTCATCTGAGCAACAAATTTTAGGAAATACATTGCCTACTTTCTACGGTGGTTTCAATAACACATTCCGTTACAAAGGATTTGATTTAGGTGTAAATTTTACATTCTCAGGAGGTAACTACATCTACAACGGATCTCAAGCGGGTTTACGTGACCAACGTGTTTGGAATAACTCAGTTGAGGTATTGAACTCTTGGAAGACAGTAGGTCAAGTGACTGAAATTCCAAAGGCTGTTTATGGTGATAACGTATCAAACGGTTCATCTTTCTTAATTGATGCCAATGTTCAAAAAGGAGATTTCGTACGTTTGCAAACAGCAACATTAGGTTATAAAATTCCTACGAACTTAACGTCGATTGGAATCTCAAATATCCGTGTGTATGCACAAGCAAACAACTTATGGTTGTTGACAGCTTATACAGGTGTTGACCCTGAAATTTCTTCAAATGGTGATTCTAACCTTGCTTCAGGTATTGAGCGTAACTCAATTCCTCAAGGTCGTTCATTTACATTTGGTATTAACATAGGTTTGTAATTTTAACAGATAAAGAAAATGAAATTATTCACAAATAAAATGGGAATCTTGTCAATCGCGCTTGCGATGACTGTTTCCTCTTGCAATAAGGAATTCCTTAGTGCAGTTCCGGAATTGGATTTGTCTGATGCAACGGTATTTAATACACCTGCACGTGTCCTTTCCCAAGTTAATGGTTTGTATGGCTCTGCGAAAAACGGTAGCTTATTCGGTGGTCGTTATTTGATTTATAACGATATCCGTGGAGAGGATTGGGTTAACCGTACGACGAACTCTGTTACAGGGTATTCAACGTATCAAGGTAACCAAGATCCTTCAGATTCGTATTTAGCGAATTTCTGGGTACAGGGTTACTTGACGATTAATCGTACAAATTTGTTCTTAGAAGGTTTGGCTGCTAATCCAAATGCAGTTTCTTCTACTTTGGCGGCTAATTACCGTGGAGAAGCGAAGTTTTTGCGTGCATTAACGTACTTCTCTTTGGTTCAATATTTTGCTAAGCCCTATATTTTAGACAAAGGTGCTTCTGCAGGTTTGCCATTACGTTTGAAAGGCTCTGTGTCTTCAGCTGATAATGATATGCCTCGTAGCACAGTTGCTCAAGTTTATGCGCAAGTGTTGTCAGATTTGAACGATGCGGAAAATGAATTGCCAGATTCTTATGGTACAGCTTTGTTAAACACAACGCGTGCACACAAGAACACAGCAATTGCTTTAAAAACGCGTGTGAAGTTGGCCATGGGTGATTACGCAGGTGTTATTGCAGATGCAAATAAAATTGTTTCAGCTACTTCACCTTTTAAATCATCTACGCGTGTAGCTCATGCTTTACAAGCGGATGTATCTGCTGTGTTTAAAGCACCTTACACAACGACTGAGTCGATTTTCTCTTTCCCAATGGATGCAACGAATGCTCCAGGAACGCAAAATCAATTGGGTTACTACTTCAATGCAGGTAACGTTGAATATTACTTAAATACAGGTACAATCGGTATTTACAATAATCCTCAATTTGCTGCAACAGATGATCGTAAAACAAAGTTGACAGTTGCTACAACGGCTGTTGCTAAGTTCCCTTCATCTACGAAGTTTAGTGGTGTATCTCCTTATGTAGATTTTGTACCTAACATTCGTTATGCTGAAGTATTGTTAAACCTTGCTGAAGCTGAGGCGGAAACAGGTAACTTGTCACGTGCAGCTGCTTTATTAAAGGCTGTTCACGGTCGTTCGGATGCTGCTTATGTATTTGCTGCATTAGATACGAAAGCGGATGTGATCAAAGCAATCTTGACAGAACGTCGTATCGAATTCTTAGCGGAAGGTTTCCGTGCGAATGATGTGACGCGTCGTGGTGAGCCGATGGTATCTTTCGGTGCGGGTGCAACGATCCAACCATCTGATCCTCGTTACATCTATGGTATTCCATTAGCTGAGGTTCAAACGAACCCTAGTATTGGGAAATAAATATTAAGCGTATAGAGACTTGATAAGTCTCTCGTCTTATCCATTTAGAGTCCAGGGAGAAATCCCTGGGCTCTTTTTGTTTATTACCTATTTTATCAGTCGTCAGTTTTCAGTGGTCAATAGGCGGTTGACAGTGGTTAGTTGACAGATTTTAGTAGTCTGTGGACAATAATCAGAAGTCAGATACCCGGTGGATAAGGGTCTTTATTCAGTTGTCTGTGGGCAGTTGAAAGTGCGCTGTGGTCAGATATTAGTAGTCTGTATTCAGATGTCAGCTGCTAATTGACTAGGGTAAGTATTCTGTTGTCCGTTAATCATCCCATCGTTGAAAAAAACAATTTCGCAGTCCTTCATATTTCAATTAATCCTTAGGTTTTTGTTCAAAAATTACTAGGCTAAAGCCATGGTACATTCGAAATTTAGATGCGAGTTGTCGCGTCTAAACATATGCCAACGTCTAAAGTCTATTGTCTAAAGTCCAACGTTCAAAAAGAAACCCAAGGATTTCTCCCTGGGCTCAAACTCTAAACTCTTCACTCTTCACTCTTCACTCTTCACTCTTCACTACCATATCTTAATCCGCTCTTCCGGTTTCTTATACAATTTATCTCCCGGTTTCACATCAAAAGCTTTGTACCAAGCATCCATATTAACAGGTGCACCAATAATCCGGTATTGTGCCGGCGAATGCGGATCTGTTTGAATTAAGTTAGCTGCAGTTTCAGGTAATGATGAACCTCTCCAAACCTGTCCATACGATAAGAAGAACCGTTGGTCCGAAGTAAACCCGTCAATTTTCGATTTAGACTTTCCTTGCTTCGTCATTTTGAACGCGTCATAAGCAATGTTTAAACCACCTAGGTCACCAATGTTTTCTCCTAAGGTCAACTTTCCATTTACGTGTAGCGTATCCAAAATCGTATATGCATCAAATTGCTTAACCAATAACTCAGTTCTCGCTTTGAATTTGGCAAGGTCATCTTTTGTCCACCAATTACGTAAAGTTCCGTCTTTGTCGTATTGACTTCCTGAATCATCGAATCCATGTGACATTTCGTGGCCAATGACCGCACCAATACCTCCATAGTTAATGGCATCATCCGCCTTGGCATCAAAGAATGGGAATTGTAAAATCCCTGCAGGGAAAACGATTTCATTCATCACCGGGCTATAATACGCATTAACCGTTGGTGGCGACATGCCCCATTTTGTGCGATCTACCGGTTTTCCAATCTGAGCGATGTTCTCTTGGAACCCCCAAGCACCTGCATTACGCATGTTTTGGTAAAATGCCTTGGGCGAAATTTCCAAACCTGCATAATTTTTCCATGTGTCTGGATAGCCGATTTTTGGCGTAAAGGCATATAATTTAGCTAAGGCCTTTTGCTTGGTTTCCTCACTCATCCAATCCAATTGCTTAATTCGGATTTCGAATGCTTTGCGTAGGTTTTTAACCAATTCCTCCATCCGCACTTTCGCCTCGGGTTTGAAATATTTCGCGACATACAATTGACCCAATAATTCTCCAATCACCCCATCCGTTAGAGATGACATGCGTTGCCAACGAGGCGTTTGAACTTTTTGGCCACTGATTACTTGATTAAATGTGAAGTTGGCCTTCACAAATGGAGAACTTAAATAGTTGGAAGAACCTTTCAATAGATTCCATGTCAAATAGGTTTTCCACGTTTCAACGGGTGTCTCAATTAACATCTTGTTAACAGACTCAAAGAATTTTGGCGCAGAAACCAACACCGAATCGGGTGCTGTTGTGCCAAAATCTTGGAAGGTTAATGCCCAATTGAATGCCGGAGTTTTTTGATTAAAATCCAAGAAAACAAGTTTATTGTATGTCTTATAGGGATCACGCATTTCCAAACGTGACATCTGCGCTTCCGCTAATTTTTTCTCTAATTGGAAGATGGTTTCCGCATTTGCTTTTGCCTGATCTGGGGAAGTTCCAATTAACTGAAATAACGTAGCAATGTAGGTTTTGAATGCTTCCTGAATTTTTAAACTGCGCGCATCCGACTTTAAATATAAATCACGATCCGGCAAGGATGTTCCGCCTTGGCCTAATTGAGGAACCTGCTTATTCACTTGTTTACGATCTTGTCCTACGTAAAAACCGAATAGAGGAGAACCAGCACCCGATCTGCGCATGCGAGCAATCTCGGTCACGACTTGTGACTTGAATTGGATGGAATTAATTTGGTTTAAGTCGGCCTGAATTGGTGTAAATCCGAGTTTCTCAATGGTCAAACTGTCCATGGCAGCGGCATAGAAATCTGCCACGCGGCGCTCAACGGATCCAGCAGCGGCTTTCGATGTTTGCGTCTCTTCCAAGATTGTTTTTACCGCATTGCTATTAAAATCACGTAATTGGTTAAATGTGCCCCAGCGCGTTTCTTTGGCCGGAATTGGATTTTTTTTCACCCAATTCCCATTCGAATATTGTGCGAAATCATCTCCAGGTTTAGCCTGAAGATCCATATTAGATCGGTCGATGTATTTAAAAGGAGTTTGTGCTTCTAAAGCAAATGACCCTAGTAGAAATACCAGGATAGGTAGAACATGATTTTTTCTCATAAGTTTATATTAGATGAAGTTTTAATAACTAATTTACGACGGTAAATGTTTTCTATGAAAAAAATTCTACTTATTGTTCTATTTGCTTGCGGCTTTAACGCGCTCGCGCAAAAACCAGCCATGACGCATGAACGTATGTGGCTGCTAAAAAAAATAGGAACTCCAGCGCTTAGCCCTTCTGGCAAATGGGTCATCTACAGTCGGACCGAAACATCCTATAATCTTGATGAACAATCCACCGACTTGTGGCTTGCTGCTGCAGACGGTTCCACAGAACCTCGAAAAATCACGAATTCCAAAGGGGGTGAAGATAATTATTTTTGGCATCCTACGCTTCATCAGATCTTTTTTACGGCTAAACGAGAAGGGGATGAAGTAGCTCAATTGTATCGATTAAACTTGGATCTTGGCGGAGAAGCCCAACGAATGACAAACATTTCTACGGGTGTACTTACGCCTAAAATCAGTTCGGATGGTAGTAAAATTGCCTTCACCTCTCGAGTGTTTGCCACAGCATTCACCGATTCTTTAAGTAAGAAATTGGCCGAAGAAAAAAAGAAGATTAAAACCAAAGCACGTGTTTATACTTCTTTCCCGATTCGCTATTGGGATTCTTGGTTGGATGACAAACAATCACATGTCTATGTGATGGATTTAACTGCTTCTAAACCAGCACCTAAAAATATATTTTCTCAAGTACGTTTAGTTGAATCGAAAGGATTCCAATTGGGCTCTTTTAGCTTTTCACCTGATAACGCTCAAATTGTATTTGCGGCAACAACGGAGTATAACACAGGAGCTTTCCAATCTGCTACATCACATCTCTATTCCGTATCTATTGCCGGCGGTGCAGAAAAATTACTCAGCACGGATGCAATGAATTATTCCCAAGTTCAATTTTCCGAAGATGGAAAATACTTGATTGCGACAGGGCATACAAATGGAACTAAGATTTATTATGTAGACCATATGTATCGTTTTGCTTGGCCATCCATGGAAGATCGTACCGAATTGGTCGTTGGGCTTGACCGACCGATCAACGATTGGGAAGTTTCAGGCAATTCGATTTTTGCGAGTATTGAAGATCAAGGTGTCGATCGAGTGGTCCAGATTTCAATTGCGTCTGGTGAAGTTAAGCCTACACTTGGCGGGGAGTCAGGATCTATTACAGGGTTGTCGGTGGCGGGAGAAGCGATGGCTTATACTTACCAACATATCGCTGCGCCAGCGGAGGTTTTTGTTTGGAATGCTGGTAAATCGATTGCGATTTCAAAGGCCAATGATGCAGCACTTTCGACCATGGATTTACCCAAGTCTGAAGTTTTTTGGACCAAATCGTCTCGCGGCAAAATGATTCGCAGTATTATCTTGCGTCCTGCAGGTTTTGATGCCTCCAAAAAATATCCACTCTTTGTTTTGATGCATGGTGGACCCGCCATTTCGTTTAAAGATACCTTTAATTTCCGTTGGAATCCCTATGTGTTAGGCTCGACCGATTATGTCATTGTGATGACGGATTATACCGGATCTGTGGGCTATGGGGAGAAGTTTGCTCAGGATATTCAATTTGATCCTTTCAAAGGCCCAGGGAATGAGATATTGGAAGCAGCAGCCGATGCAATCAAGCGCTATTCGTTTATCGATGCTTCCCGACAGGCAGCTGGAGGAGCGTCGTATGGGGGGCATTTGGCCAACTGGATGCAAGCCACAACTTCACATTTTAAATGTTTAGTGGCTCATGCGGGATTAGTTAATTCTGAGGTACAATGGGGAACATCCGATGTGATTTGGGGAAGAGAGTTAATGAATGGCGGCGCACCCTGGGTGCCTACTAAAACGTGGAAAGAACAAAATCCGATGCGCTTCGCTGCTAATTTTAAAACACCGATGTTTATGACAGTAGGGGAGAATGACTTCCGTGTTCCGATTAATAACACACTTGAAAACTGGAGTATTCACCAACGCTTACAAGTGCCTAGTAAATTGATTGTATTTCCGGGAGAAAATCACTGGATACTAAATCCGGATAATTCGAAGTTTCATTATCAGGAAGTGAGGAATTGGTTAGGGATGTATTTGAAGTAGTCGCTAGTCGCTAGTCGTCAGTCGCTAGTCACTAGTCGCTAGTCGTTAGTTGTCAGTCGCTAGTCGTCAGTCACTAATCGCTAGTCGTTAGCCGCTAGTCACTAGTCTCTAGTCGCTAGTCGGTAGTTGTCAGTCGCTAGTCGTTAGTCGCTAGTCACTAGTCGTTAGTTGTCAGTCGCTAGTCGTCGGTCGATAGTTACTAGTCATCAGTCGTTAGTCCACAGTCGCTAGTCATTGGTCTAAAAGAAGAGAGACTTCATTCATTAAACTCTCAGCCTCTGGACTAGTGACTAGCGACTAGTGACTTTTACAACTCCACCATCTTTCCCGTCCGCACCGACTCATCACAAGCAAACGCAATGCGAAGGCTGTTGACCGCATCTTCCACGTGATCCGTCAAGTCCACATCGGCTTGAATGGCATGAAGGAAATAGGCTTGTTCGCGGTCACACAAACCTTGGTGATCCGGTTCGTCCGTAAGATTAATCCATTCATCAGCACGTGTAAATTCATTTTCAGCATTGATATCAGCATGGTGAACACGCAAGGATTCGGTTTTGGTATGTGATTCCACAGAATCAGATTTTCCTTCTCCACTAGCATTTTGTGCCACGATGGAAACGGAACCTTTTGGCCCAAAAACGTCTTTGACGAAATAGGCTGTTTGGGAAATCATAGGCCCCCAACCGGCTTCATACCAACCCACGGAACCATCTTCAAAATGTATTTGCAGTTGGCCATAGTTATAATTTCCAGCCGGAATATCTTCGGTCATGCGTGCTCCAATCGCCGAAACGCGAACCGGTTTCGAACGCGTCATTTGGCACATGACATCAATGTAATGCACGCCGCAATCCACAATCGGACTTAAACTTGCCATCAAATTACGATGCACATCCCACATGTAGCCGTGAGATTGTTGGTTTAAATTCATACGCATTACTAAGGGTTTCCCCATTTCTTTGGCCACTTCGATGAACTTAATCCATGACGGATGATGACGTAAAATATAGCCCACAACGAGTTTTTTGCCCGTTTTTTTAGCTACTTCAGCCACTCGTATGGCACCCGCTAAACTGTCGGCAATGGGTTTTTCAATGAACACATGACAACCGGCTTCCATGGCCTCAATTGCATACGCTTCGTGGGTGTCTGGGTAGGTGGAAATACAAACTGCATCGGGTTTCGTTTCCGCCAAAGCAGCAGAATATTCGTTGAATAGGGGATATTTTCCACCTATTTTAGCATTCAAGGTTTCTTTGCTTTTGCCAGGAGATACCAAGCCGATAATCTCAAAGTCAGGGGAGTTGTGATAGGCCGTTGCATGGGATGCTCCCATATTGCCACAGCCAACTACGAGTACGCGTACTGTTTTCATAATTTCAGGTTTGAATCACCAAGTTAACAAGAATGATTATATATTTCGGTTTTACGCCTTTAGAAAATATGCGCAAGATAGGAATCATACTACTGTTTGTTTGCCAGGGTTTGTTGGCACAAAATACCAAAGGGGTTGCGGGTATTCCCGACAGCTCGTTCGCGAATTATTCGGCATGGAAATCCGCGCTGAAAGAGGATCCAAGTCTCCTGTTGGCGGAATTAACCGCTTCTCAAGTGAAAGCAACCCGAACCTTGGTGTATAAAAAGTTGGGCCAAAGATCATTAGTGCTTGATGTATACGAGCCGCAGGATAAAAATTCCCGAAAATCTTTATTGTTTTTTCATGGCGGCGGTTGGCGAACGGGTCATCGCTCACAGCATGTGATGTTGGCAAAAGCCTTAGTTACCAAGGGCTATCGGGTCTTTTTAGCAGAGTATCGATTGTCTACAGAAGCGCTCTATCCCGCTGCGATGCTTGATGCGCAAGCTGCACTAATTTATTTACACCAACATGCATCGAAACTCCACATCGATGCCAAGCAAATTTTCGTGGGAGGTTATTCTGCCGGGGGCCAAATGGCTGCATTGCTCGGATCCGTTCAGGATGAAAACCTTTTTGGGAAGGGACAAAAAATCAAAGGTATTATTGACCTAGATGGTATTCTGGCCTATATCCATCCGGAAAGTGGGGAAGGAGATGATCGCGTTCGGACATCTGCGGCGACTGCTTATTTTGGCTATACCAAAACGGAAAATCCTGTGCTTTGGAACCAAGCATCTGCTTTGCACCATGTATCCAAGCAAGATCCGCCGGTGTTATTTATCAACTCAGGGAATGAAAGGATGCATGCGGGAAGGGATGATTTTCGTGCTCAAATGAACCAATTCGGTATTCTGACGGATGTGTTTACCCATGAAAAATCGCCACATACTTTTTTGTTGTTTAACAAATGGTTTGACAAGACTGTGCAGTTAATGGATCAATTCATGCAACAAATTACTGTAGCACAGGATGGGTCAGGGGATGTAAGAACGATTCAGGAGGCTGTTAACAGAGGGGTAAATAATCAAACCATTTTTATAAAAAACGGCATATATAAAGAGAAAGTTTACATCGATTCACTTCGGCATGATTTGCGCTTGATAGGTCAATCGCGTGCAGGTGTTGTATTGAAGTTTACGCAAGCGCGCGATATTTGGCGTTGTTCAAATCCGGATGATTATGGTGCCGGTGTCTTGAATATCAAGGGCCATGATTTGAGTTTTGAAAACATGACGGTTATCAATGATTATGGGTTGATTACGAAGCAAGATATCACAATTTCCTGTACAAATGAGGCTGGGAAGACGTCGGTCAGTACGGTTCAGAAATATGCATTGCCGCGTGAGTCAGGGGAAAAGGATGGGGAGAAAATCGTTCGGGTGGATGGACATCAATTTGCAGTTCGTACCATGCCGGGCGCTACGCGATTGCGCTTCGAGCATTACACCTTTCGGTCCGGAGGTGGGGATACCATGAGTCCCTGGGATGTGAATGCCGGAATGTATTATTTCAATGATTGTGAGATCGAGGGTGGGGTGGATTTGTATTGCCCGCGTGGATACGCATTGGCAGAGAATTGCACCTTCATTTGCCACAACATGAGTGCCGCGATTTGGCATGATGGATCCGGAGAAGAAGGGGCGAAATCCGTGTTGAAAAATTGTCGGTTCATCGGCGATCCGGGTTATAAATTAGGTCGCTACCACCGAGAGGCGCAGTTATTTTTGTTCAATTGCAACTTCGATCAAAACATGGCTGATGCTCCGATCTACCAGTCGGGCGACCGAAAATTAGCTTGGGGTCATCGAATATTTTATGCGGATTGCCATCGTGCTGGCGGAGATTTTGCTTGGCATCAAACGAATACAAATGTCAAATCGTCGGACGTTAATTTTACCTGGGTTTTTGGAGATAAATGGAAATAAGCTTTTATTGTATCAAAAAAATACATTAATTTGTGCCAAACCTCTAAACCTATTTAAAATCTCATGGAAAGAAGACATTTCCTCAAGCAATCGAGTGCTTATTTAGCTGGCTCGTTCTTTTTACCTTCCATATTGAATGCTGCTCCTCGTCCGATGGGTGTGCAGTTGTTTACCTTATTCATGACTTTGGATCAGGATGTGAAGGGGAACATGCAGAAAATTGCGGATTTAGGATATAAGGATATTGAATCTGCTTTTAGCCGTATCGGTGGATTTTATGGCATGTCAGCTATGGAATTTTCAGACTTAAATAAATCATTAGGCATGAATTGGGTTTCACATCATGTGATGGGAGCCCCGTTTAAACCACGTCCAGGATTTGATACGTCAAAGATGCCACGTATGAATAATTTGCGGGATGATGCGCAAGCGATTGTGGACTCCTTGAAGGGGACAACAGTGAAGTATTTGGTCTGTGCGAATATTCCGGTAGAGAATAAGGAAGAGGTGGCTGAGGCTGTGCAGGTTTTAACCAAAGCGGGCAAGATTGCGAATGCAGCAGGTTTGACCTTATGTTATCATAACCATGATCGTGAATTTATGGATGTTGATGGCCAAAAAGCATTCGAGGTATTTTCGAAAGAAATCCCAGCAGATCTATTGAAATTCGAATTGGATTTGGGATGGGCAACGAAAGCAGGGGTAGATCCAGTGGCTTTATTCAAAGCTCAGCCGGGTCGTTTCCCCTTGTGTCACATCAAGGATTTTGATGAAGGATTTAAAAATATCGTGCCAGCTGGCTCAGGTATTGTGAATTTCAAACGCATTTTGGATGCATCATCCATCGCAGGCATGAAGCATTTCTTTATTGAGCATGATATGCCAAAAGACGCGATTGAAAGTTTAACAATCGGTAAAAAGAATATAGGACCTTTGTTGTAATAGATTAGATTAATGATTGATTCTTTGAAAGCGCGGGATGTATGTCCCGCGTTTTTTTTTATGGCCTATGCAAAAACCAAGGGAATTTTAAAACCCCAGGCTTTAGCCTGGGGAATCAAAATCAATAGCTTCTACCTCTAACCTCTAACCTCTAACCTCTTACCTAAGTATCCTAAACTGATAAGGCGCCAATTCCAAATGATCATGGTCCATGCCCACGGTTAAGGTTTCACCCGACCATAAATCTTGCACCTGTGCTGGACGCTGCCCCTTCGAATCCATGATGAACCATGTGATACTTTGCGGTGCTGAACTGAAATTAAATAAACAAGTGATTTTCTCAGAACCATTAAAGCGAACAAATCCGGCGATGGAATTATTTTGGTTTTCCAACCACTGTATATTTTTCAAATCAGCAACAATCGGTAACGATCGACGCAGTTTGATTAATTTTTGGAGCGCCGAATAGACTTGATTTTCGGTGGTGCCTTTTTTATCTACCGCTTTATTGCGTTCCCAATCGATGATCGGTCGGTGCATCCAACGGTTATCATAACTCTTGCCGGAATCCTCCAAATAGCTATAATCATTCGTATAACCCGCTTCGTCACCATAGAATAACATCGGCACACCTCCCACAAACATACTCATGGCTTGCATGAGGATAATCTTGTTGATGGATGTTTGAATTCCAGCCGGATCATTGTGATCGATGGCGTATTCTAATCCACATAAGGCTGCCAATGAGCCCGATAATCGGGCATCTTGGGTCTTCGGATTTACCGCAAATAAGGCTCCTTTCGCAGGAGATCCTGGATGAGCGCCGCTGTAATAGTTTTTGATATAGGAACGATGATCATAGGGTGTAAAACCTGCTTGATCAATCATGTAATCATCATATCCTAATCCGATGTCATCGTGGCAGCGGGTGTAGGTCAACCAGGTTGCGCCCAATGGTTTACGAAGCAATTCATGCTGGGCGTTTTGCATGATGCGTACATCACCGGTTGCCAAAGCATCCCATTGAACGGCCATTTGCGTCGCGTTGTAAGCGAAATCACATTCATGTGTCGCATAACGTCCTGTACCAAAATATTCCATGATTTGGGCTGGAGCCACAATGGCTTCACCCAAAATCGCCATACCCGGCGTGGCTACTTCCGTACACATTTTGATCAATTGCAATAATTGATGTGCCTCGGGAAGGTTTTGGCAGGTTGTACCTACTTGCTTCCAAATGAACGCTGGTGCATCGATGCGAACGACGTCTACACCTAAATTGGCATAGTAAAATACATTGCCCAACATCTCAATGAAAACCTTTGGATTCGTGTAATTCAAATCCCATTGGTAATGATGGAAAACCGTCATCACCCATTTATCTAATTTCTCGTCGTAGGTAAAACTTCCTGGCGAACTTTCCGGGAAAATTTCGGGCATCGTTTCCTCCATTTGATCGGGGATCCGACGGTCGTCGTACATGTAGAAATACTCCTGATATTCCTTGATGCCTGATTTTGCTAGTTTTGCCCATTCGTGGTGATGGGAGGTATGATTCAAGACGATGTCAATCATCAAGTACATGTCCTCTTTTTGCAAGGTCGACTGGAAATTGCGTAAATCTTCGATGCTCCCCAAACGATCTTCAACTACCCGAAAATCCTCTACCGCATATCCTCCATCACTCTCTCCCTCAGGACTTTTAAATAAAGGCATCAAGTGTAAGAAATTAACTCCTAGCTTTTGTAAATACGGTAGTTTACTCGGTAAGTCATTGATTTGGCCAGCGAACCGATCCACGTATAAACTCATTCCTACCAGCTCCTGGCTTAAAAACCATTGGCCCTTCGCTTCCTTTTGTGCATCGCGTTTCTTCAGATCATCGGAACGGTCGACAAATGCCTGACAAATGGAATTTAAAAGGCTTTGAAATAATTGTGCCGACTGTGGATGATTGCCATAAATCGCGTTAAAATGCGATTGAATATCATCGATATTCGCCGTAAATCGTTCTACGAATTTAGCGTCCTTGATTTTATGCGTTTTTACGAGCTCATGGAGCTTGTTTTGAAGAGCTGGGTTGTACACGGATATTAATTAAAAATGCTGTTATTCAAATGTTTAAATGCTTCCATCGCTCCCATGTATTCACAGGTTCGAGCGCCGGCTTTGTTGGCATTCTGGATGATTTTATTCCACCCATCAAATCCTAAATTCGAAGGATTTAAAGACGCATTGTCAAGTTGGTATAATACGGCTCCCACAAAGGCATCACCTGCGCCCGTTGTGTCCGTTGGCTTAATTTGAATACTTGGAATAATGTATGTTTTTCCCTCAAGCCCCAACAGTGTACCATCTTTTCCAAGCGTAATCGTAAAGACTCCAGGGATGTTGGCCAATAAATCTGCTGCAGCGTCCTCTAAAGAAGATTTACCGGTAATCAACATCGCTTCTTCATCACTTAGCTTCGTAAAATGCGCTTGCTTCAGATAAATCCAAGATTGCTTGATGAAGCTTTCTTGTTTGTCGCCAAACAATAGGTGTCGGTAATTGGGATCAAAACTGATTGTTTTACCTGCATTTTTGGCAGCTTCCAGTAAGTGATAATAAGCTGCGTTAAGCGGACCATCTAAGAATGCGGTCGCCGAACCAAAATGAATAATAGTAGTCTGTGTCAGGTCGATCTGACTGACTTCCGCTACTGTTAATTCGGCATCTGCCCCGCGATTAAACACAAAATCGCGTTCTCCATCCAGCATCAGCGATACAAACGCGAACGTCGTAAAGTGATTCGAATCCAAATGCACATGTTGGGTGTTTACATTAAACTCCGACATGACCTGATTCAATTGTTTGCCAAAAGGGTCGTTGCCTACTTTTGCCGATAGTGCTACGGAACCCCCTAGGGCTCCAATCGCAGCAGCCACATTCGTAGGAGCTCCTCCTGGTTTTTTTAAGAAATTTTGTCCGTCGGATAGGCTTGATCCTTTATCGGTACAAATCATGTCGATTAAGGCTTCGCCAATACACAATACACTCATTAGGCTTTGGTTGGGGATGGTTTAATAAAAGCTGTCGCTACGGCTGCAATCGCCAATAACACGCCTGCAAAGGTAATCGCATTTCTTGGATCATTGTCCAAAAAGTGCTTTAAAATATAGCCAAACGATATATTTTGAAAGATCATCGGTATTACAATCATCATGTTGATGATGCCCATGTAGACCCCATAACGTTCTTTGGGAATGTCACTTACAACTAACAAATAGGGGATGCCCATCATGCTGGCCCAACCGATTCCAAAGCCTGAAATAGCAAAGAATAATAGGTTCTTGTTTTCGATATGAGGGAAAGCTAGGAATCCCGCAGCGGCTAATAAAAGGCAAGTCATATGGACCGTTTTGGCACCGTATTTTTTTGCATAATTGGCTAAGGCTAAGGCCGATAGGAATGTAACGATGTTGTACCAGCCATTCACCAATCCTGTCCAAGAAACGGCTTTTTCGTAGAGTTCAGGATTGCCTTTCGGAGTTGCATTCCAGACGGATAAGGCGATACTTTTGGAGGAATTTTGCCAATAGCAAAAGAGGGCATACCATTGGAATAAATACACGAGCGCTAATTGCCACATGACTTTTGGCATGACCTTGATGGCTTGAAATATTTCAATAATAGATTCCGTAACACTTACTTTTTTGGAACGAATCTGAGCTAGTTCTCCGGCGGAAGGTTCGATCTCCGACGTTGTTCGCATGCTCCACCAGATCGAACCAATCGAACAAACAGCCCCTAAAAAGAAGGATGCATACACCCAAGTGGGTAATGAACCTGTTTTGCCTATGAAAATTAAGGGGAAAATGAATAGCGATAGATTGGCTAAGGTTTGGCCAAAACCCGTGAAAAAACTTTGCATCTGAAAGCCGGTGGGTTGTTGTTCCTCATTCAATTTATCCGCGACAAATGCGCGATAAGGTTCCATCGCGGTGTTATTTCCCGCATCTAAAATCCATAATAATCCTGCCGCCATCCATAGAGATGAACTAAATGGGTATAATAAAAGGCAAATGCTGCAAAGAAGTGCGCCAATAAAGAAATAGGGCTTTCTGCGGCCCCAGCGTGGATGCCAAGTGCTATCTGAAAGCGCTCCAATAAATGGCTGAATTAATAAACCTGTCACAGGTCCAGCTAAATTCAATAAAGGAATCTCATCCGGACTAGCGCCTAAGAAATCGTATATGGGATTAACTGCACTTTGTTGGAGACCGAAGCTGTATTGTATGCCAAAAAAACCAACGTTCATGTTGATGATTTGACTGAAACTAAGCGAGGGTTTTTTCAATGACATAGCAATAGGTTTATTTTCAGATTAAATTTAATTAATCTGATGTTGATGGGCAAACAGTTCTACACTGTTCAACTAATATTCTTGTGAAAGCGGGTGAATCATCAATTCGTCGATGACCACATGTGCGGGCTGATTCATTACATAATAGATGCTGTCAGCCATATCTTCCGAGCTCAACCAAGTATGATGGCTGGAATCGCCTTGCGGTTCTGCATGGAAATGGG
This sequence comes from Aquirufa regiilacus, assembly GCF_032470275.1. Taxonomy (NCBI): domain Bacteria; kingdom Pseudomonadati; phylum Bacteroidota; class Cytophagia; order Cytophagales; family Flectobacillaceae; genus Aquirufa; species Aquirufa regiilacus. The sequence goes on from NZ_JAVNWW010000001.1 coordinate 326,255, forward strand.
AATCTACTAATCCCGAATAAACGCAGGAAACCTTGATGCCGTCTTTGCGAACCTCCTTACGAAGGGCTTCCGTGAAGGCGTGTTGGGCATATTTCGACGCGCAGTATAAAGATCCTCCATCAAATACCCGTTTGGCAACATCTGAAGCGATGGAAATGATGTGGCCTTTTTTCGCTGCGCGCATGTGGGGCAATACATTTTGTGAGCATAAAAACGTCCCTTTGACATTTGTATCGAATACTTGATCCCATTTTTCTTCGGTATAAGAATCCGTTGGCCCAAAAGCTCCTACGCCCGCATTATTAATCATGTAGTCGATTTTACCGAATGTATGTGCTGTTTTTTCGACCGCCTGCTGAACAAATGTAGCGTCTGAAACATCCCCTGCAAAGTACAAAGGTCTGTGACCCATTTCGGTAATTTCCGCTGCTAGGTCTTTTAATTCACCTACATTTCGTGCGATAAGGCTTAGTTGGAAGTTGTGCTTCGCGAGTAAAAGTGCTAATGCACGACCGATACCTCGAGAGGCTCCTGAAATGATGGCGGTAGGGTAGTTATTGTTCATAGTTCAAACTTACTAAATTTATGTGGATTGCGCGGAGCTTGTTTATTGAATTATTTTTCTATTAATTTATACAATTCTAATCTAGATAAGCCATGAAAAAGGTCAAAGACATTTTAACCAAGAAGGGGGCGATGGTAATTTCGATTCCTTCGAATGCAAAGATTATCGAGGCTTTGCAATTGATGCAAGATTGTAACGTGGGCTCGGTCGTGGTCATGGATCACGGTCAATACCGCGGTATTTTGACGGAACGTGATTATGCACGTAAGGTGATATTGTTAGATAAAAATTCTTCGGATACGGCCGTATCTGAAATTATGACCACGGATTTACCAGGAGTCGAACTCGGAAGCTCAATTGAAGTCTGCATGATATTGATGTCGGAACGCAATATCCGTTATCTTCCGGTGGTCGAAAATGGTGAAATGATTGGAATTATTTCCAGCAATGATTTGATTAAAGCGACGATTCAAGATCATTTGGAAACAATTGAACACTTGAAAAATTACATACATGCGTAAAAAAGTTGCTTTTTTAATAAATCCATCGAAACGAGATCAATTAAACGCTTATGTGAATTGGGTCAAATCGCGCGTGGAAATGGATCTCGCTATTTTCGACGAAAAATGGCCAAATTCTTTGGCGCCTTACGATGAAGTTTGGGTGATGGGGGGCGATGGGACGTTTAATTATTTTGTGAATCGATATCCTGCATGTTCCTTGCCGATTGGACTATTTAAAGGAGGGACGGGCAATGATTTTTATTGGAAGCTTTTTGGTGATATTTCGCGTGAAATGCATTTATTGGCAATCCTGGAAGCAAAAGTTGAGTCCGTTGACGCAGGTCAAGTAAATGAAATGTTGTTCTTGAATGGCGTGGGGATTGGTATTGAAGGAGAGGTCTTGCGTTCGATGGAGGCGATTCGCTACATCAAAGGCGGATTAGGGTATTATTTGGCGGCAATTCCTGCCTTGTTCAGATTTAAGCATTATCGGATTTCGGGACTTCCTGTCTTTTTATGTATGGTCTTTAATTCATCTCGGGCAGGTGGCGGATTTCATTTTTTTCCCATGGCATCGATTGAAGATGGCGAATTAGATATGATGGTTTGCAAGCCTTTGCCTGTTTGGAAGCGTTTAATTTACATGCCCATCATACAAGCAGGGAAGCATGTGCACTTACCTTTTTTGAATTTTTCACGAATTCGCCAGCAAACCATTTCCTGCGATCGCGTTTTACGCGCTCAGGTGGATGGCGAAGTTTTGGAATCCAAAACATTTGAATTTCAGGTTCTTCCGGCTAAATTTGAATTTATCGTACCTATTAACTTATAAATTATGCTTCATCGAATTATGGCTGTCGCAGCCTTATTTATTATTACGCTCTCCGCATTTGGTCAAGAAGCGGATAAGAAAAAAGTCATTCAATCCATCCAAAATCGTTCCGATCAATACGGTCAAATTGCTCAGAAGATCTGGAATTTTGCCGAGGTAGGCTACAAGGAAAAGCAAAGTTCCTTATTGCTCCAAGAGACCTTACGTCAAGCGGGTTTTCAAGTTGAGGCTGGTGTAGCAGATATACCCACGGCCTTTGTGGCGACATTTGGCCAAGGAAAACCGGTCATTGGAATTATGGCAGAATACGATGCTTTGCCTGGATTATCACAAGATTCCATCCCAACCAAACGTAGTTTAGGTGGGAATTCGGGCCATGCATGTGGGCATCATTTGTTTGGAACGGGTTCTGTCGCTGCAGCCATTGCAGTGAAGGAATGGATGAAGGAAACTGGCCAAAAAGGTACGATCAAATTATATGGTTGCCCTGCCGAGGAGGGTGGTTCAGGAAAAGTGTATATGGTTCGTGCGGGCTTATTCAGTCAATCAGACGTCATGTTGCATTGGCATCCCAATGATGAAAATACGGTATCGGCTTCTTCTTCGCTTGCCAATAAGGCAGGTAAATTTCGTTTTTATGGTTTATCATCACATGCCGCGGCATCTCCTGAGCGGGGACGTTCTGCGTTAGATGCGGTCGAGGCGATGGATCACATGGCCAACATGATGCGCGAACATGTGCCATCATCTACACGCATTCATTATGTGATTACGAATGGGGGTAAAGCACCCAACATTGTTCCGGATTATGCCGAAGTGTATTATTATGTGCGCTCTCCTCAACGGGATGTTGTTATGGACGTTTGGAACCGTATTGAAAAAGCGGCAGAAGGTGCTGCATTGGGAACAGGGACACGTTTTGAAGTGGAATTAATTGGTGGTGTATATGAGGTTTTGCCGAATGAGCATTTAGTAGCTGTCATGGGGTCCAATCTAAAATCTGTCGGCGGGTATAGCCTGTCGGCGACGGAACAAGCCTTCGCAAAACAGCTCCAACAAACACCTGGCATGCAAGTGATTGATTTGTCAACCACGAATCAAGTGTTTTTGAATCACCCGGATCCCAGCGGGGGAGGATCTACAGATGTGGGCGATGTTTCATGGGTTGTGCCTACGGTGGGACTCGGTGCAGCGACCTGGGTGCCTGGAACCGCAGCGCATAGTTGGCAAGCCGTCGCAGCCGGCGGTATGACAATTGGTAAGAAAGGGATGTTGGTCGCTGCCAAAACCCTTGCCTTAACTGCGATGGATTTATTTAAAAAACCTGTGTTGATCGAAGATGCACGTTTGGAGTGGTTAAATAAACGCGGTACTGAATTCCAATACAAGAGTTTATTGGGCGATCGAAAACCTGCCTTGAACTACCGAGACTAAAAATATCAGTTTTTTCGAACGGTATTTGTTTGAAAAATCGTAGCTTTTTGCTGCCCCCTCCTTAACCTTTGGCAAACCTTAAAGGATTGCCAAAGGTAGGCAGCACAAAATAAAAAAACCTTTCGAGGTTTTTTTATTACACTCATTCATCGTAATATTGCAATGTAATGATATAGCAATGGGAATAACCAAAACAGATTTGTTTACCGATGAACAAAATGCAATCGCCCAAATGGCGAAAGTGTTAGGACATCCAGCGCGTGTGGCCATTTTGCAATATTTGGTCAAATCAAAAACCTGTATAAATGGTGATTTGATTTCGGAATTGGGTTTGGCACAAGCGACCATTTCGCAGCACCTGCGCGAATTGAAAGAGATCGGTTTTATTCAAGGCACCATTGAAGGGGTGTCCGTTTGTTATTGCATCAATCCGGAGAAGTGGGCGGAATTCAGCCAACTGTTCGGTTCATTTTTTGAAAATTATTTCGTTTCTCAACAATCTAACTGCTGTTAATTATGAGCTTTCCACGTATGCACGTATCACTTTATGTCAGCAATTTGGCGGCATCTGTGAATTTTTATTCGACATTTTTTGGCCAGCCAGCTACCAAGGTTAAGCCAGGATATGCCAAATATGTCCTAGATAGTCCATCCTTGATTATCTCCTTTATTGAAAATCCGGAGCGCGTTCAGGCCAACTTTGGTCACTTGGGTTTTCAAGTAGAGACTTTTGAAGATATGTCCAATCGCTTAGTAAAAGCGCGTGCGCAAGGTATCGTTTCGAAAGAGGAAATCGGTACGTCATGTTGCTATGCGGTGCAGGACAAATTTTGGGCAACGGATCCTGATGGCGTTCAGTGGGAAGTTTATTACTTTCATGAAGATGCAGAATTCAACGATCCACATTATGAATCCCAAGATGCATCCGCGTGCTGCATGCCTCCCGTAGCTGAAAAAATTGAACTTAAAATGGTTGAAGCGCAAGCTGCAAATACCTGTGCTCCAGGTTCTGGATGTTGTTAATAAATTATCAGTATTTGAATCCAAAATCTCGTTTATAACGGCTAGCTTTGGCAAACCTTTAAGGATTGCCAAAGCTTAAAGCTAGAAGTCTTTTTCTCATATGAACAATATCCTGAACGAAAAACTCGAATCCATATTATCCTTGGAAATTTCGGAAGAACGCAAAGCGGTTCTACAACCCTTAATTGAATACATCAAATCCAAGCGGGAAAAGGAACAAGCAATTCGTTTGAATTTTATTTGTACACACAACTCGAGACGCTCTCAGTTTTCTCAGATTTGGGCACAAACCGCTGCCGATTATTTTCAATTGGCCGCTCAATGTTATTCCGGTGGGGTAGAGGTAACGGCTTGCAACGAACGAACGATAGCTTCCCTAGAACGTATGGGATTCATCGTTTCCAAACACGGACATTCCAATCCGATTTACTTTGTCTTGCACACGGAAGATTCACGTCCTATCAATGTATTTTCTAAATTATACGACGATGTGATTAATCCACATACAGGCTTCGCTACCGTGATGACTTGTTCACATGCGGACGAAAATTGCCCGTTTATCCCGGGTGCGGAAGTTCGAATCCCCGTTCGTTATGAAGATCCGAAAGCCTTTGATGACACGGATCAAGAAGCTGCCATGTACGATGAGCGCTCTCGGCAGATTGCAAGTGAGATGTTTTATGTGTTTTCGCGGGTTTAGCTAGTATGGTCTCTTACCACCAACCAGCGGCCATCGATTTTCTTAATTAATAATGTAAAATAGCCACCTACATCACCGAGGCTAGGTCTTTTGAGATTCCACCGACCTAGCACCCAAGCGGTTTGGCTAGCCGTCACATCCACTTCTTGAATATCAAAGGAAAGTGTTCCCATCGTCTCCCGATTGGGATAACTGGTTTGGTAACGCTTTAGTGTCGCTGCCCAACCTTTCGTGACACCCGTTTTGCCAATGAACTTTAAGTCCTCGCTTTTGGCATAATATTCCATGAATTCCTCTATTTTGCCTTCGTTCCAAAGTTTCTCCTGCGTACTCAGGACAGACTTAATAGTAGAAACGTCTTTATTTGTTTGTGCAAAGATGGGAAGTGTCAAAAGGACAAAAGCAACGAGTTTCATGGGATTAATTTTTCCATAAAGTAAGTAAAATTTTGTCGACACATGTCGGTTTTTCGTATCAAATACATTTGGCAAATTTTTAATTTCCGATTATTGTATCATTTTTGTAAAATAATAAATCTAGACTTACCATGAAGCAATTTTTACTAGCCCTAACGCTAGCATGTACCTCGCTAGCCGCGTTTGCGCAAGCCCCCGATGAAAATCGTTTTGTTAAGTCGGTACTCGTTGATAAGCTCGACGAACCGATGGAATTTACCTTTTTACCCGACGGACGAATCGTGTTCGTAGAGCGTAAAGGGGATGTAAAACAATATGACCCAGCTACTGGAATTACCAAGTCTATTGGTAAAATTGTTACGAATACGAAATACACCAACCGTGCTGGCCAGGTACGTGAGGCAGAAGAAGGCGTGATGGGCGTTATCGTCGATCCGAAATTCAAAGAAAATAACTGGTTGTATATCTATTATGCTCACCCCAAAGAGGCGAAACACGTGTTGGCACGTATGGAGTTAAAGGATGAAGCATTATTAATTGACCAACAAAAAATTATTCTTGAAGTACCTACACAACGTGAAGAATGTTGCCACACCGGTGGGGGTATGGTTTTCGACAAAGCAGGAAATTTATTCTTGACCGTTGGTAACAACACAAGTAACAGCAACTCGGATGGCTATGCGCCGATCGACGAGCGTCCGGGTCAAGCGTATTGGGATGATCAACGTGGTGCTTCGAACACGAACGATTTACGTGGTAAAATCTTACGTATCCACCCAGAAAAGGATGGTTCGTACACGATTCCCAAAGGAAATTTATTTGCACCAGGTACTCCCAAAACTCGTGCAGAAATCTATACCATGGGTCACCGTAATCCTTGGAGACCAAGTTTAGATTCCAAAACAGGATTTTTGTATTGGGGTGAAGTTGGCCCAGACGCTTCCGTTGACTCTGAAAAAGGACCTCGCGGATACGATGAATTTAACCAAGCAAAAGGCCCAGGCTATTACGGATGGCCTTATTTTATTGGAAATAACCAAGCTTATGCGGATGTGAATTTTGAAACATTAGCGATTGGGCCGAAATTCAATCCCGCTGCTCCAGTGAACGAATCCCCTAATAACACGGGTTTACGTGAATTGCCACCGGCTCAAAAAGCCATGATTTGGTATCCTTACGGTACTTCGGAAGAATTTCCATTAGTTGGTTCATCAGGACGTTCGGCAACGGGTGGTCCGGTGTTTCGTCGTTCCGATTTCCCAGGTGCGAAACGTGCATTCCCTTCGTATTATGAAGGAAAATGGTTGATCGTTGAATTTATGCGTGGCTGGATTATGGCCGTAACCATGGATGAAAACGGCAATTATAAGTCGATGGAACGCTTCATGCCAAATACGACTTTCGGTTCTGCGATCGATATGGATTTCAGTCCTGAAGGAGATTTATATGTATTGGAATACGGTTCTGCTTGGTTTAGAGGAAATGACAATGCCCGTTTGGTAAAGATTGAATACCAAGGGGGTAACCGTAAACCGGAAGTTGTTGCATCTGCTGCAAGTAAAGCAGGAGCTGCTCCATTCACAACAACCTTAACATCAGATGGAACGAAAGATGCCGATGGCGATAAATTAACCTATACATGGACGGTTAAAAAAGCAGGTAAGTTTGTGAAAAATCTTTCCGGTGAAAAAGCTATGTTAAGCTTAAAAGAAGCAGGTAAATATGCGGTAACCTTGAAAGCAATAGATGCGAAAGGAGCTAGTAATACAGCAGCCTTGGAAATCTTAGTTGGAAACGAGGCTCCTGTAGTTGATATTGATTTCGATGGGGCCAACAAATCTTTCTATTTTTCTGATTCAGCACCGAAATACAAGGTGAAAGTAAGCGACAAGGAAGATGGAGAATTAGAGAAAGGTATCGCACCAGAGGCGGTAGCGGCAACTTTGGATTACATTCCTTTTGGATATGATCCAATCGAGATGTCTCAAAGCCATCGCAAGGCAGATTCAGATTTGTTTGCTTCTGCAGGTTTGCGCTTAATCAATAAAAGTGATTGTAAATCATGTCACCAATTGAACGTGCGTTCGGTAGGACCTAGCTACAATGAGGTTTCTGTGAAATACAAAGGCCAAAATGTTATCGACCAATTAGCCGATAAGGTTATTGCAGGTGGTATGGGTGTTTGGGGTGAACATGCGATGTCGGCTCACCCAGCTATTTCGAAAGCAGATGCGAAGCAAATGGTGTCATACATCATGAGCTTAAGCGAGCCGAAAGCTTCCAATAAGATTGCCTTGAAAGGGGAGTTAGCTTTAGTGAAACCTGAAGGACAGAAATCATCAAAAGGCGTTTTCGTCGTTCGTGCGACCTATGTGGACAAGGGTAACAAGAAAATTGCTCCTGTACAAGCTGAGAAGTGGGTATTCTTACGTGCTCCTCAATTGGATGTTGAAAAAGCGGATGTGACCAAAGGAATTTTGCAATTAATAACACCAGGTCGTTCAACCAACATGGTTGGCCAAAATCCTTATTTAGGTTACAAAGGCTTAGATTTAACAGGTATATCGACCATTGATATTGCAGCCTCTGCCCAAGCGCGTACGAATGCTGCGGGTGGTGTGATTGAAATTCACTTGGATTCTCCTACAGGACCCGTGATTGGTAAAACGAATCCGATTGAGGTAGCTCAAGGTGGATTTGGTGGACCACCGGCAGCAGCAGCGACGCCAGGTAAAGGCGCACCACTGGGAACACCAGCGGCAGCGGGTTCCGCAGCACCAGCAGCTCCAGCGGCTCCGGCAACGGCAGCAACAGCAGCTCCGGCAGCTCCGTCAACGGCAGCACCAGCTCCAGCAACGGCAGCACCAGCGGCAGCAACGGCACCGGCAGCACCAGCGGCTCCACGTCGAATGAATGCACCTTCTGCTCAGAAAGTGGCTATTACTGCCACTTCAGGAGAGCATGATGTGTATTTTGTCGCGGTAAATCCGAAGGCTGCTGACCAACAAATCGTTGTTCAGATCCAAGGTATCGAAATGAAAAAATAGGATTTCATAAAGTAGTTGGAGGGCTTACTTGTCTTTACGATGAGTAAGCCCTTTTTTATGCGATATACTTTCCTTTTCCTATTGATTTCTACGAGCCTTGTCGCTCAAAAAAATATCACCGCCGCTTCTGATGCGACGGCTCCTTTGCATGCCTTGCAACCGGATTACCCTACACACTACGGTGCTGCTTCTGTGCAAGATGTTCAAACCGTATTGGATCGCGTGTTTACTTATTTAGACGTTGCTACACCCAAACAATTCGTCAATAAAACGACTGGAGCCGTTTGGTCGCCCGGTCAGCCATTCGAAGATCAAACCGTTTTTTCCCAAGGAGATTTTCGCCCAATCTCTTACGAATGGGGCGTAACGTATTCGGGAATGTTGGAATTAAGCCGCATCACGGGTTCTCCCAAGTACAAGGATTACGTATTCAATCGCCTAAACTTGATTGCCTCGGCAATCCCCGCCGCACAGAAAAATGAATCCAAACATGTCTTACATGGTTTAATCCATCCGCGTGCCTTGGACGACATCGGAGCCATGGGTATGGCCGTGATCAAGGCCAAGAAGGCCGGTTTTACAACGGATATGTCCTTTGTGACGAAACGTGCTTCCGATTTTATCTTGAAAGAAGAACACCGCTTGCCGGACCGTACTTTGGTTCGCATTCGTCCTTTGCACCACACGATGTGGTTAGACGATGTCTATATGGCGATTCCTGCCTTATTACAGTTAGGCGAACATGAGGAGGCGGTATTTCAATTTAATGCCTACCGCAAGCGGATGTTTAATCCCAATTTGAATATCTACATGCATGGTTATTTGGTGGATGCCGAAGAACATCCGGAGTTTCATTGGGCTCGGGCCAACGGGTGGGCGCTCTTAACTACATGTGAAATGCTTGAGTTTTTGCCTGCAAATCATCCTGCCCGACCTGATATCTTAAAGCAGTTGAAACTACATCTAAAAGGCTTGATGGCTTATCAAGATGGAACGGGATTTTGGCATCAGTTAATTGATAAAAATGATTCCTATTTAGAAACCTCTGCTACGGCTATTTATACCTATGTGATAGCAAAGGGTATCAATATGGGTTGGTTAGATCCGAAAACCTATGGCCCTGCGGCGCTATTAGGATGGAATGCGGTAGCTTCTCGGGTGAATGAAAAGGGGCATGTGGAAGGTACTTGTGTCGGAACAGGCTTGGCTTGGGACCCAGCGTTTTATTATCACCGACCGATTTCCCCGTTCGCGGCGCATGGATACGGTCCGGTGTTGTTGGCAGGTTCTGCCATCATGGAATTAGTGAAAACAAAGAATTATCAAATCAATGATTCGGCCGTTCATTTAAAATAAGAAGGTAAAATGCGCTGAAATGCGGTTGTTAGCTTTGATTTCGCCACCCGAAAGTTGCTGGATTATTGGTGTTTGAATCGTCGTTCCAAACATTGCCTTCCGACTTGTGCATTCGATGCCAAGTCCTACTAGACTCATGCTTCCACCTGTTCGTGTATTGACTTGGCCTTGACTTTTATCATAGGTGGAATACTCTGCATATAAATTAGCATATGGCATCAATGTGATTCGATGTCCTTTGCCATATGCATAAAATAGCGTGGTTGCACCGCTGATTCGGTTACCAAATTTGTATTCCTCCGGATTTGTCCCAGTTAGTTTTACTTGACCATCGAAATTCAAGCCCCAGGCTTGATATCGTATTCCATAGGTAGATTGAATGGTGAAATCAATGCTACCTGTTCCTAATTGGAAATTTGCATTTGCCACTTCGGAGGGATTTGCTGTGTCGTATCGGAATTTACCTAAGGGTAATTTAAGCCCGGCGCCCACGAGTAGATTGTGATTTAGTTCTCGATAGGTTGTATCAAGCAAGGTGTTTATTAGATTATATTGGATTAAAAATGAGGGGTCACCTAATCCCGTAACTTGAAATTTCTGGGTCGAGGTTTGCTGACTATGCATGTTGTAAGGTAGAAAACCAAGAACCTGTATATTTTTAACTGGGTAGAATCTTCCCCAAACCTCCGTACTCTGGAATTGTTCATGAGATGCGAGATAACTGGAACCGATGTGTGAATCAAAACTTTGTGTTCGATAGCGAACTCCCAAAAAACCCCGGTTGGATGCTGGCATTAAGCCGAAAAATGAATTGCTATTCGAACATCCACATAAATCACATCCCCATGTTGTATAGCTTGCGAATAATAAAAAGAGTAATAATTTTCGCATGCTAGTTGGCGCTAAAATTTGGGTTTGTTAAAAAAGCCTTGTCGGTCAACGTCCTTAAAAAGGCGATGATTTGTAATTTTTCTTCCGCGGTCATTGGGATTTTTTTAGCCAGCAATGGATCCAAATTTTGGGTGTTTTGTACGCCCGTATTGTAATGCTCCAAAACTGCATCAAGTGTTAAGAATCGACCATCATGCATATAAGGGCCAGTTACGTCGATATTCCGCAAGCTTGGTACTTTAAATTTATATTTATCGGTTTCAATCTCCGTAATTCGATACCGACCTTGATCTTTTGAGCCTTGCATATATAGTCCATTATTTCGGTAGGTTTGGTCTGTAAAGAGTTGGCCTGCATGACAAGAGCTGCATTTTTCTTGAAATAATTTAAGTCCTTTTAATTCGTTTGTACCTAGAATTTCGCCCTCATTTCGAACGTATTTGTCGTAACGCGAATTCGCGGAAACCAGTGTAAGCATGAATTGCGATAATGCTTTAAGAAATCGTTGTGTGTTAATTTCAGAGGTTCCAAATGCTTTTTGAAATAAGGCTGGGTACCTCGTGCTTTTTCTTAATTTTCCTAACACGTTTCCGATGTTTTCATCCATTTCCAATGGATTTTCAATCGGGGCAATAGAAAAAAGATCAAGGTTTCCTACACCACCATCCCAAAAGAATTCTTTTTGCCATGCCATATTTTGAATTGGAGGTGCGTTCCGACTACCTACGCGATTATCTATTCCATGACTCACATCATGTCCATGATGCGTGAACGCATATGCTTGATTGTGGCATTCTGCGCAGGCAATGGTATTGTCTCTCGACAGCATGGGTTCATTAAAAAGTTCTTTTCCTAATTCAAATCCTGCTTGATTGACAGGATTTGAAGATAGTTCATATATAGGGCTTGGGAAGTTTTTTGGCGTTTGAAAAAGTGTTTGTTCTTGATTTTTTATAGGGGTAACAGGTTCATCTTTGGGAGATGAACATCCTATGAGTAAAATGGAAAAGAGGAGAAATGACTTTTTCATAAGAAAACTCCAGGCCGAAGCCTGGAGTAGTTGATGTTAATTATGAACGTGATCTACCTTGAAGATATTTTGATAGTTATTCGCAAAAGGCCCTGAAATTGCCGGATTCATAATAACTGCGCCATTTGCAATTTTTACATTAGGGCCAAATACTCCATTAACGTCTACTAAAAAGTGAACGGTTGGTGCGATGCTTTTTCGTACTGTAGCTGTACTTGGTAAATTTACCGTAACCTTTCTAAGGTTATTAGCCGTTGCACTTGTACGCCCGCCAAATCCTCCAATATGATATTGGAATTTGTTTAGTCCTGCGGAATTTGCTGGTGCTTTACTTGATATCCCTTCCATTTTGAAAAAGATATATCCGGAATTCCAGGACCAATACATGTTATCTGTTCCATAAGATGCAGGGTCTAAGCATCCTGTTCTTTGATCGACGGCCGAAATACTTTTAAGGCTGTCAACACCGATAGTGAATGTCATTGAGGTATAATCTCCTGCAGGGACATCTTTTAAGACGGGTGTTAAACTCGTTGGGTCCACTTCCTTAACAAGGAAATATTGATCGGCCATGGTCACACTTGTCCCATCTGTTTTCTTTAAACTTATATTCGACACAAAGTAATTTAATGTCGTTACGGTAAAGTCTTCACCAGATGCATTCGTGTATTTGGTCGAGCCGAGCGCCAAATTTTGTGCCCCAGCGATATGATCAAACTCAATCGTAAGATTGTTTTTGTCGTTGGGATTGATAGGCTCAATATTGTCAGGTTGACAAGCAGAAAACGAGTTCGCTACGATAGCGAATAATAATAAATTTTTCATGTATAAATCATTATGTACGGCCAGATAGCCATACGGTTGGTACTAATAAAAAAACGAAATGATTTATACGGTTGCTGGCGGTTTGATTAAGCCAAATCGAATATCAATACCATCTGCTGCTATGTAATGGAATTGAACTTGAGTTTTGAATGAATTGTGTTGGGGTACTAACGGAGAATCGAGAATTTCTTGAAAAGCTAAGATGATTTCGGGCAGTTTCTCTAGGCGGTCATTTGCCGACTTTGATTCTTTTTCTTCTTGTGCTTTTAGTTGCTTGGCCAAATAACATTGACCGTTGCAATTCATTTTTGGTTTGTTCCGATTTTCACACAGGTTTTTAGCGATGTAATCTTGGTTAACTCGGTAATAGGCCACCGCTCCCCATTGATTTACCAAGGGCATTTGCAAGGCAAGTAAGATCAACCAAGAAAGGATACGCAATTTCATGTGACAAAGATACGTTAAGAACGGATTTTCAAAATGTGATTTTTGTCACATTTGAGTAAATTAGGTCTTTATTATGCTTTTGAATCAAATGATAGTTATGCAACCAATATTTAATTTAAGCGGTAAAGTCGCCTTGGTGACGGGATGTAAAAAGGGAATCGGAATGGCGATGGCCATCGGTCTTGCGGAGGCGGGTGCGGATATCATCGGGGTTTCTGCTTCCTTAGAATTAAATGGATCGGAGATTGAAAAGGCTGTTACGTCCTTAGGGCGCAAATTCAAGGGGTATCAAGCGGATTTTTCTGACCGTGAATCTTTGTATGATTTCATCAAAGCGGTCATTGCTGATTATCCACGTATCGATATTTTGGTCAACAATGCGGGGACTATTTTACGCGATCCTGCCGCGGAACATTCGGATGAATATTGGGATGAAGTCATGGAGGTTAATTTGTCGTCTCAGTTTATCTTGAGTCGGGAAATCGGTCGGACGATGTTGTCGCATGGGTCAGGAAAAATCATATTCACCGCGTCTTTATTAAGTTTTCAAGGAGGAATCAATGTTCCAGGTTATGCGGCCAGCAAGGGTGGAATTGCACGTTTGACAATGGCGCTAGCCAATGAGTGGGCGAGCAAAGGAATCAATGTGAACGCGATTGCTCCTGGATATATTTCTACCGATAACACCACGGCTTTGCGAGAAGATAAGGAGCGAAGTGCCTCGATTTTAGGGCGTATCCCGGCGGGCCGTTGGGGTGAACCAAATGACTTCAAGGGTCCTGTTGTTTTCTTGGCTTCAGATGCATCGAATTATGTTCATGGGACGATATTGACCGTGGATGGCGGTTGGATGGGGAGGTGAGTTAAGAAGTAAGAGTGAAGAGATAAAATATATGACTAGCGACTAGTGACTAGAGACTAGCGACTAGAGACTAGCGACTGACGACTAGTGACTAGCGACTGACAACTGATAAACCTATGAAAAAACTAATCCTACTTGCCCTTTTGGCACCTTTATCGGTTTTTGCTCAAAAAATCGATGTCAATAAACAATTCAAATTAGCCGAGCAACAATATCAACGCATGTTGGCTGCACAGCCAGATACATCCGTAACCGTGCACTCCGCGAATCAGGATGGGACCTATCGGAATATGCCCTCCAAATGGTGGTGTTCTGGATTTTTTCCGGGTGGTTTGTGGCAATTGTATGAGCGCTCCCACAACGCACAATGGGAAAAAGCGGCACGCCTATGGACAGCTGCGGTGAAGAAAGAACAATACAATACGGGGACGCATGATTTAGGTTTCATGATGTTTGATTCCTTTGGCAATGGGTTGCGTCTAACCAATGATCCAGAATACAAGAAAGTATTGATACAGTCTGCGAAGTCTTTGGCAACACGTTTTGACCCTAAAATTGGTTTGATTAAATCTTGGAATAGCTTCAAGGGAGGGTATGAATATCCCGTAATCATCGATAACATGATGAATTTGGATCTATTATTTTGGGCTTCCAAAGAGACAGGCGATCCATCTTTTAAACAAATTGCACTAACGCATGCCGACAATACCATGAAGCATCATTTCCGTCCGGATAATTCGAGCTACCATGTGATCTTGTACGATGTGGATGGAAAGGTTTTGGCCAAAAAACAACATCAGGGGTACCAGGATGAATCTTGTTGGACCCGTGGCCACGCCTGGGCGATGTACGGGTATGTGGAAATGTACCGCAATACAAAGGATAAAAAGTACTTAGATTTCGCACAGAAAATCTCGGATTATTATTTGAATCACCCGAATTTGCCGGCTGATAAAATTCCGTATTGGGACTTTTATGCACCGAATATCCCCAACGAGGAGCGTGACGCATCTGCGGGTGCAATTGCTGCCTCGGCTTTATTGGAATTGAGTACTTATACGGGTGAAAAAGGCAAGCGTTACTATGCAGATGCGGTGAAGATGTTGGCGTCATTATCAAGTCCTGCATATCGCGCAGCTTTAGGAGAGAATAACAACTTCTTGATTAAACATTGCGTGGGGGCAAAATCCTTGAATTCGGAGATAGACGTCCCCTTGATTTATGCGGATTACTATTATTTAGAGGGCTTATTACGCTATGAGCGTTATAATAAAAAATAGGGTTTGCCGTTTAGCTTTGGCAAACCTTTAAGGATTGCCAAAGCTTAGTAAATGGTTTGCCAAAGCTAAGCTAATTTAGTACCTTTGTGGCTTCATTTTTTATCAAGCCCCATGTCAGTTAAAAAAATCCAATCAGCCTTAATTTCGGTTTATTACAAAGACGGTTTAGCACCGATTATCCAAGAACTTCATAAAAATGGCGTAACGCTTTATTCAACCGGAGGAACTCAATCTTTCATTGAAGATTTAGGTATTCCCGTGATTGCTGTGGAAGACCTAACAGGATATCCTTCCATCTTTGGTGGTCGGGTAAAAACGCTACACCCGAAGGTATTTGGAGGTATTTTACACCGTCGTGATTTGAAAGAAGATGTGGAGGTTGCTAAGCAATATGATATCCCTGCGTTGGATTTAGTAATGGTGGATTTGTATCCGTTTGAAGAAACGGTTGCATCGGGAGCATCAGATGAAGATATTATTGAGAAAATTGATATCGGTGGTATTTCGTTGATTCGTGGTGGCGCGAAAAATTTCAACGACGTATTAATCGTTTCCTCGCGTGATCAATACGCAGAGGTTTCTGCCATTTTTGCGGCACATGGTACAACATCAACAACCTTAGCGGAACGTAGAAGCTTTGCTCAAAAAGCATTTGCCGTTTCATCGCATTATGATGGAGCTATCCAGCGGTATTTCGCTGGAGAAACAGCTGATTTGGCTAATTATACAAGCTTGCCTGCGAATGGCTTGCGATATGGGGAGAATCCTCACCAACAAGGCACTTTTTACGGCGATTTGTCGGCCTTGTTTGATAAACTACATGGTAAGGAATTGTCTTATAACAATCTAGTAGACGTAGATGCTTGTATCACCTTGTTGGATGAATTTGAAGAGACCGCTTTTGTGATTATCAAACACATGAATGCATGTGGCGTAGCAACGGGTCAAACGGTTAAAGAAGCCTATGACAAAGCATTGTCGTGTGATCCTGTTTCGGCATTCGGTGGCGTATTAGCTACGAATAACGAAGTAGATAAAGCAGCTGCAGAATCAATTAATCCTTTGTTCTGTGAAATCTTAATTGCTCCCTCGTTTACCGAGGAGGCTTTGGAGGTTTTGAAAACGAAAAAGAATCGTATTTTATTGAAGCGTAATGCGGTTGAGTTTCCAACGAAAATGTTCAAGACTTTGTTGAACGGTGTTTTGGAACAAGATAAAGATTTAGTGATGGAAGGTGTGGCCGATTTCAAAACGGTAACGAAACGTGTTCCTACGGATGAGCAGAAGCGCGCGTTGGCTTTTGCATTGAAGATCTGTAAGCATACGAAATCCAATACGATTGTCTTAGCGAATGATGGCCAATTATTGGCATCCGGGGTTGGTCAAACATCGCGTGTAGATGCGTTGAAACAGGCGATTGAGAAAGCGAAGGAATTTGGTTTTGATTTGAATGGCGCGGTGATGGCGTCCGATGCCTTCTTCCCATTCCCAGATTGTGTGGAAATTGCAGGAAATGCAGGTATTGTGGCCGTAACACAGCCAGGTGGTTCGATCAAGGATCAGGATTCGATTGCGTATTGCGATGCTAACGATATTGCGATGGTCATGACGGGAATTCGCCACTTTAAGCATTAGGATTATTCGGTAAAAATTTATATTTTTAAGGCTAAGATTCAACAATTAAAAAACGAGTAAAGCAATGCGCTCGTTCAACTCATTTAAATTACATTATGTCAGAAGCACAAGATACATCAGCTCAAGATCGGGCAAATTATGGTGCAGATAATATTCAAGTATTAGAGGGTTTAGAGGCGGTTCGTAAGCGTCCTTCCATGTACATCGGTGATACCGGCTTCAAAGGTCTTCATCACTTGATTTGGGAGGTTGTCGATAACTCCATTGATGAGGCGTTAGCAGGTCATTGCGACATGATCAAAGTAACGATCAATACAGATAATTCCATTTTAGTCGAAGATAACGGTCGGGGTATTCCTACGGGCATGCACACGAAAGAGAAGCGTTCTGCCTTGGAGGTAGTTATGACGGTTCTTCACGCCGGTGGTAAGTTTGACAAAGACACGTACAAAGTTTCAGGGGGTCTTCACGGTGTGGGGGTTTCTTGTGTGAATGCCTTGTCGACGGATTTGAAGGTAACGGTATATAGCCGTGATGGTAAAATTTACCAACAAGAATATAAAATTGGTGTTCCGCAATACCCCGTTAAAGAGGTAGGAACAACGGATCGTACAGGTACATCGGTCTTGTTTAAGCCTGATGAGACTATTTTTACGGTCACAGAATACAAATACGAAACAGTTGCAGGTCGTTTGCGTGAATTGTCATTCTTGAATGCGGGGATTCGTATTCAGTTGACGGATATGCGTGAATTGGATGACAATGGTGTAGCGAAAACAGAAGAATTCTTCTCTGAAGGGGGTCTTCGTGAATTCGTTATGTTCTTGGATTCGACGCGTGAGCCATTGTTGTCTGAGCCTATCTACATGGAAGGTGACAAGAATGGTGTTCCTGTTCAGGTTGCGATGGTTTACAATACGTCGTATACAGAGAACGTGGTTTCTTATGTGAATAACATTAACACGATTGAAGGGGGAACACACGTAGCGGGTTTCCGTGGGGCGTTGACGCGTACGTTGAAAAACTATGCGGACAAATCGGGTGCTTTAGAGAAATTGAAAATTGATATTGCGGGAGATGACTTCCGTGAGGGTTTGACTGCGGTTATTTCCGTGAAAGTTGCTGAGCCTCAATTCGAGGGGCAGACGAAGACCAAATTAGGTAACGGTGAAGTTTCCGGTGCGGTTTCGGCTGCGATGTCGGATATGTTGGAGTCTTGGTTAGAAGAGCATCCAAAAGAAGCGCGTCAAATTGTTGCCAAAGTAATCTTAGCCGCTCAGGCGCGTCATGCAGCTCGTAAGGCGCGTGAAATGGTTCAGCGTAAAACGATTTTGGGTTCTAACTCATTGCCAGGTAAACTAGCCGATTGCTCGGATTCAGATCCAGAAACATGTGAGATTTACTTAGTCGAAGGGGACTCTGCAGGTGGAACGGCTAAACAAGGCCGTAACCGTGCATTCCAAGCGATTTTACCTTTACGTGGTAAGATTTTGAACGTAGAAAAAGCGCAAGAATATCGTATCTACGAAAACGAAGAGATTAAAAACATGATTACGGCTTTGGGCGTATCCTTTGGAAAAGATGGAGACGAGCGTGCCTTGAACATGGATAAGTTGCGTTACCACAAAGTGATCATCATGACCGATGCGGACGTTGACGGTAGTCACATTCGTACCTTGATTTTAACATTCTTCTTCCGCTACATGCGTGAGTTGGTCGATCGTGGATGTATCTACATCGCGCAGCCGCCATTGTATCAAGTGAAGAAAGGCCAACAAGTTCGTTACGTTTGGACGGAAGACCAACGTACCTTGGCGATTCAAGAATTAGCTGGTGGAGGAAAAGAAGAAAGTGTAGGCGTACAGCGTTATAAGGGTCTTGGAGAGATGAACGCAGAGCAATTGTGGGAAACGACCATGAATCCAGAATCACGTACATTGAAACAAGTAACGGTTGATTCAGCGATTGAAGCAGATTTATTATTCTCGATGTTAATGGGAGACGAGGTTGCACCGCGTCGTGATTTCATTGAGAAGAACGCGAAATACGCGAAAGTAGACGTTTAGTTCGATGGAGGTTGATTTTAAAGCCTATCATTTGCGTGGGATTCACGCGCGTACTGCGGAGGAAAAGCAGCTGATCAATCAAGAATTGAAAGATCTTTACGATTCCTTAACAGACGAAGATAAACGAATATTTAATTTGGAGCTTCAGAAATTCTTGGCCACCGAAATGGGGCGCTTGGGTTCTGATTACGAAGCAATTAAAAACCAAATTCCAGAAGCCTAAACATGAGCGACTCAAAATTAGATCAAATAATTAATGATACAGAAGATTCCTCTCAGGGGAATCTTTTGTCATTCCTACAGCCTAAGAATTGGAAGATCAATTTAATGGCACCTCGTGAGGCAAAACGCAAGGTGGAGAAGTCCATGCAAAAGGCGCAGGACACTATCAATAAAGCACGTTTTATTTCACGTGATTTATCTTGGTTGAAGTTTGATGAGCGTGTGTTGGACCAAGCGCGTGATTCGGAGAAAAGCTTATTTGACCGATTGAAATTCTTAGCCATTACGGCTTCAAACCTTGATGAGTTTTTTACGATTCGAATAGGTTCCTTATATAATTACATCGATTTTGGGAAAGAGCGTACCGATTATTCAGGTCTGCGCGAAGTACCATTTAAGCAAACGCTGATTTCTTCGGCACAAGAATTTAGCCAGGAGAAACACCGTTTATTTATTGAAGAGATCCTTCCTTTATTTCCTGAAAATGGTTTAATGCTGGCTAATTTGGATGATTTGACGCCAGATGAATTAGCGGATGCGGAGGCGTATTTTCATCGGACGATTTACCCGATGTTGACACCCATGGTCTTTGATCATACGCATACATTTCCAAGTTTATTGGCGAAAACGCTCATTTTTGGGGTGGTTACGGTAGGTTTTGCCGACAAGAAAAATGCCAAAGGGAAGTACGAAAAAGACCGTAAGATTTCATTCGTTCAAATTCCCTTGAACTTGACGCGTTTATATGTGATTGAACGGGATGATAAGGTTTTATTCTTGCCGATTGAACAGATTATCCAACATTACCTTCAAGTATTATACCGGAATGTGGAGATTGAATCGACGACTTTATTCCGCATAACCCGAAACGGCGATTTTGACGTGGTGGAACACGAAGATACGGAGACGGATTTCGTGGATGAGATCAAGAAAAAAATTAAAGATCGTCGTTTAGGTCGCGTTACGCGGGTGGAGGTTGAAGAGAATCATTCAGATTTCTTATTAGGTGAAATGTTGAAACGCTGGACGCTTGAGAAGTCGGATATCTTCATCAAGAAATCCATTTTGGATTTTACGGCATTTTGGCAAATCTTAAAACATCCTGAATTTAAGACCAAATTAGCTGCTAATCATGCGGTTGTGCCCCCATTGGGTTTGAAGTCGGTGAAAATCAGTGACATTTTTGATACGATGAAACGTGGGGATATCCTCTTGCATCATCCTTACAATAATTTTGAGCCGGTTATCCAATTGTTGGAACAAGCTGCCGAAGATTCTCAGGTATTGGCCATTAAAATTACGCTTTACCGGATCTCGAAAAATTCACGCATTGCAAGCGCTTTATTGCGCGCCGCTGAAAATGGCAAACACGTTTCTGTATTATTCGAAGTAAAAGCTCGTTTTGATGAAGAGAATAATATTCGCGAGGCGACACGCTTACAGAAGGCAGGTTGTTTTGTGATTTATGGAATTCCCGGTTTAAAAACGCATACCAAATTACTTCAGGTTATTCGAAACGAAGGTTCTCATGTCATGAGTTATGCCCATTTATCGTCGGGTAATTACAACGAGGATACGGCGAAACTGTATACGGATTTAGGCTTATTGACCACGGATTCGCGGATTACACAAGATATCTCCGAGTTTTTCAATGTAATCACGGGGCACTCCATGCCTACGCATTATGAACATTTGATTACTGCTCCACGTGATATGCGTAATCGATTGATTGAAATGATCGAAGAAGAAGTTGAAAATCATAAACAAGGAATTCCGGCTGGAATTTGTTGGAAAATCAATTCCTTACAAGATTTAGATACGATGGAGGCTTTGTATAAAGCTTCCAAAGCCGGTGTTCCTGTCTTATTAATTATTCGGGGTATCTGTTGTATTCGACCACAGCGTTCGGGTTTATCTGAAAATATCTTCATTAAATCGATTGTTGGAAATTACCTTGAGCACACACGCTTGTATTATTTCCATCGCGGGGGCGAAGCGAAAGTTTATGGAGGCTCTGCGGATGTAATGGTTCGTAGTTTTGACCGACGAATTGAGTCCTTATTTGAAATGGTCAATCCAAGGGCTAAGAACATGGCCATCACCATATTAGATTGGAATTTACGTGATACCGTTAATTCTTACGAGATGCAAGAGGATGGAAATTACTGGAAAGTTGAAAGTAGTGAGCCATTTAATATACATGAAGCTTTTTATCAAATTGCCGAGGAAGATTTAATAGAACAGCTTACCTTTGAAAAATATACCGTCAATTTGGCGCAAACGGAAAACTAAATTACACCAACAACAAACGAATGGAAAGATTTACAGGCTTACTGGGGATTGTCTTGATATTAGGCGTTTCTTTTTTAATGTCAAACAACCGCAAGGCAATTAATTATCGCACCGTGGGTGTGGGGCTATTATTGCAAGTAAGTTTAGCCGTTTTTATCTTAAAGACGGAGGTAGGTCAGGCCACTTTTCAATGGTTAGGTGATTCGATTAATACTTTGTTGGGCCAAGCAGATAAAGGCGCTCAATTTGTCTTTGGTTCTTTGGTGGATCGTAAGTTGATGTCCCAAGCATTCGGTGCTGGGAATGATTATATCTTCTTTTTCAAAGTTGTACCTACCATCATTTTTGTGGCGGTTTTGGTGAATATGTTTTATCATTTGGGTGTGCTCCAACGTGTCGTTTCTACGATGGGTAAAGGAGTTCACTGGTTAATGGGTGTGAGTGGAGCGGAGGCTTTGTCCAATGTTGCATCAACTTTTGTAGGCCAAGTGGAAGCTCAAATCATGATTAAGCCCTATTTGAAAAATATGACCAATTCGGAATTGATGGCATCCATGACAGGGTCGTTCGCATGTATTGCGGGTGGCGTAATGGCGGTCTACATTTCACTAGGTGTTCCTGCTGCTTATTTATTGGCGGCTAGTTTAATGGCTGCTCCCGGTGCTTTGGTGATTTCGAAAATCATGTTCCCAGAAACGGAGAAGTCGGAGACCCAAGGAATGGTTAAAATGGAAATTACAAAAACACATGCGAACTTAGTTGATGCGATTGCCGCCGGTGCGAGTGAAGGACTGAAAGTGGGTATGAATGTGATCGCGATGTTGATCGGTTTTATTGCCTTAATCGCTTTGGTAGATTTAGGCTTAGGCCATATAGGTTCTTGGATTAATATGCCAGAGCTTTCGATGAACTTGATTTTGGGAAAGGTATTCTCTGTCTTTGCATTTGCTATGGGTGTTCCTGCGCAGGATGTGGAGGTGGCAGGCGCCTTGATGGGTAAGAAAATGGTTGTGAATGAGTTTGTTGCTTATTTGGACATGGTGAAATTGAAAGCAACCTTGGATCCGAAAACCATCGCCATTACCAGTTTCGCTTTGTGTGGTTTTGCGAATTTTTCTTCTGTTGCGATCCAAATCGGGGGTATTGGTGAATTAGCGCCATCTCGACGTTCTGATTTAGCAAAATTAGGTTTCAAAGCATTAATCGCTGGAACCTTAGCTTCTTATTTATCTGCAACATTAGCCGGTTTATTATTGTAATATGCGCATTGATCCCGAAACCGTCGAGCGAATAAAGCAAACGGCTGCCGTGGCAGACGTGATCGGGGATTATGTGACAGTCAAGAAAAAAGGGGCTAATTATTGGGCCTGTTGCCCATTTCATGGGGAGAAGACGCCTTCGTTTTCTATTTCACCCAGCAAGGGAATCTATAAATGTTTTGGTTGCGGTAAGGCGGGCGATTCGGTTCGTTTTATCATGGACATTGAGGGGCTCGGCTACGGTGAGGCGCTTCGTCATTTGGCCAAAAAATACGGCATCGATATTCAGGAGGAGGAAATGACAGATGACCAACTCCTTCGCCAAAATGAGCGGGAGAGTTTGTTGATCATCTTGGAATATGCCAAAGAATTTTTCAAGAAACAATTAACGGACTCCGACGAAGGTAAATCGATTGCCTTGCCGTATTTTAAGGAGCGAGGATTTTCGGATGCAACCATTCAGGCTTTTGATTTAGGGTATAGTCCCGAAGGATGGGATGTCTTTTTGAAAACTGCGCTGAAGCACGGTTTCAGTCAGGATATCATTGAAAAGGCAGGCCTGGTGACCAATAAAAACGATGAAGGAAAGGTTTATGACCGCTTCCGGAATCGGGTGATTTTTCCTATCCACAGCGTTGCGGGTAAAGTCATTGCCTTTGGTGCCCGCATTCTGAAATCAGATGCGAAGAATCAAGCCAAATACCTAAACTCTCCCGAAACGGTTGTTTATCATAAGTCGGCGACGCTGTATGGCATCGCGCAGGCGAAGAATGAAATCCGACAAAAAGATGTTTGTTACCTCGTAGAAGGGTATACTGATGTGATTTCTTTGCATCAGGCGGGTATCAAAAATGTCGTGGCTTCTTCCGGTACTTCCTTGACCATCGAGCAGATTAAATTGATCGGCCGATTTACCAATCACGTGACGGTTCTCTACGATGGAGATTCTGCCGGTATCAAGGCGGCATTGCGTGGGATGGATTTGATTTTGGAAGAAGGTTTGCAGGTCAATTTAGTTGTATTTCCGGAAGGACAAGACCCCGATTCATTTGTTCGCTCGATTGGGAGTGAAGCATTTATCGAATACATTCAGAAAGAGGCGCGGGATGTTATCTCGTTCCAAGCAAATCTTTTCATGAAGGAGGCGGGAGATGATCCCTTCAAAAAATCCGAGTTGATTAAGGAAATGGTACAAAGTATCTCGAAGATACCGGATGCCATCCAACGGAGTTTATTCATCCAAAAGACATCGCAATTGATGCGTTTGGAGGAAGATGTGCTCTTGGCTGAGATGAATAAGTTGCACTTGAAGAAGGTGCAGCAAAAATCAATGCCCACTTTGTCTCCCCAAAATGAAGCTGAGTTACAAGCTTTATTTGAACCGGGTCCTGAAGTGGATGCGCCGGTTGAGGTTCAAAATTTGGCCTATTACCAAGAACTGGAATGTATGCGCTTGTTGGTCAATTATGGCCATCTCGAAATCAGTCCAGAGAAAGCCCCAGGCGTAAGTTTATTGCAATACCTGATACATGAGTTGGAAGAGGTACATTTCCAAACACCTTTATTCAAAGGTATCATGGATACTTGTCGGTCGGAATTCGCCCGCGGAGTCATCCCGGAGCCGTCCTTTTACTTGCATCACCCGGAAGAGGAGGTGCAGCGATTTGCGATCGACGCTTCTTCGGATAAACATGTATTATCGACTGTTTGGCGGGACCGACATGAGATTAAGGTGAAGAAGGATGAAGAGTTGTTGGAAGACTTTGCCTACAAGAATATCTTACGCTTACGTAAGGTTTACAACGATCAGCACATCAAAGATGTGATGGAGCGCATGGACCAGTACGTGGGTGATCCCAATGAAATGAACGATTTATTGCTTGAATTCATTCATTTAAAGGAAATTCAGAAAAATATTTCACAGGAATTGGGTACAGTTATTGAAAAATAGCTTATTTTCGTCCTGTTAAAATGAAAAGAATCCTGTCCATTATGCTATTGTTTGTCCTCCTGTATCAAGCGGGTGGCTTTGCATTGCGTTTCATTGCGCAGGATACGCATACATTTGAGGCAGGAGAAACCATTGTTGTTGAAATGCCTATTTCATTGCCTTATCAGACTGATTGGGATGCCCCACAAGCGGTTTCTGGAGAGATTCGTCAAGGAGATAATTTTTACCAAATGAAAGACCAGCAGGTCATTGACGGTAAATTGGTCACTACCTTGGTTGCCGATCAGAGCGCACGTGATCGATTCTTCGATTTGGCGGCTCAGGTGAATGAACATATGTCGGACCAGCCAGATAAGGCACCCGCGAAATCTAAATTAATCAATACCCTTGTTAAAGAATATTGTGCGCATGCATCTGCATGGGTTCTTTATGTGATGGAATGGCCTTCTCGTTCTGCAGAGCCATCTCACCCTGTTTTATCTACAACAGCGATTTCCGCTGATTTCTTCTCGCCTCCGAGGCAAGCTTAAATTTTCTCGATACTCTTTTGTTTTGATGGCCCAAAGGCCTTTGAAATCGTATGTGTATTTTAAAATTTAAGCATGAAAAAAATCTTACTATTGCTTTGTCTTGTGTTAATTACGGGACAAGCTGCTATGGCGCAAATGCCACATGATGGCATTTACATGAATAAAAAATTAGCCTGCGGGGCTGTTATTTACAGTAATTCCTCTTGGACCAATTTCTGGGAAAATCAATTATTTCGTGATAACAAGAATATCGGCCGTTTGACTACGGAATCCGTATCGGCCATGTTGGCCTATGGAATCACCAAGAAGCTTAACGTAATCGCCGTCGTTCCTTATGTGCGCACCAATGCGTCAAAGGGTAATTTGATGGGACAAGAGGGTCTTCAGGATGCTTCTTTGTGGCTAAAGGCGAAAGGCTATGCTGCGCATGGGTTAACCTTGCATGGGGTGGTGGGACTCAGTGTTCCCGTGTCGAATTATGTACCTGATTTTTTGCCGATGTCCATTGGAATTGGTTCAAAGGCATTAATCACGCGTGGCATGATTTCGTATGATTTGCCTAAACACCTTTATTTGAATTCCTCGATTGCGTATCAAATGCGAAGCAATGTTCGTGCGGATCGCGATGGGTATTTAGCCGGAAGTCGTTTTTATAATACCTCTGATGTTGCGGTTCCAGATGCTTTTGACGCTGCTCTTCGTTTGGGTTACTTGAAAAAAGATAATCAATTGGAGCTTTTTGCGGAACACTTTTCGTGCGTGGGTGGTGATCACATTCGTCGGAATGACATGCCATTTATAACAAATGACATGACAATGACGTCAGTAGGTGTTTATGGAAAATTCCAACCGAAAACCTTGGGTGTTAACGCGAGGGTTGCTTATGTAGTGGATGGTCAAAATGTAGGCCAAAGTTTGAGCCTATCGGTGGGGGTGTTGTACCAATTTAAATTATAATTCGATGAAATATATCTATACATTATTAGTTTTTGTCTTGCTGGCCTCTTGCACGAAAGAGGTAGATATGGTGGTTGACCAACCCTACGTTCCGTCTAATTTGGATGTGAGCGCGGGTGGATGGAAAACCTTTATTGCATCAGATGTTAGTGTAGCTGCTCCTCGATTGGTGACGGATGCAGCCTATTTGAAGGAAATCGATTCCTTGAAAACGGTGGTTATACCCTCGTTGACAGCTGCTCAAAAAACGGCTGTTCAGTATTGGGGTGCCGGTGCTGTATTGCGTTGGAATGAAATTGCACGTGAATTAGCGGCAAGATACAATCAAGCGCCTGCTGCGAATGCGGCTGGTGTTTATCCCGTTCCGAATGCCGCAGATCCATTAGCGGATCCCCGTTTTCCATTCGCAAATCCACCTTACACGGCGAGGGCTTTGGCTTATTTGAGTGTGGCACAATATGATGCATTGGTGACTGCTTGGAAATTTAAGTATCAATACAATCGTAAAGCGCCATATGTCGAAGATGCGACGATTAAACCTTTATTACCGGTTACATCTTTGCCAACTTACCCCGCTGAAGATGCTGTTGTGGCTCAGGCGAGTTATGTGATTTTATTGGCTATGTTCCCTGGGGAAGGTCCGTTTTTGGCTGAAAAATTAGCGGAAGCGAAAAATGTACGTATTTGGGCTGGAATGAATGTGGGTTCTGATGTTGCTGCAGGTGCAACGCTTGGAGGAGCAGTGGCTGCCCAAGTGATGGCGCGTGCGAAAACGGATGGAATGAGTGTAGCAAATAACCAAGCGATTGTAACGGGTTTAATTGCAAATTCAAAGTCTTTGGGCTTTGTAAATCCATGGGCAAGCCAAGAAATTCCGGCGCGTCCTCCGATGTTACCTAATTATGGTGCTGTGAAAACCTGGAATTTTGATCGTGCAACGATGGAATCAATTCGTCCAGCCATACCTTATTTAGAAGGATCGGCTGAATTCAAGAAGGATTTGGCTGAATTGGAAACAATTAATAAGAATCAAACGCGCAACCAAGCGGCGATCGCTAATTATTGGGCAGATGGTCCAGGGTCGTATACGCCTCCAGGACATTGGCATCGTTACGCTTGTGCTGCAGGAGTTGAGGCTAAATATTCTGAAGTTCGTATGGCGAGAATGTTAGCCTATGTTGGAACAGCATTAATGGATGCCGGGATTGCTTGTTGGGAAACAAAATACTATTACTACAGTCCACGTCCCCAACAGTTTGGTTTAAAAACCTCGGTGGGTCTTCCTAATTTCCCAAGTTACACGTCGGGACACTCCACCTTTTCATTTGCGGCGGCAACGGTTTTGAGCTCTTTTTTTCCTGCTAAAACAAGTTTGTTTAGTGGCTATGCGCAAGAAGCATCTGATTCGCGTGTGTATGGTTTAATCCATTTCCGTGTTGATTGCTCGATGGGAGGGAAGCATGGTAAGTTGATTGGAGATTTTGCTGTGAAACGTTCGCAGACTGATGGTGCACAATAAGTTGATTTTCTTAAAACATAATTGTTATGGTAACGATAAGTAAAAATAGACTCCATGCACTGGTTACGGCCTCATGGATGAATCGCGCGATGATCGCGATGGTATATATTTGGTTCGGATTATTGAAGGTCTTGGGAACTTCACCTGCGGAAGGATTGGTGACAAGGTTGTTTGATATTACGTTGGCACCCTTCATGAGTATCCAACAATTTTTGATGTTGTTGGGACTGATGGAATGTTTGATAGGTATGTTGTGGTTATTCCCTCGCTTGACAAAAATTGCATTCTGGGTAATGGGTGCTCATTTATTTACAACCTTTTTACCTGTCTTATTTTTGCCAAATGAAACTTGGCAATCTTTTTTTAGCTTGACACTGACCGGGCAATACATTATCAAGAATGTGGTATTGTTATCAGCGGCTTGGTTTATTTATGTTTTTTCCGAAAATTAGGGGTGAGGGTAAACGCTGCCGGGGTTAAAAACCCCGGCAGCGTTACGCTTTTTTCCATTTTAAGGCGACAAAAAACCCCTTATCCGTTCGAATAAGGGGTTTTTATTTGTATTTCGAATAATTCGATTTTAGACTATAGGCCTAGAATCTTCTTATTTAACTCTTCGTCAGCGCCAGTTCCCGCGAAATCATCGAACACTTTTTCAGTCGCCTTGATGATGTGGCTTGAAATAAATGGTGCTCCTTCTGTCGCTCCTTGAACCGGATCCTTGATGCAGCATTCCCATTCTAACACTGCCCAGCCATCATAACCGTATTGCGTTAATTTCGAGAAGATGCTCTTGAAATCTACTTGGCCATCACCTAATGAACGGAAACGTCCCGCACGATTGATCCAAGATTGGTATCCACCATAAACACCTTGCTTACCTGTTGGGTTAAACTCCGCATCTTTGACGTGGAACATTTTGATACGTTCGTGGTAGAAATCGATGTATTGTTTATAGTCCAATGCCTGTAAAACAAAATGCGATGGATCATACAATAAGTTGGCACGCTTGTGGCCTTTCACCTCATCCAAAAACATCTCGAACGTCACGCCATCATGCAGGTCTTCACCAGGGTGAATCTCATAACATAAATCTACGCCGCATTCGTCGAAGGTATTCAAAATCGGTAACCAACGGCGACCTAATTCTTTAAACCCTTGCTCAACTAATCCCGCAGGACGTTGTGGCCATGGATAAACCGTGTGCCACATCAAAGCTCCCGAGAATGTCGCATGTGCGTTCAATCCCAAGTTTTGAGAAGCCTTAGCCGCATATTTCAATTGTTGGACCGCCCATTCCGTTCGCGCTTTTGGATTTCCTTTCACAGAATCCGGTGCAAAACCATCAAATCCTAAATCGTATGCCGGGTTAACGGCAACTAATTGTCCTTGTAAGTGCGTAGATAACTCGGTGATTTGTAAGCCTTTGGCAGCCAACATTCCCACGATTTCATCGCAATACGTTTTTGACTCCGCCGCTTTTTGCAAATCGATGCAACGTGAATCCCATGATGGAATTTGAACCCCTTTGTATCCCAAAGACGCCACCCATGTGGTGATGCTATCTAAGGAATTGAAGGGAGCTTCATCCCCCATAAATTGTGCCAAAAATATCGCTGGCCCTTTGATCGTATTCATATTATTAAAGGTTTAGATTTTAACCCACTTTTGTGAACGTGTCGAATCCAAGATGCGCTCGCAAATCAATAACTCGCGGTATCCGTCGGCAAACGTCGGGTATTTTGGATTTTCAGGTTGCTTACCTGCTTCAACAGCCGCGTAAACTTCCTTGAATAATTGCTTCGATGTATCCGAGAATCCTTCGTTATGACCTCCTGGGAATGTCATTAATGCAGATGCTTCTGGATATGCCAATGATGGATCGCGCATTAATACTTGGTTCGCTTGATCGCGGTTACCAATCCAGATTTCGTTTGGCGATTCTGAATTGAAGGCAAATGTTTTATTTGATCCTGAAATTTCTAATTTCAATTGGTTCTTACGACCCGCTGAAACTTGCGATACCGTCACACAACCACGGTTTCCATTGTCAAAACGTAATAATACGTTGGCATGATCTTCCGTGTTAATATGTACATCCGCATAATCTTCGGGTTGCAACATTTTGCCTGAATAAGTCTCCACTGGCTTTAAAGGCTTTTTACGCACCTTGTGAACCGTGTTAAAATCAGCCATTACTTCCACCGTTTTCAAGCCTGTGATATATTCAATCACGTCTAACAAGTGTGAACCGATATCCGCAATCGCACGAGAATCGCCTGATTTATCCGGTTCTAAACGCCAGTTGTAGTCTGTATTATAAAATAACCAATCTTGTAAATAGCTACCGATGATCGAATAAATTTCTCCCAAATCGCCCTTCTCGCGCATGGTTTTCATTTGACGAACCAACGGATAATAACGCAAGTTGAAGTGCACCGCATTCACCAAGCCTGTTTTCGCTGCCAATTCCACTAATTCCTCAGCCTCATGTAAATCTTTGGCCAAAGGTTTTTCACATACCACGTGCTTACCTGCTAATAAAGCAGCTTTCGATTGCGAGTAGTGTAGGAAGTTTGGCGTACAGATATGTACACATTGTATGTCGTCTTGTTTCAATAAGTCTTCGAAAGTATACCAACGGCCAATGCCCAATTGCTTCGCTTTCGCTTCAGCTAATTCAATCGTTACTTCACAAAGTGCAGCGACGTCGATGTTGGGTAAGCGGCGAAGCGCTTCGATGTGTGCGGGTCCGATGAAACCGGTACCTACGATACCTACTTTAATTTTAGTCATGATCTATTAAATTTCGAATTTTGTCCATTTGTTTTGGTTGTCTTTGGCCGAACGAACCACGTTCTCAATGAATGCCATCCCCATAATTCCCTCCTCGATGCCTGGGAAATCGTACATCGGATCTTGTGGCTTTCCAGCCCATCGCGCGCGAACCGCAAAAGCAAAGTTGCGGTAGATGTTTGCGAATGTTTCTACATAGCCTTCTGGGTGTCCAGCCGGTTGGCGTGAATGCGCATTCGTCGCCGCAGATAAATTACCCACAGCCGTACGAATCGTACGTGCCCCTTCGTCACGGGTACGGAAGGTCAGGGTATTGGGCTCCATTTGATGCCAAGTGATACCTGCCTTACTTCCATAAATACGGAAATTGAAGTCATTTTCTTCACCGTTACAGATTTGTGAGCAATTCAAAACACCTTTGGCCCCATTATTATAATGTAGCAAGATGTTTCCATCGTCATCCAACATACGGCCTTCCACGAAGATCGTCAGATCCGCGCAAAGCTCCATAATGTGTAATCCAGTAATGTATTCAATTAAATTCTCGCAGTGGGTACCGATATCACCAATCGCTCCAGCTGCACCACAACGTTCTGGGTCTGTACGCCAAGCAGCTTGTTTCTGACCGGTAGCTTCGACTAAGTCGATCAACCATCCCTGCGGATATTCCACAATAATCTTGCGAATCTCGCCTAATTGGCCCGAATCAACGAGGTGTTTCGCCTCTTTGACCATCGGATAGGCAGTATAATTATGTGTTAATGCGAAAATCAGACCTGATTTATCGATGATTTTTTTCAATTCTTTGGCCTCGGCTAAATTCAATGTGGCTGGCTTATCGCAAACGACATGGAATCCATTTTCTAAGGCGAATTTTGCCGCTGGAAAATGTACGTGGTTAGGCGTTACAATGGAAACAAAATCCATACGCTCGCCTTCCGGAAGCTCTTTTTCTTTCAGAATCATCTCTTCGTAAGAACCATACACACGATTCTCTGGAAGATATAATGCCTCGCCTGTTGCTTTGGATTTTTCGGGATTGGAGCTGAATGCCCCACAAACTAATTCAATTTCGCCGTCTAATTGGGAACCTCTGCGGTGAACGGCACCGATGAAGGCTTCGGTACTTCCACCGATCATGCCCATTTTTAATTTTCTTCCTCGCCGACTAGCTGCGGTTGTGGATGTTCCACCTTGGATCATATATGATAGATTTAGATTGTTACAAAAATAGGGCTTAATTTGATTAAATTACCCTTTAAAGGGTTCAGATTTTTGAAATATTTTCAAAATAAATCAGGTTTGTCGGTGGAATTCAAAAATCTTTTTGTTTTTTTGGTACGATTTTTCCAATGTTGAATTTAATTTTTTTAAGATTACGAATTCTCTAAACTTTTAACTAAAACTAATCTATTATGAATCAAACTGTTAATGCCAATCGTTTATTTTTGGCGTCCTGTTTTGCACTCATCACTACTTCCATGGCTTTTGGAATTCGTGCGGGGGTTTTAACTCAATTGGGACAAGATTTCCAATTAGACAATGAACAATTAGGCTATGTGAATCAAATGGCATTTTTAGGTTTCCCTATCGCTATGATCATCGGTGGACCTTTGTACAATGTTCTAGGGCCAAAGAAAATCATCTGGGTTGCCTTCTTTACACACGTTATCGGTTTAGTGATGACCATTTTTGCTGGTGGTTTTTGGTCATTATTATTATCAACTTTCTTTGTTGGTTTCGGTAATGGAACTGTTGAAGCAG
Source organism: Aquirufa regiilacus (assembly GCF_032470275.1). NCBI lineage: Bacteria > Pseudomonadati > Bacteroidota > Cytophagia > Cytophagales > Flectobacillaceae > Aquirufa > Aquirufa regiilacus. The sequence continues at coordinate 358,457 of NZ_JAVNWW010000001.1, forward strand.
CTTGTAATCCCATGATTTCCGACATGTTCGAAGGAAAAGAGAAGACAAAAATGTTGAATCGTTTCCACATGTGGTTCCCAGGAGGTATCGTAATCGCGACACTTTTATCTCAGTATATGACAGGTGCCAACATGGGTTGGCAATTGCAAATCGCAGCTATCTTAGTTCCTGCTGTGATTTATGCGTATTTGTTCTTCGGTCAAGCATTCCCAGCTGCGAAAGTGGAAGGTGGTGCTTCTACAGGCGAAAACTTCAAGGCGATGCTTTCTCCGTTGTATTTATTTATGTTGGCTTGTATGGCCTTGACTGCAATCTCTGAATTCGGTCCTGAGCAATGGATTGGACCTATTATGGGCCAAGCAGGTGCAAGCCCCATGATCATTTTAGCTATCGTAACAGGTTTAATGGCAGTTGGTCGTTATTTCGCAGGACCTATCGTTCACAAATTAGATGCGGGTGGTGTATTATTAGTTTCGGCTATTTTGACAGCCATCGGTGTTTATTTGATGAGCTCTGCTACAGGTGAAATGGTGTATATCTCAGCGATTATTTTTGCATTAGGTGTATGTTATTTCTGGCCAACAATGATTGGTTATGTGGCTGAGAACATTCCGATGACAGGTGCTTTTGGTCTTTCGATCATGGGTGGTATGGGGATGTTTGCTACGTCTATTTTCCAACCGATCATCGGTAAGTGGTTAGATGCTAATACAGCTGAGGCATCAAAAACTTTAACGGGTGATGCAGTGGCTTTAGCGGCTGGACAAGCGACAATGGCACAAATGGTATTATTCCCATCGATTTTGATCGTAGCTTTTGCAGGTTTATATTTCTTCGGAAAGAAGACGAAACATGCTTAATCAATTCCTTGATAATTTTAAAAAGGGAGCCGGAGCTCCCTTTTTTTTGTGCCCATTTCCAACTAGCTTTGGCAAACCTTCAAGGATTGCCAAAGCTTAGGTGCGTATGCGGTATTTGTTTTTTTGCTTGTTTCTATTTGCCTGTAAACCCGATTACAATGTGGATCCATCCCAAGTGGAAAAAGCATTACGCGCGCAAGAAAATGAATATCCCGAAACCAAGATTTTAGGTGAAACGCGTATCGGAAATTTTGAGATTACATTAGCGAAAGAAACACCTTTACATCGCATTAATTTCGTGCGCTTAGTCAAGCTGGGTTATTTCACCGACCGCTATTTTTATCGAAATGTCTATGAAATAGGTATGCAGGGTGGGGGAGAGTTCGCGGATCGTTTGGCATATCTGGTGCCTGCGGAATACCCTGATCACCTGAAGCCGGAACGCGGAACCATTGCCATGGCGCGCTACGATGAAGGAAATCCTCAAAAGGCATCATCGCCCACGGAATTTTTTATCGTGACCAATACGGAGCAGGCTGCCCGCTTTTATAAGCAATACGTCGTTTTTGGCAAGATTACAAAAGGCTTGGCGGTCATTGATTCGATGCAAAAACAACGGTCTTTTGACGAAAAACCAGTGATTCCCGTCAAGTTTACGCTGTCTTTGTTGAAGGACTAATCAAGCTCGAAATGCCTGCGAAGGCCATGACTAATAAGCACCCCAATACATTCAGCCATAAAAAGGCCATCAAATCAATGTACCAGGCATAAATCACGATGGCTTCCGCCACAATCGCCGACCAAAATACTTGATTCCCTGAGGTGCGGGGTAAATAAAAGGCACATAAAAAGACACCCAAGATTGTGCCGTAAAACCAAGATCCGAGGATGTTGACGACCTCAATTAAACTCCCCATATTGACGGCAAAATGCGCAACAATCAGACACAGAATTCCCCAGCCTAGCGTAATCAATTTGGACACCCACCAATAATGTTGGTTTGAGCCCTCTGTGTTCATAAACCGCTGGTAGATATCCACCATGCTCGTAGATGTTAGCGATCCAAAAGCTGACGCCATGGAACCCATGGAAGCTAATAAAATCATAGCAATTAAAAAGCCTACAATCCCTACGGGCAGGTTGTCTGTGATAAATCGCAGAAATACATAATTTGTATCCTGTTCCTCAAAATCTGCGTGGGACTTTTTGATTTCGGTTACGGCTTTGCTACGTAAATCCTTTTGCTTTCCTTGTAAATCTTGAATGGATGTCTGTAGCTGTTCAGTTTTGGCAACATCATGGGTTTTAATGGCTTTCACCAAAGCGATTTCCTGTTGTTTTTTAACTTCAAACACATGACGATGCTCCGTACTTACTTGCTTGTAATTCGCTTGTTGGCTCCACAATCGCTCCGAATTCTTATTGAAAAATATAGGAGCCTCTTGAAACTGATAAAAGATGTATACGAAAATCCCCACGAGTAGAATCAAGAATTGCATTGGGATTTTTAGGAATCCATTTAATAGCAGCCCTTTCTTACTCGCGGTAGCCGATTGCCCGGAAAGGTAGCGGCCTACTTGGCTTTGGTCTGTACCAAAATAAGAAAGCTGGAGAAAAAATCCACCGATGATCCCCGACCAAATGTTATAGCGGTTATTGATATCAAATTTCCAGTCAATCAAATTGATCTTGCCCATTTTACCTGCGATGAGCAAAGATTCATGAACGCCAATCTCTTCGGGTAATTGATGTATGATCAACACCGCCGCAAGAAACATACCAGCTAAAACCACCGACATCTGTAACATTTGGGTGTAAGAAATTGCTTTTGATCCACCCATCATGCAATAAGTCGTCACGAGCGCTGCCGTCATGGCATTGGTCCAAGATAAATTCCAGCCCAATAAAGTTGATAAAATAATGGAAGGGGCTGCAATGGTAACTCCCGTCGACAAGGCTCGAGGAATCAGAAATAATAAGCTTGTTAAAATGCGTGTTTTGGAATCAAATCGCTGTTCTAAAAATTGATAGGCTGTGTAAACTTTTAGTCGGTAATAATTAGGAATGAAGGTGACCGAAAGCACAATCATGGCAATGGGCAATCCTAAATAGAATTGTACAAAGCGCATTCCATCCGTGTAGGCCTGGCCAGGAGCTGATAAAAAAGTAATGGCTGAGGCTTGGGTTGCCATGACCGACAACAAGACATGATACCAGGGTAATTCACGATCGGCCAGTAAGAAACCTTGCAAGGAGTGTTTTGTCTGTTTTCCACGGTAAATCCCATAAAAGACGATTCCGCCAATGGTACTTAGTAATACAATCCAATCGATGAGCGTCATTTCTTATTGATATAGGTAGCTGAAAACGATAAAGAACAGAATAAGTCCTAACAGAAATAATCCGAGCGATATATACCAATTAGCCCATTTGGGGACTTCTTGTTGGGGTTCAGTTTCCATGACAAAGGTTTAGTGCCCTGAAATTACACATAAATCCTTGATTATTTTGGGTGCCCTATTGGAATAATACATTTTGCTTCTTACCTTTGCAGTCCAAATTACGCGGGTGTGGTGGAATTGGTAGACATACCAGACTTAGGATCTGGCGCCGCGAGGCATGGGGGTTCGAGTCCCTCCACCCGTACCAAGGCAAGCCCTCAACACCGTTAGGTTTTTGAGGGCTTTTTTTAATTGAATAAATAAATAATTCTATATGAACATTTCACTCAATAAAGCAAGTGATTTACAAGGTCGTTTGACTGTTGTTGTAACAGAGGCTGATTACAAAGAGAAAGTTGAAGCTAAATTGAAAGATTACCGTAAGAAGGCATCGATCAAAGGTTTCCGTCCAGGCATGGTTCCTGCTACTTTGATCAAGAAATTGTATGGTCAGTCTGCATTGGTGGATGAAATTAATCACGAATTGGGTCATGCCGTAAGTGATTATATCAAAGAAAATAAATTAAACTTAGTAGGTGAGCCTTTGCCAGCTGTAGAAGAAGCAGATGCGATCGACTGGGAAAAAGATACAGAATTTACCTTTCACTATGATTTAGGTTTTCACGGTGATTTCACGGTGGACTTAGCTAAAATGAAAGCGATTCAATCCTACGAAATTAAAGCCGATAAAAAGGAGATTGACGAGACCATCGAAAACTTGAAAAAGCAATTTGGTGAGCAAACGCATCCAGAGTCGGTTGAAGATCGTGATTTAGTTTTTGGAACGTTTACACAAGGTGACTGGGTTGAGAAATCAGCTATCCCAATGCACGCGATTCAAGATAAATCTAAGAAAGTATTTGTCGGCGCTAAGAAAGGGGATACCTTGAAATTTGCGATCGATAAAGTATTTGTTGATGCGAAAGCTTTGGCATTAGCAACAGGAAAGAAAGAAGAAGAGGTTGCAGAATTGAAAGGTGAGGTTTCTTACGTGGTAGAAGACATCACGCGTCAAGTGCCTTCTGAAATGAATGTAGCATTTTTCGATAAGGTTTTAGGACCAGGAAAAGCAACGGATGAGAAGTCATTCCGTGCGGAAGTTGAGACGATTGTAGGCGAAAATTATGCTCGCGAAGCGAAATATTTATTGCGCATCGATGCTGAAAAAGCGATTTTAGAATCTGTTAAAATTGATTTGCCAGAAGAATTTTTACGTACTTGGTTGATTCGTATCAACGAAGGTAAATTCACACCGGAGCAAATTGATCAAGATTTTGATAATGTGAAGCGTGACATCCGTTGGAACCTAATCAAAAACGAAATCGCTGAGAAATTTGACGTGAAAGTTGACTACCCAGAAGTAGTTGAAAAAGCGAAAGATATGGTTCGTCAGCAGTTTGGTGGTTATTTATCTTCAGACCAACCGGGTATCGAAGAGATGATTGAGAAAATTGCAATGGGTTATTTGAGCGACAAGTCGAAAGGAGATAACTTCATGAACTTGTACAATCAAGCATTCTCGGATAAAGTTTCGAATGCGATTGTGGAAAATATTCCAAACAAAACGACTAAAATTGATGTTGATAAATTTAAAGAAATCGCAGCGGCGCTTTAATTTTAGAATTGTCACAATATTTTTGAAAACCCCGCTCTTCGCGGGGTTTTCTGTGAACTAAGGTTCGTACATTTGTGTTTTGCGTATTTAATGCCAAAATATTTTAAATTTGATTTTTAAACATTGAATCCTATGTATCCAAAAGAATTGTCAGGAGAAGAGTTTCGTAAATATGCCGTACATCACCGTGGCTTGAATGGCTTAGCGGTTGATCAATACATGAATCACATCGGCGATCGTCCGTTGCACCAAATTGAAGACATGACACAATACATCATTGAGGAGCGCCCGATGCGTTTCGCTCAAATCGATGTATTCTCGCGTTTGATTATGGACCGTATCATTTTCATGGGTGTTCCTGTGGATGATTACATGGCCAATATCATCGTGGCGCAATTGTTGTTCATGGAATCAACGGATGCAAAAAAAGATATCGTGATGTACATCAATAGCCCAGGTGGATCAGTTTATGCTGGTTTGGGAATTTATGATACAATGAATTACATCCGTCCAGAAGTAGCGACCGTTTGTACTTCTTTAGCTGCATCCATGGGTGCTGTTTTATTAGCCGGTGGTGCAGCTGGAAAACGTTCAGCTTTAGAGCATGCGCGTGTGATGATTCACCAACCATCAGGTGGAGCTCAAGGTCAATCACGCGATATTGAAATCACTGCCCGTGAAATCGTGAAAATTCGTCAAGAATTGTACGAGATTCTAGCGAAGCATTCTGGTAAATCATTCGAGGAAATCGAGCGTGATTCTGATCGTGACTATTGGATGAAAGCTGCTGAGGCCAAAGAATATGGTTTGATTGACGAGATTTTAACCCGTACGGTATAATTCATGGCGAGTAATAAAAAAGTAAGTTGTTCTTTTTGTGGCCGAGCTAAATCGGTGATTGAAAGCAATGCGGGTATGTTGTTGTCGGGTATCGAAGGACATATTTGCAATAGCTGCATCCAGCAAGGCTATGAGGTTATCAAAGAGGAGTTAGGCGCACCCGTGGCATCTGCATCTCATCATCAATTTGAATTGGTGAAACCCAAAGACCTAAAAGCCTATTTGGATGAATATGTCATCGGTCAAGAAGAGGCGAAACGTCACCTTTCTGTGGCGGTCTACAATCATTACAAGCGCTTGATGCAACCCGCATCCGCAGATGATGTGAAGATTGAAAAATCAAACATCCTCATGGTAGGTGAGACAGGTACGGGTAAAACTTATTTAGCCAGAACACTTGCGCAAAAATTACAAGTTCCTTTCTGTATCGCAGATGCGACCGTGATTACGGAGGCAGGTTATGTGGGGGAGGATGTGGAAACGATTTTAACACGTTTGCTTCAAGCAGCCAACTACGATGTGGAGAAGGCTGAATGTGGTATTGTGTTCATCGATGAGATTGATAAAATTGCCCGTAAATCGGATAATCCTTCGATTACACGTGATGTGTCTGGGGAGGGGGTCCAACAAGCCTTATTGAAATTATTGGAAGGTTCGATTGTTAATGTACCGCCACAAGGGGGGCGTAAGCATCCGGATCAAAAAATGATTGCCGTAAATACAGAAAACATCTTGTTCATCTGTGGAGGTGCTTTTGATGGAATCGATCGCCATATTTCGAAGCGTTTAAATGCGCGTCCGATTGGTTTTTCAGGTGATGATACATTCCATGATTCCTTCGAGAAGGATCAAATCATGAAGTATGTTTCGGCGCAAGATTTGAAGTCTTTTGGCTTAATTCCTGAATTATTGGGTCGTTTGCCTGTCGTAACATTTTTAAATCCATTGGATGCGACGGCATTGTTATCAATTTTGACGGAACCTAAGAATGCTTTGGTCAAACAATATGAGAAATTATTCTCGATGGAAGGTGTAGCCTTGCATTTTTCACCTGAGGCGTTAAGCTATATTGTGGAGCAAGCGATGCAATATAAATTAGGTGCACGTGGATTGCGTTCGATTATGGAAGCAATCATGACGGATGCGATGTTTGAAATTCCTTCGCAGTCGGAGCTTACTGACTTTACCATTGATTTGACCTATGCTAAATCGAAATTCGAACGTACCGTTTTTCACCAAATGAAAGTTGTCGCATAATATGAAAAGGATCGGATTATTATTCATACTAGCTTTATTAGCTAGTTCTTGCGCGAAAAAAGCGGTTGTCGCCGCTTTCGCACCTACGCCCGTATCGTCGGAGCCTGTAAAAGCTCCCGTAAATGAAGCTGAAAAACAGCGTGTGATGAATGAGGTAGTTCCAAGCAATAACGTTAATCAACCTGCTCCTCACCATGTGCAACAAAATAGTATCGAGGCATCTTTGCCGGCGGTTGCTGCTCCGGTTGCACCTAAAGCCCAACAAGAATCCGCTTCTTTGCATATTGATCGAATTTTAGATGCAAGTCCTGTAAAGTCTTACGTCAAAAAAGCTTCGTTTAAGCATTATAAGGCTAATCCACAGGGACCTAAGCATTGGGCACCCCAATTGAAAATTGGTTTGACTTTATTGGCTATTGGTGTTGTTTTAGCTGTTTTCGGTTTAGGCTTTGTTGGAGGACTCGCTGCACTCATCGGATTATGTTTCACCATTGTAGGACTTTTGGTTACCTATTAGGATGAGGCCATCGTTGGTTTTGTTGCACGGTTTTGGCGAGGATGCTCGGATGTGGGATGATTTTATTCCTGGTCGTTTTCCTAATCAAACCTTGCATATTCCCAATTATGCGGATTGGTCGGATTGTTTGACGATTGCCGAATATGCCCGAAAAATAGTGGATACTCTTCCACAAGAACAATCCTTTATTTTGATAGGTCATTCCATGGGTGGTTACATCGCATTGGAGTTGGCCAAGCAGTTTCCTCAGCAAGTGCAAGGAATCATTATGCTCCATTCAACGCCTGTTGCAGATTCCGCAGATAAGAAACTGCAACGCGATAAGACGGCAGCATTTATTCAAGAACATGGATCCGAGAAGTTTATTCGGTCTTTTGTTGCTAATTTATTTGCCTCACATTTTGTCGAATCCCATCAAGAATTGATGGATATGCTTGCAAATCGTTATTCCCAATTAAATCAAACGGGATTAATCGCTTCCACTTTAGCGATGAAAGTTCGCGAAGATTTGCAGGATTTTGTACGGTCAACGGACATTCCGACCTTATTTGTGTTGGGCGAAAAAGACCCTTTGATTACAACTGAAGCTATCGTTGAGTTGTTGGCGGGGAAAGACCAACATAAATACGTAATTTTATCGGGCGTTGCGCACCAGGGTTGTTATGAAGCACCCGAGGAAACATACGCTGCGATTAACCAATTTATCAACGAGATTCATGCCTAAGATTATTGTGGCCTTGGATGGCTTTTCTTCTTGTGGAAAGAGTACAACTGCCAAACGTGTAGCTGCCAAATTGCATTATGCGTTTGTGGATACGGGTGCGATGTACCGTGCCGTTGCTTTGTATTTTCATCGCAATCAAATTGATCTTGCCAACAAAGATGCCGTGGCAGATGCCTTGCAACATATTGATATAACTTTCGAGTTTAACCAACAAAGACAAGCGTCTGATACCATCTTAAATGGGGAGAATGTTGAGGTGGAAATCCGAAAAATGTATATCTCTGAAATGGTAAGTCAAGTGGCTGCGATAACCATTGTTCGTCGGGCCATGGTAGCACAACAGCAGCAGATGGGTAAGAAAAAAGGGATTGTGATGGATGGTCGGGACGTGGGAACCGTCGTTTTTCCAGATGCCGAGGTGAAAATTTTCATGACTGCACAACCGCATATTCGTGCGCAGCGGCGTAAACTAGAACTTTTGCAAAAAGGCGAGGACTTGCCTTTGGAAGATATTATTGAAAATTTACGCATGCGCGATGAGATTGATTCTAATCGGGAAGAAGGTCCATTGAAGCGCGCGGAGGATGCCATCGATTTAGATACCTCATTTCGAAGCATGGACGAACAAGTTGATTTTGTCTTAGCACAGGTTGAACGTGTCAAACGTGAAAATAAGTAAGCCCTATTTGATTGTTGGCCAAGGTGTCGCAGGAACTGTCCTCGCGCATCACTTCCTGCAAGCCAATATTCCTTTTCAGATTTGGGATTCTCCCATACATTTTAATTCTTCTTATGCTGCTGGTGGGATTTTTAATCCTGTTACAGGCCGTAAACTTGAAAAAACGTGGCTAGCTGATGAGTTGTTTGATTATCTTTTTCCTTTTTACCAACAACTCGAAAAGACTTTAAACGCCTCTTTTTTTTATCCGATGCCTTTGTTTCGTCCCTTTGCGAATGCAGAAATGAAGCAATGGTTGCTCGATCGAAAGTCGGAAATCAACCATGATTTTTTGACTTGGACCGATGACGGGGTTTGGGTCAAGCAAGCCGGTTGGGTGGATGTGGCTAGTTTGTTACGTCATTCGAAAAACTATTTTGAGAAGCAGGGCATTTACGCCGCCAAAACATTCCAAGTGGCAGATGCCATGGATTTTGAAGGAGTTATTTTTTGCGAAGGTTTTCACGCTACGCAAAATCCCTTGTGGAATAAATTGCCTTTCCTTCCTGCTAAGGGTGAATTAATTCGTTTTCAATCGAATGAACCTTCCCGCGATTGTATTCTAAACAAAAATGGGTTTATCCTCCCATTGCCGGATGGCGCGTTCAAAGTGGGCGCGACGTACCGTTGGGATGAATTCACACAAACGCCTACCGCATCGTCACGCGAAGAACTTTTCGGTAAATTGACTAGCATGGGTGTATCGAACTATGAACTTTTAGATACTTACGTAGGAATACGACCGGCAACGCAAGATCGCAGGCCATTTGTCGGGATGCTTTCCGGAAATAATCGGGGAATATTCAATGGTTTTGGCTCTAAAGGTGTATCCTTAAGTCCTTATTTTGCGCATACCTTTACACAAGATATCTTGGGTGAAAAAGAACTGCAAGCAGATGTTTCAATTCGTCGCTATTCGCATTTATTTTCGGTATAAATCCTTAAATTTGATTTCGTGTAAAATTCTATCGGATGCGCTTTTTCCGTTTGCTTTTATTGGGCTTGTGTTCTTTGCTGTTTGCACAGCAATTGCAAGCACAAGATTTTTACCCGAGCCAACGTGCTTGGGATAAGACGCGCATTCAGCATCAAAAATTTGCCTGGAAGTATCTTGCGAATCAAAATTTTGAGGTCTATTATTTTGGCAAAAATGAGGCTTTAGCTCGAACGACTTTACAGCTATTGGATGCAGATTATCAACGCATTACGAATTTGTTGTCCTATACGCCTTATCAAAAGACGCGTATTTTTGTCTATCCCTCGGGAAATGAATTAGCCCAGTCAAATAGTGGAATTAGTTACGCGAATGCACAAGAGGCGGCAGACGAAAATCGGGCAAAGTTCCGGATTGAAATTGCATACCAAAACCAATTCCAAGAATATAGGCTGAACTTGCTGAAGCAGCTTTCTCAGGTTTATTTACATGATATTTTGTACGGGGGTAGCATCAAGGATGCACTGCAAAATTCTTTATTATTGTCAGTGCCCGAATGGTTTACGTCTGGATTGTCGGCTTACCTCGCTGCTGGCGAAACGCCTGCTATGAATCAATACATGTTTCAGGTAGTCGTTGCGAATAAAGTTCGGAAACCTGTTTTGGCACGCGGTATAGAAGCCGAATATTTAGGTCAATCGATCTGGTCTTACATTGCTAGGGTTTATGGTGCGAACCAAATTGGGAATATTGTCAACTTAACGCGTATTATTCGAAATGAACAATCGAGTATTTCGAGTACACTTCGAAAGCCTATTGCTAAATTCCTGAAAGAATGGTTTGAGTTTTATGTCAGCGAAGCGAAGCAATATGAAGTCAATGTGCAGCCTGTTCCTCAAAAGACATTATTGTCTTTTGATATGACGAAAGGCGAACAAATTCGTGATGTCCAACTAAGTCCAGATGGTAAATGGTTTGTATATCTACTAGATGATTCGGGCCGATTCCGCGTCATGTTAAGATCGGTGCTAGGTAATTCAACAAAGGAAATCTTTCGTACAGGATTAAAAGATCCCTTGCGCAAAGAAACAAGTGTATCCCCTTTGGTTCAATGGGCTGCAAATCAAGATTTATACATCCTAGCGAATCAAGAGGGTAAAAGTTTTCTTCATGTTTTTCAGTGGACGAAGCAGAACTTAAAGCTTGCCTCTAAACGTAATTTAGGGGACATTCGTTTTTTAGATTTTGAATTAAATGCAAATGCCCAACGGATGTTGGTTCGATCCTTTAAACTCGGCCAAGTTGATGTGGGTATCTATGATATTCGTCGGAATCGTCTTTCAGCCATTACGCAAGATTCCAATCAGGAATCCGAAGCGCATTGGTGGGGGAATGAAGGGGATGTTATTTATTTGACGGATCGAATTTCGGATAGTACCTATTTAAAAGAAAAGGGTTTGTTTGTGATGAAACATTGGCGAGCGGAAGATCCAGCCAATGCGAAGGAGCTGTTTATGCATAAAGGCACCATTCGAAATGTCAGACCTATTTCGGATTCCTTGATTTATTTTCTGAATGAAAATCCAGCAGGGAATGAATTAGTATCCTATCATGCCGCGGATCAAAAGTTGTATCAAACCATTGTAAAATCAGGAGATTGGTCAGCCTTCAGATGGGCAGGGGATCAATTGTTGGTGCAAAATCGGTCGGTTCTGACAGAGCAAGTACAACAGTTTGAAGGTAAGTCGCTCGCGAATATCCCAAGCTATTTGTGGTATCCTATGTTACCGGATACATCAAGTGCTTTAGCTCAACCGATACCAAGTGATGAAAATAGACGGGTCACGGATGTGCGAAAATCACGTATTGAGCGCCAACAAGCCTTGCGTCTACGAAAAGATACGAATCGATTAATAGGTCCTTTGGATTACCAAAATTCGTTGGTTCTCAACGGTTCCGAAGGTAGTTTTAAAGTTGATCCTATCCGTGGCTTAGGGTATAGTATGGATTTGAAAATGAATGATTTGTTAGAAAATCATTTGTTTAAAGTGGGGTCCTATGTATCTGCGAACATCAAGAATGTTGACCTTTGGGGGGAATATAATTACTTGGCCAATCGGGTCGATTGGACATTGCGGGTTGATCGGAAGATACTAGATCAGGAAACGGAGATTTTATCTCAAAAAATCCGTTATAATCGCGTGGAATTGAAGGCTGTTTACCCATTTACGTTGGTGAGTAAATTTAGTGTTTCCGGGATGTTTACGAATAATCGGGCAATCGATCAATACAATGTGAGTACGCCTGAAAATGTTTCTTCTTATGTGGGGGGGCGACTTGCTTATACTTTTGATAATACGGTTCATGTTGCTGAGAATCTGCAAACGGGATTTCGCTTATTTACGGGTATTGAGTTCCAACAATCCATGCAAAAATCTTCCTTTACACGGATCAATTTAGATGCGCGGAGGTATTTAAAAATTTCGAATAGTCTGTTTTTAGCCACTCGACTTTCCGCATCACAAGCCGTAGGAAATGCAGCCACCCAAACTTTATTAGGCGGGATGGATAATTGGTTGTTTATCGATCGTGAGATTCAAAATAAAGAAAATCCCTTGGGGACAGCTGGAATAGCCCAACGCGATGTATTCATGAGCGATTTTGCCACATCACTTCGTGGTTTCAAAATGAATAAGTTGGCAGGGAATAGTCATTTGCTTCTGAATGTAGAACTACGTGTTCCCTTGAAATCATTGTTAGGACCAAGTTATGCTAAATCTCAATTTTTGAATACGTTCCAAATGCTGGGCTTCTTTGACATGGGCAGTGCGTGGACAGGTGCAACGCCTTTTTCTCGGACAAATGGATTTAATACGAATACCTATGGTGGGAATACCAATCCATTCCAGGCCACGGTGACTGATTTTCGAAATCCTTTCTTATTTGGTTATGGGGTAGGTGCCCGAGCCAACATTGTTGGTTATTTTGTCAAGTTGGATTATGCTTATGGCATAGAAAACGATGAAATTAAATCGCCTATTACGTACTTAACGCTAGGTCATGACTTTTAGATTACTTTGTATTTTCCTTTTTGTACAGTCTCAATTATTCGCACAAAGCCTGTCGGTTTCTAATTTGCCAATTTTGCAAATTAATACGAAAGGGGCAACGATCGTAGATGAGCCTAAAATACCGGCTAAATTTACCTTGTTTGATCGAGGGAAAGGACAATTAAATCAATTGACCGACAAGCCAACATTTGTTTTTTGGGCGGGTATAGAATACCGTGGAAGTTCTTCTCAGGGTGATTGGTATTTCCTGCCAGGTTTGGTTAAAAAACCCTATGGCTTTGAAATTTGGGCAGATTCTTTATCCATGACAGCCGTGAAGTTGCCTATCGCTCAGTTTGGCGCTGAGTCTGATTGGGTGCTGAATGCTTCGTACAATGATCGAACATTTTTGCGAGATGTTCTTGCCCAACAATTAGCTAGTCAATTTGGCTTGCAGCATTCAAAAACGCGGTATGTCGAAGTGATACTAAATGATGCCTATCAGGGAATTTATGTCTTGATGGAGAAAATTAAGCAGGGTGGAAATCGTCTGGATATCGCAGATTTAACCCCTACAGATAATGCTGGGGATACCGTAACGGGTGGCTATTTGGTCAAGATTGATAAAACAAGTGGAGCTGTATCTCGCAATTGGAATAGTGCCTATGTATCTGGGAAAGGGACTGAAAAGAGCTTTTTCCAAATTGAATATCCGAAGTCGGAGAATATAACGACCCAACAATTCACCTACATCAAGAATTATGTAAACACATTTGAGAAAAGTTTACAAGAAGAACAGCCACTGAAGGCTACGACGACTTACCGGTCCATGATGGACATGCCTTCGTTCGTGAATTATTTCTTGTTGAATGAGCTGAGTAGGAACGTGGATGGTTATCGACTGAGTACCTATTTTCATAAGGATAAGGACTCAAAAGGCGGGAAATTAACGATGGGGCCAGCTTGGGATTATAATTTGTCTTTCGGAAATGCAGATTATTACGATGGTTATTTACCTCAGGGTTGGGTGTACAATAAACTAGAGCTGACGGAAGGTACGCCAGATTATTTCCAGACGCCTTTTTGGTGGGGTAAGTTGATGAAAGATTCTGTTTTTGTAAATTCGGTGAAGCGTCGTTGGAGTAGTTTGCGGAAAACGACTCTGACTCCTCAGGCGATATTTAAATTCATGGATTCTACGACGGTAGCCTTGAAAGATCCCATGCAACGAAACTTTGGTCGCTTTCCTTTGTATGGGAAAAAAGTATGGCCTAATTATTATGTAGGAAATAACGCGAATGAAGAGTTATTTTGGATGGAGAATTGGATTTCTGCGCGTATTACTTGGTTAGATGCTGCAATTGCTCGGTTAGATGCCACGCTTATTTTGGGTAATGAATCGGAAGTTTCGATTCGTGCTTTCCCAAATCCAGCCTCGCAATTGATTCAATTGGAATTTCCGCTACAGCAAAATGGGAATCTCAACTTAGAAATTTTTGATCTTTTAGGTCGATCTGTATTGAAGAAAGCCTTGGGTTCGCAGGTGAAAGGACCTCAACTCATTCCAATGGATATTTCAGCGCTTGCACCTAGTCGGTATGTCATCGCTATCCTGCAGGATGATGCAATCTTATACCGTTTTCCGATTGTTAAAAGTTTGGATTAGCGTCTACTCTTATTATTATTACCTATGTCTCAAACCGTTGATATTTTACCTTTATTGGCCGTCACGCGTAAGGCTTCTACGCAATTAGCTTTCGCGGATGCCCGTACGAAAATTGCAGTTTTGCATCGCTTGGCCGAATTACTGATTGAGCAGACGCCCATCATTATTGGGGAAAATGCGAAGGATTTGGCTCAAATGGATCCACAAGATCCTATGCGCGATCGTTTGTTGTTGACAGCGGCTCGTATAGAAGCGCTTGCGGCAAGTTTACACGATGTGGCTGCCTTGCCTGATCCTTCCGGACAGGTTTTACTGGATAAGGTTCTTTCCAATGGCTTAAAATTGCAGAAGATTTCTGTGCCCTTAGGGGTAGTGGGCGTGATTTACGAATCTCGTCCCAATGTAACCATCGATGTCGCTGCCTTGTGTATTCGTTCAGGAAATGCCGCTGTATTGCGCGGTGGGACGGATGCTTGGTTTACGAATCAGGTATTGGTTGGTTTAATTCATGAAGCGCTCCTGTCGCAAGAATTGCCTGCTGATCTTGTGCGTTTGTTGCCAACGGATCGTTCGCACGTCACGACCTTACTTCAAGCTGCTAAATACATCGACGTGATTATTCCACGTGGGTCCGAAGCCTTGATCCAACGGGTTCGTCGGGAATCTTTAGTTCCTACCATTGAAACAGGAGCGGGCGTTTGCCATACCTATGTAGCTGAAAGTGCAAAGCTTGAAATGGCTGTTCCTATTGTTGTGAATGCCAAAGTTTCGAGGCCATCCGTTTGTAATTCGTTGGATACGGTGATTGTTCATCGCTCTCAATGTAAGTCATTTGTGCAAAAAGTTGCGGCCGATTTTATATCCTATCAGGTTCAAATATTCGCTGATGCCGCCGCGTTTGCTGAATTGGAAGCTATTCAATATCCTTTTTTGCACCGTGCAGAGGTGGCTGATTTTGGTCGGGAATTCTTGGATTTTGCCTGCTCAATAAAAGTAGTCGATGACTTGGCAGAGGCTTTGAATCACATCGATCAATATTCTTCTAGGCATTCCGAAGCGATTGTGACGGAGGACGCTTCAGAGGCGCAAGTATTCTTACAGGCCGTTGATGCTGCTGCCGTTTATTGGAACGCATCGACGCGTTTTACCGATGGCGGTGTATTCGATTTAGGTGCTGAAATCGGAATCTCCACCCAAAAACTACATGCCCGAGGACCATTTGCTTTGGAGAAATTGGTGACGGAAAAATGGGTAATTCAAGGAGCTGGACAGGTTCGATAGCCTAGAATTCGTGATCTAAGCCTAGTTTTTGTTTCAATTCACCCAAGATTGGATGCTTTTGAACCAAGAAATCATACTTGTCTGATTGTGTGTAAAGGAGCTTTTTGTCGCCATTTTCTTGGATAGTAACATCCAAAACGATATCAATCGCATAATTTTGAAGACGTTCGCGTAAAGTGCCCAATACTTCCATGCGCAATTGCTCATTGAAATGTTGGACCTGAACTTCGTTTTCTACTTTGATATGTGCAACCGTATCGATTAATTCAATCGGGCGGTCCATCATCACAAATTTGTTGATCAAATTCGCATCTTTGAATTTCTGTGCAATCTCATTCCACACGCCCAATAATTTGGCTGAATCAAAATCTTGATTATTGAAATCATTCGCTACCGCTTGTTCTTTTACCTCATCTTCTTGTGCCTTGGGTTTAATGACACTCTTACTCGAGCGTAATCCACTAAGGCCCGCCGCCGGTATTTGGGTAACCGGTTTAGCCTGAGGTTTTGGTTCTTCAGCTGCGGGTGTAGGCGCAGGCGTAGGTACAGTCGCAGGCGCGGGTTCACTAACGGCAACAGGAGTTTCCGTCACGGGTGCTGCCGTTACTTCGATGGCTGGAGGTGTTGAAACAGTTGTCTGTGTTGTGGCCCCAGCGCTTTTAGCTTGGGGCTCAGGCTTTTTTCCGGTACCGCCCTCCGTGGCTAGTTGGTAAACCGATGGTAAATAATTGATTTTCAGTAAGCAGAGTTCGAGGTGGAGTCGGGCGTTTTTTGCCGACTTGTAATTACTCTCACAGGTTGAACAAATGTTCATCGCGGAAAGTAAGAAGGATGTGCTCGTTAATTCGGCTTGTTGCTTGAATTTTGCACGGGTTTCATCAGAAATCTCCATTAATGCCAAGGTTTGAGGGTCTTTGGCAAATAACAAATTTCGAAGATGTTCCATGAATCCACTGATGAATTGTTGGCCATCAAAACCTTTGCGCATGATTTCGTCCAATAAAACGAGTGTCTCTACATGATTTTGTTGGATCAAGTGATTCGTCAAACTCACGTAATAATCACTGTCTAGGATGTGCAAGTTTTCAAGCACATCTTTATGACGTAATGCATTATCAGTCGAGAATGTGACATTCAAATCAAACATGGATAGCGCATCGCGCAAACCACCATCGGCTTTGATTGCAATTAATTCCAAGGCAGATGGTTCTGCTTGAATATTTTCCTTTTGTGCAATATTGGCTAAGTGGTCAGCCATGTCTTTCCATTGAATCCGATTAAAATCGAATATCTGGCAACGCGACAGAATGGTCGGCAAAATTTTATGCTTCTCCGTCGTGGCAAGAATGAAAATCGCATAGGATGGGGGTTCTTCCAATGTTTTCAGAAAGGCGTTGAATGCCGCCGCTGAAAGCATATGAACCTCATCAATGATGTAAATCTTATAACGACCCCGTTGAGGTGGATAACGTACTTGATCAATGAGGTTACGAATATCGTCTACTGAGTTATTCGATGCCGCATCTAATTCATGAATCGTTAAGGAAGTATTGTCTTGGAAAGATTGGCAAGATGGGCATGTGCCACACGCTTCGCCATCGTTTCCGATGTTTTCGCAATTGATTGTTTTCGCTAAAATACGTGCACAGGTTGTTTTTCCCACGCCCCTCGGACCACAAAATAAGAAGGCCTGTGCCAAGTGGTTTGACTTGATGGCATTCTTTAAGGTGGTGGTAATGTGACTTTGGCCAACGACCGAATCAAATTGGGTAGGTCTGTATTTTCGCGCTGAAACAATAAAATTTTCCATACTGCAAGTTAACTTTTACGTGTGCAAATTCCAATAAGCTAGTTGGGTAAATGCAAGATTGCGCTGACAGGAAAATGGTCCGTTGGGAAACGGCTGGCCCAAGTTTCTGAGTGCGTCGCGTGTTGGCTACACGTGACCCCATTTTTGACAAAAATGTAGTCGATGTGTTTACCTTCTTGTTCTTGTTTGAATCCGTTAAATGAACTGTAAGGGCCATAATGTCCTGCTTTGCTAATGGATTCTGCGTCGATCAAGTGCTGAGGATTTGCCTTAGCTAAGATGATTTGAATCGGTTCGTCGTCGGGTGTTGCATTAAAATCGCCCGTGATGATGGCAGGTGATTTCCCGGCGATTTCGGCTACTTTGGCAAGAACTAATTTCGCGCTTTCTCGGCGTGCAATTTTGCCTAAATGGTCGAAATGCGTATTGAAAACGAAGAATTTCTTACCTGATTTGATTTCGTTGAATTCACCCCAAGTGACGACGCGGCGGCATGCGGCATCCCAACCAAATCCTACCTTTTCACAGGAATCGGAAAGCCAAAATGTCTTTTCTCGGATGAGTTTGAATTTCGCTTTGTTGTAAAATAGGGGAGAGAATTCGCCCGCTTCTTTGCCGTCATCACGACCTTTTCCAAACCAGGCATAATCAGGTAAGGCTTTCGCAAAATCCTTGATTTGATGTACGAAGGCTTCTTGCATTCCAATGATATCCGCCTGGTGGTATTGGATTAATTCCGCACAATGTTTTGCACGGTATTTCCATTGGTCTTGACCATCTGACTCGGTATCTAAGCGAATGTTAAAGGTCATGGCTTTGATTTGTCCATGACTTTGAAAGCCTAATAAAAGGAATACTAAAAAACAGCTTAAAGTTTTCATAATATTTTCGATTTGAGGCCAAACGCGGTCTTTTTTGCCATTTTCTATGACGAAATCAGCGCCACGTTGGTATTGTTCAGGTTGCGGTTGTAAATCAATCATCTGCATGATTGCCATGTAGGATGATTTGTTTCTTTTTTGAATATGTTGAATGCGCTCATCCAATGGACAGCTCACGGCAATCAGTTGCTTGAGTAATTCCGGTTTGTTGCGAGCGGTTATCAGTGCGGATTCGTATAGATAGAATGGTGAATCCGGCGCATTTTCCAACCAAGTTACAGCCGCTTGTCGAACAGCGGGATGGATAATCGCATTGAGTTTTTGAATGTCGCCGGGGTATTTTTGCAAAAGGCCTTTCATCCATGGACGATTGTAGGTACCATCAGGAAGATAGGCTCTGGATCCAAATTCCTCCAGGATCGCGGCTTTAACTTCGGGGTCTTGATCGCAGATATTACGCGCATGGACATCAGCTTCAAAAACAGGAATTCCTAGGATAGAAAAAATCCGACAAATCGTTGATTTGCCGGATCCTATTCCGCCTGTAATGCCAATAAAGGGTTTCAGGCCTTGTTCGTTCATTTTATTCTTCCGTTAAACGAGATGACGCATCTTTGGAAATCGCTGATTTTTCAAAAACCATACGAACTCCTTTGCTTGAATCTACTTCTACAACGATGGTTTTCTCACGAATCGATACAACACTTCCGTGTGCTCCACCAATCGTAACCACTTTGTCACCTGTCTTTAATTCACTGATAAATTTTTGTGCTTCTTTCGCCTTTTTTTGTTGTGGACGAATCATGAAAAAATAAAACACCACAAAAATACCTCCGAAAAGGACGATTTGCATGATTTGTGGATTGGCTTCTAATAATAACATAGGACTATTTTTTTTGAGGTAAAACTTCTATTTTAAACGCAACCATGTTGTCGGCTGGTAAGGTATTTGCATAGGCGGTAACGGTTTTTTGAACTTTCCCTTCCTTGCCATGTGAATCAAATGTGACTTTGATAAATCCTTTTTTGCCGGGTTGAACTAGGTCCTTCGACCATTTGGGTGTCGTGCAACCACAAGAGGAATTCACGGAACTAATTTGCAAGGGTAGGTTGCCTTTGTTACGAAAATGGAAGGTATATGATATACTATCTCCTTCGGTAATTCGACCGAGGTAAACCAAGGGTTGGTCAAAGACCATTTGCGGACGTTTCTCTTCCGTTGGGCGCAAAGCTACTGGAATTGCATTTTCAGCATCACTCAGTGAGTCTTTTTGTTTATTGGTACAGGCCAACAACAAAACAAAGGCTCCCAAATAAATCGAAAGACGAAGCATCTTATTTTGCTTTGATTTGGCTCATCATTTTCTCCACGTCCTCCAGCAATTTTTCTGCTTTGATTTTCGTGTCGTTCACGACTTTCTTGCCTTCTGATTTCGCCATGGTTTCTGGAATTTCTTTTCCGTCCACGATGTCATTAATCAATTGGGTCAATTGTTCTTTGTATTTATTCAATTGGAAATACAATTTGCTACGTGTATTCTCACCTTTATCAGGTGCATATAGAATACCAAGCACGGCTCCTGTAGCAGCTCCTACAACAAATGCCCAAAAGGATTTTGATGATCTACTCATAATTATTTACTGGCTATGTCGATTAATCCTCGACCTGATTTTTGAATAATTTTCTCTCCTATAAGCTTCACTGAAACAACATCCAAAATACCGTTGATAAACGGACCTGATTTAGGTGTCGAATAGTTTTTCGCTACTTCAATGTATTCGTTAATACTCACTTTGACCGGAATGCTTGGGAATTTAATCATCTCGGCTACGGCCATTTTTAAAATGATTAAATCAGACGTGGCTAAACGTTCGGAGTCCCAGTTTTTTGTCTGGTCATTCACCCAAGTTGTTAGGGATTTATCTTCCTTCACACAATAGTCGAATAATTCTTCAAAGAATAATTTATCCTCATCCCATTGTATAGCAAGGGCCTGTAAGCTTAAATCTTCTAAGGCCTCCACTTTAAATGTTTTGGTACTTAGGCTTTTGATTACATCCTTATTAACATGCCAATTTAAATCTTTTTCCTCAAAATATGCTGTCATAATCGGATGTTTTAACAGATAATTTTTCAAAAGATATTGTACGATTTCAACGTCCTTCACAAGGTCTTTTCCTGCTTCTGGTAAATAGGAAGTAAAGCTGTCGTCTGGTAATATGCCTTCTAAGAATAATTTCTTGAGTAAGGTTTCTTCGTCCTCCGACCAGCCAATATTGTTATCCGCAAATGCGCTTTGCAAATCTTTCCATTTTGGTAAGATTGCTAATACTTTGTTGTTGGCAATTTGAGAGGTCTTAATCGTCTTTTCCAACAAACGTCTTTGTTCATCCCATTGACCGATCATCGGGATGTTTTGTAAGTAGAAAAGTAATTTTAAGTATTGTTTGTAGATGGATTCAACCTCGGTAACCATGTTGACACGCATATCGCGCGCTATTTTAGCAACATTGTTTTGGTAAACACGGTATACGGATTGAGCAGCTTCTAGCGATTCTGCCGGAATGCTTTCTTCCGTGGGAACTCCTTGAAAAAATTCGTTTAATTGAATTTCGGCTAGTTTTCGCAAACCCTCGAGACGAGGTGTTTGTTCTTCTTTCGCAACCATCAATGAAAGATCGGGTTGAAAAATCGCTTGTAAGCCATCAAAGGCTAATTGGTATTGCGCGCGTTCCTGCGTCCAAAAGGCATACATTTGTTGAAATGCTTTGACCCGTAGTAGTCTTCTGTTAACCATCCGAAAATAAAGAGCGTTCTTGATTTGTAAAACACAAAATTACAAATTTTAATTTAGAAAGGTCCTATCTTTGCGCCAACTTATTCCATACATGGGCGCACTTAGTCATCTGAATCAATACTTCTGGAAATATAAATGGCTTCTACTCTTAGGAATGCTGTTTACGTTTTTTTCCAATTTTTTCGGAGTTGTGCCTGCGCAGTTGGTTCGTTTTGCCTTGGATTTGGTGACGGAGACCATTGATGTCTATTTTCTTTTCAAGGGTTTTTCGATGCAAGCTGTCTTTTATGAGGTATTTGCGAGTACCCTGTTTTATTATGGAGCCCTGATTGTTTTAATGGCTTTTATCAAAGGTATTTTCTTGTTTTTGGTGCGTCAAACCTTAATTGTGATGTCGCGCCACATCGAATT
Organism: Aquirufa regiilacus; assembly: GCF_032470275.1. NCBI lineage: Bacteria > Pseudomonadati > Bacteroidota > Cytophagia > Cytophagales > Flectobacillaceae > Aquirufa > Aquirufa regiilacus. The sequence continues at coordinate 380,260 of NZ_JAVNWW010000001.1, forward strand.
TGAAATGAAACAAGAGATTTATGCCCATTACCAAACGCTTCCGCTTTCATTCTATCGCAAGCAAAATACAGGCGATTTAATGGCGCGTATTTCAGAGGATGTTAGTAAAGTTCGTATGTACGTGGGCCCTAGCATCATGTATGGCTTGAACTTGATTACGGTTTTTGCTCTTGTTATTTATTACATGTACCACGTGAGTACAACCTTGATGTGGTACGTACTTTTACCGCTTCCAATCTTGTCGTTTAGCATTTACTATGTTAATTCTTTAATTATCAAGAAGTCGGAGGAGATCCAAGCGGGTTTATCTACCATCTCGACCTTTGTACAAGAAGCCTTTTCTGGGATTCGCGTCTTGAAATCCTTTGTGCGTGAGAAGCAATCTTTAGCAGCATTTACGGAAGCATCCGCGAATTACCGTCGAAAGTCTTTGGACCTAGTCAAGATTGATTCTTTATTTACCCCTTTGATTTCTTTATTGGTCGGATTTAGTACCCTCTTAGTCGTATATGTAGGCTCGAATGAGGTCATGGCGGGCCGCATGACCTTGGGAAATATCACCGAATTCATCATGTATGTATTCATGTTGACTTGGCCCGTAACTGCTTTAGGCTGGACGAGTTCACAAATTCAGCGGGCGGCAGCATCACAAAAACGTATCAATGAATTTTTAGATATCAAATCGGAATTAATTCCAGGTAAGCAGATTACGCAGCCGATTCAAGGTAAATGGACTTTCAAAGATTTGTGTTTTACATACCCAGGAACGGATCGTGAAGTGTTGAAGGACATTAATCTTGAAATTAGTTCTGGGGAATCTGTTGCCTTATTGGGAACAACTGGTTCAGGAAAGAGTACCATTGCCTTATTAATGGCACGCTTTTATGATCCCGTATCGGGTGATATTTTATTGGATGATATTCCCTTGCGTGATTGGGACATCCAGCATGTTCGTAAACATTTGGGTTTTGTGCTTCAAGATGTCTTCTTGTTTTCCACAAGTATTGCGGAGAATATTCGCTTTGGACAAGATGATTTAACGCAAGAGCAGATGAAAGAAGCTGCGCAATATGCGGATGTATATGATAACATCATGGATTTTCCAGATCAGTTTGAGACGATTTTAGGGGAACGTGGTGTAACCTTGTCAGGTGGCCAAAAACAACGAGTTTCCTTAGCGCGTGCCTTGGCGAAAAATCCGATGATGTTGGTGTTAGATGATTGCTTATCTGCCGTAGATACCCATACGGAACACAAGATTTTGACACATTTGAAGAAGATTATGCAAGATAAAACGAGCTTAATTATCTCGCATCGTGTGTCTTCTGCTAAATTAGCCAATCGCGTATTCGTCTTACAAGATGGGCTAATCGTGGAACAAGGGAAGCATGCGCAATTGATGCGCAAGAAGGGTTTGTATTACGAATTATACCAACAGCAATTGAACGAAGAGCAAGGATTATAGTAGATTTCCACTTAATCGGATCAATTCAATTTCGGCAGATTTCGCGGCATATCGCGCCTCGATTAAACGCGTTTCCGCCGCTACGGCATTACGTTGTACCTCACGTAATTCATAAGAAGTCGCAATACCAATTTTAAAACGGTCAAAAGCGATATCAATGTTTTGCTTTGCAATCGTATAATTTTCCGTTTCCAACGAGATCAAATTCAATGCGTTTTCGTAGGCCGTGTAAGAACGTTCAATGGCAGCGATTAATTGGTTTTTCGTGTCTTCTATTTGCAATTGGGCAATCTCAGCATTGATTTTTGCGTTCTGAATGCGACGCTTTTGATTGTATCCATCAAAGATGTTGATCGTAGCGCGTAGCCCATAATTGAATACGTCACTCGAGCCACGTTGTACACCAAATCCCGCACCATTGACCACATTATTGACAGCATAGCCGGCTAATAAATCAATTTGAGGTGTTTGTTGGCTTTTTAAATTTCGCGTATCCAAATCACTGATTTTTTTCGAAACGAGTGCCACCATCAGCGCTGGGTTTTGCTTCAAGGCCATCTCCTTCAATTCGCCTAAATTTAATTTAGGTAATAAATCGATGACAGCAAGCGTTTGGAAGGTTGTCAAGTGTGGGCGTACTAAAAGAGTGTTAAGGCTTATTTTGGTGTTCAAGTCCGATTGTTCTTGTGCCACTAATAAGGCCTTGTCCTCATTATAATCTACCTGCGCGGAATAGTAATCCACTTTAGAACCTTGCCCTACTTCGTAGCGATCTTTGGCTAGTTTTAGACGATCATTCGAAATTTCAAGTCCCTTTCGAAAGTTGTTTACACGCAAATCTTGTCGGATGATATCGTAGTATAAGGTGCTAATTTGAGCGATTAAATTTTCGATTGACGTTTCTGTTTGTTTGGCGCCTAGATTTTGGAGTTCTTTAAATCGGTCACGTAAAACGAACATTCCTTTGCCATCGTATAGTGTCCATGCCATAGCAATACCTGCATTGCCATTATTCGATTTTACGCCAGATTGTACCAATGGCGCACGTAGGCCACCAAAAAACTCTTGATCTAATCCCGAAACGGTATAATTTTTGGTGGCGGTCCCTGTAATCGTGGGTAAAAACCCCGCATTACCCAAGCTATTGTCATTTGCTGCCTGTATTTCTCTTTTCTTAAGAATCTGAATCGAATATTGATTCTGTAAACCTTGTTGGATGGCATCTTCCAAGCGTAACATGTCTTGTGCATTGCTTGAAAGACTAGTTAGTATGAATAAACTAATTAGGCCAAATAATTTCATATTGTATAGGTTTTGATAATTACCAACAAACATAAGGATTTTGTGCCACATAACGAAAGGGAAGGCCGATAAGACCATGTAGGGAATTTTGCGTTGAATTGCCTAATTTGCAACATGAGCTCGATTCTTGTCAAACAATTGTACATATTTCCCATTAAATCCCTGGCTGCCATTGCCGTAAATGAGGTGACTGTAGATGCTGCAGGTTTTGTCGGTGACCGAAGATTTATGTTAGTAGATTCGGAGGGAAAATTCATTACCCAGCGGACGCGTCCTGATTTAACTCGATTTAGGTTAAGCCAAGTCAGCGACGGCTACTCGGTTCAAGATCTTATAACAGGTGAGACCAAGGTGCTGTCGGCCCAACCGCAACTCAAGGAAGTGCTGACGGCAGAACTCTGGGAGGATTCTTTACAGGTGATCGAAGTAGGAGAGGGTTGGTCTGCATGGTTTTCTGATTTATTGCAAGAGCCTGTTCGACTCGTCAAGCAACAACAGAATTCCCCTCGATTAATCAAAGAGAGCTACCAGACGCAAGGATCGAATCAGAGCTCCTTTGCGGATTCATTACCCATCTTACTAGCTTCTGCGGCATCTTATGAACAAGTTGAAGCCGTTTTTGGGCAATCGTATGATCCTTTACGATTTCGCGCAAATTTGATTGTGTCCGGTTGCGATGCCTTCGAAGAGGATACCTTTGCTGAAGTAGCTATTAATGCTGTTCAATTGTTTGGGGCAAAGCCTTGTGCACGCTGTCAGTTGGTGAACGTAGAACCTGCTACTGGCCAAGTGGATAGAGGTATATTAAAGGCCTTGGCATCGTTTAGGCAAAAGGATAATAAGGTGTATTTCGGCCAACAAATGGTGCCAATAAGCCTTGGGAAAATTAGGGTGGGTGACGAAGTTCTTGTGATAAAACGAAAAGATGCGCTTTTTTAGAACCATTCATTTTTTGAGTTTGGATGTCGTTTTGGGCGCTGTTTCATTGCACATGATGTATTATCATGCCTTGTTGCATGTTTGGCCCTCTTGGGAATACGATGCGCTATTGGGCATTTCGGTGTTTTTGATTTATGGGATTGACCGCCAAATTGATAATATTTCATTAGGCGCTTCTGATAGATTACATGTCTTTCATGCGCAAAATCGACGGAAGTTGTTGTTGATTTTGCTGGCACTAGGTTGCGTGAATATTTATCTATTGTATCGTGTTGAAATGGCGATGATACGTCTGGGACTGGTTTTAATACTTATTTTAGGGGGATATTGGCTTGCTTGGACGAATGGGTTTTTCAAATGGGTTTGGGGCATTAAGGAGATTTTTACCTCCTTGATCTACAGTGCTGGAGTCTTATTGCCTACTTTTTTTGCGGGAGGATTTCATTTTGTATGGGGAATGGCGCTGTTTCTTTTAGCCTTGTTGAATTTATGCTTATTTACCTGGATTGATGTGGGAGGGAATCGCAGATTTCTTCAGCTTTTAATTTGGGCAAGTGGTGCTTGGCTTATGCTGATGTGTTTTTCGGGTTTTCACCTGGATGTTTGTGTCATATTACTACTCATATGGGGAATTCATACGGGGATTTATTATTTTAGCCCACGGATGCACATGCGCCCTTGGGCAGAATGGGCATTCGCGAGCCCCTTGATTTACATACTATGCAATTTATAAAGACCAAAGATGCCTTTCAGGCGCTTCGATATCCTGAATTCCGGGCTTATGTGACAGGAAATACGCTGTTTACGATGGCTTTATTGATTCAGGAGGTGATTTTGGCCTATGAATTATATCATCTGACACATAATCCGCTGGCTCTGGGTTTAATTGGGCTAGCTGAGGCGGTCCCTTATATTTCCTTGGTCTTGTTTGGGGGGCATTTTGCTGATAATCGCGATAAGAAAAAGATCATGCAAGGTTCGCTTACGGTAATCATTTTAGGTTCCGTTTTATTGCTCTATGCAGCGATGCAGTTGAATGCAGGTGGGACAGATTTTCATATTTATTTAATCTATTTCGTTATTTTTCTTATCGGCCTAGCTAAAGGATTTTTCAGTCCAGCTGCGTCTTCGTTGAATCCGTTTCTTGTACCCAAAGAGGTTTTTGCAAACGCGGCTACTTGGAATAGTTCTTTCTGGCAATTGGGTTCCATATTGGGTCCAGGAATGGCGGGGTTTTTATATGCCTATGCGGGTTTAGCGGGTTCGTTGATGATTGTCATTGGCTTGCTTTTAGCCGTGATGGCCTGTATGTTTTTAATTGATAATCGGCCTGTTCCTCCTAAAAAGGTTACACATGAATCCATTTGGCATAGTTTGCGCGAGGGGATTGAATATGTATTTAAGACGAAAATTATCTTATATGCGATTTCGTTGGATTTGTTTTCCGTGCTCTTTGGTGGGGTGATTGCCATCTTGCCCATCTTCGCGGAGGACATTTTGAAGGTAGGTGCTGAGGGTCTTGGGATCTTACGCGCTGCCCCGTCGGTAGGAGCAGTAGTTACTATGCTTACCTTGATTTATTTCCCTCCATTGAAAAATGCATGGCGGAATTTACTTTTAGCTATTGCGGGATTCGGTGTAGCGACTTTGGTTTTTGGACTTTCGACCAATTTTTGGTTGTCGGTAACAGCCCTATTCTTCACCGGCGCATTCGATTCGGTCAGTGTCGTTATACGTCAAACGGTCTTACGCATTTTTACGCCCGATGAAATGCGTGGGCGCGTTTCTTCCGTGAATGGAGTATTTGTCAGTACCTCGAATGAAATGGGTGCTTTTGAGTCGGGCGTTGCTGCCAAAGTTTTCGGAACTACCCCATCGGTTCTGATTGGCGCAGGTGTGACACTATTTCTAGTTACCATTGTTGCATTTAAATCCAAGGATTTATTAGAGCTAGATGTCGAAAAAGAAGCAGCTGGATAATTACTTGTTTGCTTGAATGCTCGTATTCCAAGCCTTCAATGTTTCCAAAATGGAATTCCTGCTTTCCTGTGCCCAGACAATATCGGCCACATTATTTATAGGACTCGTATTTTCGCCGAGTAATGCAGGCATCAAATTGAATGTATGTGTTTTTAACTTCTTCACTCCTTTGTCATTGACCGAAATACATTCGATCACCTCGATGTTGGAAATGACAACTAAGCCATCTGCCGTTTTCGACGCATGAATCTCAATGGACTCAATTAAGTTCTTTGGGATATCGCTCGTTCCGATAATATCAGATCCTTGGTAATGGATGGTTTTGATTTCGTGTCCACCTACCAACAAAAATGAGATGCGTTGTTTGCCCGACTTCGTCGCGAAAAAATCCCCGATTGACTGAAAGAAATTACGTTTCGGTAATTGGATAACACCTAGGCCAACAAAATCACGAGGTGTTTGGCTAGCGAGGAACGAAAACGAGGAAGGCAAAATGGAGCTCATGAGAATATTTTTTACGAATTTATCTTAAAAATGGCAAACCAACAATTACAGTCGGATTTTAGGCTTAGGGAATTCAAAATGCTGCGCAAAACCTTGGAACCACTGGTGGATTGACTCAAAGCCCTTTTTGTTTAAGCTGTAATGAATAAACTGGCCCTTTTTTACGGCATCTATTAATTGTGCCTGTTTCAATAAATCCAAATGATGCGAAATACTGGGCTTCGTCATATCAAATTGCTTGGCAATTTGTCCCGCATTTTGTGGGCCCTGCATGAGAAATTGGAGTATCTCTCTTCGGGTGACATCATTAATGGCTTTGAAGGCTGCTTCCATAGTGCTTAAATAATTAGGCGAATATCTAATTATTCTGTTGAATTTCCAAATTTAGAGATGGTCTGCTTTGCGATAGGCATCAATAAGTTTAATTTCACCCTCTTTTCCCGGATGGAAATTACCATGTTCCATGCCCAAAACGCCTGTGTATTTTTTCTGGCGTAGGTGTTCGAATATGTTGGCATAATTCACTTCCCCCGTTCCGGGTTCTTTGCGGCCAGGGTTGTCGCCTATTTGCAAATAAGCGATTTCCGACCAGCATAAATCCATGTTCTTAATCATGTTACCCTCGTTGCGTTGCATGTGGTACATGTCGAAAAGGATTTTACAAGATGGGCTATTAACACCTTTGCAGATCATGTAGCTTTGATCGGAATGGCGTAAAAATAAGTCGGGATTGTCGCTTAAGGGTTCCAGAACCATTGTTAGCTTATGGGGTTCAAGGATTTCTGCGCCTCTTTTTAATACTTCGATGACGTTTCCTGTCTGTATGCCCATCGGTAAGTTGCGGGTGAAATTGCCTGGAACAACGGTTGCCCATTTGGCATTGACGCGCTTGGAGGTTTCGACGGCTTCCCGGCAGGATTTTAAAAAGATATCTGTCCAAGTTTTATCGCCTGTCGTCATGTGTGACTTATCGAAAAATCCGGGGAACTTGATCACAAAAACACCCATATCCATGCCTAGCTTGCTTAGCATTGCCCCAATTTTCGCTTGTACTTCTACAGGCTTTTCCATCATTTCATTGTCTTCCAATGCCCGAAATCCCATTTCATGCATGAATTTCAATTGGTCAATGTAATCTTTACCCGCATGTTGTTCAAACATGCCAAAATGGGGTGCATAGTTCAAGCTAAATGTATTGTTAACAGGATTATTTCCTTTCATGGCTTGACTACCTAAAACACCTGCAGTCATTAATTGGCTAAACGATCGACGATTCATGCTATTTCTTTTTTAAGGTGCTTAAATATTCTACTAAATCCGTTAATTCTGTTGTTGACATGCCATCTGCCAGTCCATCCGGCATCATGGAATTGTCTATTTGTTTGACCGACTTTAAGGCCGACGTCTTGAAATTTTGGATACTGCCGCCGGGTAATTTTAGGATGATATCGGTTTCGTTTTTGGAGGTCACGATGCCTTGATAAACATCACCTTTCTTTGTCGTAATCTCAAAGGTTTCATAGCCAAATCCAATCCCAGCATTTGGATGAAGAATGGACAAATACATGCCTTCTTTCGATAATTTTGAGCCTATTTCGGATAATTTAGGGCCAAAATCGATGCCTTCATTATTGATTTGATGACACATGGCACATTGCTCCACAAATACCTTGATGCCATTTTTTGCCACACCTTTTAGGTTAATTAAATCATTTAAAGCAGGATGTTTTGTTTTGGTATTACTTTGCGTAGCACTTAAATAGGTGTTCGCCTCTACGCGAACACCTTTGCGCCATGCCTTGCTAACGGATTCGACAACGGATGGAATCAAGTTGGCCGGTATTTGCTTATCCTTCAACGCTTTCAATACAAAATCTTCGCCAGCAGGGTAGGAGTTTCCAATGCCCTTCGCTGCATCTTTTCGGACGATTAGCTCCAGTTTGTTGTTCAACATCGTCTGACTTAATAATGCGATACTCTCCTTGCTTCCATGCCAACGAATCGCATCGATGATTGATCGTTTTACCGTATTGTTGCCTTGGGCAAATGTTTTGTTGATAAAATCATTTCCCCCTGCTAGCGCATAAAGTGATTTGGCAGCTTGTCGGCCCCCCTTATTACCCAAGATGATTTTCATGAGCTCGGGTTTTAACTCTACCAAATTGTATTTTTCAATCAACTTCGTGAATTCATCTACATCGCTTTTGGGTAATAATCCGATGACCGTTTTGCGAGCTAACGCATTTTTCTGAATGTATTCAGGGGCTAAGTGGCGGATAGCGATTAATGTAGCCGCCGCATCTTGTTTCAGATGCGTATTGATTAATTGAATTAATAAGGCTGATTTTTCATCTCCTGGGATGAAATCCAATGCACGAAAGTAACGTAGCTTTTCGTTGAGTGGTTTCGCTTCTTTTAAGAATTGGAAAAGGTATGCATTCGCCAAAGGTGTTCTAGCACGGAATATAATATCACGAAAAGCCGGTGAATCTGCTGGCTTTAAGGCTAAGTAAGCAGCTAAACGTGCATCCCACAATCGATCTGCGCCGATACCTATGGCCTCTAAATACCAACGATCCCCACCGCCATGTTGGCTAGCCAATGCTGCCCAAATCGCGTCTGCCTCCGTGTTTTTTACATGGTGAAGCGCAATGGCTAATTCACGTTTTACCTGGAAGTCTACATCTTTTACTACCCGTTGCGCTATAGCCTTCCATGCATCGAAAGGACGCGTTTTCATCGCTCGGATAGCCATCATAAGCCATTCGACAGACGGATTTGTTAAGGCCTTGTCGATGTAGCTTAATCCATCCGGACCTTGGGCTAGCAACCAGAATAATCGTGCTTTTAAACGGGGATTTTTTTCGTTTTGATATACGGCCGCGATATCTTTCGTGGCTTTTTCTCCAAAACTTTGTAAAGCTTTATAGCCTACATATCGGGTCGCGAGGTTCGGATTGAATAAGGCCGTAATGGCTCCCATGGGGGAACCTAAGTGTAGCTTTTTAATAAGGTATGGCGTGTTTTTGGGTGCGATTCGGTAGATACGGCCCTTGTTTTGGTCACCTGCCTGATGGCCTCCTACACCGGGATCATACCAGTCGGCTATGAAGATAGAACCATCGGGAGCTACGGTGACATCCGCGGGACGGAACCATTGATCCTTGACTCCTTCCACGAGATTGATGATACTCGCTGTATAGCCTGCGCCTTGTGCTTTTGTTGGATAGGCACGCACAACATTAGGGCCGGCATCGGCATGAATGATTTGATTTTGGAATTTTGCGGGGAGTAATTGTCCCTCATAAACGAGAATTCCCGTTGGAGATCCAGAACCCGTTTGTAATAAATTGGGTACCACGCCAGGATCGTTTAAATGCCAGTGCTGTAGGGGAATTTCGGATTCCATGTTGGTGCGATTCACCGACCAGCCTTCGCCCGTCATTTCGTCGGTGTATCCATAATTTCCATGTTCAAAAACGGAATTGATTCGAACGCCTTTATTGCCATCATCATCATTATCCGATTGCCAAATTGCACCATAGGAGTCAACAGCTACTTCAAAATTATTTCGAAAGTTTTGGCCTAGACATTCCACATTTGATCCATCCACATTGCAGCGGAAGACCATGCCTTGCTTGTATTTGTTTGGCCCAATGATGTCTCCATCTTGGTCTAAAACGGGTTTGCCTTTCGCATCTAAAAGCTGTTTGCCTTCATTTCCTAAGTTGAAATATAATTTCCCGTCGGGTCCAAAAGTAAAGGCATGTGCACCATGATCATGTTGTTCGCCACCAATTCCCTGAAACATGATTTCTTTGCGGTCAGCTTTATCGTCGTGATTATCATCGTATAATCGCCAGATGTAAGGGCTTTGGGCGACGATGACCATGCTGTCAAGTACGGCAATGCCAAGTGGGGCATTTAATTCGGGTGATTGATAGAATACTTTTTCTTTATCGGCCTTGCCATCTCCATTCGTATCTTCTAAAATGATAATTCGATCTCCGGCGGGATTTGTAGGATTGCCCGCGATAGCTGGTCGATAGTTGAATGCCTCCGTAATCCAAACACGCCCTTTGGAATCGATATCCATGTTGGTCGGATTCTTCAACATCGGCTCAGTCGCAAAGGTCGTTATTTCTAGTTCCGGATCGATTTGCAATCCTGCCAGCGCGTTTGAAGCTTCATGTTTTTGCGATTCGGTTAAAGAATCCAAAAGTGCTTGTCCCCAGCGTTGGTGTTCGTTTTTTTGAAAAGAGGAAATGCCTAAGTAAGCCAATAGGCATAATGAACCGAGAATGGACAAGCGTCCACGGAAGGAATTTTTCATGTGATTAAAATAGGTTGAGCGAAACGCTTTGTTATAAAGGTCTTTTAATTCAGCAAAAAATGCAAATTTATCGCTTGAAGAATTGGTTCAATTTAGAACGAAAATTCAGGTAGGCCAATAGGTTTTTGGGACTTAATAAATTCGTTTTTAAGTAAGCTTTCCAGTCTTTGGCAGTACGTGGAGGATTTAGTAAGGTCGCCCGACTAAAATAAAAGGCTTTTTTGCTCCAGGCAGATTTATTTTCGTGGCAATCCATCCGCATGAGGTAATATGCTTGCAAGATGGGTTTGATGAGGTAATTATATTTGTATTGTGTGTGCGCGTTGATACTTGCATACATGAAAATCCGGTTTTTGATAAAAGCATCTGCATATACGTGGTCGGTCATGCTGATCCCTCCCTCATTTTTCCGATAGACGGACATGACTTCAGGTAAATATCCGATGGGTCCCTGCTCTGCCAAAATAACATATAAAGGGATGTCACCACTTTTTGAGTGCAAAAACCATTCCGGTAAGGCATGGGCATATTTCCGGCGCATCATCACGGCGGCTGTCGCCATGAACCATGTTTCTTTTTCTACTAGGAAGTCGGCGGATCCAACCCAAGGGTTTTGGTCGGCGGAATTGATTAATTGGGGTGCCCGACCGCTGCCGTCCTCGAAAATGATTTCTGCATTGTGAAAGCAAGCGGATGCATGGGGATGTTGATCCAAAAAGTCAACTTGGCGTTGCAATTTCAAGGGATCTGTCCAATAGTCGTCGCCTTCAATGTGAACGATGTATTCGCCTTTGCAATCTAGAAAACAATGGACATAGTTTATTTTTGATCCTAGGTTTTCTGGACGAATATAGGCTTTGATTTTATTGGGATGTTTCAACGCATATTCGCGTACGATATCCGCTGTCCCATCCGGAGAATGATCTTCGCCGATGATGATTTCATAGTCAAAGTTGACCTGCTGCTCCAAGATTGCATCTAAACTCGTGCGTATATAGGCTTCATGTTTATAGGTAATGAAGCAAATGCTCACTTTGGGATTGCTGGGCGTTTGGGAACCCGGAAAGAGCTGTTTATCGTAGTGCGAAAAATCCATGCGTATTATTCCATTTCGGCATAACCTACGCCCGTTTGACCAAAGTGATTCCCATTGTAAAACATGATTTTCTTGCCTTTGTGATCAATGACAAGAGGGTATTCAATCATGGTATGATCCCAATCTGAAGGATTTTCGCTTACGTCGATACCTACTTGTTCATCGAAACGCGTCCAATGGATTCCGTCTTTGGATTCCGCGTAATAAATTCGATAAGAACGGTCGCGGTTTGTCCGGTAATCGGTTACAGCTCGGGCTGAGAACCACATTTTATAGATACCGTTTTCGATAAGGACACTGGGTCTCGAAATGCCGCCCTCTACTTCATCCCGGTAATCGATGGCTACTTGGCCTTTACGTTCCCAGCTTACTCCGTTGGTTGATTCTGCGTATTTAATATGATAACAAGGTTCCATCAGCCCTTGATCTTCTAGCCAATGGGTACAGTTTAAGTACCAAGCTTTGTATTTCCCATCGTCAAATAAAAAGCAGGCAGAACCGTTGAAATAGGGCTCTGTGGCTGTTGTACTAATGATGGGGCCTGTAAATTTTTTTGTGAAATGAACGCCGTCCGTAGAACTCGCAAGTCCTAATGCATTGTGGTAAGGGATTGTATTGCGTACGGTCCAGCCGATGTAGTATAACCACTTTTCTTCACCATGTTGCATAAACCAGGTAGGCATGATGCCGCAATCGTCAAAAGTGCCCGGAACACCTAAATCCAAGATGGGTTCAGGGTGTAGGTAAAGGATATTGGAAAGATTGTTTGGGTCAAGATCGATGAAGGATGCTTGGCAGCGTCCTTTCTCATCGCGCGCAGAATAATAGAGTCTTATTTTGTCTGCATAAGAAGTGTCAGCACATACGACATGTGCATAACCTCGCTGGTTCCATGATGATTTTCCATCAGGGCAAAATATAAGTCCTTTTTTTATCCACTGCATATAATTGGACGTGGTGTTTGAAAAACCACGTCCAAAGATACGAGCATTTATCGAATTGTTGAGAAACTCGTCGGGCTCAAGTACATGGTTTCGACCTTATCCACGATTTTACCATCTTTCTCCGATTCTCCTTTGACTGAAATCCACTTAGGATCTAAGCGGAATGCATCAAAACTTGCCTTACCCGCTGCTTCACTCTTGTGTGCAAGGAAATACAATAATTTAGGTTGAGATCCATCTTTGGGAATGGTGGTGAAGTAAGCAATGTTATCCATGCCATGCTTTTTGAAGAGCTTGGTGGTATAATCACGGAAACGAGCTAATATATTAGGTAACTTATCTGGTGCCGCCGTATAGGTGCGCATCTCAAATGTGCGATCAACATCTGCACTTGATGGTTTGATTTTCGGGCTGAAATCGGTCGCATGCATAAAGATGCTTGTTACTTTAGCAACGATTTTACCACTTTCTTCGGATTTGCTCGCAACAGCTTTCCATTCGGGATCTTTTCCAAAATGGCTCCATGAAGTATCACGCGCCGCTTGACTTGGATAGGATAAAATGTAATAAAGCGCATTGTCGGTGTTTGTATTTGGAATCCAATAACCCACATTCGTCATGCCATGTTTTTCGAATATTTTAGTCGTATGGTTTGTAAAACGTTGAATCAATGCATCTAATCTACCTGGGTGGCAGTAATAAATACGCATTTCATAATAACGCGTATCGGGTTTCTTTGTGAATCCTAGGAAGGATATGCTCATCAAGCAAAATAGGAATATGTTTTTCATAGAAAATAGTTATTTGAGGACTAATGTAGCTCAATTTGAATTTAAAAATATCCTGAATGGTTATATTTATTAGGCAGGACCTAATCGCTTGGCCATCACATGTTGTAAATAGGCGAATATCATGTCAGGTTTTAACGTTCGCCAGTTGGGGATCTGCAGGTTTCCTCCAAAATTGATGTAATAGTCAACATGGTATTTGGCCCATTCTTGCTCGACAAATTCCGCAAAGTGCAATCCTACGATCCATCCATCCTCGACTTCTTCAAACCACTCGGCATAATAATCATCTTCAAATGTGCCGTGGAAGTTGAAGACATTTTCGCCAACCAACACAAAATGTTTAATACCAATTGCCAATAAGTGATCGATTACTTGCCGCTTCAATAACATGATGTCATTGTGCAAGGTATCATTCCATTCTCCGAATAATTCAATGATGCTGTATTGTTGGTAGTAATCTGTAAATAGAATCTTGCAATACAATGTTTCCGAATCGATCTCATCCCAAAGCGGATGAATGTAATACCCATAGATGTCGTTTTCGTATTCGGTTTGTGAATATGTTCGGCCATAAAAGGGGGACTTGCGGTCATGTGCCGCATTGTATAGGGATTCCCACTGAAAAGATGGTTCGATTTCTTGCATATGGGTTCAAAATAAATAGAAAAGGCTTGCCGAAGCAAGCCTTTTCGAAGAAGATCAGGAATAGGTTACTTGAGTTTGGCTCCTAGGAAAACCCCATTTCCATCAAATTCTACTTTGTAATTTTTCCCAGCTAAGCTGATGTATACTTCAATTTCTTTAACGGTCGCATCGGCAGTGACTGATTGCGCTTTGTTAAATGTCCAACCCGCATAATTGGTATTCAAATAGGTGATGGCAGCTGCAGGAATTTGTGCTTGGGTAATTTCTGCGACCGTGAAATTAGGTAGTGATGGATTGTCTTTTGGACCTTTCCCAGCATTTTGGACTAAATTAAAGTCTTTGTCAAACATGTAAGTTTGGACTGCTCCTGCTACAGAAACAAGCACATGATAGTGGATCGTAACATTGTCTGCTGCGATACTGACAGCATTTTTAAGCGTCCAACCCACGGCATTTGTATTTAAATAGCTTGTAATTGCTGCCGGTAATGCGCTTAAGTCTGTCTTTGTAATAACGGGTTTGGTTGGAATTTCTTTACTTGAAATAACCTTACCACTGGCATCAATCGTTAGCTCATAGGATACACCTGACTTTTCCACATGCACATGGTAAATTGTAATTCCTTGGCTATCAATTTTCGCCGTTGCTCGCTGGAAAGTGTAATCCGTTAATGCGGTTTGTACGGCTACTGGTAAATCAGTCAATGCTAAATTTGTCACTGCCGGACCATGACTTCCTTTTTCTTTCCCCCCTTTTGGACCTCCAGGCATACCAGTTGTTTGCGAAACATATGCTCCTTTATCATCAAAAAGTACGGAATAAAATTCTGTTTTGTATTTCAATTCTACCCGATAGCCAGTAGGTGTACCGGTCGTCTTTTGGGAAGCATGTAATAAATCGTACCCAGGAAAATTAGTGGCTAGGTATGTTAAAACACTCGCAGGTAAAGCAGTGGAATCAATTTTTGAAAAGGCTTCTTTGATTGCTCCTTTGGATGTTAATACGATTTGCGTTTCAGCTGTTGCTGTTGTCACATCGGCTACGTACAAAGCATTGGGTTGAATAACTGAGTAAGCCACTTTCGCGGTAGGGAAACTTTGTTGGATCGTTGACTGTACAGCTTGCGGTATGTTCGCCGCGTTAATTGCCGTAAATCCTTCTAGATTCATGGCTTCCTCTTTACTGCAAGAGCTAATTAAAACTGTGCTAGCGAAGGCAAATAGAATGAGCTTTTTCATGGTTGTAAAAATTTAGTTGAACACATGGTTAACGTTAGGTTCTAGGCGAATCTTGTGCAAAGATGTTGATATTAGGCTCGCATGGCCCAAGCAATCGACGAATTGACCCATCTAGTCTACCAATGTTTAATTTTTGTTAAATATGATAGTACCTTGTATTGCATAGTACTATTTAATTACTATGTTTGTGCTATGAAAAATCGCTATCGAACCCTTATGTTGTTTATGGTGCTGTTGGTTTCCGCGCAGTCCATGTTTGGATTAGGCCTGCCTCAACGACTTTATCCCGCAAAAGTTATCAAGAAATCAATCCAAGTGCTTGTTCGAAAAGTATCGCGTTAATTCTTAAAAATTCTCTTAATTTTGGGTTTCATTCAATCAGCCCATGTCCATCGCTTTTATTTCTTGGGATCCCAATCCCGTTATTGTTGACCTTTTCGGTTTTCCGATTCGTTGGTACGGTTTCTTTTTTGCCATGGCTTTTTTGGCGGGATTTCGCGTCGTGAGTTACATGTTCAAGCAGGAGGGACGTTCTACGGAACAAGCTGACCAACTCTTGATGTACACGATGGTGGCGACGATTGTAGGTGCACGTGCTGGACATTATTTTTTCTATGAATTTCCTTTATTGCAAGCTGATCCGCTTCGTTTTTTCTTGCAGATGATTACGCCTCCGTTTTCAGGTTTGGCTTCGCATGGCGCTGCCATCGGACTCTTTATTGCTTTTTATCTTTATGCACGTAAAAATGCGGGCATGTCATACCTCTACATTACAGATCGCATTGTTCCCGCTGTAGCCTTGGCAGGATTTTTCATTCGCATGGGGAATTTGATGAATTCGGAAATTATTGGCAAACCCACAGAATTGCCTTGGGGCTTCAAGTTTTTACGTGATACGGAATTCAATCCTTATGGAGACCCTAATTTAGTACTCGCAAGACATCCGTCTCAATTGTATGAAGCACTTTCTTGTTTGCTTATTTTTGCACTTTTGATGTGGTTTTGGTCAAAGAAAAAGAAGGATACGCAAGAAGGCTTAATGACAGGATCGTTTATGGTCGTCCTATTTACCTTACGTTTCTTCTACGAGTTCTTAAAAGAAAACCAAAGTGCTTTCGAGAATAATTTGACCTTGAATATGGGCCAAATTCTTTCCATACCCGCGGTACTTTTTGGCCTCATTGTATTGGCTTATTCTTTTAAGAAGGCGAAGGCCTAATCTCTAGGGTATAGGGCGAGCACGCCCACAAGATCATGAATATCTGCTAAATACATACTTGTAGGTAGGATTGCTTTGCAAATCGCTGGGGCATTCGGATCCGGATATGCAAATTGATTACACAAAAATCCATGGGATTTTAAATGGTCAAAAAGCTTCGTATCTGCCGAGCTAAATGCCGGGTAATCTTTAACTAGGCTAACATATTGTGCATTTTGCGTGAATGCTCTAGCAAGTTCTTGAGACTTACTTATCCGTTCATCGTAGGCCTCCTGTGCATGGAGACATGCATAGACATAAGCCGGATTTGCGGGCGATCCCCCCACCCAAAAGGGATCTTTTTTAATCTCCGCTATATCAGCTTTTGTACCTAAAATTAGGCCAGCTGGTATGCCAAAGGCTTTCGATAAAGAACTCGTTTGAATCAAATTTGCCGGCGTATCTATGCGTGTCGAGACAATTCCCAATCGATGCGATTCATCCACAATCAAGGTCTGATCTGATGATAAGTTCTGCTCAAATCCCGTGAGAAATTCTTCCACCCAGGGTGCTCCAATTCCATCCATGCACAGAATTTGCGCATCTTTTTTCCAATCCATGAAGTTGCCCGCAGCAGGTTTGTAAGGATGACGCCACAAAGCCGGATGCGTTTTGGGCGCTAAAGATATACTCGCTTCCGGATATTTCTGTTGGATATATTGCATGACCGTTTGGCCAGCAAGCAATCCCGAGCTACACAAGGCCGCCGCTTCTACGCCAAAGCGTTTAGCCATGACATCTTCTAAATTTTCCCACACGTCCATGCGGTAATTATTCAAGCGCGAACTTCCCCAATTTTGACTAAAAATCTGAATTCCCTCTTGTAACTTTTCTTGGAAGAGGGGATGCGAGCCTATGTTGAGGTAATTTGTTCCGCCTAACCAACGGTATTCCTTGCCCTCGAAAGAAACAAGGCGCTCCGGAATCTGGTTTTGGTGGATTTGGTAAGACATGCTTAGCGAATTAATTCGGCACCGGTTCCTGAGGCCTTGGCATAATAGACTTTTCCGTAATCGATGGTGATTCCTTTCGCGATTTGATCATCGACTAGCAAACATCCATCCATGTCAACGAAATCCAATAAGGGTAGTAATTGCGCGATGGCCGAACAGCCAATGGTCGATTCGGTCATGCAGCCCACCATGACTTTGAGTCCCAGGCTTTTGGCTTGTTGGATCATACGTAGGGCAGGCGTAAGCCCCCCACATTTCATTAATTTGATATTAACTCCATGAAAATAGCCGGCACATTTGGCTACATCTTCTTCCAAAATACAGGATTCATCCGCAATGATGGGTAATTCAGATGCTTGGAAAACGCGCTTCATGCCCTCCCAATTGTCAGCTTTCAAAGGTTGTTCGATGAATTCCACGCCTAATTTTTTTAATTCAGGTGCGAAATAAATGGTCTGTTCAGGCGTCCATGCGGTATTCGCATCAACGCGAAATACAGCATCGGTTTCCTTGCGTAAGGCCTCAACGATTTCTAAATCTTGGTCGGTGCCCAACTTGATTTTATACAGCGGAAAAGGCATTTCTCGCATTTTGGAAACCATGGTTTCCACGGTATCGATGCCAATCGTGTAGTCGGTTATCGGATTATTCGAAATATCTAATCCCCAGATTTCATACAAGGCTTTGTTATGCGTTTTACCCCAAAGGTCCCAATAGGCCACATCCAACGCACATAAAGCAAAGGGATGGTCGTCTAGTAATGTTTTGGATAACATCTTCCAGAAATCGGTGGGATGGGGTAAAATGTCATTTGGCAATAAATGCCGTATGCTTTCCACTTGCGCCACCATTTTTTCCATGGTGATGCCATAATAGGGGGTCTCTGTTGCTTCTCCGAAGCCGCTTTTGCCATGCCAACTCAACTCCACAATGAGGGTTGGTTGAACGTCACGCGATTCGTGCGTGATCGTAAAGGTGTGCTTAAGCGGCAGATCGAATTGATGAAGCTTCAGTTCCATACATGCTTATTTGAGTGGAATAAAGGGTAGTTTAGTCTCTTTTTGACCCGCTTTTTGCCAAACTAAACCATCTGCTTTTGACCAATTGATTAAATCACCGGAACCGTTATGGGCTACAGTTTCACCGTTTTCTACGGGAATCCATTGGTCTAAATCTGCTGATGCTTTCGGTAAGAATTTGATTTCTTTTTCTGCATATTCGGGGAAATCTCCGGATACCCAAGGTAAGAAATAAACCCAGAAGCAAGTCAATGTCGAAATCGGGTTTCCAGGGAATGCGAAAACAACTTTGCCGTCGGGGCGCGTAGCCACCAACATCGGTTTTCCCGGTTTTTGTGCAATTTTATGGAAGACTGTTACGAATCCAGCTTCGGTTAATACACCCGGAATTAAATCTTTTTTGCCAGCAGAAACTCCTCCTGATAGTAAAATGATGTCATTTGACTCTAAGACTTTATCAATATTCGCTTTGATTTTTTCTGCGGAATCAGGTAGGTGACTAGAGTTCGCTTTGAAGCCCTTCGACAGTAAAACGGATTTCATCATCATCACATTCGAAGAACGAATTTGATGAACAGCTGGCGTCTCGTGTAGTCCTACAATTTCATCGCCGGTGGAGAAAATATGAACGTGCGGTTTCGATTCAACTTCGATATGCGCTTTACCCACGGTTGCTGCAATGGCAATTTCCACGGGTCCGATTTTTGTGCGTTTTTTGACTAAGATGTTACCTTCTTGGGCATCCATTCCTTGCGTATGAATAAATTGACCTTTTGCCAAAGGTGTTTTCCCAATGTAGGTGGCGATTTTTTTCTCGATGCTTAGATCTTCTATTTTGATGATGGCTTCAGTCCCTTTGGGAGCCGTCGCACCCGTCATGATTTCCATGGCACCATCGATTTTTTTAATCGCTTTCACCGGCTCTCCCGCATATAAAATGCCTTCGATTTTCCAGGTAGGCGCTGTAATGTCTTTCACTGCAATTCCATCCATCATGACACGGTCGAAAGGAGGAAAATCACGGTCGGCAACTATTTTTTCAGCCAAATTCATGCCCAAAGTTTTAGCTAGGGGTAATTTTTCAGTCCGGAAAGGAATGGTGATATTTTTTAAGAGTGCAATGGCTTCAATAGGACTGATCATGTTTGTTGTTTTACGTATTTGTTAAATTTCGCTATTTTTTGCTAATTCTCCTGTATTTTTGTCTTCTAAATTTCAAATCAGCTATGGCTATCGATTTTTCTCACTTGCAATCCGATGGCACCCCCGGCATGGTGGATGTCAGCTCAAAAAACGAAACGGTGCGCGAAGCAAAAGCGCAGTCTATTGTGTTTTTAGGTGCGGAAATTGTTCAACATTTCGAAGCGGCTGGTTGGCAAAATAAGAAAGGTAGCATCCTTCAAACGGCAATTATCGCTGGAACCATGGCGGCGAAAAAAACCTCAGATTTGATTCCGCTCTGCCATCCCTTGGGATTGGATTCCTGTAAATTTGAAACGGAAGTTCAGGCAGATCAAATCATTATTACATGTATTTGTCGGCTTGAAGCCAAAACAGGCGTTGAAATGGAAGCCTTGGTGGGCGCCTCTGTTGCGGCATTAACCGTTTACGATATGTGTAAATCGGTTTCCAAAGGCATCGTGATCAAAGAAACCAAATTGATCTCAAAATCAGGGGGTAAATCGGATTTCAAAGCCTAATATGTCATCACATCACATCATTCGAGACAAGCAAGAACCTGCGCTGATAATCGCGAACGGGGAGGCGTGTTCGATGGATATTTTGGATCAATTGCTCGAGTGGTCACCTACTGTGATTGTGTTAGATGGAGCGCTAGAACGCGTGATTTCCTTGGGTATCAAAGTGGATGTGTGGTTGGGGGATTTTGATCATTCGAATAACGTAGATTTGAGTAATTATCCCTTGAAAAAAGTACATACGCCGGATCAAAATTTAACGGATTTGGAGAAGGCCTTTGAATATTTAATGGAGGAGGGTTATCCGGCTGTGAATGTGATTTGGGCGTCCGGGAAACGCATGGACCACACCTTGAATAATTTTCATTCGCTGGTACGCTATGGTCGGAAATTGAAAATTGTGTTCTTCGATGATTATTCAACGTCGTTTTTGTTGCCTCCCACGTTTGAGAAATGGTATCCAGCGAAAACACCTATTTCGCTCATGCCCTATGGAGAGGCCTTTGATGTTAAATCTTCGGGTCTTACCTACGACTTAAATCATCCCGTTTTGAAATTGGGTACACAGACAAGTTCAAGCAATGAAGTTCGAGAAGATGGGATTGTTAAAATTTCCTACGAACGTGGAGCGCTTATTTTGATGGAGTGCCACGATTAATTTTGTCCTGCTCCGACGGTTTGTAAAACACCGGACGCGACGGTACTTCTGGGAAGTAATTCTGCTCGACCCAATTGCCCGGAAAATCATGTGGGTATTTATAATCGGCCCCGTAATTCAAATCTTTCATTAAACGTGTAGGTGCATTGCGTAAATGCAAGGGCACCGGTAAATTACCAGTTTGCTCCACGTAAGCCATGGCTTTGTTGATGGCGTTGTAGGCCGAATTACTCTTAGGCGATGTTGCCAAATAAATGACAGTCTGCGATAAGATGATGCGCGATTCTGGGTTACCGATCACGCGGATGGAATCGAAACAGGATTGAGCTAACAGGAGCGCGTTTGGATTTGCCAAACCAATGTCTTCGGAGGCTAATATCAATAAGCGCCGACCGATAAATTCGAGGGATTCACCACCGGCCAACATTCTTGCCAACCAATATACCGCCGCATCGGGATCTGAACCACGAATCGATTTGATGAAGGCAGAAATGATGTCATAATGTTGTTCGCCGTCCTTGTCGTATTGCGCTAAGTTTTTTTGAAGACGTTCCGTTACGAGGGCGTTCGTTAACTCAATTTCGTTCGCACCTTCCGTGGTGATGAGCAATTCGAAAAGATTCAGCAGTTTTCTTCCATCGCCGCCCGAAAAATGAAATAGCGCGTCGGTTTCCGTTAACGTGATTTTTTTATTGGCGAATAATTTATCCGTGCTAATTGCCTTGTCGATCAGTTGGCGTAAATGCACATCATTCAATGCCTCTAACACATACACTTGGCAACGCGATAAAAGGGCTGAAATAACTTCAAATGAAGGGTTTTCGGTCGTGGCGCCAACTAAGGTTACGATTCCTTTTTCAACGGCGTTCAACAAGGAATCTTGCTGAGACTTAGAAAAACGGTGAATTTCATCAATAAACAAGATGGGTGATTGTGCCTCGAACATGCGATTTTTCTTCGCTAATTCGAGTGTCTCCCGAACTTCTTTCACGCCAGATTGCACGGCAGAGAGCGTGTAAATGGTTCTTTTTAATGCTCCAGCGAGTAAGGTAGCTAAGGTTGTTTTGCCTACCCCGGGAGGCCCCCACAGAATGCAAGAGGGAAGATGACCTGCATCAATCGCTTTACGTAAGGGCGCATGAGCTCCAATGACCTTTTCTTGGCCAATGTAGTCTTCTAAGGAAGTGGGGCGCATGCGTTCTGCGAGTGGTTGCATCATCCTTCGAAGTTACGGGAATTTTGTAAAATAGAAATAGAATTAGTAGCTTGGAGAACTAAATAAACCTATTAAAATATGAATTCATCACGTCGTTCCTTTTTGCGCAATTCAGCCTTTGGGCTTGGCGCATTGGCCTTTGCCTCACCTGCATTGCAGGGTCTGGCGGCAGTTAAATACAAAAAATTAGTTGGGGTTCAGTTGTATTCCGTGCGCGACGATATGCGCAAGGATCCACAGGGAACTTTGAATGCCTTAGCCGAAATGGGCTATAAATATGTGGAACATGCGAATTACATGAACCGTAAATTTTACGGTTGGGAAGCCAAAGAATTCCGCAAGCGCCTCGATGACTTAGGAATGAAAATGCCTTCTGGTCACACGGTTATGGGCAAGGCTCACTGGGATGATGCCAAAAATGATTTTACTGATTTATGGAAATATACGGTAGAAGATGCAGCTATCATGGGTCAAGAGCTCGTTATCAGTCCTTCAATCGATATGGGTATTCGCAAGGATAAAAATCTCTTGTTGAAATACATGGAGATCTTTAACAAGTCTGGTGAATTATGTAATAAGTCGGGCATGCGTTTCGGATATCATAACCACGACTTCGAATTTTCAGAGAAGTTGGAAGGTGAGTTATTATATGATATCATGTTGAATAACACGGATCCTAAACTCGTAGCCCAGCAATTAGACATAGGTAATATGATCAATGGTGGGGGTGTGCCTGCCGAAGTTATGAAGAAATTCCCAGGTCGTTTTGTTTCGATGCACGTGAAGGATGAGGTGCCAGCCAAATCGGGTCATGAGCATTTTGAATCAACTGTCTTAGGAAAAGGTTCAGGTCAAATCGATGTGCAAGCTTTGGTGAAATTAGGAGATAAAGAAGGAGGAACGAAGCATTTTATAATCGAACAAGAAGCTTACCAAGGATTACAACCACTTGAGTGCATGAAGGAGAATATTGCCATTATGCGAGGTTGGGGGTATAAATAGATGGGTTTTGGGTGTTTATCCAAGTCCTCAGGCTGAAGCCTGAGGTTACAAATAGTTTTATCCTCAGGCATTAGCTTAGGAACTTTAGTGAAATTTATAACCCCAGGCTTTAGCCTGGGGACTTTAAAAAAAGAAAGATTACAAATGAAAAAACTAACCTTCATCGCCCTACTCGCAGCGCCATTTTTTGCGTCAGCGCAATCATCTTTAAAACCTGTTATCGCACAAAAAGCGGATGCCTTGAAAGACAAGGTCATTACTTGGCGTCGCGATTTCCACGAGCATCCTGAATTAGGAAACCAAGAGGTGCGGACGGCAGGAATTGTTGCAGCGCACTTACGTTCGTTGGGCATCGAAGTGCAGGAGAAAGTAGGGTATACAGGTGTTGTGGGTGTATTGAAAGGCGGAAAGCCAGGACCCGTTGTCGCATTACGCGCCGACATGGATGGTTTGCCGGTAACAGAACGAGGGAGTTTGCCATTTAAATCCCAAGTGACAGCCGAATTCAATGGCCAAAAAACGGGTGTTATGCATGCCTGTGGACACGATTCACATGTGGCAATTTTGATGGCTGTAGCTGAGATTTTAGCTTCTGAGAAAGCAAATTTGGCAGGTACGGTGAAATTTATTTTCCAACCCGCTGAAGAGGGTGTTTACAATGACAAAGGGGAAATGATCCTTTCTGGTGCCGAATTAATGGTTAAAGAAGGTGTGCTAGAAAACCCTAAAGTTGATGTGATTTTTGGATTGCATATTGCCGCAGGTTCGGATAATGGTGTATTGGAATATAAACCAGGCGCAACCATGGCGGCAGTAGACCAATTGGATATCAAAGTCAAAGGAAAACAAGCGCATGGCGCGAGTCCCTGGACGGGAATTGATCCGATTGTCATCTCGTCTCAAATCGTGATGGGATTACAAACCATTGTTTCTCGTTCCGTGAACATTACGGAGGATCCTGCCATCGTAACCGTGGGAGCCATTCACAGTGGTATCCGTCAAAATATCATTCCGGAGTCTTCTCACATGATTGGGACGATTCGTACGTTTGGGGTTGAACAGCGTCAAATGGTTCACCAACGAATCAAAGAAATTGCAACAAACATTGCCGAAAGCGGTGGTGGAAAAGCCGAAGTAACAATTGGTACAGGTTATCCCGTAACCTATAATAATCCGCAATTGGTCGAAAAAATGTTGCCAACGCTACAAGGGGTGAATGGTAAAGATCGTGTTCGTACTATCGCAGCCCATACAGGTGCGGAGGATTTTTCGTTCTTCCAACAAAAAATTCCTGGATTCTTCTTTTTCCTAGGAGCTCGTCCAGATAACAAAAAAGCTGATGAAGTTGCGGGTCACCATACACCAGATTTTCATTTAGATGAAGGCCATTTCCAAGTGGGTGTGAAAGCTTTGAGTAGTTTGGTTGTGGATTACATGGATATGGCACAACCAAAGAAAAAGAAATAGTCTATACTCCCCAGGTTAAAACCTGGGGTTATTAAAATTTGTTAACCCCGGGCTTAAGCCTGGGGTTTATTATGTAAAAGGTAAACCTATGAAAAAACTCATTCTATTCTTGCTCCTGGCAGGCCCTTTGGCCTATGCCCAAAATCTTAAACCCGAACTTTGGAATAAACCTTGGAAGGCCTCTTGGATTACTTATGCAGAAAATCCAAATCATGTTTATTCCTTGACCGGTTTAAAGGATTATGGCGTTTTTAAATTTCAGAAGAAAGTTAATCTAGCGGAAAAACCAAGCAAATGTCTCATTCACGTTTCCGGTGATAATCGCTACAAATTATACATTAATGGCACTTGGGTTTCTGCGGGTCCGGCACGAGGGGATTTGTATTTCTGGAACTTTGAAACCTTGGACATTGCACCTTATTTAAACGCGGGGGGGAATACCATAGAAGCCTTGGTTTGGAATGAGGGGAAAGGAAAATCAGAAGCCCAAATTTCGTATGCCACAGGTTTTATCTTACAAGCAGATGATGCTGCACAGGCTATTTTCAATACCAATATGGATTGGACGGTTGCCAAAAATGCGGGTGTCAGTCCGTTAGCCGTTCGCGTTCCCGGTTATTATGTGGCCGGTGCAGGAGAATTACAAGAATATGCCAAAGGTTGGTCTCCTTTCATCTCCGCAAAATCACTAGGTCCTGGTTTAACGAAAGGGGCGTCTATTGATGCGAAAGGCTGGATGTTGTATCCGTCTGCTATTCCTTCCATGGAACTAACATCACAACGATTTGCTTCCATTCGAAAAGGGGAGGGGGACTTGATTCACGGGAAGGCAATGACGATTCCTGCAAATTCTTCGGTGGATCTCTGGATCGACCAAGGAGTGTTGACAAACGCATATCCCCAATTGACCTTTAGCGGAGGGAAAGATGCCAAAATAGGTATTACTTATGCAGAGGGGCTATATGAGAAAAAGGCATTAAGCACAACCACAAAAAATAGTAATCACAAAGGCAATCGAAACGATATCGAAAATAAATACTGGTTGGGCCGCAAGGACAGCCTCATCGCCGATGGTGCTTCCCATACTTTTGAATCGATGACCTATCGTACTTTTCGTTATGTGCGTTTGACAGTAAAGACCGAGGCGGAGGCTTTGACCTTACAAGATTTCAAAAGTGTATTTACAGGTTTTCCTTTGCAAGCCAAAGCGTCTTTAAAGTCAGATAACCCGTTAATTCCGCAATTACTTGATGTGGGTTTCCGCACGGCGCGTTTGTGTGCGATGGAAACCTACATGGATTGTCCCTATTACGAACAATTGCAGTACATCGGTGATGCACGGATTCAAGCACTCGTAAGTATGTATTATGCGGGTGATGAGCGTTTGGTTCGACAGGCTTTGGACCACATGGATCATTCGAGAATTGCGGAAGGAATAACGCTGAGTCGCTATCCGACCGATTTGCACCAACAAATTCCGACGTTCTCTTTATGGTACATCGGGATGTTGCATGACTATTTGCGATATGGAAAAGATCCTTCATTCTTGAAAAACAAATTGGCCGGCATGCGCGGCATCTTGGATTATTTTGCCCGTTTCGAAGGAGCAGATGGGACATTGCAAAATATACCTTATTGGACATTTTCGGACTGGGTGAATGCGTGGCCACGGGGAATTGCTCCCGTGAGTCCTTCGGGTCGCTCGGCGGTGATTGATTTTCAGTACATGTGGATCTTGCAAAATGCAGCAGAGATTGAACGCTACTTCGGATATGCGGATATGGCGGCGCGCTATGAAGCAAAAGTGAAATCGATGAAACCTGTTTTGAAGTCCTTGTATTGGGATGCTGGTAGAGGTTTATTTGCCGACACGGAAGTACATGATAAATTTTCCCAACACGCAAATTCCCTTGCCATTTTGGCCGGTTTTGACGCTGGCGGGGTGTCAAGCAAGTTGCTGACTGACAAGGATTTAGCGCCCGCGTCAATCTACTTTAAATACTACCTTCATTTGGCATTAACCAAAGCGGGCAAAGGAAATGACTACGTAAGCTGGCTTGATAAATGGAAAGAAAACATCGACATGGGCTTGACGACTTGGGCGGAGACTTCCGACATTTCTACTTCGCGCTCCGATTGCCATGCCTGGGGTTCAAGTCCGAACATCGAATTTTTTCGAATTGTCTTAGGGGTTGATTCTGATGCACCAGCATTTGCCAAAGTCAAAATCGAACCACATTTAGGCGAGCTGAAAGAGGTAGATGGGGTTGTTCCGCATCCGCAGGGTGAAATTCAAGTAAGTTATAAACCTGGTAGCGCTTCGATTACATTGCCGGGAACGGTGAATGGTAGCTTTGTTTGGCAAGGAAAGAAATACCCTTTGAAAGCGGGTAAAAATAATTTGACTATCCCTAGGTAGGATAGGACGGTTGGCCGCTTTTGCCTATGTAGTTTTAAGAAAAAATAATTACCATGTACAAACACGTATCTTATCTCTGGGATGATGCCAAAGCGGCTGCACTCGCAGGGAATGAAGTTGACTTATTTATCTACCGTTCCAACATCTTAGGTGCGGATTTACGCATCACGAATTATGGCGGAGGAAATACCTCAGTCAAATTGCAGGACAAAGACCCGTTGACAGGTACAGAAACCGAAGTGATGTGGATCAAAGGTTCCGGTGGTGATATCGGGACATTGAAGAAGTCGGGCTGCGCGGCCTTGTACGTGGATCGTTTACGTTCGTTGACAAATGTCTACCGCGGTTTGGAACACGAAGATGAGATGGTGGAATTGTTCAATCATTGCATTTTTGATTTGTCATCCAAAGCGCCTTCGATCGATACACCTCTGCACGGATTCTTGCCTTTCAAACACATTGATCATTTGCATCCCGATGCCGCCATTGCGATTGCTGCGTCGAAAGATGGGGAGCAAATTACGAAAGAGCTTTTCGGCGGATTAATTGGCTGGGTAGGTTGGCAACGTCCAGGCTTCGATTTGGGCTTACAATTAAAAGCCTGTTTAGACGAAGCAGCTTCACGCGGTGTGCAATTGCGCGGCATCATGTTAGGTTCACACGGCTTGTTTACTTGGGGAGATACCTCGTACGAATGCTACGTGAATACGTTAGAGGTCATTGAAAAATGTGCGGATTACATTGAATCGAAAACGGCAACCGTTTTTGGCGGTGCTCGGATGTCTTCGTTTTCTGCAGAAGAAAGAGCTGCAAAGGCAGCTGCCTTAGCACCTGTTCTTCGCGGATTCTGTTCGTCGCACGTTCAAATGGTGGGACACTTCTCCGACGATGAACGCGTGTTGCAATTCATTAATTCGAATGATTTAGATCGTTTGGCACCTTTAGGAACTTCTTGTCCGGATCACTTCTTGCGGACGAAAATTTCGCCTTTGGTCTTGGGGTCGGATGTTTCCGTGGAGGCATTGACTCCTTTGTTCGAAGATTACCGCATCATGTACGGATCGTATTACGATTCTTGCAAACACGCGAATTCCCCCGCGATGCGTGACCCGAATCCGGTTGTTATTTTATACCCGGGTGTGGGTATGTTTACCTTTGCCAAAGACAAACAAACTGCCCGCGTTGCCGCCGAATTTTATACGAATGCCATCAACGTGATGCGTGGCGCGGAGGCGATTTCATCTTATACTTCATTACCTCGTCAGGAGGCTTTTGATATCGAATATTGGTTGTTGGAAGAAGCAAAACTCCAACGCATGCCAAAACCAAAAGCCTTATCTGGCCGTGTCGCATTTGTGACTGGATCCGGTGGGGGAATCGGAAAGGCAATTGCTAAAAAGATGGCGCAAGAAGGCGCCTGCGTGATTTTAAATGATGTGAACGCGGATCGTTTAGCGGAGGCGAAAGCGGAGTTTATTGGCTTATTCGGGAAAGATGTTGTTTCGACAGTCATTGCCGATGTGACCAATCAGGAATCGATTGAGGCAGCGATGAAGCAGACTTGCTTGGATTTTGGTGGGGTGGATTTGATCGTAAATAATGCGGGGATTTCTATTTCAAAAGGGATTTTGGAGCATACCCAAGCAGATTGGGATAAATTATATGATATTTTAGTGAAAGGTCAATACTTGGTTTCGCAGGCGGCGATTGCCGTGATGCGCAAGCAGGGTTTAGGTGGCGACATCGTGAATATCGTGTCTAAAAATGCTTTTGTTGCGGGACCGAATAACGTCGGTTACGGCAGTGCGAAAGCAGCGCAGGCGCACATGACACGTTTATTAGCCGCTGAATTAGGACCGGATCATATCCGTGTGAATACGGTGAATCCAGATGCGGTCATCGCGGATTCGAATATTTGGGCAGGCGGTTGGGCCGAAGGTCGCGCCAAAGCCTATGGCATCACCGTGGCTGAATTGCCAGCCTATTACGCGAAACGTACCCTATTAAATGAATCTATTTTGCCAGATGATATTGCCAATGCATGTTTTGCATTCGTGGGAGGCTTATTGAATAAGTCGACGGGAAATGCGCTAAACGTAGATGGTGGTGTAGCCGCTGGATTTTTAAGATAAGAACCATGAATATTTCGAATCATAACGAGGCATTATTAGCCCAACATACCCGCAGACTGGATTTCTTGAAATCCGAGGTGAACTTGCCAGCTGGCATTTTACAGAAATTAAAGGATTTTCAAATCGCGATTCCTTCTTGGGCTTTAGGCACGGGAGGAACCCGTTTTGGCCGCTTTTCCGGCGGAGGCGAACCGCGTAATTTGGAGGAAAAAATCGCGGATGTGGGTTTGTTGCATGCTTTAAATCAGTCATCGGGTGCGATTTCGCTGCACATTCCTTGGGATATCCCTACGGATCCTGCGGCGATTCGTACGCTCGCAGCCCAACACGGTTTAGCGTTCGATGCGGTGAACTCAAATACCTTTCAAGATCAAGCTGATCAAGCGCATTCCTATAAGTTTGGGTCTTTGCAACACGTTTCTGCGGCAACTCGGAAACAAGCGATTGTTCACAACATTGAGGTGATTAAACACGGCGTTGAACTCGGTTCCAAAGCTTTAACTGTTTGGTTATCTGATGGTTCTTGTTTTCCAGGTCAGTTGAACTTCCGTCATGCCTATGAACGCACGGTGGATAGTTTGCGTGAGATTTATGCGGCGCTACCTGCCGACTGGTCTTTGTATTTGGAATACAAAGCCTATGAGCCGAACTTCTATTCGACGACCGTGGGTGACTGGGGTGCGTCGTATTCGATGGTAAATAAACTAGGTCCGCAAGCGAAGACTTTGGTCGACTTAGGTCACCATTTACCCAATGCCAACATCGAGCAAATCGTATCGATCTTATTGATGGAAGGTAAATTGGGTGGTTTCCATTTCAATGATTCGAAATATGGCGATGATGATTTGACGGCAGGTTCGATCAAACCCTATCAGTTGTTCTTAATCTTCAATGAATTGGTAGACGGAATGGATGCCAAAGGAATGAATCATGCGAAAGATTTAGGTTGGATGATCGATGCTTCACACAATGTCAAAGATCCCTTAGAAGATTTATTGCAATCCGTGGAAGCGATTCAGATTGCTTATGCACAAGCGCTATTAGTGGACCGAAAAGCTTTAGAGGCGGCTCGTGAAGCGAACGATGTGGTGCGTTGCCAAGAAATTTTACAAGCTGTGTTCCGTACGGATGTGCGCGCACTAGTTGCTCAAGCACGTTTGGAATTAGGTGGAGCTTTGGATCCGATCGCCTTGTTCCGTCAAGAGAAATTGCGTGATCAATTAATCAAAGCACGTGGTGCGAAAACGGTCGCGACAGGATTGTAAAATATGAGCGTTAAAACACCTGTCATCGCGGTATTTGATATCGGAAAGACCAATAAAAAGGTGTTTCTGTGGGATACTTCGTTTCAGATTGTGTTTGAGAAACAACAGCATTTTGCAGAGATTGTAGATGAGGACGGCTTCGCTTGCGAAGATTTGGCAGCGCTGCAGCAGTGGATTGTTTCGACTTTTACGGAGATTTGCCAAATGCCTGAATTCGAATTGATCGGTTTGAATTTCTCGGCCTATGGCGCGTCGTTTGTTTATGTCGATCGGATGGGAGAACCTGTGGCGCCTTTGTATAATTATTTGAAACCTGCTACAGTGCCATTTCCCTATGCGGATTTTGGCGGTGAGTCGGAATTTGCTCGTAGGACGGCATCGCCTATCTTGGGCAATTTAAATTCGGGTTTGCAGGTGTATGCTGCGACTTATAAGCTTTTTTGGCCGGAAGTGTTTCAAGCCTTGCATTTACCTAATTACTTAGCTTCGCTTTTCACAGGGCGGTTTCTTTCAGAAATCACATCCATCGGTTGCCATACGGCGCTTTGGGATTTTGATTTAGGTCAATATCATCATTGGGTTTCAACCATCGAAGATCGTTTGGCACCCATTTCTTCTGTCGCTTTTGAGGAAATTGATGGCATCCATTACGGTTTAGGATTACATGATTCCTCGGCTGCTTTGGTTCCTTATTTACGGAGTATTTCGGAGGATTTTGTGCTTTTATCAACCGGTACTTGGTGCATTGCGATGCATCCGTTCAATGATTCGCCCTTGACTTCTAACGAATTGGCGAATGACGTCTTGTGTTATTTACAGCCAAACGGAAAGTCGGTCAAAGCATCTCGCTTGTTTGGAGGACATTTTCATGAGGAGCAGGTGGCTCGGTTAGAGCAGCATTTTGGGGGATCGTACAAGGATTTGAAATTTTCAGACGAGGTGTATGTATTAAAACCGAAAGCATCTTCCGTTTTCGAATGTTCCTTCGCTTCGCGAAATTTAGATGATTTTACAGATTTGGCTTCGGCGTATGATCAATTCATGGTAGATTTGGTAGGCCAACAAATCTTTAGTTTGAACCTATTGTTGAAAGATGCATCGGTCAAACAATTGCTTGTCGATGGCGGTTTTAGTAAAAACGAATGGTACATGCGCTTGTTGGCACATGCCTTTCCCAAACTAGAAGTTTATGCCGCAGAAGTGGCACAAGCAAGTGCTTTAGGTGCTGCTTTGATGGTTTACAAGGGAGAAATCCCTAAGAATTTAATTCAATTGAAACGATATTAGGATGCGCGTTGCCCTGTTTGTTCCATGTTACATTGACCAATTCTATCCGCAGGTTGCGGTGGCGAGTTTGGAATTGTTGGAGAAGCTGGGTTGCGAAGTCATCGTACCTACAGACCAAACCTGTTGTGGCCAACCGATGGCCAATTCCGGTTTTGCCTCGTCTACTGAGGGTTGTGATACTAATTTTACTAACAATTTTGCCGGTTTTGATTACATCGTGGGGCCATCCGGT
This sequence comes from Aquirufa regiilacus, assembly GCF_032470275.1. Lineage (NCBI taxonomy): Bacteria > Pseudomonadati > Bacteroidota > Cytophagia > Cytophagales > Flectobacillaceae > Aquirufa > Aquirufa regiilacus. Next base: position 412,102 of record NZ_JAVNWW010000001.1, read on the forward strand.
TCTTGCGTGTTGCACCTGAAGGAACATCATCCTTCAGAGAAAATACGGAATTCGGTGTTTGAGATTTGCGAGTTTTTGACGGACGTGCTTCGAATCACGTCTTTATCAGCGAAATTCCCACATCGAGTCGGATTGCACCAAAGTTGCCACGGCCAACGTGGTTTGCGTTTAAGCTCGATGTCGGAGCGAAATGAAAAGCCCTTCTCAAAATTAGAAGATTTATTAAGTCTGGTGGATGGTATTCAAATTTCAAAGCCAGAACGTGCAGATGAATGCTGCGGTTTTGGTGGAACCTTCTGCGTAACAGAAGAAGCCGTTTCCGTGAAAATGGGACAGGATCGCATCAAAGAACACGATGCGAATGCAGTAGAATATATTGTGGGGGCGGATACTTCGTGCTTGATGCACATGGAGGGGATATTGCGCCGACAAGGTTCAAAGGTTCAGGTAAAACACATTGTCGAAATATTGAATCATGGGTAATCACGCGGAGGCTTCGGAGAAATTTATTGCGGATGCTGAGCGAACCGACTGGCATGATGAGACCTTGTGGTTTGTCCGTGAGAAGCGGGATAAGGCGTCTAAGGTTTTACCCGAATGGGAAGCGTTACGGGAACATGCCTCACAAATCAAGGACCATACCTTAGCGAATTTAGGCAGTTATTTGCAAGCCTTTGAGGCCAGAGCGCAAGCGAATGGCATTAAAGTGCATTGGGCTGCAGATGCTGCGGAACACAACGCGATCGTTCACCAGATAATTGCCGATCAAGGTGCTAAAATCTTGGTGAAGAGTAAATCCATGTTGACGGAGGAATGTCATCTGAACGATTATTTGGCAAATAAAGGTATCGAAGTGGTAGATACCGATTTGGGTGAACGCATTGTCCAATTCCGCCACGAAGCGCCGAGTCACATTGTTTTGCCCGCGATTCACTTGAAAAAGGAGGATGTGGGGGAGACCTTTCATCAACATTTAGGAACGCCCAAAGGAAATAAAGATCCACAATTTTTAACGGAGGCGGCCCGCCAACATCTTCGTGGTCATTTTCTGGCTTCAGAAGTTGCCATCACGGGTGTCAATTTTGCTATCGCAGAAACGGGCGAATTTGTGGTTTGTACGAACGAAGGTAACGCGGATATGGGGGCTCATTTGGCCAAAGTTCATATCGCCTGCATGGGCATCGAAAAAATTATTCCTAAACGGGAAGATTTAGCTGTGTTTCTACGATTGCTTGCTAGAAGTGCTACCGGGCAATTAATCACGACGTATTCGTCGCATTTCCATCAACCACGCGAAGGTCAGGAAATGCATATTGTTTTGTTGGACAACGGTCGGACGCGTCAACTCGCCGATCCGAAATACAAGAATTCCTTGAAATGCATTCGCTGTGCGGCTTGTTTCAATACTTGTCCGGTTTACCGTAGAAGCGGGGGACATAGCTATCACCAGCCAGTTGCGGGTCCTATTGGCTCTATTTTGGCGCCCAATATTGATAAAAAAGCAAATGCTGATTTGCCTTTTGCGAGCACACTATGCGGTTCATGTTCCAATGTATGTCCGGTGAAGATCAATATCCATGAGCAATTGTGGTTTTGGCGCCAAGACTTGATGGCAGCTGGATTAGCACCAGTTAGCAAATCGATTGGTATGAAATTGATGGCCTTCGTATTAGCTCATCCGGCAGTTTACAGGGTAGGAGGGGCACTGATGCGAAGATTTGCACCCATCTTAAATACGCGTTTAAATCCTTGGTACAAACAGAGGGAAATGCCGGTGGCACCCAAGGAGAGTTTTCAAGCATGGTATAAAAAACGATGAGCGCAAGAGATCAAATATTAGGTAAAATCGGTTCACAAGACACGGTCAAACATCCAGGAGTTTTTCAGGGAGCTTCGGAGGACTTTGATTTCAGGGCTTCCTTAGAAGTTGTGGGAGCCCATGTTGTTTCACAAGAAGAATTAGAAAATATTTTTCCGGGTCGGCGACGCTATGACTCGACCTTGGATGGTTTGAGTTTAGCGGAGATAGAGGTCCTGGAGATTGATGGTGCGTTTGGGGTTGCGGAGAATGGGGCGATTTGGTTAACCGAAGAAGCCTTACCTCATCGGGTGGCGCCGTTCATCTGCCAACATTTAGTCATTCATGTTTCTAAAATCGTTCCGAACATGCATGCCGCATACGAGGAATTAAAAAAGCCGAGCTCGAGTTTTGGTTTGTTTTTAGCCGGTCCATCGAAGACCGCAGATATTGAGCAATCGCTCGTGATTGGTGCGCATGGCGCTCGGAGTTTAACTGTCGTGATCAGAAGTTGATCGCTGCCGGGGTCGTAGACTCCCCGTCAGCGTCAACTTTTTCGAAGCGAAAGATACCCGTTTATTCATTCAGGAACTTGATTATTTTCATGGAAAGCTGATATTTTGGCTTGTTTTGCAGTACTTTGAGGGTGGTTTGGGGTGACGCTGCCGGGGTCTGCGACCCCGGCAGCGTCTATCAGAAAAATTTCCTATCTTGGGTCGCAAAACCTATTTAATTATGTCAGTTTCAAGAAGAAAATTCCTGGGTCAATCCGTCCTTTCCTTAGCAGCTTTCAGCATTGTACCCCGCCATGTGCTCGGCAAAGGCTTTATTGCGCCTTCCGACCAACTCACCAAAGCGATCATCGGTACCGGAGGCATGGGCCGCGGACATATTCCCTATGCGGGAACGAGAGTCGTTGCCTTGTGTGATGTCGATAAAAAAAACCTACAACTCGGATTAGATAAAGTAGAGAAAGGGGTGAAAGCCTTCTCCGACTACCGTGAAATGATCCAGCTTCCTGAAGTTGATATCGTGCACGTGGCAACTCCACCGCATTGGCATGGCATCATGGCAGCAGATGCGGCGCGCGCGGGCAAGGATGTTTGGTGTGAAAAGCCGATGACCCGTACAATTGGAGAAGGTCAGAAATTAAAAGAAGCCATTCAGCAACACGGTCGTATATTCCGATTGAATACTTGGTTCCGTTTTGAAGGGAATTTCTACGGATTAAACTGTCCTGTGAAACCCATGAAGAAATTAGTGGATTCAGGTCTTTTGGGATGGCCTTTAAAATTTACCGTCAGCAAACACACGGGTTTCGACTGGAAATTCTATTGGGTAGGTAAAACGGATTTGACGCCGCAGCCCATTCCGCCTGAATTAGATTACGATGCTTGGCTCGGGCCAGCGCCCTATAAACCTTACAACGTTCATCGTACCCATCAAACCTTCCGAGGTTACTGGGATTACGACGGGGGAGCCTTAGGTGATATGGGCCAACATTACATGGATCCGATTCAATATATGCTAGGTAAAGACAACGAAAGCCCGGTCTACGTTGAGGTGGATGCCCCCGTTCAAGATAAAGATGCTGTCGGAATCTTCAATCGCATTACCTATACCTATGCAGACGGATGCCAAATTGTTTTAGATGGCGAAGCCAAAGACGAAAAAGTTGCCTATATCGAGGGACCCAAAGGTAAATTATACCGCAATTTCAAGTCGGACATCCCCGATTTAGAACGGAGATTAGCGGAGTTTCCGGAACCGCCGGCCCAACAAATTGATTTTGTGGATTCGGTGAAAAATAGGACGCAATTCGCTTTGAATGAAGATAACGGTCATCGTTCATGTACACTCATCAACATGGGTTTAATCGCGATGCGTTTGCACCGAAATCTTAAATTTGATCCCATTAAACAAGTATTCATCGGTGATCCTGAGGCGAATAGCCTGATTAATCAGCCGATGCGTGCACCCTATATTCTTTAATGCTCATGAAATATCTATTCTTACTTTTCATCAGTTTACAGGCTTTTGCACAAAGCACCCGTGAACAACAATTGAATTTTCGTACGCAAGGAGCAAACGCTGCCTTGAAAACGGCTGCTTATGCGAGTAAGGGCCTATACGAACCGACTCAATCAACTGAAGCGTACATTTTAGCAAATGCCAAAAACATCGCGGAGTTGAAAGCCTTTCTTCGTGCAGACCTACCTGAAGCGACGCAATGTCAAATCATCAGTCTGATTGCCAAGCAAGATGAAAGTATCTTGCTGGCGAAGTATCCAAATTCAAAACCACAAGTAAGCGCTTTTATTTTGAAGCAATTGTTGGCTAAACCGCGCACAAACATCTCGTTGAAATCCTGGGATGCAGCGCATCAAAAAGCCTTCATTATTGCCGTTGGGACCTATAAAGCAAGCTGGGCTTTGCCGTTCATTCAAAATTCGAATTTCAAAACGGAACAGATCATTGCCCAGTTACAAGTTCAAGGAGCTAAAGGCTTGCCAGCTGTTTGGGACCTATTGAAAACCAATCAAGTAGATGCACAAAAAATTGCCGACCTAAGTACCACATTAGCGGCAAATGTGTTTTTAACGGAAAAGCTGAAGGCTTATGACCAGGCGTCAACAGCACAAAAAACGGTTTTCTTGACCTATGGAAGCGGTCGAAGATGGCCTGAGGTGAAAACCTTGGTTTGGCGTGCCGTGCAATCGAATCATCCGGAACGTGCGGCTGGTTTTGCTGCATTGACATCTTGGGTGGAGTTGAAAGATTTTGATCTGATTGCTGAAAAATTGTCCATTGCGCAATTGCCGAATGAAGTTAAAGCATTGCAAAATTGTATGGCCCAGCTTGTAAAACTGGATGGCACGCGCAATAGTAAAATCACCGCATTTGCACTTTCTGCCCCTCAAATAATCAATTGGGTTCCTTTCGTTCAGGAAGTAGCCAACTTGGATTGGTTGTACGCCCTAGGAAAGAAAAATGAAGAGGCGTTGAGTGCCTTTGTGCGAATTAACGGAAAGGCATTTTCGAATGTCGATCAACAAGTTTTGCGCTACCGCAATGCCTTGGATTTGACACAAAACTTAGAAACACGGGAACAGATTTATAAAGGATTAGCGAAATGCAATTCGTTATCGGCTATGCGGACTTTGTATTTGGGATTGAAAGAACCCAATATCAAGCAAATCGCCGTGGATGGATTAGCTGCCTTATATGTAGCCAGCCCCGATTTTCAAGGACAAATGACAAAAGAATGGGTTTTGGAAAATCAGTGGCAAATCTCCGACGGAGCCATTCGCGATCAGGTAATGAAGAGCAATCCAGTCCGAGGATTTTATACGATGTACAATGGCATCGATTTACGCGGATGGAAAGGTTTAGTTGCTAACCCAGTGAAGCGCAGATTAATGTCTGCGGATACCTTGGCCTTATTACAGCTAAAAGCGGATAAAGTTATGCAAGCTGGTTGGGAGGCGAAAGGAGAGGAATTGCATTTTACGGGTCATGGCGAAAATCTTTGCTCAGTGAAGGATTACCAAGATTTTGAAATGTTTGTGGATTGGAAAATCGAAAAAGAGGGTGATGCGGGACTTTATTTACGCGGTTCGCCTCAGGTTCAAATCTGGGATATTTCACTGACACGCGTAGGAGCTCAAGTAGGTTCAGGAGGTTTGTACAACAACCAGATCAATCCAAAGAATCCTTTGAAAGTGGCCGACAATCTTGTGGGTGAATGGAATACGTTTCGTGTTATGATGCGTGGAGAACGCGTAACGGTCTACCTGAATGGAGAATTAGTCGTAGACAATGTCATTTTAGAAAATTATTGGGATCGTAAAATTCCGATTTTCATCAAAGATGCGATAGAATTACAGGCACATGGTAACCACATTGTTTACAGGAATATTTATGTCAAAGAATTAGTACCACAGCCCACTTACAAGCCTGAAGAGATTGGTTTTGAGCCTCTTTTTGATGGCTCTTCCTTGTTCCAATGGACGGGAAATACGACCGATTATGTGCCTGTGAATGGAGAATTGGTGGTTGACCCGAAACGCGGAGGAAAAGGAAATTTGTATACCAAAAAGGAATACGGTGACTTTCATATGAAATTTGAATTCCAGTTGACCCCTGGTGCCAACAACGGTTTAGGCATTCGTACACCACTAGATGGTGATGCAGCTTACGTAGGTATGGAATTGCAGATTTTGGACAATACCTCACCCATGTATGCCAAATTACAACCTTATCAATACCACGGTTCTGTGTATGGAATCATTCCTGCAAAACAGGGATTCTTGAAACCAGTAGGCGATTGGAATGAGGAAGAGGTCATCGCGGAAGGGAATCACATCAAGGTTATATTAAATGGTGAAATAATCACGGATGGCGACATTGTGCTAGCCACCAAAAATGGAACTCCGGATCATAAAGAACATCCGGGTTTGTTAAACAAAACGGGACATATTGGGTTTTTAGGTCATGGTTCACCCTTGAAATTTAGAAACCTACGTATTAAAGAAATCACTAAAAAGAAAAAATAGTCATGGCAATTACATTGACGATTAATCGAAAGAAAGTAAGCTTGGACATTGACTCCAATACGCCACTTTTGTGGGCTTTGCGAGATCATGTAGGTTTATTAGGAACCAAATTCGGTTGCGGCATTGCCCAGTGTGGCGCTTGCACCGTTTGGGTCAATGGGGAACCGATGCGCTCCTGCGTCTTGCCCATTTCGGCTGTTGGTAATGCTCAGATCACCACGATTGAAGGCTTGGATCCTGCAGGAAAACACCCGATTCAAGCGGCATGGGATGAATTAGACGTAGCGCAGTGCGGGTATTGCCAAGCAGGTCAAATCATGACGGCTGCGGCATTACTCAAGAAAAATCCGCACCCTTCGAAACAAGAAGTTGTCGACGGCATGGCCGGAAATATTTGTCGGTGTGGTACCTATCACCGCATCCAAGAAGCCGTTTTATTAGCCTCTAAAAAAGCCAAAAAATGAAAACGACACGTAGAAATTTTATCCAACAGACTGCGCTCTTTACGAGTGTGTTTACTTTGGGATTTGATTGGTTTGAATCCAAAGGTGCTGCGATGGCAATTGCGAATGAGCCAGGCCGATTTAACGCTTTTTTGAGCATAGATGCCTTAGGCAAAATTCGTTTATATTCCCCCAATCCGGAGATTGGACAAGGGATTAAGACGGCCTTTCCTGTCGTTGTGGCTGAAGAATTGGATGTGGATTGGAGGCAAGTGGAAGTTCTGCAGGCCAATTTAGATACGCAAAATTTTGAACGCCAATTGACCGGCGGTTCGGGTGCATTGAAACACTCTTGGGAGCGTTTACGTAAAGCGGGTGCGAGTGTGCGTCAGATGATGGTGCAAGCAGCCGCGAATCAATGGAAAGTTGATGCAAGCACTTGTAAAACCTCCAAAGGATTTGTTTTAGGACCTTCGGGTCAAAAGGCCTCCTACGGTTCATTGGCAGCTGAGGCTGCTAAATTGCCAGTACCTGCAACGGTTACATACAAAGACCGAAAGGATTACCAAATCATCGGTACACGCGTACGCGGCGTTGACAATAAATCGATTGTGACCGGGAAACCTGTTTTCGGAATAGATGTTCGTAAGCCGGGTATGGTGTTTGCGCAAATTGTCCGTCCGCCATTTGGGGCGACCTTAAAGTCGTTTTCGGCGGAGGATGTGAAGAAAATGCCTGGCATCATTGATGTCGTTTCGTTCAAAAATAAGGTCGCGATTGTTGGTACGAGCACCTATGAAATCATGCAAGCACGTCAGAATTTGACTTGTTCTTATGGTTCTGAGGCACCTTTGGAAGGCAATGATACCCATCAGGCTTGGTTTGATGCGGGGATGAAATCGGATAAGGCGACGCTCCAACGGAAAGATGGAGATTTTGCAAAAGCCATTTCGGAGGCGACCAAAGTGATCGAAGCTACTTATGAATGTCCGTTCATTTCGCATAGTCCCATGGAACCGATGAACTTTTTTGCGGATGTAAAACCGGGATCTGTTTTATTGGCCGGTCCAACCCAAGTTCCCCAACCGGCACAAAAAGCGATTGCGACTTTGTTGGGCGTTCCTGAAAATACGATACAAGTTGAGTTAACAAAAATGGGCGGAGGTTTCGGTCGGCGCTTAAGCAATGACTTTGCCTTAGAAGCTGCGGAATTATCGAGTATCATCAAAATGCCAGTTTTGGTGATGTGGACACGTGAGGATGATATGGGTGGAGGAACTTACCGACCGGCTGTACGATACCATTTCAAAGCAGGTATTGATGCCAAAGGAAATATAACAGCATTTTACCTGCGTGGAGTAGGCTTGAATGCAGGAAATTCTACTCGTCAAGATAATTTTCCAGTCGGAGCCATTGACCATGTATTGATCGAATCGGTGGATCAAAAATCTGCGGTGACGACGGGTCCTTGGCGCGCGCCGATTACCAATTTCTTGGGATTTGCTGAGCAAGCATTCTTAGATGAGGTGGCCGAAGCAGCAGGAAAAGATCCCATTCAGATGCGATTGGATTTACTTGCACGTGTAAAATCAAATCCCGTGGGTAAGATTACGTATGAGCCTGATCGTTTTGCAGAAGTCATTAAGCAGGTGGCTGAAAAGTCACAATGGAAGAAGAAACCAGGTGTACATCAAGGATTTAGCGTGTATTTTTCACATTTTTCTTATGTAGCGCAAGTGGCTGAAGTTCAGGTTAAAAATGGAAAAGCGCAAGTCACGCAGGTGACAGCCGTGACGGATTGTGGTGAGGTGATCAACTTGAGTGGCGCTGAAAATCAAGTTAAAGGAGCGATTATCGACGGTATGGGTCATGCGATGTTTGCCAAATTGAATTTTCAGGCGGGCGTGACGAGCCCAACGAATTTTAATGCCTATCGAATGATCCGCGGTAATGAAGTTCCGAAAATAGATGCTTATTTTGTAGATAATGGTATTAGTCCTACGGGACTCGGGGAGCCAGCATTGCCACCCACGGGTGGTTCGATTGCGAATGCGATCTATGCGGCGACCAAAAAACGATTCTACAAACAACCCTTTTATTGATGGCAACTCCCAAAGTTCAATATTTAGATAATTTACGCGTCACAGCCACGCTGGCTGTATTGCTGATCCATTCGGCAGCTAATGTCTTGTTGAGCTTTGGGAAAACGCCTGATTCTGCTTGGTGGTTTGCTAATCTCTATAATGGCGGATTTCGCTATGCGGTGCCCATTTTCGTGATGTTGTCGGGTGCTCTATTGTTGCCACGAGAAGAAGAAATGGATTCTTTTTTTAAGAAGAGTTTTCAACGAATCATCGTTCCTTTTCTGTTTTATAATTCAGTGTTCGCCATTTTTAATTGGCAGGTAAGATACGGGGGTCGTTCGCTCGGTTTTGATTGGGTTTTTAACCAATATTTCGAGGGTGCCTCCTATCATTTTTGGTACATCTACATGATCGTTGGGGTATATTTATTTATACCCATCATAGGAACATGGGTTCGTCAAGCGAAAGAAAGTCACATTCAATTCTTTTTAGGCATGTGGTTGGTAACCATTTTGTTTGATAATCCCCATTTTCCAGGCTTATCGCTTCCGATTAAATTACCCTATTTTACGGGTTATTTGGGTTATTTGGTATTAGGTTATTATGTTGCTCGGCATGATTTTTCGCGCGTATTTGCTTGGGTTTTATTTCTTATGGGTACGCTTTGGACGATGGAAGGAACTTACCTGCATTCGCTCGAGGATGGGAAGTTTTATGGCTTGCTTTATGCGAATTTCTCCCCGAGTGTAGTCATGTCGACGACGGGATTATTCATGTTGTTTAAATCCTACGAAGGAACCTTACCGGGTACGATCGCAGTGCGGGATTGGATTAGCTCCCATAGCTATGGGGTTTACTTGGTGCATATTATGGTTTTGTTTTATTTGGTGAAAATCAAAATATATGGCGGGATGTGGCATCCGAGTATTGGAATTCCTTTGACAGCCTTTACCTGTTTATTGATATCGGGTACAATTGTGTGGGTTTTGCGAAGAATACCCTTTGGGAAATACATCGCAGGTTAGAATAAATTCGTAACTTTAAATCAAACTAGTTCGATGATATGAAAATTTACACACTGATTCTTGTCTTTTGTGCCTCACTTTCAGGTGTTTTTGCACAGACTATTAGTTCTTCTACGATAGCAGCTGGTGGTGGTACGCAGCAGATTAATGGTAAATATTATTCGCATGTCATTGGACAAGCAAGTGTCGTAACGGGAACGAGTGTACAGTCGGGCCTAACGATGCGTCAGGGTTTTAAGCAGCCGAATTTATTAGCGAAAAGTATCCAAAATTCAGGTTTGAAGATCCAAGTAGCGATTGAAAATCCCATCAGCTTTACCGTTTTCCCTAATCCATTCAAGGATAAATTACGTATTTCCTTTTCGGCGGAAAGCACAATGCCAACCTATGTTGCCATTTATGATATCGTAGGAAGTACCATGTGGCAGGCGACATATCCTGAGAAAATTTCAGAAATCAATTTGACGGAGTTTCAAAATTTCCGTCAAGGCAAATACATTCTACATGTATTGCAGAAAGGAAAGCCATTCGTTACCTCAATCGTTAAAGAATAAGTTAGTTGATAATTTTGCCATCTTGCATTTCAATAATGCGTGATGTTTTGCTGGCAAATTCATTGTCATGGGTAACAATTAGCAGCGTTTGCTGAAATTCTTCTGCTAGCTGCTGAAAGGTATGGAAGACGATATCGCTATTTTTCTTGTCTAAATTTCCTGTAGGTTCGTCACCCATGATCAATAATGGGTCATTGATTAATGCCCTTGCGATTGCGACGCGTTGTTTTTGTCCCCCCGATAATTGATTCGGCATTTTGAGCGCTTCATGTTCGATGCCCAATACTTTCAGTTTCTCATACGCCCGGTGTTCTACTTCTTTTTCACTGTATTTGCCAAGTTTTAGGCCGGGTAACATGACGTTTTTTAAGACGTTGAATTCATTCAATAGGTAGTGGAATTGAAATACGAAACCAATTTTCTCATTCCGGACTTGCGCGAGTTCCTTTTCATTTTTATCTCCCATTAAGACAGAATCAATGAATAGATCGCCTTCATAGTCGGTGTCCATCGTAGATAATATATACAAGAGGGTCGACTTCCCGCATCCCGATTTACCAATCACCGAAACAAATTCGCTTTGATTTAAGCTGAAATTAATTTCATCCAATACCTTGATCGTCATGGGATCATGGAAGTATTTGGTGATGTTTTTAGCCCGTAAAACTTCTTTATGGAGATGTGTCATACTTATTTACCGCGGATGATGATGACAGGATCTATTTTGCTGGCTTTTCGTGATGGAAAATAACCTGCTAAATAGGTTGTTACGATGGAAAAAATTGAGGCAATGATGTAAAAAATGGGGTTGTAGTTGATCGGGAATGTCTTGATTGTAGGTAATGAATCCGTGTTAAATGGAATGTTGTCGATAATATTGGAAATGCCAAAACCTACAAGTAAACCCATCGCGCCACCGAAAACGCCGATACTTAAGGCGATAAAAATGAAGATCATGTTTACATCCTTGCCTGAAAATCCAATGGCCTTCATGATGGCAATGGAATCCATTTTTTCGTAAATCATCATGTTCAGGATGTTGTAAATTCCGAAACCCGCTACGACCAATAATGTCACACCTACCGCATAGGAAATAATGGTCCTGACTGAACTACCCGTTTCAAATTGGGAATTTGCTTGTTGGATATCGATGGCATCCGTTTCATAATAACGTTGGTATTCAATTGCCATGGCCGGCGCTTGAAGAATATCTTCTAACTTAACTTGAATGTCGGTGATGTAATTATTCGATACCCCAAGCAGTTTTTGTGTGGTACTGATGGAACAATAACTTTGCACACGGTCCAAATCTTGAAGTCCGGATTGGAAAACGCCGACAACTTTTAATTGTAAACGTTCTCCTTTGCTAGTGGTTACTTGTACGACATCGCCAATGTTGGCCGCCATTTTATCAGCAACACCTTTGCCCAAAATAATGCTGTTCGGAATGTTTTTTAAATCCAGGTAATTGCCTGCTGTGACATAATCAGAAAACATAAATAGACGGTTTTCTTCATCGGGGTCTATTCCATTGATAACACCTGTTAGATCAACGCTTCCGACATTATAAAAGACCTGCGCATTAATTTTAGGTGCAACGCCGAGCACGCGGTCATCGCGTTTGATGGCCTGCATGATTTGTGCACTGTTGTAAATTTCCAGTCGTTGGTTTTTGGGTTTTACAGAACGAACAAAGTTTTTCGTTTGGGGGGATAGTAAATCAACGGGTTGAATTTTAGATACATTGATGTCGTGGTACAAGCGAATATGAGCCGTACGATTCATTATTAAGCCATCGAGTAGGTCATTGAGTCCATTCATGAAACCGAGTAAGGTTACAAACATGGCAATACTAAACGTAACGCCTACGGCCGCGACCAAGGTTTGTTTCCATCTGGCTAAGAGTAGTGAAATGGATACCTGAATGATTAGCTTAATATTCATTATTCGGGTTTAATCACTTGGTCTTTTGCTGTTAATCCGCTCACGATTTCTGCTTTTTGAAAGTCGGTCAATCCCAATTTAACGATCCGTGTACTTCCATCAGCTAAGCTAATGATTGAGTCGTTTTTGATGTAATTTCTTGGCAAGATGAGTACATTTTGCTTGGACTGCAGGATGATGTTTGCTTCGAAGGTAACGTTCGGATATAGTTTTTGGGGAGCCTTTGTAAAGACAGCTTCAATTAAGAATGTTTTGTTTCGTTCATTCATGATGGAGGCGATTTTGCTAACCTCAGCTTCAAAATATTCGTTTTTGTATGCGTCAAAAGTTATGGCAACTTTTTGGCCTAATTTCACTTTAAAGATATCGTGTTCATCTACCTGCATTTCCAATTTGTAATTTTGGGTATTGCCTAATGTCGCGATGGGTGTTTGTGGACTTACAAGTTCTCCTTTTTCTTTTAGCAGGCTAAAGATGGTCCCTTTTACCTTACTTTTTAAAATGAAGTCATCACTTTGTCTTGCCGAAATTTGTACATTTTTTTTAGTCTGAGCGGAGCTAAAATTGATTTGGCGCTTGAGGTCTTTATACCGTTGATTGGCTGAAAGGTAATTGGCTTTAGAACTTTGGTAATTGAGTTCTTTTTGTTCGAATTCAACGCGTGTGCCTACTTGCTGTGCCCATAATGCTTTTTGACGCACAAATAAACTAGAGTCAAGTTTCAATTTCGCTTTTGCGGTTTGTGCGAGCGCTTCGGCTTCCATTATTTTGCCTTGGTTATTCGCTGCATCATTGAAATTGGCTGCCAATTGGGCATTTTCCAAATTGAATTTTTGGGTCTCATTGGAAACGCGAAGTAGGGGAGTCCCCACATCAACGTTTTGTCCTTCTTTAACGTAAATTTCTTCGATAATTCCACTGACAGAAACGAAAGCTTGGTATTGATCCACTGATTTAACTGTACCCGAAGCGTAAATCGATTCGGTGATGTTACCCGTTGTAGGATTGATGCTTTCTTTCTTTTTTGAACAAGCGAATAGACTTATTCCAGCTAAAATGAGTAATGCTTTTGCTTTCATTTTGCTAAATTAAGCTTTTCACTCCATAGAAAAAATGATATTAGTCTCGAATGCAACGGACACTGAATCCGGCATCTTTGTCGTTTGTAGAGGTCGTTGACCTTCCGCTTAGGGTTGGAATTACATATGCGCGTGCATGGGTTGTCGAATATGATGTATTCGACCAATAATGGACCGTGCTTCCTCTTTCCCCAAGCGTCCCAGTAAGGCCTAAGTATCCCGCGGCATGCATTTTTAATTCCGAATTAAATAGACTTGTTAAATTTGTGGCAGCCAATTCTACTGCCTGCCATTCGACATAAGTGGGTAATCGCCAGCCGGTTCCTAATTCAATCGTACAAGGATCGTTTCCCGTCGCCCAATCTGTATTAACTAGCGCTTGGGCTGGCCATGCAGATGAAGGTGTTCGGGAAGATGTATATTGATATCCTTTTTTAGCCCCAAATTGCCAATACCAGCCTGAAGCTCCTTCTGTATTATCTGTTGCACTTGCCGGCGCTGAAGCTGATCCTAAGTTCTGTAAAATCCAACATTTGCTCTCTCCCGTAATGCTTGAATAGGCCAAGTTGTAGATAACCGTTTTCGCCACAGGTGCTACTCCTCTGCTCGTGATATGATTGACGATCATGTTGGTGCAAGGAGGCAAAATATTGAGTCTTCCTGTTGGTTCAACTCCATCAAGTGTTTGTTTCTTCCCCGCTTTGTTAATGAATTCTGCTCGCGTAGTGGATAGTCTTCCCTCTACCGTGATTGACTGCGCATAGACTGTGTTAATCGTAAGCAATACGATTCCGATGAAATATCTAGTATTCATAATCAAATTGGATTCGGTCGCCTGCAGCCAATGTAAACGCACTGTTGTTTGCAGGGATGTAGGTGACAGTTCGAGTACTCAAGGTATAGGCATTTTTATCAATCCGTACGCCATTGATAAACATTTGCACTTTACTGTTTGAGGCAGGTGTTTGTGTTAATGTAAAAGTTGTTTGTCCTACCGTAGCAGTAAACTGGTCACTTTCATCTGTATCTGGTGCCGAGACAGTCCAGGTAGACCCTACTACCTTGAGCACATATCCTGCTGTACTCGGAGCAAGACTTGTCACGGCACCTGTTCCGTTACCAATCAAAAGCGCTCCTGATGTAAGGGTTGTAGCTCCCGTACCTCCTTGATCGACCCCAACCGTTCCTGAAGAACTCAGTATTTTTGAGGCATCGGAGAAAACGACTTTGGAAGCTGTTAAGGCTGAATTGGTCAAATTACCCGTTACGCTTAAGGTTCCTCCAACACTACTGTTACCGGAACTTGTAATGCTCGCAAAGGTTTTCGCACCACCAAACGTTTGTGCCCCTGTATTGACTATACCAGGATTTGTAGCATCAGCAGGGCTGAGGCTTAAGACATTGTTACTGATTGTTAAGCCATTCGTTGTGCTAGTTCCCACAGAACCCACCGAAATAGCTGTTGGGATTGTCGCTGTCCAAGATGTGCCATTCCATGTCAAAACCTGACCATTGCTAGAAGGGACAATCGTTGCGATTGAACTCGTTCCATTTCCGATAACAACCCCATTCAAGGGAATACTTGCTAGCCCGGTTCCACCTTGCGCAACGCCAACGGTTCCACTCGAACTTAAGTTTTTACTAATATCGGTGAAGACTACTTTGGATGCCGTTAATGCCGAATTCGTTACAGTTCCAGTCACACTTAGGTTTCCACCGACACTTCCATCTCCTGTGCTTATAATGCTTGAGAAGGTTTTGGCACCAGCAAAAGTCTGAGCTGCTGTTGTCATGATACCCGCATTGGTCGCATCTGCAGGACTTAAGCTAATTTCCCCACCCGCGGTGATGGTTAAACCTTTCGCGGTAGAACTTGCATTTACTGTGCCGAGTGTAACCGTTGGGGATGCGTTTTCCACATTCCAAACTCCCAAACGAGAAACTAAGATTTGACCATTGGTACCTGGGTTGATTGTCGATAGGGCAGATGTTCCATTGCCTACGATAATTCCCCCACTTGTGAAAGTGCTGGCACCCGTACCTCCTTGATCCACGCCAACTGTCCCTGAAGAACTTAAGACTTTAGAGGCATCGGAGAAAACAACTTTAGATGCGGTGAGGTTTGCATTTGATAAATTTCCCGTCACACTCAAGGTCCCAGAACTTGTGATGCTTGCAAAAGTTTTAGCACCAGCAAATGTCTGCGTCCCGGTAGTTATTATACCCGGATTTGATACATCCGCAGGACTTAAACTTAACACATTGTTTGTGATTGTTAAGCCATTGGCTGAACTACTTCCTACGCTTCCGACCGTAACAGCAGTGGGTATCGTCGCAGCCCATGATGTGCCATTCCAAGTGAGAACCTGTCCACTCGCATTGGGTACGATGGTGTTAATGGCACCTGTTCCGTTTCCAATCAAGACTCCATTGGAAGAAATCGTTGATAAACCCGTTCCCCCCAAATTAACCGGCAAGCTTGCTGTAGATACCAATAAATTATTGGCATCCGTCATTACGACCTGACTCGTATTTGTTCCCGTCGTTTTCAATCCTGTAAATGCGCCGGTCGATGGGGTAGTCGAGCCCACGGGGGTATTCTGAATGCTTCCTGCTTGAATTGCCCCAGCCGTATTCATCCGCGTAATATTAGCATTCCCTAATTGAATGGTATTGTCGGCATTCACAACGGCTCCCGAACCAATCGCGATGGTATTGCTTAAGTTACCACTACCTACTCCTGCACCTTGTCCGATGGCGGTATTCCCAATTCCTGTCGTATTAGTACTCAAGGCTCCAGCTCCTATTCCTGTGTTGTTTGTCCCACTGGTGTTCACGGTTAAACTTTGATAACCGATTGCCGTATTGTTTGATCCAGTTGTATTGCTTGTAAATGCACTTTTACCCACCAACGTATTTGCATCGAGTCCTCCACCACCATTACCAATCATCAATTGATTGATTTTAAGATCTTGCGCAAAGGTTTTAGCTCCTGCAAGTGTTTGTGTTCCAGCAGTTAAAACACCTGGATTAGTCGCGTCTGCTGGACTTAATTTCAATTCTCCTCCTAAGAGCGTCATCCCATTTGGGGTACTGCTTGAATTAAGGCTACCCACGGTTGTGGCAACACCTAAACTACTAATTGCATTAGCTGACCACGTACTACCATTCGAGCTTAGGACATATCCTGATGCACCTGGGCTGATATAACCCATCGTGGTGCCTCCTACGAGTAAAGCATTATTTGTTAAGCTAGTTACACCTGTTCCACCGTTAGCAATCGCAAGCGTGTTCGTCACTTTCGTACTTAAATCAATGTTTCCTGCCAACATGGAATTGCTTACTTTCGAAGCGCCAATTGTCGTGACGCCCGTATTATTCATGGTAATATCTCCCGAAAGATTTCGTTCGACCGCGGCATTACTTGCATTTCCAATCAGCACTTTGCCATCATTTAAAATGGTGCCTGCCAAGGTAGTGTTGGACAAAGGAATTTCAGATACATTGGAAATACGACCTTTTGCATCAACGGTGATTTGCGGTATCAAAGCATTACTTCCATATACGCCCGCAGTAACGGTGGTATTGGCTAATGTCGTACTGATGGCCCCTGTTCCAGATCCCGTTAGATCACCACTCAATGTGATGGTTTGATCCCCTGTATTCGTTCCCGATATACTAGCATCACTCGCAACCGTTAAGATCTTCGTAGTCGTTCCACCCGCAATGGTAAACCCTGTAAGATTGCTTGTTAATTGTAAGCCATTGATGGTCTTATTCGTCAATGCTTCAGCCCCAGCTAAGGTAGTTAATGTACCGCTAGTAGGTAAGGTTACATTCGTTGCGGATGTTGTATTCAATATTAGGGCATTTGCTCCGCTTGTTGTCAAATTGCCACCCAAAGTAATGGTCTTACCTGTGTTGTTCACGCCTGTTCCTCCTTTTGCTCCCGATATTGTGCCTGTTATTTTGTCGTCCGAAACAGAACCTGAAGCTAATTTAGCATTGTTGATGGCACCATTGGAAATAATTGGATTAGTGGCTGATGAACTTGGTCCTGCCAAATCACCTCCTAAACGGACTTTGCCTAGTGTTAGGTTTGTCGCTTCCGTTGTGGAATTTGTTACCTGAGCGTCTACATAGTTCTTGTTAGCGACATCCGAAGATGCGGTAGGTGCATCCGTTTGTTGAATTTTTGTGCCCGTTGGGAAGACCAAATTTCCTCCCATGGTTGAACCTGTCAATTTCACATACCGAGCATCCAATGCTGCCTGACTCGTCGTGATTTCATTCCAAATACTACCATCGTAAATGAATGCTCGTCCATTGTTTGTTGCCGTAGGATCTGCTGAAACAATGTAGACGTCACTGTTAATAGGAGAACTAACAACAGGTGAAAAATTGCCTCCATTGTAGATACCCGTGTATGTAGTACCAAATCGGAGCGCAATGTTGCCATTGGCATCCGGTAAATAGCCATTGACTTTCTGAACGGCGCCTGTGATATCGCTTACGGGAATGGACGAAACTGTGGAAAACGGATTGCCTGCTTTCACATAACCAGCTGTTAAACTAGCTGTTCCTAATCCTCCATTACTTGTGGCCAGAATTGCATTGCCACCAATCGTTCCATTTAATAAAACGTTACTCATGGTTGCGCCTGTCGTTCGGACAACACTTCCAGTTCCAGATGTTGAAATCTCCGAAGGTGTTGCGGCCGTTGCGCCAAAATTTCCGATCAATTTATCAGGATTGATCGTCTGAAAATTTGCTAAGGAAATGCTTTGAGTCGCTAATTTGTTCTCAACATATATTTTTACGGCATGTTGCGTGGGGAATTCAATCGAACTATTTGCATCAATACTTCCATCTGATTTATTCGCCGTGTTCTCTTTCAGATTTAAAGCGGTTTGCGTTGCTGATCCAATATTGCCGGCTGCTGATGCATCTACATAGCTTTTGACTGCTTTTTGACTTGGGTATAATTGATCGCTTGGAGCGGTATTGCCTAGGTCGGTAGCGATGGATTTATTGCTGCTCAATTCTGCGCCAACAACATCAGCCACAGGAATCGTTAGATTACTCGTCATCGCTGCACTGCCGTTTCCTTTAATATAACCTGTCAAGGTTCCGTTTGTACCTGTACCACCATGAGATGAATTGACAATCCCGTTAACATTTTCTGCGTTTCCGGGAATACTGCCGGCTACTTTTGTGCCATCAACTCCAACTATTTTGGCATTCGTTACAGCTAAGTCCGCAATTTTGTTGCTGCTAATGCTATTGTTGGTAATCACGGGTGCACCAGCTGTGGACCCTGTTCCAGCTAAATCACCCCCTAATTTAATTTTACCAAAAATACTTGTTGTGGCATCCGGTATGGTTCCTTGTGCAATTTGGTTATCTACATAAGTCTTGACGGCTGATACACTTGGATATTTGGTGCTAGATGGAGCATCCGCTGCAATATCACTGCTTTTATTGGTTGAGGCTTCTGCTCCACTAATATCGGCAACGGGTATGGTGCTAACCGCCTGCATGGCAGATGTACCGAAACCTTTTACGTAGCCATTCAAAGTTCCTGCAACACCCGTACCGCCATGGGTAGGCAAGACTGTACCCGTTACGTTTGAAGCTTCTCCGGCAATATTTCCATTGACCTTCGTACCCGAGATTCCTGCAATTTTTACATCAGTGATAGCGGCATCCGCTACCTTACTCGTACTAATCGCATTATCGCGAATAATCGGGTTATCAGCGGTACTAATACCAGCTGCTAAATCACCTCCTAGGCGAATTATCCCCTTATCAGTCAAACTAGCATCTTGAATGACCACTGCGCCAAAACGCGCGTCTACGTAGGATTTGACTGCGTTTTGTGTAGGATACAAAGTATTACTTGTGCCTAATGCGGTTGCCGTTGACTTGTTTGACAGGTCTTCCTTGGTAGCATAATTGATTGATGCGGCTGATAATTCCTGCTGGACAAATGATGTCGTTGCTAATTGATCTGAATTCGTACCCACACCTTGTCTTACCCCAATTGTTCCCGTCGGGAGCGAGGGAGTTCCTGAAAATATAGGCGATATTTTGTCTGCTTTCGCGTTCAAATCGGCACTTAGTGCAATGCCCTGGGTGGCTTGATCCACATACGTTTTCACGGCACGCGCACTTGGGAATTTGATGTCGGATGTTCCATCGGTAGGAATGCTCAAGGTCTTGTTACTGGTATTTTCCTTTAAGACTAAACCTGGCACCGTGGGATTAATAGCCGTTCCAGCCAAATCGCCTGCCAATTGTATTTTTCCAGCTGCTAATGTTGTTGCATCCGGTGTGCCTGAGACCGTTACGGTCGAAATCACTTGATCTACATAGGTTTTTACGGCCCGCTGACTGGGGTATAATTGATTACTCGGATTCGTGTTTCCTAAATCCGTCGCGGCTGATTTATTTCCTAAGGATTCAAATGAACCACCTAAACCATTGATTTGATTAACTAACGTCGTTTGATTCTGATTAATTTGATTGTTTTGTTGGTCAATGCGAGCACTGAGATTCTGCGTGATAAGTATCGTTTCATTTAACAACTTGCCTTGTTCCTCTATTTTGGTTTCGAGCGTCAATTGTTGATTCTTGATTAAAGTAAACGTAGTTAAATTCTCTGTTTGGTTATCTGTAATTCTTTTCTCTAAAGGCTTCAAATCATTTGCAATCAAATAACCCGCGTCATTTGTAAAGTGTGAAACAGCTTTAGGGGCATTATTGATGTTTTTATATTCCACCGCGTCCGCATAAAGCGCATATGGGCTATATAAAAGTGTCTGATTACTTACTTCCAGGAAATTGGATTGCCCCTCGATTTTGACCGCAACCACGAGTACCTTGTTTTGGCCACTCCATACCAATTGGTCAAAATTTGAACCTGTTGATTTTTTGCCTTTACCAATTGTCAAATTGATTAAACCAAACTCATCCGTTTGCGTCTCGTGTGTTTCTTCAAAATCAATCGAGTTATTCGTTTTTAGCGTAAAACGAATTGTGACGGTCTTGTTTTGAAGTGCTTGGCCTTGAATAAAAGTTCCTGGAATTTGATAAGGACTTGGATCCTGAATGACAGCCTGGTATTGGATTCCTTTCGTTTGCGCAAAACTTATGAATGCAAACGGGATGAACATAA
Organism: Aquirufa regiilacus; assembly: GCF_032470275.1. Lineage (NCBI taxonomy): Bacteria > Pseudomonadati > Bacteroidota > Cytophagia > Cytophagales > Flectobacillaceae > Aquirufa > Aquirufa regiilacus. The sequence continues at coordinate 432,762 of NZ_JAVNWW010000001.1, forward strand.
GAATAAGTAAATATCTTTTCATCTGATTTATTTTGATAGTGGTTGAATGGTAATTCCAAAGAGAATACTCGTGGGACTGATGGCTAAACTCGTTCCTTGTGATTGTTTGGGGGATAGGCTCGATACTTGACGGTAGGCAATGGAGATGCGAATATTATCAGATATTGTTTGTTGGACCCCTACCTGATATCCTCCCATTCCCAAGATTCCATTAAACTGAATGTCATCCTTCAAATCCATGAACCGATTGTTTACCCATTGATTTCCATGAAGTAACTGTGAAATCTGTAAAATACCGGATGCCTGCATGCTCAAGCCTTTGTAGAGTTGTTGCGTGTATTGAAGGGATGGGCTAATTCCGATATAATCTGTTTGGTAGCTATAGGATACATTGGCAGCATCTCCTACTGCATTGTATTGGTTGATATTTAGTTCTACGCCCCACTTGAATTTACCCAGGAGCTTCGCTAATCCTGTATGTTGATTGAAGAAAATGACCTTAGGGCTTGATTTTAACAATAGGGCAGCCGTGTCAACTAATTTTCGCTGGTATTGTACGGCATAAATATTGCCTGAACCCGTTTTAATGCCTGCAATCGCATTGCCCGCATTGTTTTTAAAATCAAAGGTCGTCAGATTAGTCCCTGCGTGAAAACTCCATTGTTGGGCGCTAGATGTATAGGTTATGAATAGGAATAATAGCCATATAGCTACTTTTCCCTTCATCGCCTGGGCGATTAGGTGTGCGAACATATTTTATTAGAACTAGATTATACTGCAAAGTAGCAATTTCAATCGGTAATAAATATCAGAAAACTGATAATCTGTTGCTTTATGCGGAGGCATTACGTTATTTTAGTGAAAAGATTGAAATATGAGAATATCAAGAGTTGCCAACTATCAGGAATTGAGTGCATTAGCAGCTAGCTACATCGTTGAAGAAGTTAAAGCAAAACCCGATTTGCTTTTTTGTGCAGCCACTGGTGGATCTCCTACGGGGATGTACGCGGAAATGCGCAAAGAGAAGGAAGTATTTCATCAAATGCGGGTCATTAAAATGGATGAATGGGGAATTATTCCTTCAGAGCATCCTGACTCTTGCGAGTCCTATCTACAAAAACACTTATTGGAGCCGCTCGACATTCCAGCGAATCGATATGTGAGTTTTGATCCTAATTCAGCAGTTCCAGAAAAGGAAATTCAGCGCATTGAATCCTACATTCAGGCGAATAGCCCGATGGATATCTGCATCCTTGGTTTAGGAAAAAATGGTCACATTGCCTTCAATGAACCTGCCGAATTTCTGCAGCCTGGTTTTCATAAGGCCACATTAGCTGAATCAACGATTCAACATGACCCTGCCTTGTCGCAAGGCGCCGAACCAGCTTTCGGTTGGTGTGTCGGTATGCAAGGTATTTTGCAATCAAAAAAAATCATCTTCTTGGTCACTGGAAAAGGCAAAGAGGCCGCATTGGAGCAAATATTAACCAAACAAATTAGTACGGATTGTCCGGCATCTTTTCTTTGGTTGCATTCTAATGTGGAATTAATCACGGATTATCAATAGCCGACAATGAATAAAGTTTTCAATAACGCCGGAGAAGCTATCCATGACATACATGCAGGTGTGAGTATCCTCATGGGTGGTTTTGGTTTAACGGGTGTGCCTGAAAACTTAATCACTGCGCTGGTTGACCGAGGAACTTCTGAAATCACATGTATTTCCAATGAAGCTGGTTTAGCCAATTTTGGTATTGGCCGATTGCTCAGTCGAAAACAAATTTCGAAAATGATTTGCTCCTATATCGGGGAAAATCATTTGTTCGAAGATTTAATCATCCATGGGCATCTGGCCGTGGAATTAGTCCCCCAAGGCACCTTGGCTGAGCGCATTCGTTGCGGAGGCGCAGGCATTCCAGCTTTTTATACGCCAGCAGGAGTCGGGACGGAGGTCGCTGCAGGGAAAGAAACCTGTGAATTTGAGGGTAAAAAATATTTATTGGAAAAGGCCATTACAGCCGATTATGCTTTTGTCAAGGCATGGAAAGGGGACACAGAGGGTAATTTAATCTATAAAGGAACTTCTCAAAATTTCAATCCTGTCGTGGCCATGGCGGGTAAAATCACCATTGCCGAAGTAGAAGAATTGGTTCCTGCGGGTTCTTTGGATCCGAATCAAATTCATACGCCAGGCATTTATGTGCAGCGCATTTTTCAAGGAAAGGACTACGAAAAGCCGATCGAGCACTTGACGCATCAATTGGATGCGGAGGAAATCAAGGAGCTAAGTCCGGAGGATCTCAAGAAAGAAATCATTGGAAAGCGTCTTGCCCAAGAAATTAAGGATGGCGATTATGTGAATTTGGGAATTGGTATTCCAACCCGCGTTGCGAATCACATCCCAAAGGGAATGAAAGTGATTTTGCAATCGGAAAATGGTTTGTTGGGCATAGGTCCATTTCCATTGGAAGGGCAGGAGGATGCAGATTACATCAATGCGAGCAAACAAACCATTACCGTTGAGTCGGGTGGATCTGTTTTCGGATCCGAACAAAGCTTTGCCATGATTCGTGGGAACCATATTGATGTGACGATTTTGGGTGGAATGGAAGTTTCGGAACAGGGGGATTTGGCCAACTGGAAAGTACCCGGAAAAATGGTCAAAGGCATGGGCGGCGCGATGGATTTGGTCGCTTCAGCGGATAAGGTGATTGTTGCGATGTTGCAAACTACTTCGGATGGTAAATCTAAACTGGTCAGTTCTTGTTCTTTGCCCTTGACGGGCGTCCGTTGTGTGACCCGTGTTATTACGGAATTAGGCGTGTATGATATTTTGCCAGGAGGAGGATTTAAGCTCATTGAAATCCAACCGGGTGCGACATTTGAGCAAATTCAAGCCGCAACGCGTGGTCGATTAGTCAAATAGTATTTTTTGATGATTTAATTTTTTAACATTCGCATAATAATCGTCTAATCGAGTTTGTAAAAGCCTTGTATATTTTTATGGCTTACAAACTTAATTAAACTATTTATGAGACTACTCGTACGCGTTTATACGTTAGAGCTCTTACAAAAAGGACGTAAAATGTCATTTTTGTTGGCTGGCGTAATTGCCTTACTTTGTTTGCAAACGGTTACCGTATATGCACAAAGTTTAAAGGTTTCCGGGAAACTAATTGATGCCACGACCAAAGAGGCTCTTGTGGGCGGATCTATTTCAGTTAAGGGTACCAATCAAGGAACAACAGCGGATGCTTCAGGTCAGTATTCGATTTCAGTGAATTCCTCAACAGCAGTTCTTGAATTTAAATACGTTGGTTATGCCACTAAATCCGTGGCTGTGGGAAATCAATCGATAATCAATGTATCCTTAGCACCGAATGCGGCCGACTTAGAACAAGTGGTTGTCGTAGGTTATGGTACGCAAAAGAAAACGGACGTTACGGGTTCTGTGAAGTCTGTTGCTAGTGCAGCGTTTAATAAAGGAATCATCAACTCTCCTGAGCAGTTATTGCAAGGTAAAGTAGCCGGTGTCAATGTGACTTCCGCAACGGGTGAGCCTGGTGGAACTCAAGGAATTACGATTCGTGGACCCGGAGGTATTCGTTCAGGATCTACACCTTTATTTGTTATTGATGGTTTAGCGTTGGATAACTCATCGACGGGCGGTGGAAATCCGTTGAACTTTATCAATCCTCAAGACATCGAAACAATCGACGTGTTGAAAGATGCCTCTGCCACAGCTATCTACGGTTCACGTGGTGCGAATGGTGTCATTTTGGTTACAACCAAAAAAGGAAAAGCTGGAACATCTAAAATTGAATTTTCTACGTCAGTTGGTGTAAGTTCAATCACTCGCGCTTTACCTGTTTTATCTGCGACAGAATTCCGTAAGCAAGTAGTAGCAAATAGCGGTATTTTAGAAGATTTTGGTGCAAACACGGATTGGCAAAAAGAAATTACACGCCAAGCGATGACTAAGAATTACAACCTAAGCTTAGGTGGTGGTGCTAATAAATTGACTTATTATGCTGCTTTCGGTGCACAAATGCAACAAGGTATTTTGAAAAACAATCAATTGGATCGTTTAACGGGCCGTATGAATGTGAATCAAAAATTCTGGGATGATCGTTTAAACTTAGATGCTAATTTAAGCTTCTCAAATACGGTTAATGAGCGTCCTGCGATTGAAAGTTTATTGGGTACAGCACTTTCGAATAACCCAACGCTTCCAACGTATGCTCAGGATGGAAAAACACCCGCAACTTTTGTCAGTCAATCTAACCCATTGACCACGTTGCAATTGTTTAAAGATATCAATACGACAAACCGCTTTATCGCCAATATTTCACCTTCAGTGAAATTGACAAAAGGTTTGGTATATCGTATGAACTTTGGTTATGACAACTCTACTTCGGTACGTGATGTGCAGACGTTGGCAAGTAACGTTCCTAAGATCGATGGTCGTTTAGATACCTATAACACAAGCAATTTGAACAATTTGATTGAAAACTATTTGACCTATAACCTTGATCTAGGAGATCATAGTTTTGCGGCTTTAGTGGGTCATTCCTATCAAAAAATTCAATACCAATGGCGTACGTTTAGTATCAATAAATTCCCTATCGTGCCTACGGAGCCAATCTACAATCCAGGTATTGGTCAGGAATTAACATTGGCAACGAATAAGCCGGCTGGTTCTGCCTTTATCAATGAATTGCAGTCGTTCTACACACGTTTGAACTACCAATACCAAGATAAATACTTAGCTACAGCGACGGTTCGTGGGGATGGTTCATCTAAATTTGGTTCAAACAATCGTTATGGTATTTTCCCATCCTTCTCTTTGGGTTGGAGAATTTCAGAAGAGCCTTTCTTGAAAAACACCTCGATCAGCAACTTGAAATTACGTGGCGGCTGGGGACAAACGGGTAACCAAGAAATCCCACCCAAAATTACGCAACCTTTATTTACCGCAACCGTGGGTTCTACAACTTCATATCCATTGGAGTCAACAGGTAGCTATCCGGCAGGTATCACGTATTCTCGTTTAGCGAATCCAGATATCCAGTGGGAGGTTTCGACGCAAATGAACCTTGGTTTGGATTTTGCCTTCTTAAATGGTGCTTTGTCGGGTTCGATCGATGCGTTTAATAAGGTGTCTACAAATATGTTGTTAGAAGTTATTCCTGCGGATCCTGTTCAGCCTGCTAGTTCCGTTTGGACGAATGTGGCCAACATGGAAATCGTGAATCGTGGGGTTGAAATGGATTTGGATTATAAATTCGAAACTAAATCAGGCATTAAATTCAACGTGGGTGGTAACTTAACCTTGATCAATAACGAAGTAAAAGGATCTCCTTACTCGGTGATTCCTTCAGGTTCAGCTTCTGGCTCGGGCTTGACTTCAGCAACAATTAATGGCTATATCAATGGCCAACCGATAGGAACATTTTTCTTGAAAGAATTTACTGGTTTTGATGCGAATGGAATGAGTGTTTATAAAGATCAGGACGGTGATGGAATTGTAACAGATAAAGATCGTATTGCAGCGGGTACAGCTTTGCCTACGACGCAGTACAACTTCTTTGGAAATGCATCCTACAAAGGATTTGATCTTTCATTGCAATTCAATGGGGTATCTGGAAACAAAATCTATGACAATACTGCGAATGCTTCCTTTTACAAATTGAAGATTGCGAAGAACACAAACGTTACGCCTGCTGCTTTTGCAGATTCAAAAGAATCAATCAATAATGCGGCGCCTATTTCAACACGTTATTTGAAAGATGCCGCGTTCCTTCGTTTAAACAACTTGACTTTGGGATATCAGTTGCCAACGGCCAAAATGGGCATTAGCAAGTTTATCTCAAGCGCTCGTTTGTCGCTAACGGGTCAGAACCTTTGGGTTAAAACGAAATACGATGGATATGATCCAGAAGTTAATAAGGATAACTCAATCAATGGCGTCTTGTCTTATGGTATTGATTACCTAAGCTACCCGAAAGCTAAATCTGTGATTGTTGGTTTAAATCTTACATTCTAATTTGAATACCTACATAGAAATGAAAAAGTTAAGAAATATAGCCATGATAATGGTGGGGATGACAGCCTTAGTAGGTTGCTCCGATTTAAATGAAAAAGTTTTGGATGAGTACAATGCTGCCGGTTTAACAGATAAGCAAGCTGCTGATGGGATGATTGCGCCGGTATATGCCGTGTTGCCTACAATATTCCAACATACTACTTTGTTTGCCTTACAAGAGATCTCTACCGATGAGGCGATTTTGCCCTACCGGGGCGGTACAGACTGGGGTGATAATGGAATTTACTTGTCATTGCATAAGCATGAGACAACAAGTACGGATCCTAACGTCCGTAATGTGTGGAATGCAGTTTTGGCAGGTATTTCACGTTCTGTGACGGCAATTAATTCATTGAAATTGAATAGCGATCCGAATTCTAAATTATACCTTGCTGAGGCGCGTGGTATGCGTGCTTACTACAACATGATCATGTTGGATTTATATGGTTTGGCATTTTCCAAAGAGGATTTGAGTGAAGTCACAACAATTTTGCGTGGTGAGGCGGCGATTGCTTATATCAAAAGTGAATTGTTGGCAGTTGAGCCTGTTCTATCAACATCGGTAGGCCCAGGTCGTCTAACTAAAGGCGGAGTTTGGGGTTTATTGGCACGCTTGCATCTAAATGCGGCCGCTTGGCGCGATCCTTATGGAGCACATTCGCATAAAGCAGAAGATATGGATAAGGTTATCGAATATACAGATAAGATTATCAATTCGGGACAATATGCCTTATCAGCAGATTATTGGGATATCTTCTCGAATGCCAATCATACAAATAAGGAATTGGTGTTTGCGATCGATCAACGTGCCGAATTGAATGGTCACAACCGAATGTCTTATTTCTCGTTGGCCAATGATCAGCGTCCATTGCCAGCTTATCCAGCGGCAAATGGTACAGACGGTCCAGCCATCACGCCTACGTTTTATCAATCATGGGTTTCTGCCTATGGTTCAGTAGATCCAGCTGAGGCTGACCCACGCTTCTATAAGCAAAATGTAAAAAAAGAGGATAACCAATGTGTGGATCCGGCAACTTATAAAATTGACCGCGGAATATTACGTGGCCAACAATACGGTTTGATTTACAAGAGTGGAGCATTCGTTAAATGTGCGGATGGTAAGTCATTACAGGTAGGTAAGATTGTTAATACACGTGGTAAAGGAAATCCGATGGTGAATCACACGGAGCAAGTTGATTATACAACGGCAGGTAGTGATTACAGTACAGGTTTCCGCGTTGAGAAATATGAGTTCTCTGACAAATCATCATCAGGTCGTAACTTCGGAGAGGCAGATTTAGTGATTGTTCGTTTAGCGGACGTGTACCTCATGCGTGCTGAAGCTAAATTACGCAAGTCGAACGATGTATCTGGGGCACTAGCGGATGTGAATAAAGTACGTTTATCTCGTACGGCTAATTCACCAGCGACGGCATTGTCTACCATCAATTTAGATTTATTGTTACGTGAGCGTGGCTTTGAATTCTACTGGGAATTACAGCGCCGGACGGATTTAATTCGTTTTGGTAAATATGAGGACAGTTGGACCGAGAAAACGAACACGAATAAGAATATGCGTGTTTTCCCAATCCCACAAACGGCGATTGATGGCGCATCTAACTTAACAGGTTATTTGAAGCAAAACGCTGGTTACTAAAATTGTGTATCTTGAAGGCGCCAATCTTTTTTGGCGCCTTTTTTTTGACCATCTATGAAAAAAATCGTCTTTTTTTGTTTGCTGCAAGCAAGTATTTGCCTTGGCCAAAATGCCCAAGTTATTCGTGGCCCTTATTTGCAATCTGTTACGCCAACCTCTGTTTTGGTACATTGGCGGACGAATGTTCCCACAGCGAGTCGAGTGTTTTATCAGGCCAAAGGGAAGGTCCTAGAAAAATTAGATACAAACCGGGTGACGGATCACGTCTTGGCGTTGAATCAGTTAAAACCGAGTACGCGCTATACTTATCAGATTGATTCGAAATCTTTTGTTGCAGATCGGTATGTGGTGACGGCTCCTGCCTTTGGTTCAGCGCAAAAGGTACGTATTTGGGCCTTGGGAGATTTTGGAGATGGTTCCGCAAGCCAAAAAGCCGTGATGAAATCCATTGAAGCGTATACCCAAGGAAATCGCCCAGATGCCTGGATCTGGTTAGGGGATAATGCCTATAACAATGGAAAGGATGAGGAGTATCAGAAGAATGTGTTTGATGTATACCAACAATCCTTTCTGCAAAATCTTCCCATCTATCCATCCCCCGGAAATCACGATTATGGTGGGAAACACGATCCAAGTTTTCCTCCCTATTTTAAGATTTTCAATATGCCTTCTGAAGGCCAAGCTGGTGGTGTTAGCTCGCTTTCGGAATCCTTTTATTCTGTGAATTATGGCCCGGTTCATCTAGTTGCTTTGGACACTGAAATGCGTGAATCTTCTGGAATGATGCTAAAAGATGGAAAGGGGGAACAAGTGGACTGGTTAAAGAAAGATTTAGCAGCCAATAAATTACCGTGGGTCGTTGTGTATTTTCATAAGCCACCTTATTCCAAAGGTTCGCATGATTCTGATATAGAATTGGATATGAAGTCCATGCGTGAAAACATGACATCTATTTTCGAGGAATATAAAGTTGACCTGGTTATTGCGGGCCATAGCCACGTTTACGAACGTAGTTTCCCCATGCGAGGGCATGCTGGCGTGAATGAAACCTTTGATGCGTCTAAACACGTAGTAGCTCAATCTATAGCGCCCAATCAGTATGTTGTGGGACCGAACGGCCAAGGCGTGATTTACGTGGTGAGTGGTTCTGGTGGAAAAGTGGGAGGTCAGCGTCCCGGATATCCGATGAAGTCATCTGTGTATACGAATAACACAATTGGTGGGTCCGTTATAATGGATGTAAGTAAGCATAGGTTCAATTTAAAATGGATTCAATCGGATGGTGTCCTAGGCGATGAATTTGTCATCGAAAAGAAATAATATCAAATTGTTAAATCGTGACATGAACCCTTTTTTGCTCAGTACTTTGAACTAATTTAAACAAAAAAACTATGCGCCATCTCGTAATCCTATGTGCCGTTTTGTTTGCACTTCAATTAAATGCTCAATCGGATTTAAAAACGCAATTAGCATCCAAACGCGTAACGCTTCCAAATGGTTGGAAATTATCACCTCACGGTGAATCATTGGCGCTCGGTGATTTGCCTTTACATGTGGCTGTTTCGCCTAACCAAAAGTATTTGTTGGTGACTAATAATGGTCAAAGCGTTCAAAGTTTACAATTGATCGATGTCGCTTCCAATCATGTATTAGATTCGAAAGAATTACCTAAATCTTGGTATGGATTAAAAGTCGCGGCCAACAACAAAACGGTTTTTGTCTCAGGTGGAAATGACAATGTTATTTTGGTTTTTGAAATCGAAGCGGGTAAGTTGGTTGAAAAGGATAAAATTGCTTTAACCACGGAAAAGAAGGCCGTGATTTCTCCTGCGGGTATTGAATACGATGATGCGACAGGAATTCTTTATGTAGTTACGAAAGAGAATAATTCCTTGTATGTGATTGAAGCCAAAACAAAAACAATTCTTGCCCAACATACATTGCCAGCAGAAGCGTTCACATGTTTGTTCAGCAAGAAAAAAGACATTTTGTACATCTCGGTTTGGGGTGGTCGCCAAATCCTCCCTTTTCAAATTTCTACCCATAAATTCATGTCGGCTATTCCAGTAGGGGATCATCCTAATGAAATGTTACTGACTAAAAATGGTCAATTTTTATATGTTGCGAATGCGAATGATAATTCTGTTTCCGTGGTGGATACCCGTATTGGAAAAGAAATTGAGGTATTAAATGCGGCTTTAGTTCCCAATGCACTTGCGGGTAGCTCGACCAATGGTTTGGCACTTTCTGCTAATGAAGAACGCTTGTATATTGCTAATGCCGATAATAACTGTTTAGCGGTTTTTGAAGTTGAAAAGCCTGGACAATCCAAGTCACTTGGTTTCATTCCTGTTGGTTGGTATCCTACTTCTTTGCAGGTTGTCAAGGGTAAATTATATGTAGCGAATGGTAAAGGCTTTTCATCCTTCGCGAATCCAGATGGTCCAAATCCGATTGAGAAAAAGCAAACGGTCACCTACCAAAAGTCAGACAATAATAAAAAGGTGCGTACAGGTTACATTGGGGGATTGATGAAGGGGACGATGTCCATTTTCAAAGAACCAACAACCCAAGAATTAGCGGTTCTTTCCGAGGCTGTCTATCAAAATACGCCTTATACCAAGGAAATAGAATTAAGCGCGTTAGGTGAAAAAGGCAATCCGATTCCCATGAAGGTGGGCGATGCTTCGCCGATTAACTATGTATTCTATATTTTAAAAGAGAATCGTACCTATGACCAGGTTTTGGCTGACGTGGCTGGAGGCAATGGAGATACGACCTTGTTGTTGTTTGGGGAAAAATATACCCCGAACCAACATAAATTGGTAAAGGAATTTGTCTTGTTGGATAATTTTTATGTGGATGGTGAAGTAAGTGCGGATGGTCATAACTGGTCGACTTCGGCGCATGCGACGGATTATCTAGAGAAAACATGGCCAACTTCCTATGGTGGACGTGGCGGTAAATATGACGGCGAAGGTAATCGAGCCATTGCGAATCCGAAGAATGGATTTATTTGGGATTATTGTAAACGTGCAGGTGTTTCTTATCGAACCTATGGTGAGTTTGCGGATAATTTCAAACCCAATATTCCGTCCATTGCGGATCATTTTTGTCCTGATTTTGCTTCGTTTGATCAAAATGTGATGGATACGACCCGTTTTCACGCTTGGAAAAGAGATTTCGATCGATTACTTGCGCTGAACCAAGTGCCTCGTTTTAATTCATTGCACTTTCCCAATGACCATACAGAGGGTCAGCGCTTAGGTAAAAAGACACCTTTCGCATATGTAGCGGATAATGATTATGCGATAGGTTTATTTATTGAACACTTGTCCAAGTCACCTATTTGGAAAGAAACGGCTGTATTTATTGTGGAAGATGATGCGCAAAACGGACCTGATCACGTAGATGCGCATCGGACTACAGCCTATCTAGCTGGTGGATTTGTTAAACGCGGATTTGTGGATCACACGCCATATTCCACTTCATCTATGTTACGTACAATGGAATTAATCTTAGGCTTAGCTCCGATGAGTCAGTATGATGCCGCTGCGACTCCCATGTTTCGTAGCTTTAGTTTAACACTTAATGTGACCCCTTTTGTTCATGAAAAGCCTCGGACAAATTTATTTGAGGTAAATGTATTGGATACACCGAGTGCTCAAAAAAGTGCCAAATTCGATTTCAAGAAAGAGGATTCGATTCCAGATTTGGAGTTTAGTGAGGTGATTTGGAAGGCGGTAAAAGGGGAAGATTCTGTCATGCCCGCTCCTAGAAGAGCAGCTATTTTAGCCGCTTCAGAAGCAGATAAGGATTAATATGAATTTAGTTTTAGTAGGTTTGTTAAGTGTCCGAATGGCCATCAGTGGTCTTTCGGACACTTTAGTTAATGTGGTAGTTAGTGCCAGCCGACAACCCATAGCTAACCAGCGTTTGGCGATTCCGGTTTATGCTGCCAAAGTACAAAGCAACTCGGTGATGAATACACCTGAAGTACTCTCAAGCGTTCCTGGCGTATTTTTACAGCGTACAAATCAGGGTGGAGGATCTGCCTTTGTTCGCGGTCTGACAGGAAATCAAACTTTGTTGGTTTGGGATGGCATTCGCTTCAATAATTCCACTTTTCGCTATGGTCCAAATCAATATTTAAATACGATAGATCCTTTTTCGCTAGATCAAATCGAAGTGGTTCGTGGTTCTGGTTCAGTTCAGTATGGATCGGATGCGTTGACTGGGGCGGTGCATTTGATTTCTAAAAAGCCTTCGTTTGGGACGAAATCTTGGTCAGGCCAAATTTTGGGCAAAGGAATTAGTCAAGGTATGGAGCTGAGTGGTTTAGCTCGTTTGAATTTTCAATCAGCGCGTAGTTCTTTTTCCATATTAGCGGGTAAGAAAACATTTGGGGATATAACGCGAGGTGGTAATGGCGCATTTCAACGACCTACGGGATATGAAGAGCAAAACCTACAGCTACAATACCGCCAAAAATTAGGTGATCAATGGACCTTAGAAAACCTAATCCAACAAAATGTGCAGGACCACGTACCGGTTTACCATAAAATTCAATTAGAAAAATTTGCCTTAAACGAAATGACTTTACAGTCTTATCGAAGGGCTTATTCGCGCTTATCTTATCAAGGAACGAAATCTTGGTTGCAGTCGGCAGAATTAACGGCCTCTATCCAAGCGAGTAAGGAACAGAGAGCCTTGCAGAAAAAGGGGAGTGCTACGTTGCGCAATGAAGAGGATCAAATTCTGACTGCTGGATTTATAGGCCAAATCAAAAGTGAGTTCATTCCAGGCCTGCACAGCACGACGGGTATCGAATATTACTCGGATAAGGTAAGTAGTAGCCGACAAGATGTTAATTCGAAAACAATCGCCTTGCGCGCATTATATCCAGATAATTCGCGATACAATACGTTCTCTGTCTTTAGCTTACATGAATTCGAATACCGCTCCTGGCAAGTGCACGCCGGATTGCGTTACCAACAAACTTCGTCGTTTTTACCCGACACGACTGTCGGAAATTCCACGATTTCACTGGGAGCGTTTGTTTATGACGGAGGTCTTTCATATGCCATAAACCCTCAGTTGACTTTTTTTGGATCGCTTTCATCCGGATTTCGCGCGCCTAATTTAGATGATTTAGGGAGTTTGGGGATTGTTGATTTCCGCTATGAGCAGCCAGCTTACCAGTTGAAGCCGGAATACTCCTTGACGAAAAACCTTGGATTTCGTATCAAAAGTCACCGTTTTCGAGCGGAATGGTCCGCTTTTCAAACCTCTTTGACGAATTTAATTACGCGCATTAAAACCGCTGAGGTCATACAAGGATATCCTGTATATCGAAAAGAAAATGTAGATCATGCCTACTTATATGGTTTCGAGTGGTCGCAAACCATAGCAGTCAGTGAACGTTTTCGTATAGGGAATTCGATTTCCTATGTTTGGGGTCAAAATCAAACTCAAAAGGAACCCATGCGCCGCATTCCACCGTTCAACGGAAATGTTTCACTGAACTACCAACGAAACAAGGGAAACGTCGCACTACTTTTGATTTTTGCTGATCGGCAAGTTCGTTTGAGTGCAGGAGACAAAGAAGATAATCGAATGAATCCGATAGGCACTCCGGGCTGGGGAATTCTTCAACTCCAGGCAAATTATAAAATAACACCCCACATTCAGCTGGGAATGCAGGGAGTTAATTTAGGAAATGTCCCTTATCGGATGCATGGTTCTGGAATTGACGGTATGGGCCGTAGTCTACACATGCAATTGGGTTATGAGTGGTAATTAGTGATTTTTTCGCTGATCAGCTTCGTCATCCATTTCTACCGTTTTCTTGATTTTACGCCAATCGATTGTTTTATTATATCTAATCAGGGTTTTATCCGCATCGAATATCCGTTTATCAGGGAAGCTAAATTGGTAGGGTTTGTAGTCAGGTTTATCCGTGAAGAAGTCATCTAAGATACTCGCGGTTTGATCGTAATGGTTTACGGCAGGAACGCCTAATAGCGTATAAATTACACGTAAAATCGAACCAAAATTTGCATGACGGTGGGAAACATAATCGCGTTTTACATAGGGTCCAGCCATCATCAAAATGCTGCGGTGCGCATCAATGTGGTCAATACCTCCTTGTGGATCGTCTTCAGTTACGATGACCAACATATTTTTCCAATAAGGCGTGTGGGACAGGAATTGCAGCATGCGTCCTAATGCCAAATCATTGTCAGCCATAAAGGAAGACTTATATGGAAAGCCAGCTGTTGAATCCAAATCGCCGCCGTGATCATTGGGTAATTGAATGGTAATTAATGCCGGCATTTTTTCTTTGCCGCTCAACCATTTCTCAGTGAATTCGTTCTCGAATTGTTCAACTCGAAATTGGTCTGGAATGCTCGTGTTAAAACCCGCATAATTGTGACTCGTATTTTTAAATAGCGCTTTCTGCATAGGAACCATCACAATGTGACCAGCTCCCGTTATTGTATCTGTCCAGTCTTCGCGTACGTGTCCCGTTTCATTCGCTTCACCAAAATTATAAAATGGAATATTTTTACGTTCTAAAGCTTCCCATATTCCTCCAATTTCCGCATAATCTTCAGGGTCCATACTGCCCGTTGAGCCTGGGAATCTACGTCCTGGAGCTTCCGAAAAGTAGTTGGCCGATTTACTTACACTAGAGTTCGTTTCCACCCATTCATTCGGGATGACACCCATCATCCAGTGATGTCCGTGTATGGATGCGTCACTATCGCAATAGAAATTATCACTCATGGAGAATGCTTTGGCAATTTGATGGTGGTTGGGTGATACGTCAACGTTCCTAAAGGTTTTGTTTTTTTCGTATACAGTTCTATTTAGTCCATAACGCGCAATGCTTGAATCACCATTAGCACCTTTAAATTGGCCAAAAAATTCATCATATGTTCTGTTTTCCTTCGTGATGTAGACGATATGTTTGATAGGTGATTCACCTGGTTTTGCGATTGAAAATGTCTTGTTGTTTCTGTTCGAACCGTCTTTAATAACAAATGTATTATTTTTTACGACGTTCGTAAACTGGGCTAATTCAGTCGCATTTGGCATCGGGATTGCCTGAAAGGTACCTAGTTGTACATCGCCAATATAGGTTCCCTGCTTAGGTGCTTTGTAGCTAGCGCCGCCGTTTGGTCCAGCACCGTAGCCCCGACAAGATGTTACGTAGAGGGTCTTTTCATCTTCCGATAATTTTACACGGGTAGGTCCCCAACCCGTTGGGATGAATCCGGTTGTTTTGGTTGTTTTTACATCTATTACTGCCACGGCATTTAAGCCAAGAAGCGTCACGTATAACGTTTTTTCATCCTTGCTTAATGTCAAACCGAAAGGCAAATATCCTCGACGTTTATCTAATAATGTAGAAAATTGAATTGGAATATGGCTTTTGATTTGTTTGGTTTTGTAATCGATTACAGCAATGTTATCATTGGTGGCATTGCTGACATAGACAAATTGTGATCCCACGGCGATCGAGTTTGGACTCGAACCTCCGACCACTTCCATTTCCTCGACCATTTCACCTAGTTGAAACCCGGGTTTGTATTTTTTTACGGTTTGATTTGTAAGTAAATCTATTTGAAAAACGCTCATGGCCTCATCCGTTCGTGGATTCCCTAATCCTGGAATTTTCTTCCCATCGATGATCGTCCCCTCGCGTGATTCCTTGGTATCATTTCCAAAAGGATGATAGGGAATATATTGTGTTTTAATGTTTTCAGGTGTCGTACCTTCAACGATGGGGTAAGCATACATGCCTACGTTGGCCACAAAGGCATATTTATGATCAGGACTTAACGTAATTCCAAAGGGCAATCGACCGGTAGGCGTACTTGATTTTAGGTTGCCCGAAAGTAAGTCGATGCGGACCATGCGGTAATTCGCTTGGTCGAGTACGAGCAATTCATTCTTTTCTGGTATGATGACCATGTCGGAGGCAAAACTGTCACCAAAGGATTTTTCACCGATTTTACCATCGAGTGAAATAGTTCTTAAAACATTCCCTGTTTGAATGTCTACTTGGTGAACGTTCCCGGCGTCACCGCCACTGAGGTAAAAGCTTTGACTATCGGAAGCAAACACGATTCCTAAAAAGGAGCTCTTACCATAGGGTGAGTTTTTGTCAGATGTGCCGAAATCAGGGAATCTTTTTGAAGACTGGTTGCTTAAGTCAATGCGCGTAAATGCGGCATTATGAATGGTGATGGCCCATTTTTTGTTTGGACTTATGGATAAACCAAATGGGTCATCTGTGATACGTAGGGTTTTTCCAGCTGGTGTAACATAGCGTCCACTTGGGAGTACGGAATGACCGTTCGTGTCAATTTTGGCAAATTCGTTTAAGCCAGGTACTTCGAGAATTTGTTGGGCTTTCGCAGTTGATAAGCTTGCTAAGCAAGCTAAAAGGAGTATCAGTTTCTTCATGAATGATCATTATTTCATGAAAGGTAATTAATTAGGTAATGTTCAAGGTTATGGGAATGTCAAGATTTAAAAGGATTTCGTTCGATCCATTTGACTTCGGGTTCCAAAAGTTTAAAAAAGAAGCCTAAATATCGGTTGATCAGTTTGTTTTCGTGTTGCATCCAGCCGTATAATTGTTCGGGTTGTGCACCTACGGAGCTTTTAATCTCGAGGGCTGTTCTACCAAAATTGATGCGTTTGAAACCATTATGAATACTACAGCCTACCATGTCATAGAGCATATTCAGGTAGAGCATTTTTTCACGTTGTACTTTCTCATCATAGCCTAAGAAATAGGTTTCTAAGATTTCGTCGTGGTGGATGAGCGTATTAAACCCAATGAGTTGGCCGTTTTCGAAATACGCGAAAAAGCGGAAAGCGTCACCTAATTCTTGCTTCAATGCGTAGAAATGGTTTTTAGCAAGGAAAAAAGTGTTAAATGGGGCATTTTCGGCTACATGGCGATATAGCTGGTTAATTTCAGTTTCTAATTGTTTGATTTCCTCCAGCGTTAATTGGCGTTTTTCGATTCCGTCTGCTTTTTTTCTAGCGCGCTTGTACTGATCTCTGTATTTTTTTGTGAGCGCTAGCACGTAATCAGATTCTTTTTTCCAATCAGAATGAAGATCAAAAAACATGTTCGGCTGGGAACTGAATTCCAAACTTTTTTTAAATGTAGGTAAGTCAAACATCGAGCGATCTGAATGCTCAAAATCCTTGAAAATGCTATGGTGTGGCGCTGGGTTTAAGGTCGACAAATAGTGCTTTAACGTTGTTAAAACGGCTGATTTATCTGCTTTATTACTGAATGAAACCGCGTGCTGTCCAGTTAACATATTATTGCCCAAAATGGCCAATTTTGAGGAAAATTGTTTGAATAATAGGTTTCGCAAGCTGCTTAGAATTCCATTGTCTCTACTTCCAAATCCATCTAGTTGGGCCAAATCGACCTGTTGCAACATCGCTGTGGCGATTAATTCTTGTTGCTGGTAAATCCCGATGAATTCACATCTGATATTGGAGGGTGCTGAATTTTCCAATACGCGCAAATATGCTGATTGTAGGAACAAGCTTTGAGCTGAAACCTCATCCCAATTTTCTGGGAGGGTATCGGTTGATGAGAAAATGCGGTATTGATAGATCAAGTAATAGAGTTTTCGAGAGTTAAACCGATGTGAAAGGTTTTTTGTTCCCGGTGGTTTTTGTTTGGACGCGAAGCTTCGCGTCTGATGTTCCATCTAAATAGACGAGAAGTATCGCGTCGCTACAGAATATAATTGATTCGAATGCGACCAAGGCCGTATCAAGCGTTTATGAAACGGCTCAACGTCTAACGTCTAACGTCCAACGTCTATTTTCGTGTGGCCCCGCCGGGAATCGATTCGAGCGCGACCCCGGCCGTATCAAGCGTTTATGAAACGGTCTAACGTCTAACGTCCAACGTCCAACGTCTAAAGTCCAACGTCTATTTTCGTGTGGCCCCGCCGGGAATCGAGTCGAGCGCGACCCCGGCCGTATCAAGCGTTTATGAAACGGTCTAACGTCCAACGTCTAAAGTTCAACGTCCAACGTCCAAAGTCCAACGTCTAAAGTCCAACGTCTATTTTCGTGTGGCCCCGCCGGGAATCGAGTCGAGCGCGACCCCGGCCGTATCAAGCGTTTATGAAACGGTCTAACGTCTAAAGTCCAACGTCTATTTTCGCGTGGCCCCGCCGGGAATCGAGTCAAGCGCGACCCCGGCCGTATCAAGCGTTTATGAAACGGCTCAACGTCTAACGTCTAAAGTCCAACGTCTAACGTCAAACGTCTATTTTCGTGTGGCCCCGCCGGGAATCGAGTCGAGCGCGACCCCGGCTGTCTCTAGCGTTTAGAAGGAGCGCTCCTCTGCTTCTCTCTGGGTGGCCCCGCCGGGAATCGAACCCGGATCTAGCGTTTAGGAAACGCCTATTCTATCCGTTGAACTACAGCGCCAAAATCCTTATCTCTTCACTCTTCACTCTTAATTCTTCACTCCTAACTCTCCTCCGGTACCACGCCATCATTGTATCCCATCAAGTGGTTGGTATCCAGCCAGTTCGGGAATATTTGGAAGTGTTTTTCCTTGATGATATCCATCACCATTTCACGTAATTCAGCTAAATTAGAACGTTGTTCCGCCGAAATAAATACGGTCTTCGGTGTGTTGGTCTGCCAATGGGATTGCTTTAAGAAACGTGTGACACGCTCCATTTTGGTCAATTCTGGATTCCCATCTTCATCCACCGCTGCTCCCTCAAAGAACACATCCTCGACATTGTAAAGGTCAATCTTATTGAATACTAAAATCGTAGGTTTATCGCCAGCGCCCATTTCATTCAAGATGCCCTGCACAACTTCTATTTGCTCCTCGAAGTTGGGGTGAGAAATATCCACAACGTGTAATAACACATCTGCCTCTCGCACCTCATCCAAGGTCGACTTAAATGATTCGATTAATAGGGTAGGGAGTTTACGAATGAATCCTACTGTATCAGTTAATAAGAATGGAATACCATCCCAAACCACCTTGCGTACCGTAGAATCAACGGTCGCAAATAATTTATTTTCAGCAAAAACATCTGCTTTGGCCAACTTGGTCATCAAGGTTGATTTACCTACGTTGGTATAACCCACCAACGAAACGCGAACCATGCGGTCCCGATTCTTTCTTTGAGTAAATGATTGTTTATCAATCGCAGTCAACTTATCCTTCAAGAATGCAATACGGTCATTGGCAATACGTCGGTCAGTTTCCAATTCTTTTTCCCCTGGACCACGCATACCCACTCCACCACGTTGCTTGGAAAGGTGAGACCACATACGCGTTAAGCGGGGTAACATGTATTGATATTGCGCTAACTCCACTTGTGTTCGAGCCTGAACAGTCTGTGCCCGTTGGGCAAAGATGTTTAAGATCAACAAGCTTCGGTCGAGTACTTTGATTTCTTTGCCCAACAACGAAATGGTTAATTCGATGTTACGGACTTGCGAAGGACTTAAATCATCATCAAAAATCATGATGTCCACATCTTTGGCAATGACATAGGCGATAATGTCATCCAATTTTCCCTTCCCTACATAGGTACGATTATCGGGTTTGGCTAAGTTTTGAGTAAAACTTGCCAAGGTCACGACACCTGAGGTAGATGCCAAAAAGGCCAATTCAGCCAAATACTCAGCTGTTTGCACCGCATTTTGTTTTTGCGTCGTCACAGCTACGAGTACAGCTGTTTCTTGATCTTCTCCCGTACTAAATCCTAGTTCTTCCTTCATATCTGATGCTAAAAAAAGCCTTCCTGTTAAGAAAGGCTTTTGATGCGAATTAAGTTCAATTTATAAACTTTGAATCAATTTTTGATTCAAGGTCACGTAATCTTCGTTTTTTCCTTCTTTGGCTAAGGTAATGGATTTTTCAGCACTTGCTTTCGCAGCAGCTTTATCACCCAACTTCGCTTGAATTTTTGCCTGTAAATGCAAGACCCAATACGCAGATGGATTAGCGGCAACTGCTTTGCCTACCCATTCCAAAGCTGTCTTTAAATCACGACCGGTCTCATAGTAATAAGATGCTGATTCGAAATAAGGACGTGTATCAGCTGCCATCGCTTTTTCAATAGAAGTTGCGATTTTGGAATCAATCTCTGTTTCGATAGGCACCGAAACCGCTACCTTCTCCCATGAGATAACCAAATCCATTTTGTTGGCCATCACATTCGCGAAATGAATAGAAAATGATTCTACAGATTGTGACAAGGTTGTTGTTGCCAATTTCACCTTTAAAACATCTTCGGCAGGATTGTAATTAAACACGCCATTCGTGCCTTTGTTGAAGATGATTTCCCAAGAGAATTGAGATGGGATTGTTAATAATTGGTAAGTACCCGCCTTCAAAGCTTGGCCTGCGATTTTGACATCTTCGCCAAAAGTTACGCTGGTGGGTGAATTAGCACCTGTGCGCCATAACTTTCCAAAAGGAACTACATCACCAAATATCTTACGGCCTTTAATGACAGGGCGTGAATATTTGACTTCCACAGCAGATAAAGAAAAGTCTTGTTTGATACTTTGTCCAGGACTTGGCGCAGGCATTTTAATGCCTTGGGCGAAAGCACCTGTGGAAAGAACCCATAAAACCATGAACAATACTTTTTTCATCTTCTTAAGCGGATAATGCCTCTGCTCCACCGACGATCTCAAGGATCTCCTTCGTAATGGCTGCTTGGCGTGAACGGTTATACTCTAATTTCAATGCCTTAATTAATTCACCAGCATTATCAGTTGCTTTATCCATCGCCGTCATACGTGCTCCATGCTCAGAAGAATTAGATTCTAATAAAGCGCGGAAAATAGACAACTTGATAGACTTTGGAATTAATTCCGAAATAATTTTCTCTTCAGATGGCTCGAAGATGTAATCAACAGCACTAGCCTTTTCGCTTGATTCCTCTGCTACCAAAGGAAGTAATTGCTCTGTTTGAATAATCTGTGTCGCCACGTTTTTTGAGTAGTTGAAGATTACTTCAACAACATCAAATTTTTTCTCTGTGAAGGATGCCAAAACGGCATCGCCAATTTCACGTACGTTATTGAAGTTCAAACGCGTAAAAATATCCGTATGTGCTTCATTAACGTTGTAACCACGACGAGAAAGATATTCTGCACCTTTTTTGCCTAATGATAAAATCTCCACTTGGCCAGCTGCATGCAAGTCGGCATATTTCTCTTGTACTAAAGCCATCGTTGCTTTCCCTACGTTCGCATTAAATGCGCCGCAAAGTCCACGGTCTGATGTTACGACAAGGATTAATGCACGCTTGATTTCACGCACTTCAGTGAAAGGATTTTCTGCGCCGGCTTCCGTTTGAGCTGAAACCGTTGCAATCATTTCTGCTAATTTCTTAGCATAGGGGCGCATTTGGTGGATGGCATCCTGTGCACGACGCAACTTCGCTGCCGAAACCATTTTCATGGCTTTGGTGATTTGTTGCGTCGAGTTAACGGATACAATTCTATTTCTTACTTCTTTTAAGGAAGCCATAGTATTCTAATTTTATGCTTTGTATTTAGCTGCTACTTCATTACCTACACGCTTCAAGGTAGCGGTTAAGGTATCATCGTATTTCCCTTGACCCAACGCTACTAACGTATCATTTTCTGTCGCACGTAATACTTGAATGAAATCTTGTTCGAATTCACGAACTTTTTCTACCGGTACATTATCCAAGTTACCTGTAGTTGCTAAATAAATCATCGCAACTTGCTCCTCCACCGGTTGTGGTGCGAACTGAGGTTGCTTCAACATTTCTAAGTTACGACGACCACGGTCAATCGTTAATTTCGTAGATGCATCTAAATCAGAACCAAACTTCGCGAAAGCTTCTAACTCACGGAATTGTGCTTGATCTAATTTCAACGTACCCGCTACTTTCTTCATGGATTTGATCTGCGCGTTACCACCTACACGAGATACCGAGATACCTACGTTGATCGCTGGACGAATACCTGCGTTAAACAAGTTTGTTTCCAAGAAGATTTGACCATCGGTAATCGAAATTACGTTGGTAGGAATATAAGCAGATACGTCACCCGCTTGTGTTTCAATGATTGGAAGGGCTGTTAAACTACCGCCACCTTTCACGATTCCTTTGATTGACTCTGGTAAGTCATTCATGTTACGCGCGATTTCATCCGAATTGTTGATTTTCGCCGCACGCTCCAATAAACGGGAGTGAAGGTAGAAAACGTCACCTGGATACGCCTCACGTCCTGGTGGACGACGTAACAATAAAGAAACTTCACGGTATGCTACCGCTTGTTTTGATAAGTCATCATATACAACTAATGCTGGACGACCTGTATCACGGAAGAATTCGCCAATCGCAGCACCTGTAAATGGTGCGTAGAATTGCATCGGAGCAGGATCACCTGCAGATGCTGAAACGATTACTGTATATTCCATTGCGCCAGCTTTACGAAGCGTTTGCTCGATTTGCTTAACGGTAGATGCTTTTTGACCAATGGCTACATAGATACAGAAAACTGCCTCGCCCTTGTCATAAAATTCTTTTTGATTGATAATTGTATCGATACAAACAGCTGTTTTACCTGTTTGACGGTCACCGATCACCAACTCACGCTGGCCACGACCTACTGGAATCATAGCATCGATCGCTTTGATACCTGATTGTAAAGGTTCTGTTACCGGTTGACGGAAAATAACTCCTGGTGCTTTACGCTCCAAAGGCATTTCGTATAAAGTACCAGCGATAGGGCCATTACCATCGATAGGCTCACCTAAGGTGTTTACAACACGTCCTAAGATACCATCACCTACCTTAACAGAGGCAATTAAGTTGGTACGCTTAACGGTATCGCCTTCTTTGATTTGGCTTGAGTCACCTAAAAGTACAGCTCCTACGTTGTCCTCCTCTAAGTTCAAGGCTAAGGCTTTCAAACCGTTTTCAAAAACGATCAATTCACCTGCTTGTACATTCGAAAGGCCGTAAATACGAGCCACACCATCACCCACTTGGAGTACAGTGCCTATTTCTTCTAATTCTGCTTGAGTTTTCGCTTGAGATAATTGTTCTCTCAAAATTGCCGAAACCTCATCTGGTCTTACTGATGCCATACTAAAGTTTTATGAAGAGTTTAATTTTTTTACTATATAATTTCGGGTGCAAAATTAGCTAGGAAATTTCAATATTCCCATAACTTCATCAAAAAATGAGCTTAATCATAAGACTTTTTTTAGATTCAAGAATTCGCAGATAATATGCCGCTGTTAAATGCCGTTAATTTTGTTGAGTGAGCCACAATTTTCGTGTATCTTCGAAACTTTAATTTGATTTAACTCCATAACTATGCAATTATCATTCATTCGTGTTGCGCTGTTTGCCGGCATCTCCTGTTTAACTTTCGGGTCATTCGCCCAATCAAAACCTAAAACAAAACCTAAGCTTACTGTTTCTGTTACGAAAGTTCCTGTCAAGCCATTCAATTCGTCGATTGACTCCGTTTCTTATGCGGTAGGTGTTCTCGTAGCGCAAAATTTCAAGTCGCAAAATGTTACCCTGAATCCTGATATGGTTGCCAAGGGCTTTGCTTCTGTGACTACAGGTGGTACTTTGTTGATTAATGAGCAAGAATGCCAAAGCGTGATGAATAACTTCATGATGAAAAACCAACAAGCGCAAATGGCTGAGCAAGCAAAACAACATGAGCCTAATCGCATCGCCGGGGAGAAATTCCTTGCCGAAAATAAAACGAAGGATTCTGTCATCACAACCGCTACAGGCTTACAATACAAAGTAATCAAGATGGGTGACGGTCCTAAGCCTAAGGCTTCCGATAAAGTAAAAACTCATTACCATGGAACATTGATCGATGGTACCGTGTTTGACTCTTCAGTGCAACGTGGTGAGCCTGTTTCTTTTCCTGTTTCTGGCGTTATTCCAGGTTGGGTAGAAGCACTACAATTAATGCCTGTTGGCTCTAAATTTAAATTATTTATTCCTCAAGAATTAGCTTATGGCATTCGTGGGGGTGGTCAAACCATCAAACCTTATTCGGCTTTGGTGTTTGAAGTTGAGTTGATCGCGATCGAAAAAGAATAATATGAAAAGGATACTTCCGATTTTAATTCCACTTTCTCTCTTGGTTGTCGTTTTCTTGCACGGGAAAACGCAAGGTAAATTGGAGGTGGCTACTTACCAACAAGGTGATTTGCAACCGACGGATACCCAACGGAAGGTGGAGCGATTGGTTTTTGGTATTTTGTCCAATTACCATTATCGGAAAGTTCCTGTGAATGATTCCTTGTCATCAAAGATTTTTGATGCCTATTTAAAGAATCTAGACCCTAATAAGGTCTATTTCCTCGCATCGGATATCGAAGAAGTTGAGAAATACCGTTTCACGATTGATGAGCAATTGAACCTAGGTGATTTGACCTCAGCGTTTCAGATTTATAATCTGTACCAAAAACGCATGTTGGAGCGTTTTGCCTATGTCGATAAAATCATCAAGCAACCCATGGATTTTACTTTGGACGAGACCTATCAGCCGGATCGTGAAAAAGCGGCTTGGGCAAAATCAAGTGCTGATTTAGATGACTATTGGCGTAAAGATGTTAAACGCCAATTGGTTGATTGGAAAATTGGAGGTAAAGCGGATACAACGGCTGTACGTGAATTGAATGATCGTTACAAGCGTTCTGCCAAATACATGGCTCGTACGCGTGCTGAAGATGTTTTTCAGGTTTTTATGAATGCCTACACGGAAAGTATTGATCCGCATACATCTTATATGATTCCCAAAGCTGCTCAAGAGTTTAATAAAGATATGGCTCAAAGTTTTGAGGGCATCGGAGCTACGCTTCGTTTGGAAGGCGATTATGTGACGATTCAGGATTTGGTTCCCGGTGGACCCGCTTTTCGATCCAAGCAAATCAATCCGAAAGATCGCATCGTAGGTGTGGCTCAAGGAGATGATGGTGCTTTTGTGGATGTGATTGGTTGGTTTACGGACGATGCCGTCAAATTGATCCGCGGTCCGAAAGGAACTGTCGTTCGATTGAAGATTTTGCCAGGTTCGGGTGTGACGGGTTCTCCCACTTCGGAAGTTCGCATCGTACGTGAAAAAATCAAACTCGAAGAGCAAACGGCCAAAAAAGAAATATTGAATTTCAAGCAAGGTGCTTCAACTTACAAATTAGGTTTGATTACGATTCCTATGTTCTACCGTGATTTTGAAGGTGCACGCAAACGTGAGGCTGATTTTAAATCAACTTCCGCAGATGTACGTAAGTTCTTAAACGAATTCAAACAAGAAGGAATTGATGGTCTTGTGATTGATTTGCGGAACAATGGGGGAGGATCTTTGATCGAAGCTGTTGAATTAACGGGTTTGTTTATTCCAAAAGGTCCCGTCGTGCAGCGCAAGCAGTCGGACGGAAAGATTTCACAGGAAGTCGACCGAGACCCCATGCAAGTTTATGACGGTCCCATGGCGATTATGATTAACCGTTTCTCTGCTTCGGCATCGGAAATTTTTGCCGCTGCGATTCAAGATTATAAACGGGGTATTATTGTAGGAGAGCAATCCTATGGTAAGGGAACTGTGCAGTCGGTAATCGACCTAGATAATTACATGGCGAATGAAAAGGATCCCGTAGGCCAATTGAAAATTACGTTGGAGAAATTCTACCGCGTGAATGGTTCTTCTACGCAACATAAAGGTGTTAGTCCCGATTTTGCTTTGCCGTCAGCCTTTTCTGCGGAGGAGTTTGGAGAAAGTTCTCAGCCTTCGGCATTGCCTTGGGATATGATCCCTACAACGGCTTATACGCCTACGAATAATATTGTTGCGCCAACTTTGGCACAATTACAAGCTGCTTTCCAAGCACGTTTGAAGACAAAACCTGATTTGATTAAACTGAAGCAGGATTTTGAACGCTGGAAAAAGATCAAGGAGCAAAATTCTATTTCCTTGAATATGGAGAAGCGTAAAAAGGAATTGGACGAGCAGAAGAAAAAGCCGGATGAGTCTCAGGCCATCATGGATGCTTTAGGTGCGACAGAAGAGAGCCCAGCGGATAAGGACAAAAAAGAAAAAGCGGCTGATAAGCATGCAAAAGATGCTTATTTGAAGGAAACCCAACAAATTTTGTCGGATTGGATTTCAAGTGGAGCTCATAAAATTGCGAAAGTAAAATGATCGACTTAGCTGTCATCCTGGAAAATGCAAAACCCCTCGTGCGCGAAACGGGTGTATGGATTCAATCCATGGTGGACAATATTGGCGAGTCAGATATACAATACAAGGGTACGAACGATTTGGTTTCCTTTGTGGACCAAACGGCCGAAACTCGATTAAAAGCAGGTCTTTCTGCTGTTTTCCCGGAAGCGGGATTTGTGGCTGAAGAATCTGCATCAGATTACAGCGAAGTTGGCGATGGTTATTATTGGGTCATTGATCCTTTGGATGGCACAACAAATTTCCTGCATCGATTGCCTATTTATGCCGTTTCCGTAGGTTTGATTTACCAGAAACAACCTATTTTGGGTTTAATCTATGAGCCAAACCGCGATGAATTGTTTTATGCGGCGAAAGGACACGGAGCTTATTTGAATGAGCGGACGATTCAGGTGTCCCAACAAGCCTTCATGAGTAAGAGTTTATTGGCGACCGGTTTTCCCTATTATGATTTCTCCTACCAGGATCGATACTTGTCTTTATTGAAGGAATTGATGCGTACTTCCCATGGGTTACGCCGGATGGGTGCTGCAGCGATTGATTTAGCTTATATGGCCTGTGGTCGATTTGAAGGCTTTTTTGAGGCTAATTTGAAGCCTTGGGATGTTGCGGCAGGTAAGATTATCATCGAAGAAGCTGGCGGTCGTGTGACCAATTTTAGTGGGGGAGATGCTGTGATTTTTGAAGGGGAAATCATTGGGGCTGGTCCCATCTTTGATGAATTTTTAGGAACTTTACAGGGCAAATGGTTTGTTGATTAAGCATGGAACAAATAATCATCTTCTTGGTTTTTGCTGCTGCACTCTTCTATTTAGGAAGATTGGTGTATCAACAATTTTGGGGTAAAACGGCGGGTCAATGCGCCAAAGGTTGCGGTACTTGCGCAGCCAGCTCACTCGATAAAATCGAATCCATTGAAAGATAAGGAAAGCGGAAAAATTGTTGATTTGCAAATTATCCGAAGGATTTATGGCTTCATTAAGCCTTATAAATTCCGGTTCTGGTTTCTCGTAGGCCTTATTTTGTGCATGGCGGGTGTGTCACCCGTGATTCCCTTGATGATTCGGTATACGCTTGACCACTTTGTGAGTTTAGATAAAATGGCCGACTTGCTTCGCATGTTCTTCATCATGATTGCGGTGCTTTTCGCGCAGACAGGGCTTCAATTTTCTACGAGTTATTTGGCTGGTTACCTGGGACAAACGGTTATTCGTGATATCCGTGTCCAACTCTATGCCAAAATCGTTGATTTGAAACTAGCCTTTTTTGATGCGACTCCTATCGGCCGACTGGTTACTCGGACGGTGTCTGATATCGAGACTTTGAATGATGTGTTTTCGGAAGGCTTGGCATCTATTGCTGGGGATTTGTTGCAATTGTTTTTGATCATCGGGGTGATGTTTTACACCGATTGGCGCTTGACATTAGTGATTTTAGCGACAGTGCCGTTCATGGTATTTTCAACTTATGTTTTTAAAGAATACATCAAGAAATCCTTTAACGAGGTGCGGGGAGCTGTGGCGAATCTGAATTCGTTTGTTCAAGAGCATATTTCGGGGATGATGATTGTACAATTATTCCATGCCGAAAAGCGGGAATTGGCGAAATTCAACAAAATCAATGAGGATCATCGCGATGCGAATATTCGCGGTATTCTAGCCTATTCGGTTTATTTTCCCGTAGCCGATGTGATATCCGCGGTGGGTTCAGGTTTTGTGGTTTGGATGGCTTCGACCTATATTTTGAAAGAGCAAATTACGGTGGGGACACTGACGGCCTTCATTATGTTCATTAACCTCTTTTTCCGACCAATCCGGATGCTTGCGGATCGTTTTAATACCTTGCAAATGGGGATTGTTTCGACGGAGCGTATTTTGACTTTGTTGGATTCAACAGATTATATTCAGAATAATGGGAAGGTTTTGGCTGATGAATTGAAAGGAAACATCGAATTTGATGATGTAAGCTTTGCTTATAATGAACCGGAATGGGTTGTTAAAAATGTAAGTTTTGAAGTTCCTTCGGGACAAACGTTGGCGATTGTCGGTGCAACGGGTGCTGGGAAATCATCTATTATTGGTTTATTAGGCCGTATGTATGATTGCCAGCAAGGTCAAATTCGAATTGATGGCGTTGCGTTACCAGCATATGAGATTCACAGTTTGCGTAAAAATATAGCGATCGTCTTGCAAGATGTCTTTTTGTTTAGCGCATCCATCGCTTACAATATTCATTTAGGCGATACAGCCATTTCGCAGGAAAAGATTGAAGAAGCCGCGAAGGCGGTAGGTGTGCATGATTTTATTATGTCGTTGCCAGGTGGCTATGCCTATGAGGTGATGGAACGTGGCGCTACGTTGAGTGTGGGTCAGCGCCAACTTATTTCTTTCGTTCGTGCCATGGTGCATGACCCCAAAATTATTATTTTAGATGAGGCAACATCTTCGGTTGATTCTGAGTCGGAGGGCCTAATCCAACAAGCGATTGCTACCCTGATGCAAGGACGAACGGCAGTCGTGATTGCGCATCGCTTATCTACGATTCGTAATGCGCATCAGATTTTGGTGATGGACAAAGGTGAAATTAAAGAACGAGGAACGCATGAGGCGTTATTGAAGCAAGAGGGATTGTATGCGCAATTGTATCATTTACAATTTAGTCGTAATTAATCCGTATATTTGGGGCTTATGAAATTGAAAAATTATATTCTAGTTGGTTTTATTGCATTGCTCGGCTTGAGTTCATGCGGTAAGTTTGAGAAGTTCCGTAAGAATGCGAGTTTGCCTGTCAAGTACAAGGCTGCCGTGGACTATTATAAAAAGAAAGATTTTGACAAGGCAAGTATCTTATTTGATGAGATACTACCCTTAATGAAGGGAGATTCTACCCAAGAAATGGCCACCTATTATCAGGCATATTGCGATTTCAATTTAGGGAATTATACCCTAGCGAATGCGCATTTCAAGAAGTTTTATGAGGTTTTTTCGCGTAGTGAATTTGCAGAAGAAGCCATTTATATGTCTGCATTTTCCTTGTACAAGGATTCTCCCAATTTTAACCTGGACCAAACAGGTACTTTGTCAGCGATCAATGAATTGCAGAGTTATTTGAATAATTATCCAGACACGAAATTCAAGGATGAATGTTCGAATATGATTAAGGAGTTGCGTCGCAAGTTGGAGCGCAAGGCTTATGAAAAAGCGAAATTGTACCATAAAACATCCCCCTTTAACGTGGCATCCTTGAAGTCATCTGTGATTGAAATCACAAACTTTCAGCGTGATTTCCCAGACTCGGATTACAATGAGGAAATGGCTTATTTGAAGGTATTGGCACAATATGATTTGGCAAACAGTACCATTGAATCCAAGCAAAAGGAACGTTATTCCGATGCATCTAAGTTTTATTTAGAACTCGTAGACAAATATCCACAAAGCGCCTATTTGAAGGATGCGGAGAAGATGTATGTGAAGAGTAATGTGGAAGTAGAGCGCATTGCTAAACTTGAAGCAGAACAGAAAGCGTTATTAGAGAAAGAGAAGTCGAATACGTCTAAATTGACCACGAGTCCCCAATAGTTTATTTCAGAAAATTATCTTATTTTTGCAACCTTAATTAAAATTCAAAGAGATGTCTAAGATCCAAACCAATCCATCAATCATTACGCGTGATGTAGATAAAATTGCTGCAAAGACAGGTAATACATACGAGTCCATTTCGATTATTGGACAACGTGCACGTCAGATTTCAAGCAAAATGAAGGAGGAATTATCAGGTAAATTATCTGAGTTTGCTTCATCGGTAGATAATTTAGAAGAGATTTTTGAAAACCGTGAGCAAATCGAAATCTCGAAATACTACGAGCGTATGCCAAAGCCAAGCGCAATTGCCATTGACGAATTTTTGGCTGACAAAGTAGATTTCAGAGAACGTACAGAAGGAACAGACGAAAACTAATCTTTTTTCGTTTGATTTCATATGAAATCCATTCGCATACTAATATTCGCGATATTATGTCTCGGTTCTTGGGCAACGAAAGCCCAAGAACTACAGGCAACAGTGACGATTAACACCGAGCAATTACAGCTCGATCAACAGCGAGGATCCTCGCAGATCTATTCCGAACTTCAGCGTACCTTACAAGATTTTTTGTCCAACCGCCGTTGGTCCAATGATAATTTTGCGCCTGAAGAAAAAATTAAGTTGAATATCAATTTATTATTGACCAAAGCGAGTTCTCAAGGAGATTTTGAGGCTAATGCACGCATTCAAGTCTTGCGACCTGTGTATGGTACTTCCTATGAAACGGTAGTCTTGAACATGATCGATAAAAATTTCAATTTTAAGTATCAGCTGGGCACGCCAATAACGTACAATGACAATAGTTTTATCGATAATTTGAGTTCATTGATGGCCTATTATGCCTATTTGTCTCTCGCTTATCATTATGATTCGATGGGATTGCGTGGGGGAGAGGCTTTTGTGCAGAAATTGGCAAATTTGACGAATTTGGCCCAAAATTCAGGTACGGGTTGGGGGAATGCCTCCGACATTCGTTCGCGTTTTGCGATTTCGGAGAATTTGATGAACCAACAAATTCAAGGGATGCGCGATGTGAATTATAGCTATCACCGTTTGTATTTGGATACATTTAAGGAGAAACCAGACGAGGCTCGTAAGGGTATTTTAGATTTGTTGATGCAGATTCGTCAGATCAATCAAATCCGACCAGGTGCTGCAAGTATTCGTGTATTTTTTGATGCCAAGAGTGAGGAGATCTTTTCCATCTTGGATGAGGCGGGTGCGTCTGAGCGCCAACAAGCCTTTGCTTATTTAAGTTTACTAGATCCCATTCGGACCGAATCTTATCGAAAATTAATCAGGTAGATTATCAGTTTTAGGAACGTTAGAGTTCTATTTCCTCTTTACCTTTGGCAATCCTCCAAGGTTTGCCAAAGGTAGCTGAGGCATGCATGAAAATTAGCCTAAAAACATGACCCAAGGACGTGCTAAACCTTTGGTTTTAATTCGAAAATCATCACCGTTTCCGTTTTGTCAGAAACCTTGAATCGATTGTCTATTCGATGGCCCACAATCCATGCAACAGAACCTTTACTCAGCATTAATAGGGTCGTTTTCTTGATATTGAGTGCTACTTTTTTGTCGGTCAGAAAATCTGAAATAAGCTTTTTGGAATTCATGCCCAGCGGGCAAAACCAATCGCCTTCTTGTGACTTGCGAATTTCCAAGGGAAATGTTAAGCTATCCGCATCGAGACAAGCAATGTTTGCCTCTGTGGGTACCTTGAAATCTGCCGTATTTTCTTCGACATAAATATGTAATTCTTTTGTTCCTAAGTCGATGATTTCATCTTCTTCTTGGACTAAGATGGGCTTGTACTCCGACTGGTCTTTAGGACTTAATACCCATTGATTACGATCGATATTTAATGTAAAAAGTGGTGATTCGAAGATTTTACCCACTTTATCTGCAGGATGATTTGTGATCTGTGCGATTTGATCTCCGTTAAAAGCGAGGCTTTGAAGCCAGCGTTGTTGCATGACTTTTTCACGGGCCGTTTTATCATTTAATTGGACGAAAAGGTTATTCGCTGTGTCACTTTTGATATTCGCCTCTTGCCACATGGCATATTCTTCCTGAATCCATTCCTCGATGTCGCGAATGCGTTCACTCGTTTGTGCGAGGGTTTCATCAAAAGTGGAATTAAGCTCTTGGAACTTGGGCATGATTTCATGGCGGATGAAATTACGTTGGTATTTCGTCGATTCATTCGACGAATCTTCGCGCCATGCTAAATGCTTTTCTACCACAAGGTCGAATATCTGTTCTTGATTCGCGAACAACATCGGTCGGATAATGTGGCCATTCTTTAATGGGATACCATGGAATCCCGCTAATCCGCTTCCTCGCGTTAAATTTATCAAGACAGTTTCAGCGCTATCCATTTGATGGTGTGCGGTTGCGATGTATTGATATCCTTCCCGCTGGCGGATTTCTTCGAACCAGTTGTAGCGTAACAATCGCGCGGCCATCTGAGTCGAAATTTTCTCTTTTTCGGCAAAGGCTTTGGTGTCAAATACGATGTTGTGGTAAGGGACTTTCAGGGTTTTGGCGAATTTCTTCACAAATACCTCGTCGGCCAGGGATTCTTCTCCGCGTAAACTGAAATTCACATGCGCAATTCCAAAATTGAATTTTGCCAACGAGAATAGTTTGGCTAATACCACCGAATCAATCCCGCCGCTAACAGCAATGAGGATTTTGTCTTCGGGTTGAAATAAATTCTCTTTTTGGATAAAATGGATGAAATCTTCCAGCATAAAATTGGTAAATTGCGCGTTCAATTGATGATGCGAAATTAACGATTCGCAATGAACATGCGGCAAAAATACGGATTATTCCTCTTTTTCTTTTTGATGCTCCCGGCTTGCTTGCTTGCGCAAAGTCAGCTAGAGGTCATTCGTGCCGACAGTCTTAATGGGATGCAGCAGGAGCTAATCATGCGAAAAACGTTGATTGGGCGGGTATTTCTCCGACAAGGAACTACGACTTTAGCCTGTGATCAAGCAGTTTTAAATAGTTCCACGAATAATGTCGAGGCTTATGGCCATGTGAAAATCATTCAAGCGGACACCGTGACGATTACGGGAGATACGGCTGTGTATATAGGCGATACGCGACAGGCATACATCTCGGGCAAAGTCAAATTAGATGATCATACCATTGTGCTGTCAACGAATAAGTTAGATTACGATATGAATTCTCGGATGGCTATTTACCATACGGGTGCTAAAATAATTGACAAAAAATCTACTTTGTCGAGTCGGGAAGGATTTTACAATACCGTTACGAAGAACTTTCTCTTCAAACAAAAGGTCCGCGTTTTGGATAAGGATGGAGGGAAGCTGCAGGCTGATTCCCTCAAATATAACACAGCATCTAAGGAGGCTTATTTTATCGCTCCTACGGAAATTATTACGAAAAAGGATACGGTCCTAACGAACGCGGGCTTCTACAATACACAAAGCAAAGTGTCAAATTTCACAGGTCGGTCGACTGCCAAAACCGACGAGTATATTCTTTCCGCGGATACCTTGTTTTACGACAGTCCCACGCAGATTGGTGTAGCACGCGGTCGGGTAGAGTTTTTAAGCCAAAAACAAAAGGTGATTTTGACGGGTGACCACGGTCGGTACGCAGGAAAAACGGGAATTACGCGGGTTTATGGGCGTGCGCTGATGCGAAATATCGGCGAGCAAGATACCTTGTATTTGACGGCTGATACCCTTGTGTCGATGCAAAATAAGGTCGATTCTACGCGTAAATTGTATGCATATAAAAATGTCTTACTCTTTAAATCCGATTTCTCCGGTAAATGTGATTCACTCGGTTACGACACGAAGGATTCGGTGATACATTTTTATCAAAAACCGTTGCTGTGGACGAATGATTCCCAGTTGCAAGCGGATTCGGTATCTATGTACATGACCAATCAGAAAATGCGAGAGATGCGTTTACGTGGTCATTCTTTCGTTATTTCAATAGATTCTGCCTCCCATTATAATCAAATTAAAGGTCGGAAAATGTGGGTATTCTTTGCGGATGATTCTCGCTTAAAGAAAGTGCAGGTCGACGGCAATGGAGAGAGTGTTTATTATGTCGTGGATGATAAGAAAAATACCACGGGCTTAAATCGGGTCGAATGCAGTCGGATGAATCTCTTTTTCCAAGAAAATAAAATCAACAAGATATCGTTTATCACGAAACCCGAAGCGAAGTTCGTGCCTCCCAAAGAGTGGAAGGAAGAGCTTGAGTATTTGGACGGGTTTAATTGGCGGTCAAAGGAAAAAATCACATTGCCGATGGTCTTGGAGCGTGTTCAGCAGACTCCGACTGTTAAAAAACCTTAAAATTCGGCATTTTGTCATTGGATTTGGACCGTTTGCCCATTGTGTGCGTTTTTGTTTGCGCGAAAGACTTACCTTTGATTATTCGATTATCCTATGATTCAAGCTGTACGTAACACTTTCTTTTTTGCTTTGCTGCTGGGTTTTTTAAGCCCCGTTTTTTTGCATGCGCAAATAGAAGGAAAATCGAAATCTCGATTAGCGATTCAGCGAACAGCGCAGCGTGTCAATTTACCTATATTGTTGTCTAAGCGTTCGTTTCATGTGAATCCGGCATTGCAAACAAATCTTGATTTGAAGCAGAATTCATACCTCACACAAATCATGAAATCCAGTTTTGCAAAACCTTCAACTACGACGATTGTAGGTCAGGTTCCAGACCGGAAGTTGGTTGAGGAGAACAGCAATAATAGTAATTATTTGTTTTATAATGACCGCATTCAGGTTTCACATGCCTATCCAAATCCAGCAAGTGATTTTTTGGATATTGATTATCAGGTTGTAGGTAATCAGGAATTACGATTAGGCTTTTACAATGTGTTGGGCGAGCAAGTGAAGGAATTTGCTTTAGATCGAGACCAAAGAACGCTTCGAATCTCTTTGCGTGATTTTTCTTCAGGCATGTATTTGTATCAATTGTCTATCGACGGTCGGTCGGTGGCTACCAAGAAAATTATCGTTCGCAAAGGCTTATAAAAAAACCCGGATGGAAGACCACCCAGGTTTTTTGGATTATAGACGATGGACTATAGACGATGGACTTTTGACTGTAGACTTTTGTTTTTTCTAATGTCTAATGTCTAGTGTCTAATGTCTGGTTGTGCTATTGCTTCGCAATTGTTCGTTTGATGAAAGCCGTCAAATCAGCTCCTGTCAATAAATTCTGCGACAGTAAAGCTAAATCTGAGATTTGTTTTGCCAATGCTTTTTGCTCATCTTCGGATTCCAAACCGGCTAATTTCCCAATCAAAGGGTGATTCGCATTGACCGTGATGTTATAGGTTGTTGGCATTGACCCAAACATCCCCATGCCACCTCCATTTTTCGACATTTCGCTCATGCGACGCATGAATTCATTTTGCGTAACAATCGCTGGTAATTCATCAGGCGACATGGCCTCTACAGCAACGACTTTTTGTTTGTCATTCAAGGTTTCTTCGAAGACTTTCTTCACGCTCTCTTTTTGCGTATCACTAAGAACTGCTTCTAAGTTGATTCCCGTGTCGATTAATTTATCAATTCGGTCTGCATCGACGCGTTTCCATTGGGTTTTCTCCAATTTCGCTTCCATGGCTTGAATGAAATGACTATCAATCAAGGAATCAAGTTTTAGAACCGAGTACTCTTTTTGTTTGGCGGATTGAATAAAGGCATCTTGCTGTTGTTCATCAGTCGTATAGAGATAGACTTTGTTGCCATCTTTATCCGTTTGAGCTGCTTGAACTTCTTCAGCGTATTCGTCTAACGTAAAATATTTGTCATTCGTATCTTGAACTAAGCAAAAATTCATCGCACGTTCCATGAATTTCTCATCAGAGATCATTCCGTATTTTACGAATAGTCCGATGTTCGCAAATTTCTCTTCGAATGCTGCGCGGTCTGCTTTGAATAGGTCGGCCAATTTATCTGCCACTTTCTTCGTGATGTACGAGTTGATTTTCTTGACATTCGAATCCGCCTGCAAGAACGAGCGGGAAACGTTCAATGGGATATCCGGTGAGTCGATGACCCCGTGCAACAACATTAAGAACTCAGGAACGATGTCTTTGACTTCGTCCGTGATGAAGACTTGTCTGCTATACAACTGAATTTTTTCGCGTTGCAATTGCATTTCGTTCTTCACTTTCGGGAAATACAAAATTCCTGTTAAGTTGAATGGATAGTCCACATTTAAGTGAATCCAGAACAAAGGTTTTTCCTGCATCGGATACAATTCGTCGTAGAATTGTAAGTAATCTTCATCCGTTAAATCGGATGGTGATTTCGTCCAAATGGGATTTGGGTTATTGATGATTTTCTCTTGGAATTCAATCGGCATAGGTAAGAACTTGCCATACTTATCGAGGATCGATTTTAAACGATACTCTTCCAAGAATTCTTCCGAATCTTCCGCAATGTGAAGGATGATGTCCGTTCCACGTGTTTTCTTTTTGGCAGAACTAATTGAATATTCGGTCGAACCATCGCAGATCCAACGCGCTGCTTCAGATCCTTCTTGATACGATTTTGAAATAATTTCCACTTCCTTCGCAACCATGAAGGCGGAATAAAATCCTAGGCCAAAATGACCGATGATTCCTTTGTCATCCCCTTGGTCTTTGTATTTCTCTACGAATTCTGTAGCTCCGGAGAAGGCGATTTGATTGATGTATTTTTTTATTTCTTCGGCCGTCATCCCGATTCCGTTGTCGGAAATCGTGATCGTTTTCTTATCCTTATCGAAGCTTACTTGAACTTTTAAATCACCCAATTCCCCATTGAATTCCCCTATGGAGCTCAATCGCTTGATTTTTTGGGTGGCGTCTACGGCATTGGATACCAACTCACGAAGGAAAATCTCGTGGTCAGAATAGAGAAATTTCTTGATGATGGGAAAAATGTTCTCAGTGTGAATGGAGATGTTACCTGTTTCTTTCATGTTTAATTGAGATTAAAAATCATAAATTTGAATTCCGTAGGTTCAAATGTTAGTCCAAAACCTTTCGGAATGTCATATTGTCAGTTTTTATGCGAAAAGTTGTTGTTTTTTTATTGATGAGTTTGCCTCTTTTTGCCCAGCAAGAATCCTTGCGCATGGTCTATCCCTTCATGCCATTGGCCATTAATCCGGCAATCGCTGGTGCCAAAGGCGTAGGTTCCATCACCGGGATTTATCGAAAAAAACCGCTGTTTCAGGGTGGGATTACGAATACGGCATCGTCCCAACAATACTTTAGTTTTGATATGCCCATCGCACAGGAAAAAGGAGGTATCGGTTTTTTGGCATACAATACAGATCAATCGTATGCCTTGGCATCGGGTGGAATCGCTGCGAATTTGGGATTAGCGGCTGTTGCTGCTAAAAATTTTGCGTGGGGGAGAGGAAACTATGTTCGAATCGGTGTGCAGGTGGGCGTGAATCAATATCCCATCATTGGTAAAAGTGGTACAAGTGTTTTGGGTGGTCATTATGGTTGGGGGGTACATTACACCCGCGGTGATCTACAAGTTGGCTTTAGTTCGCCCGCAAATTCTTTTGAATCGAGTTATGGGTCCATGCATAAGCCTATGTACTTGTCGGGGCAATATATCTTGCACCTCAATCAACATGCGGTCAAGCTAGGAGCGATCCTGCGAAACCAACAAGAAACGATGAAATCAGACTATTATGCTGTTTTTTGGTTCAAGGAAAAAGTGGGTGCTGGAATTTGGTATCAGGGTACAGGATCGGAATTAGGTTCAAAGGCACTTTTAGGTAGTTTAGAAGTTGCCCTCGGGAAAAACTTTCGCGTGGGATATGCCTATGATTTTTTAGGAGAATCTACGGCTTATTATCCTGCGGGCTTTGGTTCAACGGTTTCTTCGGAACGCGCAGGA
This sequence comes from Aquirufa regiilacus, assembly GCF_032470275.1. NCBI lineage: Bacteria > Pseudomonadati > Bacteroidota > Cytophagia > Cytophagales > Flectobacillaceae > Aquirufa > Aquirufa regiilacus. Next base: position 470,296 of record NZ_JAVNWW010000001.1, read on the forward strand.
TTTCACCAATTATTCATCCGTTACGAGGTAGATTTAGGAAATGGGAAAATCGCGGAATTCCGGCCTTAAGTAATAATGCAATTTCTTTGACTTTGGTAGGATATAATTGTAATAAATAAAGAATTTTTTGGTGCACGAATAAATAGGATTTTTTCCAAAGAAATTTGTGCTCTTATATGGTATAAAAACCCGTGAATTGTTGGGTTTTATTGCCAAGAGTATATTAAATTGCGAGGATTTTTTTCGCGAGAATTAAATTTACCTAAACCAAAACAATAACGTTTGAAACTTTTCTAGTCGAAGGCTGGAATTTTACATTATGGATCCATTTTCCTACGTTGCCAATGCAGATACCCAAGTCATCGCTGACTTGTACGAAGCATACAAACAAGACCCCAATTCCGTAGATAGCTCTTGGAGAGATTTCTTTAAGGGTTTCGATTTTTCACAAACCTGGTTAACAGATGCGCCTGTGGGCAATGCTGCAGATTCTGCACATGTTCAAAAGGAAATGGCTGTTATCTCACTCATCAAAGCTTTTCGTTCACGTGGTCACTTGTTGTCAAAAACAAATCCGGTTCGTGAGCGCAAAGATCGCCAGCCGCGTTTAGGTTTAGCTGATTACGCGCTTTCGGATGCTGATTTAGATACCGTGTTTCAGGCGGGTGTTTTCTTGGGAATTGGTCCTGCGACTTTACGTCAAATTCAAGAGGCTTTGCATAAGATTTATGCCGGGACAATTGGTTTTGAGTATTCGTATATCCGCGAGGTAGCTACGAAAGAATGGTTGCGCAATAAAATTGAGAAAGAAGCTTTGTCTTTCAACCCATCGTTTGAAAAGAAAAAGCATATCCTTCAGAAATTGAATGAAGCTGTCGTTTTTGAAAATTTCTTAGGAACAAAATACTTAGGCCAAAAGCGTTTCGGACTTGAAGGTGGTGAATCAACCATCGCGGGTTTAGATGCGATTATTAATACGTCGGCCGACTTAGGTGTCAAAGAAGCCATGATTGGTATGGCACACCGGGGTCGTTTGAACGTTTTGGCGAACATCATGCATAAATCCTACGAATCGATCTTTGATGGTTTCGAAGGAAATGTACCGAATGAGATTCATGGGGATGGTGACGTGAAATACCACTTAGGTTATTCATCGAAACATATTTCACCTAACGGTAGTGAGATTTCTTTGAAATTAGCTCCGAATCCATCACACTTAGAAGCCGTAAATCCTTTGGTTGAGGGATTCTGTCGGGCAAGTGCTGATGCCCATTACCATGGCGATTATTCGAAAGTAATGCCTATTTTGATTCACGGAGATGCGGCGGTCGCTGGCCAAGGTATCGTGTATGAAGTGACGCAAATGGCGAAATTGAAAGGTTATTCAACGGGTGGAACGATTCACTTTGTGATCAATAACCAAGTAGGTTTTACGACGGATTTTGAAGATGCACGTTCTGCGATTTATTGCACGGATGTTGCGAAGATAATTGACGCACCGGTGTTCCACGTGAACGGAGATGATCCGGAAGCAGTGGTTTTCGTATCGCGTATTGCTGCTGAGTTCCGCCAGGAGTTTGGCCGTGATGTATTTGTGGATATGGTTTGTTACCGTCGGAATGGACACAACGAATCTGATGAGCCTCGTTTTACGCAGCCTACTTTGTATGCGAATATTACGAATCACCCGAATCCACGTGAAATCTATACACAGAAATTAATCAAGCAAGGAGAAATCGAAGCGAAGTTAGCGGAGCAAATGGACGCCGAGTTCAAAGCCGAGTTGCAAGCGCGCTTGGATTTGGTGAAACAAAAAGTTCGCCCTCCATATATTCCATTAAAATTGGATAATGCTTGGTCAGAATTGCGTTACTCTACCGAAAAGGATTTCGAAAAATCGCCTAAAACAGCCATTTCTCTAGCAATCATTGATCAAGTAGCTAAAGCCATCACAACCTTGCCAAAAGGCTTTGTGGCTTTGAAGCAAATTGAAAAAGTAATTGCCGACCGTAAAGTATACTTTGAAAAAGGTGAATTAAACTGGGCTACGGCTGAGTTATTAGCATACGGTTCTTTATTGGTAGAAGGCAAAGCAGTTCGTTTGTCGGGACAAGACGTACAACGCGGTACGTTCTCACACCGCCATGCTGTATTGCATGATGCGAATACAAATGAGAATTACAGTTCCTTAAATCATATTTCGGATAAGCAGGAAACAGCACAAATCTATAACTCATTATTGTCGGAATACGGCGTATTGGGTTATGAGTTTGGTTATGCCTTAGCGAATCCGAATGCCTTGGTTATCTGGGAGGCACAGTTTGGTGATTTCGCCAATGGCGCGCAGACGATGATTGACCAATTTATTTCGTCGCACGAATCGAAGTGGGGGACACAAAACGGTTTGGTGATGTTGTTGCCACATGGCTATGAAGGACAAGGGCCGGAGCACTCAAATGCACGTCCAGAGCGATTCTTACAATTAGCAGCGGAAAACAACATGGTGATTGCGAATTTGACAACACCAGCCAATATTTTCCATGCCTTGCGCCGCCAATTAACTTGGGAGTTCCGTAAGCCATTGGTGGTGATGTCGCCGAAATCTATTTTCCGTCATCCGAAAGTTGTTTCGAAATTGGATGCCTTTACGAAAGGTTCATTCCAAGAAGTGATTGGAGATGAATACGCAGACAAAGCAAATGTAAAACGCGTATTGATCTGTTCAGGTAAAGTTTATTTTGATTTATTGGATCGTCAAGAAAAAGACAAGCGCAAGGATGTTGCGATTATCCGTTTGGAGCAATTGCATCCATTCCCGACGAAGCAAGTTGAAGCGGAATTAGCGAAATACAAATCAGCGGAGATTTTCTACGTGCAAGAAGAACCGGAAAACATGGGCTATTGGTCGTATGTGATTCGTGAGTTCGGTTGGTCACGTTTCAGTAAATTAGTCGCACGTAAGAAATCGGCCTCACCGGCGACAGGATTCTTGAAGGTGCATGGAGAGGAGCAGGCAGCATTGATAAACAGAGCATTTGAATAATCGAATATTATGGCTATAGAAATGAAAGTGCCCGCTGTGGGCGAGTCAATCACGGAAGTAACGGTTGCTACTTGGAACAAGAAAGAAGGCGATCACGTGAAATTAGATGAGGTATTGTGCGAACTTGAGTCGGACAAAGCCACATTCGAATTGCCAGCTGAGGCTGAAGGTATTTTGCACATTGTGGCAAAAGAAGGCGATGTTTTGCCAATCGGTGCGATTATTTGCACGATTGAGGCGGGCGGTGCGACAGCATCGGTTACCATAGCAGACGCCGCTCCAGCAGCTGTTGCCGCTCCTGCACCTGCAGCAGCAGCGCCAGCACCGGCTTCAGGCCCAACGACTGTTTTGGAAGTTAAAGTTCCGGCGGTAGGTGAGTCAATTTCAGAAGTTACTGTTTCGGTTTGGAATAAGAAAACAGGAGATGTTGTTTCCTTGGATGAAGTTCTTTGCGAATTAGAGTCAGATAAAGCGACCTTCGAATTGCCAGCGGAATCAGCGGGTGTGTTAGAGGTGATTGCTCAACCAGGTTCTGTGGTTCCGATTGGAGGCTTGTTGGCGAAAATCACGGTAGGTGGTTCCGTTTCAGCAGCACCAGCGGCAGCTCCAGCTCCAGCAGCGGCTCCGGCAGCAGCTTCAGCTTCTGACGCAAGCTATGCAGCAGGACATCCTTCGCCAGCAGCATCAAAAATATTAGATGAAAAAGGAATTGCGGCAGCTTCGGTTGCGGGTTCAGGAGTAGGTGGACGTATTACCAAAGAAGATGCAGTAGCAGCTTCGAAACCAGCGGCGGCTGCACCAGCAGCAGCTCCGGCTTCAGCCCCAGCGGTCGCACAAGGCGGAACGCGTCGTGAGAAAATGAGTTCATTGCGTAAAACAGTTGCCCGTCGTTTGGTGGCTGTGAAAAATGAGACGGCGATGTTGACGACCTTCAATGAGGTTGACATGAAGCCGGTCATGGATTTACGTGGAAAATATAAAGATAAATTCAAGGAGAAACATGGCGTAGGCTTAGGCTTTATGTCCTTCTTCACGAAAGCGGTTTGCGTAGCCTTGAAGGAGTACCCTTCGGTGAATGCGAAGATCGATGGCGATGAAATCGTGTTCCACGATTATTGCGATATTTCGATTGCGGTTTCTGCACCGAAAGGTTTGGTTGTTCCAGTGATTCGTTCGGCAGAGAACTTGTCATTAGCGGGCATCGAATCAGAAGTGGTTCGTCTAGCAGGAAAAGCACGTGAGAATAAATTGACTTTGGAGGAAATGACTGGCGGAACATTTACGATCACGAATGGTGGGGTATTTGGTTCGATGCTTTCTACGCCGATCATCAATGCACCACAAGTAGCGATTTTAGGTATGCACAATATCGTTGAGCGCGCGGTGGTCGTTGACGGTCAAATCGTGATTCGTCCGATTATGTATTTGGCTTTATCGTATGATCACCGCATCATCGATGGCCGTGAGTCGGTAAGTTTCTTAGTTCGCTTAAAGCAACTATTAGAGGATCCAGCTCGTTTATTGTTAGATATTTAATGACTAGAATAGGCCTCACGGGGCCTATTCGCTTTCAATCGCCTTATGCAAGAATTTGATGTTGTCGTAATTGGTTCGGGTCCTGGTGGATATGTTTCGGCTATCCGTTCGGCCCAATTGGGTTTCAAAGTTGCCATCGTGGAGAAATATGCCGTGATGGGTGGAACTTGTTTGAACGTGGGATGTATTCCTTCCAAAGCGTTGTTGGACTCTTCGGAGCATTACCACAATGCGGTACACACCTTCCAAGAACATGGAATTGATATCGCTAAACCGAAGGTGAATTTGGACCAAATGATCAAGCGTAAAGCGGGTGTGGTTTCGAATTTGAATGCGGGAATTGCGTATTTGATGAAGAAAAATAAGATCACGACCTTCCATGGTTTGGGCTCATTTGATTCTGCCAAAACGGTAAAAGTAACCAAAGAAGATGGTTCTTCGGAAGTGATTGCCGGTAAAAACATCATCATTGCGACGGGTTCAAAGCCTACGATTCTTCCGTTCATTCCGGTGGATAAGGAGCGTATCATTACGTCGACGGAAGCCTTGAAAATGAAGGAAATTCCCAAGCATTTGATCGTGATCGGTGCAGGGGTAATCGGCGCGGAATTAGGATCCGTTTATGCACGTTTAGGATCGAAGGTTTCCTTTGTGGAATTTGCAGATAGCATGATCGCGACGATGGATAAGACGATGGGCAAGGAATTACAAAAGTCAATTGCCAAATTAGGCGCTGATTTTTACTTGTCACATAAAGTAACAGGTGCATCCGTGAAGGGGAAAGAAGTGACGGTGAAGGCACAAGATGCTTCGGGTAAGGATGTAGAAATTAAAGGAGATTATTGCTTGGTGTGTATCGGTCGCCGACCGTACACAGATGGTTTGAACTTAGCTGCGGCGGGTTTAACGGCCGACGAGCGTGGTCGGGTAGCGGTCGATGAGCATACGCTTCAAACGTCGGTTCCGGGTATCTATGCGATTGGTGATGTTGTCCGTGGGGCGATGTTGGCACATAAAGCAGAAGAAGAAGGAACATTCGTAGCGGAGGTCATTGCCGGTCAAAAACCACATATCAATTATAACTTGATTCCGGGTGTTGTTTACACGTGGCCAGAAGTGGCTTCGGTAGGGAAGACGGAACAAGAATTGAAAGCGGCAGGTATTGCTTACAAGGAAGGATCATTCCCATTCAAGGCATTAGGACGTGCGATTGCATCGGGCGATGTAGATGGTTTGGCGAAGGTATTGGCGGATGCAACGACGGATGAGATCTTAGGGGTTCACATCATCGGTGCACGTGCAGCGGACATGATTGCGGAAGCGGTTGTGGCGATGGAATATCGGGCATCTGCGGAAGATGTAGCGCGCATGTCACATGCGCATCCAACCTACACGGAGGCGATGAAGGAAGCTTGTTTGGCGGCGACGGCGAAAAGATCCATTCATTCGTAGAGAGAGTTAAGAGTTAAGAAGTTTCTTGAATATTGATAGTGCTGGCTGATGCTGGCACTATTTTTTTGATTTTTGGAGACGAGATTATTTCGCGTCCATTTACCATAGGTTAAAACCTGGGGTTAAAATTTTATATCCTCAGACTTTAGTCTGAGGTAGACGCGCGGTATCGCGTCTCTACAGGTTAACCAGACGCGATTATTTCGCGTCTAGTCCTCAGGTTAAAATCTGAGGTTAATTTATAACCCTAGGCTTCAGCCTAGGGATTAAAAAGTTCCTCACGTCTTTGCTTGAACAGTACTCCAAAAGTTGGACAACATATTGGGTGTTTCTCTAGTCAGACTAGATAGGTTCATAATCCTCAATATACGAATCTGAATATTGAACGTCGGAGATTTATTTTTATCATATCAGTCATATATTAAAGACTTTCTTCGTATCATTGAAAAAATAAATAGTATTTACAATTACTAAAAAGAATCAAATGGGTGCAGGAATGCCGCATTGAAAAACCAAAGAAGCCTTTTTTTATAATTTGTAACCTATAACCACTAATCATATGAATTCGATGAACTATAATTTCATGCCATTTTCTATGCGCGAAAATCGAATTATTAATCTAGCCAAAGAGGGCTTGACGAATAAAGAGATCGCCTTGCAATTGAATATTGAAGAGTCTACCGTGAAGTGCCACCGCCGAAATGTGATGCGAAAATTAGGCATCAAAGGCAAGGTTGCTTTTTTGAGGTTTTTACTAAATGCGCCTCAGTAATTTTATTTTAGTTGTTATTTGCTGGGGTATGTACTACTAAATTACTACCAGAATACTACCTAGGTGGTATTGATTTGCCTCGTTGAGATTTCTAGGTTTACATCGCACATGCAAGTGCTGGTGGATCCCGAAAAACCAATGAAGAGTAGGGGATATTTTTAATTCAAGAGTTATGGAAAAGTTTAAATCTCTTCATTTAGAAGAATTAACTGATTTTCAGTTAAAAAAAATTGAAGCTGGAAATCCTTATGTTATTGGACTTTTAGTTTCATTGGCAGGAACTATCCTGTACGAATGTGTAAATGACTGGAATGCAAACGTTGCTGCATTTAATGCTGGTAGAAAATCAATAAAATAGAAAAATGGAAAAGACAAACTTTGATAAAGATTTTAAATCTTTAACTCCTCAAGAACTGATTTTATTAAATGGCGGAGATAATGTAACTCAATGGTTGTTTTACAAGGCTGGTCAGATATATCAATCTATTGTAAAAGAAATTCAAAATAGCCACCCTGCAGAATATTATAAATAGTATTTAAAATAAGAAAGCTTAATTTACTAGTTAGGTTAGGACCTTTTTCCCTAACCTAACTAAACTTAAAAATATGGAAAATAAAAAATATTTGTTTATGCTGTTTACTGGTATGTTAACTGGAATCATTATTTATAAGATAATTAATTTTCTTATGGGAAAGTATCTATGACCAATTTTTGCCCAATCTCCCTTTTAAGCCGCAAAAATGAGAAACCTTGAAATAGAAAATAGTCTGGAAAACTTGATCATAAAAAATCGGGTTAAAGGAGCTACTTTCTATATTTTCATGCTACTCATTTTGTTAGGGGCAATTTCGTCTCTGCCATTCATCTATGTAGATGTCTCTTCTCAAGCTCATGGTTTTGTTCGTCCACTAGGTGATAATGTTCCCATCATTTCATTGGTAAGTGGAAATATTCAAAAGATTAATTTAAAGAATAACAAAACCGTTCAAAAGGGGGATACTTTATTGATGATTAACCCGCAAAGTATCAATTCGCAGGTGTCTGTAAATGTTGATTTTCAAAAGCAAATCCAGCAAAATATTGCAGATTTAGATCATATGCTCAATGGAGAATCCAATTTCTTTATAAAGCTTCCCCATAATCAGAGTGACCTGGAGAAATACTTAGCCCAAAAAAAGGAATTGATTTCCAGGATTCGTGCTATAACGCTAATATTTCATCGAAATAAGAAATTATTCATAGACCAGGTAATTCCACAGGCTGAATTTGATAAAATTGAGGACGAAAAGATTGTCGCAGAAGAGGCTTTGAGTTCTTTCGAAAAGAAGCAAATAGCGCAATGGCAGCAGACTAAGAAAGAATTGATGGAGACAAAAAAGAACTACGAAGGGGATCAACGCAAATTTGAAATCGAAAAAAAGAATTACCTCATTATCTCTCCTATATCGGGGACCGTCGTTAATTTCAAGGGATTTGCCACACAATCAACATTAGGGGCTGCTACTCAATTGGCAGAAATTTCGCCTGACAATCCTTTGATTGTAGAATGCCAGGTAAATCCGAAAGATATCGGCTTGATAAAAATGGGTCAGTCCGTTCGATTGCAAATGGATGCTTTTAATTATAACCAATGGGGATTTTTAGAGGCAAAAGTTTCGGAAATTGATCATCATCCTGTGGTCAATAATAATGAAATTTTCTTTCGGGTTAAGTGCTCTTTATCGAAACACAAACTCGAGTTAGCGAATGGATATACCGCAGAGGTTCAAAAGGGAATGTCCTTAGTTGCTAGGTTCATTATCACAAAAAGGAGTTTGTATCAATTGCTTTTTGATAAAGTTGATGCATGGCTTAACCCTTCCATTAATCCTGCCTAATATGACTTCAATCAAAGTTAAGCAGCATGATATCAAGGATTGTGGGGCAGCTTGTTTGGCATCCATTGGTAATCATTATCATCTTCATTTACCCATTGCTAAGATTCGTCAGCTAGCTAGTACCGATATCAGAGGTACTAATGTACTCGGCATGATTCAAGCCGCGGAGAAAATGGGGTTTTCTGCCAAAGGGGTCAAAGGGGGTATTGAGGCTTTACCTCAGATTCCTACGCCAACAATCGCTCATGTTATTCTAAAGAATCAGTATCATCACTTTGTCGTTATATATAAAGTGGGTAAAAATTCGATTGAGGTGATGGATCCTGCATTTGGTAAAATAATCAAATACTCGATGGACGAATTCAAGGAAATTTGGTCAGGTGTTTTAATAATAATAGCTCCCAGCGCACAATTTAAAGTATATAGTGAAACCGTTTCGCCCTATAAACGTTTTTGGGAATTAGTCCAGCCACATAAATTCACGCTTATTCAATCGATTGTAGGGGCTTTGTTATATACGATATTAGGATTGTCGATGTCGATATATATCCAAAAGATAACCGATCATGTTATCGCGGATGGGAATCGAAATTTACTTAACCTGTTGAGTGCGGGCATGCTATTGATCATTTGTCTACAAGCATTTCTGGGGAGCAAGAAATCAATTTTTATGATGAAATCGGGCCAATTGATGGATGCTCAATTGATATTGGGGTATTACAAACACTTACTCCATTTACCTCAGCGATTTTTTGATACTATGCGCATTGGCGAAATCACTTCTCGCATAAATGATGCAGTGAAAATTAGGAATTTCATCAATGAAACTGCGATAGAAGTCATTCTGAACCTCTTTGTTGTATTGTTTTCCTTTGCACTCATGTTTACCTACTATTGGAAATTAGCATTGATTATGTTGCTTGTTGTTCCATTATATCTGTTGATTTATTTGATTATGAATCGATTAAACAAAAAGGTAGAGCGTAGGATCATGGAGGATGCTGCTGAATTAGAAACGCAAATCGTGGAATCCATTGGCCAAATTAGAACAGTTAAAGAGTTTGGATTGGAGGCCACCATGAATCAAAAGTCGGAATCACGCTTTGTGAAATTGCTTTTCTCAGGAATTAAATCGGGCTATAACTCCATATTTGCAAGTACGAGCACTTTCGTTTTAGCCTCTTTTTTTACCGTTATCCTAATGTGGGCTGGTGCTGGATTTGTATTGGATAGACAAATCACAACGGGAGAACTCTTCTCATTTTATGCGCTGATTGGTTTCTTTACAGGACCTATTGCATCTTTGATTGGTTCCAATAAGTCGATTCAAAATGCCTTAATAGCCGCAGACCGATTATTTGAAATCATGGATCTAGAAAGAGAGAAAATGGAAAATAAAATCGATTTAGATCGAGAGTCAATCGGAGATATTGTATTTGATCAGGTTCATTTTTCCTACGGAACAAGAGTGGATGTTTTTAATGCACTTTCATTAAGCATTGAAAAAGGGAAAATGACCGCCATCGTAGGGGAAAGTGGTAGTGGCAAGTCTTCATTGTTTTCAATTATTCAGGGTTTATACCCTATACGAGAAGGTTGCGTGAAAATTGGAGAATTTGATCTTAATCAAATTAATCCACAAAGCCTGCGACGTTTAATCGTTTCGGTTCCCCAAAACACTCAATTGTTTTCGGGGAATGTGATCGAAAATATAGCCATTGGAGACCCTAATCCTGACATCAAACGCGCAATAAGTTTATGTAAAGAATTGGGAATTTCTGAATTTATTGAAAAAATTCCTACTTCCTACGAAACGCCATTGGGCGAAAATGGGGCCATGCTTTCAGGGGGGCAAAAGCAGCGAATCGCCATAGCTCGAGCTTTGTACCGTGACCCTGAAATCCTGTTATTAGATGAAGCTACATCTGCACTAGATACACATTCTGAACAAATAATTCATCAAGTATTTGACAAATACAGAATGCAAGGCAAAACCATTTTGGTGATTGCGCATCGACTCAGTACGATTATGCATGCAGATCATATAATCGTTTTACAAGCTGGTAAAATAGCCGAACAAGGCTCTCATGCAGACCTTGTGGTGATGAAGGGGGAATATGCTAGTTTAATCAAGGGCACAATGGAAAGAGTTGATATATAAAACACGTTGAATGGGCCATTCTTGGTTTTATGTTCGAATGCACACAATGTATAAGGGATTTTATAGATATACTTAAGTGCTAAATTCAGAAATAGTTAAATCTCAAATGATTATTTGTAAACTCATTTTGGGATTACTACTACCAAAATACCACCAGAATACTACCTAGGTGGTATTGATTTGCCTCGTTGAGATTTCTAGGTTTACATCGCACATACAAGTGCTGGTGGAACCCGAAAAACCAATGAAGAGTAGGGGAGAAATGTAAATATATTCAAGATGAAAAAATGGAATCTTTTTGCTGGACTTTTCTTTTCAATCTCAATAATGGGTCTTGTAAAGCAAAATAATGTTACGTTCGTAAGTGCAAAAGCTGCAGCTGTGATTGCGGATCATTATCATTTGAACAACACGCAAGGTTATATTGTAGGTGCCGTGGGAACATATGCGGGATTTGCAATTGGTACTTATTTCGGTGGTCCAATTGGAGGTAGGGTAGGAATGTTTGTTGGTGGTCTCTAACTTATAATATGCTAGAAGATTTAATCATTCATCAAATCTTCTAGCATTTAAAAACATCATTATGATCGATAGAAGATTGACTTTCGCTCTAGTAACGACTGTAATTCCTGTCATTACCTTATTTGCTAGTTTGGCAGCTGAGATACTTTTTAGCAAAAATCAGAAATTTTTTGAGTCAATTAAACAGTTTAAAAGTGGCTTTGACTTTGTATATTTTATTTTGTTTAGTATCATAGTTTTTGTTTTAAGTTATACTTTCTCACCCATATTAGACAATCAAGATAAGAATCAAGCCGGCAGCATTTTAATTTTAATTTTTTTCATCGTTTTTTTCTATGGACTCGGTCCACTTTTATATCCAATTGTAATTCTATTTCGATCGAGTAGATATGAAGAATATAAGGATATGGAAAAAATTATTCAGGTTGAAATGAATTATGCCGTTAAGGTTCGAATTGTGAATCGTGAGTTAATCAACGCATTTGCAACGGGAATACTTCCTTTTTCGAAAATTATATTAATTGGTATGCCTTTGTTAACGGATTTAACTAATGACGAATTAAAAGCTGTAATAGCACACGAATTAGGACATACAAAAAAGCATCATCTATTTTATTTGATGCTTATCATGATCGTAATACAGATAATTATTATGATTATTTATAATCATATGCTTTTGCCATTTTTTCTTCTACATAAGTTTGGCTGGCTTGTTAAAGGAATCACATTCGGTCTCCTTTTAGTAATATCTAATGAAATTTTGGGCTTCTTTCAGAGAAAAATGGAGTATGACGCTGATAAATTTGCTGCTAAAATTGTTGGAAAAAATAGTATTAAGAAAGCTCTTGAAAAGTTAAATAAAATAACGGGAGGGAAGCTTCAAGTAAAGTCAATTTCACACCCTACACTTGAACAAAGATTACTTTCTATTGAGGAGTCATTTTCAAATGAGTAATACATTTTGGTTTTACACGTGTTTGTTTTTCTGGATTTCAGGTGTATTTCTAGCTAGCAATTTAACATATATTATCCCGATTGCGGATCAAGCGGTTAATTCAGTATATGAATCCATGTCATTTTGGGAAGTGTTTTGTTATCTATTCAAAACGAATATTACAGTTGGTTTACTCTGTTGTTACATGGGCTACGCGACTGCGGGTTTAATGACAGTTTTTATTTTGATGTTTAATGGATACTTATTCGGTATGGCCTTATTTGTAATTGCAAAATTACAACATCATGAAGTTTTGGAGTTTGGACTTCTGATTAAACTATTTGGACACGTTCCTTTAGAAATAATATCATTTTGTTTGTTTGGAATGTATGGATTATCTGGATTTAATTTTGTCCTAAATTCAAATTCAAATAAAGAAATCCTATCGGATCTGCCTTCAATAAAATCTATTCTTTTCCCTTTTGTGTTATTGGTAATTGCGGCCATTATTGAGTCTTATTCAATCAAGAGTTTTTAAATATCATTCGCTATGAAATCTTTAATACGAAGTGCTTTTCTGTTTTTAACGCTGAAAATAATCTTTTCAATTATAGCAACTGAAGTGTTAATCCAAGGTATGTCAAATGAAGGCTTAATGGTCGCTCGTATAACAGCGATTTTTTCAATAATTTTTTCAACAACTTTTAATTGCTTGTTTATCAATTGCATATTATTAGTGATTTGGTATGGTTCAAACTTATTTCTAAATGATTTGAAATTTGACATGTTTATACCCGCATTTCATATTTTTTTTATTATTCTGATCACTGCTGAAATACTTAAATTCGGTTTCATTTGGATTTTTTTGATTGATGAAATATCGAATCTAGATGTGACCTCATTAGATTTTTCACACCAAATTGAGCTTACTAATTTTCATCGATATAGTCGAGTTGTAGATATTTTTTCGATTGTTTTTTCTGTTTTTTTATTTGGTGTTGAGTTGAAACAGAAATTGATGCCAAAATTAATTATTAGCTTTTTTTTCTTAATCATATTTTTTATGGCAACTCTTTTATGAAAATCATTCAATCATTTTGGTCTAAACCATTTGCCTTTCCAGCTGCAAATTCTTTAGAAGCAAGATCTCAAGGAGGCTTTTCCAATGAGAGCCAATTTATATATACTTGGGCGCTTTCATTACTTAGCCTCAAGGAGGTTTTTCCCCATGTTCATTTAAATACTGATGAAAAAGGCAAAAAAGCTTGGATCGACTTTTTTGAATTTCCTTATGATTCCTATTCTACTTATATGGGTGCGATTGAAGAGTTTCCTTCAGATCTATGGTCAACGGGAAAATTACTTACCTATGCTGGAATAAAAGAACCATTTGTCCATTTCGATGTTGATGTAGTTTTAGGAAAGCATTTTGATCGTGATAAATTAGAACAAGAATTGTTCGTGGAATTTCATTATGATGATTGTATTCTCAAACGTTACGATAAGATCATACAAGGACTGTTAAATTACGAGATAAAAATGTCTCCAGAATTCAAAGAAATAATAGCACAAAGTGACTTTGTGTACAAAGATTATAATTTGGGTATTACTGGTGGCTTTGATTTTGATTTTTTCAATCGATATGCTCAAAATGCTTTAAACGATCTTAAGCGAAATATACCGTTTCTTTCAAATGTCGACAGTACTACTAAATCATTTTTAAATTGTTTTTTTGAGCAATATTGTTTCTATGAAACGTCAAGGATTGAATCAAAATGTGTCAATAAATTAGTGGGAACTACGTTAAATTTAGATTTTGATTATCAAAAACATAAAATTGATTCAGGTTATAGAAACTTTGATTTTGTTCATTTTCACGGAGGTTATAAACGATTGTACCCTGAGCTTTCCGGGAAATGGCTAAAGGAATATTATCCAGATTATTACAAAAACATTAGTGAGAAAATTGCTTATATAAATTCAAGTCAATAGTCAAATTGGATTTGTTGTATATTAGGCAACAAGAGAAAATAATATCCAATGTATGACTACAAGGCTAACTCTAATCCACCGTCATTGCCTCCAAATCAATCGTCTTCGCCCTTGCATAGAATCTCCACGAAAGCAAGACCGACGAACAAACCAAACTAGCCGTTAAGCCCATCCAGATGCCCACAGCGCCTACGCCCTCGTAAATCCCAATGTAGTAGGAGAGTGGAATGCCAATGCCCCAATACGAGAAGATCGTAATGCCTGTAGGAATGTTGACATCCTGAAGTCCACGCAGTAAACCCAAAGAAACCGCCTGAATACCATCAAATAACTGAAAGATGGCTCCCCAAACAACAAGTGTTACTGCAATCGCAATCACTGAGGCCTCTTGCGTATAACCTCGAACTAATATGTCCTTGCCAAAGAAAAAGACAAGCGCACAAAAGCCCATAAACAAAATAGATAGTACCAAGGCCGCATTTCCCGAGGTGAAAATGCCTGGACGATTCCGTTCCCCGATATCCGCTCCAACCAAAATTCCTCCCGCCGCTGCGATCCCAGTTGCCATCATGTAAGTCAACGAGGCCATATTAATCGCGACAATGTGGGCCGCTTGTGCCGTGACGGAAATCCAGCCCATCATGACCACCGCCATTCCAAAGGTCGCAATCTCAAAGAAACCCTGCATACCGGATGGAATACCGATTTTCAAAATGGTTTTTTCTAACACGTTGGACTCAGCATGTACGTGCTTTTTCGCTAAATACTTGCTGAAATCAGCGATTTTAAACACATAAATCGCTAATGCAACCGTCATTACGATACGAGCTAGCAACGTTGCGATCCCAGCCCCAAACAATCCCATCGCTGGAATAGGTCCTGAGCCATTAATGAAAATATGATTGAAGATTATATTGAATATCAACGCAGCCAAGGTAATGTACATGGCCACCGACGTTTTCTGTAAACCATCCGTAAAGCTTTTGAAGGCGGAGAACAAAAAGGTTGGCAAGACCGAAACAGCAATCAAGGCTAAATAGGGCAGGGTCAATGCCTTGTTGGCCGCCGTCTGTTGAAACAAATCATAATTCATTCCTGCCAGCCCAATCAGCAACATGGTCACGACACTGAGTAAGATCGCCACGCGAATATTTGCGCGAAGTAAATTCCCACACTCGGAGAAATCGCCCTCAGCCTCAGCTTTTGAGATCATCGGTGCGACAATTTGCATGCAGATTAAGCCAACAATCGCAATGGTAAAGAAGATACTTCCTGCCATGCCCGATGCGCCCAAACTTTCAGCTGCGCCGGTCGACATTTGGCCTACCTGAATCGTGTCGGCTAAGCCCATGAGCATGACCCCGAGCTGTCCAACCACGATCGGTGTCGCCAATCGAATTGTCTGCTTAATCTTCGCCTGAAATGCCATGTTAAATACGAACGATTTCCGCACCGATCGCATTTAAACGCGTATCGATGTTTTGGTAACCGCGGTCAATTTGCTCGATGTTGTCGATGATGGAAGTGCCGTTTGCCGACATCGCCGCGATCAACAACGATACGCCCGCACGGATATCCGGAGACGACATGCGAATGCCTTTCAAAGTTTGCTTTCGGTCGAAACCAACCACCGTCGCGCGGTGTGGATCGCAAAGGATAATCTGCGCACCCATTTCGATCAAACGATCCACGAAGAATAAACGCGATTCAAACATTTTTTGGTGAATCAATACCGTTCCTTTCGCCTGGATGGCTGTCACCAAAATGATCGACAACAAGTCAGGCGTGAAACCTGGCCATGGATGATCCGAAATGGTCAACATTGATCCATCGATGAAGTTTTCCAATTCATAATGCTCTTGCGAAGGGATGAAAATATCATCGCCACGGAATTCCATTTTGATACCCAATTTCTTGAATACCTCAGGAATGATTCCTAATTCTGGAATTTGGCAGTTTTTAATCGTGATTTCTGATTGTGTCATCACGGCCATCCCGATGAATGAACCGATTTCAATCATGTCGGGAAGCATCGTGTGCTCCGTTCCGTGAAGCACATCCACACCCTCAATGACTAATAAGTTAGAACCGATACCTGAGATCTTAGCTCCCATGCGGTTCAACATCTTCGATAATTGCTGTAAATAAGGCTCACAAGCGGCATTGTAGATCGTTGTCGTACCTTTTGCAAGTACGGCAGCCATCAAGATATTTGCTGTTCCTGTCACCGATGCTTCGTCCAATAACATATAGGCACCTTGCAATTGTGAGGCATCTACTTCGTAGATTCCACCATCTTCCGGGCTATAGTTGAATTTGGCACCTAATTTCATGAATCCGAAAAAGTGGGTATCCAAACGACGACGGCCGATTTTGTCTCCTCCGGGTGATGGAATACGTCCTTTTTTGAAACGAGCCAAAGTTGGCCCTAATAACATCACAGATCCACGAAGGGCAGCTGCCTTTTTCTTATAGGTTTCTGATTCCAAGTAATCAATGTTCACTTGGGATGCATCAAATTCAATGCTGGTTTCCGATAAACGACGCATGCTCACGCCCATGTCACCCAAAAGATCGATCAATTGGTTGACATCGCGGATATTCGGAATGTTGTGAATCGTAACAGGCTCAGCTGTTAAAACCACCGCACACAAAATTTGCAATGCTTCGTTTTTTGCTCCTTGGGGAGTGATTTCCCCCTTCATCCGGCGGCCACCGGTAACCTTAAATGATGCCATAAATCTTACTTATTTTTACGGTAATTGTTATTACGATTGTTGTTGTTATTTCTGAAGTTGTTATTCTTCCGGAAATTATTGTTCCGGTTGTTATTGTTGTTCGGATATTCTGGGGCATTGTATGCGTTACGCGCATTGTTCGCCACTTTGGCATGTCCTAAGGTTTCTTGCGATAACTCGTCGACGATACTGCCTAACAGGTTCTCCGACATGTCCTTAATGTTCTGCCAAATGACCGAATCATCCACCGTGTCTTTGTTCCAAGTTACATAGAAGCCTTTCATCAAACGGGCGATGTAAGCGACCAAAATCTTTTTGTCCTCTAATTTATCCTCAGCAATGGCACGTAGAATTAATAATTCCACATTACGTCCATAGTGCTTGAATTTCAGGTGGTGCTGGTTATAAGCCACTTTACGTGGCGCTTTCCCTACCGACTCCGGTGATGGGGGAGGAAATGGTCCTTGCACATCCAATTCGAAATTCGACATGATAAACAAGTCATCCCAAAGCTTTTTGGAATAATCTTGGCTGTTGTCCTTCATGTTGGGATGAATCTGTTTCATCAAATCCACCATGATAAAGGCATATTTGGTACGTTGCTCGCGGTCGGCGATGGTCATGATGTAATTGACCAATTTTTGTACACTCGATCCGTATTCTTTCATATTAATTCGAAAATGTTAACCACATCACCAGATGTGGAAATGCAATCAGGCAAAATACCACGATTGCCCACAAAGACATGACTAATACAGCTCCTGCTGCATAATCTTTTACTTGTTTGGCCAAAGGATGTTGCTCCGGCGAAACCAAATTCGTAAGGCGTTCCATCGCCGTATTGATTAATTCAGCGACCCAAACACAGGCAACGGCAAGGCTTATCCAAATCCATTCCTGTGCCGAAAAGTCCAATTTAAAACCAACGTAAATCACCAAGGCCGTCGCGGCCAAGTGTATTTTGGCATTTCTTTCTTGTTTGATCAGATTGAAAATCCCATCAAGCGCATGCCCAATACTTTGATTTAGCTGTTTGAAAAACATTAAAATTCGGCTGTTTTAGGTGTTCTTGGGAAAGGAATCACGTCGCGAATGTTGCTCATTCCTGTTACGAATAATACCAAACGCTCAAAACCCAATCCAAAGCCCGCATGTGGCGCAGATCCAAATTTACGTGTCTCTAAGTACCACCAGATGGATTCTTCCTCGATGCCTACTTCCTTCGTGCGTTGCAATAATTTTTCGTAATCGTCCTCACGCTGCGATCCGCCAATGATTTCACCAATGCCCGGGAATAAAACGTCCATTGCACGAACGGTTTTGCCGTCTTCGTCCAACTTCATGTAGAATGCCTTGATGTCTTTCGGGTAATTCGTAAGGATTACGGGTTTTTTGAAGTGTTTTTCAACCAACCAGCGTTCGTGTTCCGATTGTAAATCGATGCCCCATTCAACCGGGTATTGGAATTTACCTTGTTTGTGCGTTTTCGATTGCAACAAGATGTTGATCGCTTCCGTATAGGTAATACGTTCGAAATCATTCTCCGTCACAAAACGTAACTTTTCAGTTAAGCTCAATTCCGATTGCTCTTCTTTTTTCTTCGTTTTTTCTTCGTCCAAAAGACGCTTCTCTAAAAATGCGATATCATCCGCACAATGTTCTAATGCGTATTTGATACAGAATTTGGTGAAATCTTCCGCCAAATTCATGTTGTCTTCTAATTCATTAAAGGCAACTTCCGGCTCGATCATCCAGAACTCGGCCAAGTGGCGCGTTGTGTTTGAATTCTCCGCACGGAACGTAGGGCCAAAGGTATAAACCTTTGATAAGGCCATCGCGCCCAATTCGCCTTCCAGTTGGCCAGAAACCGTCAAATTCGTCTCCTTGCCAAAGAAATCTTCTTTGAAATCTACCTTTCCATCTTCGGTCAACGGAGGGTTCGTAGCTGGTAAGGTCGTTACACGGAACATTTCTCCAGCACCTTCTGCATCCGATCCTGTAATGATGGGCGTATGTAAATAGAAGAATTGGTTTTGATTGAAATAGGTGTGAACCGCATAAGCTAATGCATGGCGAACACGTAAAATAGCCGAAAATGTATTTGTCCGTGGGCGTAAATGCGCGATTTCACGTAAGAACTCCAAGGAGTGTTTTTTCGGTTGTAAAGGGTATTTTTCAGGATCAGCAGTCCCGTAAACTTCGATGGAATTTACTTGTAACTCGACCGATTGCCCTTGGCCCTGTGAAGGAATCAAGGTACCAGTCATGGCAATACATGCCCCAGTCGTTACTAATTTCAATGTTTCTTCTGAAACAGCTCCATCCGAAACGACACCTTGAATGTTGTGAATCGTTGAACCATCGTTTAAAGCAATGAAAGCAACATTGGCTGAAACGCGTTTGGTACGAACCCAACCTTTGATAACAAGGCTTTGGTTAGATGGGGATAAGGAAAGGATTTCTTTAATTTGCATAAATGATTCTCAGTAGCCCTGTATTGGGCGCAATAAGCCTCAAAAATACCACAAAAAAACCGAATTTTTTCAATTATTTTTGCATTTAAATTTACGCCCTTATGCAAGGTTTATCCATTAATTTGTCGCAACAGCAACGACTTTCTCCGCAGCAAATCCAGCTGATTAAGTTATTGCAAATCCCTACAGCCGAATTGGCTGCACGGATTGAAGCGGAATTGGAGGAAAATCCTGCTTTGGAAGAGGGGATTTCCGAGGAGCGATTGGAGGAAATGGAGGATCGTGAGACGGTAGATGACCTCGCAAATGATGAAATGGCCATTGATGATTATCTACAAGATGATTATGCGGGCTATAAAATGGCGGGGGATTCCTATGATCCCAACGAGGAGATGCGAGAGCGTCCGATGCCCACCGTTCCAAGTGCCGAGGAATTCTTGTTGATGCAAATTGGTTTTGTGATTACCAACGAACGGGAGCGCATCATTGCCGAACAATTGATAGGTTCATTAGAAGACGACGGATATTTACGTCGGAATATTGAGAGCATTGTCAATGACTTAGCTTTTACGGTTGGCTTTGAGACCGACTACCAAGAAGTGGAACGAGTACTCTTACAAGTTCAGCAATTGGATCCTGCGGGAATCGGAGCGCGGGATTTGCAGGAATGTTTGTCTATCCAGTTGCACCGCAAACATTTTGCCGACGAGCATGCGTTGCAAGTAGCGATACGTTTGATTGATCAGTATTTTGATGAGTTTTCGAAAAAGCATTACAGTCAATTACAACAGAAATTAGGTGTCGATGAGGCTTTACTTAAGCAAGCCATCAACATCATTACGCATTTAAACCCGAAGCCCGGAGGAAGTGAAGCAGGGGAGGTGGCGCCGTTTTTACAACCTGATTTTATTGTAAGCCAGTCGGACGGGAAATTGGACATTAAATTAAATGGCAAGAATGCGCCAGAATTGCGTGTGAGCAAGTCATTTCAGGAGATGTTACAAACTTATTCCAAAGGGGATAAGCAACAAAAGGAGGTCAAGGAAGCGGTTACCTTCATTAAACATAAGTTGGATTCTGCCTCTTGGTTCATTCAAGCGATTCAGCAGCGGCAGGGAACCTTGCTGAAGACGATGGAAAGTATCGTAGGCCAACAGTATGATTTTTTCTTGACGGGAGATGAATCCAAGTTGAAGCCCATGCGCATGAAGGAAATCGCGGAAGTTATCGAAATGGACATTTCGACGGTTTCTCGGGTGGTATCGGCTAAATCTGTACAAACAGATTTTGGGATGTATCCCTTGAAGTATTTCTTTTCGGAGGGGATTACGCATGAGTCTGGGGAGGATTTTTCTACCAGAGAAGTGAAGAATATCTTGCGAGATTTAATTGCTGGCGAATCAGCTGGCCATGCCTATTCCGATGAGGAATTAGAAGGTTTGTTGGCAGAAAAAGGCTTTGTCGTAAAGCGCAGGACCGTAGCCAAATACCGCGAACAGTTGGGAATACCAGTTGCTCGTTTGCGTAGAAAAATGGAGTAAATCCGTGTAGCAATTAGTTGATTTTCTATTACCTTGTGGATTCTAAACCTATCATTCAATGAAAAAAATGTTGCTTTTAGGCCTCTTGGTTCCCTCCATGCTTTTTGCTCAAGAAATTAAAGTTCCTACGGGTTTTTCCGTTGCTGAAATCGCTAAAAATCAAGGTTCCGTGCGTCACATTGCTGTTTCCAAACAAGGCCATGTGTATGCCAAATTATCCAAATTAAAGGATGGGAATGGGATTATTCAGCTCAAAGACACGAATCAAGATGGGGTTTTTGAGGAAGAAACCCTTTTTGGGAAATATCCTGGAACTGGCATCATGATTGATGGCGAATATTTTTATGCATCATCAAACAAGGGTGTTTTTCGCTATGCCTTGAATGCAAAAGGCGAAATTGCCGACTTAAATACCTTTGAAACTATTGTAGATGGATTACCCGATCATGGTCGGGATAATGCCAAGCCCTTTGTTTTTGATGCAGGTAAAAAACATATTTATGTGACAATTGGGTCCTGGAATGATCCTTGTCGGGTCCCTGGCACCGGTCAAGGCATGAACCCATGTGCGGTATTGGATTCTGCGGGTGGGGTATGGCAATTTGATGCGAATAAATTAAATCAAGGTTTTAAGGATGGTATTCGATATGCCACAGGCTTGAAAAATGCGGTGGGGATTACGTGGAATCCACAAACGCAATCGCTCTTTGCCATGGCACACGGTCGGGGACAATTCCACGATTTTTATCCGCAATACTACACGCCACAGCAATCGCAAGAATTACCTGCCGAGGCGATGTATGAATTCAAAAAGGCGGGTGAAGATGCCGGCTGGCCTTATATCTATTACGACCAAAAGCAAAACAAGAAAATCGTTGCTCCCGAATATGGAGGCGATGGAAAGAAGACGGGAGGAGAAAAAGCATTGAATCCGGTTGTCGCTTTTCCGGCACACATGGGTCCGAATGACATCCTGTTTTACCAAGGGAATCAATTCCCCGCAAGGTATAAACAGGGTGCATTTATTGCCTTTCATGGCCAATCTTCGGAATTGAAGAAAGGGTATTTGGTAGCCTTTGTACCTTTTAAAAACGGCAAGCCGAGTGGGAAATGGGAGATATTTGCGGATAATTTTGCTGGAACGGATTTGGCAAAGCCGACGGGACCTATTCAGCATCGTCCTTGTGGATTGGCGGAAGGACCGGATGGATCGCTGTATGTTAGTGATGATTTAGGAGGAAGTATCTATCGGATTCAATTTAAAAAATAGCAGCAAGTGCTTGTGAACGATGCACTTAGCTTTTTTGATGATTCTGCTTCGATATTTTTTTTCGAATGAATGTTTCGATTTTTAAAAACTATTTCTACCTTTGCAGTCCCGAAAGGGCAATGGTTGCGTAGCTCAACTGGATAGAGCATCTCACTACGGATGAGAAGGTTTGGGGTTCGAATCCCTACGCGACCACTGATAAAAGACCTGCACGAACGTGTGGGTCTTTTTGTATTTACGATATTCATGCGGGCTTAACTGCAGTGAGTCTACTTCCCCACATTAATTATGCTAAATCCTATTAGCTAGCTCAGCAGTAATAAAAAGTGTAAGCCGATTTATATGTTAAGATTGCTGAATAGATGATTTTAAGCCTTATTAGCATTAATGTTGATCAATCTCATGTAGCAAATGTGGCCTAAATGAAATGCTCTTTTTACGCCAAAGTTGATCAAACATACAAATACCTAGTTGCTCTAATCATGAGCATTATTCCCTGATACCTTTTTATTGTTTTCGTTCGATTTAGATCGAAAACCACATGCTATTTCTGATGATATTATCCGTCAAGTCCACTTGAAATCTATTTATACTACCAAAATACCACTAGAATACTACCTAAGTGGTATTGATATGGGCATTTCTATGCGATAGATTTGGAGCATGCTGCGAGGCAATGGTGAAACCCGAAAAACCACTCAAGAGTAGGGGATCGAATGTTCAGAAAATGAAGAAAATAGCTGCATTTTATGCTCTGAAAAAATACTATTTCGTTGCCATGGCGATAGTTTTGCCGTTTTTTATTTATGCCTATGATCCAACGGTAGGTTGTGAACCCGAATGGAGATTTTTCGGTTGGAGTCGTTCAATTTGTGGTTTAGATGGAGGATCACAAGGTGTTAGTCATTCCCATCTACCAGACAATTCACATTGTGTTTATTATTATGATGAATATAAATATTTTTTTGGCTTTCAAGTTGAGCATCGAATAGCACAAGTAACACAACCTTGCCCTGAAAACGAATAAATACTATTATTCAAAAAATGTATTTAATTTTAATAAAAGTATTTACGTATATGAAAAATGAAAGAATTGTACATCTGAATTTAATTATCTTGATGGGTCTGCTTTTATTTAAATTTAATGCGTACCCTAACGAATTGAAGGTTGAAATAGCGCAGAATTCTGATTCAACAAAATCATATTTGCTCGAAGAAGTGAAAGTTTTATCGGATAAATTTGAAATAGTTGAGACCGAGCAACCCAAAAGAAAAAAGAATTATTCATTTATTACCAAAGCTCCATCTCAAATCGGGATGCTGTTTGATGATGAAAATCTAATTGGTAAAAGACCTAGAAAATTGAAGATTTATTTTGATAAACTTAGTTCCAATAACTATACTTTTCAAATTCTAGTTTATTCATTGGGAACCGATTCACTCCCTTCAGCATTGTTAAATAAACAAGAGCTTGCGTTTTCATCCAATAAAATAGGTTGGAACGAGCTACCTCTCAAATTAGATTACCTAACTATTCCCCCAAATGGTATTATTTTTATTGTGAATTTCTTTGCAAAATCAAAAGATATAAATGAAGTAACGGATCGGATCGCGTTGGGGAGATATTCTACAAAAAAACGGTTTTTTGTGCGTCCAACGAGTCAAAATGAATGGATCATTTTTAGCTCATTTCATGGGGGTAAGATTGGGCCTATGATGAGGTTAATAGCTGGAAATTAGATTAATACACAATATGGTATTCGATAATCCATTTAGGCCGACCTTATGATCATTTTGTAAAATATCCCATAAGCCGCATTTTTGCTCTAAGCGTTAGGCTTGATAAATGTGACTCCGTGGCAATCAAATCTTTTTCAATATTTCAAGTTTACGAAGGTGAAAATATTAACCCTTATTGACCACAGATAAAAGACCTGCACGAACGTGTGGGTCTTTTTTGTATTTATCCTTAGCTTTGTTTTCTATAATTATTTGAATTGAATTCAATCCTTAGCTATTTACGAGAACCCATTCAAAAAACATGGCATTTTTGGCTGTACGCTTTTGGTATAGTTTATCTAACATTTCCTTATTTACGTTTATTTGAAGAGCCCGGTTTTGGATTAGATCCTTCTTGGCAAATTGCCCTGAATTTATTGCGGGGCAAACAAGGAATTTGGGGGAGCGATTTCGTATTTACTTATGGGCCTTTAGGGTCTTACATTTACCGACTTCCCATCTTAGTTCCCGCTTGGAAGCAATTGCTTTATGATGGTTTTTTCTTTCTGAATCTCATCTATTTTCATGCCACCTGTTTTCCCAAACAGGCTAAATACTACCATCTGATCGTATTTTTCTGCTTCAATCTCTTTTCATTTGAGATGATTGGAGAAACCACCGCTTTTCTGTGGATGTTTTTAGGGATGTATCATGGATTTGTTGCCCTTTATGCCGAATCAACTTGTAAACGCGTTGCTTCTCTCGCTCTATCCTTTCTTTTATTAGGTATTATATTTTTCAGCAAGGCTAATTATGGGATCATCGTTTGGGCATTTTTAGCGGGTTTAATTGTCGTGATGGTCATTCAAAAGCGACTATCTTGGTGGCTGGGTGTATTGTTTGTCGGTTTGTTTGTGGTGGCACTTATGGCTTGGGCGCAATACCTGGATACCAACTTATTCCTGTATTTTAAAACGAGTTTACACATCATCGCCAATTACAATGCGGGGATGTCCGTTTTTCCAGATGCATTCGAAAAGATGACTGCCGCAACTTATGGCGTTTTCCTGTTGCAGGTGGTTTTTACGCTATACCTGGTCATGTATGCCCCAAAGCAAGCTTGGTCGGAGTATTTTTTATTAGCTACAGGACTAGGGATATCGTTTGTTTTGTTGAAATACAGCTTTGTGCGCGCAGATTCGGGGCATTTTACGGCTTATGTTAAATTGATGACCTATGTGGGACTTTTAATCGTTGCACATTCTACGCTGTTAGCAATGCGACGCATTTACTTGCTTTTAATGCCCGTGTTATTTGCCCTCTATGTGTATTTATATGTTCCGCTTGTCGGATTTACGGCGCTTGGTCTTTGGCATGGTATCAAATACCGCCCCTATATTTTGGCGAATTATTTCCAAGGAAAACGGGAGCCAGCACCTGCTGGACAACGCTTGCCCGAAACATTTTTAAAGCGGATTGCCAAACATTCCGTTGACGTCATTCCTTATGAGGTTTCCTGGGTCAATACGCATAAATTGAATTATGCGCCTCGGCCTACGCTTCAGAGTTATTTAGCAGGTGATCGCTATTTGGACAGTTTAAATGAAGTTTATTTTGCGTCGAAAAAAGCCCCCGATTTTGTTATTTATGGCTTGGAAAAATCAAGCTTAAAGTATCCATGGTCTGAGGAATCCTTTACCCAAAAAGCTTTGTTGATGCATTATGAAATCGTAGATTCCAATGATTCTATGTTGCTATTTGCCCGTAAACCGCAACATCGAAAACTTCGGTTGGTATTTACGCGGTATGCGCGTCATTCACTCGGGAAGGAGATTAAATTGGGCGTTCTACAAGCCGGGTATTTACGTGAAAGTACCTTTGAAACAGCGTATAGTTCACAAGGCAATTTGGTTAATCTATTGTTTCAGCCGCCCCAATTAATGGCAGAACTTAAATCGGGAAATGTTCGTGAGCGTATTCGTGTCGCGCCTAATTTGTTGAAAAAAGGTTTTTGGTCAAATAACTTAATCTTGAATTTAGCACAAGCCAAAAAATTCTATAGCGGAACATCGGATTCTTCGAATACCTTAGAATCCATTAAATTCAGCGAAGGACAATTTTTTCACGGAGGATTCAAGCCCGTCATTCTCGTCACGCATCGTTACTATCGGATAGAATAACGCTAAATGCCTTGTGAATCCACGGGCTAATGGTAAATTTGTTGAAATTCTAGGTGCATGACCCAAATTACGGCAATCATTTTGACGTTTAATGAAGAGAAACACATTGCTCGCTGTATCAAAAGCTTGCAAGCGGTTTGCTCGCGTATCTGCATCATTGATTCTTTTTCCACGGACCGTACAATTGAAATTGCTAGCAGTTTAGGGGCTGAAGTATATGCACATGCTTGGGAAAATAATTACGCCAAACAGTTGAATTGGGGTATTCAAGCGGCGCAAATACAAACCGAATGGACCCTGCGGATTGATGCAGATGAATATTTGACCGAGGAGCTTCAACAAGAAATCAACCTAAAATTGGCAGCCCTGTCATCCCATATTTCTGGAATCGAGTTTACACGTAAAGTGCTATTTAAAGGAAAATGGATTCGATTTGGAGGGTTTTATCCGATTCATCTGTTGCGACTCTGGCGCACAGGTTTAGGTGCCTGTGAACAGCGTTTGATGGATGAACATATCGTTCTTTCGCAAGGGGAAACCATTCGTTTTGCGGAGCATGTCGTGGATGAAAATTTGAATTCCATGCATTGGTGGGTAAGTAAGCACAATAATTATGCACGCCGCGAAGCTGCGGATGTATTGAATCAAAAATATCAATTCACGTTTACGACTGATTTGTCGGCGGCGGGTAACAGCCAAGCACATGTGAAGCGTACAGCTAAAAATAGTTTGTATAATCGGTTGCCTCTTGGCTTGCGTGCTGTGGCCTATTTTATCTTTCGGTTTATATTCCAATTAGGATTCTTGGATCATCCGAAGGTTTGGGTATTTCATTTTATGCAAGGGCTTTGGTATCGTCTTTTAGTCGATATGAATATCTATGAGGCGGAAAAAGCCGCGCAAAGCAATCCGGAACGCTTGAAGGAAATCATTCAGCAGGAGTGGAAGATTGAATTTTAACATGCATCAAAAAGATCATTTATTGCATTTGTGTTCCTATTCGTACGAATCAGGAGGACCTGCCAGTGTGATCTTGAATCATTCTCGCTTTCAGATTGATTCCGGCATGGACGTCACGATTGCGAGTTCTATGGATCAAGCGCATCACGCTTATCCTACCGCTCCTGGTGTTCATTTAGAAATATTTAAGCAGAGTATTTTTTCGCGTATCCTTTCGGAATTCTCGTGGACTTTGTTGTTTTGGTTTATTCGAAAACGGAATTCTTTTCAATACGTTCATATTCATGGACTTTGGTATTTTGGCGCTTTACTGCCATTTATTATCCCTAACAAGGCTAAAAAAATTGTTACCATCCATGGTTTTTTAGATCCCTATGCTTGGAATCGGTCCGCTTGGAAGAAAAAACTGCTCTGGAATGTTATGCAAAAACGTTTCCTCCGACAGGCAGATTTGATCCACGTGATCAGTAGGGAAGAGGAGCAAATTGTCTTGGATTTATTCCCCGACTTGCGTTCGAAAATTGTATTCATTCCCAACGGAATTGAGGATCCGATAAAATCAACCTTGCCAGCTCCTGCGCCTGATTTTGTTGATCGCATTGTGAAAATTAAGGCCAAAAGCTCTTTTGTGTTTTTATTTTTAAGTCGAATCAATCGAAAGAAGGGCTTGGATATATTGGTGCATGCATTTGAAGAACTAAGTCGTCTCCATGGTTCAGCCATCCATTTAATTATTGCAGGTCCTCAAGATGATTATTCAGAGGAATTAGATAAGCAGTTGGCAACTTACCCGCATGCGAATATTGATGTATTTGATGTTGTTACCGGATCCAATAAAGCGTATTTATTAGAGCAGGTGGATGCATTTATACTGCCAAGTTACTCGGAGGGTTTTTCGATTGCCGCGTTAGAAGCGCTTGCGTATAGCAAACCGAGTATATTAAGTACGCGGATTGGTTTTGCCGAAGAACTGATTTCTGCCGATGCGGCGCTTATCTGTGAACCTTCGCAAGCGTCGGTTTTGGAAGCGATGCAGAAACTTTATACAGATACTGATTTGCAAACTCGATTAGCAAAAAATGCACGGGCTTTGTTTTTGGCCAACTATCAAATTGAGCAAGTCGCTGCTGATTTTATTATGGCAATAAAACAAGTTTAAATTGTTATTATTGTGGAAATAAGTTGATTAGCTATGCGCATTATCAAGTACATTCTTCCCTTTATCTTATTTGCCGGAGCCTGGCTTTCTTACCATTCTGTTGGAATGGCTTGTTGGGCCAGCATCCTTTTTAGCTTTCTATTCATTCCATTCGCAGAATTGTTCTTGCCCGCTAATGAACAGAATTTATCGGATGAGGATGAAATCGCTGCCAAAAACAATCCGATTTATGACCTTGTGTTGTATGTAGCCTTTGCCTTGCATCTTGTCTGTTTATTTTATTTTTTAAATGCTGTAGCTGAAGCTGATATTTCTACGCTAGATCGAATCGGGAGAATCGTAACCGCTGGATTATTGGCTGGTATTTTTGGAATTAATTTAGCGCATGAATTAGGACATCGTAGCAACAAGGTGGAACAAGGGATGTCAAAAATTTTGTTGTCAACCAGCTTGTACATGCACTTTTTTATCGAGCATAATCGCGGTCATCATACGCATGTGAGCACGCCAGATGATCCGAGTACAGCCAAATATCGGCAAAGTGTGTTTGCTTTTTTCTTCCAAACAATTCCCGGAACCTACATGAGTGCTTGGCGGATTAATGCGAAGATTTTGAAGAACCAACAAGTCGGCTTTTGGTCTATACATAATGAAATGTTATTCTTTCATTTATTTCAAGCAGGATTACTGTTGGGAATATATGGGATTTGGGGTTTAACTACCCTAGGTTATTTTTTGATTTCAGCAATGATTGGAATATTATTGCTTGAAGCTGTTAATTACATTGAGCATTATGGATTGATTCGTCCTTTAAATGCGAATAATCGGTACGGACGTGTTCAGCCGGAACATTCTTGGAACAGTAATCATCAATTGGGTAGAGTGCTGCTTTTTGAGTTAAGTCGGCATAGCGATCATCATTACTTGGCTTCCAGAAAATACCAAATACTGCGCCACCACGATGGTGCGCCTCAAATGCCTACGGGATATCCTGGTATGTTGATTTTAGCTTTGATTCCACCGGTGTATTTCGCCATCATGGACCGACAAATGCGTAAATACGGCGTGTTAGAATGATCGAACTGCTTTCACGAAGCATTTGAAATCCTTGAAGTAAGACGCTTGGAGTCCTGTCTGTAGATTATGTGTCCAAGCATTTTGTTTGTCTACTTCTGATGATGTCCAATACCAGGATGATTGGAAAATGCTTCCTCCGCCTACTTTTTTAAGATTCAATTTGGGATGAATCAATTCGAATTCTTCTTTGGAAGGCAATCGCCAATCGGAAAATCCGCCTACCTGTAAAGAATCACATGCTTTTAATGCTTCGTTGTAATCCAGTTTGCCTAGATTTTCAACAGCTACGATTAAGCCGTGTCCGTTTTTTTCATAGATAACATATCCACCATTTTTAACGTTGGGAAGCTTTTTATTCGGGCTTTGAGCAGAAGATGCAAAGAAACAGAATGAAAGGATGCTGAATATGAATAAGTTACGAATCGTCATCGGATGGTGTTTGTTGGTAATATCTTTCAAAATTAGATAAAATAAGTCTTAGAGGAAATTAATTATCACTTTTATCGTTAGAAAGGGGAGATAAATTTGAAATAAAATTTGTATTATTGTAATAACCCTAAATATACATCTGTTCGTAGATGAAAAAAAGATTATTTTATTTTAGTGTTTTAGTCATAAGCGTGTTCTTTGTTCAGCCGTTTGAAATGCATGGGCAGCAAACGGTTAAATTAACTGACCCTTACGAGCATTTCCGTCAAGCAAAGTTGTTATTTGATTCGAACAACTTTCCCGCTGCGCAAGAAGAATTCCGTTTTTACCTTAAAACGTTACAGGAGAGTACTTCCTCCTTGATATCGGAACGCACGATTGTTGAATACTACATTGCTATGTGTTCGATTTATTCCATGCGACCAGAGGCGGAAATTCAAGCTGTCAAATTCGTTTCGGATCATCCAGAAAGCCCTTTCTCAGCCAAATTGATTACAGAAATTGGTGTGTTTTATTATGAAACAGGGGATTGGGCTCGTGCGATTAAATATTTGAGTAATTCATCTCAGACGAATTTAGAGCATAAATACTACTTGGCTGTTTCCTATTATAAATCGAACCAATACAAGGAAGCCTTAGCCCTTTTTAATTTATTGAAGTTTGAGTCGGAAGATGAGTTTTCTTTGCCAGCAGCCTATTATGCTGGGGTTATGCATTTTCATTCCGAAAAATTTGAACAAGCGATCGAGGACTTTAAACTCGCCAGCGCAGACCCTAAATATGCTGCTGAAGCTCCTGTTTGGATTAGTTCAGCTTACATGAAATTAAATCGGTATAATGATTTAATTGGCTATGTTAAGCCGATTTTGGCGGATAGTTCTTACCAGCAGTCTTCGGGAAATTTGGCATCCATCATTGCTGAGCTACAATTTCAAAAACAAGATTATGTGAATGCCGCGAAAAGTTATGCGGTTGTCAATGAAAAATCGCCTCTGATGATGAATCGTGAGCGAAATTATAAGTTTGCTTTCGCCTTGTATAAATCAAAGCAGCTGGATGAAGCACTCTTATTACTTGCGAAATCTGATAAATCGAACGATTCCCTGGGTCAAGAAATGGCTAAAACCCGCGCGTTGATTTTAGTGGACCAACAAAAATGGGACCTTGCTTACCCAGCGCTGCAGGAGATTGCTGCAATGCCTTTTAATAAGGAATTAGCTGAAGAAGCGTATTTGATGTATCTAAGTTTGTTGCAGCAAAATCAACAATGGCCTACTTTGCTGAAGGAAATTAAATCCTATCAGAAGCGTTTACCACAAAATAAACAGGGTGAATTGTTGGTTTCTATGGCAATCGATGCATTGCAGAAACAGGCAAGTTTGTCAGCCATGGAAGATTTTATGTTGAATTTTCCGGTAGGCAAAGTAAAATTCCAGGAACTTTATCAAGCGACTTGTTATCAGATTGCTTCCAAGGCCTATGAAAAACAAGAAGATCGTCGGGCGATCATCTATTACAAGAAATCACTTGATTTTGCCGTGAATCGTGAGATGGCTTGGTATGCACGGTATGCCTTAGCGGAAATGCTTGCGCGGTCAAATAAGAATTCGGATGCCATTAAATTGTATGTTCCCTTGTTGGCGGAAACGAATGTGCCAACGGGATCTCGGGAATTGAGCCAACGAATTCGCTTAAGTTTGGCCCATTCTTTCGCCTACATCACGATGTATGATCGTTCGTTGCAATATTTTGAGGAATATGTAGCTAATAAGTTAACAGGGACCCGTTCCGTAGATGATTTGCGTAATTTGGCTGAATTGTCAATCGCGAAAGGAGATTTAACAACCGGCCTCAAATATTTCGATGAAGCCATTCAGCAGAATTCTGCCCAAACGACTAGTATGCTGGAACGTAAAGCCTTGATTCTTTTTAATCTAAGAAAATTCAAAGAGGCTTCAGAAGTGTACCTCGCTTATAGTTCGAAATTCCCGAACGACCCACAAGCGGACAAGATGTTATACCAAAGTAATGTTGCTTTAGCGCGTTTGCAAAAAACAGAAAGTTACGCGGCTGTTGTTCGCAATACGACCCAATTTATTCAAACGAAATCGACTATCAATCCGATGTTTGCCCCCTTCTTATTGATTAGGGCTCAAGCTTATGAAAATACGAATCAATGGTTTTTAGCCATGGATGATTACGTGCAAATCGTACGTAAATACACAACCGATTCTTCTGCCAAAGAGGCAATTATTGGTGCCACGGAATTATTGAAAAAAGCAGGCCGTCATACGGAGGCGATGGAATTGTACCATGTTTATGCAAGCCAACATGGAGATGACCCAAGTTTGGCTGATCAGTGGTTCGACATATGTACGGAAATGTTCCAGCAGGCTAAATATAAATTGGTCGTTCCTGAACTTGTTCGTTTGATTCAAGAATATCCAGCCTATGGGCAATCAGATGCTATAAATTACATGTTAGGTGTTGCCACCTACCACACCAAAGATTTTGGTAATGCCTTGATTTACCTAAAGCGTAGCCAGCAGGGCGTAAGCTATGCTAATAAATCCCAATGGGTGATGGCATTGATTTACGAGGAGCAGAAGCACGCTGATTTGGCAATAGGCCAATTGGTGGATTTAAAGGCTAATATGGCCTTTCAAGATACGCTCATGGTCGATGTACAGGATAAGTTGAAACAATTGTATGGCCAACAAAAGAAATTTGATTCACTGAATCAACTTTGGGTTGACTTAGATGCATCTGATTCATTGCGTAAGAGTCAATGGGCTGTCGAAATAGGCCAATACGCATTGGATGCTGTTGAGTATAATTTAGCTAAAAAATGGTTTTCAACCTCGGTCGATTATAATCAAGATGAAGTTGGGGCCAAAGCGGCAATAGCCTTTGCCAAAGTATTGTCACTGCAGAAGGAGTACAAGCAATCGAATGATTGGTTGGTCGCTCAATTTATTCAATCTGAAAGTCGTTATTATCACTTGCCAGATGCTACGGTAGGGCAGGCCTATCTGTCGATGGCGGATAATTTTATTCAACTAAAGAATAATGCACAAGCCAAGGCCATCTTACAAAGTATTTTATCCAACTCGTCGGATGATGCCGTTAAAGTATTAGCCAAGAAAAAAATGGAGGGAATTCAATAGATGAAACAGATCATTTTACTTTTTATTGGCCTGTTTGGTTTGCTTCATCTAGCCTATGCGCAAGAATCACGTATCGATCGTTCCACGATCACGATACCGAATTCTACACGTGCCGTGATGAACTTAAAGGTAACAGATCGGTCATATTTGCCCATGAAGACCTTTGGTCAAACAGCCAATGTACCTTTGGTTGTTAAACTGAAGGAATCTGCTTGGGCAATTGACTCCTTACCTAAAATTGAGGCTCCTGCAGCGCAAGAAATGCGTACGGATGAGAGCAATAAAACGGCTTATGGCGAGAAGTTTAAAAATTCAATTCTCTTAGGAGCAGGAAATTACGGTCATTCCTTATTTGATTTTAATGCAAGTCAAAGTGCCAAAGAGAATAAATTCTTAGGCGTTTATTTGCATCATGATGCCAATCTATTTGGACCTGTGCTAGCTGAATATTCAGCTAGAAGTCAGAATTTAGCACGTTTAGAAAGCCGTTCCTTGGGACGAGTGAACTATTGGGAGAGTACGTTGGAATATAAAATGTTCTCGAATTACTATTATGGCCTAGCGGAAATACCATCGTATGTGAAAGCGAGTGATCTGTTGGCTTCTTACACGCGTATGAGTGCTTCAGGTAAATTAAGTAGCGCGAAAAAGTCGGCAAACTCAGACTACATTTTAAGTGTTCAGGCTGATCAGTTGACGAACCCACAAGATTTAAATGAATTAATCATTCAAGGGCATGGAATGTATGCGCATAACATGTCGGAAAAACTTCGTTTCAAGTTGGCCGGAGATTATATTTATTCGGAATTTTCGCCTAACGCCACCCTGCAAAAATGGAACCGTAACCTGTATCGACTAAATCCCCATTTAGCCTATAAAAGTTCACGCGTTAGTTTGAATGCTGGATTTATGTTTGTTACTGAATTTGATGATCCCTTAGTCGAGAAAACCAGTGTTTTTCCCATGTTGCAAATGGATTTTGGTGCGTCAGATTATATTCACTTGTTTGGTGGGGTAGGAGGAGATGTGCAATTCAATTCATTTAATGGCTTTTTAAAGCAAAATCCTTGGATGCGTGTTCCAAGCCAATTGAAAAATACGAACCAAGTAGGCCACGTTTATGGGGGAATTAAGGGTATTGGAGGGAATAAAGTGATTGATTTTGAAGCTCAATATGATTATGCAGAGTATTCTGATTTACCTTTTTACGTCAACGCGGTTACAGCTACGAATAAGTTCGATATGCAATACCGAGGCGGCTTAGAGAAAATTCAGGTAACAACCTATACGGCTAATTTGAATTTGAACTTCACGTCGCAGTTTACCTCAAGTTTTAAATTCAACCATGTCATTTATCAGCAATTGGGTGTTACGTTCAATGCACCACATGTTCCAGCTACGACTTTGTCATGGATTAATTCATGGCGCATTTCGCCTAAATTCTTACTAGCACCCGATGTTTATTGGATGAAATCGCTCTATGCCCTAGAACCTGTCAAAAATCAGTTAATTCAGATGGACGATATTTTGGATGTCAATTTGAAAATAAATTACTTTATCAAACGAAATTTAAACATCGGTTTGTCAGGCAATAACCTATTGGGTAAAAACTATCAAAAGTATTATCAATACCAGGTTCAAGGCTTGAATGCAACCCTTTCATTCGCTTATTCTTTCTAATATGAAATACATTCTTTCCATCTTGGTTTCTCTCGTACTTTTTGCCTGTGGCTCTAGTAATTCGGAGGTAAAAGTAAATCCAACACGTAGTTTGAATGAGGTTTTGGCTTGTGAAAATTTGGCTGGTCTTGAGAAAAAGTATGGGAAAGATTCCCTTATTGCGGACACGACTTGGGTGATTGGTGATGATAGCTTACGCGGAACGATATTATACCCCAATTCAAGCCGTCAAGTATATGTATATTACAGCGACGGTCAAATCGTGGATGTAACCATCGTAGGGAATACATCGGAATGGAAAACGGATTCAGGTTTATTGCTAGGTATGCCACTCCAATCGGTTCAAGCAATCAATCAAAAGAACTTTACGCTTTCAGGATTTAATTGGAAACATGCTGGTTCTGTGGTTTCTTGGGAAGGTGGAAAATTGATGGGGGATAACACGCTCGGCCATCTAGCCTCTTTTTCAAATGCATCCAATCAACATGAAGGTATTTCCGATGCTGAGTACCAACAAATTTCAGGTGAAACTGAATTTGATGTACGTCATGAGCTTATTCAAAAATTGAATCCTAGTTTGGATTTGATCTCCTTAGTTCGTCCGTTTATTCCCAACAAAGAGGAAGGGAAAAGCATGGGCAAGCGTATCTCGGATAGCCAAGTTCCAGCAGGAAAATAATTCTTATTTCAGTTTGGGATTGTTGTGATGCCGATCTGCATCGCGGATGCTTTTTTTGTCCAAATTCTTCGCCAATGCCTCTGTTAGATTAATTCCTGTTTGATTAGCTAGGCAGATTAATACGAAAAGTACATCGGCCATCTCATCTCCAAGGTCTTTGTTTTTGTCTGATTCTTTCTCAGATTGTTCTCCATAACGTCGAGCTATGATGCGGGCAACTTCGCCTACCTCTTCTGTTAACATCGCCATATTCGTGAGTTCGTTGAAGTAACGGACACCTACTGTTTTGATCCACTGGTCAACTTGCGCTTGGGCTTCTTCTAAGGTCATAATGCGTTGTTTTTCGAATCAATGATGATGGTTACTGGGCCATCGTTACATAAACTTACTTGCATATCTGCGCCAAAAACACCCGTTTGAATAGGGGCACCCATGGCGTTAGAAAGTTTTTCGATCATTAGCTCATATAAAGGAATTGCTTGTTCGGGTCTGGCTGAGGCCAGGTAACTTGGGCGATTTCCTTTGCGCGTATCCGCGTATAAAGTGAATTGACTAACTAATAATAGTTGGCCAGAAACCTGTTCCAAAGAAAGATTCATTTTGCCTTCGGCATCCGAGAAAATTCGCATGCCATGAATTTTTCCAACGAGGTAATCGACATCAACCGCTGTGTCATCTACATGGATGCCTAAAAGAATAACGAATCCTGTACCAATGGAGGCATGTAGTTGGCCATCGATGTGCAAAGTAGCTGAACTTGCGCGTTGAATAACTGCTCGCATTGGCTACAATAAGAAATAGACAATCATGAAATAAACCCCATAACCCAAGATGTCATTGGTCGTTGTGATGAATGGTCCGGATGCCACAGCTGGGTTAATTTTTAATTGGTTTAGGACCAAAGGTGTAATTGTACCCATTAGGGAAGCCAGCATAACGACGGCAAACAAGGAAAGGGATACCGTTATAGACAACATAATCTCACCGCTATCAATTAACATCGAGCAACCGAAAGCAAAAATAGCCGCAATGAGGGCATTAATTAAGGCGACAACAAATACTTTTTGAAGACGTTTCCACAAAGTCGTGTCTAAACCACTTTTGTCTGCGAGCGACTGTACGATCAACGAAGAAGATTGGATACCCACATTTCCACCCGTAGAACCAATCAAGGGAATAAAGGCAGAAATAGCAGGTAATAAAGCAATGGTGTCATCGAAGCGATCAATAATTTTGGCAGCTAAAAAACTACCAACCATGCCACCGATTAACCAAGGTAAACGAGAACGAACGAGTAGCCAAACGGAGTCATCTTCTTCAACGTCTTCTGAGATACCGGCCATGACCTGAATATCTTCTTGTGCGGATTCTGTAATAAAATCGACCACGTCATCAATCGTAATACGACCGAGTAATCTACCTTGTATATTCACGACTGGAATTGCCTCCAAATCGTATTTTTGCATTAAATCGGCAACTTCTTCGCCGGTGCTATATGTCTGAACTGATACGATTTCATCTGCCTCGTATACATCTTGAATCTTCGAGCCGCGTTTCGCTAAAATGATTTTTTTTAACGACACGGTACCCAATAAAATGCCATCATCATCGACAACGTATACGGAGAATACTTTTTCTACATCTTCAGCTTGGCGGCGAATCTCCTCCACACATTCCGTTACGGTCTGAGTAACATTGATTTTGATTAACTCCTTTTGCATCAAACCACCCGCACAATCTTCATCGTAATGCATGAGGTCAATGATAAAACGTGCTTGTTCGCGGTCTTTTAGGAGGGCAATTACTTCTTCACGTATACGAACGGGTTGTTCATTTAATATATCCACCGCATCATCAGAATCAACGATGTTGATGTATGCAGAGATTTCTTTGGAGGTGAAATTCTTTAAGAACTTCTTGCGATCATCGGTGTCTAAAGCCGAAATGATGGCAGCGGCAATTTTGGTGTCCAATAACTGAACTAAATATTTCGATTCATCCCCATTTAATTCATAGAGAATAGATGTGATATCTGCGGGGAATAAATCCTCAATCTTGGCAATGATTTCATCCTTCGCCTGATCGATGATCAATTGGCGAATTTCTTCAAGGAACTCTTTGGTGAGCTCAAACGGAAGGTGTTGTACGTTGATTTCTTCCATGATTGAGTGAATTAGATTGAAGGCGCAATTACGGAAATTTTGCCCAAAATGCAGTTAAGGCTTTGTTATTTTCTTAGGCTCCTAAGTACCCATTGGCTTCCCACAAAAGGGTCAGCGTCGTGAATTCCTCCACTCCCAATTGCTCTGCTCGTTTTGTCAATAAAGGATGATCAGGCAATTGCATCGCACGCAAGGCATTTCGCAAGGTCTTTCTTCGTTGGTTAAACGCCATTTTGACCAGCATTTTAAAATGCTTTGGGTCACATGCTAATTTCTTGTCGAAATTGCGGACCAACCGAATGACTCCCGAATTGACTTTCGGAGGCGGTGTAAATACCTCGGGTCCTAGGCTAAATAGATATTCGATATCGTAATAGGCTTGAAGTAAAACGCTCAAGATGCCATAATCCTTATTGCCTGGTTTCGCTGCTAAACGAACGGCTACTTCCTTTTGTAACATGCCCACCACTTCTACGCATTGGTCTTTGTATTCCAACACTCGGAAAAATATCTGTGTGGAAATGAAATAGGGAAAGTTTCCTACGATTGCGAATTTCTCATCCCCGAAAATATTCTCAAGGGGATAGCGCAAAAAGTCACCATCAATCAAACGTGTTCCTGTAAATTCTAAGTAATTCTTACGCAGGTAGTCCACCGATTCCTTGTCAATTTCAATGAGGTAGGTTTCGTAATCCGTTTTCTTGACTAAATATTGTGTCAATACGCCCATACCTGGACCAATTTCCAAGACTTTTTTATAGTTGGCATAATCCTGCAAGCCATCCACGATGCGTTGGGCCGCATCTAAATCATTCAAAAAGTGTTGACCTAAATTCTTTTTTGCTCTTACTTGCACGTGTTCTTGGGGCTTAAGGGTACGCGAAATTACGCCCTTTTTTGTACATTTAAGCAAAAATAGGGAATAAAGCAATGGCTGCTTGGGCAAATAAGACAAAGGACGATCTCATTCAGGAAATACAGGAGCTGAAAAAGCAATTGGATGTTCTTGAAATAAATGATGGTATTGCGTCTGATGCTACTTCAAAGGAGAACCTGATCAAAACGCTTGATGGCCTAAAATTATTTGGCATCATCATGGCGCTCGATGGAACAATCGTTTTTGCCAATGCCTATACCCACCAATTATTGAATTACAAAGCGGGCGAATTAAACGGGAAAGATTTCTTTGGTACCTTGTTACCGGAGGGAGAAACCGAAGACCGCCGCGCTTCATTCCAAAAAGCCATTGCTTCGGGTGGTTTATTTGAGGATCGTGAACGGAATTACGTCACCAAGACGGGTGCCATGAAATGGGTGGAAGTCGCCTCAACGATTGTTCAAGAAGCCGATCAAACGACCTATTTAAGTATTATTGGGGAGGATATCACCGAACGTAAAAAAGTATCCGAGGCCCTAAGTCGGTCCAACGCCCAATTACAAGACCTGATTAACAATACAACGGATTTAATTCAAATCACGGGTGTTTCGGGGCGCTTTTTGTTTGTCAATAAGGCCTGGTTAGAGACCATGGGTTATTCTGAAGAGGAAGCGCGCGATTTGAGAATGCAGGATGTACTCCATCCTGAATTTGCCCACGTGACCCAAGCCCAATTCGATTTATTGAGTAAAGGGGAGGAATTGCCTGAATTTACTGCGGTGTTCAGGCGGAAGGATGGGCGCCGACTCTATGTTTCGGGCTCTGCGACATGTCGTTTTGAACGAGGCGCACCGACAGCCTATCGTTGTATCTTACATAACTCGACCGCGAAAGTTCGTGCGGAACGTGCCAATAAATTGTTCTCATCCATCGCTCAGGTAGCGATTAATTCGACCAACCTGGACGATTTGTATGTGAACATTCACAAGCAATTGGGCGAGGTTATCGATGTGAAGAATTTCTTCATCGCGCAGTACGATCCTGGCAAAAGCTATTTATACTTCCCTTATTACATCGATGAGTATTTTGACTCGCGTGTCCATTTTACTAAACGTAAATTAGGGAATGGATTAACGGAATATGCCATCATGGCCAATAAACCCTTGATTTTGCATGATGATGACATCCATCAACTCGCGAAAGACAAGAAGATTTATTTATATGGCGTGGTTCCCAAAGTAATGCTTTGTGTTCCCCTTCGTATAGGTGATCGGGTAACGGGAATCATTGGGGTTAAGTCTTATGAGCGTGCGAATAAGTACGAAAACCGAGATCTGGAATTACTAGACTTTATCTCAAGTCAGGTTGCCGTTGCTATTGCACGCAAGCAAGCGGAAGAGGCTTTGGCGCGAGAGACAGCACGGTTGAATGCGATTTTTGAAGGCAGTTCCCACTTGATGTGGTCAGTGAATAAACGATTGATGTTGACGAGTTTTAATCACGAATATGCTGAACTTTTGGAGCAGCAATTGCAGATTAAACCGCAGTTGAATTTTAGTACGGAGAGCATGGGTTTTCAATTGGTTGCGCCGAATGAGCGCCGACCGTTGGAAGATAAATATAAACTAGCCTTCCGAGGTCAAAAGCAACATTTTGAACTCGAACTTGCCACAAAATCTGGCGAGCAAAAGTGGTTGGAAATTTACCTGAATCCCATTCAGTCGGGCGGAAATATTGCGGAGGTGTCCGGTATTG
This sequence comes from Aquirufa regiilacus, assembly GCF_032470275.1. Lineage (NCBI taxonomy): Bacteria > Pseudomonadati > Bacteroidota > Cytophagia > Cytophagales > Flectobacillaceae > Aquirufa > Aquirufa regiilacus. The sequence goes on from NZ_JAVNWW010000001.1 coordinate 510,453, forward strand.
CGCGTGACATCACAGATTTAAAGAAGTATCAAACCCAACTGGTCGAAGCGCGTGAACAGGCGGAGCATTCCTTGAAGGTGAAGGAACAGTTTTTGGCCAATATGTCCCATGAGATTCGTACGCCTATGAATGGGGTGATCGGCATGGTAGATCTATTGTGCGATTCGCCATTGAATGAGGACCAGCAAGATTACCTACAAACAATTCGTAAATCATCTGAAACGCTCCTTCATATTCTGAATGATATTTTGGATTTAGCCAAAATCGAAGCTGGTAAAATGGTTTTGCATTCAGCCGATTTAGTATTCGAAGATTTATTAGATCGTTTGATGTCCTTATTTACACCTATTGCTCATCAAAAGGGGAATAAGGTCGCTTATTCGATTGCTGAAGATGTACCTAAGGTTGTGGTAGCGGACGAAACGCGCCTTTTACAAATCTTATCGAATTTAACTTCCAATGCACTTAAGTTTACAGAAAATGGTTCGGTGACTATTTCGGTGTCGACGGCGAAGAAGACGGATAGGCAAGTTGATTTGTTGGTGCGCGTGACAGATACCGGAATTGGTATCAGTCCAGAAAATTTGAAGAAACTGTTCTCTGCGTTCCAACAATTGGATAATTCAACTTCCAAGAATTACGGTGGGACTGGATTAGGTTTAGCGATTTCTAGGGAATTCTGTAAGATGATGGAAGGGGAGATCGGCGTAGAATCAGCGGAAGGCCAGGGAAGTACGTTTTGGTTTACGGTTCGCTTAGCCATCGGCGACGCCTCAAAAGCCTCGTCTATTTCAAAAGCAGAACGGTTTGATATCGCAGGAAGCTTGAAAGAAGTTCATGCACGGATTTTATTGGTGGATGACAATGCGACCAATCGCAAAGTTGCCTCCCAAATTTTAATGAAAGCTGGTTGTGTTGTTGAAACAGCCATTAGTGGACAAGAGGCAATCGATCGCTTGTCGCTAGATTCGGCTTTTGATTTGGTCCTCATGGATATTCAAATGCCTGAAATGGATGGGATGGAGACAACTCGCCGACTGAAAAAATCGGTATCGGAATTGCCACCAATCGTCGCCATGACGGCGTATGCGATGAAAGAAGATCGAGAGCGATTCTTGGCTGCGGGTATGGATGATTATTTAGCCAAACCGATTCGGGCCCAACAACTCATTCAAATGGTGGGGAAATGGGTGCATGATGGACATGCGCCGGAGGAAAGCATCCAAGATCATTCCTTGGAGGTTGTCGATGAAGAAGTTTTCAAATCTTTATCCGATGCCGTAGGTGGAGATCCTGTATTTGTAGAAGGTATGTTACTTGAGTTTATCGCGGAAGCGGAGGAGCAAATTCTACAGGCTGAAAAAGCTTACGCTGCGAACGATTGCAAGGGTGTTCAGTCGGAGTTACATACGTTAAAAGGGAATTCGGGTACCCTAGGTGCCGCACAAGTGCATATCCTTTGCGAAAAAATAGAGTTGAAGGCGAAGGTTTGTGAGTTTAGTCAATTTCCTGTTGAGATCGCAGCGCTGAAGGAAGCACTGGCTGCATTCAAGCAAGTGATTTCGGACAGATTCGCCTAATACGTGCCATAATGGCCGATTTTTGCTCGTGAGTTCTACTTCAAGCCCGCCATTATTTCCGTAATTCATTTATGGTTGTTCATTTGCACATACCCCTGCAAATATTTTAACCACATGAATCCAAATAACTACACATCCCAATCGAGTATCATCATTCAGCAGGCGATGGAAATTGCACAGGAGCGAGGCCAACAAGCCATCGAAACGGGGCATTTATTGCTTGCGATTTTACAAGATGATACCCAAACCGCTTCTTTTCTCTTAAAGAAATTAGGCGTGAATCCCACCCAAATCCAAACAGCCTTAGGCCCTATCTTGAATACCTATCCAAAGGTATCAGCAGGTGACCAAGCCTATGCAAGCAATGCCTTGCAACAAGCCTTGCAGCGCGCAGATAAATTAAAGGCAGATTTTGGGGATACGTACGTAAGCGTGGAATTATTGTTTTTGTCCTTGTTGGATGGCAACGATTCCGTGGCCGATGCCCTGAAAAAGCTCGGATTAACAACCAAGAATTTTAAAGAAGCAATCATCGAACTTAGAGGAAATAGAAAAGTGAACGATCCACATGCAGAAGGTACTTACCAGTCTTTGGAAAAATACGGTAAGAATTTAAATGAATTAGCGAAGGCGGGTAAAATTGATCCGGTGATCGGACGAGACGAGGAGATTCGTCGGGTCTTGCAAATCCTGTCCCGTCGTACCAAAAACAATCCAATGTTGGTAGGTGAGCCGGGTGTAGGTAAAACAGCAATTGTAGAAGGCTTAGCCCAACGAATTGTATCTGGCGATGTGCCTGAGAATTTAAAATCCAAAATTGTCATGTCCTTGGATATGGGATTGTTGGTGGCCGGCGCTAAATACAAAGGAGAATTTGAGGAGCGTTTGAAAGCGGTCATTAAAGAGGTGACGGATTCCGATGGTGAGATTGTCTTGTTCATTGATGAGATTCACACCTTGATTGGTGCTGGAGGTGGGGGAGAAGGAGCTATGGATGCGGCGAATTTACTGAAGCCAGCTTTGGCGCGTGGTGAATTGCATGCAATCGGTGCGACGACATTAAAAGAATACCAAAAATACATCGAGAAGGATAAGGCCTTAGAGCGTCGTTTTCAATCGGTGATTGTAGATGAACCCGATGTAGCTGATGCGATTTCCATTTTGCGGGGTATCAAAGATAAATATGAGTTGCACCATGGAGTGCGTATTCAAGACGACGCGGTGATTGCCGCCGTAGAATTGTCAAGCCGATATATCTCAGATCGTTTCTTGCCAGATAAGGCGATTGATTTGATGGATGAGGCGGCAGCCAAAATGCGTTTGGAGATTGATTCCGTGCCTGAGGCGATAGATGATATCCAACGGAAGATTATGTCGTTGGAGATTGAGCGTGAAGCGATTCGTCGGGAAAATAACAAGGAAAAAGAAGCGGTCTTAAATCGAGAATTAGCCGATTTGTCGGAGAAACGTGATGCACTTAAAGCGCAATGGCAGTCGGAGAAGGGGGTTCTTGATACCATTCGTGCTGAGAAAGAGAGGATTGATAAGTTAAAACTCGAAGCAGATCAAGCGGAGCGCCAAGGCGATTACGGCAAGGTAGCCGAGATTCGGTACGGTCGTTTGGTTGAATCGGAACAGAAGTTGAAAGATTTACAGGCCCAGTCCCAAGGAGAGAATGGTATGTTGCAGGAAGAGGTGACGGCTGAGAATGTTGCTGAGGTAGTTGCGAAGTGGACGGGTATTCCCGTAAGTAAAATGTTACAAACGGAAATCGAGAAGTTGTTACATCTTGAAGATGAATTGCACAAACGTGTGGCGGGTCAAGATCAAGCGATTGAATTGGTTTCTGATGCGGTTAGACGCTCGCGTGCGGGTTTGCAAGACCCACGCAGACCCATCGGTTCTTTTATCTTCTTGGGGACGACTGGGGTAGGTAAAACGGAATTAGCGAAGTCTTTGGCATCTTACCTGTTCAATGATGAGAATGCCATCGTTCGAATTGATATGTCGGAGTACCAAGAGCGCCATGCGGTTTCCCGCTTGGTGGGAGCGCCTCCGGGATACGTAGGTTACGATGAGGGTGGTCAATTGACGGAGGCCGTACGCCGTAAGCCTTATTCGGTAGTCTTACTTGACGAGATTGAAAAGGCGCATCCGGATGTTTGGAACATTTTATTGCAGGTGTTGGATGAAGGCCGATTGACCGATAACAAGGGTCGGACGGCGAATTTCAAGAATACGATTATTATCATGACTTCGAATATCGGTAGTCATGTGATTCAGGAAAAATTAGGCCAAATGGAGGGCTGGAACAATGCCATCTTAATGGAGGAAGCGAAAGAGGAAGTGATGGTTCTGTTAAAGCAACAAGTTCGTCCGGAGTTCTTGAATCGCGTGGATGAGATTGTATTATTTGAACCATTGACAGAAGAGCATGCGCGTAAGATATTGACTATCCAATTTAAGGAGATTCAACATCGCTTAGCGGAGCAGCACATTACCATCGAAGCGACGGAGGAGGCATTGAATAAATTAGCCAAAGAGGGATTTGATCCCTTGTATGGCGGTCGGCCGATGAAGCGTGTACTCCAAAGGGTCGTATTGAATGAATTATCAAAATCCATTTTATCGGGTAAGATTCAGAAGGAATCCGCGGTGTTAATGGATGTGGATAAAGAGGGGAATTTGACCTTTGAGAATGTAGAGGTAGAGATTTAGGTCTTTGGCAAAGCTTCAAGCTTTGCCAAAGTTTGAGGCGCTTTACGCCGATTCCCCAGACTAAAGTCTGGGGTTTTTAATTTTAGCCCTAGGCTTTAGCCTAGGATGTGTGATTCGCCGGTTCTACAGACTAAAGTCTGGGGTTTTTAATTTTAGCCCTAGGCTTTAGCCTAGGGTGTGTGATTCGCCGATTCGCCAGACTAAAGTCTGGGGTTTTTAATTTTAGCCTAGGGTGTGTGATTCGCTGGTTCTACAGACTAAAGTCTGGGGTTTTAAATTTTAGCCTAGGGGTTTCTAAAAATTCTGCCAACAAACCGGTCTGGTAAACCGGTAGATGGCCTCTGTTCCTACGGAAGTGCTCCGCGCATCGGAAGTAGCCGGGAAAGGTCCGCCGTGTACCATGGCTGGGGAAACTTCGACACCGGTAGGAAAACCATTTAATAAGATCCGTCCAACCTTTTGGCTTACTTCATCGATGAGCTCATCTAAACTCGCTAAGTCAGTTGGTTCCGCTTGAATCGTAGCGGTTAGTTGGCCCGGCATTTGTTCTGTAAATGCAATCATCTCATGTAAATCCTTGCAAACGACAGCTACTGTACAAGGTCCAAAAACCTCTTCCAATACTTCTGGGTACGCTATTGCCTCACGAACCGTGGTGCTAAATAAACTAGGAGCTGGAATTTCAGAGGCTGTTAGTCGGGTCGTAGCAGGATGGTGATTTAATGTATTCCAACCATGTGCAAAGGCATCTTTGATACCTGCTGTTAGGAATGTGCCCAGGGGCATAGCATCTAATTTGGATGCGAGCGAAGTTAAGAAAGCTACATCTTTTTCGAGCAATACGATCAAGCCTGGATTGGTACAAAATTGGCCTACACCTAAACAAATGGATTGACTGAATGCATCTGCCAGTCCTTCGCCTTGCGTGGCAATTCGTTCACTGAATAGGTAAACGGGATTGATGGAGCCCATTTCCGCATAGACAGGAATAGGAACTTCCCGGCGAACGGCTAGATCGAATAAGGCTTTTCCACCGCGGTAAGAGCCCGTGAATGCGACTGCTTTTGTGATGGCATGTTTGATCAAATATCCTCCTATTTCATGTCCCTGTGCATGCAGTAAAGAAAATGTTCCATCCGGCATACCGCTTTTTTGTGCCGCTTTTTGGATCGCTTGACCTACTAAATCACAGGTATTTGGGTGCGCAGGATGTGCTTTGAAAACAACTGGGCAACCAGCAGCTAAAGCTGATAAGGTGTCTCCGCCCGCGACAGAAAAGGCTAATGGGAAATTACTTGCCCCAAATACAACCGTTGGGCCCAAAGGTATTTGTTTTTGTACCAATCGTGGTTTCGGCAGCGGTTGGCGTTCCGGCATTGCCTCATCCACGATTTCTCGTTTCCAGGATGGGTTTGAGATAAAGTTCGCAAATGCTTGAATTTGGCCGATGGTCCGACCGCGTTCGCCTGTGATGCGTGCTTCCGGAAGTCCAGATTCAGCGCAAGCGGTTTGGATTAACACATCTCCGATGGCCAAAATCTCTTCGGCGATTGAGTTTAAGAAGTTTGCTCGTTGGGCATCTGATAAATTACGATATACTTTAAATGCCACGGAGGCTTTGGCTAATGCCTCATTTGCTTCTTCGTCCGTGGCTTCTACAAAAACTTGGGGAAGTACTTCGCCCGTGGTCGCTTGAATTCCTTGGAAATTCCGGTGCCCTGCTGCTTTCGTTTGAAAGCCGATAATCTGTTTTCCTGTTAAATTCATGGGTGTACGGTTTGAATCAGCGTGCCGATGGGTTCGATTTGAATATATATTTCGTCGTTTGCTTGTAAAGTAAAAGGAGGATCAGGTACGATGCATGTCCCCGTCATGAGGTAAGCACCTTGTGGGAAACTCATTTCACGGGTCAAATAATCTTTGAGCTCTACATGGCTACGTTTCATTTGCGAAATTTGGGTGTCGCCTTGAAAGACCTCCTGTTGACCGCGGAAAATTCGCATGGCGATGACTGTTTCGGGTGCGAGGGATTTTTCCGTCACCAACAAGCAAGGTCCGATGCCTGCGGAGGCGTCGTATACTTTCGCTTGTGGGAGATAGAGGGGATTTTCTCCTTCAATATCGCGCGAACTCATGTCGTTTCCGATGAGGTATCCGGCGATTTGTTTGTTGCGATTAATAAACAAGGTCAATTCGGGTTCCGGTACGTTCCATGCTGAATCCTTACGGATTTTAACGAGGCCATGTTGGCCTACTGCTCTTAATTTATTGCCTTTGTAGAATATTTCGGGTCTTTCTGCGTCGTAAACTTTATCATAAAAGGTGTCGCCGCCAGATTCTTTGGATTCTTCCATGCGGGCAACTTTGCTACGTAAATAGGTCACGCCCGCTGCCCAAATTTCTTGAGATTCGATGGGTGTTTGAATCACTTCGCGTTGATTTGTCCCAAAAGACTGTTTTTCGCAGAATTGAAATAAATGATCTTGGTTAATGCAATCATCCCAATTTTCGGATAGGATAGGGGTCAATTGCCCTGATGCATTTTCGATTTGAATACCCGAATCGACGCGGTAGATTTTGTAGTAGTTCATAGGTTTAGCTAGCATGTAAGATGCTTTAAACAAATCTACTCAATGAAAGTCGAAGGGAAAAGGGTGGAGGCTTATAAATTTGGAAAGGACAGGTCTTCGTCGATGAGCGGCCAATGCACTCCAAATCCCGACGGACTTATTTTATATGTATTTCGTTCGATGGAGGATGCGTGCATCAATTTTTGAGAAATATCAGCTATTGCCGTTTTGATTGATTTTTCTTCACCTTGGATAATGATCATATCACCCTCAAATCGAATTTCCCGAATGTGTTTTTGATTTGATTTCATTGGTAAAAGTTGAAATAATTATTCCAAGTTTTGATGATTCTAGGCAATTGCTCGATTAATAGTTCTTCAATTTCTCTTTGCTGCATTGGTTTCAAATTAAACGAATTTGCATAGGATATCATATTCAATTTTTGACTAATCCAATATTTTACTTCTGTTTCCCCTTTTATTGCATGAATATGCATTTGTTCGTTTCCTTCATTGGAATAAAAGAATACTCTCCAGCCTTGTTTGCGAAATATTGTGGGCATTTCAATTGATTTGCCACAAGTACACGAATGATTAGTAGGCTTTTTGATTCGAAACTGATATTCAGTTTCGAATATCAATTAGTTGGGTTCAATACATTTCCAAAGCCTTATCAAAAGCATTTTGGACCTCCGCTGTGATGCGATGCGGGAAGGACAGCTTATACCAACAGTCATTATTGACCTCTTGCTCGACAATTTGAATGGGAAATTTTTTGATCACTTTCATGACTTCATTCATCTGTGGATAGCTGAAGCGTATTTCTAGGAAATCCATCGGTTCGATTTCAATAATATCGGCTGCTTCAAAGGCTTCGATGCTTGCTTCTTTGTAGGCTTGAATTAATCCAGGCACGCCTAATAAGGTTCCGCCAAAATAACGAACGACTGCAACGAGCGTATAGTGAACATTCGTTGATAAAATCGTATTTAGAATAGGTTTTCCGGCACTTCCTGAGGGTTCTCCGTCGTCGTTTGAACGCGCTTCTTCGGGTGTAAAACCGAGTCGGTAGGCGTAACAAATATGTCGGGCCTTTGGATGCAATTCCTTTAAGGAATTTATCTGTTCCTTGATATCTTCGATATCTTTCACAGGAAATACGTATCCGATGAATTTACTTCCTTTATCTTTGTAGAGCCCCTCGGCAGGTTGTGAAATGGAAAGGTAGGAATCGGGGAGCGACATGCGAGTAAATAAAAATTCAATTTATGCATAACAATCATTTTTTCCTACGAATACTGGCGCGGGAGCTTCGTCAAATTTTGACGTATGCACGGCTCAAGCAATGTTTTTCGCAGGAGAAAGATGAATTGGTTATTGGATTTGAACGCCAAAATGGCCAAGATTTTTGGATCAAATGTAGTTTTGGATCACAGTTTTCTAGCATGCAATTTCCAACTGATTTTCGCCGAGCTGGCCGTAATTCGGTTGACTTGTTTTCGGATTTACTGTTGCATGAAGTTCAAGATGTTCGCGTTTTTGAGAATGAGCGAGCGATAGGATTATACTTCTTAGGCGAGCAGGTACTTGTTTTTAAGTTGTTTGGCAATCGTTCGAATGTCATTCTATTTCAAGCGGGGGAACACCAAGGCCAATTTCAAAAACGTTTAGGCAAGGACTTTGAATTATCTCTAAGTCAATTGGATCGAACAATCGATCAGTCTTATGAGGCGTTCCATCAAGCCGACGGGGATTGGATGGCTTTATATCCAACCTTAGGTAAAGAATGTACGTCTTATTTTCAGCACTTGGGCTATGTTAATTTAACGCAATCCAAACAATGGGATTTACTTCAAAAGACTTTGGAGGCTTTGGAGGAGCCATTGATTTCGATTATCGAGACTCCCAAAGGTATTGCATTGACGCTTTTTCCTGTTGATCAAGAAGCCTTATATCAAACGAAGGATGTGTTTGACGCCTTGAATCAGTTCTTCTCCCTGCATTATTCTGTTGGAGAGTTCAGAAGGGAGAAGGCCTTGTTGATGGAAACCTTAGGCAAATTACATTTGAAGGCAATTCATTACTTGGAAAGCCTTGAAAAACAACAAGTCAAACGCGATTCCAGTTTAGCTTATGAGGAGATAGGCAATATATTGATGGCCTTTTTGCATCTGATTCCGGTAGGAGCGAAGTTGGTCGAACTCGATAATTTTTATCACGGAGGAAAAGTCACCATCAAGTTGAATGCCCAATTGTCGGGTCCTGAAAATGCGGAAAACTATTACCGTAAGGCGAAGAATTTTTCCAAAGAGATTGCGCAATGGGAGGTAACGGTAGCTCGGAAAAAGGCTGAAATTCAGGAATTAGGTGAGCAGTTAAAGGGAATCGAGACTGCGCAGGTTCGTCGGGAGTTAAAGCCTTATTTGCAATATTTGAAAGTTCAAGAGTCCACGAAGCAATCATCGGATGAATTGCCCTTTAAGCAATTTTTGACAAGCGGTTGGACGATTTGGGTGGGAAAAAATGCAAAGAATAATGACTTGTTGACGCTGAAATATGCGAAGAAATTTGATATTTGGTTGCATGCGCGCGATGTTTCGGGTTCACATGTGATTATTCGAAATCCCCAACAGCAAACGGTTCCCAAGCATGTAATTGAGAAGGCTGCAGAACTCGCAGCGCATTTTTCGAAGCGTGCAACGGAGTCACTTTGCCCTGTTATTGTAACTGCGAAAAAGTATGTTCGAAAGACGAGGGATTTATTGCCTGGTCAAGTCATTGTGGATCGCGAAGAGGAAGTTGTTATGGTTAAGCCCACCTATTGGGAATAGTATAATTCCGGTAAATCCTTTTCTTTTCTCCTGAAATACTCTATTTTCGCAAAGATTACCCTTAACTAAACCCTCGTTTTATGCAAGCACATAGTTTACAGCTGCTCGATTACCTCGTATTTTTATTCTATTTCATTGTCGTTTCAGGCTACGGTTACTGGATTTACAACAAGAAAAAGTCAAAAATTGCGGATTCAAATGATTTCTTTTTAGCCGAAGGTTCATTAACCTGGTGGGCGATTGGATCATCCTTAATTGCATCAAATATTTCGGCAGAGCAGTTTATCGGAACTTCAGGTGACGGATTCCAAATGGGTTTAGCGATTGCAACGTATGAATGGATGGCGGCAGCGACGCTCTTAATCGTTGCGATTTTCTTCATGCCAATCTACCTGAAGAATAAGATTTTCACCATGCCCCAGTTTTTAAATAGACGCTACAATTCGACTGTGAGTTTAATTATGGCCGTTTTCTGGTTGTTATTATACATCGCGGTTAACTTAACTTCTATTTTGTATTTGGGTGCGTTAGCGGTTTCGACGATCTCAGGATTAGACTTCACGGTTTGTATGATTGCCATGTCGGCATTTGCCATCGTTATTACGCTAGGTGGTATGAAGGTTATTGGTTATACAGACGTTATTCAAGTAGTATTCTTAGTATTAGGAGGTTTGGTTACTTCTTATTTGGCTTTAAATTTAGTTTCTGAACGATTTGGTGGTGACGGAGTTGTCAATGGTTTAAATCATTTAATGACAAAAGCCCCGGATCACTTCCACTTGATATTTAGCAAAGACAATGCAAACTATCCATCATTGCCAGGTTTGGCGGTGTTAATTGGAGGTATGTGGATTGTCAACTTGAACTATTGGGGTTGTAATCAGTACATTACGCAACGTGCGTTAGGGGCTGATTTGCCTACGGCGCGTAACGGTATTATGTTCGCTGCTTTCTTGAAAATGATGATGCCTATTATCGTGGTTTTACCCGGTATTGCTGCTTATTTATTATGGAAAGACGGTATGTTCCAAGAAGAAATGATGAAGGATGGGGTTTTGAGTAAGGATAATGCATACCCAGTATTGTTAAACTTATTGCCTGTTGGCCTGAAAGGTTTATCCTTTGCCGCATTAACAGCTGCGGTTGTTGCTTCGATGGCGGGTAAGGCGAATTCAATCTCAACGATTTTCACGTTGGATATTTATAAGAACTACATCAATCCCAATGCATCTGAGAAACAATTGGTTTCGATTGGACGTATTGCGGTGGTTGCTGCGATAATCATTGCTATTTTAATTGCTCCATTTATGGGCATTGATAAGAAAGGTGGTTTCCAATTCATTCAGGAATATACAGGGTATTTTTCACCGGGTATTTTTGCCTTGTTTATCATGGGATTCTTCTGGAAACGTACTACTTCAAAGGCAGCATTATTCGCCTTGTTAGGTGGTGTGACTTTCTCCGTGGTTTCCAAGTACATTCCAACATGGACAGGAGTTACTGATAGCATCTTCTACTCATCATTCCAAGATGCAGATGGCATGTATGTGATTCCTTTCATTGATCGTATGGGATGGGTATTTACATTCTGTATCACTTCGATGGTCGTAATTTCATTGCTAGATCCTGAGTCTAAGAACAATCCAAAAGGCTTGGAAATCGATGCGAAGATGTTCAAATTGGCACCTTCATTCATCGTAGGTTCTGTGATTATTGTGATGATGTTGTTGATGTTGTATACCTATTTCTGGTAGTTATGAGTTAAGAAGTAAGAGTGAAGAGTTAAGAGTACGGACTCACTTTATTGCTCACGAAAAAACCTCAGGATTTATTCTGGGGTTTTTTTGTAAAATAATTGCCCGAAGTTTTCACCTCGGGCAATTACTATATTCTTAACTCTTAACTCTTCACTCTTCATTCTTCACTCTTAACTCTATCTTATTGCGCCCCGGCAATAATCGAATCCACCACACTTGGATCTAATAAGGTCGATGTATCGCCTAAGCTTCCAAACTCACCTTCAGCCACCTTCCGTAATATACGACGCATGATTTTGCCTGAACGGGTTTTAGGTAAACCTGTGACGAATTGAATCTTATCCGGTTTAGCGATAGGTCCAATGACACGAGCAACAGTAGCCAAAATATCTTTGCGTGTTAAGTCATCGTTTATGGTTGGGTGTTCGCAGATAACATAAGCATAGATTCCTTGTCCTTTGACATCATGCGGAAATCCTACTACAGCGGATTCAATGACTCCCGTGTGCATATTGATAGCATTTTCCACCTCGGCAGTTCCGATTCGGTGTCCAGAGATATTCATCACATCATCCACGCGCCCTGTTATGCGGTAATAGCCATCCTCATCACGCATACATCCGTCTCCCGTAAAATAAAGTCCTTTGTACGTCGAGAAATACGTTGTCTTGCAACGCTCATGGTCGCCGTAGGTTGTACGAATGATGGAAGGCCATGGGTACTTAATGCATAAGTTTCCATTGACACCGTTTCCTTCGATTTCTTTGCCATTTTCGTCCACTAAAATCGGTTGAACTCCTGGTAATGGAAGCGTAGCAAAGGCTGGTTTTAGCGGTGTAATGCCTGCTATAGGGGAAATCATTAATCCTCCCGTTTCGGTTTGCCACCAAGTATCGACAATAGGGCAATTGCCTTGACCAATTTTCTCATGGTACCATTGCCATGCTTCTTCGTTGATCGGTTCTCCTACGGAGCCTAATACGCGAAGCGAACTTAAATCTTTGCCTTCCAACACCTCGTCGCCGAAGCCCATCAATGAGCGAATCGCCGTAGGAGCTGTATAGAAGATGTTCACTTGATGACGTTTGATGATGTCCCAAAAACGACCTGCATCTGGGTAAGTCGGAATTCCTTCAAATAAAACAGAAATTGCGCCATTCAATAAAGGTCCATAAACCAAATAGGAGTGACCTGTGATCCAACCGATATCAGCTGTGCAGAAAAATACATCGCCCGGATTATATTGGAAAACATTAGCAAAGGTATATGCTGTGTAAACCATGTATCCTCCGCAAGTATGTACAACACCTTTCGGTTTGCCTGTAGATCCTGAGGTATACAGAATGAATAATGGATCTTCCGCATTCATCGGCTCTGGAGCGCATTCAGCAGATGCCTGTGCTTCTTCCTCTTCCCACCAAAGGTCACGGCCTTTCAACATGGCTACGGGAGTCTTGGTACGTGTTTTAACAATGACCGTTTCTACACATGGACATGAAAGCAATGCATCATCCACGGTTTCTTTCATCGGGATGTTTTTATTTCCACGAACCGCGCCGTCCGTTGTAATGACAATCTTGCATAAGGAATCATTGATACGATCCGAAATCGATTGCGCAGAAAAACCTCCAAAAACCACCGAGTGAATTGCCCCGATGCGTGCACAGGCTAATACAGCGATGGCTAATTCTGGGATCATCGGCATGTAGATACAAACGCGATCTCCTTTTTTGACACCTTGCGCTTTCAATACATTACTGAATTTACAAACGCGAGCATGCAATTGACGATAGGTCAAGGTAATGGCCTCGTCGCCGGGTTCGTTGGGTTCATAAACGATTGCGGCTTGGTCTGGAATGGTTTTCAAGTGGCGATCTAGCGCATTGGCCGTTATATTCATTTGGCCGTCTTCGAACCATTTGACAGAATAATCGTCAAAACTCCAATCTAAAACTTTGGTAAATGGCTTAATCCAATCGAATTCGTTGGCAATGTTTGCCCAAAATCGCTCTGGGTGATTTACACTTTCAGCGTAGGCCTCATGGTATTGTGCTAATGATGTAATTCTCATGTTGTATGTAGGTTAGTTTTTTAGTTTCTCGTATAATTCATTAATTTTTTTCACCAAGTCTCGGTTCGAAAAGGGCTTTGGGATATATAGATCTGCACCCATTTCGTAGCCTTTTTCAATATCAGATTCAGCGATTTTTGCCGAAATGAAAACGACCGCTGGTTGATAGGTGGGTTTTAACGCTTTGGCTTGTTGGCATACGCCATATCCATCCACCTTGGGCATCATGATGTCCAAAATGATGACTTCGGGTAATTCTTTTTCGATGAGTTGGATGGCTTCCTCACCATCGCGCGCTACAAATACCTGATGGCCTTCCTTTCGCATAAGGAAATCGAGTGACATCAAGATGGCAGGCTCATCATCTGCGATTAAAATTCTCATGTTAGGCGGTTTTTTGAATTGGTAATTTAAGGATAAATTTAGCGCCATGACCTAATGAACTCTCTAAATGAATCGTTCCTTTGTGCATTTCAATGATTTTTTTCGAAATGGATAAGCCCAACCCAGAGCTGTCAATTTTACGATTGGGATTATCCACTTGTTTAAATTTCTCAAAAATTTGATCATGAAATTTGGGGTCAATGCCAAACCCATTGTCTTCCACATCCATGCATATATGTGTTGCATTTTCATACAAACGAATTTGGATCAGTCCTTTGCTAGGTTCCACATTTTTGATGGCGTTGGAAAGTAGGTTGATGATCACCTGAACCAATTTTTCGAAATCGCCTTCAATTTGTCGGTGGGTCCGTTTTTGACTGACATCTACTTGAATATCAACCTGATTTTGTTGGGCTATCGCTGTAAAATTCAGCATGGCTTTTTCGATAACAGCTCCTAAATCGATGGGACGCATATCAAAATTCACTTTTCCTGCGGCTAATTTTTCTAAATCGAGGACTTGGTTGACGAGCCGACTTAATCGATCTGATTCTTGAATGATGGTTTCCAAAAAGGCTTTTCTTTCCTCGGGACTGATGTCATCATGATCGACCATGATTTCCGAAAGTGACCGAATCGAGGTGATAGGGGAGCGAATTTCATGCGTAACCGTGGTTAAGAATTCATTCTTTTGCGCATCAATTTTAACTAATTCAGCATTGCTGGCTTGAAGGTCTCTTGATTTCTGTAATAAGTGGATGACTTCCGACATCCCAATTTGTTCTTCTTTTGAAATGGCGGCAATGATTAATCGCGCGGAGGTAGAACCCACAAAACCTGCTAATATTTTCTCGGTTTGTGTTACCAAAATGGGGTCAGCATAGATTTCGCTCAAGGATAGGTTATTGGCCTTTGCGATTTGCTTGAGTCTTTGCTCGGTATTGATTTTGCCAATGAACCCGGTAAGCGCTTGTCTTAAATCTCTCAATCGCGCTTTTCCGCGCCAGATTGTTGAGTTTTCGATGTTTTTGGAATACTCAAATACATCCACAAATAGATAGGATTGGTTGGCATCTTTTCCGTTTTGCTTGCTGATAATGGAAACCGCATAAAGCGCTAACAGATTGAACGTAATGGACCAATAGGCGGCATTCGAAACAGGGTTTAAGCCTTCAATGCGAAATGCATCCGTGGAAATTCCGAAAGTTGGTAGAAATAATAAGGCTGCACTAATGGAAAATCCGATTAAAATACCTGCCAAAGCTCCTTGCCGACTGGCCTTTTTCCAATATATCCCAAGAATCGTTGCTGGGGCAAATTGGGCCACAATCACAAAGGAAGTCATCCCAACGGAAACTAGATTGACTAAACTTTCTGTTTCGCGGTAGTGAATATAGCCTAATAGCATAATGGCCACGATCATGCTGCGGCGAATGTTTTGATTGATCGAGCCTAGTTGGTTTTGATTATCACTAAAAAAGCCTTTTTGTCGTAATAACAATGGCATGATAAGGTTATTGCTAATCATGGAACTGATGGCCATGGTTTCCATGATGACCATCCCCGAAGCAGCTGAAAATCCACCGAAATAAACGATGAACGCTAGCAGTTTGGAATGAAAATAGATCGGTAATCCTAGCACATATAAATCCGAGTTTAATCCACTTGAGTTCAGTAAAGCATATCCTGCAATTCCCAACGGAATGACGAATAGATTAATTAGCAACATGTAGAGTGGGAATATCCATGAGGCCTGCTTAAGGTTTTCTTCTTCACCTATTTCAACGACTGCGACATGAAATACGCGAGGAAGAAACAAAAAGGCAATTCCGCAGAGGATAAATTGGATAAACCAGTTGCCATATCCGCCGTTGGTTTCTATACTCGGAAGTGAGATATTTTTGAGCTGTGGTGCGGCTTCCCAGCCTTGGTAAATTTGGTAAGAAATATAAATTCCGACGGCTAAAAAGGCTAGCAGTTTGATGATTGACTCCATGGCAATGGTGAAAATCATGCCTTCGTGTTTTTCGGAAGAATCAAACTTACGGGGCCCTAAAACCAAAATAAATAGGGTGAGTGAAATAAAAAGTAAGAAAGAAGGGTCTTGGTAAAATGTCGCGCTGGGCGTGGATTGTGTGATTAAATCAAAACTTTGCCCGATGGCTTTTAATTGCAGACCGATGTAGGGGATCCCAGCGAATAAGGAAATCAATGTCACCCCTAAACCGATTCTGCTGTCTTTGCCGTAACGCGTTGAAATGAAATCGGCAATGTTTGTAATGTTATGAATCTTCGCAATACGAACCATTTTTCGCACAAATCCCCATGCGAGGATCATCACTAAAGTAGGCCCTAAATAGACGCTTAGAAAACTGAGTCCATTGCTTGTTATTTGGCCTACGGAACCATAAAATGTCCATGCAGAACAATATATAGCCAAGGATAAGGCATAAATAAGGGGGTTGTTTATCAAGCTTTTGTTTTGCGCTTTTTTCTTTTCAGCCCAAAAAGCCAAAAGGAAAAGGATGCCCAAATAAGCAATTGACAAGAAGGCTATCTCCCAAACGCCCATGTATTATTTTGATTTACGATTTAAGATGATTCCTGTGCTAACGATGGCTCCAATCCAAACCACCAGGAAGTACAAGTAAATAAAGGGGATGCCGAAGACGCTTTTTTGCGAATCAAAAAAATGGAGAATGGGGAAATTTAATAATCCCAAAAACACTATCGCCACTAAAATTAATCGGTTGTTTCGCATTCTGCTAATATAACAAGCGCCTACCTAGCGAATGATGCTAGGTAGGGCGCTTGTAAGTTTGTTTGTTGATTATACGTTATCAAACTCGCCAGTCAAGGAGTAATATCCAAATACTGACATTCCAATGGAAATTAACGGAGCTAATACACACGTATAAATAATCGCAGGTACTAAATCGTTTCCTCCTTTTTCCCACAACGGGAGTGCTTGGAAATACACTAAATAAATGCCTGCTGCCACACCTAGTGCAATCCAAACAAGGCCTAAAATTTTCTTTATCGCGTTCATTTTAAATTTTCTTTATAGGTTACTAGGCGTGTTTTTTGTCGCCTTTGATGTAAATGAAACCAATGACTACACATACGCTGACCAAAGCAATGGGGTAATTCAAGCCTTCCAAATACGGTTTTGCTATGCTTGCCACTTGGCCTGCTTCTTCAGCCACTTTGTTTGTGTCTTTTGCCGTTGTTACTAAGAATGTTGCAATCGCTGGCATCAATCCTCCGAAGATACCATTTCCAATGTGATATGGCAATGACATCGATGTATAACGAATTTTGGTCGGGAATAACTCAACCAAGAATGCGGCTATTGGTCCATATGCCATTGTTACAAAGGAGATTAACAAAAATACCATTCCGATCAATGTCCATTTATCAGAATCATTGATGGTGATTGTTTCCTTCACATCAGCTTTCGGAGCTTCAGCTGTTTTATCTGCTAATACGACCAATTTACTTACTTTTTTGTAGGTCGCTCCATCCGTATAGCTACGTGTAGTCGTAGTTGTGATTAAGGAATCAACCGTTGATTTAGCATTTAGCGCTTTTGTCTCCTCGATTTTTTCAGAACCTGCAACCACTTCTTTGTTCTTCACACTAACCGTTTCGTACATTTTATCGAAGATGGGACGATACGCGAATACTGCGATTGCCATACCAGCTAACATGATCCCTTTACGGCCAATTTTGTCGGATAAAGCACCAAAGAAGATGAATAGGGGAGTTCCCAACAATAAACCAATCACTAAAATGGTATTTGTTTGAATGTCATCTAGATTACAAATTTTCAATAAGAAAGTTTGCGCATAAAATTGACCCGTATACCAAACCAAACCTTGACCCATGGTTGCGCCGAAAAGGGCTAACAAAACGAATTTTAAGTTTAATTTATTGCCAAAAGACTCCTTCAATGGATTCGTAGAAATTGCACCGTCTTTTTTAGCCTTTTCAAACATAGGAGATTCTTCCATGTTGCGACGAATTAAGAATGAAATGCCGACCATGATGATCGAAAGCAAGAAGGGTACGCGCCAGCCGTAATCATCAAAAGCTTCTTTGCTCATGGATGAACGAGTCAACATAATAACGCCCAAGGAAATAACTAAACCCACCGTAGCTGTCGTCTGGATCCATGATGTGAAGAATCCACGACGCTCAGCTGGTGAATGTTCGGCCACGTAGGTAGCTGCACCCCCATACTCACCACCTAAGGCTAAACCTTGCAATAAACGTAAAGTCAATACGATGAACGGAGCCCAACCACCAATGGTCGCATATGAAGGAACCAAACCGATGGCAAAAGTAGCGCCACCCATCAACATCAATGTAACCATAAAGGTATATTTACGGCCAATCAAATCACCTAAGCGCCCAAATACTAAGGCTCCAAAGGGACGAACCACGAAACCTGCTGCGAATGTCGCTAAGGTATTTAAGAAGGCAGCTGTCGGATTGTCCGTTGGGAAAAATTTGGTCGATAATACGGTTGCTAAGGAACCGAAAATGTAAAAGTCATACCACTCGATGAGTGTGCCGACTGACGAGGCGCTAATGATGTACGCCAGGCTTTGTTTTTTTTGTGACATAGTTTTTTGGATTAAATGGTTTATAAGATAAGTTTATAGGTAGTTGGCAAATTGAATAACAAATTCTCCTTTATAATCACTGATATTATCCTTGCTTGAATAAATAGGGCGTGAAGAATACTGGAGGGTAATTTTGGAATTGTGTCCGTCGATGTAGAAGTTTGATCCAATATCAAAATAGCTACCCGCGGCAGGCAATGCATCCAATTGTTTTAAGGTGTAGGCTACGAAGGGTTGCACACGTAATTTAGGACTATCAGAGTTTTTAGGCAACAATAATCCTGCTTGTGTATACCAAATAGATCCTGTGCCGACTAAAGGTCTTGCATTTCCTGCACCTGCTAACGCTTTTGTACCTGTATATGCTGGATCAATCGTTCCTGGATTCATAATACCTGTATTTCGTAAGTAGTTAGGGCCAAAATCATTTAGATATAATGCTGAATAAGCGGTAATGGCCATGTTTTTCTTTTTGTCACCGATAGGCATATCGACAAATGCATCCACCGCAAATGAATTGATTGCATGTTTGGATTTAAGACCATTCGTTTGACTGATTGTTCCTTCCGGTTGGTTGTAAAAACCGGCACCTAAATTAAATACGCGTTTCGTTCCTACATAAGTACCTACTGTATAAGGAAGTAGGTTTGACTCTTGATCTAAGAATTGGTACATGGCATATCCTCCTGTGGATAATTTGCTATCTCCGTTGTTATCTACCGCGATTGCGGCATTTGAGGTACTAGCATTTGTCGGAGTTAAATTCGTAGCAAAGGGTTTGTTCATATTCAAGCGGTAATCAAGTTTTCCGAGCTTTCCTTTTGCATAAATACCGTACAAGCGTGCAAATTGGTCGCTATTCTCAATTAATGGCCAGTTGAAGATGGGAGCATCCACAGCCAAAAAGTTCAAGGTACTAGCTGATGTCATACGTGAAATTCCGTTGAAATAATGTAAGCCAGCGCCGAAGGAGAGTGTATTTGGGCTATCTTTGGTAGCTAATTTGATTGCATATTCACTGTAGGCATCATGGAAAAACATTTGTGGTTTTTTTCCTGCGCCGTAGCCACCAGTTCCGGAAGTAGCAGATCCGCCGCCTTGTACAAACGATTGATTGTTGACACCAAAGTGTAAAACAACCATGTAGCGTGGTGAGATTTGCGAGTACGCCAAAATACGAATGCGGCGCGCGCTGATATCCAGGGTGTTGTCTGATGGTGTACCATTGACTAAGGTGCCTGGATTGTTGTCGATGGAACGGGCCCAAATTTGATTCCAAAGGACAAAGCGCATGTACTTGGATCCCTTCTCGTTGAAGTTCATTTTTAACCCGGCGCCATAATCTTGAGAACCTTGGGCATTCAGTCCAAAACTTCCCAGTAATAAGGCAAATAGAATAACAGAAGACGTTTTCATTTGAATATAAGTTTAAAGGGTTTTATTTGCATTTTTTGGTTGAGCAAATATTTCTTAATTCTAATGAAATCTATTCTTTTGCTATAGCAATGCTAAATTGATATAGATTTATATACTTTTTATGCGTGTCCATTGAATCACCATGAATTTGTCGCCTAATTCCGTGATAATCATGCCTTTGTTACTGAGGTTCCCGGGTACGATTACAAATTCAGAAAGTTCTTTGTGGTTAAGGATGCGGTAGGTAGGGGTATAGAACTCTTGTTTGGGGATTTTGATTCGGTATTTTTTTACCCAATTCATCACGGAAACATGGCTAATTCCTAATAGACGCTCAATTTCGCGGTAACTCACTCCTTCAATGTACAGCTGAAGCGCTTTGATCACATAATAACTATCGATGCTTTTGCCCATTTTGGATACGGTAAAGTTGTATCCGCAGGATTTACATTTAAATCGCTGTTTTTCGTTGATAATGCCATTTTTTGCTACTTCATAGGAGGAGCATTGCGGACAGGGTGTATTGGATGCCATCGATATCTATATTATTTTAGCAAAGCTATAGAAAATTACCAAAAATGGTAATAAACGGAGAAACTTTTTACTTTTGTTTATTCGAATTACAAAATGACAGAATTTAAAGAGAACCAGCGATTTACTCAATGGTGGTTATGGCTTATTTTATTTGGTTCGTGGATTACCCTAATTTATGCCATTGCCCAAGATCCCCCTCAATCAAACCTTGGTTCTATTGTTTCCTATGCCATAGGCATGTTATTGCCCATATTTTTTTGGCAGATGCGCTTGATTACGCGCTTGACCGACGAGGGAATTTATGTTCGTTTCATTCCTTTTCACTTGAAAGAGCAATTTTACCCTTGGGATTCGATTGAAACTGCACAGGTTCGGACTTACAGTCCCCTTAAAGAATATGGTGGCTGGGGAATCAAATACGGGTTTAATGGACAAGGAAAAGTATATAATGTAGCGGGGAATCAAGGGCTTCAGCTTGTATTTAAATCAGGTGAAAAACTATTGATTGGAACACAAAAACCGGAAGAGATTCAAGCCGCAGTTCGCTTGTAGCTTATCAATTTCTTGGGCAATTTATGTCCTTAAAAAAACGTTCGCAAGTTAATAGCCACGCTGCCGGGGTCATGACCCCGGCAGCGTTACCCACCGCGCGCGGCTGAAGGCCGAAAGCGCGAAATGCCAAAATAAAGCCGTAACTTGCGGCATCATTATGAGGATGCTTGTTATTTCCAGTTATTACTCATAAGCACACATCTTCATTTTATATGACATTTCAAGACTTACACCTCATTGAGCCAATCTTAAAGGCGCTCAAAGAGGAGGGTTATTCTAACCCAACCCCCATTCAAGCTCAAGCAATTCCGATTGTATTAAAAGGCACCGATCTTTTAGGTTGCGCTCAAACAGGAACCGGAAAAACAGCTGCTTTTACCTTGCCTATCATCCAATTGATGGATGCCAAGCAAACCTTCCAAAAACCGAAAAAAATTCGTGCCTTAATCGTAACTCCCACACGTGAATTAGCTATTCAAATCGGAGAGAGTTTTAAGGCTTACGCACGTCATACCGCTTTAAACTACACCGTTATCTTCGGTGGAGTAGGGCAGAGCCCACAAGTTTCCGCGCTTCGTGCCGGTGTCGATGTGGTTATTGCCACGCCAGGTCGTTTATTAGATTTGATGAATCAAAAGCATTTGTCGATTGCCAACGTAGAATATTTCGTCTTGGATGAGGCCGATCGTATGCTCGATATGGGTTTTATTCATGATGTACGGAAGTTGTTGGCGGCTTTACCTCGTCAAAGACAGTCCTTGTTTTTCTCGGCAACCATGCCACCTGAAATCGTCCAATTGGCTGCCTCTATCTTACGTAACCCCGCTGAAGTTTCGGTAACGCCCGTTTCTTCTACAGTGGAAATTATCAACCAATCCGTGTATTTTGTTGATAAAAACAACAAGAACACCCTTTTGCTCGATATCCTCGAAGATACCAAAATCAAAACGGCGCTAGTATTTACCCGTACGAAACATGGTGCTGATAAGGTCGTTAAGGTCTTATTAAAAGCGGGTGTTAAAGCAGAAGCGATTCACGGAAATAAATCCCAAAATGCGCGTCAAACTGCATTGAAGAACTTTACTGCCCAAACAACCCGAGTATTAGTTGCAACCGACATCGCCGCGCGTGGTATCGATGTGGATGATTTGGAATACGTGATTAATTTTGAACTTCCGAATATCCCAGAAACCTATGTTCACCGCATCGGTCGGACAGGACGTGCGGGAGCTAATGGTACCGCGATTTCCTTCTGTGATATTGAAGAAAAAGCCTATTTGAAGGATATTGAAAAGGTTATTGGTAAAAAAGTACCTGTTGTGGAAGCGCATCGCTACCCCATGAAGGTCTTAACGGTTGAGAAAAAAGCCAAGCAAGGACCTCCTAACCGTAGTGGTAAACCAGCTGGTTCGGGTGCTCCAGCAAAACCTGCCGAAAACCCGCGTTCATTCGATAAAGCAAAAGCAGGCCGTAAATGGTACGGCAAAAAGAATACATATTAAGATGAAAAAAACACTTTTGGTCATTGCGGGTCCTACGGCTGTTGGCAAAACAGCTTTATGTGTCGAAATGGCCAAAAGCTTTCATACCGAAATCATCTCCGCCGATTCCCGGCAATTTTACCAAGAATTAAGTATTGGCACAGCTAAACCTAGTGTTGAGGAGCAGGGTGGTGTCCCACATCATTTCATCGATTCACATTCCATTCACGATTATTTTTCCCCTGGGGATTTTGAACGCGATGCGCTTAATATCTTAGCTGATTTATTTCAAACGCATGATGTCGTCATTTTAACAGGTGGTTCGGGTTTATACCTGAAGGCCTTGATGGAAGGATTGGACGATATGCCAGATGTCGATTTAGCTTTGCGCGAACGATTAATGAAAGATTTGGAATCAGATGGTTTGGAATCCTGCTTCGCTCAATTACAGTGCTTAGATCCCGAATATGCGGCAAAGGTGGATGCTCAAAATCCCCAACGGGTCATTCGGGCCTTGGAGGTATGTTTGTCGACGGGTAAATCGTACACGTCATTCCGCAACCAACAAAAAGCAGAGCGTCCCTTTGAGATGATTAAAATATGTTTGGATCGGCCTCGCGAGGAATTATACCAACGAATCGATGCCCGCATGGACATGATGTTGAAGGCCGGATTAGTTCAGGAAGCCAAAGATTTTGAAGCTTTTCAAGACCGCTATGCCTTAAAAACCTTAGGGTATAAAGAAGTATATGGCTTTTTTCGTGGCGAATACGACGAGACTGAAATGATCAGGTTATTAAAACGCAATTCTAGACATTATGCCAAAAAGCAAATGACTTGGTTCCGCCACCAGGATGATTTTGAATTTGTACATCCCGATAAAGCATTGGATTACATTCAGGGCAAGCTTAAATAGGCTTCCAATCCCCCTGTGACATTTTGGGCTTGATAGCCTTTGGAAGTAAGGAGCCGACAAGCAATTTGGCTTTGTGTTCCGTTGTAGCAAATCACTGTGTACAACACAGTTGGATTTAGTTCGTTTATTCGAGCCAACAAATCGTCCAAGGGTATGTGAATACCCCCTAAATCAAAATCCGCTCGTTCTCTGGGCGTTCGGATGTCCAACAGGGAAAGAGCGGAGAAGTTTTCCTTGAAATCGTTCGCGGAAATGGATTGCATCTTAATAACCAGCGGCTTGCCACGCGAGCATACCACCTAATACATTGCGTACATTCGTGTAACCCTCGCTTTCGAGGTATTCCTTCGCACGACCTGAGCGTGCACCTGAGCGGCAATGAATTAAGATTTCTTGGTCTTTTAACGCTTCGATCTCATCTAAACGATCGGGTAATTCGCCCAATGGAATCAATTTCGCGCCAATATTGAATTCATCGAATTCATATTCTTCACGTACGTCGATTAAATTTAGGGCTTCCCCTTTGTCCAAACGTTCTTTTAGTTCTTCAATTGTAATATCCATGATTATTGATCTTCGCCACCCACAACCCAAAGGTCGATCAGGTCGCCAGGTTTAACACTTGTTCCTTCACATGTCGCACAGCTCTGTTTAAAGACAGTTCCTGCGGGAAATGCATCGTTTGCTTCATAGGTGATTTTACCTACTTTTAAATTCATGCCTGCCAAAACAATGGTTACTTCGTCCATCGGTTTACCCACAAAATCAGGAATCTCCATGTCGACATCCGCCGTACCATTTCCAATGTATAAATCGACCATGGTGCCTTTTGGAATACTAGCTCCTGCTTCGATTTTTTTGCCAAAGGCTTGTACTTCAATGACTTCCTTCACACGCGGATCGTTTACTTCATGCACAATTCCCTTGCGTAATCCCGCGATATAAAGTTGTTGTTCTGCACTGCGAACCGATAAGCCTACCAAGGTTGGTAACTTGATCGTTGGTGGTGTCTCTGAATTAATTGTAATGTAAATTTTACGTCCCGATTTGACCAAAGCATTTGGCAAAGGATATTGTGACAAGACTGTCAAAGGAGGTTTATCAGCCGTATAGGTACAATCTGCTACTTCGTAAGATAAATCATTTGCATCAATCGCCTCTTCCATTTTATCCACAGTCATACCTTTTAAATTAGGCACCTGAATCGTTTCGCCATGGTGCGTACTCCAAGGTAAATACACGAAGAAAAAGCCAAAAAATAACACAAGAAACAACGAGATTAAAATCGCGATGTGCGTGATTAAGTCTTTCTTAGATTGCGTGGGTATTTGAGCCATATGTGGAAATACGTATTTGTTGCAAGATAGTTAAAACAATAACGCAAGGCAAATGGAAAGAATGAGTTAAGAGGTAAGAGGTAAGAGTTAAGAGGTGCATGGTGTAATTTCAAATGTCCACCGTTGAACATCATTCTTAACTCTTCACGCTTAATTCTTACCTATAAAATTTAATCTGTCCAATATCAATTAGACGCGAAGTATCGCTTCTCTACAAGCCAGCATCCAATGTCTAACGTCTAAAGTCCAAAGTCCAAAAAAAATCCGAAGCAAAAAGTATTCAGTTGCTTTCACACACTGGTACAATTCACTTCGGACTTAATTCCTCCGGACTCCGGACTAGCGACTAGTGACTGACGACTAGCGACTAATACTTAAAAATTTTATCTCCCGCCATCACCTCTTGCGTCTTCTCATCAAACGTAACGCGTTGGCCCGTGCGATAAGCTGCATTCGACATAATGGTCGCGATAGAGTGTTGGTAACCAGCTTCAATCGGTGCATTAGGAGTCTTGCGTGAACGTACACATTCCATCCAGTTTTTCACGTGGTTGAAGGTTAATGGATCATTTCCAGTATTGGCATCTGACTCAACTTTCGCTCCTTCAATTTTCATGGTAGGAAGTAAGTTGGCCTGCATACCCATCGCTTTTGCCTCGCGTGCTTGTAGACCACCGTTTGGTGAAATCATATTGGTATCCAAGTTTAATTCACCCCCGTTTGAGTAGTAAATTTCTTTGGTACCTCCAGCTCCATTCGAGAAGCGTGATGTAAACTGAACTTGGAATCCTTTATTTCCTTGACCGTAGTCGAAAACGACTGTTAGGGTGTCTGCATTTTTCCGACCGTCATTCCATTGGTAGATACCGCCGTTGGCAACGACCGAGTTGGGATGCTTTAAGCCTGTAAACCAGTGAACGGTATCGATTTGGTGCGACATCCATTGACCTGGAATACCGGATGAATATGGCCAAAATAAGCGGTACTCTAAGTATTTGCGTGGGTCAAATGTATCCGCAGGACGGTTCATCAAGAAACGCTTCCAGTCGATATCGGATTCTTTCAAGATGCTTGTCAACTCTGGACGTCTCCAACGACCTGGTTGGTTTACATTCCACATCAATTCCACCATTTTGATATCACCAAATTTACCCGATTTGATAAATTCTTCTGCCGCCCAATAGTTCTCTCCCGAACGGCGTTGCGATCCGATTTGAACGATTTTGCCTGATTCCTTCACCGCTTTCAATACCGCGCGGTTATCTTCCATGGTTTCAGCCAATGGCTTTTCTGTGTAGGTATCACAACCTGCTTTTACCGCTTCAATCGTATGCAAGGCATGTTGGAAATCCGCTGTGGAAATGAATACGGCATCAATGCCTTTGGCCGAGTATAATTCCTCATTATTACGATAAGTTTGAATTGTACCACCTAATTCTTTTTCTAAAAATGCTTTTCCTTCATCGCGACGACGATTCCAAAGATCCGATAGCGCGACCATTTCAAAGTTCATGCCTTTCGCCAAAGCCTTGAACGGAGGCACATGGGATGCGCGGTGACGGTCTGAAAAGCCAACACAGGCTACACGAACACGGTCGTTTGCCCCAATAATCTTACTGTATGATTTGGCACTAAACGCAAGTGTTCCCAGCGTCGCCAAAGCTCCTTTTTGTATGAATGATCTTCTTTCCATGGTAAGGTTTAGTTAATTTCTCTGATTTTGATGTTTTTGTAAAACACAGAATCTCCGTGTTCTTGAAATAAAATGGGTCCTTTGTCTTGCATACCAAATCCATTCCATTTAGCATGTTTGCTATGCGCAACAAGTACCTTGAAAATATTGCTTTTTCGCTCGTATTCGATCACTTTGAAGCCGTTCAACCAGTGTTGAACAATGTTGTTTGGATATACAATGATACGTCCTTGATTCCATTCGCCAATTTTCCGTTGGAAACGTGGATCTAATTTATTCGAAGGAATAATGTCATATAAACTCGCCAAGGTACGATTTCCTACTGTCCCTAATTTGGCATCCGGATGTTTCGCATCATCCAATACTTGGTATTCTAAACCAATTGCCGACATGCCCGAATCATAGGTCTCATTCACAAAATATTTCACTCCTGAATTCGCGCCCTCCGTTAATTTGAAATCAAATGTTAATTCGAACGCACCAAATTGTTCATTCGTTAAGATATCACCACCATTGCCTGACTCTTTTCCGCCTGATGAATTGACATGCAAAGTTCCATCTTCTACCGTCCAAACCGTTGGCGGTGCCGTTGTCTTGAATGCCGAACGGAAACCTGTTAAGTCCTTTCCGTTGAATAATAATTTAAAACCTTCCGCTTTTTCTTGCTCGGATAAGTTGTTCAACATGTAATTTTCAACCACCGTTTTACCATCTAAGGGACGTGGTTGCATGTCTTTGCCTGTTTGAATGCGGATGTTTTTCCACATCACTTGCATGCCTGGTTTCATTTCGCCGTAGATCGCATGTACTTGAAAGGCAATGAATCCTTTGGCTGTCATATCATCGACCAAATACGTCACAGGTACGTCATTAATCCAGGTGCGAATCGTATGGCCAATCGCCTCAATGCGGTAGTGGTTCCATACATCACCTAATTTGAATGCTTTTTTAGCTTCCGGTTTTAATTCATTTTGAGATAACCAGCCCCGACGAGATTCGTCGTAGATACCGCCCGACCAGCCGCGTGTTGATGGATCAATTTCCGCTTGGTAGCCATGAACGACTCCGTTATTATAGCTTGGGATCGATAAACTACGGAATTGAATACCCGAATTCATTTTATTGTCCACTTTCAAATCGACTTCCAAGATAAAATCGCCGTATTCTTCTTCAGTTGCCATGAAAGAATTGCCCGTGCCAGGAACTGTCGTCCCAACCATCACGCCATCCTTCACCTCGTAAATTGCTTTACCGCCTAATTGTTTGAATCCTTTAAATGTCTTACCATCAAAGAGATTCGTCCATTTTTGGGCATTTGATTCAAATGAAAAGCACAAGAGCGCAGCGCTCAAGGCTAGTAGTAATTGTTTTTTCATAGTTCTAATTTATTGTCTCTTAAAGGAAGCTCAACTCCGAAATTTACTCATTTGCCTTGAAATTATTCAGTTTGTTTGTCGGCCTCTATCGGTTAAAAAAATACTGAATGTCGAATAGGTCCGTTTTCCCACTATTCTATTACTTTTGTAGATTAATTTTATAGCCTGATGCAAAAACAAACAAAAGCCATTCGTATTCAAGCCGAACGTTCTCACAACCGCGAACATTCTGTGCCGCTTTATTTAACATCGAGTTTTACATTCGATGATGCTGAAGAAGGACGCGCCATATTCGCTGAAGAGAAGTCGGGAAATATCTATTCTCGCTACATGAATCCCAACGTGGATGAATTCGTAGAGAAAATGGTGATGTTGGAAAATGCCGAGGACGGTTTAGCATTCTCAACAGGCATGGCTGCCATTTTTGCGTCGATGGCAGGTTTGTTGAAAGCCGGCGATCACATTGTTGCTTCAAACGCTTTATTTGGATCATGTATCCAAATCTTAACGAAGATTACGGCCAAATGGGGTATCGAATGTACGTTTGTTCCAGGTGCTGATTTAAAAGCTTGGGAAGCGGCTATACAACCGAATACGAAGTTTTTATTCTGTGAATCTCCTTCGAATCCAGGATTGGAATTGATTGATTTAAAGGCACTGGCCGACTTGAAAAAAGGGCGTGATATCGTTTTAGCCGTTGATAATTGCTTTGCTACGCCCATCTTACAAACACCTTTGGATTTAGGGGCTGATTTAGTGATTCACTCGGCAACCAAATACATTGACGGACAAGGTCGTGTGTTAGGCGGTGTAATCTGTGGCAAGAAAGTCTATATGGATGAGATTCGTTTCTTCGCACGTCATACAGGACCGTCTTTATCGCCTTTTAACGCTTGGATTTTATCCAAAAGTCTAGAATTATTAGATCTACGGATGCAGAAACATTCCGAAAATGCGCAGGCTTTGGCTGAGGCGTTGGATGGACACGCATCTTTGGTCCGAGTAAAATACCCGTTTTTGAAATCACATCCGCAGTATGACTTGGCTAAACGCCAAATGAAATATGGTGGTGGAATATTAACCTTAGACATCAAAGGGGGGTTTGAAAAAGTAGTCGCTTTTAGCAAGGCTTTGAAAATCGCATCGATATCACCGAACCTCGGAGATTCAAGAACGATTATTACGCATCCGGCCTCTACGACCCATGCCAAAATCGCTGCCGAGGAAAAAGTAGCCTTAGGTATTACCGATGGACTTGTTCGCGTTGCCGTGGGCCTTGAATCGATCGACGATCTGAAGGCCGATTTCATACAAGCGTTAAACGCGATTCAATAATGTTCATCGCGCTCCTCATATGTCTGGTTTTGTTGACGGTCAACGTCATCATCGGTGTGTATGTCGAGCGCAAGCTGTCTGCATTTATGCAAGACCGTTTGGGGCCTATGGAAGTGGGTAAATGGGGGCTTTTACAAGTCTTTGCTGATTTACTTAAGCTCATTCAAAAAGAAGATATTGTGCCTAATTTGGCACAAAAACGGCTCTTTTTGTTGGCACCTTGGATTATCTTCTTATCAATTTTTGGGGCATTTTCGGTGGTGCCATTAAGTTCGGGAACCTGGTTACAAGGGTCGCAAACCGAGATGGGAATCATGCTCTTGATGGGCATTGTATCCTTGGATACCTTGGGTATTTTGCTTGCTGGCTGGTCCTCCAATAATAAATATGCCTTATTAGGGGCTATTCGTTCAGCAGCCCAATTGGTCTCTTTTGAGATTCCATTAGGTTTAACGATTTTGTGTGTGGTGATTATTTCAGGGAGTTTGAATTTGCAGGAAATTGCGGGCCAACAAGGCATTTTTTCTTCTGAAGTACAATATTTGTTTGGTTTGAAGGCCTTGGGTATAGAGGTTCAATCCATTGGTGGGGTTTTGGCATGGAATGTAGTTCGGATGCCCTTGTTTTTTATCCTATTCATTTTGTATTTCATTGCCTCACTAGCAGAGGCTAATCGGGCGCCTTTTGATATTCCAGAAGCTGAATCGGAATTAGTTGGCGGCTTTCATACGGAATATGCGGGCATGCGCTGGGCACTACTATTTTTGTCGGAATATGGCATGATGCTCCTCGTGAGTGTTGTGGGTGTTATTTTGTTTTGGGGAGCTTGGTATTCACCTTTCCCTAATATCGGTTCGCTGCGCTTGGCTGATTGGACCAACGGGACTCCGGGTACGATCACAGCTACACTATGCGGATTTGCTTGGATCATGTTGAAAACCTATGTGCTTATCGCCATTCAAATGTGGGTTCGGTGGACATTACCTCGCCTTCGTGTGGATCAATTTATGTATCTCTGCTGGAAAGTACTCATTCCTTTCGCTTTGCTATTCGTCGCAATATCAGCTCTTTGGTCGCTACTCGGGTGAGATAAGTCTGAGAATTTGTGTATCATTACCCTTTGCAAATTATAATCTCTTTTCATGTTTAAAACAATTACTCGATTTTGGCTCTGCCTTGCAATCTTATTTTCTACGAATCTCTACGCACAGGAGCACCTTTTGCCTGTCCTGAGTGGAAAAGTCATTGATGCTCAATCCGGCGAAGCTATTGTAGGAGCTACGATTTCGGTCGATTTCAAAAAGTCAGGTGCGACAACCGATGCAGCTGGACAATATAAAATTTCCTTGCCTTATGGTGAGTATGTACTCAAAGTGAGCTCGGTGGGATACAATCCTTATCGGACAAAGGTTTACATGCAGAGCAATTTGGAGATCAATGTGGAATTGAATGATGTCACGAAGCAATTGGAAGAAGTAATTGTTTCAGCATCTTCGAACAAACGTGATATTCAAACGCCATCCCTAGGGGTAACCGTTCTAAGTTTAAAAGGAATCAAGAAGCTTCCTACCATGATGGGTGAGGTAGATGTAATTCGTAGTTTGCAATCGCTTCCTGGCGTTTCATCAGTAGGAGAGGGCGCGAATGGCTTAAATATTCGGGGATCGAATGTTGATCAGAATTTGATTTACATCGATGATACGCCCATTTTCAACCCGACGCACATGTTCGGTTTGTTTTCTGTTTTCGCATCCGATGCAATTCGTGATTTAGAATTATATAAAGGCGGTATCCCTTCTCGTTTTGGAGGAAGAACGGCTTCGGTGTTGGATATTAAAATGATTGAACCGAATACCGACAAGTTTAAAATGCAAGGTGGGATTGGTTTGGTTTCCAATCGGATCATGGCAGAAATACCTGTTGTGAAAGAGAAATTGAGTGTTTTAGTTGCAGGCCGACTATCTGCCAATGACTATTTATTCAAGGCCTTTGCACCCGTGGATTTGAAGAATATTCGTGCGAATTTCTCCGACATTGCGACTAAAATTTATTTTAGACCCAATCAAAAAAATACGATTTCATTATCCGCTTATTTAAGTCATGATTACTATCGTGTGGATTCCCTATTTAGCATTGAAAATGTCATAGCGAAGCAAACATCCTTTGATTATGGCCATAAAAATGCTTCTTTTCATTGGAATCATTATTTTTCTCCTAAGTTAAGTATGCTGGTAGCAGGTGCGATGTCTAATTATTCGACAAAAACCTATGCGCCAGATTCGGTTAATACCATCAACCTGAATAGTTCGATTTTATATCGAAATGCATCCTTGAGTTTTGATTACCAACCTGTTGAAAACCATAAGTTTAATTTCGGTACTTCCGTAACGGGCTATGATATTAATCCAGGCGTCTTAAATGATGGCGTCGTTTCGCGTGTTTCATCGGTGATTTTGCCAAAGGAAAAATCGATCGAAGCAGCTCTTTACCTGGATGATGAATGGAAAATGAATGAAAAGCTGACGATTCAATTGGGGATTCGTTACACTAAATACTGGCGCATCGGCGCAGGAACGGTGAATGAATATGCACCGGGTCTTATGCCATCCATTAACACGGTTGTTAATAAAAAGGAATATGCAGATGGGGAAGTGATGGCCTCTTTTGGTGGTTTCGAGCCTCGTTTAACCATGAAATATTCGTTGGCAGAAAATACTACAATGAAATTAGGCTATAATCGCCAGCAGCAGTTTTTCCAATTGTTAACAAACAATACGACGCCTTTGCCAACGTCCCGTTGGAAGACCGCCGATTCCTTCATAAAACCTCAACAAAGTGATTTTGCATCCTTAGGATTTTTCAAAACGTTCAATGATAACGTATTTGAAGTTTCATTGGAATCGTATTACCGCAACGTTCGAAATACCTTGGATTTTGTTTCAGGGGCTAACTTACAGTTAAATCCTAACATCGAGACCCAATTAATCACGGGTAAATCGAAAGCTTATGGTTTTGAGTTGATGTTGCAGAAGAAGAAAGGGGAGAACTCAGGCTGGATTTCGTATACTTATGCGCGCGCATTCAATCAAATGGTTGGCGATTTTCCAGAGATTCAATCCATCAACAATGGGAATTGGTTTGCAACAAATTATGACAAACCCCATTCGTTTAATGTGATGTGGAATATTCAGCCATCTACGCACCACAGTTTCTCATTTACATTTGCTTACAATACAGGTCGGCCATTTTCTTCTCCATCGGGTAGTTATGAAATCGGCGGTAAAAAGTATGCCGTTTTCGCGGAGCGTAATAATGATCGCGTAAGAGATTACCATCGATTAGATTTTTCATGGACGATTAATAATCCATCTATGAAGCATAAGCGCTGGGAAGGAAGCTGGGTATTTACTGTGTATAATTTATACGGTAGACAAAATCCTTATTCTGTTTTCTTTAAGTCAACTAAGAATGGCTTAAAAGCGTATGAGTTAAGCGTTTTTGCTTCTCCATTTATTTCGATGACCTACAATTTTAAATTTTTATAAGAATGCCATTTCCTAAAATTTTCCTATATCTTTTTGTTCTTTCCCTGTTTTCATGTGTTCAACCCATTGAAAACTTTGTTCAGAAGGACGCGACTTCTTATGTGACCATTGAAGCGGACATTTCCGATGATCCGGAATTATGTAAAGTTCGGTTGACCAATTCTGCTAATCGAATTTTATCTGTATTGGCACAGCCTATCACGAAAGCCGAGGTGTATGTGATGGATGACAAGGGAGTTAAAACATATTTTTCAGAAGTGATTAAACCTTTTGGTACCTACTTGCCACCAGCTGAATTTCGTGGAAAAGTAGGCGCTAGTTACAAGTTATTTGTGAAGACTTTGACGGGAGAACAATATGAAAGTTCGGTTGAAACCATGCGGGCTGTACCTGAAATCGAAAATTCCATTGTTCGCTTTGAAGCCTTAGATCAATATGCGATGGTAGATCCTCGTCGTGCAGGTTTTACGGTCTATTTGGACTTTAAGGATTCACCTACACAAGGCGATTATTTCATGTGGAATTGGAAGCATTTCGAAAAAACTGAGTTCTGTGCAACCTGTACAGATGGTGGTCGTTTCGACTTTGTTAAAACCCTTGATTGCGTCATGCCGCGTTTTCCTAATAATAACATTTTGAACTACCGTTGCAATGGGAATTGCTGGGATATCTCGACCAATAACGATTTGAATGTGTTTTCGGATGTTTTAACAAACGGTCAGCGTGTAGTGGGCCGACAAGTTGCCCGCTTACCCTTTGATGGATATGGTTTGTATTATTTCAGATTGGAGCAACGTTCCATTACAAAAAGTGTTTACAATTTCTATCAGTCGTTGATTTCTTCTCAACAATCGACAGGGTCATTGTTTGACGTGCCGGCGGAAACGCGTTTTAGCATTAACATAAAATCGGTAACAAAACCGAATGAAAAAGTGTTAGGTATCTTTAATGTGTTTTCGGTACGTAAAAAGATATTTAATATCGACCGTAGAAAGGATATTCCTACGGGTTATGTGCCAATAACCTTCCCAGTACCTGGCGTAACTTATGCGTGTCCTCCGGGATCTGTCGGTTGTCAAGATTTAGCTCCTTGTGTAGAAGGACCATTACGGACAAAAATTACGCCAGAAGGTTGGGTGTTCTAATTAATTAGGCCAAATTTGTGCTATGATTGGAGTTCTATTAGTGAATTTGGGTACGCCGGATAATCCGAAAACCCCTGCTGTACGTAAATATTTACGTGAATTTTTAATGGATGGTCGGGTAATCGATTTTCCTTACATCTTTCGTACGATTCTAGTAAATGGAATTATCGCACCTTTTCGTGCGCCGAAATCAGCCAAAATTTATCAAGAATTGTGGGATGAGCGTGGGTCCCCGCTTAAGTATTACGGAGAGGACGTTGCGCGTGATTTACAAGCTCAATTAGGGGACGCATATTATGTGCGCCTAGCGATGCGTTATCAATCGCCAGATATGAAGTCGGCCTTAGCCGACATGCAGTCAAAAGGCTTAAAGAAACTTATTGTCATTCCTTTCTTTCCTCAATATGCTTCAGCAACGACGGGTTCTGTATATGAGCGCGTAATGGAATTGATGAAAGATTGGCAAGTGATGCCGGATCTTTCTTTGGTTAGTTATTTTTATGATCATCCTGCTTTTGCTAAGTATTTCGCAAGTAAAGCGGCAAATTACCAAAAGGACGTCGATTTCGATTATTATTTATTCTCTTACCATGGAGTTCCTGAACGCCATATTCGTAAGGGAGATTATTCGAAAAACACTTGTGTTTTCGGAACTTGTTGCGAAAGTATCACAGAGAAAAATCACGGATGTTATCGGGCGCAATGCCACGAAACAACGCGTCGAATTGCGGCGGAGATGGGCTTGAAGCCGGGTACATTTGGTACGGCATTTCAAAGCCGCTTAGGTCGTGATCCTTGGTTACAGCCCTATACGGATGAAACCATCAAGAAATTAGTAGCTGAAGGAAAGAAGAAAATTTTGGCATTCTCGCCTGCTTTTGTTGCCGATTGTTTGGAAACAACGATTGAGGTAGGAGAGGAGTACAAAGAATTGTTTGAAGAAGCGGGTGGAGAGCATTGGCAGTTGGTGGAAAGCTTGAACAATTCCCCGGAATGGGTAGGTATTTTAGAAGACCTCGTTAAAAAATCATAAGATGTTGTATTTAATTCTTTCTGTTGTTTTCTCCGTTTTATTACTAGTGAACTTCAGAGCACATGCGCGCTTTCAAGTGGATACGCGCATCGCCATTTTATTGAATTACCCCGTTTGCTTTCTAACGGCCTATCTACATCAGCCCTCGGCGTTACCTTTACATTGGCCTGCATCTACGGATACGGCGTTGATGATCGCGATGGGCATTGGTTTTGTCATTACCTTTTTGCTATCTGGATTTTCGACGCAGAAGAATGGGATGGCACCTACTTCATTGGCCAATAATATCTCTTTGGTAATTCCGGTACTCATCAACTTATTTATCCTCAAAACAGGCGGTGAAATCACTTGGTCAATTGCTGCTGGATTAGCGTTCTCATTTGGCGCTATTTATTTCTGTAGCCCAAAGGTAAGTTCGACAGCTGGCGTTAAACCCGTTGTTTCATTGTTGTTAGCCGTATTTGTGGCTTACGGACTAACGAATACACTTTTTAGTTATCTAAATAGTACCTTGACGGCTCAGGTTGGTGGTACACTTCCTTTCATCATGATGTTATTAATCGGCTCGATGGCTGGATCTGCGCTCGTTCTTGTATGGAAGTCGGTGAATGGTACCTTAAATTGGAATCGTAATTCTGTTTTAGCGTCAATCCCCTTGGGGCTACCAAACTTCTTCTCATTTTATTTCTTGCTGAAGGCCCTAGATGCCTACCAAAACAATGCGGCAGTCGTTTTAACGATGTATAATTTGAGCGTTATTTTACTCAGCACCATTGCAGCCTATGTCTTTTTTAAGGAGCGCTTAAGCCAAAGGCAATGGATTGGGTTGGGATTGGGATGTGTGGGGATAGCGTTGTTAAACGGATTGTAGAGAGCATTATGCATTTAATCCTCAGACTAAAGTCTGAGGTTATAAATCATCTCTTGGCTTCAGACGTATGTTTATTTATTCGCTACAAAATCATCCAACGTCCAATGTCTAAAACAATCTGAGATTTCTGTCTTTAGGAATCGGCGTGAAAAACGCCTCAAACTTTGGCAATCCTGAAAGGTTTGCCAAAGAAAAAATATCGTCTAACGTCTAAAACAATCTGAGATTTCTGTCTTTAGGAATCGGCGTGAAAAACGCCTCAAACTTTGGCAATCCTGAAAGGTTTGCCAAAGAAAAAACCTCTTACCTCTTACCTCACTTAAAGCACATTCGCCGTCTGCTCCTTAATCTTCTCCAACTCATCCTTCATGTTCACCACAAGGCGTTGAATTTGCGAGTCATTCGCTTTGGAACCAATCGTATTAATTTCCCGACCAATCTCCTGCGCCATGAAGTTTAATTTCTTGCCATTTCCTTCCGCTAGGATATCAATGAAGTAACCTAGATGCGTATTTAAACGCACTTTTTCTTCGGAGATGTCGAACTTTTCGATGTAGTAAACGACCTCTTGCTCGAAACGGTTTTTGTCGAAATCTTCGTTTAAGCCGAGCTCCAACAAAGACTTTTTCATCCGTTCACGAATACCGGGCATACGAATTAAATCTTGTTCTGTTACTTGATGTAAGCCAGAAGCTATCGAAGCAATGTATTCTCTGAATTTATCTTCTACAATTTTTCCTTCCCGCGCACGGAATTCTTTACACTCAGCAACGGCCTCCTGAATCGCCTCGTAAATCACCTGCCATAAGGCTTCGATTTCCTCGTCGGATTCTTCTTTGGTGTCTTGAGAAATACTTGATGGGACATTCAATGCCTGCAAATACAAAGCCCCCTCATCTAAATTGGATACGCCCAATTCAGTAGCTACACGCTTTAGTTCTGCATAATACAAAGCAATCTGACCCTGTGGTAAAATGCTTGCATCAGCACCGTCATGATTCTTTTGGATTTGTACGCTCAATTCAATCTTACCACGCTCTAATTGTTGCGTCAAGAAATTGCGAATTTCGATTTCACGTGCGGATATCGATTTGGGCAGCCGACAAAAAATATCGGTAAACTTCGAATTCAAGGTTTTTACCTCAACACGTATTTGTAACTCTTGCGCCTCTTTTTGGGATTTCCCAAAACCGGTCATTGAATAGATCATGCGTCTGTTTTTGTTTGTTTTTTAATCGTAAGGCCAATAGCCAAAGCGATAAATACGAGTAAGCCAATGGACGCGAATCCATCAACATTTTTGCCCATTTCAACCGAATAGGGCTCAAATTTAAATTCAATGGTATGCTTGCCCGCTGGCACAACTAAACTCCGTAGGACATAATTCGCTCGGGCATGTTGCACTGATTTGCCATCTACATAAGCCTTCCAATCCTTATTTCCTCGGTAATAAATTTCCGAGAATACCGCTAAACCTCCTTTGTCAGAATTTGCCGTATAGGTCAAATGATTCGGTTCATAGGTTTGCAATTGAATGCTTGACACCGCTGTTGAATCCAATCGCAATGCTCCAATGACCGCACGATCTTGCTCCTCTATAATTGCCTCGGATGCCGGATTAATCTTTTCAATGCCATTCAATGCCTCATCTGCATTCTTAGCCCATTGAATCGATTGAACAAACCAAGCGTTTCCTAAGGCGGCTGGGTTGGTTTGAACAGCTGGTTGGCCCGCTGAGTCCGCAACAATGATGTATTTGGTATTCAACATGTTCAATACATTCATTTGGCCTGGATTACCTGCAAAATATTTCTCAATCAATTCCTGGTAACGACGCAATTTAGCCGCATGATAACCCCCTAAGGATTGGTGATAATAACTCGTCGTCGCGTCATTCATAAAGGAAACCGTCGAGTTTAACACGCGGAATGTTCCATGATCAGCTAAGATTTGTTGGTCGACAGCGCTGGGTTGAATCTGCTCTTCCAACGTACTCTTCGAAACAAATGCATCCTTACCAAAATAGCGTTTGGCAACTGGAGTCAAATCAAATATTCCTAGCAATACGATTCCAATCACCCATACCGATTTCTTTACTTTCGAAAGACTCGCGCTATATACGAATGCGGCTCCTAATAGAATAATGACCAAGCTTCTAAACGCATCTGCCTGAAACAAATCAATCCGATCCAAACGGATGCTATTCCAAATCGCTGCATTCAATGTAGGATCTTGAATGATCGCTGCGCCATCTTGTGCACCTTTAAAGTCATAAAATAAATCCGGTAATATCCCAAATAGCAAACATAAGCCGCCACTTAACCCGACCGCATAAAGTAGCGGTTTCTTAATTTCAGCTAATGTCGGTTTGTGTTTCGCTAATTGAATCAATCCCATCAAAGCCAAGCTCACCATGCCAAATTGTACAAAAGATAATACCATTGTGATAGCTCGGAATTTATTGAACATCGGAATGTAATCAAACCACACATAGTTCAATGGGAAATTCTTTCCCCATGCCATCGTTAAAAACAATACCGTAATTCCTAATATCCACCACTTTTCGCTAGATTTTACATAAAATGCCGCGAATAAAAACAAGAAAATCACCAAGGCTCCTGCATAAGCTGGACCGGCTGTAAACGATTGTTCACCCCAATAGGTTGGCGCCTTTTCTACAAATCCCAAAACTTGGTCCTCCGGAAACCCTGCATCCACCATCGTTTTATAGGTGGCAGATTTTGTGCCTCCTAAATCTCCTTGGGATGCTCCTCCCTTGAAATTAGGGATTAATAAAGTTCCCGTTTCAGATATTCCATACGACCAATCAAAGGCATAGCCACTGTCTAATCCATCTCCACGTTTGGCATTTGCGGCTAATTCAGACTTTCCACGGGTTGTCTCTTTGGCATAATCATAGTTATTCCAAAGACGCATGCCGTGGGTTCCGATGGCAAGAATTAATCCGAGGCCCAACAATAATCCTCGGGTGTACCAATCGATTAAGGTCTTATTTCGGTACGACTGAATCAACATGTACAGCTTATAAGCCCCAATAATGAAGAATAAATAATAGGTAATTTGAACGTGATTGGCATATAATTCCAAGGCCATCGCCAAGGCAAATACTGCAGCTCCTAACCATTTGCGCGTTCCCCAGCACATGCGAATACCCGCAAGCACCATGGGCGCATAGGCTAAAGCCAACACTTTGGAAGTATGTCCTGCCGGAATAATAACCAAATTATAGGTTGCAAAGGCGTAAAATACGGCTCCCGCGAATCCCAACAGGGGAGAAGCTCCCATCGCCCACAGAAATAAATACATCCCCAATAATTGGAGCATGATCAGATTCACGGGTGTTGGGAATAAATTGGTAATAAAACTGCCCAAATAGCTGGAAATGCTATATGGATATGAGCCGGAAATCTGATAGGTGGGCATCCCCCCGAACATCGAGTTGGTCCACCAAGCATCCGTCCCGGTTGCTTTTTTAAATTGAATGCTCTCCTGTGCCGCCGCCTGGGCCTGCATAATATCGTGTTGGATTAATACCTTTCCTTGCAACACAGGGCCACAATACAGAAAGCTTATTACAATAAACCCGATAATAACGAGTCCATGGGGGACAAAGGAGCGCAAATCAATTTTCATAATTCTTTATTGAATACTTACTAATTCCAATTCAAATGTTAAATCACGGCCTGCCAAAGGATGATTGGCATCCAAAGTCACATGTGTTTCTGTCAAGTCTGTAATTACAACCTCTACCACATGACCACCATCTTGGTGCATGCTCAAGGAAGCACCTAATTCCAATTCAATATGTGGTGGGATTTGTGCACGTTCAATCGTTACCGTATTTTCTGGAGAATGCTCGCCATAAGCCTCAGCCGCAGGGATTACAACGGTTTTTTTCTCACCAATTGTCATTCCCGTTACGCCATCATCGAAACCTTTGATAACCATTCCTGAACCTAATTGGAATTCTAAGGGAGTACGGCCAACCGAAGAATCGAAGATTGCTCCATCATCGTGTTTTCCTGTGTAATGTACGGCTACTTTATCGCCCGTTTTTGCAATAGACATGTTGTTAAAATTAATCCCGCGTACAAAATGGCACCCAGGCAGTAAATAAATTGATTTCTTTTTCTAAGCTCAAAAGCCTATCCTTCAAAGTTCAGGATTTTTTTTGCTTTTTCATAGCCTATTCCGGTCGCTTTAAGCTGCGGCAATAAATATTTAAATAGCCCAAAGAAAGCGTATCACCCAAATCTGCCGCATACTGAAAATCGTAACAGGCGTCGGTCACATTTCCGGTACTCATCAACTTAACCCCACGGTTAAAGTAAGCCTCCGGATAATAAGGATAGATCGCGATGGATTTTGAGTAATCCGAAATCGCTCCCTTTTCATTACCCATTTTGGATTTAAAATAGGCTCGGTAAAAATAGTAGTCGGCATGATCATCCTCTAGGCGTA
The DNA here is from genome assembly GCF_032470275.1 of Aquirufa regiilacus. Taxonomy (NCBI): domain Bacteria; kingdom Pseudomonadati; phylum Bacteroidota; class Cytophagia; order Cytophagales; family Flectobacillaceae; genus Aquirufa; species Aquirufa regiilacus. Next base: position 550,707 of record NZ_JAVNWW010000001.1, read on the forward strand.
TCGCCCGCGTTATATCAGCCACCGCTCCCGTGTAGTTTTCCAAAAATCCCCGACTAATTCCTCTCGAGAAAAGAATTTGTGGGTGCTTCGGGTATTTAGCATGGGCTAAGGATAACAAATCTGTTGCCTCTTGAAATTTGCCCTCTTTGATTTTCGTTAAGCCCAAATTGTAGTCGATCATACAACCACTCAATAAGAAGCAAGCTAAAATGAATAGGTATCTCATTACTTAAATGTTACAATGGATATTCCAGCACCTCCACGGTCGGCATGTTCATCTTGAACCAACTTAACCTCACGATAGCGCTTTAATTGTTCTTTGACCAAATTGCGCAAAATGCCATCGCCTTTGCCATGTAAAATGCGTACTTCGGGAACGCCTAATAGTAAGGCATCATTCATGTATTGATCTAAAATCACATAGACTTCTTCTCCACGCTTTCCGCGCACATCAAGTGTTAAACCGAAATGAGCCATCCGATCATTCATATCGATTCCGCGCATGGCCGCTCGGGTCGATTTTTCCGCTTTGGGGGCTTTGACTTGTTCCAATCGGTTTAATTTGATGGTACTGCGAATGCCACCCAGCGCAACAACGGCGTCCTTGCCTTTCATTTCCAAGACCTCACCTACAGCGCCTTCGCCGTCCGCTTGTTTAATCGCGACCCAAGAGCCAACAGCAATGGGGCCGTTAATCGTCGCTTTTTGCACTTTTTCAGGTGCAGCAGGAGCTTGAACTTTTAATTTCTTCTCTGAGAATTCATTGAGGCCTTTTCGGATTTCCTTAGTCACCTCTTTCTCAGCGGATTTCTCCTTAATTTCTCGAATGGTCTGTTCAATTTTCTGATTGGCATCTTTGACCAATTGCTTGGCCTCCGATTTCGCCTGATTTAACAAGCGTTTCTGCTCTACTTCTAAATGATTCTTTAAGCTCGCATATTGCTCTTTGATGCTTTCTGCTTGAGCTAATTGAACCGACAAACTCGTGTTTTTTGCTTCCCAAATCTGCTTTTCCGTCTCCGTTTCCATCAACAATTTGTCGAAATCTACTTGGCTTTTGCCTAGCTTTTTACGGGCATTTTCGATGATTTGATTCGGCAATCCTATTTTTTGAGCAATCTCAAAGGCAAAGGAACTCCCTGGTTTACCCATGTCCAAAATGAACTGGGGTTCCAAGTGTGTCGTATCATAGCGCATCGCCGCATTGAATAATCCCTGCTTGCGATCCGCTAAACTTTTCAGGTTGCCAAAGTGCGTGTTGATTGCGCCATAAGCACCCTTGTCGGCCAGTTTCTCCAAGATCGATTCCGCGATGGCTCCACCCAAAGAAGGTTCCGTTCCGGTACCAAATTCATCCACCAACAAAAGCGTTTTCTCCTGCGCATGGGCTAGGAAATATCGCATATTACTCAAGTGCGAAGAGTAGGTACTCAATTCATTTTCCAAGTTTTGCTCATCCCCCATATCCAAAAAGATTTGGTCGAAAAAGCCCATGGTTGATCCCTCTGTCAAGGGTACCAAACAACCCGCTTGGAATAAATACTGCAATAGACCGATCGTACTTAAGGTGACCGATTTACCTCCTGCATTCGGTCCTGAAACGACCATGATGCGTTTTTGGTCATCTAAGGTGATGTCCAAGGCTTTAATTTTCTTGCCTATTTTTGCTAAGGATTCTTCCAAAATAGGATGTCTTGCGCCTTTCCAGTCGACCCAAGGACTCGATTTCAAATGGGGTAAAATGGCATCGTGCTCAATCGCCCAAACGGCTTTGGCACGAACAAAGTCAATAATTCCTATCCACTGATACCATGCTGAAAGCATGGGAACCATGGGGCGAACACGGTCAGATAAACGCGAAAGGATTTGAATGATCTCCCGACGCTCTGCGGATTCCAATGACTTGATTTCATTGTTTAATACCAATGCATCTGCCGGTTCTAAGTAAACTGTTTTGCCTGTATCGGATTCGTCTTGGACAAATCCCTTGATTTTACGCTTATGCTCCGCCGCTAAGGGGATTACCATCCGACCATTACGCAAGGTCAATGAGAAATCTTTACTGACCCAACCTTCCTTATAGGCTTGTTGGATATAAGAATCTAATTTCTTCCGTAGGTTTTGTTCTTCGGCAAAACGTTTCCGTCTTAAGTCACCTAAGGCCGCTGATGCCGTTTCCTTGATTTGACCATTCATGTCAAACACGCGATCTAACTCTTGAATGATCGGAATGATTTGTCGGAAATTAGATCCCTGCTCTTCCTCTTTATTCAGGTAATTTTGCGTGATCTTGGCTATTTCAGGATATTTCTCTCCATCAATGCTTGCGAAAAAACGAATGACCTGATACAGAATGTCCAAGCCACGATGCCAATCGCGCCATTCCTCGGGAGCTAAATAATGCCCATCTAAGGTCAAGGGAGCAAACCACGGTCGTAAATCAAAATAATCTTGTTGGGGCCACTCACCTCCATGCTCCGCCATGATTTGTTTCATCTCATTCACTTGTTCTACCCATTGTTTGACAACGGGAAAACGCGTGGAGAATTTCATTTTGGCCGCATATTCCGAACCCATCGGGCTCAAACAAGCCGCTTGAATGTGTTCCTTGATCTGGTGGAACCCGAGTTTTTCAGCAATGTTTTCCGGATAATTCATAGCTGATAATGGGCTTTAATTTTGTCGATGAGGGTATCGTTGATTTTCCAATAACTTTCTGTGGTCCAACCAGCAACGTGCGGGCTGAATAGGGTCGTGGGGTGTGCTGCAATTTGCTCAAAAAGGGCTTTTTCTGCTGTAGACCACGTGGCCAACTTTTCATTGGGTAATACATCTAGCGCTAGTCCACGTAGTTTGCCGGTTGATAGACCATTGGCGATGGCTTCCAACGAACAAACAGCCCCACGAGAACTATTAATCAAGACAATCGGCTTCTGGAATTGCTCCAGGAATGCTTGATTGATCATTTCTTTGGTTTCTTCAGTTAAGGGTATGTGCAAACTTAGAATATCGGCATGTTCAAATATATCCGCTAAGTCATGTGTCGCTGGGGCATATTTATCATAGGCCATGATTCGCATGTCGAAACCTTGAAGTTTCTTAGCTAGGCTTTGTCCCATGTTGCCAAAACCGATGATTCCCAAGGTTTTGCCTTGTAATTCCCAACCCCGATTTCCTTCGCGGTTCCAGATTCCTTGTCGAACTTCTGAATCCGCGGTATTGATTTTACGTGCCAGTGTGATTAATTGGCCTATCACATGTTCGGCCACCGCATCGCGATTGCCTTCATTGGCACTGAATACTTGTATCTGATTTGCCTCGCAATAATCCACATCAATCAAATCCAATCCTGCTCCTGCGCGCGCAATAAATTCTAAATCTGAATTAGCTAATTCGTCAAGGCCAAGCTTCATTTTGGAACGTAGCACTAATCCTTGATAGCCTTTTAATTGTACGTCTTGGGGATGTATATGGGGCTGATCGTCCACCTCAAAACCCAAGGACCGTAAGTCCGCAGCGAGGGATGGATGAACTTCATCAATGATCAAGACCTTTTTTGCCATAGACTAAACGTGCATACGATTTTTGACCAAATCAATGGCTAAGAAGAATGCATGTAAAAATGAGCTTGGATCAGCTTCGTTTTTACCTGCAATATCATAGGCTGTCCCATGGTCGGGTGAAGTACGGATGATCGGTATACCCGCTGTAAAATTTACGCCTGTCTCAAAGGCGATGTATTTGAAGGGAATTAATCCTTGGTCATGATACATGCCCAACACCCCATCAAATTCCTTGAATTGTGCTTTTCCGAAGAATCCATCAGCAGGGTAGGGCCCGAAAACCAATACGCCTTTCTTGCGGTATTCTTCAATGACGGGTTGAATAATTTCAAGTTCTTCTTGTCCTAATAGTCCCGATTCACCTGCATGCGGATTAAGTCCTAAAACGGCCAATTTAGGCTTTTCAATGGCAAAATCTTCTTGTAAACTTTGCAAGAAGACATCGATTTTGCTTTTGATTAATTCCTTGGTTAATGCTTTGCTGACATCTTGCAAGGGTAAGTGACCCGTAGCTACGCCCATCCGGAAACCATCACTCACCATCATCATCAAGGCGTTTTTTGCCTCGAAACGTTCGGTTAAGTATTCGGTATGGCCGGGGAATTTGAAGTCCTCCGACTGAATATTATGTTTATTGATAGGTGCTGTCACGAGGGCCGAAAGTAATCCTTTATCCAAATCTTGAGCCGCACGGTCTAAGCATGCAAATGCTGCTTTCCCAGCTTCTGGTGTTACTTTACCAGGTTCTACGACTGTGTTAGCATCTTCCCAGCAAGTTATTAAGGATGTGTGCCCTTCCGTAGCTTCTTCCATGGAAGTGATGCTATCGATTGACCAATCCTGTAAATCCAATTGTTTTCGATAGAATTGAATGACTTGTTGGGACCCGTAAATCACCGGCGTACACCATTTTAAGATACGCTGACTGCCCAAGGCTTTCAAAATAACTTCAGGACCGATGCCATTGTAGTCGCCTAAGGTAATGCCAATAAAAGGTTTCGTTGCGCTCATATAAAATGGGTGAAATTTGGGCTTGCAAGTTAAGAAATTTCACATCAAGGAAGTAGATATTTTTTCAGTCGCGTTTATTTTAGTAACGAAGCCAATAAAAATTGTAAATTTTCAAGTTTTGCCAAATAAAATCGCAGTCATCGCACTTAAATCCCAATTATTTTATCATTTTTGTTACAATGCACTAAATTTATTAGCATGCCAAAATCATACGTTAAGAAAATCTCGAGTCTTCTCATCGCAAACCGCGGTGAAATTGCCATCCGTATCATGCGTGCCGCTTCTGAACTGGGAATCAGGACTGTTGCGGTTTACACCTTTGAGGATCGCTATTCACTTCACCGTTACAAAGCAGATGAGGCTTACCAAATCGGAAAAGACAACGAGCCCCTAAAACCTTATTTGGATATTGAAGGCCTTATCACCTTGTGTAAGGCAAAGAAGATCGATGCCATTCATCCCGGGTACGGGTTCTTATCGGAAAACGTGGTTTTAGCACGTCGCTGTAGAGAAGAAGGCATCGTTTTTGTAGGTCCTTCTCCTGAAGCGATGAATGCGTTGGGCGACAAAGTAGCTGCCAAAGTTGCTGCCTTGAAAGCAAATGTACCGATGATCCAGGATTCCAAAGGAGATATGTCGGTGTATGAAAATGCACTATCGGAAGCTCGCCGTATCACCTTCCCCGTGATGGTGAAAGCCGCTGCCGGGGGTGGAGGTCGCGGAATGCGTGTGGTTCGTACAGAAGACGAATTGGAAAAAGCACATTCGGAAGCGAAAAATGAGGCCAAAAATGCCTTTGGTGATGATACGTTATTCATCGAGAAATTCATCGATGATCCGAAGCATATCGAAGTGCAGTTACTAGGTGACCAACATGGTAATTTGGTTCATTTGTACGAACGTGATTGTTCCGTTCAGCGCCGTTTTCAAAAAGTTGTCGAAGTGGCTCCTTCTTTTGGTTTAAAGGAAGAAACGAAGCAAAAATTATATGCATACGCATTATCAATCGGTAAGGCGGTAAATTATTACAATGCGGGTACGGTTGAGTTCTTGGTTGACAAGGACGAAAACATCTACTTCATTGAGGTGAATCCACGTATTCAAGTGGAACACACCATTACCGAAGAGGTAACAGGTATCGATATCGTGCGTACCCAAATCTTGGTTGCGCAAAATTATAAATTGTCGGATCCCGGTATATTCATTCAGAACCAGGAGGATATTCCGCTAAAAGGTTTTGCCATTCAGTGTCGGATTACGACAGAAGATCCATCGAATGGATTTAAGCCCGATTTTGGTACTATTATTGCGTATCGGAATGCAGCAGGTTTTGGAATTCGTTTAGATGAGGGTTCCTCTTATCCTGGTGTGAAGATTTCGCCATATTTCGATTCGATGTTGGTGAAGGTTTCTGCCAAAGGCCGAACCCTTCGTGGGGCATCTGAGCGGTTGAACCGTGCATTATCTGAATTCCGTATTCGCGGGGTAAAAACCAATATTCCTTTCTTGCGAAACGTAATTACCCATCCTGTATTCCAAGAGGGTAACTGTACGGTTCCTTTCATCGCGAATCATCCGGAATTATTTAACATTAAGCCTACACGTGACCGTTCTACAAAAGCTTTGCGCTATTTAGGGGAGGTGATTGTGAATGGTAATCCCGATGTGAAGGTGAAGCCTTCAGCACCATTCCGCATGCCGATTATTCCTTCTGTAGATGAGTTGGCCGAATTCCCACGTGGACACAAACAATTATTGACGGAATTAGGGCCGGAGCGCTTCGCGAAACACATACGCGATTCGAAGCAAGTCTTATTTACCGATACGACTTTCCGTGATGGACACCAATCGCTCTTAGCGACCCGTGTTCGTACACAAGATATGTTGGCAGTAGCCTCCGGTTTCGCGAAAACCTTCCCGAATTTATTCTCGATGGAGGTTTGGGGCGGAGCAACTTTTGATGTGGCGATGCGATTCTTGCATGAATCCCCATGGAGGCGTTTAGAAGAGTTTAGAGAGGCGATGCCAAACATGCTTTTGCAGATGTTGTTCCGTGGTTCCAATGCCGTGGGCTATTCGGCGTATCCTGATAATTTGATTGAGAAGTTCGTTGAGAAATCTTCGGAATCTGGCATCGATGTCTTCCGTATTTTCGACTCCTTGAACTGGATAGATGCGATGAAGGTGTCGATCAAAGCCGTTCGTGAGCGTACGCCAGGTATTGCGGAAGCTGCTATTTGTTACACGGGCGATGTGTTTACGAATGAGAAGTACAACATGCAGTATTACTTGGACATGGCCCGCCAATTGGAAGATGCAGGCGCTCATATCCTTTGTATTAAAGATATGGCAGGTTTGTTACGTCCATTCCAAGCAGAAAAATTAGTGACGGAATTGAAGAAGGCGGTAGCGATACCGATTCATTTACATACTCACGATACAGCTTCGGTTCAATCGGCGACTTATTTGAAAGCAATCGAGGCAGGCGTTGATGTGGTTGATGGAGCTTTGGCGGCGATGTCGGGCTTAACTTCCCAACCGAACTTGAACTCTTTAGTAGCCATGATGCAAGGCCATCCGGCGGATAGTGGTTTGGATTTGGATGCGATGAATGACTACTCCAATTATTGGGAAGCGGTTCGTACCATGTATTTTCCATTTGAGTCGGAGTTGAAAGCAGGTACTGCGGAGGTTTATAACAATGAAATTCCGGGAGGGCAGTATACGAACCTTCGTGGCCAAGCGATTGCCTTGGGTGTAGGTGATAAGTTTGAATTATTAAAAGACAATTATTCGGAAGCGAATAAGTTGTTTGGTGATATTGTTAAAGTGACTCCTTCTTCGAAAGTAGTAGGGGATATGGCCATTTTCATGACGGCGAATAGCTTATCAGCAGAAGATGTATACGCCAAAGGTTCTACCTTATCTTTCCCTGAATCCGTGAAGGATTTCTTCAAAGGAGGATTGGGTCAGCCGTATCAAGGTTTCCCAAAACAATTGCAAGAGATCATCTTGAAAGGAGAAACCGCATATGAGGGAAGACCGAATGACAATTTAGCTCCAATCGATTTTGACAAGGATTTTGCCGCATTTGTTGCGAAATTTCCAGATAATGAAGGCGGATTCTTAGATTACTTGTCATATAAAATGTATCCCAAGGTTTACGAGGATTTTTACAAGAATCAAGCCTTGTACGGGGATTTGTCTGCGATGCCTACACCTGCCTTTTTCTATGGCTTAAAGCAGGATGAGGAGATCATGATTACCATTGAACCGGGTAAGACGATTATCGTGAAGTATCTATATATGTCGGATCCTGATGAATCGGGTTTACGTAATATTACCTTCGAATTGAACGGTCAGGCGCGTCGTTTGAAAATCTTGGATAAAAACATCAAGGTTGAGCGTGCACAGCATGCAAAGGCGAAAGCCAAAGGAGATATCGGTGCGCCTTTACAAGGTCGCTTGAGCCGTATCTTGGTGAAACCGGGTGAGGAAGTGAAGAAAAATGCGCCATTGTACGTGATTGAGGCGATGAAGATGGAATCGATTGTGTCGGCACCGTTTGAAGGGATTATTGGTAATGTGGTCTTGAATGAAGGAACGGTCGTGGAGCAAGAGGATTTGGTGTTGACGTTGGAAGAAGCCAAATTGCCTGAACCCGATGTCGAAGAATATTTATTCGTTTACGGAACGTTGCGTCGTGATTGCGGGAATGATTTACATCGTTTGATTGCGCGTAATTCGGATTATGTGGGCATGGCGACTTATCAAGGCCAAATGTATCAAGTAGCAGATTATCCTGGAATTATTCCCTCAGATAATGCCAAAGATCAGGTGGTAGGGGAGTTGTACTTGCTTTCGAATACGATTAAGTTGTTGAATGTCCTGGATGAATACGAGGAATTTGATTCAGAAAGCTCTGAGAAATCCTTGTTTATTCGTGCGCATGTAACGGTGAAATTAAAGGATAAGGAAATTACTTCTTATGCGTATTTGTACAATAAGCCGATAGATCAGAAAACACGTATAGCTTCCGGCGATTATTTAAAAGGATAATTAGGATGAAAAAGCTGCTTTTGTTCTTGCTGATTTCAAGTCCAATATTCGGTCAAAATCTTTTGACTAAAGCACATGCACATAACGATTATGAACACGAAAGGCCTTTTTACGAGGCCTTTTCGTTGGGCTTTGGTTCCATCGAAGTGGATGTGTATGCGGTGAATGGCCAACTGTTAGTAGCCCATGATGTGAAAGATTTAAAAGCAACTCGGACCTTTCAGAATTTGTATTTGGACCCCTTGGTTCGTGTGTTGGAATCAGGTAAAGCGGGGAATTTTCACCAATTATTAATTGATAGTAAGACTTCTGCTGACTCAACCATGCCCTTGTTAGTAAAAGCCATCGAACCATACAAAGACTTATTGTTGAAAAATAAATTCCGCATCGTCATTTCAGGTAACCGACCTGTGGTTTCGGATTATGTCAAATTTCCTGCATGGTTAACTTTTGACGGTCGGTCGAATGAGGAGGTGCCATCCTTTTTAGCCTCTCATGTTGTGTTAGAGAGTGAGGCATTTTACAAATTTGGTATTTGGAATGGAATAAGTCCGATGACTCCTACATTGCGGACGAAGCTGAAGACTTATGTAGATAAAGTTCACGCTTCTGGACGTGTGGTGCGTTTATGGGCGACACCTGAGAGTTTAATGGCTTATCAGTCCTTGTTGGATTTGGGCGTAGATTACATCGGAACGGATCAATTGATGGCTTTGGCGGAGTATTTGAAGGTAAGCCGTTAGTGTTTGTTAGTCCCAGACTTTAGTTTTGTGATTCCTAGGCTGAAGCCTAGGGTTATAAAAGTATTTAGGTTTTTTCGCACTTGACATTATTATTGGGACCCTTATGCTAAAGCCCAGGGATAATTTTTCTATGTAGAGACGCGATACCTCGCGTCTATTTTTTGTAGATTTTGCAAGATTTTTCTTCCCAATGACATTATTCTGGTTAACCCTAGGCTAAAGCCTAGGGTTATAAAAGTATTTCGGTTATTAGCCATTGTTCCCTTTTTTATCTCTGATATTTTTTGTTGTTTTATGTGATAAAACCTATTTAAACAACTGAGCTCCAACGTCTAATGTCCAACGTCTAACGTCCAACGTCAAAACTCTTACCTCTTACCTCTTACCTCTAAACTCTCACCTATCTATGTTATCTCGTCGTCGATTCCTTGCCCAAAATTCCCTATTGGCTTTGGCTGCATTTTTGCCAACTGCCAAATCCAAATTCTTTCGCATGGGTTATTCAGCTATCACCTGGGGTGGTAAGGATGAATTAGCTATCGAGGAGTTATCTGGGTTAGGATTTAAAGGCATCCAATTGCGTGCGAATACGTATGCCAAATACAAGGACAATCCGGCTGAGATTAAGGCATTATTGGATTCGAAAGGGATGTCATTGGTCATGTTTTCGAGCGGGAATGTGGAAATTGATCCTGCAAAAAAGGAAGCAAATGCTGCGATGCACTTAAATCATGCCCGTTTTGTTAAGGATTTGGGTGGTTCGTCGATTCAGTTAACAAACAGTTTGCGGAAAAATAATATCCCGCCCACGGCTGATGAATTAGCCCGTTTGGCAGTTGCGATGAATGAAATCGGAGCGTTAACGAAAGAGATAGGCATTCAGGCGACCTATCACAACCACATGAATCAATATGGTGAGACGCCGGAGGAGGTTGATGCCTTAGTAAAGGCTATGAATCCAGCCTATGTTCGTTTATTATTGGATGTCGCGCATTACCATCAAGGCGGAGGCAAGCCAGCGGAGGCAGTTTTGAAATACCAAAAGGTTTTACATAGCCTTCATATCAAGGATGTAGAATGTCCAATTCAAGGTGATTCAAATCCGAAGTCATATAAATTCGTTGAATTAGGTCGGGGTAATGTAGATCTCCTTGGTGTATTTGCCGCTTTAGATAAAATCAAGTTTTCAGGCTGGGCTATTGTAGAATTAGATGCTGTTCCTGATAAAGCAAAATTGCCCGTTCAATGTGCTCAAATCAGTAAAGATTTCTTACAAGGTAGAATTGCGTATCAATTTTAGTAAATTGCCGACTTAATTTATTGATATGATTAAAAAGCGCGACGCTGCCATTGGTTTTATTTTTGTGACCTTGTTGATTGATGTAATGGGCATTGGGATTATCATTCCCATGATGCCTACCTTGATTCAAGGTTTTACGGGAGGTGATTTGAGTGTCGCCTCTCAATATTCTGGTTGGCTAATGGCTTCCTATGCCATTATGCAATTCGTATTTTCACCAATCTTGGGTGGATTATCGGATCAATTCGGTCGGAGACCGGTGATTTTAGCATCCCTTTTTGGTTTCTCATTGGATTATTTGCTGTTGGCAAATGCCCCCAACATCACCTGGTTATTTGTAGGTCGAATCTTAGCGGGTATTACAGGAGCAAGTTTTACCACGGCACAAGCCTATATTGCTGATGTGTCCACCGCTGAAAATCGTGCAAAGAATTTTGGTATGGTCGGGGCGGCTTTTGGACTAGGATTTATTGTTGGACCTGCGATTGGGGGCGCTTTAGGTAATATCGATGTGCATTTGCCCTTTTATGCTTCAGCAGCCTTGACGATGGTGAATGCTTTATATGGTTATTTTGTGTTGCCAGAATCGTTGAGTTTAGCAAATCGCCGACCGTTTAATTGGAAGCGTGCGAATCCATTTGGTTCTCTGAAACACATGTCGAAATACCATCCACTTGTTTTGGGATTAATTGCCGGATATTTCTGTGTTCAATTAGCGAGTCAAGCACATCCGAGTACTTGGTCCTATTTTACGATGAAAGTTTTCAATTGGTCTCCTGATGAAGTAGGTTATTCTTTGGCTTTTGTTGGATTGATCGTTGCAGTTGTTCAAGGGGGATTAACGCGTGTCATTACACCCAAAATAGGGGAGCGGAAAGCTATTTCGTACGGTTTATTGCTTTGGGCTTTTGGATTCTTATTGTTTGCATTTGCGACGGAATCGTGGATGATGTACGCCTTTATGGTTCCCTTTGGATTAGGAGGATTAGCTGGTCCAGCATTGCAGAGTTTAATTACGCAGCAAGTGGGTGCCAATGAACAAGGAGAATTGCAAGGAGGTTTAACAAGTCTTCAGTCGATTACAACGATTTTAGGGCCTTTATTTGCATCGAATTTATTCGCTTATTTCACGACTTCGGAACATAATTTTCCTGGTGCAGCTTTCTTTGCTGCGGGAATTGTCGGTTTTTTAGCGTGGGGAATTATCATGCGATCTATTCCTGAAAATAATCAGTAAACTGATAATTGGTTTGAATTAAGGTTTAATGGACATAGAATTATGAGAGAAATTAATACCTTTCGAAAAATAAAACCCTTATGAAAAATACACTAAATACCTTATTCTTGGGATTGCTTTTATGCAGCTCAATCGTTTTAAATGCTCAATCCACAGAAGAGGTTTTGGGTAAACATCAAGCAGCCATGGGAAGTCCTGAAAAGTGGACGGCGGTAAAAAGTTTGGTGATGAAAAATAAATTCAGTGTTCAAGGGATGGATATTGAAAGTAAGACATCCATTTTAGTGGGTCAAGGTTTCAGAACGGAAGTTGAGGTGATGGGAAATAAAATTATTACGGCAATCAATGGCGAATCGGGATGGATGATGCGTCCCGCGATGATGGGTGGTACTGGAGAGCCAGAAACTATGCCAGCCGACCAAGTTAAAATGGCAGCTTCGCAAAAAAACATCGGATCGGCTTTGATCATTGCACAAAAAGAAGGAGCTAAGATTGAATTAGAAAGTAAAGAGAAGTTGGATGGCGCTGATGTTTATTTGTTGAAAGTCACGAAAGATGGCGGTGATGAAACGCAAGTATATGTTTCTGCATCCACATATTTTATTGTTAAGGTGACCGGGAAACAGAAAGCTAATGGACAAGAGGTTGACACAGAAGTTAACTTTTCAAATTACAAGGCTGTCGATGGTTTGTATTTTCCTTATACGATGGAAACAACAAGTCCCATGGGCGGTATGATGACTGTGGAGACGGTTACAGTTGAAATTAATCCAAACATTGATGCGAATATTTTTGCAAAACCTACGAAATAGGTAATGCTTTATTGAATAATAAAGGGGCCTTGTTGCCCCTTTTTTATTTCTGACTAATTCGTACTTTTGTCATTCATTAATCCTTGTATGAGATACATTTATATCCTGTTGAGTTTAAGCATGTTATTTGCATGCCAAACGGATGCTAGTTTAGACCCCAAAACGAAAACGGAAATTCTATTAAGTACAACTTGGCAGATTCAAGAAATAACGGCAAGTGGTTATTTAAATGGTACGGTTTATCAACGAGGTAGAACTGCAGAAGGCTCACAATACGATATGTCTAAGATTCGCTTGACATTTTATGCAAACGGTACATGTCTAGCCATTGATAATACAGGCAATAATACGGCTTCAGGTAAATGGAAACTGATTAACAACGACTCACAATTACAAATTTCTGAAACGAATTATTTTGTTCTAGATGGTATAGGAGAAATTAATAGTCTGTTGAAAACCGAATTTGTATTTTCTGGTACACGTAATTACAAGTCGGCCTACGTGAATGCTTCCGTAAAAATGGTACCTGCTCCCTAAGGCAAAAAGGTGTTTATGTGATTCCTTGCCATATAAATTGCTTTTTGGACATCATCATCCGAGCCTTCAAATGCCTTGTCTTCAACCTCAATTACGATGGGTCCCCGGTAACGCACATCATGTAAAGCACTAATGAATTTACCCCAATGAATATCGCCTAAACCCGGCAATTTGGGTGAATGATACTCCAAGGGATTTGCCATAATCCCCACCCGATTTAATTTATCTGGATAGACTTTTACGTCCTTTAAATGGATATGGTGCAGTTTTTCTGCATAATGGTAGATTGGATACAAGTAATCCATTCGCTGCCAAACCATGTGCGATGGATCATAATTTAAGCCAAAATTTTTCGACGGGATGATGGTAAATAATTGATCCCAAATTTTCGGTGTTGTCGCTAAATTTTTGCCACCCGGCCATTCATCATCTGTGAAAAACATGGGGCAGTTTTCGATGCCAATTTTTATTTGGAGCGAATCAGCTAAAGCAATGATTTCAGGCCAGACTTCTTTGAATTTGTCCAGATTGTAAGCGATGTTTTTTGTGAAATCACGGCCAACGAACGTGTTTACCACCGGTATTTCTAAGACTGCAGCGGCACGAATAATTTTCTTAATATGTTCCCGGTAAAACAAGGCTTGTTCCTCATTGGGATCCATGGGATTCGGATAATAGCCCAACGCGGAGATTTTTACGGGATGTTGTTTTAGGTACGTCTTTAAATTCAATAGGCCTAAGGAATCGAGTTGGTCTACGGCTATGTGGCTTACACCCGCATAGCGACGGGTATCGCTATTTTGAGAAGGCCAACACATCACTTCGACGCATGCGAAGCGAGCACGATGTGCAAAATCCAAGACTTGTTCCAAGGATAAATTGGGCAATATCGCCGAAGCAAAACCTAATTCAAGCATTTTATTTTTTTTCTGAGATGAAATAAATGGCAAACGAAAATGAAGCGATCCAAAGTCCTACGGCCTCACGAGCTAATTCTTGATTCATCGTTTTCATCGCTAAACCATCTGTCATGAATCCTTCCCAAGCGGTCATTTCAACCCATAATTGTATGCCTGCACATGCACTCAGTATAAATAATATTGCGAGTAGCTCTTTGTTGAAATGTCCTCTAAATGCCTGAAAGGAGACGTATGAAGCTACCCCGTAAATGGGCATCCATAAAATCGGATCGGGATCGTTGAATTGCCAATACGTAAATAATAAAAAACTTAGGGAAAAGAAGATTCCTAAAAAGGATATTACTTTTTTCATTTTCATCGGGTTAATTACATAGGTTTTCTACAGCCTCTTTGGCTCCAGGGTATTTTAATTTTTGAGCTTGTTGTAGAGCGAAACATGCCTTCTCTTTCTCGTTTACTTTATAATAACTTAAACCCATCGCGTAGAATCCTTTGCTAAAACTTGGGTCTATTTGAACGCAGGATTCGAAATCTTGATTGGCTAGTGCGTATTTTTCTTGTTGGAAGTAGATGTTCCCCCGATTATATAAGGCATTGATTTCCTTTGCGTTTTTTGAAATGCTTTGTGTGAAGTCGGCAACAGCGGCATCCGATTTGCCTAATGCGGCATGTACGATTCCCCGTTGTAAATAAGCAGCACTCGAATCAGGTTGTAGTTTTACGGCAGCTTCTGTAGGTGCTAAGGCAGCTTTCCACTGTCCTTGCTCCATTTCTAAGGCCCCTAAGTTTAATTGTGCGGTATATAAGGAAGGCTTTAATTCAATGGCTTTTTGGTAGTTGGTGCGTGCCTCAACCCAACTTTTCTCTTGAAATGCAATAACCCCTTGAAGATTGTAGGCTTCAGCTAGTCCTGGATTTTTTTCAAGTGCTTTCTTAATGGCTTCTTTGGCAGATACTGTTTCCCCTTTTTGTAAACGGCTTTTGGCCTCTTGCAGCCAAGAGTCTGCATCTGAGGAGCAGGCGAGTAATAGGAGGGAAAGGCAGATTGTGGATAGGATTCGCATATGTTTAATTTGAAATTAAAGTTAAGGGGTATTCGGAAATTATTGGCATATATTTTGAAAAAAGCGCAGATTTTGCCATATTTGCATCGGCAAATTACCAGCTCCCGCTGAATCCTCCAGGTCGTGAAAGAAGCAAAGGTAGGTTGGTTGTAGCGGTGAATTTGCCATTTTTTTTTGTCCTTACACAAACCTATCCATATGAAATTTTTTATCGACACGGCTAATCTAGCCCACATCAAAGAAGCACAAGATTTAGGTGTTTTGGATGGTGTAACAACAAATCCTTCCTTAATGGCCAAAGAGGGCATCAGCGGAAAAGATAACGTTTTACGTCATTACAAGGCAATTTGTGATTTAGTCGAAGGAGATGTTTCTGCAGAGGTTATCGCTACGGATTACGAGGGGATGATTCGTGAAGGTGAAGAATTGGCGGAATTAGATGACAAGATTGTCGTTAAGATTCCTATGATTAAGGATGGTATCAAGGCATTAAAATATTTTTCTAATCGGGGCATCAAAACAAACTGTACGTTGGTTTTCTCTGCGGGTCAAGCATTATTGGCTGCCAAAGCGGGAGCAACTTATGTTTCCCCATTTATCGGTCGTTTGGATGATATTTCGTTTGATGGCATGGATTTGATTGATCAAATTCGTGTGATTTATGATAATTACGAGTTTGATACACAAATTTTAGCTGCTTCCGTACGTCACCCTATTCATATTATCAAATGCGCTGAAATCGGTGCGGATGTTATGACAGGTCCTTTGTCTGCGATGTTAGCCTTATTAAAACACCCATTAACGGATAGTGGTTTAGCTACATTTTTAGCTGATCACGCTAAATCGAACCAATAATACCCTTTTTTTATGTCTGTACTTTCTTTTGAAAATGTTCATATCTCGCAGGAAGGAATTCCTACGTTAACAGATATTTCGTTAACAGTTGAAGCAGGCGAATTTTATTACCTCATTGGTAAATCAGGTTCCGGTAAAAGTACGTTCTTTAAATCTATTTTTGGCGAATTAGTCATTGATTCGGGGGCTGCTCAAGTTGCAGGCTATGATTTGGTAACCATTAAGAACCAAGACATTCCTTATCTGCGTCGTAAATTGGGTTTTGTTTTTCAAGATTTTCAATTGCTAACCGATCGCAATGTAGAGCGTAATTTGGCTTTCGTATTGGAAGCTACGGGACATAAAGACCAAACGGAAATTAAAACGCGTATTGAAGCCGTTTTGGAACAAGTAGGCATGTCAAATGCGATTCACAAGCGTGTTCATAAACTATCCGGTGGTGAACAACAACGTATCGCGATTGCCCGGGCTTTATTGAATAATCCCGTTTTAATTCTTGCCGATGAGCCTACGGGTCATCTTGATCCAGAGGTTTCCATTGAAATCATGGATTTGTTTAAGCAATTAACCCTGCAAGGAACTTCCATCATCATGGCTAGCCATGATTACCACACCATTCAACGCGTTCCTGGCAAAATCTTGAAATGCGAGGGTGGGAATATCGTTCCCGTAAATTCACTTTAATTATTTCCCGGTCAAGTAAGTTACCGGAATGATGCATTCCTCCAGGGAAATACCACCATGCTGGAAGGTATTTCGATAGTGGTTTACATATTGATTGTAGTTGTTTGGATACGCAAACATATAATCTTCTTTCGAAAATACATACGAGGTGGATACGTTTGGTTTTGGTAAAAATAATTGCTCTGGCTTCCGACAAACCATCATTTTGTTCGAAGCATCCCAATTTAAATTCTTCCCTTGTTTGTAGCGTAAATTGGTATTCGTACTGCGATCTCCGATGATTTTAATCGGGTTTTGTACCCGTATCATGCCATGATCCGTGGTAATAATAACACGACCTTTTTTCTCCGCAATGCGCTTCAAGAAATCGAATAGGGGGGAATGCTGGAACCAACTCGCCGTTAGACTCCGGTAGGCTGATTCATCGGGTGCTAATTCCTTAATCATGGCCATATCGGTTCGTGCATGGGAGAGCATGTCAACAAAATTGTACACGACAACATTGAGTTGATTGGTCAATAATTTGTTAAAATTATCGACGAGCTGTTTTCCTTGGTACTGATGGATAATTTTATGATATGAGGCCTTCCCGTCTATTTTTAAGCGTTTTAATTGTTCGTTGAGGTAAAATTCCTCATGCTGGTTATAGCCTTCCTCATCCTCTGAATCGCCTAAATCAAATACCCATTTGTCGGGGTAATTTTTTTGTATTTCCATCGGCATCATCCCTGCGAAAATAGCGTTTCGCGCATAAGCCGTGGTTGTAGGTAAAATCGAAAAATAGGTCTTCTCATCTTCCACTTGGAAATAATCTTGGATAAACACCTCCAAGGTTTTCCATTGGTCATAACGTAAATTGTCAACCAAAATAAAGAAGAGGGGCGATTTGTCTTGAAGGCGCGGAAAAACATATTTGCGCATCATTAAATGACTCAAGATCGGTGTGTCGCTATTGGGCTTTTGTAACCAGGACTCATACGAATTCTCAATAAATTTACTGAAATGGACATTGGCTTCCGACTTCTGACTAATCAGGACATCCGACATCGATTTATTCTCCGTTTGATCAATTTCCAATTCCCAATAAGTCAGCTTCTTGTAAATTTCAGCCCATTCCGAAGCGTTTAAATCATCTTGATAGCGCATGGAAAGTTCCCTGAATTCTTGTTGGTAACTCAGGTTTGTCTTCTCATCCTCCAAACGTTTCTTGTCGAAGATTCGTTTTACTGAAAGTAATAATTGGTTTGGATTGAGTGGTTTGATGAGGTAGTCGGCAATTTTAGATCCGATTGCATCCTCCATAAGTTCCTCTTCCTCGGATTTGGTAATCATGATGACAGGAAGGTTAGGTCGAATTTGCTTGATGGCAATCAAAACCTCAAGACCTGTCATACCAGGCATGTTTTCATCCAAAAATAAAACGTCGAATTTTTGCTTATTCACTAGGTCTAATGCATCAGCGCCGGAATTGACTGCTGTCACTTGATAGCCTTTGTTTTCTAAAAATATGATGTAGGGAGTTAATAAATCAATTTCGTCGTCTGCCCAAAGAATGGAATAATTCATGCTGTATATTTTATCAACTAAACGTAGCGATACGTTTTTATTGCTTTAAAATCCTTAAAAAATGTTAATTACAAAAAGCTTTATAGCAGGTTAAATTTAACTAAATTTGCGCAGGCTTTCATTGCATGTATGTCAAATAATTCTCCTATTTCATTCTCAAGCGCAGCGTACGAAAATCTTGTTGCACTTGTCCAACAGGGCAAGATGCCTGAGCCCTTTCTGCGGGTTGGTATGCGCGGGGGAACATGTGGCGGAACATATGTCTTAGGTTTTGATCAAAAAACGGAATTTGATGAGGAATACCTCATTCAAGAAATCCCCGTGGTTATTGATAAAAGGCAATTATTATTTGTTTTAGGCACAGAAATAAGCTTTGAGCCTAGTGCCAATGGTTTTTACTTACATAAACCCAATCCCATCTCATGAAGTTTGCTGCCATAGATATCGGTTCGAATGCTGCTCGTTTACAAATATCCAGTGTATTGGAAAATGACGGGATGATGAGTTTTAAACGCGTTGAATATGTCCGTTTTGCCTTACGTTTAGGTCACGATGTATTTAGTCATGGAACAATTTCACCTGAATCTGAGGTGCGTGTATTTAAGTTATTGCATGCTTACAAGTTGCTGATGGATTTGCACGAGGTACAAGATTATTCCATTTGTGCTACTTCAGCCATGCGGGAAGCCGCAAATTCGGCTGAACTTGTAACGCGTATCCATAAGATTTTGGATATGAAAATTCAAATTATCGATGGGGCACGTGAAGCAGAATTAATCAATGATGTTGTCGTTAAATCCCTAAACCCGAAGAAGAATTACCTGCATATCGATGTGGGTGGTGGTTCTACCGAATTGAATTTTTACCGCAATCAAGAGAAATTCGCATCAAAATCTTTTAAAATTGGTTCTGTGCGCTTACTGGAAGGTAAAGAAAAAGAAGGCGATTGGGATAAAATGAAAAAATGGATCTCCTTACAAATGGAATCTCTGAAAGGACCTGTTCATGCTGTCGGTACAGGAGGTAATATCAGTAAATTATACAATCTGTCCAGTCAAGTAAGCGATGAGAAAACCATGGATATTGATGAATTACAGCGCATCACTGACTTCATTAGTTCTTATTCTTACGAGGATCGCGTAAATAAATTGCGTTTAAATACAGATCGTGCTGACGTGATTGTGCCTGCTGCTTCAATCTATTTGACTGCCATGGAATTAGCGGGTTGCCAAACAATTTTTGTGCCTGACCTAGGACTGAAAGATGGTATTATTCAAATGTTGCATGAGCGGATGCAGCAACGTAAAAGATCAATTAGCTAGTCGATATAAGACACCCATCGAAAGTATTTGAGAGTATTGCCAATTGGGATCTTGGTCATAATCCTTGAAGAGTACTGCTTGTAAATTCGTACTAACGTATTTGTTGACCTTCATCGTGAAATTCGCATCCAATCGGTGCACAATGCCGTTTGCATAGCCCATCCGGAAGTAGTCCACCAATGCCGAATAACGCGCTTTCATGTTGATATTCTGGAAAATATCTTTTTCAACATTCATCAAATATTGAAAAACGAATTGGTTACGAATGTTATCGCCGGGTTTCTCCAAACCAAATAGGCCAGCTCTAGAAATTCGCTCATCAAACACAAAGGTTTGGCGTAAACTTCCTACACCAATTCGCGTATAAAAGGATTTGTCTGGATGATACTCAAAACCCATGGAAGAGGTTAAATAAGCTGGTGCGAAAATGTTTGACACCAATGAATCTACAGGAATTCCCTTCGTATTCTTTTTCCCGTATTCGAAACCTTGGAAAAACTGAGATGAAAAGTTGGTTGAACCATAAAAATCCCATCTGGGGCTTATTCGATAACCGGCTTTAAATTCATAAAAGATTCGATCAACGTTCTTTCGCAAGCTTTGTGAGCGGTTTTGAAGAAAACCTACTTGTAGATTTAAATCGCTATTTAAACGCCAATTGTTATTGATTACTTTCGCGGAATGGTTTAAAAACCAACCGATGGCGAAGGTGTTGGTTCCTCCACCTTTCCAGTTGTCGGAAAAACTCGATTGATTTAAATTAATCCCCGTATTGAAGTCTCTTTTCCATTTACTTGCTAAACTATCAGCCACAACATCCGCTTTTACGGCATGTATACTCGATATAAGTAGCACAAGAAAAAAGAATCGTTGCATCATAATTACAAATGTACAAAAAGGTTTTGCCTATTTAGACTGCATTGTCGGCTTTTTCATACCAAATCTTAACGCTTGATTGAAAGATCTCGTTCGGAGCTAAGATGCGTAATCCATCTCCGGTATTAAACGCATCGGTATTTGCCGACATCGGTTCGATCGCTACGCAGTTTGAATTTTCAGGTGCAAATACAACTAAAAAAGGGAAATCGATACTGGATTGTTCTAGGTACAACGATTCCTTTTTCTGTTTATTATACAGGTTTGTAATGTGTTTCGTCTTGGGTTCCAGCCTAAATACATTGTCCAATACCTCTTTGCCAAGATCTACTCCGGCACTCGCATCAAAGCTTTCCTCGCGCAAGGGAATCATTTGGCTATCGGAATGGAATTTACTTATGGAATCAAATCGTATGATCCAATCTGCCAGATTTCCTTGCGTTAGATTGAAATATGGATGCCAACCGCATGCAAAAGGCATATTGCCTGAACCTATATTTTTCGCTTGAAACTGCAATTGAAACGAATTGTCAACTGAAAAGGAATAGGATAATTGCATCTCAAACGGAAATGGGTAAGCCTTTTCTTCTGCGTCATAATGATACGTTAGTGTAGCTTTCGAAGCCTCAAGGCTTATGTCAAATGGCATTCGTGCCAACAGCCCATGAATGGCGTTGCCTAAGTTAGGTTCGTTAACCGGCAACTGATAATTTCTTCCTTCAAAGGAATAATTGCCATTTCGCACTCGATTCACCCAGGGGCTTAATAATGCACTGGGGTGATAAGGATTTTCACTGTTGGCAAATTGATTTTCAAAGGGAATTTTAATGACATTCCCAGCCCAGTTTAATTGAGTTAACATTCCTCCAAAGGCTGGAATTATTTCAAAATAGGCTGTGCCATCAGGGCTTTTTATGTTAACTATTTCCATATCGTTTTCTCTTCAATGCCCATACCGTACAGGGCAAAATCATATTTAACAGGGTCATTAGGATCCAAGGCCCGTAAGGTATCCGTTAATTCAACGGCTTTTTTCCAGTTGGTAGGTCCTGGTTGAATCAATTGTAAACTTTCTGCGGTTCGTAACGCGTGTACATCTAATGGGCAAACCAATTGATGTGGTTTGATTTTATTCCAAATGCCAAAATCAACCCCAGCCTCATCTTGTCTCACCATCCAGCGCAAAAACATGTTGATGCGCTTGCATGCCGAATTTTTAGCAGGAGAGGCTATATGTTTTTGTGTGCGTTGCGGCGCAAATTCATCGTTGAAAAAATGCGCGTAAAATCGATTGATGGATTGTTCTACAGTAATTTCTTCGTCCTGATATTGCGTACTAAAAGCTGCTTCTAAGCTTTCGTTTGCCTGGTAATGCCGTTTGAAAAATGAAATAAAATACAAAGCGTCCGTGGCATTAAAGGTTCGATGTTTGAACAATTCAAAGCGTTTTAGGTCGCTATCTTGATGTTGGAGGATGAATTGAAGTGGGCTGCCGTCCATCAAATCGATTAATTCATGCGCCTTTGAAATGATTGTTTTTCGTTGGCCCCATGCCAACACAGCCACCCAAAACCCCATGATTTCAATGTCTTGCTTCTTCGTAAAGAGATGCGGAATCTGGATGGGGTCGTGTTCGATAAAGCGTGTATGATTGAAAAAATGGAATTTCTCATCCAATAATTTAATCACATGTGCTTCCATGGCCTATTTTCTGTTACCAAAGAAAGCCAATAACCGCGATGGTAAGGATAGCACCCAAACAGCAACAGTTATGACCGTTGAAAATGCAGCAATAAACGGATAGGAGAGGATGAATAATACCTCAAAAGCGATTGTTCCTGCCGTGATAGGTCTTTTGCGTTTGGCCATCTTATTGAACTAAATAGCTGATTTCTGCCCGGATTCTTTTGTCCACCGCATTCAAACGTTCAAATGCTTTGGGAGATAGCTTGATGATTAATTTGCTATCTGTATTAGGTAGACGGCCAATCACCTTCACCCAAATACTTTGTCCATTAGCAAGGTTTTTAACTAATACCAAGGTTCCTATGGGTGCCGATTTATGTAAGGCTAAATATTTGCCTGAATTATCGGGAACATCAATTAATTCAGCCATACCGGTCTCAATCGTCTTGCGCATGCCGTTGGCATCCGTTTGTTCTGCTGCAGCCGTAGGTGCTTTGGTTTCTTCGGTTCCTTTCGTGGGTAATTGCGCCGACTTATCGATTGGAGTTGTTGTTGAAGGAGCTGCTACCACGAGTCGTTGACCTTCTTTCAGCACATCGGAAGTTAGGTTATTCCATTTACGAATTTCGGCCATGGTAACTTTGTACATGTTTGCCACGGTCAATAAACTTTGTTTCGCAGTTACCATGTGGATCCCAGTTGAATTTCGCGGTTTCTCTTCGGGGGTTTTTTCCAAAGCTTTTGCAACGGAAAGCAATGTATTTGTACTTTCATCCAGGTAATGCAAAGGGATAAAGACTAATTCGCCCGAATTTACGGGTATTTCAATCTCGGGATTGACTTGTTTGAATTCGGCCAACGATAAGTTGAATCGCTTCAAGACATTGTAAAGGTTTTGTTTCGGGCCTACTTTATAGACCAAATAGGTCTTGTTGTTTTCTTTTTTCAAGCCTAATGAATCAAGGCTGTTACTCATGCCACGGAAAGTGCCTACTAGCATGACGAATAGAATAGCGAAGCGAAGTTTATAAATCTGCATAGATGAAAAGTTCACGTTTATCTTTGATGAAAAATAAAGTATTTTGCACGCATTGGAAAGTGTGGTAACCCATCAACTCCCCTTCGGCTAAAGTCTCTAAAAACAGCGTATTGAATTCAAAATCACAAATTCTGAGCTGGTTTTTCCAAGTCTTCTCGTAAATATAATAAGAAAATATCAGCTTATTCGAGCCTTCCCAATAATCCATCCCTTTTCCGATTTTTTCCTGAAATTTTTGATCAAATAGGGTGACGAATGCCTGAAACTCTGCCTGGCTTTCCTCGAAATGCATGGGCGATTCAACTGATAAATTGCTTATTATTTTATTTGAATCTAATGAGGCTTGTACCTTTCCGGTTGCTAAATCAATTATTCCTTGATTCGTAATCAATTGTTGGTTTTCAAGCGTACTCCATTGCTTGATCGGTAGCGAATAACGCAATGCCCCGCTCGGGAAATCATAGGCTTCCAATCCTTCTATACCCGGGTTTTTCCCTTGTCGGAGCCTTAAGAATACGCCTCCGTCGGCTAAGCCGGCCAACCACTGAAGTGAATGATTGTGTTCGGGTGCTTGGGGATTTGCATTGAGAGACAAGGAATGTAAATCCAATGTAAATGTTTGAATTTGTTCTGAATTGCGTGTTTCAATCCACACCTTTGGTTCGGTAACTGTTCCCCAGTAACCCAAACTCCAAATCGTATCAGTAAATTGGTGATTGAATATTTTTCGCATCATTCAGAAAGCATCTTCGTCAATTATGTGCAAATTTGAGAAAAATTCATCACTTAAGTTTGAAAAATGATGCATGACAAAAAAGTAATTGCCATTATCCCTGCTCGATTCGCATCTACCCGTTTTCCTGGGAAACCCTTGGTTGATTTAGGTGGCAAGCCCATGATTCAGCGTACTTATGAACGTGTCATGGCTGTTCAAGGTTGGCATCGTGTTGTCATTGCGACGGATGATTTGCAGATAAAAGTAGTTGCAGAAGGTTTTGGTGCAGAGGTCATTATGACGCATGCTGACCATGTTTCTGGTACAGATCGCTGCGCGGAGGTTTTAAGCAAAATAAGTGAAGACATTGATTATGTCGTTAATATTCAAGGGGATGAGCCTTTTATTGAACCCGCGCAACTGCAAGAGTTGGCGACTGGGTTTATAACAAATGCACCTATTTTGACTTTGATTAAGCAAATAAAAGATGCAGATACGCTCTTCTCTGTCAATACACCCAAAGTTGTGGTGAATAGTCGGGGAGAAGCTTTATACTTTTCCCGTCAAACCATTCCCCACCTACGAGGCAAGATAACAGAACAATGGCTGGCATCTCACATCTATTTTAAACACATTGGATTGTATGCTTATCGTGCCGATATTCTGAGGGAAATAAGTCTGCTAAAACCGAGTCCTTTGGAATTGGCGGAATCCTTGGAACAATTACGTTGGCTCGAAAATGGCTATGTCATTCAAACCATCGAAACGCAATATGAAACGATGGGAATTGATACGCCAGAAGATTTGGAAAAAATCAAAAAAATGGGTCTAGTTTAGGCAAATTTCGGCTCATCTTTTGAGCGTTTTGTGGTATATTTGCAGGATTATGCAGAAGCCATCTATATACGAACAATTGCGCCAACGGATTTTAGTCCTGGACGGTGCCATGGGTTCATTGATTCAAGAATATAAATTATCGGATGCCGATTACCGTGGTGATCGGTTTAAGGATTTTCCGCACGAGGTAAAGGGAAACAATGATTTGCTTTCCATCACACGACCGGACGTTATCAAGGAAATTCATGCCAAGTATTTTGAGGCAGGCGCTGATATTGCCGAAACGAATACATTCTCGGGTACGTCCATTGCGATGGCCGACTATCACATGGAGGATTTGGTATATGAATTAAATTATGAATCTGCTAAAATTGCCCGGGAGGTTGCTGATGAATTTACGGCAAAAAATCCTCATAAGCCGCGTTATGTGGCTGGATCGATTGGACCCACAAACCGTACACTTTCCTTATCTCCAGATGTAAATGATCCTGGTTATCGGGCCGTTACCTTCGATGAATTAGTAGAAGCTTATACCGAGCAAGTACGAGGTTTAGTGGATGGTGGAGCAGATGTATTATTGGTCGAGACGGTTTTTGATACGCTGAATGCGAAAGCTGCGCTATTCGCAATTGATCAGTTTTTCAAGACGAATCCTAGCAAGCCTTATTTGCCTATCATGGTTTCAGGTACGATTACGGATGCCTCGGGTAGAACCTTGTCGGGCCAAACAACGGAGGCGTTTTTAACTTCCATTTCGCACATGCCACTCTTATCGGTAGGTTTAAACTGTGCATTAGGAGCTGATTTGATGCGTCCCTATGTCAAGACGCTTAACGATAAATCACCTTTTTATGTATCTGCGCACCCGAATGCGGGTCTGCCGAATGAGATGGGTGAATACGATCAAAGCCCAGAACAAATGGCTGAGGTTATCGAGGACTTTTTACAGCATGGTTTTGTGAATATTATTGGGGGATGTTGTGGGACGACTCCTGCACACATTCGTGCCATTGCTGAAATTGCAGCTAAATACGCGCCACATCAACTGCCTGTAACTGGTCATAATCAAAAACTTTCAGGCTTAGAGCCTCTGGAAATCACCGAGTTGACCAATTTTGTTAATGTGGGTGAACGTTGTAACGTAACGGGTTCAAAGAAATTTGCTCGCTTGATTCGCGAAGAGAATTTCGAGGAAGCCATTGCAGTTGCCCGCGAACAAGTAGATGGCGGTGCTCAGATTTTAGATGTCAACATGGATGAGGGGATGATTGATGGCGTGAAAATGATGCCACAATTCCTGAATTTATTGATGGCGGAACCGGATATCGCGCGATTGCCTATTATGATTGATTCATCCAAATGGGAGGTCATCGAAGCAGGGTTAAAATGTGTGCAAGGGAAATCTGTTGTTAATTCAATCTCCTTGAAAGAAGGAGAAGAGCGATTCATCGAATTAGCGAATAAAGTAAAACAGTATGGTGCTTCCGTAGTCGTGATGGCTTTTGACGAAACGGGTCAAGCGGATTCATACGAACGTCGGATTGAAATTTGTGAACGTGCCTATCGGATTTTGGTAGACCAAGTGGGCTTACCCGCGGAAGACATCATTTTCGATCCGAATATTTTAACGGTTGCGACAGGAATCGATGAGCATAATAATTATGCGAATGATTTCATCAAAGCGACGAAATGGATTAAAGAAAATTTACCCCTAGCTAAAGTATCAGGTGGGGTTTCCAATATTTCCTTCTCTTTCCGCGGTAACGAACCCGTTCGAGAAGCAATGCATACGGTCTTTTTGTATCACGCGATCAAAGCGGGTATGGATATGGGAATCGTGAATGCTAGTCAATTAGGCGTATATGATCAAATTGACCCAGTACTTCGCGAATTATGTGAGGATGTTCTGTTGAATCGGAATGCTGAAGCAACAGAGAAATTGGTGCATTTTGCCGAGACGGTAAAGTCGGTGGGTAAAGAGGCCGTTATCGATGACGCATGGCGTTCATTGCCTGTCAACAAACGTTTGGAGCATGCCTTAATCAAAGGTTTGACGGAGTTTATTGATGAGGATGTGGAAGAAGCGCGTCAATTAGTAGAACGTCCTATCCAGGTGATTGAAGGTCCTTTAATGGATGGAATGAATGTGGTGGGTGACTTATTTGGTGAAGGAAAAATGTTCTTGCCGCAAGTGGTAAAGTCGGCGCGTGTCATGAAAAAGGCCGTTGCTTATTTATTACCATTTATCGAAGCTGAGAAGCAAGGGGGAGAAAGTTCATCGGCGGGTAAAATTCTAATGGCTACGGTTAAAGGCGATGTGCATGATATTGGTAAAAATATCGTAGGCGTCGTTTTGGCATGTAATAATTATGAGGTAATCGACATCGGGGTGATGGTGTCATGTGAGAAAATTTTGGCAGCTGCTAAGGAGCATAGCGTTGATATCATCGGTTTATCGGGCTTAATTACGCCATCTTTGGATGAGATGGTTTATGTGGCCAAAGAAATGGAGCGCCAAGGATTTAAGGTGCCTTTGTTGATTGGTGGAGCAACAACCTCTCGTATACATACTGCAGTTAAGATCGATCCGCATTACAGCGGTCCTGTTATTCACGTGCTGGATGCGTCGCGTTCCGTTCCTGTGGCAGGTCGTTTGTTGCAAAGTGAATTGACCTCGCAAGAAATCTTCAGCGAGATTAAACAAGAATATGCGGAATTACGGGTGTCGCATGCTGCACGCCAACAAGAAAAAAATTACTTGTCGATTGAGCAAGCGCGTCAAAAATCTACTGGAATCGATTGGGCTGGATTCAAGGCTAAGAAGCCGAGTTTCTTGGGTGTGAAATATTTCCAAGATTATGATTTAGCGGAAATAGCTCAATACATTGATTGGACGCCATTCTTCTCGACTTGGCAATTGTCAGGCAAATATCCTCGGATATTTGAGAACGAGACGATAGGCCAAGAAGCAAGGAAATTATTCAATGATGCGCAAGCGCTGTTAAAGGAAATTGTTGACAATAAATTATTGACCGCCAAAGCGGCATTAGGTTTCTTTCCCGCGAATGGATTTGGGGATGATATTATTTTGCATGATATCGTGGAGCAGGTCAAAGAAGTTCCTTGCGACAAACATGGGGTTCATACACATATCGAATACGATATCGTTCAAAAGGATGAAACATCGGATTCGAATGCTTGGTTACATCATTTGCGCCAACAAGGTCAGAAGGCTGCTAGTCTTCCCAATCGATGCTTGAGTGATTTTGTTGCCCCATTGGAAACAGGAGAAACGGATTACGTAGGAGCTTTTGCTGTGACAACTGGCGTTGGTATTGAGGTTTTATTGGAACGCTTTGAAAAAGAGCATGATGATTATAATTCCATCATGGTGAAAGCCTTAGCGGATCGTTTGGCAGAAGCTTTTGCAGAATTGATGCACGCACGCGTGCGCAAAGAGTTCTGGGCTTATGCTTCTGAAGAGAACCTGAGCAATGAAGAATTGATTTCGGAGAAATACCAAGGCATTCGTCCGGCTCCAGGTTATCCTGCTTGCCCAGATCATACCGAGAAAAAGCGATTATTTGAATTGCTAGATGCTGAAAAGCAATTGGGAATTGAATTAACAGAAAGTTATGCGATGCATCCCGCTTCATCGGTTTCAGGATTCTATTTTTCTCATCCAGAAAGTACTTATTTTGGATTAGGTAAAATCGCGAAAGATCAAGTCTTGGATTACGCTTCTCGTAAAGGAATGAGCGTAGAGGAAATTGAACGTTGGTTAAGTCCAGTATTAACCTATGATGTTTAAAATAGCATGACAAAAATTACACAATATATTGAGGAAGCGAAGGGGAAAACATTATTCTCTATTGAGATTATTCCACCGATGAAAGGCCAACATTTGGGTGAATTAGTTTCCCACATTGAGCCATTGATGGAATTCAATCCACCATTCATCGAGGTGACCTATCACCGCGAGGAATATGTAGAAAAAATGGTTGATGGACTTTTGAAGCGGATTCCAATTCGGAAGCGTCCGGGTACCTTAGGTATTTGTGCTGCTATTATGCAGAAATTCAAGGTAGAAGCCGTTCCGCATGTCATTTGTGGCGGTTTTACCAAAGAGGAGACGGAAGATTTCTTAATTGATTTACATTATTTAGGCATCGAAAATGCGTTAATTTTACGAGGCGATCAGGAAAAAGGGGAGGAAAGGTTTATTCCTAAACCCGGGGGACATGCGTATGCCAATGAATTGGTCGAACAAGTTCACGCCATGAATCAAGGGATTTTATTGCATGAAGAAACGGAATCCTTGCCCACCAACTTCTGTATAGGCGTTGCGGCTTATCCGGAAAAGCATTTCGAAGCCGTTTCATTGGATGAGGATATGCGCTTTTTAAAACAAAAAGTGGATGCCGGTGCGGATTATATTGTGACACAAATGTTCTTCAATAATCAGCATTATTTTGATTTCGTTGATAAATGCCGTGCTATGGACATTCATGTGCCCATTATTCCTGGTATTAAGCCAATAGCGACTGCACGTCAACTTGAAATTTTACCTGAAATTTTCCATTTAGAAATGCCAGAGGCCTTGGCTTCTGAGGTTAGAAAGTGTTCAAATAATGCTGCAATCAAACAAGTAGGCGTAGAATGGGCGGTCCAACAAGGTAAAGAATTGATTCAAGCGGGTGTTCCTGCTTTGCATTTCTATACCATGAGTAAATCCGATAGCGTTCATGCCATTGCCTCGCAATTGTTCTAGCTAACATCTTTCCAGTTTTCCCCTTTCTTAATTCGCGTCACCTGGGTCGAGGTGATACCGAATTGCTTGGCAATCATTTTAGGCCTACTTTTTCCAGATAGAAGCATTTGCTTGATGATCTTAACCTTCCCTGAATTGAGCTTATAATGTTTGCCCGTGGATGGTTTCCGCTTATTTATGTTGGCTGGATTCAGTCGGTTATGTGCTGTCAATTGGGGACGCGATACCCATTTTAGGTTGTTCACTTCATTATTTAATTTGTCATAATCGAGGTGAATAACAAAAAGATCATCTGCAGATTGCTTCGCTACGAAATGGAGCGCTACCAATTTATGTAAGTAAAAGTTTACATGTTCGGTACCAATCCGAATATTAAGTGTTCGATAGCCTTGGATACTTGAGCCTTGTAAGATTTTTTGATGCTTATTTCGAACTCTGCCAAAGTTTGAGATTTGATAAATTTGATCAGTCGGAATGGGCAATTGAATAAATGCCCATTTTTCCGTCCATGTAGAACGTGTAAGCATAAGATTGTGTGTTAGTGGTTGTAATTGAGCGTTAAGCTAAGCTAAAATCGCGAGATATTTCACTATTATTGTACCAACAAACTGATAATATGCGCGTCTTAGTTTACGGAGCTTCCACGAATCCTACTCGATATGCTTATTTAGCAACAAATCTATTGTTGGAGAAAGGCCACGAAGTGTTTTTAGTCGGAATAAAAAAAGGAGAGGTTCAAGGAATTGAGATCCAAAATAATCAGCCGATTATTTCTGAAATAGATACGGTGACATTGTATGTCGGCCAGTCACACCAACAAGATTTGTTGGCATATTTAAATCAATTAAACCCTAAGCGTGTGATTTTTAATCCAGGAACTGAGAATCCTGCATTAATGTCTGCGTTACACAAACAAGGTATTGAGGTAGAAGAGGCCTGTACGCTCGTGATGTTGCATACAGGCCAGTTCTGATTTAGATCGCAGTTAGCGTAAATTCGAATTCCTCCATAATCAGGTTCGCCAATAATTTCTTACAAGCTTCCGTTACAATCTCATTCGCCGCTGCTTCTGTTGCTGCTTCTAATTGTAAAGTGATATGCTTTCCAATACGAACATCAGATACTTGCGTGATATTTAAGTTTTGTAAGCCGATACGAACTGCTTTTCCTTGTGGGTCAAGAATTTCTTTTTGAGGCATTACATTGATTTCGGCGATGAATTTCATTTTTGAATGGATTTATTTAACGAAAGAATACCTGAGAGAGCAATATAAGATATCACTAAAACAGGGAAAGCTGCAAATTTAAGCATTACTAGCAAAGCAACGCAATAAATTAAAAATAAGTATTTGCTTTGATTATCGGCCCAAGACCATGTCTTGAATTTAAAGGCCATCAAAGGTAATTCAGATACGAGTAAATAACTCATTAATATACTGTAGATCAATAGACCTTGGTAATGTAAAATATAAGTCGTGTATTCCGGTTGGAAATGTAAGATCAAAGGCAATGAAGCTACCAAAAGACCATTTGCCGGCGTAGGAACACCAATAAAGGAATCCGTTTGACGTGTATCAATGTTGAATTTTGCCAAACGATAGGCCGACATTAATGCTAATGAGAAGACTAAGAAAGGCTTGTGAAAACCAAAAGGTCCAGTTGTACATTGAGCTCCACAACTTTGTTCCACTAAATTCAAAAGCATAAAGCTTGGGAGTATTCCAAAAGAAACTACATCAGCCAATGAATCAAGCTCTTTGCCTAATTCAGAATAAGCTTGCAGAAGGCGCGCCAAAAATCCATCCAAGAAATCACAAACCAAGGAAATGAAAATGCAATAAGATGCATAAAGAACGTTTCCTTGCATTACAAAATACAATCCCATGCAACCTGCTAACAGGTTACCTAAGGTCAATAGATTAGGGATTTCCTTTTTCATGCTTTAACAAATGGGTTTGAGATTTTTTCTGCTGATATCGTTGTTGACGGTCCATGTCCAGGAAATACGTTTGTTTCCCCTGGCAAGGTATATAATTGCGTTTTGATACTATTTACCAAATCTGCGTGATTGCAGAGTGGGAAATCCGTCCGACCAATACTGCGTTTAAACAAAACATCCCCTCCAAATACCCATCCCATGGATGCCTCATAAAATGCCACATGCCCCGGCGCATGTCCGGGTACGAACAAAACCTTGAAATTCATTTCTCCCACCTGAATTTGTTCATCGTTGACTAGCCAACGATCGACTTCGGCAGCTTGGAAATGTGGGAATCCGTAAACCTGTGCACGGTTGATTGCATCGTCCAACAAGGGTTTGTCGAATGGGTGTAGACAAAAAGGAATTTTATAGGTTTGTTGGAAATAAGCAACACCTAACACATGATCAATGTGCGCGTGTGTATTCAGAATATAATGAAGCTTAATTCCTTTTGACTCGATAAAGTCTTGCATTTCTTTTCGCTCTTCATAGGTATAGCAACCTGGATCGATAACGATCCCATTACCTGCGTCATCCCAAACGAAATAGGCATTCTCTTGAAACGGGTTACAGGTAATAGCTTCTTGGTAAATCACGAAAATAAATTTTGGTGCAAATTACGAATTTTATGAGCGACCCAATAGGAAGATACAAGGTTTTTTGTGCAGGTCGGGCTTCTCTGCCGCCCATTGTTGTAAGCTTTTCGTTTGCGTAAATCCCGTAGGGTCTTGGATGTTGCAGCCAATTGCCAACAATTGATTTCCGGGTAATTGCTGAATTAAATCATCCAGCATCGCATTGTTTCGATACGGTGTTTCGATGAATAATTGGGTTTCACCCGTTTTCTCGACATCTTTTTGTAAGGTTTCGATGCGGCGAATTCGCGCAGCGCGATCGATAGGTAGGTATCCATGAAAGCGAAACTGTTGGCCCGAAAATCCCGAAGCCATCAATGCTAATAGGATAGAGGAGGGGCCAACCAAAGGTAAAACTTCGATTCCCATTTCCTGTGCTATAGCAACCGCCAATGCACCCGGATCGGCAACACCGGGACAGCCTGCTTCTGAAATGATACCAATCAATTCAGCAGAAATATGCTTGTTGAAAAAATCGGTAACTGTTTTCCGCTCTGTATCCTTATCTAAAATTTCAAACGTTAAGTCATCGATTTGAATGCCTAATTTTAACTCACTGATGAATCTACGCGCGGTTCGTACATTCTCTACGAGAAAATGTTTCGTTTGAAGAATGGCTTGTCGTACTTCTTCCGGGAGAACTTGTGCGGCTGTTTGTTCTGCTATGGGGCAGGGGATGAGCACTAACTTCATAGAATTTCTTTTAATACCTGAATAAATGCTTCCGGTTGGTCTGCCTGTACCCAATGCCCCGCGTTTGGTATTTCAATCAATTCGAAATTGGGGAATATCTCAGCAATATATCGTTCATCTTCCGGTTGGATATAATGTGAATTCGCCCCTTTGATGAAATATGTTTCTGTTTCGCAGGCATTTTTGATGAACAGCTCATGCCCAACCACATCTATGTTTTTGGTGATAACGGGTAAATTGATTCGCCAAGCAAATGCGCCTTCGGAATTGCGGTACAGGTTCTTCAGTAGAAACTGGCGCACACCTTCATTTTCCTCAAATCGCTTCATGTGCTCGTTGGCATCATTTCTGCTTTGTATCGCTGAAAGATCTACGGAATTTAATCCAGATAAGATACTAGTGTGGTGAACCGGATAGAATTTAGGAGCAATATCCACCACAATGATTTTTTGCGCGATTCCTGGGTAATTTAAGCCAAACTGCATGACCGTTTTGCCGCCCATCGAATGACCGATGATGATCGGATTTTCTAGGTGATGGTCTTCGATAAATTCTCTCAAGTCGGCAGCCATCACTTGGTAGTCGAATTCGTCCGACCAGGGCGATTGACCATGGTTGCGTTGGTCTAACAAAAATACTCGGTTGGTTTCGGCGAAAGCCTTGGCAATGCCTAACCAATTATCGGAGGTGCCAAATATTCCATGTAGAATGATGATGGGGGTTCCCGTTGTGCCAACGGTGCGGGCGAATAGTTTCATTAGGCTAAATAAATGGCTTTATCTTTTGCTTTGGTTAATTCTCCGATGGGGCTTAATTCCAATCCATGCGATGATGCAAAGGATTCAAATTCAGCAGTATGTTCAGCTTCTACAGCGATTAACAATCCTCCTGATGTTTGTGGGTCCGCCCCAATGTATTGTTGGCGTTCATTGATTTCATCACTTAAACGATGACCATAGCTCGCTAAATTTCGAGAAGTACCGCCTGGAAAGCATTTTTGATCTAAATAGAAAGCGATATTCGGGAGCAATGGTAGGCTTTCAAAGTCAATTTTGGCACTCAGGCCTGAGCCATCAGCCATCTCGACTAAATGGCCAAATAAACCAAATCCAGTTACATCTGTAAGTGATTTCACATAAGATAAAGGTCCTAAATGTGCTCCGAATGAATTCAAGGTGCTCATTTGTTTGACTGCGCGACCCAGGTCACCTTCGCTAACAATCCCGCGTTTTTGTCCGGTTGTTAGGATACCAACGCCCAATGGCTTTGTTAAATATAGGATACAGCCTTCTGTGGCTGTGTCGTTTTGTTTGAGCTCTTCTTTTTTTACTTTTCCGGTTACAGCTAAACCAAATATCGGTTCGGGAGAGTCGATGGAATGACCACCGGCTAATGGAATGCCAGCTTCTGCACATGCAGCTCGACCACCTTCGAGTACTTGAGCGGCAATTTCAGGAGCTAATTTTTCGATGGGCCAACCTAGGATGGCAATAGCCATAAGTGGAGTTCCACCCATCGCATAAATATCGGAGATTGCATTGGTCGCAGCAATTTTACCGAAATCAAAAGGGTCATCGACAATCGGCATGAAAAAGTCTGTCGTTGAAATAACAGCTTCTCCATTTTGCCAATCGAAAACGGCAGCATCATCTCGGCTCTCATTACCTACAAGTAACAGGGGGTGATGTTTCTTGGGAGTATTTGATTTTAGAATCGTATCTAATATCTGAGGGGAAATTTTACATCCGCATCCTGCACCATGTGAAAATGCCGTTAATTTAATGGGTTCGTTGTTCGTTTGCATAATTTGAATTCTTAGGCAAAATTATTCTTTAAATAGTTAAAAATTATCTTTCTGTTAAATTTAAAATGATTTTAGGACTAATCTAGGGCTGTATAATGCGAATAGGTAAAATTAATATGCCTTTAATGCTAAATATCAGATAATTATATGGCAAATGGATGCAAAAGCTTTTCGTTTATTTTTGGAGTATTTGATTTTTTAGGTTTATTTTGTGGCTTAATTCTTCAAATTAAAATATAACTAAATTCCAAATTTATGCAGAGAAGATTTATTACTCATTCTGTGTTGTTAGGAGCATTTTTAATGCTTTTGATGGCACTACCCATTGGGCAAGTATTTGCACAGGGTTCTACCACTTCCGCTTTATCGGGAAGTGTTGTTGATGAAAAGGGTGAAGGCTTACCGGGAGCTACGGTAATTGCTATTCACGAGCCAACAGGTTCTCGTTACGGTGCGTCTACACGTGCTGACGGTCGTTACAACATCGTAAACATGCGTGTGGGTGGTCCATACAAAGTTTCTGTAACTTTCGTAGGTTACAAAGAAGCAGTTCAGTCAGGTATCGTTTTAACGTTGGCTTCTGAACTACGTCAAAACTTCAAGTTAGAGGTAAATCAATCTCAATTAGAGGAAGTAAAAGTAGTTGCATCTCGTTCATCTGTGATTAACTCAGGTCGTACGGGTGCTGCAACAACCGTTTCTAACTCGAGTATTACAACGTTACCAACTTTGAATCGTTCATTAGGTGATTTTGCTCGTTTAGATCCACGTGCGAATGGTTTGAACTTTGCAGGTCGTAATGCATTGTACAACAACATTACGGTTGATGGTGCATTCTTCAATAATACATTTGCTTTGTCATCTACGATTGGTGGTCAAACAGGCGCTTCTCCTATTTCAGTAGATGCGATTGATCAGTTCCAAGTAATCATTGCTCCTTATGACGTACGTCAAGGTATGGCAACGGGTGCAAACATCAACGTGGTAACGAAGTCGGGTACAAACGATTGGACGGGTTCTGGTTATTATTTTGGAACAAACGAAGGTTTGGTAGGAAATAAAATCGGTGATGCGACAAGTCAATATGGTAAATTTAACCGTGGTCAATATGGTGCTCGCGTTGGTGGTGCCATCATCAAGAACAAATTATTTGTTTTTGGCTCATTTGAGCAAGAGGCAACTACGGAGCCAGGTTCAAACTTTGTTGCAACTCGTACGGGAACGGAGCCTAATAAATCAATTGCGAAAGCAGAAGATTTAGATCGTTTGAAGCAATTTTTGTTAACTAAATATAGCTACGATCCGGGTGCTTACGAGAATTACAACAAAGAAAAGTATTCTCAGAAGGCCAATTTGCGTATCGACTGGAATATTTCAGATAAGCACAAGTTCAACTTCAAGTACAATTACTTGCGTTCTTATGCTGATATTTCTCCGTCTAGCTCAGGATCTTTATCCGGTGGTCGTAACCCATCTGCTAATGTATTGCCTTTCCAAGGATCTTTATATCGAATCAATAATAACTTAGATTCATACATTGCTGAATTGAACTCGACATTCTCAAATTCAATTTCAAATAACTTCACAGTAGGTTATACCGCGATGCGCGATTACCGTGAATCTCCTGTGAATAATAACGCATTCCCAATGGTTGATATTGGAAACGGAAACTTGAATGAATTAACGGCATTTGGTTATGAGCCATTTTCGGCGAACAACCGTTTGGATTCTGACGTTTTTCAAATGTCGGATAACTTAACAATCTACAAAGGAAAACATGTATATACCTTAGGTATTGCTTATGAAGCCAACTCATTCTTGAATGGTTTTGCGCCTAATTATTTCGGTGGTTACCAATTTAGATCAATTGATGACTTTATTGCATCAGCAACTTCTGGAGTATCAAATGCTGTGCGTTTTACACAAAACTCATCGAACTATGCGGAGTTTCCATTTGCTGAAATGAAAGGAAGTACATTCTCTTTCTATGGTCAAGATGAAATTACAGCTGCTAAAGGCTTGAAATTGACATTTGGTCTACGTGGTGATGCAACTTCGTTCCCATCATTCGATGAGCCTAAATACACGAATACATATGTTCCTGCATTAACTTTCCGTGATGGTGTTAAATTAGAAACGAACAAATTTCCAGGTACAACAATATTGTGGTCTCCACGTTTCGGATTTAACTGGGATGTGAAAGATGATAAAACGACACAAATTCGTGGAGGTTTAGGCATCTTCTCAGGTCGTGTACCTTATGTTTGGTTGTCTAACCAATTATCAAACAATGGAGTATTGTTTAGTTCAGAAACATTAAATAACCCAACAAACCGTCCATTTAACGCGGATGTTAACGCATATCGTCCTGCTGTTGCTTCAACAGTTAATCCGATTGCTTATAACTTAGCGGTGACTGATCCAAACTTTAAATTCCCACAAATTTTCCGTGCGAATTTAGCTGCTGATAAGCAATTCGGAGATGGTTGGATCGTATCATTAGAAGGTATCTACACGAAAGATATGAATGCGGTTTATTTAGAGAACGTAAACTTACCTAATTCAGCTGTGAAAGCTGTAGGTGCGGATAATCGTACGATTTTCTACACAGCTTCTACTGCAGGTATCCCTACGAATACACGTATCAATCAGATTTACGGAAACGTAAAAGGTGTTAATGCTCCCGCTGCAGGAAACTCAGCAACTGCACCTAACATCTCTGATGCAATTGTTATTAAGAACACAGATTTAGGTTATTCATATGCTGTTACAGCAACGATTTCTAAAACTTTTGAAAACGGATTATTTGCTTCATTAGCTTATACAAACTCTGATTCTCGTTCAGTGAATGATGGTGGTTCGATTGCACAATCACAATGGAGAGACCGCGTTGTTTCGGGTGATCCAAATGAGAATGTTGCATCTTACTCTTCGTACATGCAATCGCACCGTATCAACGCATATGGTTCGTATAAATTGAATTACTTGAATGAAAAGGCTTCGACTACATTTGGTTTTACTTATTCAGTAGCACCAGCAGGTCGTTTCTCATACACATATTCAGGTGATATGAACGGAGATGGTCAAACTGCAAATGATTTGATGTACATCCCTCGTGGACAATCTGAAATCATGTTGAAAGATTTGGGAACATACACCGCTGCCCAACAATGGAATGATTTAGATAAATACATCTCTCAAGATGCTTACTTATCATCTCGTCGTGGCCAATATGCAGAACGTAATGGTGCTGAGTTACCTTGGGCTGCTAACTTTGATTTCAAAGTAATCCAAGATTTCTACATCAATGTTGCTGGCAAGAAAAATACATTACAATTTACTTTGGATGTGTTTAACTTCGGTAACTACGTTTCTCCACAGTGGGGTTTAAACCAATCTGCACTTCGTGCAGGCTTGTTGAGCTATACGGGTAACGATGCGGCAACTGGCAAGCCAGTTTTCACATTCCCTTACCGTTCAGGTACAACACCATTATCTGAGACTTTCCAACGTTCTTTTGGACTTGGATCTCGTTGGCAAGCACAATTCGGTGTTCGTTATATCTTCAACTAAGATATTCCAAATCCGAAATAAAAAGGCTGCTCGAAAGAGCAGCCTTTTTTGTTGGTCCATATTTCTTTGGTCGTATATATTCCCTAGGCTAAAGCCTAGGGTTTTTAATAACCCCAGACTTTAGTCTGGGGATTAGATGCGATACCTCACTTCTATCTCTTTGGCAAACCTTCCAGGATTGCCAAAGTTTGATGCGTTTTTACGCCGATTCCCTAGGCTAAAGCCTAGGGTTTTTAATAACCCCAGACTTTAGTCTGGGGATTAGATGCAATACCTCGCGTCTATCTCTTTGGCATACCTTCCAGGATTGCCAAAGTTTGAGGCGTTTTTACGCCGATTCCCTAGGCTAAAGCCTAGGGTTTTTAATAACCCCAGACTTTAGTCTGGGGATTAGACGGCCAAGTATCGCGTCTCTACAGAAAGCACAAAAAAAGACCGGGTTTCCCCGGTCTTTCATTTAAAACTCTTTATGATGTGCCATTCGATGTAAATCTTCAGGACTTAATGACTTAAAGTATTCATAAGTGATTTTGAGTCCTTCCGCGCGGGATACTTTGGGTTCCCAGCCTAAGATCGACTTAGCCTTGGTAATATCTGGTTTGCGTTGCTTAGGATCATCCGTAGGCAACGGAAGTGATATTAACTTTTGGCTTGTGCCTGTTAATTTGATAATCTCTTCACCAAACTCCTTGATTGTAATTTCATCTGGATTTCCGATGTTCACCGGGTGTGGATAGTCGCTTAATAATAAACGATAAATACCTTCGACTAAATCATCTACGAAGCAGAATGCTCGTGTCTGAGAACCATCTCCAAACATCGTTAAATCCTCGCCTCGTAATGCTTGTCCAATGAACGCTGGTAATACACGGCCATCATTCAGACGCATCCGTGGTCCATACGTGTTAAATATACGAACGATACGCGTTTCTAGGCCATGATAGGTATGGTAAGCCATGGTCATTGCTTCTTGAAAACGTTTTGCTTCATCATACACGCCACGTGGCCCTACCGGGTTAACATTTCCCCAGTATTCTTCGGGTTGCGGATGTACTGTTGGGTCTCCATAAACCTCCGACGTTGATGCGATTAATACGCGTGCATTCTTGACACGTGCCAAACCCAAACAATTGTGGATACCTAGAGAGCCCACTTTCAAGGTTTGAATTGGAATTTTTAAATAATCAATCGGTGATGCTGGAGAAGCGAAATGCAAAATGTAATCTAATTCTCCCGGTACGTGAATGAATTTAGACACGTCGTGGTGATAGAATTCAAAGTGCTCCAATTTGAATAGGTGTTCGATGTTTTTTAAATCACCTGTGATCAAATTATCCATGGCAATCACATGATAACCTTCTTTGATAAATCGATCACACAAATGCGAGCCCAAAAATCCTGCTCCTCCTGTTATTAATATTCTTTTCATGATAACTAGTTAACTGATTGGCGACCTACCGAATAGTATGTGTAGCCTAATTCTTGCATTTGAGGTAATTCGTATAGGTTCCGACCATCAAAAATGACTTTGTTTTTCAATAAGGTTTCCATGCGCTCAAAATCAGGCGTTCTGAATTGTGGCCACTCGGTTACAATCAATAATGCATCTGCACCATCAATCGCGTCATAAGGAGTTTTTGAATACTCTACGACATCCCCAATTTGATCTTGTACATTTTTCATTGCCTCGGGATCATATACACGTACTTTGCATCCTAAGGCTAATAATGCTTCAATGTTGTACAATGCTGGTGCCTCACGAATATCATCTGTATAGGGCTTAAATGCTAATCCCCAAATTCCGATTGTTTTACCTGCTAAATCATTTTTGAAATGCCCCTGGATATAGGGCATCAATTTCGTCTTTTGCAATTCATTGACACGCATCACTGAATCCAAAATGTGGAATTGATAATCATTCTCCTCAGATGTTTTAGCTAATGCTTGCACATCTTTTGGAAAACATGAACCGCCATAACCAATACCTGCAAATAAGAAACGCTTACCGATACGTGAGTCAGTACCGATGCCACGACGAATATCGTCTACATTAGCACCTACCTTCTCGCATAAGTTGGCAATTTCATTCATGAACGTAATCTTGGTTGCTAAAAATGCATTAGCGGCGTATTTGGTCATCTCCGCAGAACGCTCATCCATGAAAATGATGGGATTTCCTTGGCGAACCAATGGCGCATATAATTTGCTCATCATTTCCTTGGCACGATCTGATTGAGTTCCAATCACAACGCGATCTGGCTTCATGAAATCTTCTACCGCAACTCCTTCACGTAAAAATTCAGGATTTGAAACAACGTCAAAAGGAAATTTTGCCTCTTTGGCAATCGCAGTTTGAACCAATTCGGATGTACCTACAGGTACAGTACTTTTATCAATAATAACAGTATAATCTGCTAATAAGGGTCCTAAGTCGTTGGCTACCTGTAAGATGTATTTTAAGTCGGCAGATCCATCCTCGCCCGGAGGCGTAGGCAATGCCAAAAAGATGACTTTTGCGCCTTCGATACCCTCTGATAAAGAGGTTGTGAAGTTTAATCGACCTTCATTTACATTCCGATGAAACATATCCTCTAAGCCTGGTTCATAGATAGGAACAATCCCATCTTGCATCTGCTTGATTTTTGCTTCATTAATATCAACACAGGTTACGTGATTTCCTGTTTCCGCGAAACATGTTCCTGTTACGAGTCCTACATATCCTGTTCCTACTACCGCAATTTTCATATAGCTACTTTCTTGATTTAGTTCAAAAATTGACCACTAAATTAGGTATAAATCTTTAAATAATATAAATGTTGACCTACTTAGTTTGAATGACTTTTCCAATGCTACCTGATGGCTCCATGCAATTCAACCAATTCGCCAATGTAGTAGAAATGTCACTGATTTCTGTACGGGTACTAATTTCTTGAGGTTTTACTTTCCAACCATAAAATAAGAGGGGTACATGGGTGTCATAAGCATAAACCGTGCTATGTGAAGTTCCTGTTTTATACCCGATTAACCACTGGGGTTTTAACAAAAGCATAAAGTCTCCACTTCGCGCCGGATTATAGCCATTTTGTAAAATGTTTTTATAATGGCTAATGATTGATGCTTGACTTATGGCTTGCAAATCAATCAAATCAGCAAAACCATCCTGTTTTTCCATCGATTGGCGAACGACTTGCATTAAGTCCGTACGCGAAATGCCCATTTTTTTAATGGTAGCGGCATTGAAATGTAATTGGGAATTATCTTCACCAATCAACAAATCTACATCGCCATAGGCCGTGCTTAACGCTTTCTTCAAATCTGAAACGGCTTTCGTGCGATCAAAAATGCCACCTGGTAATTTCTTGCTTTTGATAAAGCCTGGTATTTCAGCAACCGCATGGTCAGCTGTCAAAAACACCAACACTTGGTCTTTGCCATATTGCTTGTCCAAATAGGTTAATAGTTCTGCAATATCGCGATCCAAACGTAAATAGGTATCCTCTAACTCGATGGATTGTGGCCCAAAGCTATGACCAACATAATCGGTAGAAGAGAAGCTGATAGCCAAGAAATCCGTAGTGCCTCGCTTACCTAATTGCTCCGCTTGTAGCGCCTGAATAGCAAAATCTTTGGTTATTGTATTCCCATATGGACTCGTACGGATTAGTTCCAACGGGTTTCCTCCTTGTAAAGTATGTGGAAATACGGGTGCTGATTCGCCCGCCATTTTGCTCTCAAATTCGCCAGCATCGGGTGCACTTGTGCGATAAGTATCAATCGAGTATAAGGTGTTCCAACCTAATTTCGTGTATTTCTGCGCGCGCTCCTCTGCATTGAATGCCTGAACCCAGGTAGGCAATGCCTTCATGTAAAAGGAAGATGTAATCCAACGGCCTTCTTTCGAATCATACCAATAGGCTGCATCGGCTGTGTGACCACCGGGTAAAATTGCTCCGCGGTCTTTTAATGCGATGGCAATTGTTTTGCTCTGGTAGTTTTGAGCAATTTTTAATTGATCCGTGATTGTGCTCGTCCACAGGTTTTTGGGTGACATAAAACCTGTTTTTCCAGTAGTACCTACAGTCGTTACGGTCGAATCATCCGTGCAGTAAACTTTTTTGCCCGTTGCACGATCCATCCATTCATTGCCCACAATCCCATGAACCGCAGGTACTGTTCCCGTGTATACACTCGCATGCCCCGCGGCAGTGACAGTAGGTGCATAGTTATAATGATTGTCTTGGCAATTCAGGCCTTCGCGCATCATCCGTTTTAAACCATTTTCGCCGTAACGATTCGCAAAACGATATAAATAATCATAGCGCATTTGATCTACGACTATACCTACAACGAGTTTTGGTCGTGCAGGCTTATTTTGTGCCAATAGGTTATTGCTACCCAATAAAAGTAGTCCTAATAGTATGCTAGTTATTTTCATAATAGGAGGGGAAGTGTGCTAATTGTGTCGTTTCTTGTTTGTTGGAATCGATTTGATAAATATGGTTTTCTTGGCCATTCGTTAGGACCACGTATTTGGCTTGATTCTTCTTCTGATATTGACTAGCCTGCTGGAATGTAATGGATGTGATTTCCACATGGGGGGCTTTACATTCAATCAACATAAATACTTGTCCTGTTGAATCAAATACTTGAATATCCGTCCGCCGATTTAATTGATCGATCTTATGGCTTCGCTCAATCTGAATCGTACTTGTCGGGTAATTTAAATGCTTGGTCAGGTAATTTAGGCAATGCTGACGAACCCATTCTTCCGGGGTTAATAAGCGATATTTCTTACTGATCCCATCAAAAATGTAAAGTTTTCCTTCCTTTTGCGTTATTTTGTAATCAAATGCAGGAAAGACAGCGACTAATTCAGAAGTAGCAAGCATAAGTTGAGCTTAAAGCTAAACCCTAAATTAATCTATTTGTTGATTAATTTCATTAACTAACAGAACATATTCATGAAAACAAAGGAAGAGATCGTACTAAATTGGTTGCCTCGTTACACGGGCACACCCTTGGAATCATTTGGGCAATATATCTTATTGACGAATTTCAAAAATTACGTGGATATGTTCGCCGAAAAGTTCAATGTGGAGATTTTAGGTCATGATCGTCCGATGCAAACAGCGACTGCCAATAACATCACGATTATTAATTTCGGTATGGGTTCTCCCATGGCTGCAACGGTGATGGATATTCTTTCAGCCATCTCGCCTAAGGCGGTTTTGTTCTTAGGTAAATGCGGCGGATTAAAAAAGAATTTACAGTTAGGGGATTTGATTTTACCAATCGCTGCGGTCAGAGGAGAAGGAACTTCGGATGAATATTTACCGAAAGAAATCCCTGCCTTGCCATCTTTCCGTTTACAGCGCGCCGTGTCATCCATGATTAAGAAACATGAATTGGATTATTGGACTGGCTTGGTTTACACGACGAACCGCCGCGTCTGGGAGCATGATGAGGCTTTCAAATCGTATTTATCTGATATTCGTGCTATGGGTATCGACATGGAAACGGCCACAATTTTTACGGTGGGCTTTGTCAATAAAATACCCCATGGTGCATTATTGCTTGTTTCAGATAATCCCATGACACCCGATGGCGTGAAAACGGAGGCATCTGATAAAAAAGTAACGACAAGTTACGTGAACTCCCATTTGCAAATTGGTATCGATTCGCTGATTGAATTAGCTGAATCTGGAGAGTCCGTCAAGCATTTGCGTTTCGAATAATTAGTTGCAGTGTTCTCGGATAACTTGGTAGGCCTGATTGTAACCTAATTCGCCCGATTTACTTAAATCCATGCAACCCGTATTATCTCCCAATGCGAGTTTGATGATTCCACGTACATAATACGCTTCCGCATATTTAGGATTTAATTTGATGGCATTGCTACAATCCTGAATGGCATTTCGTTGGTCACCCAGGTTGGACTTCGCCACCCCGCGGAAGAAATATGCTTCAGCATAAATGGGATTCAATGCAATTGCGCGGTTATAATCTTCCATCGCCTGTTTTGAATCACCTGATTTTGCTTTGGCAGAACCCCGGTTAAAATATACCTCTGCACGTTCTGTTGAGAATTCGGCAATTTTCAATTTGTCTTGTACACCATTACGCAATTCATCCAAAAGAGCTTTTGTCATTTTGGTATCGT
Source organism: Aquirufa regiilacus (assembly GCF_032470275.1). NCBI lineage: Bacteria > Pseudomonadati > Bacteroidota > Cytophagia > Cytophagales > Flectobacillaceae > Aquirufa > Aquirufa regiilacus. The sequence continues at coordinate 595,150 of NZ_JAVNWW010000001.1, forward strand.
ATATGATTTTAGAGGCCTCATTGTTGCCAATCTCTGCTGCTTTTGTATAATCTTCGATAGCACCACGCGGATCGCCTAATTTTGATTTTACAAAGCCTCTGCCATAATAGGCTTCTACCTTGGACGGATCCATTTCAATGGCCTTGCTAAAATCTTCCAATGCGCCTTTTTCTCCATTTTCGCCACGGAAGTTTTCCAATTGTGTTTTACAAAATCCAGCATGATACCAATCATCTGCGTTATCAGGGCTTAATTTTATAGCCTCTTCGAAATCTTTCAAGGCTGCTTGATATTCGGCTAATTTCATTTTTGAAAAAGCACGATTGGATAAGTAATTTGAACGCTTTGGGCTAATTTCAATCGCCTTATCAAAATCCTCAATACTGCCTTTGTAATCTGCCAATTGTGCTTTTGCTTCTCCGCGCGCCGCTAATCCTGGGGCATATTCTGCATTCAATTCCAAAGATTTGTTGAAGTCAGAGAGTGCTCCGCGGTAGTTGGCTAATTTTGATTTGGAAATTCCCCGACTGAAATAGGCAGTAGCTTCCAAAGGATTTAGGCGAATCGCCTCGTTATAATCTTGGATAGCAACTTTGTGGTTTTCTTGTTTGCTGTAGCTTTGACCACGCGCTATAAAGGCTTCGTAATAGGTAGGTTTTAATTCGATTGCCTTATCGAAGTCTAGAATGGCTCCCCGGAAATCTTTTAAATTATACTTAGCAAATCCCCGATTGTAAAATGAAATGGGATTAGGATTAGCCACGTTCTTCTCAATCTCCAAACTGAAATTACGTAATGCATCCGCATAATTTCCTGTTTTGTTCTGCGTTAAGCCCAATTCTAAGTAATTGCTAGTGTCTTGAGCAAATGTGGCTGTTGAGCTTGCGCTTACTATTGTCACAAAAAGGATTGCGTATAGATGCTTCATAGTTTTTTCGAGGTTATTGGATGATTTCGCTAATACCGAATAACAAAATTAATAATAAAGTTCTTAATGCCGTCTTCTTTAGATAAGGATCTATTTCAGCGGGTGTCATCGTTGGCTTTAATTCACGCAACATGATGATAATGGGGTAGTAGCCGAGTAAGACAAGTAAATTGGCTGTAGGCGTTGAACCTAATCGGTAGACGATCAAATGGTAAAATGCGAAGGGTAATATGCCCAGAATAAGTAAGGCCTTTTGATAGAAAAATCCTTTTGCCTTTCCGATACGCACTGGGATGGAATTTTTACCTGATTTCTGATCGTTCTCAAGATCACGCAAGTTGTTGAGGTTTAATACGGCCACCGACAACAAGCCACATCCTGCCGCGGGGTAGGCCATGTGAAAGGGAATGGATTTGGTTTGTAGAAAATAGGTCCCCATAGTTCCTACTAGGCCAAAAAAGATGAATACGGATAGATCTCCGAGTCCCATGTAGCCATAAGGTTTTTTACCTACGGTATATGCGATCGCCGCAATAATACACGCAACGCCTAATCCTAAAAAGTTTAACCAAATTTCCCAAGAGGCATCTTGCAAACTATAGGCTAAAAGACCAATACCCATTAAAAAAGAAATGCAAGCCGTTAGTATAACGACTTGCTTCATTTCTTGACGATTGATTTTGCCGGTTTGAACAGCTCGTAAAGCAACTTTACGGTCTTGATTATCAATACCATTTGCCGAATCACCGTAGTCATTCGCAAAATTCGAAAGTACTTGTAATCCAACCGTTGTTAAGATGGCCAACGCCGCTATCATCCAATCAAATTTACCATTCGCGTAGGCTAATAAATTCCCCAACATGATACTTGCAACTGCAAGTGGCAATGTTCTTGGCCTAGCCGCTTCAACCCATCTATTCATGTATTACTTTGTCAATGCTGCTTGAAATTCTGCACTTGATGGTTTGATTCCCGAAGCAAAGAAGTTGGTCAATTCACCTTTCTCATTAATGACATACTTGCAAAAGTTCCAAGAAGGTTCTTTTTCGTTCCAACCGTTTTGTGATTTATCACTTAACCATTGATATAAATCACATTTTCCAGCTCCTTTCACAACGACTTTTTCCATCATTTGGAATGAGACACCGTAGTTTTTCAAGCAAAAAGATGCAATTTCTGAATTTGAACCTGGCTCTTGACCTCCAAATTCATTCGCTGGGAAACCTAAAATAACGACTTCAGGATTTGCTTTGTGAAATGCTTCCCAGTCTGCATATTGTGGTGTATATCCACATTTTGATGCTGTATTTAATACAACAATTTTCTTGCCTTTGAATTGGCTGAAATCAATTTCTTTTCCATCAATCCCTTTCATTTTGAACGAGAAGAAGTTCTTTTCTGCCGACTGAGCTACCTCAGTTGGGCGTTCTACTGCTACTTTTTGTGTGAATGGCAATGCCAATGCGGTTAAAAGTGATCCGATTTTCATAAGGCTGACGATCATGGTGATAAGGATTAAGAGGATTATTAATTTGTATTTTTTTTTCACGTTACATACGTTCTGGAGCAACTATCCCTAATAACGCTAGGGATGCCTTAATTGTTTCACCTGTTAAGGAAGCTAAATTTAACCGAATGTTTCGGCTATCTTCATTTTCTTCATTTAAAATACTCAATTCATTGTAAAATTTATTGAATTGCTTCGCCAAATCATAGGTGTATTGTGCTATGACTGAAGGTGCAAATTGCGCTGCCGCCTCTTGGATTTTTGATTTATAGGAACCTAATAAATAGATTAGTTCTTGTTCTGATTCCGCTAATTGATACGATTTGTCTTTTGTGATTCGCATATCAATTCCCATACTGGTTGCTTTGCGTGTCATCGAGCAAATTCTTGCATGTGTATATTGAATAAACGGCCCTGTATTTCCTTGGAAATCAATGGATTCTTCTGGATTGAATAACATGCGTTTTTTCGGGTCAACTTTCAATAAGAAGTATTTCAAAGCACCTAATCCCAATTGGTTAAACAAGGCATTTGATTCCTCAGAAGTAAAGCCATCTGTTTTGCCCAATTCCATCGTACGACTTTGAGCTGTATTGACCATTTCGGCCATAAGATCATCTGCGTCTACAACGGTACCTTCGCGCGACTTCATTTTGCCACTTGGCAAATCGACCATTCCGTAAGAAAGGTGATAATTGCCTTCCGAGAAAGGTTTGTTCAATTTCTTTAAAATATGGAATAATACCTCAAAATGGTAATCCTGTTCATTTCCAACGACATAAACCGAACGTTTAGCACCAAAATCTTCAAATTTCAATTGCGCTGTCCCCATGTCTTGGGTGATGTAAACAGATGTACCGTCCCGACGTAAAACTAGCTTTTCATCCAATCCTTCTTCTGTCAAATCAATCCAAACAGATCCATCGTCTTTTCTGAAAAATACGCCTTGTGCTAAGCCTTCGTCAACTAGCTTTTTGCCCAATAAATAGGTATTTGATTCGCGGTAGATTTTATCAAAACTAACGCCCATTTGCGCATAACTCTTCGCAAATCCGTCGAAAACCCAGGTATTCATCTGCTCCCATAGCGCAATAACGCTAGGCTCATTTTGCTCCCATGCTAAAAGCATTTCTTGTGCTTTCAGTAGGATTGGAGCTTGTTTTTTTGCCTCTTCCGGGTCTATTCCTTGTTGGACCAAAGTTTCGATTTCCACTTTATATGCCTTGTCAAAGGCGACATAATATTTGCCAACTAAATGATCTCCTTTTAATCCACTTGACTCTGGAGTTTCGCCATTTCCAAAGAGTTGGTAGGCCAACATCGATTTGCAAATATGAATTCCGCGGTCATTAACTAAATTCGTTTTAATGACCTCATAACCAGCGGCATCCAAGATTTGTGATACGGAAAAGCCTAAAAAGTTATTGCGTAAATGGCCTAAGTGTAAAGGCTTATTGGTGTTCGGTGAGGAATATTCAATTAGAACCTTTTCATTTTTGTCCGCTAATGCAAATGGCTGTGCATCTTGGTTAATTCCAGCCAAGATTTCTACCCAAACGTCACTTGCTAAACTAAGATTCAAAAAACCTTGAACTACTTGAAATGCTTTGATGTGCTTGTTGTTGGCCAACATATATTCACCTAAAAGCTGGGCAATTTGAGCGGGAGCTTTGGCAGCTTGCTTGGTATATGGAAAAACAACGAAGGTAAATGTGCCTTCGAATTCCTTTTTGGTTTCTTGTAAAACGATTTCTTGCGCATCGATTGAAAAAAGACTTTGCAGTCCTTCTTGTAAACTTTTTTGAATCGATTGTTGGATACCTAGCATGTTGAAATCAACGGGTTTAATGAAAATTAATGGCTGCAAAGGTAGCCAATTAAGGGCAAACATTGACTCATGAGGGGCATTTTTGACGAATTTAATCTTACCTTTGTGCCCATGACGCCAAATCTATATCATGATGCGATTACCTCTTTGAAATCAGGAGGAGTCATTTTATATCCCAGTGACACCATTTGGGGATTAGGTTGCGATGTACGCAATGATTCAAGCATTGAAAAGTTGTTGCAAATCAAAAACAGGCCTGCTGAAAAGGGCTTAATTGTTCTGATTTCTAAAATTGAACAATTGAGTGAATATGTGGAAGAGGTTCCTGAAATCGCTTGGGATTTAGTTGATTTCGCTGAAGATCCCTTAACGGTTATTTATCCGAAAGGAAAAAATGTAAGTGCCCATTTATTAGGCCCTGATGGAAGTATTGCCATTCGTTTGGTCAAAGATGAATTCTGCAAAGGTTTGATTTATCGCTACCAACGCGGACTTGTTTCTACATCTGCCAATATTTCGGGTGAACCATCGCCCATCGATTTTGAAAGCATTTCGGGGTCGATCAAAGAACAGGTGGATTATATCTTGAAAAACCCGAACCCTGTGAAGGGAAATAAAAAACCATCTAAAATTGTCAAATTGGGATTGGGTGGTGATTATTCGTTGATTAGAGGATAAATGAAGACAGGGCAGGAGATTATTTCAGAAGCTATTTTTCGTCGTATTGGACTAGCCGCCGATCGCATTCAAATGGAATCCTACGTGGTAGGAGGATTTGTTCGTGATTCAATTCTTGGGCGGCCATGTAAAGATATCGATATCGTATGTATCGGTTCTGGAATTGCGCTTGCCGAAGAAGTAGCCCGTGAATTTGATTTACCTGATCATAGTGTTTCGATTTTCAAGAATTTTGGCACCGCCATGTTGAAAGTCGATGATTGGGATCTAGAGTTTGTTGGGGCGCGAAAGGAGTCTTACCAACGGGATTCTCGGAAGCCATTGGTCATGGAAGGAACTTTGGAAGATGACCAAAATCGGCGAGATTTTACGATCAACGCCATGGCGGTTCAATTGAATCAAGCAAATTGGGGTAAATTATTGGATCCATTCAATGGAATTGCTGATTTAAAATCAAAGATTATCCGTACACCCCTAGAGCCTGGTATTACATTTTCGGATGATCCTTTGCGCATGATGCGTGCGGTTCGATTCGCGAGCCAATTGGGATTTGACATCTTTCCGGAGACCTTTGAAGCCTTGCAAAAGGAAAATGAGCGCTTGGAAATCATTTCGATGGAGCGGATTTCGGAGGAATTGAATAAGATTATCTTATGTCAAAAGCCTTCATACGGATTCCTTCTATTAGATGCTTGTGGTTTATTGGCTCGAATTTTCCCCGAGTTTGTCAAGTTGAAAGGCGTAGATACGGAAGAAGGGAAGGGGCATAAAGATAATTTTTATCACACGTTACAGGTATTAGATAATATATCGCAGCATACGGATGACCTTTGGTGGCGTTGGGCTGCGATTTTACACGATATTGCCAAGCCACAAACCAAACGTTTTGTGAAAGGGAAAGGCTGGACATTTCATGGCCACGAGGAAATGGGTGCTAGGCAAACCCCTTCGATTTTTAAGCGGCTAAAATTGCCATTGAACGAGAAAATGAAACTTGTTCAGAAATTAGTCCGCTTGCATTTGCGACCTATCGCCTTGTCGAAGGAGGAAATTACGCATTCTGCCTTACGCCGCTTGTTATTTGAGGCTGGTGATGAATTGGAAGCACTGATGACACTTTGTCGGGCTGATATTACATCAAAGAATGGCGATAAGGTTAAGCGTTACCTACGTAATTTTGATCTCGTAGAAGAGAAATTGAAGGAAGTTGAAGCAAGTGATTCCTTACGTAATTTTCAGCCTGTTATTACGGGTGAGATGATTATGCAGGTGTTCGATATTGGACCTGGTAAAGAAATTGGCTTGATTAAAATTGCGGTACGTGAAGCGATTTTAGAGGGAAGTATTCGAAACGATTTTGAATCGGGTTGGCCTTTAATGATCAAAGAAGGTGAACAATTAGGTTTAACGCCCATCCTAAGTCTAGCCGATTTTCTAAAATCAATAGCTTGATTTAGATTATCAGTTTTTTCGGTTAAAAGTTCTTGGGGCTTTTATACATTTAGTGGTTAAACCTAACCACATGAATCACGTCATTCGAAACATTCGGAAAATGCGCATTGATCGCGAATTATCGCAAGAAAATGTAGCGTTCAATTTGAAAATCTCCCAAAGTAGCTATGCGAAATTGGAATCAGGGCAGTCTAGATTAAGTATTGATCGATTGTACCAGCTGGCTGTTTATTTTAACGTGCCAGTTGAAGAATTGCTTAAAAAGTAAACAGTCCCTAATTTGGGACTGTTTGCATTTCTTCAAGTTTTTGTCTGATCCTGTTTCCGATGGATTCAATGGCTTTCGTAAATAATTCTGGAACGATGCGTTCGATTTCTTCCGTAGGGAGGTCATCCGGAACTTTCAGTTCTATGATTTTGAAATGGCCATTTATCTTAAGTTTAACACGCTTATTGGCATCTTGAAACTCTTCAATTAAGTTGCTGCGGAAACTTTCCAGTTGGGATTTTATTCCTTCGATTGTTTGTGTTTGCATCTGTATGGTTTTTATGGCGGGGCAAAGCCCCGCCTGTTTATTTGATCAAATTTGCTAGGTCATGAAGTACGCCAACGGCCCAATCAAAGCCTTCTTTAAAGCCTTTTTTGAAATCATCAAACCAGCCACCCCCATGAATATTTTGAAGTTCATGTAACGAAAGGTTTTCCCATGTTGTTTTTATCTTTTCCATGATACGCTTAGAGTAAAAATGCAATTATACCGCCTGTGTATATCACAGCTGCAATCACGACGGCGACTCCCGTGATAATGCCAAACGTTTCCCAGAAACCTCCGCCATCGATCTGGATGAGTTCCATCATATTTAATTCTTGCATGCCCCATGCGGACACAGGGAAAAATTCTTTTTTCATGATTTTACATGTTTAAAGGGTTAGGTATTTGTTTATTGCTCGAGCAGCATGATAAAATTACGCGCTTGCAAACACTTTGATTATTCTTTATTCGAGTAAGAAATTCTAATTCTGCCTAAAAAACTGATAAAAAAAGGCCGCCTGTTGGGGCGACCTTTTTAAAAAAAAGAAATAGGATTCAATTATAAACGAACAAATAATTCGTCTTTTGAATAACGCACTTTGGCAGCGTTTGCCATGTAGTCAGATGATGCATCACGTTCGCCAACGGCTAACATTAATACGGAGTGTAATCCTTTGGAAGACAAATCTAATAATTCATCCAATTTGGCTGGGATAAATCCTTCCATGGGAGTTGAGTCAATCTGTAATTCAGCTGCAGCAGCTAAAGCTGTGCCCATCGCTAAATAAACTTGACGTGCTGCCCAATTAGCCTGTGCCTCTTGTGGACGATTTAACATCGAGCCAGCAATGGCGCCACGGTAATCCCCTAAAGCTTCTACAGGCACATTGCGTGTTTCAGAAACCAATTGCATAAATGCATCAATTTTCTCTTCCGTCACTTGATTCCAAGCAGCAAATACTAAAACGTGTGATGCTTCTACTACTTGTGGTTGGCCATAAGCAATCGGCTGGATTTGCGCGCGCAATTCCGGATTCTCGATAACAAATACTTGGTAAGGTTGTAAGCCAAAACCCGAAGCAGAAAGACGAATCGCATCTAAAAGGCTTTCAATTTTATCCGCAGAGACCTTGTTTCCGTTCATGCGCTTCGTCGCATAACGCCAAGATAAATCATTAATTAAAGACATGTTGTTGATTTTTATTATAGTAAAAAAATAAAGCCGAGGTGCAGATTTACACCTCGGCCCTTAAGCAGATTGAATTATTCGCTAATTAAAGAAACAACCAATTTGAAGTCATCCATGATTGCTTTGTCGCCAATTGAATCAAAGAATTTCTTTGAACCATATTGGATGTTGTAATCTGTACGATCAATTGTGATAGTAGCTTTCGCAGCAACTTTTCCGCCTTTTACTGAAATTTCAGCTGGGAAAGAAATTGATTTTGTGATTCCTTTGATTGTCAAATTACCCGTTACTTGGCTTCCTGCAATCTTTGTGATTACGAAAGATGCACTAGGGAATTTTTCAACTTCAAAAAAGTCTCCAGAAGTGATATGGCCGATGAATTTTTGGTTGTAACCTGGATCTGTGATGTCCAATGCCTTGATTGTTTTCAAGTCAATTGTAAAATTTCCGCCCACTAATTTATTTCCATTTACATTCAAAGCACCTGCAGAGATACCTACTGTACCATTGTGCTTTCCCGTTACTTTTTCTGCATACCAAGCGATAGAGCTAGCTGCTGTATTTACTTTCACTGCTTTTGGTGCTGCGAAAGATGCGATGCTCATTACGAGCGCTGTCAAGATTAGGCTTACTTTTTTCATTTTATTTATTGTTTAATTGTTAGTAAATACATTTCTAATTTCGTCCAAGATTTCATTTAGTTGATCCATCTTGTCGATGCTAATGCCGGCGAAGTTCTTTTCCCAGGCCAACTGCACATGATCAATTTCCTCTAATAAACTCAATCCCGCCGGTAGAATCATTACGTCAACCGCTCGGCGATCTTGTGGGCACTCACGTCTAAGAACTAATTTTTTCTCTAAAAGTTTATCCACTAATCGAGAGGCATTAGACATTTTGTCCATCATTCGTTCTGTGATTCCTAAAACGGTAATCGGATTGTTTTGTTGTCCGCGCAAAATTCGCAAAACATTGTATTGTTGAGGTGTCAGGCCATAAGGTTTTAATAATTCGTGCGTTTGCTGCATCATCCAGTTACCTGTAAAAATGATATTGACAACAGCTTTGCTCGTTGGCGAATTAAATTTGGTCTGCTTTAAATCCTCTGAAATTCCCATACTTGAAATTTGATGTAGCAAAATTAAATGTAATTACATTAATTACAAATGTTTTTAAAATTTATTTTTCAAAAGGTCCTGATAAATCTTATTTTTGGTGATGCAAGATACTTTTAGCCTTCAATTTCCTTTTATTCTCGCTTCTAATTCGCCTCGTCGGAAAGAGATTTTAACCCAAGCTGGATTTCAGTTCTCCGTATTGCCTTCAGATGTGGACGAATCTTTTCCTGTCGATATGAAAGCGCAGGAGGTTCCTGTTATGCTCGCTGAGCGTAAAGCAAAAGCATTGTTGGAATCGTGCGCAAGCTCCTTGATCTTAGCTGCTGATACGGTTGTGATTTTGGAGAATGAAATTCTGAATAAGCCGCTCGACAAGCAGGATGCCTTACAGATGCTTCAGAAGCTGTCTGGTAAAACGCATGAAGTGGTGACCGGGATTGCTTTGGCAAGTCCGCAAGGCATTGTTACCGCGGCTGATTCTGCGTTTGTGACATTTAGGGAGCTGGCCAACTGGGAAATGGAATGGTACGTACGCGGCGGGTCATCTTTAGATAAAGCCGGTGCCTATGGAGTACAAGATTTTATTGGTATGGCCGGAATTGAGCAATTGAATGGTTCATTTTACACGGTGATGGGTTTACCTATCTACCGCGTGTATGAATTAATGAAACCATTCATTTTGGAATCCAAACAAATGCCCTTAGGTATCTAGATCGAGAAGCTCTCGCCACAACCACAGGTACGCGTCGCATTTGGATTTTTAAATTGGAAGCCTTTCCCATTTAAGCCGTCTGAGAAATCCAATTCAGTTCCTGCTAGGTATAAAATCGATTTTTTGTCAACCATCACCTTAACGCCCTTGTCTTCGAAGATCATGTCGCTTGCTTGGGGTTCAGATGCGAAGTCCAATTGGTACATCAAGCCAGAACAACCACCACCTTCCACAGCAACGCGAACGTTGAATGCTTCCGTTAATCCTTCTTTCTGACGAATTTCTTTAATGCGATTCGCTGCAATTTCTGAGATCGTGATCATGGTATCTTTCGTTTTTGTAGCACAAAGGTAAACAAAAAATAGATAAATTTTAATGTTATTTAGAGTGAATCTAAATAAACTATGGTTTTGTATGTGTTAAGGTTTTAATTTTGTGTTTCATTAGCCTTATTCAACAAGAACGATATGTTATCAATTAAAAATTTACATGCGCGCATCGGAGAAAAAGAAATTCTTCGTGGAATCAATCTGGAAATCAAAGCCGGCGAAGTTCATGCCATCATGGGACCCAATGGTTCTGGTAAATCAACGTTAGCGTCCGTATTAGCGGGTCGCGAAGATTACGAGGTAACGGATGGGTCAGTTGATTTTTTAGGTAAAGATTTATTGGAGCTTGCTCCTGAGGAACGTGCCGCTGAAGGTGTTTTTTTAGCTTTTCAATATCCAGTGGAGATTCCAGGTGTTTCTACGACCAACTTTATGAAGTCGGCTGTTAACGAAATTCGCAAATACCGCGGTGAAGAGCCTTTGGACGCTGTTCAATTTTTGAAAATGTTCAAAGAGAAAATGGCCTATGTTAACATTGACCAATCTTTATTGAGCCGTTCACTAAATGAAGGTTTTTCAGGTGGTGAAAAGAAACGAAATGAAATTTTCCAAATGGCTGTTTTGGATCCCAAATTGGCTATTTTAGATGAAACCGATTCAGGTTTAGATATCGATGCCTTGCGTATTGTCGCTGAAGGCGTAAATAAATTGAAGAGTCCTACAAATGCTACGATCGTAGTTACCCACTACCAACGATTATTGGATTACATCGTCCCTGATTTTGTACACGTGCTTTATAAAGGCCGTATCGTTAAATCGGGTACAAAGGAATTAGCACTTGAATTAGAAGAAAAAGGGTACGATTGGATCATTTCGGCATTAGTTGATTAACACATGGCAACAGATACACTAGTAAGTATTTCCCTCGGGAAAGAAAAACAAGCGGCCATGGATCGTTTCTTGGCCAAAGGATTTCCTACCAACAAATGGGAGGAATGGAAATATGCATCATTAAAGTCTTTAAATGACATTGATTGGAATTGGAACTCGTCGGAAATACCTGCGAATTCAACGGCAACTTCGATCGATGCATCTTTACATTTGCAATCCTTGAACGGGAAATTTACCGCTTCGGGCGCTTTGCCCACTGGCGTTGAAATTCTCGAATTTTCAGTCTTTGCCCAGCAAAATCCTACATTTATTGCTCGATGGGAAAAGCGTAATCAGATCTTGGATCAAAACTCCATGTATGATTTGAACGATGCATTAACCTCATCGCACCAGGTCATCTGGGTGAAAGCAGGTGTTAGCTTGGATAAACCAATTGTGCATCAGCTTTTGGCAGATGTCAGCATCGCCTCGGCCATACAAAGTAAGTTGTTAATTTACATTGAAAAAGATGCCAACATTACTTGGGTCGATGATTTGCGTACTAATGCTTCCTCAGATGCCATCTTGTCGAATTACGTTCAAGAAATTTGGGTTGAAGAATCAGCACATTTGACGTTCATTAAAACGCAAGATTTTGCGCTGAAAACGACACATATTGATCATACATTTATATACCAACAAGGCAATAGCCAAGTGGATATGTTTACTTTTTCCATCAATGGAGGATTTGTTCGTAACAACTTACATTTCTATGTGGATGGAGAAAATGTCCTTTCGAATTTGAACGGATTGTATGTTCCCGGAAATAATGAATTCATCGATTCGCACACGGTTGTAGATCACCGCAAACCGAATTCTGAATCAAATGAATTATATAAAGGGGTATTGCTTGGTAATTCTACAGGCGTATTCAATGGAAAGATTTTTGTTCGTCCTGATGCCCAAAAAACAAATGCATTTCAATCCTGTAAGAATGTATTGGCCTCTGATAAAGCGACCATGAATACGAAGCCTCAATTAGAGATTTGGGCTGATGACGTGAAATGTTCGCATGGTACGACTACGGGCCAACTAAGTGATGAGGCCTTGTTTTATATGCGTTCACGTGGTATTTCACAAGATGCAGCAAAGACCTTGTTGATGTTGGCATTTGTCCAACAAGTAATTGATAAAGTTGAAATTCCTGACTTGAAAGAGTCGATTTCCAATCGAGTAGTAGCGAAAATGGAACAAGCTTTAAGCGCATAATCATGGCAAACAATTTTGATATTGAGCAGATTCGTAAGGATTTCCCCATTTTAGACCAACAAGTCAATGGAGCTCCTTTGGTATATTTTGACAATGCAGCAACGACACAAAAACCTCAAGTGGTCATTGATGCGTTGAACAAATATTATACATTAGATAATGCGAATATCCACCGTGGATTGCATACGCTCGCTGAGCGTGCAACAACGGGTTATGAATTGACGAGAACGAAGTTGAAGGACTTTCTTAACGCTCCTTCCACTGACCAAGTAATTTTCACCTCAGGAACGACTGCTGGGATTAATTTAGTGGCTCAGACATACGGTCGGGCAAATTTCAATGCAGGAGATGTTATTCTCGTTTCGAATTTAGAGCATCATTCGAACATTGTTCCTTGGCAAATGATTGCGCAGGAAATGGGAGCGGAGGTTGTCGTAATCCCTGTAGATGAGGTAGGCGTATTAGATATCACAGCTTATAAAGGCTTGTTGACAAATCGTGTTAAGTTTGTTGCGGTTAATCATGTCTCCAATGCGATTGGTACAATCAATCCCATTAAACAAATGATTGAATTAGCGCATGCTGTAGGGGCTAAAGTGTTAATTGATGGCGCACAATCTGTGGCTCATTTTGAAATAGATGTTCAAGCATTGGATATCGACTTTTTAGCCTTTTCGGCACATAAATTATTTGGTCCAACAGGTGTAGGTGTATTGTACGGGAAACGTGAGTTGCTCGAAGCGATGCCGCCATACCAAGGGGGAGGGGAGATGATTAAGGAAGTTAGTTTTAGCGGTACTACTTACAACGAATTACCCTATAAATTTGAAGCAGGTACTCCCAATATCGCAGATGTATATGCTTTTGGTTTTGCCTTGGATTATTTAAAATCCTTGCCAAAGAATGCTGTTTGGGAGCAAGAAAAAGCATTGTTGGATTATGCAACAGAACAATTAACCCAAATTGATGGTTTGAGGATTGTCGGTCAAGCACCCGAAAAAATTGCAGTTGTTAGTTTTGTAATTGATGGTGTACATCCGCAAGACATTGGTGTTTTGTTGGATAAATTTGGTGTCGCGATTCGTACGGGTCACCATTGTGCGCAACCCTTGATGGCTCGTTATGAATTAGTAGGAACTTGTCGGGCGTCCTTCGCGTTCTACAATACGAAATCGGAAATCGATTTGTTTGTAAAGGCATTGAAACGTACGATTATGATGTTGAGTTAATATGGCAACAATAAAAGAAACCCAAGACGAATTAATTGAGGAGTTTGGTCTTTTTGAAGACTGGGCTGACAAATACGAGTATTTGATCGATTTAGGGAAGAAATTATCTCCGATGAACGAAGCATTTAAAACGGAGGAGAATGTGATCAAAGGTTGCCAAAGCAAGGTTTGGTTACATGCAGAAAAGCAAGGTGATCAAGTTGTTTTCTTTGCTGATTCAGAGGCGATCATTGTTAAAGGAATGATTAGCATGTTGATTCGTGTATTATCGAATCATACGGCAGCGGAGATTATGCAGGCTGATTTGTATTTTATTGATCAGATTGGAATGTCTCAGCATTTGGCACAGACACGTTCAAATGGCTTAGTTGCCATGGTAAAACAAATGAAAAATTACGCTGTTGCATTTCATGCAATCGCTTAAGTTAATTACAGCATGACGGAAGCAGAATTAAAAGAAGAGGTAGTAAAAGCAATTAAGACGGTGTATGACCCCGAAATTCCGGTGGACGTATATGAGTTGGGCTTAATCTATGAGATTAAGATTTTTCCGGTCAACAATGTCTATATTTTGATGACTTTGACTTCTCCTTCTTGTCCATCAGCAGAAAGTATCCCGGTGGATATCGAGAAGGCGGTTCGGGAAGTGGAAGGAATTGCGGAAGTATCTGTCGAGTTAACGTTTGATCCTCCATATTCGCAAGATATGATGTCAGAGGTTGCCAAATTGGAACTTGGCTTTATGTAAGTGTGTTTAGCAAATTAAAATATAAATAATATGTATCCAGAACATTTAGTACATCCCATGCGGATGGATATCGTAGAAGGTGGATTTCAAGAATTGAAGTCGGCTGCAGAAGTAGAAGATACCATGGCGAAACCAGGTACAACCTTGTTGTTTATCAACTCCGTTTGTGGTTGCTCGGCATCTACAGCGCGTCCAGGTGTGAAAGCTGCGGTTGCTGCTTCAGCGAAAAAGCCAACGAATTTAGCAACGGTATTTGCGGGAGTTGATCAAGAGTCGACGCAAAAGGCACGTGAATATACATTGCCTTATCCTCCATCATCTCCATCCATCGCATTATTTAGAGATGGTGAGTTAGTGCATTTTGTAGAGCGTCACCACATTGAAGGTCGGTCTGCTGCATTAATCGCTCAGCATTTAGAGGGCGTATTTGAAGAGTATTGTTAATAAAAAAGGAGCCATGAGGCTCCTTTTTTATTATTGAAATAAAGAGCCGTTCATTGAACGGCTCTTCTTGTTTTACTGCTTTGGTGCACCACCCACTGCGCCAGACTCTGACGGTGTGTTTTTGGCCTTCTCAGCCATCTTCTTGGCAGCACCTTCGTAATCACCCGCTTTGATGAAAGACATCTTCGTCAAGTCGATTGTTTTGCGCGTAGCTTCTAGAATTTGTTCCGAAGATAGGTTTTTTACCTTATTCTCTAAATCCTCAGACCATTTTAAATTACGTCCTAAATATAGGTTGCTATTTAAGGTGCCCACTAATGCATTGTCTTGTGAGCGCGTCACTTGTCTTGCTTGAATCCATGATTTCTTTGCCTCATCGATTTCTTTCTGCGTAAAGCCCTCCTTCAATACCTTCTCAATTTCCTCTTTGAAGGCTGCCTCTAATTTGGCAATGTTCTCAGGTGCATAAATCGCATAACCTAAAAAAGCTCCATTTTGATCCAAAGGACTTGCCGCAAATTGTGAACCTACACCATAGGATAAACCTTCTTTCTGGCGGATACGATTCATTAAACGTGAACTTAAGCCACTGCCTCCGCCCAACATATAATTGCTCAATTCAAGGGCCGCATAATTAGGATCCGAATCTGAGATTTTTAAAGGTTGGTAAGCTAAGAAGAATGCATTCGCTTTATCAGGAGTTTCGATCGATTTAACCTGACCTCCATTTTCATGGAATTTATCCGGAACCCGCGTAAATGACTTTGGTGATTTCCAATCAGCTAATTCGGCTTTTACAAAAGTTTTAATTGAAGCCTCATCAAAGTCTCCAACGACAGAGAAGGTTGCATTTGAAGCGCCATAAAAACCTTTGTAGAAGGCAATCGACTCTTCTAATTTAGCCGCAGTATAACGTTCGGTTTGTTCCGCCATCGTAGGTTGGTAACGCACGTCATTCTTCGCATAATGTCCGGTACGCCATTGTCCCAAAACATCCATTGCTTTCGCTTGCGGCTCTGATTTTTGACCTTCAATTTGCGTCAAATTCTCTTGCTTTAATTTCTCAAACTCATCTGCTGGGAATACCGGTTGCTTCAATGCTTCCGCAACCAATTGCAAGGCTGGCAATAAATTCTCACGAGTTGTTTCGATTGATACATTCGCTTGACGCGCCTCACCTGAAATCGAAACACGCGCTTTTAGCTTATCCAATTCATCTTGGAATTGTTGGCGTGTATGCTTTGCTGTTCCTTTTGTCAACATATCTGCCGCCAAATCGGCTGCAGTTGCTGTTCCCAATAAGGTTTTTTCATCACCAAAACGTAAGGTTAAACGGGCATATACCGAATTTCCACGTGTTTTCTTCGGTAATAATGCTAAGGTTACACCAGCAATTTTCTCCGTTTTTGTACGCGCATCAATGTTGCTTGGAGATGGGTCAAATGCTTCTCCTTCTGCTACAGCTGCCTTTCCTTTGAAATCTTTTAATACTTCCGCAACGTCTTTTGCTTCCGGAATTTCTGCACGCTCTGGTTTATCTGTTGGATAGAATACACCGGATGTACGATTCGCCGACTTGAAATATTTTTCTGCCACGCGTTGAACATCTGCCGCGGTAACTTTTTCTAATTGGTTACGCGTATGGAACAACAAGCGCCAGTCACCTTGAGCGATGTATTCAGATAATCCCACACCAACACGTTGAGCATTGTTCAATAATAACTCGATGTTTTTGATGCCCTTCGTTTTGATTCGATCAACCTCTTCTTGCGAAGGGGCTTTCTTTACGAATTGCTCAATCGTTTCAATCATGATGTTCTTCACTGAATCCACCGATTTATTTTTCAATACCTCAGCACCGAAATAAACCAATCCTGGCTCTTTTAATTGCATGGTATAACCGAATTGGCTTGAAGCTTTTTTCGTATCAATTAAGGCTTTATAAAGACGACCCGATGGTGCATCTGTTAATAAGTCAACCAATACATCGCAAGCAATGAAATCCGGATGTAGGCCTGATGGAATGTGGTAAGCTATGCCCACTTGTTGGACATCGCCTACTCTACGTAAAGTAACTTCACGTTCCCCATCTTGTGTAGGTTCAGCCGTGAATGTAGGTGTTAAGGCACGCTCAGGACGAGGAATGATGCCAAATTTTTCATTGATTAATTTCAAGGTCTTTTTAGCATCAAACTTACCCGCAACGAGTAAAACGGCATTATCGGGTTGGTAATATTTACGGTAATAAGCTTGTAAATTCTCAATAGGCACTTTTTCGATATCAGAACGTGCACCAATCGTTGAGTTACCATAGTTATGCCATAAAAATGCAGTCGATACGACACGCTCCATTAATACAGATCCTGGGTCATTTTCGCCACTTTCAAATTCATTTCGAACCACCGTCATCTCTGTCTCTAGTTCACTTTTAGCGATGCGGGAGTTGATCATACGATCAGCCTCCATGTCCAATGCCCAATCTAAATTCTCATCTGTGGCAGCAAAGGTTTCAAAATAGTTTGTGCGATCTAACCATGTTGTTCCATTGAATTGCGCTCCGTGGTCGGAGATTTCTTTAGCTACTTCTTTATGCTTTTCCTTCGTTCCTTTGAAAACCATGTGTTCCAATAAATGGGACATACCCGTTTCGCCGTAACCTTCGTGGCGAGAGCCAACTAAATAGGTGATGTTTACGGTGATCGTTTGTTTGGATGGATCAGGGAAAAGCAAGACTTTCAATCCATTGGCTAATTTGTATTCCGTAATTCCTTCAGCCACAGTGACTTTTTCTGGAATAGGTAGGGATTGGGGCTTTTGTTGGGCAAAAACATGCATGCCGAGGCAGAAGATTGCCAAACCAGTGTAGAGTAGTTTTTTCATGAGAAAAATTTATAAATTTTACGAATTTAATGAAGTTGATTTGTCACGCGCAAGCTTTTGGATAAGTGGCAGAAAATCGGGGCAATTGGAAAATATTTATTTCTTGTATTGCTGGATTAACTTGAAAATAGCCTTCTGGGTTTCCAGATTTGGGAAATAATCGAAAATGAGTACATGTTTATCGTAGTCCAGCATTAAGCCTGTCTCTAAGAAATGAAATGCCTCTTTAAATTGTGCAGCTTTAATTAAAAAGATGGCTGAACGATAATACAATTCGGCCTCTTCCGGTAATTCATCGATGGCGGAAAGCATGATGTCGGCTGATTTTTCATAATCCCCTAACTCAAAGTGCATTTGTGCCCATTTGACCCAAGTAGGGGCAAAGAAAGAATCCAATTCGAGTGATTTTTGAAAGGCTTCATCTGCAGAGATGGAATTACCTAAATAGGCTTCCACATCGGCTAATCCCGTCCAGTAGAGGGGATTCGTCTCATTGAGCTTGATTGCCTTTTTAAGAAAATGCAAGGACTCGAACCATTTGTCTAATTCAGTTAAGCAAACGGCTAATCCATAATAACCTTCGTCCCAAAGTGGATCAATTTTGACCGCATCTTTATAATAGGTTAGCGCCTCGTTAAATTGTTTTTGGCGCTCTAAACTGGCACCTAAACAGCAATATAACTCCGGATTCGGTTCGTCATGTTGTAGGCAAAGTCGGTAGGCTTCCTCTGCTTTCACATATTCCTCCAAATTCATGTAGGTATTGCCTAAATTGAATAGGGAAGAGGCAAAAGTGGGTTCGATGGCTAACGAATATTCGTAGGCATCGATTGCCTTTTCATATTTTTTCTGTTTGGAATAGGCAATGCCCAAGTTGTACCATGCCGTGTATGAAAAGGGGTCTTGGTCGATGAACTTTTCGTAATAGGGGATACTCTCCTCAATTTTCCCGATTTCATCTAATGCATTTGCTAATTCAACTAGCGCATTTTCATTTTCAGGATTATGCTCGAGCGATTTCTTGAACATATCCACCGCCTCCCGTGGTTTCGGCCATGTTAAATAGCATAGGCCTAAGCGGAAATAGACATCATCTTTTTCTTCTGCATATTCCAAAATGTGCAAGAAAATCTCCACAGCCTTCTCGTGTTGCTTTAATTGGCTCAAAAGTGAACCTTTCACCATTAATAAATCGAGGTCGGTCGGAAAGAGCAGCATGGCGTTTTCGATCAACTCATACCCAGCTTCAGCCTGCTGCATTTCGCCCAAAATTTGGGCTTTAAGTGTAATTAATTCTAAGGTATAAGGGAAATGTTCCAAGCCGATGTTGCAGGCTTTTAAACCTTCATCAAATTTTCCCTGGATGAAATAATGCTCCGCGATTTGCTCCAACGTGTCCAAATCAAAGAATGAATTCTCATCCTCATTGAGCATTTTTTCGAAGCGATTTAACGAAGATTGAATATCCTCCTTATGGTCATCAAATTCAGGATCCAGCATCTAGGAAATTTGGGTTGGAATTAGTTCTAAATTACGAATTGTTTTTTAATAAACAGCCTTTCGATGTACTTTTGTTCTAAACCCCTACAGGATGCCACAGCCACGTGCGATTATTGATTTAGGAACGAATACTTTTCAGCTTTTAATCGCTGAAAAGGATGCATCGAATGGAAAGATGAACGTGTTATACGAGGACCACCGACCGGTTGGTTTAGGCAAAGGGGCCATGGAAACGGGTTTTCTGCAATTGGACGCGATGGCAAGAGCCCTCGAAGCTTTGGAACGATTTCATTGGCATGCCCAAGATAAAGGCTGTATTTCCATACAAGGAATAGGGACTAGTATTCTGCGAAATGCGAAAAATGCAGGTGCTTTTATTGAATTAGTTGAAGCGCAACTGGAAATCCCCATGGAAGTTATTTCGGGAATTCAAGAGGCTGATTATATTTTTCAGGGTATTCGGCATTCATTGCCTGAGCCTTGGAATGAAGTTTCATTGGTGATGGATATCGGCGGTGGTAGTGTGGAATTTATTCTTTTTCAAGGCCAAACGATTTTATTTAAAACGAGCCTGGAATTAGGAGGGTTGAAGTTGCAATCGCTGTTTAACCTAGAAGGGGAGTATGATACTAGCATAGCTGTTGAGTTAGATGCTTACATTCAGTCGGGTTTATCTTCCTTGTATGCGGCTTGCAAAGAACATCATCCCGTTTATTTGATCGGTGCTGCAGGTGCGTTTGAAACCTTGGCGGATATTCAACTGGCACAGGGGCATTTAACGCAAATGGACAAAGCAAATCCATTGGATTTGCCTGCTTTTTATGATTTAATGGACCAAATGGCAACAATGAGTATCACAGAAAGGCAATCGATTCCAGGGATGAAGGCTTTTCGTGCAAGTATGCTGCCATATGCAAATCACCTGATTAAGCAGGTCTTTGTCCAAACATCGATAAAGGATTTGTGGATGTCCATGAACAGTCTCAAAGAAGGCTATTGGTACAGTTCATAATAATAATTTGAATAAATGCGGGCTATTTTTTTGAAAAAGACAATAATTTTGGCCAACTTTAAGTTTATATTAAATCATTAAAATTTTCAACAAAGCTATATGTCTTCACATCTTAATTTTATTCTGTTAGATGCTGCTCAAGTCGAGGAATTCACTGTATTAAGTTTATTGGAAAAAGGGGGATACGTCATGTATCCGATTTTATTCTTGTTTACAGCAGCCTTGTTTTTATTCATTGAGCGTTACTTATACATTCGTAAGACATCTCGTATTGATGAGAATTTTCTTCACAACATCAATGAATTGCTATTAGCTGGTAATATTCAAGGTGCTGTTACATATTGCAAGAATTCTAAATTCCCGATTGCTAATTTATTAGAGCGTGGATTAGGTCGTTTAGGTTCTCCCATTCGTGATATTGAAGATGCGATTGAGAACAAAGCGAAGTTGGAAATCTACAACATGGAGAAGAACTTAGGTATTTTAAGTTCAATTGCGCGTATTGCACCTATGTTTGGTTTCTTGGGAACAGTGACGGGTATGATTCGTACGTTCCATAACATTTCGACATCGAACAAAATTGAAATTTCAACGATTGCATCCGGTATTTATGAGAAGATGGTGACATCTGCGTCGGGTTTGATCGTGGGTATTATTGCTTATGTAATGTATACTTTGTTGACGACGATGATTGATCGTTCGATTAACAAAATGGAAATTGTTGCCATGGATTTCATTGACTTGTTACACAAGCCAGCCAATAAAAAATAATTTATCCTATGAATTTTAGAAAGCGCGAACGAGAAGCATCGGAAGTAGAAACAGGCGCCCTAGCGGATATTCTATTTTTTCTATTGATGTTTTTCTTAATGATTTCGACCTTAGCATCTCCT
Source organism: Aquirufa regiilacus (assembly GCF_032470275.1). NCBI lineage: Bacteria > Pseudomonadati > Bacteroidota > Cytophagia > Cytophagales > Flectobacillaceae > Aquirufa > Aquirufa regiilacus. The sequence continues at coordinate 616,269 of NZ_JAVNWW010000001.1, forward strand.
GATGCGATTCGTTTATTGTTACCCAAAGCTGATTCAACGAAAGTAACGCCACCTGTTGTGGAGTCTATTCGGGTATCTGTCGATGCGAGCAATAACTTCTTTATTGATGGAAATGCACAACCCTTTGCATTGGATCAAGTGGACGGTCAATTGAAAGAAATCTTAAAAACCAAAAAAGCCAATTCCTTGATTATCTCCATTGATAAATCGAGAACGGTTCAGGATTTAACTGATGTTTATGATTTAGCTGCTAAGAATAACCTTTCGATGGTTATGGCAGCCGAAAAGAAAAAATAATATGGAAGGCTTTGTCATCATCGCCCTCAAGTCAATAGCCGTCTACGTATTCATCGTGGCGGCTATTCGTCTTTTTGGGAAGAAGGAATTTGCACAATTGTCTGTCGTGGACCTTGTATTTATCTTATTGATATCGAATTCTGTTCAAAACGCGATGGTCGGTTCTGACTCATCACTTTCAGGTGGATTGGTGGCAGCTTTTGCTTTGTTTTCGGCCAATTACGTCATAAAAAAACTCGAGTTTCTATTTCCTTCGCTTCGTAAAGTGGTTGAAGGGGAGCCCATTGTCCTCGTTTATCAAGGTAATATAAATGAAGCCGCCTTGGCAAATGCCTCGTTAAATAGGGAGCAATTGGATGCAGCTATTCGTGAACATGGTGTCGCTTCGATTGCAGAAGTGAATTTGGCTGTTTTAGAGGTAGATGGTACTATTTCCATCTTGTCTGATAATTATCAAAAAATTTCGAAAAGAAAGCAGAAAGGTCACAGAGTTCTTGGGGGAAATACCGTCTAAACTAGTATATTTGTAGACTTTACTTAGCTGTTTGTAGAGCTAAGGATCATTTCATGTTCTTTTCTAATGGAAAAAATATTAAAATTCGGTGGTACCAGTTGTGGGAGCATTGCGAGTATCGAATCAGTTTTGGCAATTATCGAAGCTAATCATCAAGTAAAATCTTCTTTCGCTGTTGTGTTTTCTGCCATGAGTGGCGTAACAAATGCTTTGTTAGAAGCTGGGGCAACGGCAGCGAGTAAAAAGACGCTTGAGCCTACCATCATCGAAGCCTTAGAAGCACGTCATTTTGAAGTGATTCGTCATTTTATTCCGGTTACGGCCCAATCACAAGTTATTGCCCAGATTCGTACGTTGGTCAATGAATTACGCGATGTATTGAAAGGCATCAATCTGATTCAGGAGATTTCTCCTAAAACATCCGACTTATTGGTAAGTTTTGGGGAGCGACTATCAACGGCCTTAATTACGGCAATTTTGAAGCAACGCGGATTACCCGTTCGGTTTTTGGATGCGCGAGATGTGGTCAAGACAAATCAGCAGTTTGGGAAGGCCGAAGTGCGTTTCGCTGAGTCAAATGCCTTGATTCAGGCTGATTTCAACGCACATGCAAATGAAATAGCATTGATTACTGGTTTTATTGGTTCCAATGATGCAGGGGACACAACGACCTTGGGTCGGGGAGGTTCTGATTATACCGCGTCTATTTTTGGTGCTGCCCTCGATGTAAATGAAATTGAGATTTGGACGGATGTAGACGGCATGATGACGGCAGATCCACGCAAAGTGGCTGCAGCTTTTACAATTCCTTCGATTTCTTACGCGGAAGCCATGGAGTTAACCCATTTTGGTGCAAAAGTGATTTATCCTCCATCTTTGCAACCAGCCTTTGCGAAAAATATCCCTATTCGGGTATTAAATACATTTAATCAGACATTTGAAGGTACTGTTGTTTCCAAGGTTTCTTCGCCGAGCCCATATATTATTACAGGCATTAGCTCCATTGATGAGTTGGCACTTGTGAATGTGCAAGGATCTGGAATGATAGGCGTTGCGGGTGTTTCTGCCAAATTATTCACTGTCCTCGCGAAAGAGAAGATTTCCGTGGTATTAATTTCGCAAGCCTCATCGGAACATTCCATTTGTTTCGCGATTGACCCGCAAGTTGCCTCGAAAGTTGATAAAATTTTAGCCAAAGAATTCGCTCAAGAAATTGCTTCTGGTGATATTGAGGGCATTGATATCCAACGAGATTTATCTGTTATCGCGGTTGTAGGAGAGGGGATGCGCAAGCATACGGGTGTGAGTGGTCGATTATTTTCTGTATTAGGTAAAAATGGAATTAACATTGTTGCGACAGCGCAAGGTAGTTCCGAATTAAATATATCGGTCGTAATTGAGAAAAAAGACCTTTCAAAGGCGCTGAATGTCATTCATGAGACTTTCTTCTTTTCTCAAATCAAGACCCTGAACTTGTATTTAGTAGGTGCCGGCTTAATCGGTAAAACTTTATTAAACCAATTGGTTGGCCAAGAGCGCTATTTGGAAAAATACAAAGGACTGCGCATTCAATTAGTTGGTATCGCAAATTCGCGTAAACAATTAATTAATCCGGCTGGTATTTCGATTGATCAAGCGATTGAGTTATTGGATTCGGATGGAGAATCAGCTTCTTTAGCCGACTTTGTTGAACAAATTAAGCGTTTAAATTTGCCAAATTCCATCTTTGCGGATTGTACGGCAAGTAAGGAAATCCACCAACATTATTTGGGGCTCTTTGAAGCAAACGTATCCGTTGTGACGCCAAATAAAGTAGCAAATTCGGGACCATATGCGCAATATGCGGCATTGCATCAGACAGCCTTAAGCAAAGGTGTGAAGTTTATGTATGAGACGAATGTGGGGGCGGGTTTGCCCGTGATTAATACCTTGCAAGGCTTGATTGCCTCAGGAGATCGATTCGAGAAAATCGAGGGTATACTTTCGGGAACCTTGTCGTTCTTATTTAATCAATTTGTACCGGGTAAATCCTTTGCCGCTGTATTACGTGAGGCGAAGGCAAAAGGTTATACAGAACCAGATCCACGCGAAGATTTGAGCGGCATGGACGTGGCGCGTAAGATCTTGATTTTGAGTCGGGAAATTGGTTTGAAATTAGAGTTTGCAGATATTACGATCGAAAAAATTATTCCGTCCGCATGTGAGGCCGCACCTACGGTGGATGCCTTTTTCGAGGAATTAGATAAAGCGAATAGTTATTTTGAAGCCATGGTGAATGAGGCATATGCCGAAAAGAAAGTGCTTCGTTACATTGCCAAATTAGAAAATCAAAAGATTTCGATTGGTTTGCGTGCAGTTGGGGCTGATCACCCATTCTATCAGATGGATGGCGCTGATAATGTTATTGCTTTTACAACGAAGCGTTATCATGACCGACCTTTGGTGATCAAGGGTCCTGGAGCGGGAGCTGAGGTGACAGCATCAGGTGTTTTTGCGGATATTGTGTCAATCGGTAGCTATTTGTCTTAATATGGAAAGTATACGCGTATATGCCCCTGCAACAGTAGCTAATGTAGCCTGTGGATTTGATATTTTTGGATTTGCGGTGAATCGTCCAGGCGATGAGGTCGTATTAACGAAAAAAGCGTCTCCAGGGATTGTTATTAAGGAGATTACTGGGGATGAAGGTCGATTGCCTAAGGAAGTTGCCAAAAATACTGCAGGTATAGCCATTTTGAAATACTTGGAATTTATCGGCCAGCCTGATCAAGGTTTTGAGCTTTCTTTACATAAGGATATGCCTTTGGGTTCCGGTTTGGGATCATCTGCTGCTTCTGCTGTGGCAGGCGTTTTTGCTGTGAATGAGTTAATGGGTAAACCTTTAAGCCAGAAAGAATTATTGCCTTTCGCGATGGAAGGCGAGCGTGTAGCTTGTGGCTCTGCCCATGCAGATAATGTGGGTCCTAGTTTATTGGGGGGCTTTGTTGTCATACGGAGTTATGATCCTTTGGATATCATACAATTACCTACGCCGACTGATTTATATGCAAGCATTGTGCATCCACAGATTGAGGTGAATACCAAAGATGCGCGTCGGATTTTAGAGCGAGAAATCACGTTAGGCAAAACGATCACCCAAATGGGTAACGTGGCAGGTTTAGTGGCGGGTTTGTTGACTGCAGATTATGATTTGATTGGACGTTCGCTTGTGGATGTCATCGTGGAACCGGCTCGTTCTATATTAATCCCTCAATTTCAAGAAGTTAAAGCGGCTGCATTAGGAGCTGGTGCATTAGGTTGTTCTATTTCAGGTTCCGGTCCATCCTTGTTTGCCTTGTCGAAAGGCGAGGAGACGGCGAATCAAGTGGCACTAGCGATGTCGAAGGCCTTCAATTCGGTTGGGATTGATTCCGAGTCCTATGTTTCTCAGATAAACCAACAAGGTCCCATGATCCGTTAGGCTTTCGGGTGTGCTTGTTTGTAGATTTCTTTTAATTTTTCCATCGAATTGTGCGTGTAGACCTGTGTCGCAGCGAGATTCGCATGTCCCAATAGTTCTTTAATGGCATTTAAATCCGCACCTCGATTTAATAAATGCGTCGCATAACTGTGTCGCAATACGTGTGGAGATAATTTTTCAAGCGTACTTACTTCACCCAAATATTTCTTGACTAAGCGTTGGATAAACATGGGGTAGCAGGGTTCCCCTTTGTCAGTTAGCAACAAACTGTGGCTTTGAAAAGGGTTGAGCGATTGGTATTGTTTGACGAGGTCCACGAGCAGTTGGGGCATCGGAATGATACGCTCCTTATTTCGTTTTCCAATGACCCTCAAGGTTTTTGAAGCAAGATTGAGCTGTTGGTTCGATAATTGGATCAATTCCGCCAACCGCATGCCTGTACCATAGAGCAGCATTAAAACCAGCTGGTCGCGTACCTCTTCGAACGTGTTTTTGGGTATTTCTTGTTGGGCAAACACCTGTTCCATTTCAGATTCACGTAAATAAGTCGGGAGCGACTTACTCGTTTTGACCATGCGAATGGTTTGCATGGGATTGTCTGTTACATCGCCTCGGCGTTGAAGGTATTTGAAAAAGGTCCGCAGGGTAGCAAGCTTCCGATTAATTGAACGGTTTTGGATGCCTATATTGGATAGCTCAACGAGCCATAAACGAATGGTTTGAGCTTTAATTTGTGTTATTTGATGGCTGTCGAGCGCCAGGAAATCAAGAAATTGGATGAGGTCAATTTCGTAAGAACGTAGCGTTAGAGGACTTAATCGCCGTTCTACTTGAAGATGTTGTAAAAAAAAATTGACTACTTCGCGATTCATAGATCGAAAGTAGTCAATTCTAAGAAAAATCGAAACAAACTAGTTGTTGATATTTCCGTATGTCGTTTGCTTGTAAGCAGCGCGAATCATTTCCTTACGACGAGCAATTGAAGGTTTTTCAAAAGCAGATCTTCTACGTAATTCTTTTACCACGCCTGTTTTTTCAAACTTCTTTTTAAAGCGCTTAAGGGCTTTATCAATTGACTCGTTCTCTTTGATCGAAATAATTAACATGTATTTTTTCCTTTTTGAATTAAAATGTCTGCAAAGATAAATTTATTTTTTTGATTGTGCAAGCAGTCTTTTGGAATTTTATGAGTGAAAATATCCTATTTTTGTAGTTCATTTTAAATCAATTGTATGTCGGAGTTTTCACGGACAACTGTCACGGCCGCTTTAATCTATGCAAATGGTCCTATTCACATTGGACACTTAGCCGGATGTTACTTGCCAGCTGATATTTATGTGCGCTATTTACGTTTAAAGAAGCAAGACGTCATTTTTGTTTCGGGTACGGACGAGCATGGAGTGCCTATTACAATTAAGGCACAAAAGGAGGGGAAAACGCCGCAGGAAGTGGTTGATTATTATTATGCCAATATCAAATCCTCGTTCGAGGATTTTGGAATATCGTTTGATATTTACGGAAGAACATCGGATCCTGCACACCACAAGATGTCGCAAGATTTTTTCTTGCATTTGTATCAGGAGGGGAAGTTTATTGAGGAAGTTACGGAGCAGTATTACGATGAGGCGGCAGATCAGTTTTTAGCCGATCGGTATATCACGGGTGAATGTCCTAAATGCCATCAACCGGGCGCTTATGGGGATCAATGTGAGAAATGTGGGTCTTCTTTGTCACCCACGGAGTTAATTAATCCGAAATCGTCATTAAGTGGAGCGTCACCGATTTTAAAAGAAACCAAAAACTGGTTTTTGCCTTTGGATCAATGGCAAGATTCTTTAGAGAAATATGTCAATTCGCATCCTGAATGGAAGCCAAATGTGAGTGGTCAAGTAAAATCTTGGTTACAAGATGGGCTTCGTCCGCGTGCCATGACGCGTGATTTAAATTGGGGTGTGCCTATTCCTTTGCCTGATACGGAAGGGAAAGTGCTTTATGTATGGTTTGATGCGCCGATTGGTTATATCTCGATGACGAGCCAGTTGACGGCCGACTGGGAGAAATATTGGAAGGCGAAGGATAGTCGGATCGTACATTTCATTGGTAAGGATAATATCGTTTTCCATTGTTTGATTTTCCCAGCCATGTGTATGGCACATGGGGAATTTCAATTAGCGGATCAAGTTCCTGCGAATGAATTTATGAACTTGGAGGGGGATAAAATTTCAACTTCACGTAATTGGGCAGTTTGGTTGCATGAGTATTTGCAAGATTTTCCTGGTAAGCAAGATGTGTTGCGTTATGCGTTGACTGCTTCAAGTCCAGAAACGAAGGATGCTGATTTTACATGGGCTGATTTTCAGACCAAAAACAATTCTGAGTTGGTTGCCATTTTGGGGAATTTTGTCAATCGGGCTTTTGTGTTAATGGATAAGAATTTCGAAGGCATTGTGCCGCCAAAAGCTGCAGGTACGGGTCTTGAAGAAGATGTTAAGCAAGCTTTGGCTGATATTCCTGCCAAATTAGAAGCAGCGTTAGCGAATTATAAATTCCGAGATGCTTTGGTATTGGCGATGGAAATTGCGCGTATCGGAAATAAGTATTTGGCAGATGCCGAACCTTGGAAAATTATTAAAGAGGATAGGGAAAAAGCAGGAACGGTATTGAACTATGCGGTTCAATTGGTTGCGCATGCTTCCGTTGCATTAGAGCCATTTATTCCATTTACGGCCGCGAAATTACGTACAGCCTTAGGTATGCAGGAATTAGATTGGAATAGTATAGGTGATTTTGAATTGATTCCGGCCGGACAAAAGCTGGTTAACCCCGGACTTTTGTTTGAGAAGTTGGAGGACGACGTCATTCAAGCACAGGTAGATAAATTAACACAAACAAAAGCGGCGATGGAATTAGCGAGCAAGCAAGTGAACCCAATCAAGGAGACGATTGATTTTGATGCATTTACCAAAATGGATTTGCGCGTCGGTCACATTACTGCTGCAGAAAAGGTAGAAAAGAGTAAGAAACTTTTGAAACTGGCAGTTAATGATGGTCAAAAAGAACGTACAATTTTGAGTGGTATTGCTGAGCATTTTGAGCCTTCAGATGTAATCGGCCGACAAGTTTGTTTCTTGGCAAATTTAGCGCCACGAAAAATTATGGGCCAGGAGAGTGAGGGGATGATCTTGATGGCAGAGGATGCCGATGGTAGTTTAGCATTCATGCAGCCAAGCAAGGATATTTGGAATGGTGCATCGATAAGTTAATGGGAATCGATTAAATAAAAATAAGGCCAGAAGAAACTTCTGGCCTTATTTGTTTAACCTCTAAACCTATTTAACTATGAAAATTTATACAAATATAGATGTTTTGTTTGAATAATATGAGTTTAGTGCAAAAAAAATAAAAAAGGCGCCGTCAGAAACAGCGCCTTTTTTGATTACCTCTAAACCTATTTAACTATGAAAACTACTTACAATCTAATTTTGAAATACAACGATCAAATCTTGATTTTGGTCTGATTCGTTATTGAAATCTGCCTCAATTTTCGGTTCAATGGCCAATACAGACCAAATTGCGTTGATTGCTTTTGCAGATTTGTTAATTTCTTTCACCCAAGTATTCGTTTTTTCATCCGAAACACCCGCTTGGTTTACAATGGATTGAACTGTCTCGTTGAAAAGAGCTTGTTCTGCCTTGCTAGCTTTTAAGTAAGCCGACTGGTTGTTTTGATAATTCTCTAAAATCGAAATTGTTAAACTTGCTGATGTAGACGCGTAAGCTCCTACAAAATCTTTCTTTATCAATGACTGAATTACTTCAGATAGGGTTTCTTTTTTGTGTGACAATACTGTTGTCGACGCATCTACATGTGATGCCGTTCCGCTCGCTTTTACCGCTGTTGCTGTTAGGCTTAGTCCTACTAAAACGCTAACCATTAAAATTTGCTTTTTCATAAATTCGTTATATTTATTAACTAAATCAACGATACAAAATTATTGCATTTTTTTAATATAGCAAAACTTGCTTTTGGACAATTTTGGAACTTAAAATTTATTATTTTTTGATTTTGAATGTGTAATCAGAATTTATTATATGTATTTTTGGTATATTCCAAATATTATTTGGATAACAATTGTAAACCTTCGGGATAATTCTAAATTAAAAATTTAGGAAAAATTATAAAATTCTTTAAAAAGTACAATCATTGGTTGTATTTGTTCATTGTTTGTTGGATGCCTTGAAGGCAGAAGGAATCAATGATCTCATTGGATCGATTTAGGATGAATGGGATTAGTCCAATTTCTTCTTCGGAAAAGTTACTTAATACAAAATCGGCTTGCCGACCTTTTGAAAAATCGGACCCGATGCCCATACGTAAACGTGCATATTCCTGTGTATTCAAGATGCCTTCTATGCTTTTGAGTCCATTATGTCCACCGCTTGATCCTTTTGGTTTCAAACGAAGTGTTTCAAACGGAAGTGCGATATCATCTGTTAGGATTAATAGACGTTCATTTTCGATTTTTAATTGTTGGCACCAATAATTAACAGCCTTTCCGCTCAAATTCATGAAGGTACTCGGTTTCAATAAGTGTATTGTATGTCCTTTCAACTTGTAGGATGTGACAGCACCTAATCGGTCTTGCGTGAAGCTAATTGATTTATCCTTGGCCAAGTAATCCAAAGCCATGAAGCCGATGTTGTGACGGGTAAAAAGATATTCGGGGCCGATGTTGCCTAAGCCAACAATTAAGAAGTTCATGCGTTATAAATATTTATACAAATTACGCGCAAATTTTTTAGAACACCTCGAAGGCATTACCTTCGGTAAAAATTTTCTCCATGAATAAGATTGCATGCATCACGGGCGCGAGCTCAGGAATTGGTTTGGCGACTGCTAAGGCTTTGTCGGCTGAAGGATATCAATTAATCCTTTGTGGTCGCCGCTTGGAACGCCTGGAGGCCTTGAGCAAGGAATTGACGACTGATTCTTATCTATTAACATTTGATGTACGCGATCGTCATGGGGTAGAGGCAGCTTTTCAGTCACTTCCTGCTGCATGGAAAAAGATTGATGTCCTAGTTAATAATGCGGGAAATGCACATGGTATGAGTCCGATTCAAGACGGGGACCCTGCCGACTGGGATGCGATGATGCACAGTAATGTGGATGGTTTATTAAATGTTTCGCGAATAGTTATCCCGGGCATGATTGAACAAGCTTCTGGTCATATCGTAAACCTTTCATCGATTGCGGGCAAACAAGTCTATCCAAATGGAAACGTGTATTGTGCCTCCAAGGCCGCTGTAGAAGCACTATCGCAAGGGATGCGTCAAGATTTAAACGTACATGGAATTAAGGTTTCTAACGTTGCGCCCGGGGCTGTTAATACCGATTTTTCTGCTGTTCGATTTAAAGGGGACCAACAAAAAGTGGATGCCGTTTATGCAGGATATGAGCCACTTGTTGCGGAAGATATTGCTGATGTGATTCGTTACATCGTGACAGCGCCGGCACATGTTAATATTGCCGACGTGACCATTTTACCGAAAGCGCAAGCCTCGGCTACCCAAATATTACGAAAAAACTAGAGGCCTCGTTGGCGAACTGTCTCGAAAATGACAACACCAGCGGCAACAGACACATTTAGTGAGCCAACTTGGCCACTTTGTGGAATAACGGCTAAATCGTCTGATTTGCGGATTAATTCATCTGAGATGCCATCTTCTTCGGATCCCATGATGATGGCTACTGGGCCACTGTAATCAACTGCGTAAACCGAACTGCGTCCTTTTTCTGTACAGGCAACGACCTTTAATCCGGAGTTCTGTAGGAAATCAACGGTTTGAAGGAGGCTATCTTCACGACAAACAGGAATGAAGTTTAGGGCTCCCGAAGAAGTCTTCATTGCGTCACTATTGATTTGAGCAGCGCCACGAGCAGGAATTACGATAGCATGGATGCCCGCACATTCTGCTGTACGTGCAATGGCCCCGAAATTACGGACATCGGTAATGCGGTCTAATATTAAAATGAATGGAATTTCACCTTTTTCAAAGGTATCAGCAATCACATTCTCCAATTTAGCATAATGAATCGCTGAAACGAATGCAATAGCACCTTGGTGGTTTTTACGCGTAATGCGATTCAATTTTTCCAAGGGAACTTTCTGTACTTGAATACCTTTTTCACGGGCTAAATCAAGGATTTCACTGTTTCCAAGCTCGCGTTGAACTAATAAACGGTCAATTTCTTTCCCCGAACGAAGTGTTTCTAATACGGATTGTACCCCGAATACAAACTCTTTGTTTTCTGTTTTTGGACTTGTAAAATGTCTAAATGGGCGCTTGAATGGCTGTCTTGATTCGTTTTCTTCTGACACGTTGATTGCTGTAAATTTGATACGAAGGTCGGCATTTTTTTTCAAATCATCTGTCTGAATGTCAAATTAAGCCTAGGTTCCATGATTTTTTTTGATTTTGGCAAAGCGTGAATCCAATGTGTTTGGGTGGTTCCCTGCATCAATAATAAGCTTCCTGGTGCTAATGTTACACTTACTTTTTCTTCGGTCTGTTTATGTTTGAATTCGAATTTGCGGGCTGCTCCAAAACTAACTGAGGCAATGCAGGAGTTAGGTATGATGGTTTTCTCATTGTCGGCATGCCAACTCGCCCCTTCGTTTCCGTCGTGGTAATAATTCATTAAGCCACCGTTGAAGGCTATTTTCGCTTTTTTTTCGATGGCCGATTTGATCAACAATAAAGTAGGAGTCCAGGGCAAACCTATTTTTGTGCGTCCAGAATATGTATAGGGCTTTTCGTAATCGGCATACCAGGCAACCTTTCGAAGGGTTTGAATGACTTTGCCAAAGATGACGACTTCATCATGTTTCCAAGGTATTTCATCTGTAAGGATGCGCAGAAATTCATGGCTTTGTTGGGCGGTAAAAAAATCTGCGTAGTAGAAAACCTCCCCGTCATAGGGTAGCAGGTTTTGATCAGGCGATATTGGAAACAAGGAAAGCATATTTCAAATTACAGATTCTACCTTAAAAATTTTACCTTTGTGTCAAATTTAATCTGTATGTACAAAACTACTGAAATTGCTTCGTCTGAAATTCCTTCTGATAATCCTGTTCACCAGCGTTTATTGTTTCCTTATCAACATGTTAGCCAATTGGTTGGCGGAAATGTATTGGAGATCGGTTGCGGAACAGGTCGTGGTGTAGCTGTTTTAGCAGATAAAGTTAGTGCCTATACCGGTGTAGATAAAAATACGGAATTGATGGCAAGTTTGTCGGCAACATATCCTGATTTCAAATTCATCGATATGTTTTTGCCGCCATTGAAGGATTTGCCTGATAATCATTTTGATTTTGTGATTACATTTCAGGTAATTGAGCACATTGAGAATGATGCTTTTTTCTTGCAAGAAGCTGCCCGCGTGTTAAAGCCCGGAGGGAAATTATATTTGACTACGGTGAATCGCGACTTTTCATTATCGCGTAATCCATGGCATGTGCGTGAATATTTAGCGAATGAATTAGGGGATTTGATGAAGAAATATTTCTCTGAAGTCATTATGGAAGGAGTTCATGGAAATCAAAAGGTCATGGACTATTACGAGGCGAATAAGAAATCCGTGAAGAAAATTACGCGTTTTGATATTTTCAATTTACAATATCGTTTACCACGAACTTGGTTGCAAGTTCCTTATGATATCGCGAATCGCTTGAGTCGCTTATCGATATCGAAATCGAGTAATGATTTAGTAAATTCTATTCAAGTGGATGATTATTTCTTGAGTGATAAGCCTGCTGAATCATTGGACTTCTTTTATACAGGAATCAAATAATGGAATTCATCGACGAAGCCATTGAAGAATATTCGAGACTTTTTACGGATAAACCCTCGGATTTATTGCAATCATTAGATCGTGAGACACATGCGCGCATCTTACAGCCTCGTATGCTTTCAGGGCATTTACAGGGGCGTTATTTGTCCATGTTGTCCAAGTTGATATCACCTCAATTAATCGTTGAAATAGGTACTTATACAGGTTATTCTGCTCTATGTTTAGCAGAAGGATTAAAACCAACGGGTAAACTCATAACGATTGATATCAATGAGGAGTTGGAAAGTTTTACCCGTTCCTTTTTTGATCGTTCTGAATATGCGAAGCAAATCGATTATCGGATTGCGGATGCTCAGCAGGAATTGACTTCTGTTGAAGGTCCTATTGATTTGGTTTTTATCGATGCGGATAAGCGCAATTATGCGAAGTATTTTGATTTAATTATTTCCAAAATGCGCCCGGGAGGATTGATATTAGTCGATAACGTACTTTGGAGCGGCAAAATTGTTGACCCTAAAGCAACAGATAAATCTACAAATGCTTTGCGTGATTTTAATCAAAAGTGTTTAGAAGACCCACGCGTGGAAAAAATGCTTTTGCCACTTCGTGATGGGCTATACATGCTCCGAGTAATCTAAGGCTTCAACTTGATTTTTTGGCCCACTCGGATGCTTGGATTTTTACCTAGGTTATTCCATTTGATTAGGTCTTCAATGCTGACTTGGTAGATTTTTGAAATCTTGAACAAGGTTTCTCCAACTTCTACTTCATGAATATAGAAAACGGTTCCTGCAGGTTGTTTAGCTACTTCAGGTGCGATGATTGGAGTTTCTTTGGAAGGATTAACTTGTGTTTGCTCCATAATCTTAGTTTCCCCCTTCGCTTCAGATCTAATCACGATTTCGCGTGATTCCGCGGGAGCGATGTAAAAGGTTTTTTCAGAATCATTGGATGAAATCTTGCGTACCTCTTCCACTTCTACTTTGAAATCTTGTTCCTGTGTCGGTTGGACTTTTTTTACGGGTTCTTCCTTGGCACTTTTTTCTTCTAATTTTTGAGCAATAATTTCCAACATTGGTACACGACGATTGACCTTGATTTTTTGGCCTATCGTAATCATACTCGATAAATTCATGTTATTTAGACGAAGTAAATCGGCTAATTTCATTTCATATTGCGTGGCGATATTACTTAAATTATCCCCTGAAACGACCGTATGCGTTCTAATTTCAAATTGATCGCTTAGAATCTGCTTATTCTGTGTTTTTACCTTTTTGGTGGGTACATATAGTTTTGTCGAATCGACTGAAGCTGTAAAAATAGGCTCCTCCTGTTTGATTTCATCGGAGTTGAATACCTTCAAATTCGATGGATGATATAGCGTATAGCTTTTGTCTGATGGAATCCAATCCTTTAAAATCCATGCATTGTAGCGTTTTAAATCATCGTAGCTGATTTTTAACTCATCGGATAATTCATAGAGGTTTTTACCCTTCGTATCGATGTGTGTTACCAAATTTGTGCTATCGTTTAAAACAGGTAAACTAGCCATTTGCTCCGCCCAAAATTCTTTATAAGCTAAGAATCGTAAGACATACCAGTCGGTCGATGAATCCACCTCAATCTCCGTTTTTCCTGCCCAATTGCCTGCATAGGGTAGTTTTTTAATTGTACCTAAGCCTACACGGTAGGACAATAATGTACTAACCCAATTGTTTAATACACCGTTGTTCCGGGTGAAATAATTAACAGCTCCTTTTGTTGCTTCGATGATGTGACGGCGTTCGTCAATGTCCTGGTCCACTTTAAGCCCAACATCCTTGGCTGTCTCCAATTTAAATTGCCAATAACCCACGGCATTTGATGTGGAGACTGCATTCGGATTCAGAGAGCTCTCTTGAACACATAAAAATTTGAATTCCGGTGGGATATTTCCTTTTGTTAAAATGGGTTCAATAACCGGGAAATAGAGACGCATCTTGTCGACAAGCGACGCGATGTATTTTTTATTTGCCCCCAACATAGCAAATTCCTTCTCAAATATGTGCTTAGCTGATGGATGGATGGATACTCGAACATTTCCAATGGAAATGGTATCCGGGATGGCATGGTTAGCCCAAAGATTTCCAACAGATAAAAGAAGCAGTATGAGTAGGAAGGATTTTTTCAAACGGGCTTTTGTTATTGATGCAATTGCAAAATTACCAAAATATTTCATTTAACGGAAGGCATTCCTTTTTATTGCGCATCGTAGAATTAGCTTTACCTTTGTGTAAATTTTGATTCCTATGATTTTAATTGACGATACCGTAATTAGTGAAGATGTTGCAGATGAGTTTTTTGTCTGTGATTTGACGAAATGCAAAGGTGCTTGTTGTGTGGAGGGTGATTTGGGGGCGCCGCTAGAACAGGATGAATTAGCGATTATGGATCGCATTCAAGATGAAATTCGTCCATTTTTGTCGGAAGACGGTATCGCTGAAATTGCTAAACAAGGCAATTATATTCTAGAACCCGACGGCGATTATTCTACGCCGATTATCGCTGGTCGCGAGTGTGTTTATGCCATTTACGACGATAAAGGCTATTTGAAGTGTGGTATTGAACAAGCCTATTTTGCTGGGAAAACGGATTTTCGTAAGCCTATTTCCTGTCATTTATATCCGATTCGTATTCAAAAGTTGGCTGAATATCAGGCAATTAATTATGAGCGTTGGACGATCTGTTCGGATGCTTGTTCGCATGGAAAAGAGTTAGGTGTACCTGTGTACAAGTTCTTGAAGGATCCTTTGATTCGTAAATTTGGTACCAAATGGTATGCGGAATTAGAGCGTGAGATCTCAGAACGTCAATTGGATTAATGTCTTCTTCTACTAATTCATTTGATTTAATTTATCAGGTGGTTCGCGAGATACCAGCGGGCCGAGTAACGTCTTATGGTGCGATTGCGGCTTATTTAGGAATGAAAGGTGGCGCACGGATGGTAGGTTGGGCGATGAACGCCTCGCATACCATCGCAGATATTCCCGCACACCGTGTAGTTAATCGCAATGGGGTGCTGACAGGTAAGAATTTTTTCGGTGGTGACCGTATGGAGGAATTGCTAGCTTCCGAAGGAATTCGGGTTCAAGATGATCAAATCCTTGCATTTAAATCCCATTTTTGGGACCCTTCAATCGAATTATTATAAGTTTCTCAGGAATTTTTTGCCTCCCAAAGCGCTCATTTGGCGTTTAATGTACGAAGTACGTTTACTTACGTAGCCGGATGGATTTTTGATCGAAAAGCGAATGGGATTGGGTAAGCATGCGGCAATGCGAGCTGCTTCTGTTGTACTCACATCGGCGGCAGTATGTCCATAAAAACGTCTGCATGCCTCTTCTACACCAAAGGTCATTTTGCCCGTTTCAGCCACATTCAAATACACCTCCATAATTCGCTCCTTACCCCAAATAAACTCGATTAATAGGGTAAAGTAGGCTTCTAACGCCTTTCTGAAATAGGAGCGACCCTGCCAAAGGAATACGTTTTTGGCAACTTGTTGGGAAATCGTACTCGCTCCCTTAATTCGTTTTCCTTTTTGATTTTTGATTAAGGCTGTCCCCATGGCTTCGAAGTCAAATCCATGATGCTCGGGGAATAATTGGTCTTCGGAAGCAATGACCGCCAAGGCGCAATTGCGGTCGATTTCCTCATAGGAAGACCATTGGCTGTGTATTTTACTTGGTTCTCCGTCCATCAATGCATCGATTTTTCGAGATGCCATCGTAGGAGTGAAGTAAACAGGAATAAACTTAAAAAGGACCACGGCCACAATGGTGCTGATCCAAATGTAAAAGAGTAATCGGCCTATTTTCTTTAGAAAGGATGAGGACCCTTTTTTAGGTGCTTTATTTAAACGTTCGAACTTATTGCTTCGAGTTGTGGAGCGGGAAGTATTGGTTAGATCGACGCGTTTGGCCATGGGGTTAATTCAATAAAGTTGTGAAGGCAAAAATACAAAAAATGAGCTAAGATTGGAGCAATCAAGTAAATAGACCTTTTGATCGTATCAATTCCACAGGCGGAAGTCAGGGGTTAACATTTGTAATATAAGCTCAAGCTTTAGTCGGAGGAATCGACGAATTACATTCGTCTCAAACTTTGGCAATCCTGAAAGGTTTGCCAAAGAGGACATCGCTACAATACAAAGATTTCCGCCGACAAGCCATCTGCAATTAATTTACCTTTACCCACAAGCTTTAGCTGATTATTCGAAATTTCAGCATATCCCGATGTCACCCAAGACGCAATCTCATCCTCAGGAAAAGGAACACGAATGGTAGCAAATCGTTCCTTTAAATAGTTCAAATCAATTCCCCAATGTGTGCGTAATTGCGTCATGATGTACTCGTTAATCTGATTCTCCGGACTTAATTGCTCAATTTCGGCTGGCATTATGTCCTGCGAAATTTGCTTCACGTAGGTAGCATTATTGGCTACATTCCATTGCCTTGTTGTTTGATTAAAGCTATGCGCCGCTGGACCTATACCCAAATAAGATTCCTGCTTCCAGTAACTCGAATTATGCTGTGATTCATGGCCCGCTTTGGCGAAATTAGAGGTTTCGTAGGCCGTAAAACCCTGATTCTCTAAATATTGGTGTGTGTATTCGAAACAGGCCGACATATTTTCTTCCGGCGTTTCCTGCATGAGACCTTTTTTTAATTGGTGGCCAAAAACAGTTTTTGGTTCAATGGTTAAACTGTAGGCCGATATATGTTGGACGCCAGTCTCGACCGCTGCTGCGAGGTCTTCCTCCAACATTGCCATACTATTCGATGGAATCCCATAGATCAAATCGATGCTGATGTTGCTTAATCCAATCGCTTGCGCATCCTGAATGGATCTTCGAGCTTGTACGACATCATGATTCCGATTCATAAATGTCAAATTAGCGGCATGAAATGATTGAATTCCGATACTTAAACGGTTCACCCCTAATTCCTTTAAGACCAAAAGGTATTCGGGTGTTAAATCTTCGGGGTTGGCCTCTAGCGTGATTTCTGCTCCTGGTAAAATGTCAAAATATTGATGAATGGCCTCGAAAATGGACGATAATTCGCTTGGGCTTAAGGTAGAAGGTGTTCCACCTCCAAAATATACCGTTGATAAATCTCGAGTGCCTAGGTAATCCTTCTGAAGTTCAATCTCTTTGATCAATGCATGGACTAATTCCGATTTTCCCGCTAAACGCGTAGAAAAATGGAAATCACAATAGTGACAAGCTTGATGACAAAATGGGATATGCAGGTAGAGATGCACCGAATTAAGGTTCAAATATCAAGTAACTCAATTGCTCGGATTGCAACATTTCTTGGGCTAATCGCTGCAATTGCTCAGATGACACGAAGTCGATTTGCTCAAAGATCTCTTCAATGGTTTCGATTTTCTCGCGGTCTAAAAGACTTTTGGCCATCATCAACATGAAATTCAAATTGCTTTCCTCCGCCATGGCCATTTGTCCCTTTAATTGTGATTTAATTTTCAACAATTGTGCCGGGCTTAAACTACGATCCTTTAATTTGTCGAATTCCTTGTGAATCAACTTGATTGATTTATTAACCTGGTTCGATTCCGTTCCAAAATAAATTGCCCAAAATCCTGAGTCAACATAGGAGGTAAAATTTGCTTCAATCGAATAGACCAATCCTCTTTTTTCACGAATTGACACGTTCAAAAGCGAATTCATGGAAGGCCCCCCCAATAAATTGATCAACATGAAAAATGCTAAACGATCTGGATGCTTGATGGCATAGGATTGGCTGCCTAAAGCCACATGTGATTGATTTAGTCCTCGTTTCGTGATTCGCTCTGATGGAAACATGCTCGGAGGTGCGATGCGTTTGACCTGATTCCGTTTGACAGGTATTTGTCCCACATGTTTTTCGGCCCATCTAAATACTTTGTCGTGGCTATGTTTTCCGATCGAGGAGATGACAATCCGACTCGTATCCAAATTACGCGCGATAAATGCGTCTAAGTCATTCTTTTTGAATGAATTAACTGTTTCATTCGTACCTAAAATATTGACACCCAAGGAATGATTTGGGAATAATAATTCATCAAAATCGTCTTGAATGGCGTCTTCGGGTGCCTCGTAATACATGGACATTTCCTCCAAAATTACACTGCGCTCTTTCTCTATTTCCTTGGATGGGAAGGTCGAGTTAAACGTGATATCCGTGATTAATTCCAATGCCCGTTCAAAATAAGGACTTAGTACGGAAGCATGGAAGCAGATTTTTTCTTTTGTCGTATAGGCATTCAATTCACCGCCGATAACCTCCAAGCGATTGATGATCTGCATATTGTTTTTCTTTTGGGTGCCTTTAAAGGCTAAATGCTCCCAAAAATGCGCTAATCCTTGTTCATTGTCCAACTCGTCCCGACTACCTATGTCCAACATAATACCCAAATGTGATATTTCGGTATGCTGGACTTGTCGGTGAACAATCGTTATCCCATTGTTCAAAGTTGTTAACTGAATTGAATTCATAAATAATCGTTGCGCAAAAGATTTCAAAATTAACTAATTTTATGTCGAATCACGCATAAATTTTTCATGTCATCTGCCAACAAAGTACTTATTATTCAAACCGCATTTCTGGGAGATGCCATTCTAATTAGTTCTTTGTTGGAGAAAATTCGACTCGAATCTCCCGAAACATCCATTCATTTATTGGTCCGCAAGGGGAATGAATCCATTTTTCAAGCCTATCCGCACGCTAATCTTGCGCAGGTTTGGGCTTACGATAAAAAACAGAAATGGGCCTCTTGGCGATCATTACAAAAGGATTTGAGGGCAGAAAAGTTTGATCAGGTTTTTGTGGCCCAACGATTCTTTGGGATGGGTTTATTGAGCTTGTCTATTGGTGCGAAAAAGGTGATTGGATTTGATAAGAATCCCTTGTCCTGGTTCTTTACGGAACGAGTAACGCATGATTGGGGAAATGGAAAACATGAGACAGAACGCAATACAGCATTATTAAGCTCTTGGTTGGGATCTAAAGTTTATAAGCCCTTTTTGTCTCTCGCAGGTGACAATGTGGTGCCTGTTGAGAATTATATCTGCATTTCACCCGGATCCGTTTGGGAAACGAAACGGACACCTGTTCGAGTTTGGATTGATTTTATTAAGCTTTTGCCCGCATCGCAGCCTGTGGTTTTAATGGGTGCCCCGAATGAAGTTCATTTAGCTGAGGAAATCGAAAAGGCATGTCCGCAAAATACGATTGTCAATGAGGCTGGGAAACATGGATTAGTCGATGCGATTCGCATTTATCAACATAGTATGATGTCCTATGTGAATGACTCTGGGCCCATGCACATTTGTTCGGCGGTAGATACGCCTACGGTTGCTGTATTTTGTTCGACAATACCTGCCTTTGGTTTTGGTCCTTTGGCTTCTTGGAATCGGATTGTTGAGGTGAAAAATCTAGCATGCAGGCCATGTGGGGATCATGGTAAAATATCCTGTCCATTGGGACATTATGCCTGTGGAAATCAAATCACGGGAAATCAATTATTCAAATTTTACGAGGAGCTTTTAGCCGCGCGAAGCAAGTAAATACAGCACAGCCATACGAACAGCTACGCCATTTTCAACTTGATCGAGAATGATCGAATGGGGTGAATCTGCCGCATCTGAACTTAATTCAACACCCCGGTTGATGGGGCCCGGGTGCATCAAGACGATTTCTTTGGGTAATTCTTCCAACATCTGGCGCGTGATTCCAAAGAATTGGGAGTATTCTCGTAAGCTTGGGAAGTATTTGATTTGTTGGCGTTCCAACTGAATTCTCAATACATTCGCAGCATCACACCATTGTAAGGTACTTTTTACATCATGCGATACTTCAACGCCTAAAGATTGTATGTGTTTAGGAATCAGGGTGCTAGGTCCACAAAGGCGAACATTTGCACCTTGTTTTTTCAAGGCATAGATATTCGAAAGTGCCACGCGTGAATGGAGGATGTCCCCGATAATCGCGATGTTTTTTCCTGATAAATCCCCTAATTTTTCCTGCAAGGAATAGGTATCTAATAAAGCTTGAGTTGGGTGTTCGTGCGTTCCATCACCAGCGTTCACGATATTCGCTTTGATGTGCTTCGCTAAATAATGCGGAGCTCCTGGACTAGCATGTCGCATGACAATCATGTCCACTTTCATCGCGAGGATATTATTTACCGTATCTAAAAGTGTTTCTCCTTTTTTAACGGAACTACCTGAGGCAGAAAAGTTGATGGTATCGGCAGATAATCGCTTTTCGGCTAATTCAAATGATAAACGGGTACGGGTAGAGTTTTCAAAAAATACATTGGCAATCGTGACATCACGCAAGGAAGGAACCTTTTTAATCGGGCGGTTGAGAACTTCTTTGAATTCTTTAGCCGTTTTAACGATTAGGTGAATAGATTCTTCATCTAAATCTTTGATTCCTAATAAGTGTGGCGATTTCAACATATTGTTATTGGGTGATTAACCAAATTTTATCTGCTTCGTGACCTTGTTCTTTCCATTCAACGAGTACTTTTTCGGTAGGCAGTGTATTGACACTTTTACCTACGTAGTCTGCGTTAATCGGAAGATCTCGGTTATATATACGGTCAATTAAGACACATAATTCTACTTTTGCGGGTCTACCAAAGGAGTTCATCGCGTCTAAGGCAGCACGGACCATGCGGCCTGTTGCCAACACATCATCCACGAGGATAACGCGTTTGTTCTCAATTAAAAAGGAAATATCCGTTGAATTGGGTGCGATGGTATCTCGGCGACGATAATCGTCTCGGAAGAAGGTGGCATCTAAACGGCCTACTGGAAAAGAGGTGTTTAATTGTTTGCCTAATTCTGCGGCAATGCGTTCTGCGAAATAGATTCCGCGGGGCTGCAAGCCTAAAATAACTGTTTCCGTACCTTGAATTTGATTTTCAATGAGCTCTTGGCATAACCTTGAGATGGTTATTTCCAATAATGGGCTTGATAAAATCAGCTTGCGAGTCATTGTTACAAAGGTATAAAAATTACTTAAATATTGTTTCGTTTGGATCAAATAGGGGTAAGATTTGGTCTTTATCTGATACAACGGGGTTTTCTACGCCCCATGAAATGTTTAAGGTAGGATCGTTCCAGCGGATACCAGATTCTGCTTCTTTGTTCCAGAAATCGGTGCATTTGTACACAAAAATGGCATCAGTTAAGGCAACAAAGCCATGTGCAAAACCCACGGGAACGTATAGCATATTGCCTATTTCTGCGTCTAGGATGTAGGTGCCATGTTGGCCGAAGGTAGGCGAACTCTTACGCAAATCGACAACAACATCCATCACTTTACCTGTCATGCAGCGAACTAATTTTCCTTGGCCGTGCGGTTCTTTTTGGAAGTGAAGTCCACGAATAACCCCTGCTGTTGAAAAGGAATAATTGTCTTGCACGAAATTTTCTGTAATCCCATTCGCCGCAAAACGCGTTTGGTTATATGATTCGTAGAAATGACCGCGGTCATCATGAAATTTAGTGGGGATATATTCAATAATTCCGGATAGATCGTGCTGGATAAATTGCATAGAATTTAAATTCCTTTGTTTGATATTGCCTAGGAAAGGCCTTAATTTGTGCCAAAATTATCGATATTTAGGCATTAATACAAAGCCTTTTCCCAAAAGCCCATGAATTCAACCGAATTAGTTAAGCAGATAGAAAATAAGCGCTCATTTTTATGTGTGGGCTTAGATACGGATCCTAAATTAATCCCTTCTATGTTTAAAAAAGAAGTGGACCCCGTTTTTGCTTTTAACAAAGCGGTGATTGACGCAACAGCGGATTTTGCAGTGGCTTACAAGCCGAATATTGCTTTTTACGAAGCTTTTGGTCCAAAAGGCTGGGAGAGTTTGCAAAAGACGATGGACTATATTCCCAAGGACATATTTACCATTGCGGATGCGAAAAGAGGGGATATAGGGAATACGGCTTTCATGTATGCGCAGACGTTCTTTGATCCTTCTTGTGCGGGATTTAATTTTGACTCGGTTACGGTAGCTCCCTATATGGGGCATGATTCTGTGGAACCTTTTCTGCGTTTTGAAGATAAATGGGTTATACTACTGGCGCTTACCTCGAATTCAGGTAGCCATGACTTTCAAATGACAAAATCGGAAGATTACATTCCCATGTACGAGCGCGTCATGCGTTTAGCGCAAACCTGGGGTTCTCCGGAAGAAATGATGTTTGTGATCGGTGCGACACGCACTGACTTCTTGCAGAAAGCAAGAGAAATTGCGCCAGATAACTTCTTTTTGGTTCCGGGTGTGGGAGCCCAAGGAGGAAGTTTAGAAGACGTTTCCAAGTACGCCATGAACTCTAGGGTAGGCTTATTGGTCAATTCTTCCCGCGGAATTATTTATGCGGGTGATAATCCTGCTGTGGATGCGAAACGCGAAGCAAAGAAGGTTCAAGAAGAAATGGCTATGTATTTAGACGAGTATTATATCAAATAAGATGGAATTAGGCATAGGTACACCGGCATTACTTTTTTCAACGGTTTCTTTGTTGATGATTGCTTTTACGAATCGATTCATGTCGATGGCCTCGTTGATTCGTGGACTGCACGAGAAGTTCCAACAGAATCCCGATGATTCGATTTTGAAACAAATTGAAAACTTGCGATTGCGTATGAAACTGATTCAGAACATGCAGATCATTGCAATCTTGAGTCTAATTCTGAGTGTTATTTGCATGTTTTTTATCTTTTTTGAGATGCAGATGGTTGCACGCTGGTTTTTTGGCATCGCCTTATTGGGAATGAGCGTAGCATTGATGCTGAGTGCTTGGGAGATTACGATTTCGACCAAAGCGCTGGAGGTAGAGCTCTCCGACATGGAGGATATCTTGGCCAAAAAACATTAATTATTCGAATAGTATAAATTTTCCCGCTAATATTTCAAAAATTGAAATATAGTAGTATTTTTGTGTACAATATTGATTTAAAAGGGCTTACAATAAGCTTGATTATACAAATACTACTTAGGCGGATTGAATAAAGGCTCGGAATTTTTCTGAGTCTTTATTGTTTCCGCCTTTTTGTATTAAGCCTTTAAAATCAAACAAGATAAGGGAGGAAGGTTGATCGAAATCGAGAATGCTTTGCCTTGCCAGCCATATTCTTCGGTCATCACGGCACCTTTGGTAGGGTAGTCGGAACCGCCAAATTCACCCTTATCCGAATTAAATAATACCTTCCAAACGCCTGGCAACGGAACGCCGATGCGGTAATCTTCGCGTGGGGCCGGAGTTAAGTTGAGAATGACGATTAATTGTTCTTTATTGCTTTCCCCTTTACGTAAGAAGCTAATCACGGAATTGCCTTGATCATTGGATTCTAACCATTCGAAGGTTTCGTGTGAAAACTGTTTCTTGTAGAGTGCAGGTTCTTCTTTATAGAGCTGATTTAACGCCTTTATCGTTTCTTGAATCCCTTTGTGCGGTGCATATGCTGTTAAATGCCAATCGAGGCTCACGCTATGATTCCATTCTTCCCGTTGGCCAAATTCACCCCCTTGAAAGAGTAATTTAGTCCCTGGGTGGGTAAATTGTTCGGCAAATAATAAGCGCAGATTAGCAAATTGCTGCCATTCGTCACCGGGCATTTTATTTAATAAGGATTGCTTGCCATATACGACTTCATCGTGCGATAAAGGCAAACAGAAGTTCTCCGTGAAAGCGTAGATTAGCGAAAACGTAAGTTCATTCAGGTGATGCTGGCGATGGATCGGGTCTTTTTGGAAGAAACGAAGCGTATCATTCATCCAACCCATCATCCATTTTTGGCCAAAGCCTAAGCCGCCCATGAAGACGGGTTTCGTTACCCCATTGAATGAGGTAGATTCTTCTGCAATAATTTGAATATCAGGAAATTCACCATACATGTGTACGTTGAGATCTTGTAAGAAAGATATCGTGTCGAGGTTATGATTTCCGCCAAATTCGTTTGGAATCCATTCGCCGTCGTTACGTGAATAATCTAAGTAAAGCATGGAAGCCACGGCATCTACGCGTAATCCGTCGATGTGGTAGCGCTCCAACCAGAAAGCGGCGTTTGATAGTAAGAAGCTGCGTACTTCCGTTCTACCGTAATCGAAAATGTATGATTTCCAGTCGGGGTGATACCCTTTCCTTGGATCTGGATGTTCGTAAATAGGTGTACCGTCAAAATCTTTCAGACCGTGCGCATCACCGGGAAAGTGGGAGGGAACCCAGTCTAAGATAACGCCAATACCTTCTTGGTGAAAACGTTCTACGAGGCGCATAAAGCCTTGTGGATCACCAAAGCGGGAGGAAGGGGCGAAATAACCCGTGATTTGATATCCCCAAGACGGTGCATAGGGATGTTCCATGACCGGCATGAATTCCACATGGGTGAAATTCATTTCTTTGACATAGGAAACAAGTTTATCTGCGAAATCGTCGTAGGTCAAGTATTGATCATCGAGTGTTTTTTGCCAAGAACCTAAGTGGACCTCATAGACCGACATGGGAGCGTCCAGGGCATTATTGGCTTTACGGTTTTCCATCCAAGGCGCATCGTTCCATTCTTTGTAGGTAGACCAAACGATACTTGCCGTTTTAGGAGGTATCTCGCAAAAAAGACCCATGGGATCTAATTTTTCCAAATATTCGCCTGATTTGGCTTGGATGCCGTATTTGTAGGTTTCACCGTTGCGAATGCCGGGAATGAACCCTTCCCAGATTCCTGAGGCATCCCAGCGTTTCATTAACGGGTGTGAGAATTTATCCCAAAAATTAAAATTTCCGATGACGTGAACAGCTTCGGCATTGGGAGCCCAAACAGCAAAGAACGTTCCGATTTCACCTTCGTGTTCGATTTCGAAGGCGCCTAATTTTTCATAAAGGCGTGTGTGTTTGCCATTTAAGAAAAGCGCTATGTCAAAATCGGACAGCTTGGAATAGGGTTTTACATTTGCCATAAGGGGTTCAGTTTCAATGATAAGGCTAAAATAGCGAAAATAAATTAGAAAAAAATAAGCTTTTTTTGAACTAGGGGTTTGGAATTAAAAGGGAAAATCCTACCTTTGTGCCACCAAAATAAATAATGGTCCGTTCGTCTAGGGGTTAGGACACGTCCCTTTCACGGATGAAACACGGGTTCGATTCCCGTACGGACTACTTCGGTAGGCAAAAAACCACTCAGGCGAGTGGTTTTTTTGTTTTTAGGCCCTTCCATTTTATCAGTTAACTGATAATTTTATTTCATTAATTCTTTCCTTTCGGCCTTTTATTCGCTTCTGTGGTGTTTTTTTTGTTTGGGTTTTAGTTATTCGATTTTGGAATAGCTTGGTTTGATTTTTGTTTTTAGGTTTAGGCCATCGAATTAGATGTAAATGTCTGATTTCGAATAACCTAACCCTAATGAATCATGAAGTGGATAAGCAATTATGCCTGCTTTGTCTTATGTAGCTTGACATTAGCTGCCTGCTATCAAACAGAAAAAACGAAAGAAATTGAAAATATTTACCGTGATATATCGCTCTCCGATAAGACCCAATTCAAGAAAGGTATTGGGTTGATAAATACCAATCATGTAAAAAACTTAGAAGCTGAAATGCTGGATGAAGTATTTTGCTATTCGCCTAGACTGGGTGGTGGAGCCTATTTTTTCATTCCAACCGCACGTATGCAGAATTTTGGCTATGTGGATCTACAGCCTTCCGATGTCGTCGGAGGGGGAGGAGGAGGTTCTCCTGCCGACTTGTTAATGGCACAATTATCCGGACCCGTTCCCATGGTGACGATTAAAGATGTGCATAATCCCTGTTTAAGAGCTACCTTGGAGATGGTTTTACACAACACGGATATTTTGAATGAGATGTCTCAGATGTTGCATAATTTTGGATTTAGTACGAAAATTAAACTCATTTTTGAGGAATCAAGTGAGCTTTCATCAAAACGATTAGGTGAGTTTAGGAATAATCATAATAATAATTCGTATAGAATTTTATTGGATGTTACTAATTTACCACATTATTCAAAGGAAGTTATTGTCTCTTCGATCTACCATGAAGTACTTCATGCACAATTAGAATTTTTATTTAAGGAAACAGAATCCCAAGATCATGAACGGATGGCGACAGAATATTTGGAGAGAGCGGTTAATTCACTGCTAAAGCAATTCTCTAATATGAATAAAGATACTGCAAAAGCCTTAGTTTTTTCGGGTTTAAAAAACACCAAAATCTATCAAAATTTAAACCAGGAAACTAAAAATCAGATGTATGAAATTGAGTCAAATTTTAAAAATAGAAATTATGGAACCTACTGTGATTAAACGAATATTAATTGGGATAATTATTTACTTAATGACATTTGCTAGCTTGTATGGTCAAACGACCAGTGAAAGTAACAAAATGTCTCAGAGGACTTTTGCCCAGAAAAATAAATTAGATCCATTCTATTATTTTGGTAATAAAATAAAAAAAAGCAAAACTCATTGTTACGAGATTTTGGAAAATGATTTGGTAGCTGATGTTCCTGTACCTGCCGATGTATTGTGTCGAAACAATTACGGTATTTTTGCTTTTAAAATTAATAGTAGAGGTAAAATTGAAAAACTAGCATATGAAGGTGATCTTGACAGCAGTATTGTTCGGAAAATCAAATTGAATATTCGTAAAACAGAAGGTAATTACACAAGGCCTTCAAAATCAAATCAAGAATCATTTCATTGGTTTGTTTTGCCTTTTATATCTAATGGCTATCATTTAGGTTCTTTTTCTTGTGCAAATTCAATAAAGTTGGAAATTGAATTCAATTTAGAATCTAAGCGAGCAAGATCATACCTAAACATCATTGAATTTTTACCTGACTTTCCTTCATTAACAGTTTTGCACAATATGGATCATTTAAATGAAATGATTAAAACAGGTTTGCTGAAGGGTGAGCGACTATAATTTAATGTCTAATTATTCCAACAATTTTTAATTAGAAATAAAATAAGAATCGTTATAAATGGGATTTTTTTAGCGAGTTATTGATATTATGATTTATGAATTTGTATTCTAAATAATGAAACAATGGAGCCAAGGGAATTCTTTAAAATTATAATCTTCTTATTCTCGTTTTTGCCGAATTTGAACGGTCAAAAGCTGGAATATAATAGTGAAAAAGGCTTGCAAGCTTTTAAGTTTAATGATCAGAATCGAACGGCTCCTTTTAGTTATGTAGGCAAGCGCAATTCCGAATATGAAACGCATGGATTCGAAACGCTCGAATACGATTTGGCTGAAAACGTACCTATTCCTGACGATATTTTATGTCGAAGAAATATTGGAATATTTGTTTTTAAAGTAAACAATAAGAGCGAAATAGAAGAATTAATCTACAATGGCGATTTAGATACCTTGGTGGAGCAAAAAATCAAACAAAATATCCGGGAAACCACTCATATGTACAATTTACCAAGTAGTCAAACATCTGATCAATTTCATTGGTTTGTTTTCCCTTTTTCCTCTGACGGAGGAATGTTAGATTACACTAGTTGTTCCAATGCCGAAAAACTCAAAATTGAGCTTCATTATGATTTTAAATTATATTTTTTAACTCAAAATTTACGTAAAATATTACCGGAGTTTAAATCCCTGACCATCTTACAAGTCATGGGACATTTTTCCGAAATGTCTAAAAAAGGCATGTTGAAGTACGATAAAATGTGATGAAATGCTTTTTATTTTCGATTGACTTAAACTTGAACGTATTTTTTTTAAGTAATGTGTTTATGTGAAAAGGTATCGATTGGAATGATGTTTTATGAATTTTTAATCTAAATAATGAAACAATGGAGCCAAGGGAATTCTTTAAAATTATCATTTTCTTATTCTCGTTTTTGCCGAATTTGAACGGTCAAAAGCTGGAATATAATAGTGTAAAAGGCTTGCAAACTTTTAAGTTTAATGATCAGAATCGAACGGCTCCTTTTAGTTATGTAGGCAAGCGCAATTCCGAATATGAAACGCATGGATTCGAAACGCTCGAGTATGATTTGGCTGAAAACGTACCGATTCCTGACGATATTTTATGTAGAAAAAATATGGCAATATTCGTTTTTAAAGTTAACCACAAGAGCGAAATAGAAGAATTAATCTATAATGGCGATTTGGATACCTTAGTGGAGCAAAAGATCAAACAAAATATCCGAGAAACCACTCATATGTACAATTTACCAAGTAGTCAAACTTCTGAGCAATTTCATTGGTTTATCTTTCCCTTTTTTTCAGATGGGGGAATGTTGGATTATCAATCATGTCCTAATGCTGAAAAACTCAAAATTGAGTCTCATCATGAATTCGAATTGTATTTATTAACTCAAAATTTACGTAAAATATTACCGGAGTTTAAATCCCTGACCATCCTACAAGTGATGGGGCATTTTTCCGAAATGTCTAAAAAAGGCATGTTGAAGTACGATAAAATGTGATAATATGGATGATATTTTCCTTCGATTTAAACCGGTATCAATTTCTGATTCGTAAGTAACAGGATTAGGTGGATAGGTTTTGAAAGAAATTAAGTTTTGATCAAGTAATCAATCTGATTTTAAAACGGAAATTATGGAACCTGCTGCGATTAAACGAATATTAATTGGGACAATTATTTACTTAATGGCATTTGATAGCTTGTATGGCCAAACGACAAGTGTAAGTAACAAAATGTTTCAGAGAACTTTTGCCCAGAAAAATATATTAGATCCATTTTATTACTTGGGTGACAAGATTAAAAAAAGAAATACTCATTGTTACGTTATACTTGAAAACGACTTGGTCAAAAATGTTCCAATACCAGAAGGTGTTTATTGTAAAAACAATTTTGGGTTATTTGCCTATTGAGTTAACTCAAAAGGAATAATTGACCATATCGAGTATTTTGGTGATTTAGATATAATGATTGTTCAATAGATAAAATATAATATTGCCCTAACGCATGGATTGTATACGTTGCCTTCGCCCAAATCTAAAAATGTATTTCATTGGTTTCTGTTGCCTTTTTTTTCTAATGGAAAGCAATGGGATTTTTATGAATGTCAAGATGAAGAAAAGTTGAAATCTGAATTTCAGGCTAAATTTAAGCAACATAAAATCTACTTAAATTTATTAAAGATGTTGCCCCAGTTTTCAGGTATAACAATTTTGCATGATATGGATCACCTGCCAGAATTAATTACTGAGGGAAGGGTGAAGTATTAATTGAAAAATTTATCTAATAGCTAAAAATGGATCCTATTGTTATTTAACTAATATCACTTGTTAAATTGTTTGGCCTCCTGCCTTTGTGTGTTTTATTTGGACAATCTATCAGTGAAAGTATCAAATTGTTACAGAGGAGGGATATAAAGGATCTATTTTATTTATTGGTAGCAAAAATTTACAAGGGTAGTCAAACTATTATGAAACTTTGGAGCGTGTGTATTAGTACTTATTTTGCTAAGTTGATTATCCACCGAGAGTAACAAAAAAAGGAAAGGCCTCATCGGCCTTTCCTTTTTAACAAATACATCATTTGTTATTATGCTTTCGCAGCCGAAGCTCCTTTTGCAATGCTGTAAACAACTAAACCAAAACCGATCTTGTTGATTGCATCCGCAATGTTGTAAGCTAAGTCAATGTTACCTGACATACCGCTTAACAAGTTGCCTGGCAACATCATGTAACCGATTGGATAGATTGCCCAACCTACTAATGTGAACCAACGCATTACTTTGTATCCTGATTTTACGTGTTCGTTATCAGAAGCAGCAGCTAATTTAGATGCCTCACCTGCGTAGATTTCGTAAATGATCACAGCCCAACCTAATGTTGAGATGATTCCCCACATCACGTTTTGCTCAGGTACAACCGCCTCACCAATGTAACCTGCAACTAACATCACGACCGATCCAAAGATCAAACGAGAAAGCATGCCTGTTTTTGCACCTGCTGGCTTTAAGATTAAGAAATACTCAATACACATCAATGGAACCGTTAATGTCCAGTCGATGTAACGAAATTGAGTTGGAGACTCATGCGTATCTAACCAAACGCCACGCATGTAGAAATAATGTACTGCAGCAATAAAAGTGATTAATGCGGAAATCAACAAAGATGTTTTCCACTTGTCATTTACTGTACCTCTCTCAACAATGAAGAAGATGGATGCAGCTAGCATTGACATATACCCTGTGAAAAAGGTAAATCCAATGTAATCTCCGGCAGCTAACGTACCGTTTAATAAAATGTTTAATGTTTCCATAATAGAAAATGTTTAAAGTGATAAAGAAAATAGGTAATTGAAATGTGTGTTTTGTGGTAATAAATGTAAAACTCTGAAAATCAGGCAATTGTTTTGATTTGAATTAAAAAAATTTAAAAAAAAATTAAAATTATACAAAAAAGCCTATTCGGGCTTTTTGATGGTGATTTGGTGCATTAAAATAAAATGAGGCATTGTCAGGATTGATAAAAATATAAACGCATGGGCTAGCCATTTTTCTTCGCTTACAAATCCAACGTATATAGTACCCATAACCAATGCAAGGCACGTAAACGGAATGAGTCTTTTATAGAGTGTCGTAAGATTTATTTCAAGTGAAGTGGACAAAACCTTCAAGCTGTAAACTGCGTGGCAACCCGCAAAATAGCATATGAATGCAGGTAAAATAGGTAAATACGTGCCTATTAATAAGGTAATGGCCGTATGAATAAAATAGGTTTTATGATCTTTTTGATATCCTACTAGTATACAAAGGATGTAAAAACTCACAGGCAATGCATCGAATGAAATAACAACACCTAAATCGAAATTTTGTAGGATTCTTGAAACTTCCTGCGCGTGTTGTGACAAAATAAACCCTAAAATACCCGTGCCTAAGATCATAGAACGAACTAATGATAAATAATATTGAATACGGGATAAATGCAGATTTTGCTTACCACTCGTTTCCAAATCGCCAAAATGAAAGACAGAAATCGCTATGAATATTAGAAAGGAGAGAAGTGGAGAAACGTACCAAAGGCTCCCATAGAGCAGCATCACCAACAAATACTTTCCTAAAAATGAAAAGATCCCGAATGTTTTATTTGCCTGGGAGGCTAGTTTTTGTGCTAAAAGATGATCTGCTGCTCCATGTGGAATGCCCAATGTTGCCAATAATAATAAACAAAATCCCCACTCTACCTGCACTGGCATTGTTTTCCAAAGACTTATCACAAGCAAATAACCTAAGCTTAAGAATATCCCTGAATAACGAAATGCCATTTTCATCGCTTCATTGTGAATAAGTGTTTCAAAAATAAAGGTATTTGCATTTGGCTAAACAGCTTTAATTCCTCCCATATAGACGTTTTTTCGTCCAAAAATCGGAGGATGTTTACATATTTCATTTTGCTGAATAGTCGGTCCATTACCTTCGGGATAACCTGATTTTCTTCTTGAATCATGTTCAAAAGAATTGAATCATAAAACGTGTAGCGCGCTTTTGGGATTCCCTTTTGTTGGTTTACCCTATCTTTTGCATCTTGATGCATGCGGGTAAATGCATATCCCGTAGAAGGTTTTACTCGTCCAGCTGCGGTTCCAATAGGGAATATTGGGTCATTTTTTGGCTGATTGGGCATTTGAACCATGGGTATGGTACCTCGCTCTTCCCCAACAATTTGGAAGGTTTTGCCTTCGTAATTTTCTTGTATGTACTTTTTCCAAAGCATTTCGAATGCCTGTTCATCATACCCCTCAGTACTAAATACCGTTGTTTCAATAAGGGCCTTGCGAGGTGAAAAAGGTAGTATGTAATGAAAAACAGTAAATGCTGGATTAGATTGTTTTATGCTAAAGTCCATGAGGGTTACTGCCTGACTATCTAATACATCTGAGTCGAATTCAACAAATTTTCCCCAGAAATGTTGATATACACGTGGTTTCACTGATTTTGTTATCGCAGGAATTCGGGAATCGGCGACCTTTTGGGTAACGAACAGCTCTCCATTGGTAAGTTCTATTTGTGTTTGCGTATCGTCAGTGTTTAAATCTTTTACCCAACCCGTCACCCAAGTGATTTGGGAGTGATCGGGGATGTAGGTGCCAAAAAAATACTCGAAAAACCTTTCAGAAGGGATGTAGTGATATTGATGTGATCCGATTTCCTCAGTTCTAGAAACGCTTAATGAACTGCGATATCGTATTTTAGACCATGATTTTTCAATCAGAAAGGGGAAGGATGTTTGATCTTCCGTAGACCAAAAGCACCAACTTTTTTTTGAACGATCACCGGAATCAATGAGTAAAACCTTTTTATCAATATTTTCAGCTTTTTGGAGGTATTCATATAGAAGCTGAAGTCCCGAAGCGCCGGCACCAACAATAGCAAGATCATATACTGTTACCGCCTTCAATAGAAATATTTTTATAAATTATTGTAACTAAACAATGTGTTTGATGGATTGTTTTGATTTTCAGTCAGTTAATTCGAAAAGGATGCTTGACTAGCAGGACACGCCCTTTTTATTTTCATTCAATACTCGGTAACTTTACTTGCACATTAGTCTTTTTAATTTTTGTTGAAAAAATTTCTATTCGCTTTCTTGCTACTATTGTTTTGTTTTTCCCTAAGGGCCCAACAAATCAGTCGGTTACGATATGAAGACGATTTTTCTTATTTGAAATCGGATACTACTTCAAAATCTTGGGATGAAAAATTGAAATATTTACCCATACTAGGACAATCAACCCTATCAATTGGGGGAGAAATGAGGGAACATTATCAAAATTATACACATGTCAATTTTGGACAGATACCCGCTTCCTATTTAACTGAGAATCCACATCAATGGCTACATAGGTTATTAATTCACGGTGATTTACAAGTGCATCCCAAATTGCGTTTATTCGCGCAAATCAATAATACTGTCCGATTTTGGAACCCGAATCCAATCACGTCCCAAGTGGATCAGAATACCTTCAGTTTTCATCAATGGTTTGCTGATTTGAAGTTGAAAGATCAGTTGGTGTTACGTGTAGGCCGACAAGAATTGCTGTTTGGTCAAGAACGTTTTATTGCCTCTCGGGAGGGGCCTAATAATCGGCAAAGTTTTGTGGGGGCTCACATGATCCACAAACAAAAGAACATGCGAACGGATTTGTTTTATACACATCCGGTTAAATTAAATTTGGGGGCTTTTGACGATGTGAAAACAACCGAGAAGTTGGCAGGTCTACATGTTAAATACGATCGAATCCTGGAACAACTTAACCTAGATGCTTATTATTACTATTTCGAGTCAAAAGCGCGCGAATATTATTCTTCTGTGGGTGCTGAAAACAGGCACACCTTTGGCCTACATGCTTATTCCAATCCGCAGCGTTTTAATTATGATTTCGAGTTTTCAAAACAGTTGGGTCGTTTTAAATCCTTGGATATCCAAGCCTTCATGGCCGTATGGGATTTGAATGTTGCGGTTAAACCCCATCGATACATTGGTTTTAGTGGAAATTATGTTCCCGGAGATCGATCTACGAAGGATGGACAATTGAATACATTTAATACTTTGTTCGCGCGTCCTCCTTTTGGACAGACGGTCGCACTGAATATTTCCAATACCTTAAATCTAAGTCCTTATATCCGTTATCAAAAGGGCACTCAATGGCTCGTGACTGCGCGTGCCTCTTTCGTGCAACGCACAAGTACGAATGATGGTTTGTATACGCCCAATATGACGCAATTACGCCCCTTTGACCCACAGAAAATGACATCGAATGCATTGAAGGTATGCGATATCTATGCCCTCGATGTCAACTATGTTCCCACGAAACATTACTTTTTCCAGGCTGAGATTGGTTATTGCCAAGCGGGTAGTTATTTGAAAAATACCGGTGCTGGAGAAAATGTAATCTATTTCGCCATTCGCAATGCGATTAAATTTTAGTTTTTTC
This sequence comes from Aquirufa regiilacus, assembly GCF_032470275.1. NCBI lineage: Bacteria > Pseudomonadati > Bacteroidota > Cytophagia > Cytophagales > Flectobacillaceae > Aquirufa > Aquirufa regiilacus. Next base: position 650,407 of record NZ_JAVNWW010000001.1, read on the forward strand.
GCGAATACTCCACAACAATAGGTAGCAAATCGCTCCGTTCAGAATCAGTTTGGCAAATCCAAATCCGCCAAATAAGGCCTGCGATTGAGTTTCTAGTATAAATGTGATGATGGGGGAGGCTACGCAAACAAATGGCACATATTTGTCTTTGATGGCTGTTTTGGTGAATAAACCAAAGGCGAAGAGGCCCAACAAGGGGCCATAGGTATAGCCCGCTAAATTGAATACAGCTCCAATCAATTCCTGGTTGTTAAACACGTGAAACAAACCAATCACGATGAAAAATAGGACGGAAAACCCAATGTGAACGCGGTGTTTGATTTTTTCTCTTTTGGCCTCCTGAAACTTTTCAATCCGCAAGAAATCGATGCAAAATGAAGTCGTCAAGGCTGTTAGCGCTGAATCGGAACTTGCATAAGATGCTGCGATAATCCCCAATAAGAAGGTCACTGCTGCTAAGGTTCCAAAGTTGCCTCCTAAGGCTAATAATGGATATAATTCATCCGTTTTGGCAGGTATCACAATTTGATTGGCTTGTGCATAAATATATAAAAGTGCACCTAAAGCTAAGAAGAGCAAGTTGATGAACAATAACACCCAGTAAAACCAGAACATGTTTTTCTGTGCCTCACCGATGGATTTACAGGTTAAATTCTTCTGCATTAAGTCTTGATCTAATCCCGTCATCACGATGGCGATAAACACGCCAGCCAAGAAGTCTTTGCCAAAGAAATGTGGATTCTTCCAATCCCATTCAAACATGTGGGAATAAGGGCTCTTTTGGATGGTTTCAATCATTTCCCCGATACCCATGTGCATTTGTTGGCCTACCAAAACAATCGTAATGAACAAGGCAACCAATAAGAATAAGGTCTGCAAGGTATCTGTCCAAATAATCGTTTTCACGCCTCCGCGGTGTGTGTACAACCAGATAAGCGCAATCGATATGAATACCGTTAAGACAAAAGGAACGCCGATGGGTTCGAAAATGGCGATTTGAAGTACATTAACGGCTAAATACAAGCGTGCTGCGGATCCAATCGTTCGAGATAATAAGAAAAATGCCGATCCTGTTTTATAGGCCCAGAAACCGAAACGTTTCTCTAGGTAGCCATAAATGGATATCAGGTTCAGTCGGTAGTAAAGTGGCATCAAGACCAAGGCAATCGTTAAATAACCCAAGGAATGGCCTAAAATGACCTGATAATAAGTGAAATAGGTTTTACCTACCGCACCTGGAACCGAAATAAAGGTTAAACCTGAAATGGAAGTTCCAATCATTCCAAACGCTACTAGCCACCAAGGCGATTGTCGATTGGCTGTGAAAAAGTCGTTGGTATCCGCTCCCCGCGAAGTGATGTAAGAGATGACAAGTAGAAGTCCAAAATAGATGGCTAGAATTCCACCGGCTAATTGTACAGACATAGAGGTTTAACGGATTTTTAGTAGATTTGTAAGAGGTGAATTAATTCTTTCAAAAATATGGATTTCTCCCAAGATATTGATTTGATAAACGGTTTTTCTTTTGCGGAACAAGCTCAAGAACAAACGGATGTTGAGGTCTTGTTGGAAGAATCTACCTCGTTTGGTCACCAATTAGTAGTCTACAATGACGAGGTTAATTCCTTTGAATATGTGATTATTACCTTGATCGAAGTGTGTGAACACACCGCCGAGCAAGCAGAACAATGTACCTTAATGATTCATTTTAGAGGTAAATGCGGTGTTAAGTCGGGCCTTTATGAGGATTTATTAAGCATGCGCAATGAAATTTGCCGACGAGGCATTTCGGCTGAAATTGAATCTGTTGATATTTAACCTATGATGCATACGTACCCTTCTCGGATTATCGAACAGGCGGTGGAAGAAATTTCCAAATTGCCGGGTATTGGGAAGAAATCTGCTTTACGTTTGGCTTTGCATTTATTGAAGCGTCCGGAAACACAATCCTTGCAATTGGCACATGCCCTTGTTCAATTGCGAACAGAAACGAAGTTTTGCCCCAAGTGTCACATGATTTCCGATGGAGATTTATGTGGAATTTGTGCAAGCACGAAGCGGGATGAAAAGATTTTATGTGTGGTAGAGGATTTGCGGGATGTGATGGCAATTGAGAATACGGGTCAATATACCGGTTTATACCATGTTTTAGGAGGAATCATTTCGCCATTAGCAGGTGTGTCTCCCAGCGATTTGCACATCGATTCCTTGATTCAACGCATTGCATCAGGTGAATTTGATGAAGTAATTTTAGGCTTGAGTCCCACCATGGAAGGTGATACAACAGCCTTTTATTTGACAAAGAAATTGGCGGAATATTCGATAAAAATATCCACCATTGCACGAGGTATCCCGATTGGGGGTGATTTGGAATATACAGATGAGATTACGTTAGGTAGGAGTATCGTAGGTCGGGTGATTTACGAATAGTTAAAATATTCAATATGAAACGCAATACATTTTTACAATTGATGGGAGCCGGTGTGCTTTTGTCTAGTTTTCGTTCTGCACAAGGTCTGGAAAATGTGCCTTTTACACTTCCTGCTTTGCCTTATGCATTTGATGCTTTAGAGCCCCATATTGATAAATTGACCATGGAAATTCACCATGATCGCCATCACAAGGCTTATGTGGATAATTTAAACAAAGCTTTACCCGGAAATACTAAATCGATTGAGGAGCTTTTAGCTGCGGTATCATCTCAGCCCGTGGCTGTTCGTAATAATGGCGGTGGACACTGGAACCACAGTTTTTTCTGGCAATTATTGGCTCCAGCTACGGGAAAACAACCGAGTGCTGCATTATTGGCCCAAATTCAAAAGGATTTTGGCTCATTGGAAAATTTAAAGGCTGAATTCGGAAAGGCGGCAACGTCTCGCTTTGGTTCGGGATGGGCATGGTTGCTAGTTAAGGATGGTAAATTAGTTATTTCATCTACGCCAAATCAAGATAATCCCTTAATGGATGTAGCTGAAGTGAAAGGAAAGCCTATTTTGGCCTTGGACGTGTGGGAGCATGCCTATTACTTAAAGTATCAAAATAAACGTGCCGATTACATCAATGCGTTTTGGAATGTCGTGAACTGGGATTTTGTTTCCCAACAATTTATAAAATAGAGATTATGTTACTAGAGGAAATTCCATCATTGGATTTAGCTGATTTTCAGTCGGGCGACCCTGTTCGTAAACAAAAGTTTGTTCAAGAATTAGGTGCAGCATTCAATACGATTGGCTTTGTGGCGATTAAGGGCCATGGATTATCAGATGAATTTACCAAAGACTTGTATATGGGTGTAGAAACGTTTTTTCAATCTCCTGACGCGTTGAAGCAAGCCTACGAAATACCTGGAATTGCCGGCCAACGCGGTTATGTGGGAAAAGGAAAAGAGACTGCCAAAGGCTTTAAAGTCCCCGATTTAAAAGAGTTCTACCATGTCGGTCAGCCGCATCAGGCGGATGGAGATTCCGTTTGGGATGAATATCCTGCCAATGTTTTTCCTGCGGAATATCCGGAATTTGGGATGAATTCGGTGAAAGCATTTCAAACATTAGAGGCTGCAGGGAAGGCCTTGTTGGCTGCCATTGCGCTTTATTTAGAACTGCCTGAGGATTATTTTGAATCCCGCGTGAAAAATGGAAATTCTATTTTACGCGCCATTCATTATTTCCCAATAGCGGATCCTGATAGCTTGCCGGAGGGTGCAGTTCGTGCGGCTGCACATGGAGATATCAATTTGATTACTTTGTTGATGGGTGCATCAGCTGAAGGTTTAGAGGTATTGCGTATGGATGGGAAATGGATTCCAATTACCGCTTTACCTGACCAAGTAGTTGTGAATGTGGGTGATATGTTGGATCGTTTAACGAATCATAAATTAAAGTCGACCATTCACCGCGTGGTTAATCCACCGCGTGAGAAGATGGGAACCTCGCGTTATTCTATTCCCTTTTTCATGCATCCTCGCTCGGAGATGGATTTGACATGTTTGCCATCATGTGTTACAACGGAATATCCGAAATTATATACGGATATGTCGGCAGGAGCATTTTTGAATGAGCGATTAATCGAACTCGGATTAAAGAAAAAATAAATTGAAACAGCCGAAGCATCTGAATTTTTTATGGGATGTATTTGTCTTGGCTGCAACGTCTTTTGGAGGGCCACAGGTGCACTGGGCCCTTTTTTTAAAGCGTTTAGTTCACCAAAAGGCGTACTTGTCAGAAGAGGAGCTATTTGAAATTCAAGCACTTTGTTCCGTCTTACCAGGCCCCACGTCCACGCAAATGATCACGGCGATTGGATTGAAGCGTGGCGGGGCGAGTTTAGCCTATTTGACCCTTATCGTATGGATTACGCCAGCCGTATTCATCATGACGGCAGCGGCCTATGGGATGACTTATTTAACCAATCGAGCGGTATTACAATATGTTCTTCCTGTGGGTATTGGCTTGATTTTGCAAGCTGGCTGGACCATGGCGCAAAAGGTCATTCGAAGTCCCATGTACGTTTTGATCTTTTTGCTCACGCTTGGATTGGGCATTGCATTCTCGAGCCCTTACATTTTTCCTTTGGTGTTGGTTTTGGGCGGGAGTATCTCGTCGCTGAATTTTAAGGAATTTCCGCGTCAAAATAAGCATAGGATGATTATCCCTTGGGCTAATTTCAATTTGTATTGGGGTTTTTTATTAGGCCTAGCCATCCTTGGTCATTTGACGGATTATTATCCCATTCGGATGTTTGAAAATTTCTATCGAAATGGAAGTATCGTTTTTGGCGGCGGACAAGTATTAGCCCCTGTGCTTTATACCGAGTTTGTTGAATTTAAAGGTTTGATTCGTTCGGACGACTTTTTGACCGGTATGGCGCTTTCGCAATCGCTTCCTGGTCCAGTTTTTGCACTGACATCCTATTTAGGCGTTTTGTTGATGCGTGATTATGGCTTTTTAGGGGAGTTGACTGGTAGTGCAATCGGAGCGCTGGGTGTATTTTTACCTGGAACGTTCTTAATCTTTTTTGTGTATCGGATTTGGGGCCAACTGAAGCAATATCGCTTTATTCGAGCTTCTTTGGCGGGTATTCAGGCTTCATCTGTTGGTCTGACGATTGTCGCTGTCTATACGTTTATGTCGCCTTTAATCGTCAACGGCGATGGGGTTTCCATCGCCGTTGTATTGGGTTCTTTTCTATTGGCACAGTCAGGGAAATTCCCTGCTATTGCTTTATTCTCAGCGGCTTTGGTAGCCGGCTATTTTTTAGCGTAAAATATTCAATAAATATTGCCCATATCCGCTTTTGACTAAAGGCTTGGCTATGGTTTCTAATTGTTCTGCACTGATGTATCCCATGCGGTAAGCAACTTCCTCGATACAGCCGATTTTCATGCCTTGACGCTCCTCGATTACCTGAACGAATTGTCCAGCTTGCATCAAGGAGGCAAATGTGCCCGTATCTAACCACGCTGTACCGCGATTTAAGATACCGACGGATAATTTTCCGCGTTTTAAGTATTCTTTATTGACATCTGTAATCTCATATTCTCCACGTGGGGAAGGTGCGATGTTTTTGGCAATTTCAACTACATCATTATCGTAGAAATAGAGACCTGGAACCGCGTAGTTTGATTTAGGATTCGTTGGTTTTTCCTCGATGGAAATAACTTTATTCGACGCATCGAATTCTACAACACCATAACGTTCCGGATCATTGACTGAATAGGCGTATACCACACCACCATCTGGATCATTATTCGCTTGTAATAATTTACTTAGACCCGAACCATGGAAAATGTTGTCTCCTAATACTAAAGCTACCTTTTCCTTGCCAATGAATTTCTCGCCAATCACGAAAGCTTGCGCTAGGCCATTCGGCTCCGGCTGCACGGCATATTCGAATTTACATCCGATGCTAGAACCATCACCTAACAATTTTTCGAAATGTGGCAGGTCGTGTGGTGTCGAAATGATTAAGATTTCACGTATCCCGGAAAGCATCAAGATGGATAGGGGATAGTAAATCATGGGCTTATCATACACAGGCATTAATTGCTTGCTAACCGCCAAAGTCAATGGGTGTAAACGGGTGCCAGATCCTCCGGCTAAAATGATTCCTTTCATCTTATCTTCCTTGATACATGTTTGTGTAATACTTTTGGTAATCGCCTGATGTGACGTCATTGAGCCACTTTTCATTCGATAAATACCATTCGACCGTCTTCTCAAGACCTTCCGCGAACTGAAGGCTTGGTTTCCAGCCCAATTCGTTCATGATTTTATTGGCATCAATCGCATAGCGTAAATCGTGGCCTGCGCGATCAGTAACATACGTGATTAACTGTACGGATGATCCTGCTGCTCGACCTAATTTTTCATCCATAATCTTGCACAATAAGTGTACAAGGTCGATGTTTTTCCATTCATTGAATCCACCAATATTATAGGTATCACCAATTTTTCCATCGTGGAAAACGGTATCTATCGCTCTTGCATGGTCGATTACGAACAACCAATCCCGTACATTTTCTCCTTTCCCGTATACTGGGAGGGGTTTGTTGTTGATGATGTTGTGAATCATCAATGGGATTAATTTTTCTGGGAAGTGATTAGGGCCATAATTGTTTGAGCAATTCGTGATGACCGTAGGCAAGCCATAGGTTTCATGAAAAGCACGAACAAAGTGATCAGAAGACGCTTTAGAAGCCGAATAGGGCGATCTAGGGTCGTATGGTGTTGTCTCTAGAAAGAACTCTTCAGGGTTGTGTAATTCGCCATACACTTCATCAGTTGAAATGTGGTAGAATTTTTTACCCTCAAAATTTCCAGCCCAATGTTTTTTAGCCGCTTGTAGCAAATTAACAGTTCCGATGACATTTGTTTTAACAAAAGCCAATGGATCTGTAATCGAGCGATCTACATGTGATTCAGCCGCTAAATGTAAGACTCCATCGAATTTGTGTTCCGCAAATAATGCATCGATGTGGTCGGCATCCGTTATATCGGCTTTGATGAAATGATAGTTGGGTTTATCAGCAACATCTTCATTGTTTGCCAAATTGCCCGCGTAGGTTAATGCATCAAGGTTATAAATCTGGTAATCGGGGTATTTGTTGACGAATAAGCGTACAACATGTGAACCAATAAATCCAGCACCGCCGGTGATAACGAGTTTTTTCATATACTTATAAAATTGCTTCTTGCCACGCCCAAGCATCCTTTAACGATTCTTCTAGACTTCTAGTGGCTTTCCAATCCAATACTTTATTTGATTTTTCCGTCGATGCATAGACGGAAGTAATATCGCCTGCACGTCTTTCGCGGATTTCATAATTCACTTTTTTTCCGGTTGCATTTTCAAAGGCCTGAATTACTTGTAGAACAGAACTTCCTTCTCCAGAACCGATATTAAAATAATCGTAAAATGGAGCCTCATTTTGCTTAATTAGGTATGCCAAAGCTTTTACATGCGCTTCTGCCAAATCACAAACATGGATATAGTCTCGAATCGCCGTTCCATCTGGGGTAGGGTAGTCGGTCCCCCAAATTTGCAGTGGTCCTCGTAAACCTGCTACGGATTGTGTTAAATAGGGAATTAAATTCGCCGGCGGTCCTAAGGGTAATTCGCCTATTTTAGCGCTTTTATGTGCCCCGATGGGGTTGAAATAGCGTAAGGATATCGATTTTAATTGTTGGCTTGCGCGTGTACTTTCCTCGATGATTTCCTCACACATTTGTTTGGTATTACCATAGGGAGATAATGCTTTCAAAACCGGTGAATTTTCTGTCACGGGCAAGGTTTCTGGTTGGCCATAAACCGTACATGAAGAAGAGAAAACGAGGTTTTTGACGCCATAAGCTTGCATTTTCTCAAGTAGTAGGATGGTTGCCCCCACATTGTTACGGTAATATTTCAAGGGGTTTTCAACCGATTCGCCTACAGCTTTAGCAGCTGCAAAATGAATCACGCCCTCGATTTTATACTGGGTAAATACTTGGTCAAGAATCGCTGAGTCATTCATGTCGCCACGAACAATTTCAACGGGTGATTTCGTGATATCGGCTAATTGACCAATTACAGATTCGCTTGAATTCGAGAAATTGTCAACAATAATCGGGGTATAGCCATGCGCTAATAGAGCAACATAGGTATGTGATCCGATAAATCCAGCGCCTCCCGTTATTAAAATATTCATATTTAGCCTGTTCACTTGAATGCAATCACAAATTTAGTCCCATTTTTCAGCTAAAAAAAGTGAATATGGGAATAATGTTGGCTGCGTTTGGCACACGCAATAAATTGCCTATTTTTGCACATCAAAACGCAGTTATGGAAGAACCAGCAATTAAAGCAATGATTCAATTATTAGACGATTCCGATCAGGAAGTTGTTGAGATGGTTGAAGCAAAAATGCGTTCCTTAGGTCCTCAAATCATCCCGATTTTAGAAAATGAATGGGAGAATTTGAGTCTTAATCCGTTGGTTCAGAGTAAGTTGGAGAACATGATTCATGATTTCCAACTCGATTCCACGAAACAACGCTTGCTCGAATGGAAGGAGCGTGGAAGCATGGATTTATTAGAAGGGATGTGGATCGTTGCTACATACCGTTTTCCAGAGTACTCGTTGGCGCAATTGAAAGCCGACATGGATCAATTGTATTTTGAGGTTTGGCCACAGATTCGCGAGAATTTACATCCGATGGACCAATTGAAGATTATTAACGGTGTGTTGTTTGATCAATTGAAATTCGGTGCAAATACGAAGAATTTCCATGCGGCCAATAATTCCTTTCTAAACGTCGTCTTAGAGACAAAAAAGGGTAATCCGATTAGCTTGTGTGTAATTTATATGTGGATTGCGCAAAAATTAGGTCTTCCAGTTTATGGCGTTAATTTGCCAAATTTATTTGTGTTGACTTATAAGAAGGATGAGGTGCAATGTTACATCAATGTCTTTAATAAAGGGTTAATATTCAATAAGGTTGATATTGATAATTATTTAGCTCAATTGAATTTAACGCCCAATGAGGTGTATTATCAACCTTGTACGAATTTGGAAATTATTCGTCGGGTCTTGCGTAATCTCATCATGGCTTATGAAAAAGCGGGCGATGATTCGCATAAAGATGAACTAACGGATATGATCGAATCCTTGGATTAGTGATTCACGAGGGTGATGACAAATTCATCAAATTGTTCAAAGGCTATTGGGAAAGGCTCTTCGCTATTTACCTGTCCATAGAATTGTTCATCGATAAAATTCAATGCTATTTCTTGTTGGAAGGATAAACCCGGTTTTTTCCAGGCCTTGTAAATGGATTCTTTGGCCGACCACGCTAGGGTTAATTTGAGCGAATCCGCCTGCCAATTTGCTAATTCGGTTGGATTGAGAAAGCGAGGAGCGATTTTATTAACATTTCGGTCTTTCTTTTCAATGTCAATTCCTGTCATGGGTTTTTTGCTTATGCATGCAACTGCAAAAGGGTAGGAGTGGCTAATTGAAATGTGCCAAAGTGGGTGATTTAAATAAGGCCTTTGGCGATAATCTTGTTGGAGCTCCAACGATTCTAAACCCAAAGATTTCATTAATTCCCACAAACAATAGCGTGCGGCGACAGATTCCAGGTATTTGTTTGCCTGTATTTGCTTTTGTATGGGTGGCATTGACCAAGAATCCGGGAAAATTTGAAAGAATTCAGCCGTTTCATCAATTCTCCAAAGCTTGATATGAACATCAAGGTTAGGATTTGAAAGCTGTGATGAAATTTCGGGCATAAGGGTTGAATTCCTGGTAAAATTACCAATTTTGTAATTATAATTATTGTCAATGTTGAAAATAGAGCGGATAGATACATTTGGTGGGCATCGGGGGGCAGTATATGCGCTTTCGAAAGGCCCAACTTCGCATTCGTTTTTCTCAGCAGGTTCAGATGGCTGGGTAGTTCAGTGGAATTTACAGAAACCGGATCTAGGTCAAGTTGTTGCGCAAATTACGGGTTCGATTTATGCGATGGTTTTCGATGAAAACACAGGGATTTTATGGGTTGGGCAAAATTTCGAAGGCGTTCATGGCATATTAGTTGCTGATCAGACGCGTGTTTTTTCCATTCAATTACCTCAGTTGGCGATATATTCCATGGCTATCATGGATGGTCATGTCTGGGTTGGCCATCAAGATGGCTTAATAACGGTGATCGACCAACATGCACAAGCAGTTAAAAAGCGCATCAAATCTGGTGAGGCCAATATTCGATGTTTTTGCCAGCTTCCAAACGAAGAAATGGCGATCGGGTCGAGTGATGGATATATTCGAATTTTTAAAGCTGACTTTTCACTTCAAAAAGCATGGTTGGCACATTCAAACAGTGTATTTTCAATTGTCTATCAATCGGAAAGTATGATTAGTGTCGGTCGAGATGCACACATCCGAAAATGGAATTTGGATGGGGAATCATTAGCGGAAGGGGTGCCAGCACACATTTATTCGATTAACACGGTTGTTGTCAGTCCTGATGGTCAATATTTGGCCACGGGAAGTATGGATAAGACGATAAAAATTTGGGATCTGGCAAGTTTGAAATTGTTAAAGGTATTGGATTTTGCGCGTTATGGTGGGCACAAGAATTCGATTAATCGATTGATTTGGAGTACTTATCAGGACTTATTGGTTTCAGGTTCGGACGATAAAAATATTTCAGTTTGGAAAATCGATTAACAATTTTTTATAATTTTAACCTAAATGCTTTTTCATATGCAAATTCCAGAGGTATCCTTTTCGAAAAGTTTTAGAGGTTTTGATGTTCAAGAGGTGAGCGATTATGTACAATCGGTTGCGCTTTTTGAGGAAGAGATGCATCGCCAACAAGCCGTGTTGGTGGAAAAGGTACAAACCTTGGAGCAAGAGGTGAATCGTTTGCGGGAAGTCGAGACTTCGTTGTTTCGCGCCATGAAGTTAGCTGAAGAGGCTCAAAAGAATTGGCAAGAAAAAGTTGAGAAAGAGGCTGCTAAGGTATTGGAAAGTGCTAAGAAACAGGCAGAAACGGTATTGGCCGCTGCTGAAAAGGAAGCTCAAAAAGCAAAATTATTTGTTGAAAATGAGCGTAAGCAATTAATCGGCCAAGTTGAGCAAGAGGTAAAAGAACAGACGAGGGAATTGAAGCGTTTGGAGCGTATTCAAGCGGAAATTGCAGGTCAATTGGCGAATTTCGCTCGTCAAACCTTAACAAGTGTCGAAGCCTGGTCAAAACTAGAAGTAGTTAAGGAAGTTAAGGCCGAGCCAGTAAAACCGGTAGCTAAAAAAGTTGCGCCTGCTAAAAAGGTCGTTGCTAAGGCTAAATCTGAAAAGGCTGTTAAAAAACAACCTGCGAAAAAAGGCAAATATTTAGATGTAGCGACCATTGAGGATGATGGATTACCAACTTTAAATAAGGTGTTAGAGGCGTATGCAAAGACGACGGGTCCGCGTGGAAAGGTAGGAGAAATCAATTAGCATATGCAGGAATATCAGGTTGGATTGGAAGAGGTGCGATTTTTCGCTAATCATGGATTGTTTCCCGAAGAGCGAATTTTAGGAAATTGGTTTTTGTTGACTGTGCGCGTTTCGAAACAGGTTCATGGAATACAATTTGAACAGATAGAGGAGACTTTTGATTACGGCAAAATCTATACGATTTGTCAAGAGGTCATGGCTGAGCCAGTAGATTTATTAGAAACGGTGGCACAGCGAATCGCTAATAAGCTAAAGCAATCTTTTTGCGATATCATGTCCTATGAGATCCATGTATGGAAAGAACAACCCCCTTTAGGGATGTTAGGAGGTAAGTCCTGTGTGAGCTTAAAGGAAAAAATAAGCATTTAGAATCTCAAAAAAAGCGTGTAAATTCGAAGTAAATTAATAAACTATGCGTCATCAGGTTACGATCAAAGATATTGCTAAGCAGTTGAATGTATCTGTTGCAACTGTTTCGCGTGCTTTACGTGATTTACCGGATATTCATCCAGATACCAAAAAGGCCGTGTTGGATCTGGCGGCTGAGTTGGATTACCAGCCCAATGTCTTGGCTGCAAGTTTGGTAAAAAGTAAGACAAAAACGATTGGGTTGATCGTGCCTGATTTGGGCTATTACTTTTTTTCCACTGTCGTAAAGGCAATTGAATTAGAGGCCATTAAAGCAGGTTACAGTATTTTGATTACCCAAACGCAAGAATCTTTTGAGCGAGAATTAATCAATATTCAAAATTTATCTCGAAGTCAAGTTGAAGGGATCATCATCTCCCTATCTCGTGAAACGGTCAATTTAGATCATATTACCCGTTTGCAACGTCGTGGCATTCCTTTGGTTTTCTTTGATCGGGATAGCGACGAAATACATGCCTCTAAGGTCATGGTGGATAATGAGCAATCTGCCTATGAGGCGGTCAAGCATCTATTGGAAAATGGTTGTAAACGCATTGCGTTTTTGGCCGGTCCTAAGAGTGTTTCTGTTAGTAATCAACGTAGATTGGGCTATTTAAGAGCATTGCAAGAAGCTTGTATTCAGGAAGACGATTCGTTGATTATCCATTCGGATTATTTTCAAGATACGGCGACCTCACAAACGCACCAATTAATGGAAAGCGCAAATCCACCAGACGGAATTCTGGTTGTTTCTGATCGCTTAGCTTTAGGTGTATTGGTAGCTTTGCGTGAATTGAAGATTTCAGTGCCAGATCAGGTTAAAATGGTTAGTTTTAATAATGAACCGATCTGTTCGGTTGTTTCGCCTACGATTTCTTCGGTGGCGCAGCCCTTGGAAGAAATAGGTAAGTTGGCCATGAAGCTCATTTTGGATCAAATTGAAGGGCGCGCAGACGGTGCTGAGCCCGTTATCGAAGTCTTGAAAACGAATTTGGTCGTTCGCGAATCTTCTGTCAATCCTATTTAATAATTTTCAACACTTTTTCTTGTTGCTGATAAACAACCCGGAAGATATATCCTCCTGGTTGTAGTACACTCAATAATTCAGCATTGACTTGGCCAGCCTGGTTGAATTCTTTTATTAATTGACCCTGTAAATTGAATATAGTCAATTGGTCAAATGGTATTTCACGAGATTCTTGTGTACCAAGCGGCGAATTCACAGTTACATTGAATTTCTCAACCAAGCATTTTTGTGGATCACTTACTTGATAAGCGCTTGAAGTTGTTGGATTCACAGTAATGGTACTGCTGGTTTGATTCGTTGACCAATTGTACTGTCCTAACCATGAAGCTACTAAATCGGCGGTTTTGCCGTAATCGATCGTCAGATTGGTGTTTGGTTTGAGATTCAGATTTTTAAAAATGGTGAATTTATCTAATACGTCGCCATTCGTATCGAGGAATTTAGCATCGAATCGATTGTTTTCGATTTCAACATAAAAGGATCCATTGACACTTGCATTGGAGTAATACATGGCCTTATGCGGGAAGTCGCTCAACGGTTTTTTCGTTCCGCCACCTACACCATTAACGACATAAATGGTTCCATTTTGATTTGTGTTATCAAAAAGGTATGGGCATGAATTTTCCTCTCCATTGTACTTGCCTGATGAACTAGCTGGGTTGTGTAACTTCGGGTCGAAGGTATCTGAGGTGCCTGTGTGTCCTAATAATGGCTTGCTTCGTTCATATACATGACTATGTCCTGTAAGCACTAAATCGACCTTGTATTTGTCGAAAATGGGCACTAATAAATTGCGCAGGTTCACTAGAGGAATGTTGTATCGATTGTTGTAGGTGGCATCCGGATTTTTGGCGTCTGAATCATAACTACCTTTCGTATAGGGAGGGTAGTGGAAAAATACAATCGTCCAATCCTGTTTGTTTGCTTCTAAATCCTTTTTAAGCCAAGTTGATTGTTCACTTGGACCATCGAATAGTCTTTGGTTGTCTTTTCCCCAGGCATAGGAATCGAGGCAAATAAAGTGCACGTTTCCATAATCAAAGGAATAATAAGCCTCTGAGTTCGATGGAATCCCATTCATTTCACCTTTCGTTGGTAACGTGAAGTTTTGAAAATAGGGGATCATGGGGTCGTCCTGTTTTTGGGAGGTATTATCATAATCATGATTACCAACAGAAGGAAACATGCCGCTTTGTTTTAGGATGGGGCCATTTTGGTAAACTTGAAAAAAGTTTGTTTGGAAATCGATGTCTGAGGCACCCATATATACGTTATCGCCAACGGTAATATAGAGGTTGGTGTATTTGTTACCAATATACTTTTTAAAGCCTTCGTAGGAATCTAATTGTTGTTGGCCAGGAAACATATCTCCTGTACTCCAAAAACTAATTTTTGATTTGGATCCTTTGGTTGGAGCTGTTTGGAAAAAATAGGTGGAGTCTCCGAGGGTTTGAGTAGGAGTGACGATCTTGTAGTAATAACGGGTATTGCTAGTCAGTGAGTCAATGGAGATCTCATGCTCTTTCGTGGAAATGGTTTGCTTGATGGTCCGATTAAGTGAGCTTGGGGATTTGCCAATCAAGATATTCGGTTTGCTATCCACGTCTGTGCGAAAACGAAGCTGCGTTGAATTTGTTGATAGCAGCTGCAAATAGGGGCCTCGCGTGATATTTTGTGCTTTTAGGTCTTGCAATAGCAAGCACAGCATGCAGGTTAAAATGCCTAGAAAGATAAGGTTAAATGTATTTTTCAAAGTCTCCTAATTTGTTCGTTTTTCAAAGGTAAATATAGCGTTCGATAAATGATTTATTTTCTCCAGATTTACTGAATTTTTTCTTGGAAAAATAGGGAGAATTAAGGATATTTGTAACTATTGAAAAACCGCTTTGTTTTTTCGAAAAGAGAAATTTTAGCGGGCGGTTTGTTCAACGAATCAAATCATTATTTATGTCATTACACACGAATATTATCCCAATCAACATCGAAGATGAAATGAGAGGGGCGTACATTGATTATTCAATGTCGGTCATTGTATCTCGTGCCTTGCCAGATGTGCGTGACGGTTTAAAGCCGGTGCATCGTAGGGTACTTTACGGGATGGAGGAGTTAGGAGTTAGTTACAATAAATCGTACAAAAAATCGGCACGTATCGTCGGGGAGGTACTTGGTAAGTATCACCCACATGGTGACTCATCTGTTTATGATACGATGGTTCGTATGGCCCAAGATTGGTCTTTGCGTTATCCATTGGTTGATGGACAAGGTAACTTTGGTTCGGTCGATGGTGATTCGCCGGCAGCCATGCGTTATACGGAGGCACGTTTGAAGCGTATTGCGGATGAGATGCTTTCGGATTTGAACAAGGAGACGGTTGATTTTCAGCCCAACTTTGATGATTCCTTGGATGAGCCGACGGTATTGCCTGCGAAGATTCCCAATCTATTATTGAATGGTACTTCGGGTATTGCGGTAGGTATGGCGACCAATATGGCGCCACATAACTTGACAGAAGTAGTAGATGGTATTGCGGCATACATTGATAATCGAGATATCACGATTACAGAATTGATGCAATACATCAAGGCACCGGATTTCCCTACGGGAGGAACTATTTACGGTGTTCAGGGTATTAAAAATGCATTTGAGACGGGTAGAGGACGTATTGTTGTGCGTGGAAATGCAACATTTGATACGAATAAGAATGGAAAAGAGCAGATTATCGTGTCGGAGATTCCGTACATGGTTAATAAAGCATCCTTAATCAAGCAATGTGCTGATTTGGTGAACGATAAGCGTATCGAAGGTATTTCAGAGATTCGTGATGAGTCGGATCGTCAAGGTATGCGTATTGTGTTCGATTTGAAGCGTGATGCGGTTGCGAATGTCGTATTGAACAACTTGTATAAGCATTCGGCTTTACAATCTTCATTCAGTGTGAACAATGTGGCTTTGGTAAAAGGTCGCCCGATGATGTTGAATCTAAAAGATTTGATACATCATTTTGTTGAGCACCGTAACGAGGTAATTGTTCGTCGGACGAAATTTGATTTACGTGAAGCACGTAAGCGTGCGCACATATTGGAAGGCTTTATTATTGCATTGGATAATCTAGATGCGGTAATTAAGTTGATCCGTGAATCAAAAGACCCGAATGCAGCACAGGAGGGATTAATGAGTAAATTCAATTTATCTGAGATTCAAGCGAAGGCCATTTTGGAGATGCGTTTACAGCGTCTTACCGGCATGGAGCGTGAGAAGATCATGAATGAATTTGCGGAAATCATGAAATTGATTGATGATTTGGAAGACATTTTGGCGAAGCCAGAGCGTCAATTGCAGATCATTAAGGATGAATTGACGGAAATGAAGCAGCGTTATGGCGATGAGCGTCGTACGCAGATCAACATGACGGATGAAGAATTCTCGGTAGAGGATATGATTGCGGATGATGAAATGTTGATTACGGTTTCTGCGCAAGGATATATCAAGCGTACGCCGATTACAGAATATCGTGCACAGAGTAGAGGAGGAGTAGGTTCACGTGCGGTGGCAACGAAAGATGATGATTACACCGAGCATTTGTTCTCAGCGACGATGCACAACTGGTTGTTATTCTTTACGGAGCGCGGTAAGTGTTTCTGGTTACGTGTTTATGCGGTGCCAGAGGGATCGAAAAACTCGAAAGGCCGACCAATTCAAAACATGATGAATATTGAAAACGGCGATACGATTCGCGCCGTGATTAATGTGAAGTCGATTACAGATCCAGATTACATTGATAATAATTTCATTGTGATGTGTACAGAAGATGGAACGATTAAGAAGACGTCGTTAGAGGCTTATTCTCGTCCACGTCAAAACGGTATCAATGCGATTACCATTCGCGAAGGAGACCGTTTATTAGACGTCGCATTAACAAATGGTAATAATCAAATCGTTATTGCTACCAATACGGGCCGTTCGGTACGTTTTGAAGAGACACGTGTTCGTCCAATGGGCCGTACCGCTGCGGGGGTAAAAGGTATTTGGATTGATGAAAGTGTCGCGGATGAGCGTGTGATTGGTATGGTTTGTGTGTCGGATCCGGAGGTTCAACAATTATTGGTTGTGTCGGAGAAAGGCTTTGGTAAGCGTTCTGAAGTAGAAGATTATCGTTTGACAAACCGGGGTGGAAAAGGGGTTAAGGCCTTGAATATCACGGATAAGACAGGTAATTTGGTTGCGATTAAGGAAGTAAATGACAACAATGACTTGATGATCATTACGAAGGCGGGTATTTTGATCCGTACGAGTGTGGCAGAGTTACGTGTCATGGGCCGAAATACGCAAGGGGTGAAGTTGATTCGTTTGAAAAACGAGTCGGATGAAATTTCATCGGTAACCAAAATTGAGAAAGAACCTGAACCGGAAGAGGTTGAATTAGCAGAAGGAGTAGAAATCGTAGAAGGAGCTGTTCAAGAAACGGCAGCACCGGAAACAGGGGAGGAGAATTCAGCAGTAGAAGGAGTAGAGGAATCAACTGAAGAGTAATTTCATGGGCCCGTATGCGAATACGGGCTTTTTTTTAATTTAACTAAACGTATGAAAAAAGTAGTTTTAACCCTGATTACTGTGGCAATGGCTGCAGGCTCATCGTTCGCACAGGTGGACAAAGCTTTGGTCGAAGCACAAAAGAAGAGTATTTTGGAAACTGTTAAAAAGACAGATGAATCCGTAAAGAAAGCACCTACAAAGCCACGTTTATGGTTAGAGCGTGCGGTTGCTTATTTTGATTTGGCTTCATTTCCAGATTCAACGCTGGCGAATACCGATTTAGATGCATCATTTAAAGCCTTGGATTACCTGGCTGAAGCAGTGAAATTGGATACCAAAGAAGGTAAGAAAGGATCTATTGCGAAAGATGCAGAAAAGTTGTTGGATGGCCGTGAGAAGGCTTATGGTGCTTTAATGAACATGGGTGTGATTAAATACCAAGGGAAAGATTATACATCTTCTTTCCGTTATATGTCAAAAGCATCTGAAATAGCTTCGAAAGATACTGTTTCAGCGATGTATACAGGTGTGGTAGCTCAATTATGCCAAAAAGATGCGGAAGCACGTACGGCATACGAGAAATACATGAACATTGGCGGTAAGGATGTCGCGATTATTTATGGTTTGTCACAAATTTATAAAGTTGCTAAGGAAGAGGACAAAGCACTTGCTTTAATTGATAAAGGCATTGAAATTTATCCAACAAGCAAGGATTTGAAGAATGAGAAATTCAATATGTTAATTGCTTTCAATCGGATTGATCAGGCGATTTCTCAGTTGAAGGAAACTGTTTCAAAGGATCCAAAAGACGTGATGAACTTGTTTAATTTGGGTTTATTGTATGAAAATAAGACAAACACGTTAAAAGAAGAGGCAAATAAAATTGCAGATGCATCTAACAAAGTTGCTGATGCGCGTCGTAAAATTGCTTCTCACAAGGATAAGGCAGAGGTTTATATTGATGAATTGAAGCGTACGAAAGCAAAGTTAAAAACGGTTAAACCGAATCAAAAGCCTGTTATTCAGTCGCAAATCAATAAGTTAGAAGCTTCGATTGCGAAAGATAATGAAGAATTAAAGGCCTTGGAAGGGGAGAAGCTTGAGGCAGAAAAGGCAGTAGGGGATGAAGCCGCAAACAAAGCTAAAATTGCTGAATTGAATGTTAAAATTGATGCTTTGAAGCAGGAGACACCATCATTCTATGAGCGTGCATTAGCGGCTGACCCATTATATTATGATGCATTGTATCAAATGGGAGCATTTTATTTCAACGAAGGTGCAGAAATCAAGCGTGTTGTAAATGCCATGGATATGGAAACATATAAGAAAGAAGGTAAGGCTGTTGAGGAGAAATTAGCAGCGAAGTACCAACAAGCGGTTCCATTCTTTGAGCGTGCTTTGAAAGTTAAAAAAGACGAAGATTTGAAAGAAATCTTGAAACAAGTTTATCGTGAGTTGAAGATCGATAAGCAAGTGGATTAATGGTCATTAGACGTTAGACATTAGACGTTAGACCGATCAGAGCCTCAGGAATTTCCTGGGGCTTTTTTATTAGAGTGAGTTAAGAACTAAGAGTTAAGAATGAAGAGTTAAGAATGAAGAGTTAAGAATGAAGAGTTAAGAATGAAGAGTTAAGAATGAAGAGTTAAGAATGAAGAGTTAAGAATGAAGAGTTAAGAATGAAGAGTTAAGAATGTGTCAATTAGCTGCTTTTTGAGTAAATCTATACTCTATTTAACATAATATAAATTATACAACAAATTCAAGGTATTTCGAAATTAACGCTTTATGAGCTATTTGATGGTATTTTAAAACCATTGAAAATTAGACGTGAGGTATTGCGTCTCTACAATCCAACGTCCAAAGTCCAAAGTCCAACGTCTACAGTCTAACGTCCAATGTCCAATGTCTAATGTCCAATGTCTATCGTCAAACTTCCAATGTCTATTTATTAATTGGCAAATTTACCTTGAACGTCGTCCAACTGTTAATGGCTGAACTGACTGAAATTTGTCCATTGTGTAAATGAATGATTCGCTCAACCAAGGATAAACCAATGCCGTAACCTTTAGAATTTGCCGTATTTTCACCCCGAAAAAATGGTTGGAAAATGAATGGTAAATCAGCCTCAGGAATGCCTTTTCCTTCGTTTTTAATCTCTATTTCAATTTGATTTGAAACGATTGATAGACTGACTTGTGCCTGATTATTTGGGCTGAATTTGCAGGCATTTTCGATTAGGTTTTTGATGGCTGTCAACATCAATTTTTCGTCACCCTTCAACATCAGTAGCTCCTCGTCATCGGGCATGAATTGGGTATCAAAAAGTACTTTATAGGTTGAATTTAGCTTTTGAGCCAAGCTTCTTGCTTCCCAGATCACCTCATCAATTCGTATGATTTGAAATCCAGCTTGGTAGTCGGTGACGCTGATTTTATTGAGCTCCAATAAGGATTCCGTAATCGCAGCTAAATCCTGGGTGTCTTCTAATACAGATGCGATGGTTTGTTTGTAATCTGCTGTATTTCGCTCATTCAATAAACTTACTTCCAATTGAGAGGAAATTTTGGTCAATGGATTCTTTAATTCATGCGAAACATTGGCAATAAAGGTCTTTTGGAATCGAAAAGCACTTTCAATTCGTTCTAGTAGTCGGTTGATCGTGGCGACCATCTTCCCTATCTCATCCTCGGAGTCGGCGGATTCCAACCTTTGTTCTAGGCGTTTGGGAGAAAGTAAATCTACCTGTTTAATCACCTCAGAAATGGGATTAACGGCCCTTCCGGCGAAAAACCAGCCCGATATGACTACGATGAAGACAAATAAGAGAAATAAGGCAATCAGGATATTTTTTAGGTCTTTGGCATTCTCGGCTGAATATTGGTCAACTGCACCCGCAAAAACGACGATTCGACCTTCTGGCGTGACAAAAACGGTACCTAATACCTCTAAATCTTCTACACCAAAACGTACTTCCTTGCGTTTTAAGACTTCTTTTACCTTGTTGACATCTACGTGGAAGTTGATGCTGTCATTCGAGCGATAAATCCGCTCATAACACGTATCATAAGCCATGATGTTTTCACGGTACAGGATATCCCGATTCGCGCGGTCGATGATGCGTAATAATTTAGAATCTACCTGTTTCACGTTTACGAGCAATTCTGCTGCGGTGTTGGCTTTTTGACGTAGCCGACTGTAAAATTTATCTTTGTAGTTCTCTTGGGTAAACAAATAAATAATCAAATACGATACGAAAAGAATCGCAGACACCAGATAGGTAAATTGATATGTCAACCGAGAACGGATTTGCATCTTATTCCTGTCTTAAAATATAGCCCATACCAAATTGTGTATGTATGAGCTTACTTGGAAAGCCTTTATCGACTTTTTTACGCAGGTAATTCACATATACTTCGATCAAATTTGAGCTTCCTTCGTCCTCTACCTCCCAGATGTTTTCGGCGATTTCGGCTTTCGAAATAACCTTTTCTTGATTGCGTAGAAAGTATTCCATCAGTTGGAATTCTTTGGCCGTTAGATTGATTTTTTGACCGGAACGTGTGACTATTTTACTTGTTAAATCTAGTTCTAAATCGGCAAATTTAAGTACTTGTGCCTCTATCAAGGTTTGATTTGAACGTTTAATCAATGCTTTGACACGGGCCAAAAACTCTTTGAAATCAAAAGGTTTGGCTAAATAATCATCTGCACCTGCTTCAAATCCAACTAATTTATCATCGGTTGTGCTGAGTGCTGTCAACATTAAAATTGGGGTTTGAATCCCTTCGGCACGAAGCGATTTACACAATTCTAAGCCGTTCATTCCGGGAATAATGATGTCGGAAATGATCAATTGATAGGCAGTTCGTGTGGCTAATTGTTTCCCCATCAAACCATCATAGGCTACGTCAACGGTATAAAGATTCTCTTCCAAGCCTTGTTTAAGGGATTGGACCGTTTTGGGTTCGTCTTCAATTAGCAGGATTTTAATCATTTATTTAAGTAGACTTACGAGGTCCGCTGGCGAATAATTGATGGATTTTAATACTTTATTGTCCGATTTTCTATAGACCTTCCATAGGCCGTTTTCTTCCTTAATTTCAGCTTCAGTACCGTCTTTATCTTGGTAGAATTTTACGGTATATTCCGCTTCTTCCAGGCTTTGGCAGGCTTTTGACATGTTCGAACGTTGTACTTCATTGAATAGGTCAACAAAGCGCTCACCCATACCAAATTCCAATACAGCGCCGGATAATACATATTGTAAATCGCAAAGGGCATCTGCGATTTCAACTAAATCATTCGCTGCAATGGCTTCTCTCAACTCGTCTAATTCTTCGGCTAATAAGCTTACGCGCAATGCACAACGCTCAGGACTCGGAATCATTGGGTTGGGTAATATAGGTGCTCCAAACGTATTGTGGAACTCGGCAACTTGATTTAATGAATCTAATTTTTGCATAAAAACAGGTATTATGCTTAAAATTAAGCATTTAATTAGGGATTTCTATTAGGCAAATGGCTTAATGCTTAGAGAATATTTGCATCAATTTGTAAACAATTTTGCCATTTGTACACATTATCCACACTTATCCACACAAAAATGTGGATAAGTATATTTCGATTGTAACAAAATGTTCACAACTGTGGATAAGTCGTGGAAAAGTGGATAAGTGGAAAATTATCGATTACATCGGCCGACTCTCTGAAAAAGTACCATCGGTATAGAAAATCAAAACACGCTCGATACTTTTTTCTAATCGTTGCGGAATGACTGGTGTGACCGGCTCATCTTGCCGTGCAGAAACGGGTGTTTCCTTAGGTCGTCTGAGATTCGATTGTACGATCGTTGGTTCAGGTAAAATATTTTTAGGCGATTCTGAGGGCGTTGGTAAAACGGCATCAAAAAGTGAAGGAGAAGTAGATGCGACTGGAATTGCCTCTTTCGGTGAACTTGTTGTGAGCGAAGCGCCTAAGCTTCTGTCTTCAAACAATAAGTCCTCAGCACTGATCTCTGGAAAAACCCGCAGTATCTTCTGTACAACATCTAAACTCGGCTTATTACGCCCAGATAATATGTGAGAAATACTACTGCGGGGGATTCCTAGTTTATCCGCAAATTGAGAGGCGCTTAATTGCTTGCGCTTAATTAACAATTCTATCTTCTCACTTAAATTCATAATTGTGTTTTGTAAACAAATGACATTACAAAAGTAAATCAAAAATTAACAAAAACAAATTCAAGATTGGACACAATTGTAATTTACAAAAGTGAAATACAATCGTTGTGTAAAGCGATGAGTTTACTTTTGTACAATGCGCCTACTCCCTTTTTGAAGTCCTTTTTTGACATACCAAATTGTTGGTAAATGTCCTCAGCTGGACTCTTATCGTGTAACATTAATACACCATTGTTCTCTTTGATTGCAGCAAGAATACGCTCTGCTTGACTATCGATGCGAACCATTCCAACAGCTTCTAAACGTAAATCCAATTTACCATCCGGGCGAATGTTAGCAATGTATACAGATGTGGATTCGCCAAATGTTAGATTTGTAAACACTTGATTTTTGAACAGCATTCCTATTTTACAATTGTTTACCAGGCATTTGATCCCAAGATCTGTATGTTCAAAAGGTATTGCGTCAACTTTGTCTCCAATTGTAAACTCGGATCCATCTGTTAGTGGAAGAAATTTCTCAACACGCGCTGATGCGACGATACGATCCGTTTGACCATCTAAATAAATATAGACGAGGTAAGAGCGACCCACCGACATTTTTTGAAACTGTTGGCTGAATGGTACGAATAAATCTTTTGCTAGACCCCATTCCATAAATACCCCTAAGGGTGTTACGGCTTTTACCTCTAAGTAAGCAAACTGATCAATGGTTGCCTTTGGTTTAAGCGTTGTAGCAATAATGCGGTCTTCCGAGTCCCGGTAGATGAAAACATCGATGAATTGATCGATTTCATACGTTTCGGGAACATATTGTAAGGGAAGTAAGATTTCATCTTCGTAGCCATCCAGGTATAAACCGAAAGGAACTTCCTTAATAATGCGTAGGTGATTGTATTCACCAATTTTTAATTCATTTTCCATAAAAAAAACCCGGTTGTTTGAACCGGGTTATAAAGGTAAGGATAGATTTTGGTTTAGACTACCACATTGTTTTCGCGCAAGGCTTGATTCAATGAAGTTTTCAAATCTGTACTCTCTTTTCTTTTTCCTATAATGAGGGCACATGGAACTCCATAAGTGCCTGCTGGGAAGTTCTTTTGAATCGATCCTGGAATCACGACTGAGTTCTCAGGGACATATCCAATGTATTCAACAGGCTCAGGACCTGATACATCAATAATCTTAGAAGAACCTGTGATGGTAACACCAGCACCTAAAACGGCTTTTTTGCCTATGTGTGCGCCTTCTACTACGATACAACGTGATCCAATAAAAGCGCCATCTTCAATGATTACGGGAGCAGCTTGAGGGGGTTCTAACACACCACCGATTCCTACGCCACCACTTAAGTGTACATGTTTCCCGATTTGAGCACAGCTTCCTACCGTTGCCCAGGTGTCTACCATTGTTCCTTCATCGACATACGCGCCAATGTTCACATAGGATGGCATTAAGATCGTCCCTTTCGCTAAAAATGCACCATAACGTGCAACAGCAGGAGGAACAACGCGTACACCTAATTCCTTATAATTTGTCTTTAAACGCATTTTATCGTGGTATTCGAAAATACCAACCTCACTTACTTCCATTTGACGAATCGGGAAATACATCACAATTGCCTTTTTTACCCATTCGTTAACCTGCCAACTACCATCGGCTAATGGTTCAGCAGTTCTTAATTCCCCTGCATCCACTTTCGCAACTACTTCTTCGATCGCAGCAACGACTACTGGCGTATTTCTCGTTTCTGGAGCGTCCCACGCCGATAAAATGATCTGTTCTACTGAATTCATATGTTAAGTATCCAAAATTTGAAGACGCAAATTACCAATAAATAGGATTTTATTGAAGTCGAAGCGGAAATAAAAAACGGAAAATATCCGCTTTCGTGCAAATTTGGCAACAAAATAGTGTGTGAATTTAACTTAAACTTTAATTAGTTAAGTTGATGATTATCAGTTAGTTGATAATCGTAACAAAATTATATATCGTGGAAATTGTTGCTTGAAATTAGCAAAATAGACAAATGACATTCTGTCACTCCCCTGCCCCACTGGATCCGTGTGGCATTCGCTTATACAAATATGCAAAAATAACTTGAATAAAAAACGTATCCGAGTTAAAATTTGTCAAAAATACTATAATTGCCCAATCGGCTAAATAAAAATATTGCGTTTACAATTGTTGAATTGTGTATTTAAAACGATTAAATAGCGGTTTTATTACGATATTCTTGGAATTGTTCAATGAAAAAGCTATTTTTGATTTTTAATAAGGAAATCAAATTAATTCATTCAATGAAAAAAATTAAAGTTGCCATTAATGGTTTTGGTCGCATCGGTCGACTTACTTTCCGTCGTTTATTGGAAAAAGAAAATGTAGAAATTGTTGCTATCAATGATTTAACTGACAACGCTACTTTAGTGCATTTATTAAAGTACGATTCAGTTCATGGACGTTTTAACGGAACTGTTACTTCTGATGCTGATAGCATTACTGTAAATGGTCACGTAATTAAAGCTTTCGCTGAGCGTGATCCTAAGCAATTACCTTGGGGTGCTTTAGGAATTGATGTGGTATTAGAATCAACAGGTCGTTTTATCGATCAAGATGGTGCTGGCCAACACTTAACTGCTGGTGCTCGTAAAGTTATCATCTCTGCTCCTGCTAAAGGTGATATTCCTACAGTTGTATTAGGTGTTAATGATGATACATTGACTGATGATATGACAATTATCTCAAATGCTTCTTGTACAACAAACTGTTTAGCTCCAATGGCTAAAGTTTTAGATGATGCATTTGGTATTGAAAAAGGCTTCATGACAACTGTTCACGCTTACACAGCTGACCAGAACTTGCAAGATGCGCCTCACTCCGACTTACGTCGTTCTCGTGCTGCTGCTTACTCAATCATCCCTACTTCTACAGGTGCTGCGAAAGCTGTTGGTTTAGTATTGCCACACTTGAAAGGTAAATTGGACGGAAACGCAATGCGTGTTCCTACTCCAGACGGATCTGTAACAGATTTCACTGTTGTATTGAAGAAAGATGCTACTGTTGCTGAAATCAATGCTGCTTTAAAAGCTGCTGCTGATGGCCCAATGAAAGGTATCTTGGAATTTACGACGGACGAAATCGTTTCAATCGACATCATCGGAAACCAACACTCTTGTATCTTGGATTCTAAGTTGACAACTGCTATGGGTAACCTAGTGAAAGTTGTGGGTTGGTATGACAACGAATTTGGTTATTCTTCTCGCGCTGCTGATTTGATCGCACGTGTTGGATAATTTCAATGACATATGGATTAACAAAAAGAGGCTTAGGCCTCTTTTTTGTTTTGTATCCGTGCATAGTTTATTGAGTATCCTTTATCAAACCAAATTTTCTCGAAACGTGTCTTGATACCAAAATGGTCCTCGTTCCATTCGGATTCATAGAGATTTTTTGTTTCAGCCAAAATAGGCAATCCATATGCTCGAAACTGTTCCATCGAATAATCGAAAAATGGTTCAGAATCTGTTTTCAAATGGATGATGCCTTCAGGTTTTAGTAATCTCAAGTATTTCTCCAGGTAGAAAGGAAAAGTCAACCGTTTTTTCTCATCCCGATCTTTCATTCTCGGATCCGGAAAGGTAATCCAGATCTCATCGATTTCATTGGGAAGAAAAAAATCTTCGATAAACTGAATCTGAATGCGTAAGAATCCTACATTCTTTAGCCCCAAGCGTTCAGCCTCCCGACCGCCAGCGGCCAAGCGATCTCCTTTCACATCCACACCTATGAAATTCATGTTGGGGAATAATTTTCCCAATCCATTCGTGTATTCTCCCCGACCGCAACCTAATTCGACTACGAGCTTATTTGAATTTTTAAAATAAGCTTGGTTCCATTTTCCTTGACAAGCGGAAAAGAATGGCTTAGGAAATTGAATGACGCTTTCTAATCGTTCCGCCCATTCATATTTATATGTCTTCTGTCTACTCAAAACGATTCTTCTATTTCAGCTACTAAATATGTGCTGCCTGTAATTAAAATAAAATCGGATTCACTTTTGCGTGCGAATTCAATGGCCTGATTCACATTTTCCGCTAAGGTTCCTGATATTCCATGCCGACTAGCCATTTCCTGTAGTTCCTTCGCTTTTAATGCGCGTGGATTTTTAGCCTCCGTGAATAAGTAATATGCATCTTTCGGAAATAATGACAATACCCGATTGATGTCTTTGTCGGCTACCATGCCCAATATGATTGTCAAACGCTTAGGTTTGTATTGCTTCACCTGTTCCAAAATCTGAGCTATCCCAGCTTCATTATGTCCCGTATCAGCTACAATCCATGGATTTTCTTGATATACTTCCCAGCGACCTCGTAAGGAGGTATTTTTTCGGCATGCGGCAATGCCCGACTGTATTTTAGTTAATTCGAAGGGAATAATTCCTAAATCGTTCAACTGTTCACACCAAGCAATCACACCTCGGACATTATTCGCTTGATAAATTCCGCCATAAGGACTTTGAACGTGAAATTTACCCCAGGTATTTGTTTCTACCTCCAGTTGAATGCCATCTCTTGAAATTTCTGTATTAAGTAACTTGACTTCATCTGAAGCAAATCGAATGGGTGCCATTTCTTGATTGGCTTTCTCCTGAAATATGGCGGTGGTTTCCAACTGCTTTTCACTGATGCAAACGGGTGTACCGGCTTTGATAATTCCTGCTTTTTCAGCAGCAATTAGTGCGAGACTATCGCCTAATATATCTTGGTGATCAAATCCGATGTTCGTGATCAAGCATCCTAGCGGATGAATGATGTTGGTGGAATCCAATCGACCACCTAATCCTGTCTCAATGATGGCAAAATCAACTTGTTGCTCCTTGAAATATTGGAATGCCATAATAACCGTCCATTCAAAAAAACTAGGACGAATGGAAGTCAATAAAGGCTGATTTTGATCAAAAAAGTCGACAATCCATTGTTTGTCAACTTCCTGTCCATTGATTTTTATTCGTTCTGTAAATGATTTTAGATGCGGTGAGGTATATAGTCCTACTTTATAGCCATGGTCCTGCAAGATGGATGCTATAAAATGTGAACTACTCCCTTTCCCATTAGTACCCGCAATATGTAAGGACTTGAATGATTCCTGCGGATTGCCTAATTGAGCAGAAAGGCTCTCTATGTTACCTAAACCAGGTTTATATGCTTTTTTACCTTCCCGATGAAACACGGGCAATTGGGCATACAAGAAGTTGATGACTTCTTCGAAACGCGTCATAATTAGTTAGTAGGCACAATTTTAATCGTTTTGAATCCACTTGCTCCCCGACTGATACCATCACTCTTTGGATAAAAACGTGCATTCTTGATTAATTTTTTATAGCGTTCAGCTAAGGATAATTTAACGTTTGTGCGATCAATACGAATTTCGGTCACATTGCCTTTTTCGTTGATTCGAATAAAGAAGGTGATTTCACCTGTTTCCGAACCATTATCGATGCCGTTCAATGATTTGGTATCAAATGTCCAATCCTGTGCAATTTTCCCCTCTCCATTTCCTGATCCTGAACCGTTTCCATTTCCACCGCCACCAACTCCGGTACCTGTTCCTTTTCCTGTTCCTACTCCTGAGCCAGTTCCCGTACCGTTTCCGCCTGTGGTTGCGCGTGGCGAACGTTTACCCATCGTAAGATTCAAATCTACAACAGGTTCAGCTTCTTTTTCCTCCTTTGCTACGACGGGAGGAGTTTGTTTAACTGTAACAGGACTCGCCACCGTGCTTGTCATTGGAGGAACTGTATTTGCTTGTTCAGCTTCTGTTGTCTGTGTAATTTCTTGTTGGGACTGAGACTCCGGTGCGGGTGGCTCCTGTTCGAACGTGATCTCACCTGCTGAACCATCTTCCATTGTTGGAATTTTAGGCGTCGGTGATTCATTCCAAATTTGAACTTGCCAAATCAATAAAAACAACACCGTATTAATCAGCAAGGTGATTACGAATGCTTTACGTTGATTCTTTTTCTCAAAGTCTTTTTGTGAATAGCTAATGCTCATATCTTATCTTTTGTAAACCCAAATATCTAATTTCTTTTCTGTCTTCAAGCGTGTTGCCGCAGCATAACCCGCATCAAAATCCGCAACTTCACCTACACTGACGCGGTAATGCCCCTCACCTGCTTGCTTCTCAATAATTTGTACATTTTCAAAGCCTTTGGCCACAAGTTCCGCCTGGCAAGTCGCCGCTTTTGCTTCGGTTTTAAAACTTCCTGCCACTAAAAATATCCCTCCCGAAACAGGCGCTGTAATTTCTTCCTGAACTGTCGCAATAGCTTCCTTTTTAGGAACTTCAATTACAGCTATTTTAGCAGGAGCTGCTGGCTTGGTTTTCTTAATCCGAATGGTCAACGGACTAAATGAACTATTCACATAGCGTGAATTAGGCTCTGTCAAGTAATATGCCGCAATTCCACCGAAGAAAAATGCCATTAATACATACGTGTAAAATTGATTTTGACGCGTACGCTTGACTGGCGGTTGGACAGTTGGTAAATCCACTGCCGACTTCTCTACCGGGCTTTCCTGAAGTACCGGTTTCTTTTTTGCTTGACCAATTCCCACAGGCATTAAGCCATATTGATTCAAATCAAAATTGATTAGTTGATTTGGTTCAAACTGCAATCGGCCGGATTTGCTCACTTGGAATACGCCAATATTTCCAAATTGGAATTGTTTATCCGCTTTAATCTGTGCTGATAATGTTTGGCCAAATCGATGTACGGCAGCAAATGCTTGTTTTTGGCTAATCCCATTTTCTTTTGCCCAGCTCGTAGCTAATAATCCATCGTCTGATTGAAGACGTTCATTAAATGCAACCCATTTAGACTTGGGATGAATTACTTGTTCGTCATCCAATTTGAAGTCTTGTGTATTCAACACAAAACCCCCAAAATGAGGAATGATTACACAATCGTGTGTGTAAAGTAAATGCTCAATAAATGCGATCATCGGATTCATTGTTGTCATTATTAAAACGAATAGGCAACGCCTACGGTATAATTAAGTCCTTGACTCGTGTAATTCAAATAGCGTTGGTAGTTTTTGCCTAACAAGTTATTTGCGCTTACTGAAATATTGAATTTCTTCGTAATCAAGTAATTCACTTTCAAGTTTAAATCGATAATATCATCCAAGGGTTCAGCTTTTGGCGTTAAGGACTTTTCAAAGCTGTATAATCCTGAAATATAGAATAAGTCGGGCGATACTATGATTTTATCCTTGAAAGTAATTGAATTTGTAAAGGATAAACTCATCATAGGGCGATGAATCGGTTTATTGATCGTACTCAAATCTGCCTGATCATAAACGATATCTTGGTAGGTATTAAAATCATACTTCAGAATAGACAGGACCTTATCAAAAGTCTGGTAGTTTACTTGCCCTGACATATTAAACACCTTCGCAGATTTTTCCACTTTGGTATTCGCATAAATCATTTCAAAATGCGATGGGTCTGAAGTTGAATTCAAGAACATCGCTAAATTGTTGTATTCTGAATAGCCAAATTTCAATTCAAAATCGAGATTACGCTCATTTGAGCCCTTAATACCCCCATAGATGTTCGACGTTTGCGTCGTATTCTGCAAGCTTGGAGCCAAACGAGGGTCTAACCAGTTGTTTTCGCTTGTATACTGATTGTAGCTATTGAAATAGGTTTCACCACCTAAACCTGCAAATACATGCAAGAAGTCGGTTGGTTTAAAATCAACTTTCAACAAAGGGAACAAACGCGTCTTATTCATTGAAATGTTCGCATCTTTCTCATTCACGATATTTAATCCCCCTGTAACGGCTAAACGATTATTCTTGTATAGGAATGTTGGTTTAACACGGTATAACTCCCTGCGGTTATTTACGAAAGCAAACGTGTTTTCCGACATGTTCATCTCCCCTGTTAAATAGGCCGAGAAATTATCTGTTACGCGCAAAATACCTTGAAGTTTACTGTCCCAAATCCACTCTTTGCTGGTATAATTGTTTGTCAAATAAGTCAAACCCGATGTGGCGATGTAATCCCACTTGACGTCCTTTTTTGAATTTGAAATACTACCTGAGTAATTGAATTTATTGTAGGCGATTTCTAAATCCTTGATAAAGGGAACAGATGCAAAGGCTGCTTCTGGTCGGCCATAATAATTGTTTTCTGTACGCTTAAAGCTAATTTGACCATCCAAGAAATAATTACCGGTAAAGGTTTTGCTATACACTTTAGCTTCATTCTCGTTACGGCTAGAATTTCCCATGCTCACGGGACCTCTACGGTTTGCATCGTGATTGATGTAGACACCTTGGAATTGGTTTTCTTTTGGCGTGAAGCCAAAGTGACCATTTAATAAAGTATGTCCATAATTTCCGGCACCAATTTTTACTAGGTTTTTGAATTTAGGTCCGAAAGAAGAAACCAACTCATCCCCTTCTCTTGGTCCAATAACGGAAGTTGTCAATAGCGTATTGTTTGTCGCATCCCATTTGCGATCAAAAAATTCGTACTTCATTTTACGACCTTTCTGCGTATTTTCAATCTCAGTTAAAGGTTCGAAATTACGTGAAATCTGCGGTTGAAGAACAATTTTACGCTCCTTCTCCAAAATGATATCATCATTTTGAATATTACCTTCTTTCTTGTCTTGAGCAAATAAACCAGTGGATACCCCCAGCATGAGCACACTACAAATGATCAATGGATTCGTTTTCATTTGAAATTTCATATTCAATTATTTTAGGGGTAAGCTTTTTAATGTGTTTTTCGCTAATTCAATTACCTCATTATCGGTCGAATTGTCGATGACTGATTTCAAAATGGCTTTCGCCTGTGGCAAGTTTTTCATGGAAACGAAGTTGTTTGCCAATAAAATATAAGCCTTACCCATCACGGCATCAGATGCCTCAACAAATTCGTTTTTGAACTTATTGCTGATCATGTCATTTGATTCTTTGAATTTTCCTGCTTGCGTTAATTGAACGGCTAATTGGTATTGCGCTTCCGCACCGATGTCTCCCTTAGGATCCAAAACGATCGTTTTGTTTAACCATTCCGTACGCAAGTTTACAGATGCACTGTCTGAATACGCTTCCGCTAAACCTCTACTCATTTTTGCCTTTTCTTCCGTACTATATAAATTTAAAGGTTCCACTTCCGTAAATACCTTCGCAACAGAATCTAATTGTTTGCTCGCATAATATGCCTTAAAAATATTATTGAACGCATTTAACTGATTTTCAACTTCAGGATTTTTATTAGCATGCAAACGATATAAAGCAACAGCTTCTGGTGTATTGCCCGCGTTGTTTGCTAATTCTGCCGCTCGTAAAATAGCCTTGTTCACTTGAGGGTGCGCATTTTGCTCAATCACTTTTTTATAGGCTTGAAATGCTTCTGTTGAATCATTTAACTGATCTGCCGCATCTGCAATTAAGAAGTAAGCTTCAACTACATTTTCATCTGTTGGGTATTTCGCTACAAATTCCTTCAAGGCAGGAATGGCCTTGTCAAATTTCTTTCCATCATAAATACCTTTCGCTGCACTGTATTTCAAGTCCATCGATTCAGCATCCTCAACTGCATTTGTCGCGGTCTGGTAGTTTTCCAATACTTGGCCAAATTCTTCTGGTCGGCCTACTTTAATCAAGTTTTCTTGTAAACCAATCAAGGCATCTTTGGCGATTTTGTCACCTGAGAATTCATTGATGATGCGTTTGTAATCTGCTAAAGCCTGCTCAAATTGTTCGGTATTTGTGTAAGCTTGTGCACGTTTTAAAATCGCTGATGATAAAAACTCACTTTTCGTTTTTGCCTCAATGATATCTGTAAATCCAGCAATCGCTTCTTTGTAATTGTGTCCGTTAAACAAGATTAAATTCTCTTGATATAAAGCATCCTCCGCATATTTAGAATCCGGGAAGTTACTACGAACGAGTTTGAATGCTTGACGTGCTTCTGCATCACGATTCAAATAACTTAAGGTCATTCCTTTTTGATACAAAGCATAATCCTTTTCCGATTTCGCTAACTCTGCCGCTTGACTGTAATACGTTAATGCATCTTGGTATTTGCGTGAAATCAAGTAGGTATCCGCTAAGCGAATCAAAATCGTCGGATTGTTTTTCGCATTCGGTGTTGCTTTTAAACGATCCACATAGGCTCTAAATAAATTATTCGCCTTGCTGAATTCCTTCGTGTTGAAATAAGCAAATGCCAAACCTATGCGTACTTGTTGGATGAAATCCTCCGTTTGTCCTTTTCCGCCTAATAATGGGCTATAAAGTTCGATGGCATCTTCAAATTTCTTCAATTGGCTGAGTGCCTCTGCTTTCCCTAAGGTAGCTAATGACGTATATCTTGGCGATTGTGCCGTTTCAATGGATTTGTTAAATAAATCAATCGCTGTCTCGAAACGCTCGTCGTTATACGAACGAACTCCAAGATTGTAACTTAAGGTTTGATATGCTTCATTTAAACGTGCAGATCGATTACTGATGCCTTTTAAATAGTTCAAGGCAACTTCTAGGTTATTGGAATTCAAAAAGGCATCTGCAACTAATTCGGTTGCCTCTTCTGCAAATTTACTTTTCGGGAATTGCGCATTGAACGCTTGAATTTCTTGAATCGTTTCAGATGCATGTCCTAAGTCTAATTGAACTTTTGCATGATTAAACGAGGCTTCTTCCTGGATAGCAGCGCTGAAAGGCAATTTCTTAGCTACCTCAAAGGCTTCTAACGTTGCTGCTAAATTTCCTGCATTTAATTGAGCTAAGGCTAAAGTAAATGCTGCATATTGACTCAAACTATCTTTGGTGGCTAATAATCCTTTTAATTGATTCGCCGACTCGTTGAATTTCTTCGTCCGGTACAAAGAATATCCCAAACGATATTGAGCTAATGGATTGATTTTGCCATTGCTTGCACGAATTAAGACCTCGTAGCTTTTAGCTGCTTTTTCGAATTTGTCTAATTTGAATTGTACATCGGCTACTAATTGAGATAATTCATCCACACGGTAACCTGAGTTCTTTTTAGCTAAAATAGGTTCAGCATAATTCAATAAATCCGCGAATTTAGATTGATTGAAATAACATAAAGCGACCCAATTGGCAATTTCTCTACGGTATTTGCTGCTTCCTTCTGCTTTTATGAAGTCAGGCACAGCATCCGCATAACGCTTGTCATTGAATTGAATAATGGCCGCATAATACGCAGCTGAAAATGCGTATTCCTCGTCTTGTTCCGTTTTGATGTCATTAAACACGGTCAACGCATCAACATAATTTTTCAATTCGTAATAGGCAACGCCCAGACGGTATTTAGCTTCTAAATTGGTATCTGAAGAACGAGATAGGTATTTGATTGCTTTCGCATAATCCCCATTATCATAAAAGAAGGTACCGATGCCACGTAGCAACTTAACTGCCTGTGGGTGTTCCGGATTATTAGCTACAAAACGCTCAGCAAGAATTTCAGCTTCTGGCTGGCTCATGTACAAGGAACACATCGTCATGTAGTATTCGGCAAGTACCTTTTGGCCCGATTGCTCATTGCTCATCGGTTCAACACTCCCTAGGTATGCATTGAATTCCTCGCGTGCAGCGACATAATTCTTCGCATCGAAATATTCTTTTGCTTGCCGAAAGTGCAAGGTTTGGTCTTTATAAATAAAGGTTTGCTGTGCTTGCGCACAAAAACTTATGCCAGAAATGAATAGAGCCAGGATCCAGCTTGTTGATTTGTTATTTAGTCGCATTATAATTTGATTACAGCATGCACAATTAATCAAAAATACGATTTTTCTTTCAAAATATTGTTGGGCTTTTCGAAAATATTTTCAAGGTTTTAAGGCAATAAATGTCCAATTCATAAAAGATATGGCGTATTTTTTTAATTTTAAATTTTCAATTTCATCTAATAAACGATAAACCTATGTATTTAAAGAGATTAGGTCTGTTAGGCCTATTATTCCTTGGATTTAATTTGAGCGCGGCGCCGATTAAACACCTGATCCAAATGCCGAATCCCCACTCCCATTATTTTGATGTTACTTCGACATTGGACGTCAGTAAAGAACATGGGAAATTTATCGATTTGAAAATGGCGGCTTGGAATCCAGGCTCTTATTTGATTCGTGAATTTGCCAGAAATGTGGAGCAAGTTTCAGCGCAAAGTGGAAATGCCAATTTAGCTATTTCAAAAGTTTCAAAAAATACCTGGCGCGTTGCCTTACAACCGGGCATCAAAACGGTTCAAGTGCATTACCAAGTGTATGCAAACGAATTATCGGTGCGTACTTCTTTCCTTGACGATGTGCATGGGTATATTAATCCGGCAAGTGTTCTGATGTATGTAGCCAAATGGGCTAAGCAACCGCAGGAATTGAGCATTGTGCCTCATAAGGACTTCAAAAGAGTTTCTACCGCGTTGAAAAATGTGGGAGGATTCAACTACATCGCGAAGGATTTGGATGAGTTGATCGATTCGCCAATTGAAATTGGGAACCAACAAGTATGGAATTTCAAAGTCAATAAAAT
The DNA here is from genome assembly GCF_032470275.1 of Aquirufa regiilacus. Classification (NCBI taxonomy): domain Bacteria; kingdom Pseudomonadati; phylum Bacteroidota; class Cytophagia; order Cytophagales; family Flectobacillaceae; genus Aquirufa; species Aquirufa regiilacus. Next base: position 685,616 of record NZ_JAVNWW010000001.1, read on the forward strand.
CCCACATCAAATCGCATTCTTTGGGCAAGCGAAAGTTGATTCCGTGAAATTCATAGCGGATGTGAAGAAAATGGCGGAAACAGCCCAAGGGGTTGTTGGCCAACATCCATGTGACCATTATGTATTTATTATTCATAACATCCAACGCGGGACAGGTGGTTTGGAGCATTTGTATTCAACGACTTGTTCGGTTTCAAGAACTTCTTATGAAACGCCTGGAGGCTACCAAGGAGTGTTGAATTTATTAGCGCATGAATATTTCCACTTATGGAATGTGAAACGCATTCGTCCGATTGCTTTAGGGCCATTCGATTATGAGCAAGAAAACTATACCCATAACCTTTGGTTTTCAGAAGGAATTACCAGCTATTATGCGGATGTAATCAACCTAAGAACTAAAATGGTTGCTCCTGAGGCTTATTTGGTTGACTTAGCGAAAGAAATTGCAGGTGTGGAAAATACGCCAGGTGCCCACATTGAATCTGCCGCGGCATCGAGTTGGGATGCTTGGATTAAATACTATCGCCCCAACGAGAATTCACGTAATTCAACGGTTTCTTATTATGACAAAGGAGCTTTATTAGGAGGTCTCTTAAACATGTGGATTATCCAAAATACAAATGGCGCAAAATGTTTGGACGATGTATTTCAATTACTCTATCAAAACTATTATTTGAAGCAAGGACGTGGATTTACCGATGCGGAATTAGAAAATGCATTTAGTTCGGTTGCTGGAACTTCTGCTACGGGATTCTTTAAAGACTACGTATATGGTGTTAAAACGCCTGATTATGCGGGTATCTTTAATGTTTTTGGCTACACATGGTCAGATTCGAATGTCGGAAAATCCGTTCCTTTCGCCGGCTTTTCTGTTGCATCAAACCGAATTACATCCATTTATAAAGGTGGACCTGCTTATGACGCGGGCCTAAATGTAGGCGACGAAATTGTACAGGTAAATCAGGCTGAATTTGCTGGATTGGATAAATGGATGGCCGATAAAAAAATAGGTGATGTAGCTAGCTTCCGCGTGAAACGTGACGGCCTAGCGCGTACGTTTGAATTAACGATTGCGCAAACACCTATGAAGGCATTTGTTATTCAATCGGTGGAAAGTCCAAATGCAACGCAGTTGGCTTTACGCAAGAAGTGGTTGAGTCTTTAATTGATTTGTTTCCCCATTTCAGCGTACATCTGCTGAAAAGTTGTTATCACAAATGTTTGAAAAGAGGAGCTGGTTGCCAGCTCCTCTATTTCTTTTTGGCCTCCTACATCCAAAACCGAGAATTTATAACTTTGCTCGAGTTGGGGCGTCTCAAATTTCAGAATGTATTTTGAATTCCATTCAAAAAGCGAGATGCGCATATTGGGATGCGGGATTTCTTTGATGAAATGCATTAATCGTGGATGATTTTAACGCTTTGAATCTGATCTCCTTCGCGTACTTGATCAATAACATCTAATCCTTCTACCACTTTTCCGAAACAAGTATGCTTGCGATCTAAGTGTGCGGTATTGTTTCTCGAGTGGCAAATAAAGAATTGAGAACCACCTGTATTCGGTCCACGGTGTGCCATCGATAAAACACCACGGTCATGGAACTGATTATTACCTGTTAATTCACATGGGATTGAATAACCTGGGCCACCTGCACCTGTTCCATCAGGACAACCACCTTGAATAACGAAATCTGCAATCACACGGTGGAACGAAAGTCCATCGTAAAATCCTTTTTCTGCCAAATCAATGAAGTTTTTCACGTGAATCGGAGTGTCTTCTGTATAAAATTCGATTTTCATTAACCCTTTGTCGGTCAACATTTCTGCGTATGCCATCTTTTTTTAATTAAATTTGAGCCACAAAGATAAATATTAAAATGAAAACGAGGTACTTCATCCTGCTATTGTCCATTCTTTTTACTGCTTGCCAATCGGATGGTGATAAACGAGAAGCAACTGATTTTTTCCTCCGCGGCAATACTAAATTCAAGGAAAAGGAATATCATGAAAGCATTAAATGGTATACCGAGGCTGTGCAAAAGCAAGCGCAATTCCCGGATGCTTACTATAACCGAGGTTTGGTTTATCAATCCCTGGAAAAAAATGAGGAAGCCTTAGCCGATTTCAGCAAAGCCGTTGAACAGGATGCCTCCTTCGCTCCCGCCCTTTTTAAGAAAACGGAAATCTTACAATCCATGGAACGAATCGATGAGGCTTTAGCTTCCGCGGAGGTTTTGGTTAAGAATTTTCCGGATTCATCGGCCAACTGGTCTTTGCAGGGCAATATTCAAATGCAAAAAAGCTTATGGAATGAGTCCTTGGCTTCTTACGATCGTGCCTTGGCTCTGGATAAGAACTCGGTGGAGACGATGATCAACCAAGGGGTTGTGTATCAGGAATTAGACCAATTGGATTTAGCGGAAAAAATGTTTCAAAAAGCTTTAGCCTCTGGAAAATTTAAAGACTTGATTTACAATAACTTAGGTTACTTGGAGATTCGTCGGATGCATTGGGATTTGGCGAGTAAATACGTGAAACAGGCATTGGAAATTGATCCAAAGAATCCCTTGTATGTGAAGAATTGGGAACGTATTCAGCAAAAATCAATGCTTGAATAATGCCATATAGGATTGTAATGCCTCCGTATTTTGTGTCGAATCTGTGAAGATCTCCAACACTTTTCCTGTGGTGCTCGGCGCAAAGAAATCGCTTAAAACGGAATCTAACTCGTTGAAATCATGTGCATTAAGATAGCTGAGGCCAGCATCTTTTGCACTATTCTCCGCGGTGTTACGTTGTTTAGTAACCATGAATTCGCCTAATTCAGCCAGGTCTTTCGCGCCATCCAGTATTTGAAATATCGCCCCTCCCGCATTATTCATCACGATGATGCGCATATTAGGTCCTACATAATTGTTCCAAAGTGCATTTCGATCATAGTGGAAGGACACATCTCCTAAAAGGGCCACCGTTAATTTGTTGGTTGATTGGCTTGCTCCCACGGCGGTACTTAAACTTCCATCGATTCCACTGGTTCCTCGGTTCGAAAATACTTCCGTTCCATGCAATTTCGCCGCAGTCCAATTGATGTAGCGAATGGCTAATGAATTGCCCACATGTATTTCGGCATCCTGCTTCGAAATTTGTTGGATGATGGCATTGTAAATGTGTAACTCGTTCCAGTTTTTCTTTTCGAAAAAAGCTTGTTGAATCGTCGGATTCCAGGTATTTAAGCTTGCATTAACTTGTAAATCCTTGGTTACTAGTTCCTCAAGAACAGACAAGGTATCTGTTTGAATGACATCTGTTAATGACTGAAATGGATCAGGTCTTTCAATGGGATTCGGGTGTACGAGGTAGGATTTTGCGGGTTTGAACTGGCGCATCATTTGTTTGATGCGTTTCGAAACAAAGGATTTCCCGAAATGTATGTGGAAATCAGCCTGTAAATTAGGCCAAAGGCTCTCATTCGCTAAAAGTAAATCATGGTTTATCTCGCAAGCCGAAGGTAAATTTGCGCTTGCATCGCCGATAATCGGTATGCCTTTTAAGGCTAACTGTTCAAAAAGTTTATTTTCTGCTTCATCGTAAGGGCGCTGTCCTACGGTAATCAAGCATTTTTGATGGGAGATTCCATCAAGTAAACCTTTCTCCCAAGTAAATACAGCATTCACGGGTTGTGAAGCTACAGGACTCGTTCGAAGGGGAAGCTCCTCTCCTTTTGCCGGATAAAAGGGTTCGGCAATTGGGATGTTCATGTGAACGGGACCTTGTGGAAAATTCAAGGCTTGTTGGACCAATTGATGTGGCTGAAAAGCCTCAAATGATTCAAAATGCTTAACATGCTTGCCGTACAAGTGGTTTTGGTAAATGGTTTGTCCATCCCATTGTCCAATCCATTCGGCAGGCCTGTCGGCCGTCAGCACGATCAAGGGTACCTCCTGAAAAAAGGCTTCGACCACCGCAGGGGCAAAATTCAATCCTGCTGAACCAGAGGTACAGCAAAGGATGACAGGTTTCTTTGATTTCAGCGCTAAACCTAAGCCAAAAAATCCTGCGGAACGCTCATCGGCAATTGAATAACAACGAAAACCACCGTGGCGTACGAGCGCCAACATAATCGGTGCATTTCTCGATCCGGGGCATATAACAGCCTCATTTACACCTTGTTGGTGTAAATCATCGATTAAATCCACAAGTCCTGCTGGGTAGGCCATAGCAAAAAAAAGCCTCATAAGAGGCTTTTAAAAATTATCCAAGATATGTTTTTAATGCTTTGCTACGTGAAGTATGACGGAGTCTGCGAATTGCTTTCTCTTTGATTTGTCTTACACGTTCACGTGTCAAATTAAATTTCTCCCCGATTTCCTCGAGTGTCATGGCATGCTCACCGTTTAATCCGAAATAAAGCGTCACGACGTCCGCTTCACGTTGGGTTAAGGTAGATAAAGCACGTTGAACCTCTCTACGCAATGAATCGTTGATCAAACCTGAATCTGGTTTGTCTTCCGAGTCATTTTCAAGGACGTCCAACAAAGAGTTTTCTTCTCCTTGTACGAATGGTGCATCCATGGATACGTGGCGACCTGAGATTTTCAAGGTATCAACAACCTCACCTGTAGAAATTTCCAATACTTCGGCTAATTCTTCAGGAGATGGCTCACGCTCAAATTTTTGTTCTAATTCCGAGAAAGTCTTTGATATTTTGTTCAAAGAACCTACACGGTTTAAGGGTAAACGAACGATACGGGATTGTTCTGCTAATGCTTGAAGGATCGATTGACGAATCCACCATACCGCATACGAGATAAATTTAAATCCACGTGTTTCATCGAAACGTTGTGCCGCCTTAATCAAACCTAAGTTTCCTTCGTTGATTAAATCGCCTAAGCTCAAACCTTGATTTTGGTATTGTTTCGCTACGGAAACAACAAAACGCAAGTTGGCCTTTGTCAAACGCTCCAAAGATAATTGATCCCCATCACGGATTTTTTGCGCGAGGATAACCTCTTCATCCGGAGTTAATAAATCGACTTTACCGATTTCCTGCAGGTATTTATCAAGTGATTGACTTTCCCTGTTGGTAATTTGTTTGCTAATTTTTAGCTGTCTCATAGGATCTTACAACAGATTGAATGGGCAAAAGGTTTCGCTTTTGCCCATTAATTGAAAATATTACTCCGCTTGTGCGGGAGCTTCTGGTTTTGGTAAAAGAACTTTGGCAGATAAACGGAATTTGCCCGTTTTCTTATCTACCTCTACTAATTTTACTTTTACTTTATCACCTTCTTTGAAAACGCCATCCATCGTATCGATGCGATCCCACGAGATTTCAGAGATGTGCAATAATCCGTCTTTTCCTGGTAGGAATTCAACGAATGCGCCAAAAGCTTGGATATTCTTCACTTTTCCTTCGTAAACTTCGCCTACTTCTGGAACTGTTACGATGTTTTTCACCATGCGAACCGCGTGAGCCATTGCTTCGCCATTCGATGAGAAGATACTTACGTATCCACCGTCTTCTTTTTCTTCAATCGTTACGGTAGCACCGGATTGTTTTTGGATATCTTGAACGACTTTACCACCTGGTCCGATTACCGCACCGATTTGGTCTTTCATGATTTTGATAACCGTTGCGCGAGGTGTTTGAGGCTTGAATTCAGCACGAACAGCCGGCATCGCTTTCTTCATCTCGTTCAAGATGTGTAAACGACCTTCTTTTGCTTGTGTTAAAGCTTCTGCCAAAACTTCGTAAGACAAACCTTGAACTTTGATGTCCATTTGGCAAGCTGTGATACCGTTTTCGGTACCTGTAACTTTGAAGTCCATATCACCTAAGTGATCTTCATCACCTAAGATATCAGATAATACGGCGTATTTACCTGTTTTTGAATCGGAGATCAATCCCATCGCGATACCTGAAACAGGCGCTTTGATTTGAACACCCGCATCCATTAATGCTAATGTACCCGCACAAACAGTTGCCATCGAAGATGAACCGTTTGATTCCAAGATATCAGAAACAACACGTAAGGTATAAGGGAATTGCTCCATTGGAGGCAATACTTTACGAATCGCACGCATGGCTAAGTTACCATGACCAACTTCACGACGTCCTACACCACGGTTAGGCTTAACCTCCCCTGTTGAGAAACCTGGGAAGTTGTAGTGCAACATGAATTTATTGTAACCTTGTGTCATCGGTTGATCGATGATTTGCTCATCCATCTTCGTTCCCAAGGTAACAGTTGTCAACGATTGTGTTTCTCCACGTGTAAATACGGATGAACCGTGTGGTGTAGGTAAATAATCTACCTCACAAGTGATTTGACGAATTTCGTTCAATTTACGACCATCTAAACGGTAACGCTCTTGCAATACCAATTGACGAGCCGCTTCTTTTTCGATATCGTGCAAATAAACTTTCGCTAAGGAAAGATTCACCAAGTGACCTTCTGGCAAGGTTGCGATGTATTCGTCAACGATTGCTTTGAAAGCAGCTTTACGCTCGTCTTTCTTTGGATTAGCTTGTTTAGCTACTGTTAGATACTTTTCGTAGTAGTTTTTCCACAATTCAGCACGCAACTCTTCGTTGTGTGATTCGTGTGAATATGTACGTTTTTCTGTTTTGCCACAAGCAATCGTTAATTCGTTCAATGCTTGGCATTGTAATTTGATTGCATCGTGTGCGATACGCAAAGCTTCTAACATTTCTGTTTCAGAAACTTCATCGCCTTCGCCTTCTACCATCAAAATGTCGTTTGCGTTAGCGGCAACGATCAATTCTAGGGAAGCGCCAACTAATTCGCTTACGCTTGGGTTAACTTTATATTCTCCGTTGATTTTCGCAACGCGAACTTCTGAAATAGGACCATTGAAAGGGATATCAGATACTGCTAAAGCAGCAGCAGCAGCTAATCCTACAAATGCATCAGGTAAAACCTCAGCATCTGCTGAGATTAAATTGATCAACACTTGTACATCTGCATGGTAATCATCTGGGAAAGTTGGACGCAATGCACGGTCAACTAAACGCGAGATAAGGATTTCGTAATCGGAAAGGCGTGCCTCTCTTTTTAAGAAAGATCCAGGAATACGTCCATTAGACGCAAATTTTTCTTGGTAATCAACTGATAAAGGAAGGAAATCTACACCTTCTTTGGCCTCTTTGTTTGCTACAACGGTAGCGAGCAGCATCATATTTCCAGACTTAATAACAACAGATCCATCCGCTTGCTTGGCTAATTTGCCAGTTTCAATTTGGACTTCCTTGCCGTCAGGCATCGAAATATGCTTTGTAATGATGTTAAATGACATACGTTTCGGAATAAATTTTCACGCAACCTTGCGTGAGTAGAATGTTTGTTTGATGAATTCAAACGGGGTAAAAAGAAATAAAACAGGGCTCCTAAATGAAAGGAACCCTGCTTGTATTTATTTACGAATACCTAATTCGGCAATGATCGCACGGTAACGTGAGATTTCAGTACGAGTTAAATAATCAAGTAAACGACGACGCTTACCTACTAATTTCAAAAGTCCTAAGCGTGTGCTGTGGTCTTTCTTGTTTTTCTTAAGGTGCTCAGTCAAATGATTGATTCTGAAAGTGAATAACGCAATTTGCGACTCAGCAGAACCAGTATCGATTTTTGACTTTGCTTTCCCTTTTGATTCGAAAATCGATTCTTTTACTTCGGGTGACAAATACATCTTTTACCAGTTTAAGATTAAAAAATTAATTCGCAAAAGTACATAGAATTGTCGGAACGCGCAAATGCTTAGCTTGAATATTTCTGCCGACGCATTTTCCACGTCTTTAGGCGCTCCCAAAGTACGCGGTAGAAGTCGGATTCAAATAAACGGGAATCGTTCAAGGCTATTTTTAGGAAATACATTCCGATGAGTGTTAAAAGCCCATTGGAGATCCAAGCGCCAATTTCCACGAGCACCTTCCCTTCTTTGGCCATTTTATCGCCTTGTTGGGTAAGTATGTACATTAAGATGAAGAATGAGACCGCTACAACAACCGGCACACCAAACCCACCCTTTTTAATGATGGCTCCTAAAGGGGCTCCAATTAGGAACATGACTAAGATGGCTAGTGAAGTAGTGAATTTCTTGTGCCATTCCAAACGTGTTGTTTTTAATTTGTCTTGGCGGGTTTCTAAAGACGTTAAATTCGTTTGGGCGAACGTTTGCATGTTTTGAACCTGTTGGATTGCAATGTCCATGGGATCTCGTGCAGTTTTCTCGGCTAAACCTTTCTTTAGGCGCCCAGCAACCCATTTGGTGTTTTTTACTACGTTGATCGATTGGTTAATTGGCTTATGGAAATACATGAAATTAGGGCCAATCGAACGGATAAAGCCTGTTTTCATGATGCGCATGGTACGGCGCAGTGAATCTTCATCCGCTTGTAACTGGATATTATTGCGCATGATTTCGTAATGGGCGAATTGGCTTTCTTCTGTCTTATGTAGATCAAAAGCGTCTAAGGACATGACGATTTTACTCTTTTTGAAATGGTGTAATGCCAAATCAGACGCATCTAAATTGCTTCCACGGTCGGCATCTTCCACATAATCCTTGCCATTAAACAACTCAAAAACGAGGTATTTCTTGTTATACATCGTGTACATCAAGCCAGAGTCGGCCAAAGTCACATGTCGGTTCCCATCATTATGTGTATGATCGTAGATGATGAGCGATTTCAATGTTTTATTGTCGGGATACTTTTTTGCTACCTTGATGGCGTAGCCAGGTAAGTCGGAGTAAAAGATCCCTTCCTTGATATTCAAGGTTGTTTTGGTGGTTTTGATATCATATAAGAGTCCCCAGCCTTTCAGGTTGGCCCAAGGCATCGCGACATTATTAAACCAAAACATGAAGCCAGATAATAATACGGCAACGATCATGATGGGCCTAAATACCCGAAAAATAGAGATTCCGGCGCTTTTTAGGGCAGTTAATTCGAAGTTCTCTCCTAATTTCCCAAAAGTCATTAAAGACGAAAGTAAAACCGAAAGTGGTAATGCCAGGGGAAGCGTGATGAGCGAGAAATAAAAGAATAGTTCGAGGTAGACGAAAATACCAAGGTCTTTGCCGAACAGGTCGGCAAAGTAGAACAAGACTAAACGTAATAAAAAGATGAATACTACGATGAGTGTTGTTAGGACAAAGGGTCCCCAAAAGGCATTTAGGACTAATTTATCTATTTTACGCATACTAACTCCCTACGATCTCTTTGAGTTTATCAGTTAAATAATCCCAAAGTTCTTGGGCGTCGTCGGCCGACTTAAACGTAGATGCTGAATCTGTAATGACCAAATACGTGGTATTACTCAGTTCACTGACATCTAACTTGAATTCCATACAAGCGCTTTGTGCGGCTTGATCGGGCTTTGTGAAGTCTAATTTGAAGCTTTTGTTCGCTTTATTGTGAACAATTGTTGCCGGATGATTTTCATTATCCCAGAAAAAATTAAAACCGAGATTCGTTTGAACCGTAACCTTGTCGGCAAACCATTGTTGAAGTCCAGAGGCCGTACTTAAATACGGATAAAGTACTTTGGGCGAGGCTTTTAGCTCATATTCAAATTCATAGCTTGAAGCTGGCATCATGCGATGGGGTTTTGATGGGAGGGCAAAATTGTCCCTATAAACAAAGGTAAACGAATTCAGATGAATCGCAAATCCAATACAAATTTAATAAGTATTCATAAAATATTTGTGACTCTTACTCCTTTCGATTACCTTTGCACCATATTTCGGCGGGGTAGCTCAGATGGTTAGAGCGTTGGATTCATAACCCAAAGGTCGGCAGTTCGATTCTGCTCCCCGCTACTAAAATGACCTTACAATTTGTGAGGTCTTTTTTTTTGGACGTTAGACATTGGACGCTAGACGTTGGATTCATATCCGTCAGCTGACGGACGGCTTTCGATTCTGCTCCCCGCTACTAAAATGACCTTACAATTTGTGAGGTCATTTTTTTGGGACTTTAGACATTGGACTTTAGACTGTAGACGTTGGACATGTGACGTTGGATTCATATCCGTCAGCCGACGGACGGCTTTCGATTCTGCTCCCCGCTACTAAAATGACCTTACAATTTGTGAGGTCTTTTTTTTGGACTTTAGACATTGGACTTTAGACTGTAGACGTTGGACATGTGACGTTGGATTCATATCCGTCAGCCGACGGACGGCTTTCGATTCTGCTCCCCGCTACAAAAAAGACTTCGAGATTTGCGAAGTCTTTTTTTTGTCCTCAGACTAAAGTCTGAGGTTATAAAAGTATTTGGCTATCCCTCAGACTAAAGTCTGAGGTTATAAAAGTATTTGGCTATCCCCCAGACTAAAGTCTGAGGTTATAAAAGTATTTGGCTATCCCCCAGACTAAAGTCTGAGGTTATAAAAGTATTTGGCTATCCCCCAGACTAAAGTCAATGGTTATACCAGGTATGGCTTTTGTTAACCCCAGACTTCAGTCTGGGGATTTCGAGGCGTAGCCTCAACTACAAATCCTGATAGGAAAGAACCTCTACCCCAAATTTTCGCAAGAAATCCACACCTTCATCAGAAGCTAATCCTTTGTAAGCAGCGTAGCTATTTAAATAGATTACCCGTTTGATTTTCATACTGTAGATAATACGCGCGCAGGATATACAAGGCGAAAGCGTTACATAAATGGTAGAACCTTCGATGGAAGCACCATTTTTGGATGCATATAAAATGGCGTTTTGTTCCGCATGCAAAGCCAAAGAACAAGATCCTTTGGAATCTTTCGGGCAGCCTCCCTCCTCGTGGAAATCTTCATCGCAATTATGCGTTCCTTGCGGCGGTCCATTGTAACCAATGGAAATGATGCGGGTATCTTTGGTCAACACAGCTCCTACCTGCGCACGCGTACAATGCGAGCGAAGCGCTAAACTCTGTGCTAAATCCATGTAGATGGAATCGAAGGAGGGTTTCATATCTTTATTAGTTAAGAGTTAAGAGTGAAGAGTTAAGAGTTTTTTCTGTATTAATTCTTAACTCTTAATTCTTAACTCTTAATTCTTAACTCTTAATTCTTAACTCTTAATTCTTAACTCTTAGTTCTTAACTCTTAGTTCTTAACTCTTAATGATGCACCCCTCCCTCACCATGCACGTGTCCGTGCGCGATTTCGTCGGCGGTAGCTTCTCTGATTTTAATGACTTTTCCAGTAAAAATTAATTCTTTTTCTGCCAAAGGGTGGTTGAAATCCATCATGACATGATCATCGCCGATGGAAACGACCATACCTTGCATACGATTTCCTTGGTCATCCGTCATTGGGATGTAATTGCCTACTTTCAAAATATCATCAGCTTTTTGGCCGTCTACTTCGAAAATTGATTTTGGTAAAGATATGATCGCATTGGGATCAATGTTCCCGTATGCATCTTCTGCTGCGATGTTGAAATTAAAGGTATCTCCTGCTTTTAGGCCAACTAAATTAGCTTCGAAGCTTTCTGGAAGGCCGCTTAAGCCGTGAATAAATACCATCGGTTCGTTTTCATCTACGATTTCAACGACATCCGGTTGGCCATTCTCATCTGGAAATGCTAATTCATACGAGATGAAAACAACGGAATTGGGTGCGATTTGCATGAAAGGGTGTTTTGATTTGAGGGATAAAGGTACGGAAAAGAGTTTAGAATTTTAGGTAAGAGTTAAGAGTGAAGAATGAAGTGGTTAGAAGTTGGCGAGATGAACTAACCTTTGAAATATATAAAACAACTCTTCACTCTTAGTTCTTAACTCTTAACTTCTATTTATCTTTGCGTCAGCCGACTAGCGACTAGCGACTAGTGACTATCACTTATGCAAAAAACAATTCAAGAAGTACTTAAAGACATCAAAGCGAAAAAATACGCGCCTATCTATGTTATACATGGAGATGAGTCGTTTTTTATCGACCAACTGGCCGATGCGTTTGAAGATCAAGTACTGACAGAATCCGAAAAGAGTTTCAATCAATTCGTGTTATTTGGTAAAGATCAAACGATGGGTTCCGTGATTTCCTATGCGCGGCGTTACCCGATGATGGCCGATAAACAGGTCATTATCGTTAAAGAAGCTAGTTTTTTAGAGGCTTTGGCGAAAGGAAAAGAAGCCAAAGGCAACGAGGACATGAAGGCCTGGGAGGATTATTGCGCGCGGCCGACGGATTCTACGCTTTTGGTATTTACGATTAAGAGTTTAGTGAACGAAAAGACCAAAATCCTTACACTCCTCGAAAAGAATGGTGTTGTCGTTTGCTCCAAAAAGGTAAAGGACGGCCAAGTGGGTTCGTGGTTGAAGGATTATTTGGCCCAACATAAGCTCGGGATTCAGGCGGCTTCTTTGGAGTTGATGGTTTCGTATGTGGGCACCGACTTGCAGCGCATGGCGCATGAAGCTGATAAATTGATTGTCAATTGTCCTGTTGGCGCTGAAATTGGTCCAGAAGAGGTAGAGAAGTATGTGGGAATCAGTCGGGAATACAATGTATTTGAATATCAAGCGGCTTTGATGCAGCGTAATGTGGCCAAAGCACAAAAAATAGCCTTTTATTTGGCTGATAATACCAAGCAAAACCCCTTGCCTATTCTATTGGCGACTTTGTTTGGGACTTTTTCTAAAGTATTGATGGTGCATGATTTGGGTTCTTTATCGGATAATGAATTAGCCAAAGAGATCGGTGTTAATCCTTATTTTGTCCGAGATTATGTCACGGCTAAGCGTAATTATCCGATTGCGAAGGTTGTGCGGATGCTGGAGGCGATTAAAAATGCCGACTTAAAATTCAAGGGCATCATCGGTTCGGCGGAATCTGACCGTGATATATTGATGGATTTGAGCTTTGAGCTCTTGCACCTTTAGTTGATTGCCGAATAATCGCTGGCTTTGATGTAACCCACTTGTCCATTCACGATGCAGGTCACCCAAATATCTTGGGTATTCCAGTAATTCACCCGATTTCCTTTCTTGAGTATCTGCATGACCGGCGCTGCAGAGGATGCATGTGCGCGTAAGTAGGCTTTATCTTTGGTAATTATTCCAAATCGTAATAAGCCAGGTAGGTTCGTGAATAAGCCCAGGAAAAGTAAGTATGCACTGAGAAAGACCAATTGTGTCCGAGGAATGCGGCTATTGCGTAGGTATTTGCGGAATAAAATGATGATTGCGTATAGTCCAAGTAGTAACAGGACACCTAAGAGATAAGGGAAAATGGAGAAATAAATCCATTCGATTTGATCGATGAGGGAAACGGAATATCCGTCGAGTTGTTGCTTCTCTCCTATTTCGGCTAAGCGATTCGCGATGGCCGGTGTATTTTGTTTAGCGTGAATGCTGGAAAGGCGATATAATTCGGAAACCCAGTCATTTTTTACTTTGGCGATGTAGGCCAATTTGAACTGAATACTTTCGAATTCGCTCGAATTTGGATTCAAGTTCTTCAGGTAAATGCGTTCGGCTTCGAGCAGTCGGTTGGATTTAAATAAAGAATCTGCCAAATGAATTTCCTTTCTATCTATTTGGCTATGAACAATTTGTGTAAAGCCCAGATAAAAAAAACAAAAAAATATAACTTTATTTAGAAGCCTTGCTTGCATAATTCGAAAAACACTACTACTTTTGCATCGCAATAAGGCAATAAAATGCTTTAAAAGCAAATGAAAGTCGGTCAGTGATCGAACTTCCCTTCGACTCCCGAGTGGGTCAATTGATATACAAGCTTCGGCTTGATGATTCCGTAGCTCAGTTGGTAGAGCAATACACTTTTAATGTATGGGTCCTGGGTTCGAATCCCAGCGGGATCACTTAAAAATTAAAAAAGCCTGCATTTATTGCAGGCTTTTTTGTTTTCAATCGCTTGGGGAAAAACTCCATGAAATTTTTAGGGTATCTTCCATTGATACGAATCATTTTTATAGTCAAAGAAAGCTCTTCGATGGCCTGCGTGGTTTAGCCACAACCAATCGATGGATTCAACCTTGATTGAAACGATGCCAAAATTCTTTTGGCCCACTTCACTTTCCAAAAGGGTAAAATTCTCTTGCTCAATATCTTCCGATAATCCGCTGGTGGATGATTCCGTAAAGCTAGAGGGACTAAATGCTGTTAGGTAACATTTTCTGCTGGATAACGTGGTTTTTTGCCATGCTTCGGAAGTAATTTCATTATTCACATGAAGGATGGCTTTTCCTTTCACGCGTAATTGAATGCGTGCGGATGCATCATAAAATAAGGCACTGATCGAATTATTTTGTTCTAATTCCGCCCATTTTCTACTTCGAATGTCTGTATGAAAGCGTAGTTCTTTTGTTGAGGGAATCGCTTTACGTAGCACAACCGTACGAATACTGACATCTCCCTGATTGATGGTCGCGACACATGGCGTATGAAAGGAGTCTCTACTTTTGGTAGCTCCTATGAATAGTCGGTCCCACGCATCTTGTTCAAGTTCTTCTAAAGTTGAATCGATGTAATTGAAGTTAATCTGTTCCGCTATTTTTGTCATCTAAGTTTAACAAATAGATACGCTAAATGTTATTTTAATATTAATATAGAATAATATTGAACGATTTTTTTCAAGCATTTAAATTGAAGTATTTTATCCGTTCGTTCGATATGTCGTATAATTGAATTGAGGTTCTAGCCTATCCCTATTTGAGTTAGCTAACTCACAAACTTATATTGTTTGAATATTATCAGTTTTCCCGAACGCAGTATTGCTTTATTCCATTAATATTGGCTTTCCTCGATTTTTGACTCGGTTTGAAGATTTCTGAGCCAAAATTTATGCTGAATTTAATTGCCTTAAAGTATATTTTAATTTACCTTGCTATGAAATGTTCGGAGGCTTATCGAATACTAATTTGGGATGGCTGGTATCCTGTCTCACAAAAAGGTTCATATGTATAGTTACGGCATTTATCAAAACCAGGATTCATCATTTTTCCGAATCACGGGAGTCAAGAATTAAGTAAAGGTTTAGCCAAAGTATTATTTAAGCAAGCAGGTATAAAATAAGCAAAACATGAAAATCGTAGCAAAAAAGATAGATGTCTGTGTCGAAAAAACAAGTACTGGGTATGCTGCATTTGTGGAATCTATGCATGTGTACACAACTGCTCAACAGATACCTGAACTGTATATGAATTTGCTTGAGGCGTTGAATTTAGCCTTAGAAGACGAGGGAAAACAAGTTACGATGGATCAAATCAAGCTAAATTTAGATTTTAAGCAGTTTTTTCAATTTTACAAAGTCATAAATGCCAATTTTCTGGCCAAACGAATTGGGATGAATCCATCACTTTTATCTCAATACGTCCGCGGGAAAAAGCATCCTTCTGCTAAACAATCCGAGAAAATTATCCGTGGGGTCCAAAGTATAGGTAAGGAATTAGCGGATATTTCATTGTTATCCTAGGTTGTTAAAATGAATTTTATCATGTTATCGTTTATCCGTTAAACCCCTATTTTTGATGTCCCAATATTCCAGGTCCTTAGGTATCGAAAAGCTCGTTGCAGTATTCAATAGTACAACAGCAACGTATAAGTTTTATTGGTTGATTTCAATAGTTGAATTGGTTGAAAAAGGACAAATGGAAATCCCTTTGACGCATTTATATGCTCGGATGATTAGTAATTCTTGGTTTACAATCAATTATTTTCATGTTTCTTTTGGAAAGGCGGATCAATTACAAGAATTAGTCAAACAGATTCTTCAGCTAGAGCCGCATTTATCGATGCATTCATCTAAAGAGGAAATTACTCAGGCTTTAGAATCCTCTCCGAATAAAAGCACACATTCCTTGTTGAAGCATTTAGGTAGGAATGTACCACATTGGTTTTTGTCGAGTTGGTTCCCCAAACAAACGCAAAAGGAAATTATTGTAAGATCCCAAAGCTTTGAACAGGACTGTTTATATGCACTGTGTCAAGTTAGAATTTCCATAAATCCCATATGGCTTGACTTTCTAAAGCAGAACGCCAAATTGATTAAAGACTTTTGTTACTGGAATTTATCACTTTACCTGCAAGCCAGAAACCCCAATGTTCCCGATATTCCCAATAAATTAATCAAGGATGCCGCTCGGAATGGGTTAAGCCAGCAGACCAATCTTTATTGGAAATTGGTTTTTCAGGAGTTAGGTTCCATTGATTGCATTTATACAGGAAAGCGATTAAGCTTCGAGAACAGGAACTATTCTATCGATCACTTTGTCCCCTATTCATTTGTTTCGCATGATTTGATTTGGAATCTGTATCCAATCGATAAGTCGGAGAATTCAAGAAAATCCAATTACCTACCAAACATTAAAACGCATTTTGATGCGTTTTACCAACTTCAAAATCAAGCGTTTGAAATTGTCAAAGTACAAAGTCCACAAAATCGATTTTTGGAAGATTATTTGCCTATTTCGCCAAGTCTTAATTCTTTACCAAAGGATGCATTACTGAATACGTTACAGCCATTAATTACGATTGCGAATAATAATGGGTTTCAATTCTATCAAGCTGTTTAATTCACCCGAAAGCCATTCACCGACGAATAGCTCGCCGATTTACTATCCATCGTTTTCACCATCCAATAATAGATTTTACCCGATTGGACGGGCACCGAAATGCTATTTGTCGTAGATTTTACTTTAGGCACATCATTCAAGGCTACTTTCGCAAAATCTTCGCCGATGTAAATCTCATAGCTCAGGGATTCTTGAGGCGTGTCGGCGTCGGTGGCTTTCCAACTAAGCTTTATTTGTCCATTTAAGGCATCAACAGATTCTCCGGAGAGCGGTGATAGCAACTGGGCGGGATTAGGCGCGGATGAGCTCTCCCCTGTTCCTGCAAAGAAAAATTTCCAGCTGGGCGATGTAGCCGTTAAAGTCGTTTTGCTCGATTTTGAAACAACCGCCCACGCATAGGTCTCCCCTGCCGTCAAACTGATTAAGGCTGGACTTGTCGCTGCCACCTTCGTCTCTGTCACATTGGTCTTTAGATTCGTAATCTTGATCTCATAACTGCTAGCGCTAGGAACCGTCGTCCAGGTAAACTGGACCTGATTCGTATTCACCGCCTCCAAACAGGTCGTATTATTCAAGGGTTTATTCAGTTCCACCGCATCAGGTGCCTTTTCTGGGGGCGCAGGTGTTACTGGGGTTGGCGCTTCTGACGGCGCCGACCCACAGGATATTAAACATAAACTTAGAACGAGGATAAGGCTATATCGTATCATTTTTTGACAATTTTGGCTTGTTGATTTACTGTGTTTCCTGTGACTTGTACCAGGTAAATTCCCGCAGATTGACCACTCAGGTCTAATTTGACCACTCGATTCGCATCAGGTTGGTGATACATCGAAATGACTTTCGAACCATTCAGATGAAATAAAGCGATCTGAACTTCGCGATCTTGACCACTGACATAGATGTTTAGGTCATTTTCGCAGGGATTAGGGAAGCAACGGATTTGCTCCGACTTGAATATTTCCTTGTAGAAATTTCCTTGACAGGCTTGATCGGTCCAGACTTTGATCAGGTTGGGACCTTTTGCCAACTCCCCTGACCAATTTGATTCATTAACCTCGTAGATCTTCTGGTTTAATTGAATGTAATATTGCTTCGCACCCGATAATTCGAGTTCCACCCGATTGCTTTCCGCACGAACGATCGATTGAACAATCAAACTTGCCGGTTCCGTGATTTGAAAATCGAAACGTTGTAAGTAGGTTTTCTGTCCCTCAATGCTAATGCTCAGTTGGTAATTTCCAATCACTAGTTTTTCCAACAATTGACTCGCACCCGCACTTGATTTCAGCGTTTGTGCAAAATTTGATGGACCCTTCACATCCAATACATAATTGTATTTCTTGTCGGTGAAATCGATTTTCATGGCTCCATTGCTCATGCCGGGACACGTTGTCGCTAACATTTGGAGCGCATAATTATTTACGGGCACACTAAACACCTCACAGCCATTGATATCCACCACAGCGCCTATCGGCGTGGCCGGGCATAAATCATTCGCATCTGCGACCCCATCCCCATCGGAATCATTGAATAATTTGATCAATTGAACCTTTGGGAATTCCTTAAATAAGACTTCATTCGTCGCTTTAGGGTCATTGCCCATCCATTGATTCAATAAAGATCCATAGACTTGTCGGAAATCGTAGTTGGCCGTCAACTCATCACTCGTTCGATAATCCAACGGAATTTTCGGATTAGCCCCTATCACGCCGCCTTTGACCGAATTTCCAAAAACGAACATCGGTGCTACGGTCCCGTGATCGGTTCCGGTACTCCCGTTCGAATGAACTGTCCGCCCAAATTCAGAGAGCGTAACCCCTACAACGCGATCTCCTAAATTTTGAGCGTCCAAGTTTTTCATGAAGGTCACGATGGCATCATTCACTTGTTTCAACAAATAAGTATGCTGGCCTTTGGTCGCATCTTGTGTATCCACCTGCTTGCTATGTGTATCAAATCCAGTCAGTTGGACCATGTAAACCCGCGTCTGCAATCCCCCTGAAATCAGCTTTTGAACAATTTTAAATTGATTACCCAAGTCATTTTCCGCAAAGGCGAAAGGTGTCGTACCGGACCGAAAAGCGGACTGGACGACAGATCCATACACCTGCGATTGTTTCCCGATTAACTGCAAATAGGCTAAACGAGAACCCTGAATCGTGCTTGGATAGGTATTCACGAAGGGATTGATCAAATTATAAAACTGATCCGGATTCGAATAGATTAAGCTGGTAAACGAATTTTGCCCTTGAAAAAGTAAACTCGATTCGCCGCCTAACTCAATGGAAAGTGGATGAGGGAAGTTCGGATTTGGGTAAGTATTTGGATACGATGGATGTTGGCTTTCCAAATAACGCGCCATCCAGCCCGAACTCTCATATTGGTCAGTATCCGTGCCCGACATCCAAATATCCGTCGACCGAAAGTGTGAAAAATTGGGTTTGGTATATCCCACGGATTGCACGACGGCAAGCCTCTTTTCGCTCAACAAGGTATTCATGCCCGCCATGGCAGGATGGAATCCTAGACTGGTTCCCGCGACCGGGAGGTATTTGTTTTCAGGGAGAATGACGCTGGGCCGAATAGTCTTTAATTGACCATATTGTTCCATGGGCATCAAGGTATTCAAGCCATCATTTCCGCCGTTGAGGCGGACGATAACCAAGATTTTACCTGCTTCGGCGGTACTGCTTAGCAGGTTTGAAAGCTCCAATTGTCCCAAACCGGGTAAAAAAGAGGGCATGGCAGCTAGATGTGCCATGTTGTGTAAAAAATTCCGTCTGTTCATTCCCTTCATTAAAATAATTGTGATTCTCCTAATTGATAAATTAAGCTCAAGCCCTTCGCCATGCGATTCTGAATCAGTGAGCTATTTTCAGCGGATGGATTTGCCACATAGGCATTCCAAAGTTCCGACCAATAGCTCAAGTTCGAATTCCCCTGCATAATTTGGCTCAGGATGAGTTGGCGATTATCCGAGCTGATGCTCATGCCAATATGCCTGTCGACAAGTTGGTCGACCAAGCCTTCCAAATCCGCCGGATTATTGAATTGGCGTAAATAGCTTGCCAAATTCGCGCGTACTTGCGCATAGGTTTTCGTGGTACCGTTGTAGTAAACGCCTTGTCCCCAATTGAAAAGTGCATCCGTAAACTGTGCCCGTTTGATGATCGTTTCTGAATTAATCCAAAATAGATCGTAGGCGGGAGCTTGGTAATACGCAGGCCAACCGGATACACTCGGTGGATCGCCGATGTTCATACCTAAACTGATCATGGCATTCTGAATTCCATTGAGTCGTTTGAATTCGTAATAGATTCCATCGCTGCCCTTGGGAAAGAGTCGGTATAGGTTGTCGAGTAATGGCAAATCAAATTCCTTGAGGAGGCCTACGACAAAATCCATGGGCGATTTGACCATGGTTTTTTGATGGATCTTATCGAAGAAGTGCTCACTGCTCAGTAGCGTCCGTAATACCGGTAGGATTTCAAATTTGGCATCTTTGAATATTTTTGCCAAAGGTGTAATGATGAGGTCTTCTGTGGTTGGATCGATGCTTGGATTTACGAAAAAACTGTATACTCGCCGACAAATGTATTTTGACATTTCATCCGTGGCGCAGATCATATCGATGGCTTCCCTAAGTTCCCCTTCGGCCCGATCAGGGTTTGAGGAACCGGTGATTTTTTTATTGCCGTAAAATTCTGAAAACTGTTTATCCCCTGTGTCGTGTATGCCAAAGTTGTTTTTGACAATGGCGCGTCCTTCGGTTGTTTTGGTCTTTTCCCAATCAAATTGCCAGCCCGTGAGAAGTCTGGCCATTTCGGCCACATCTTTTTCCGTGTATTTGGAATTTGGCCCCTTGCCTACCGTGAATAATTCTTGTAATTCCCGAGCGTAGTTTTCATCCGGCGCGTATTTGTTATTTTGATTTCCATTCAAGTAAATGAGCATGGAAGGATCAATGGTTACTTGGTAAATCAATTCCTTGAAATTGCCAAGCGATAGTTTAAAAAGGGTATCGACATAATAAAAGGCATTTTTTGAGATACCCGCATTCTGAATGGAGCTGACCAACAAATTGTTGTAGAAAAGCACCATGCGCCAATGAATGGAGGTTGACTGCTGATTAAATTGCTTGAGCATCCATGCTTTCAAGGAAACCCATCGCGCCCCACCCTGATTGACTTCGGTGGCATTTACCCAAACGGCTCCACGTGGGACGTCCCCTTTTACCTCGTCGGGATTATCGATGATATCCAGATAGTAGTCGTTGATGGGTAAATCAAAGGCCTTCTCAGGACTTAACAGCATATCAACGCAAGCCGTGAGGTTCAGGTTTTGAATTTTCGTGTAACTGGAGTGGCTATAGCCAATCAACGTTCGATTCAGGAGATGTTTCCGTTCGGCAATACCGAAATCCCCAGCATAAGGCGTTAGGCCTTTCGTGGAATTGATCGATCGATCCTTTTTGATTCCAATGGCTTCGAATTGAATATGCTCTTTTTGGAAAAGGGCCACCAAGTCCGGTTGTTTGGTTTTGTTCGTAGGAACCTGTTTGTTCATTTTATCAAATAATTTTGTTTCTTGCCGCCATGAAGCGACGCGATTTTGTTCAACATCTCTGCCCCTCGATGGCTATTTTCGCCCTAGCGAATGCCTGTGTACAAGCGAATGAACCTGTGACGGATTTGTCCGCCACTGAAATTCAGGAATTCGAACGGGTGTCCACGAAATACAACGAGGAAGGGTATTTTCAAGAAGGCAACTTGGTTTTTGTGAACCTGTCAAATCCTGATTTTTCAAAGCTAGGAAACAATCTAGCTTACGTCAATATCCTGGACGCGGGGGTGCTGCTCGTACGTACCGATGAAAAAACACTAAAAGCCTTTAGTAATTGCTGTCCACATCAAGGAATAAGGGGTGCTTGGGTCTTTGTGAATGGACGTTTTAAGTGTGAAAACCATGGGAATTCGTACAACATTACGGAGGTAAATACGGTTTCTTGCAGCTCAAACAGTATTTCGGGCGGATTGCTTCGGTTTAACGTTGTTGCCTACAAACAATTTCTGAAAATCACGAAAGTTTAGTTAGCGGTTCGTTGTGAATCCGGGTGGTCCAAATGAGTACATGCTTGTCCAAATGAGTTCAAGTAAGGGATTTCGAATAAGTTTGATGCCGAAAAGCGTTTTGGTAGTTCGGGGATTTGGTTAAATCATCAATTAAATACTAAATTGATTTCAAGTTCTAAATCTATTTTATGCCTGCATCTATACCTATCTCGGTTCATGAGAAAAAGTGGTTTTTGAAATTAATTCATGAAGTATATGGTATTCACTTGGTAGATGCTTATGCTTGCCAACAGTTTAGTGAGGCGCTTTTGAACCAATCTCGCATCTCAATTTCATACAATACCTTACGTAGACTTTTTGGTATCATTAAAGGCTCCAATCAGGCCTCTCGATTTACCTTAGATTCCATCAGCAAAAGTTTAGGCTATCCGGATTTTGCGAATTTCCAGTTGGCCGTTAACCAATTTGAAGTTGATTTTTTAAACGATGTGTTAATCTTAAACCGATTACAAATTCAACATGATGATGAGCTGATTCTACGCATCATTGGTGATTTTCAGTTGGCGACCTGGGAAGAGGTCTATCAGTTAAAATCCATTGTGGATTTATGCATTGACGTTCAAAACTTTGATTTATTGAAATCCATTTTTGAGACGAGCTTTGATCTTCACAAAGAGGAAATTGGCTGGAAATTGTATGTCGCTTTTCAATCCATCTTTGTTCAAAGTAAACAAGGGAATCAAGCCGTCATTGATTTTGTGGCTCAATTAATGCCGACCAATGAAATGGCACAGCGCATTTTATTGCAGTTATTTGTGGATGAGGATGCCTTAACAGGCTATTATGGCCGTTGGCTTCAGGCCGTTTCTGTAGACCAAGTGGAAGATATGGAGCTATTCAAGCTATTAATGCAAGTTCAACTGGCCGTTTTACAACAGCAAATTCCGCTGGCCAACGAATTATTGGATCATTGCAATGCGCTTTTGGCAGCGAAACGAATTTCTTATCATCCGATATTGAAAGGGCGATTAGCTGCATGGAATTTGATGCTGAAGGATGATCGCAAAATCTGTAATCAATTGTTTGAGGGCATGCTTACCGTCAAGGATCAATTGTTTTTTATTGTGTTTTTTTACCGCTTACAAGAGCTTTTTGGTCGGGACATCACGTTGATTGATTTGATGGAAAATTATCAGTTTGACGAATTGCGTACCACATTTACTTTCCCGGAAAAGCAGAATTTGAACGTGTTTTATTTGTTGAAGGCGCGGTATTGGCTTTTGAAAAATGATAAGACCCAAATGGCGCAGTCGTTGGCTAAATTTAATCCCGTGTATAAATATTCCTGTTTATATGCTTGGGTGGATGAACAATGGAAGTATTTATCGGCTAAGCTTTAAAGCATGTTAGGGATAATCTCGGTCTTTTTAAGCTCATGCTTCTTTGGCTTTAGCAATGCCTATTGGAAAAAGGTTGTGGCCGACCGTCCCTTTTTACCGATCATTTTCGTTCGTGGTATATATACCAGTACATTCTTTCTTATTTGTTGTATACTGGATTTCTATTTTGGTGTTTTCACACCGTGGTTGGGCATCCCGCCAAGCATGCAATTATCAAATGTAGTTATCAGTGTTTTGCTATGCTTTTTTAGCGGGTTGGGCTTGTATTTCTTTGTCAAATCGGTCAAAGAATCTCCTGTTTCCTTGGTTGTTCCATTGTCTTCCCTCAATATTTTTGGTTTAATTACTGCCGTATTTATACTAGGTGAAACTTGGAAGAACACCTTTTATTGGGCTTTAATAGCTGTTTTGATGGGGGGGTATTTCATTTATAAACACGAGTTTCGATTTACCTCTTCCCGACAGTTTTTTCAGTCACTGCTTGGTGGCTTGTTGGCGTCTTTCTTTTGGGGAGTATCCTATACCCTATTTAAATACCCAATTTCTTGGTTGGGTGTCCTGCGATTTAGTTTTTTGTTAGAGTTTTGTGTTACTACCACGGTAGGCGTTTTGTTGTGGATACAAGGAATTCGATTGGATGATGTCCCTCAAAGACCGATACGCCTTTTGGCTTTTTGTTTGATCATGGGGTCGATCTTGTTGCATGTGGCCTACCAATTTGCAAGCATTACGCAGATTGTGTTTGCAGGTAAATTTCAGTTGATTATTTCTTTGTTAGTCGGACAATTTTTATACCGAGAAAAGTTAAGTTTAAATCATTGGGTAGGGATCAGCCTATTAATTACTTCTATTTATCTGATCTATTAAACGGAACGATACCTCTTACCTCTTCACTCTTACCTCTTACCTCTTACCTCTTACCTCTTCACTCATTGAATGTATCTTTTTGATAAAAAGTGTCCACAATTCAGAAATTCATTTTTTCCCTTCAAACATTCTCTTATTTTTGTAACTCATTTTAACCTAAAAACTTATTAACGATGAAAATGAACAAATTGCTCGGCTTCGTGCTAGGTCTTTGTGCGGTCGTATCGATTGCGCTGGTATCTTTTAAATTTGCAGACAAACCTTTTGGAGGGTTAGCCCTTTATACCGTTCGTACGGACATGAGCAAAGATGCGCGTGCAACGTTAAAGGCTGTGTCAGATGCAGGTTATGTGAATATCGAATCTGCTGGATATAACAACGGAAAGTTTTACAACCTCGCTCCTGCTGATTTCAAGGCTTTATTGGATGATATGCATTTGAAACCGATTTCGGCGCACCAGGGATCGGCTACCTTGGACAATATCGACCAACAAATTGCAGATTTAAAAGCAGCAGGATTTAAGTACTTTGTGATTCCAGTTCCGCCAATGGGCTTGTTTTACTTTGATTCGGTTAACAAGAAAATGGCCATGAAAGGTGGAGCAAAGAATTTGGCTGATATCTTGAACAAATTGGGTGAGAAGTGTAACGAGGCTGGTTTGGAGTTATTGTACCACAACCATGATTTCGAATTTGTGAAAGATGCGGATGGAATTGTGACGATTGATTATTTATTGGAAAACTGCAATCCTAAATTTGTCAACTTCCAAATGGATATTTATTGGGTAACGAAAGCCGGTGCTGATCCGGTTGATTATTTCAAGCGCTATCCAGGCCGTTTCAAATTATGGCATGTGAAAGATATGGATGATCAAGGTCGTTTCGCGCCAGTAGGCAAAGGACATATCGATTTCAAACGTGTATTAGCTAATGCTAAATTAGCAGGTATGAAATACTATTACGTAGAGCAAGATGCTTGTGTGAACGAAACGCCTTTGGAGGCGATTGTTATTTCACACAAAGGCTTGGGTGAGATTGGGTTTAAATAGGAACAGATCATCATTTATAAGAAAATCCCCACGATAATTTGTGGGGATTTTTTGTTAAGAAAAAGGGGGCGAATTAAAACCCAAATCCGAATCCCCTATTTTCTACTTACACAGTTTATGCGATAGTGTCTCTTTTTCCGAAACCCACATGACTAAGACCACAATTCCATTTGTGAATTTTGGGGCTTTCACGATCTTTTGCTTGCCAATTTTCGTAGATATAGTAATTTAAAAATAACTACATTTTTGTCCTTTCAATTGAAGTAATATTACAATCACAGTCCGTAGATACAATTATGTTAAATTCGTCATCAATATTGTCGTGGGCTAAATTATATAGAGTTACACCAAATTTCCATTTTCCATTTCCTAAATAATCATCATAATCAAGCCCACCTGTTACATCCCATTTTGTATGTCTATTTTTGATTTTATTTCTTAAATTTTCAGTATTACAATTTCTAGCCCCTACGCAATCATTTTCATCTTTTATAATATTACTCTGATCTTCTTGTGAATTTAGAATTGAAGCAGAATCCCTTTGTCTTTTGGAAATAATCGTTGAAGAATCAATCCTGGAACTAGATTCATATTGTTTTTCAAATGAGCAACCTTGGAATATAATTCCTATTACTAAAAATAATAGAAAGTTTAATTTCATATATACATAATACCTTCCCTTTTTAAGAGCAAGTTTTTTTATTTAAGTTTCTAATTACTTCTAATTTGAGGTAAATATTTGATTTTCATGTAAAATGCATTTTGTAAAATTCTATTAATAGCTTTTGGCCCCCCATTCTGGAATTTTATCCAATAGATTAAACGTTCCATTTTGGAAAAACCTTCCATTATCATCTATACCTGTCTTAATAACATTAAGCATAGTGTTCGATTTCATATTCTTTACCTCAAAAGTATAAACAGATATTTTTTGATTCTTTATATCATAAATAATCGTTTCTGCAGAAACTCCAATTGAATGGGAACAAATGTAATATTTTGAGTTATAAAAAAAAGCAAAACTTAGATCTTCAAATGACCATTTAATAGAATTATTATTATACAATTTTGAAATTTTATTATCATTAATTCCAACAAGCCAAGGATCATTTGTTCCCTGAATAGTTAAAAAACAGTCTATATATTTCGACAAATTATGGAATTTTTTAAACTCCACTGTGTTCGTTATTTTCGTAGGACTTTGCTTAATACTTGAAGCGTTTAAATTAAAAAAAATACAAAATACAAAACACAAAACTGATATTTTAGAGATTTTGCGGACATTTTTATAAGATGAATAAGTTTTCATTTTTTTAAAATTTGTTATAATAAATAATAGTTTTAAAAGCTTTAGCCAGTCCAAAAATTTCATTTTTAGAAACTTGATTATCATATTTCTTGATAAAATGTATTGAACGTAAAATTTTAGCTCGGAAGAATCATCTAAAGTGGTTTAATATCTTGTGCTATAACAATTTCTTATGATTTAGAATAGATTAGCGATGTTACATAATTACTTTTTTGAGTAGAATTTTTGTTGCTTAAATAATCTACCCAAAAAGTTCCCCCTAAAATGATTAAGCTTGATATAAAAATGTATGCTTCTGTCATGTTTGTTTCCATTAAGAATTTTAAATGCGATCTGTAATTACTTTTTGAAAAAGTAGAACTCATCTCCTTTTACCAAACAGCCCGCTTCCTCTTGTCCATATTTAAAGCAATCCTTGATTTCCCAAGTGCCAGAATATCGACTTACGAATGAACAATTTGAATTGATTTCAAGACTAATTAATAATTGATTATTCTCTAGTTTGCTCCAAGTGCCATTTGTGTGACAACTAATACTATTGCCATTTAATTGATTATAGTGAACTGCACCATCGGATTGTAATTCAATGGAGTTGTTAAAGGAGTCGTGATAAAGTCCATTTGTACTTGTATTATTGAAGGAAATCTTTTTTAAACCAAGATTACTCATCATAAAATATAAACTAGATCCTATAATAAATAGTCCTCCAAAGATTATTAGGAGTTGAATAAATTTCTTTTTATAATCAACTGGCTTTCCATAATTTTCGGTTGGGTGTTGGCATTTAGGGCAAAAAACATAAGTTGTATCAATCATTGATTTACATTGTTTACACTCAATGTCAATCTTTTCTAAATCAAATACTCTTTTTAACATTCCAATCATGATTTATCCATTTAACTTTTTCATTTGAATTTAGAATCGTAGGATTATTTTAAAATTATCTCAAGTTTGAAACTTGGACATTTGTAATCCCACATTCACAATCAGTAGAAACCCTTGCAGAGTAAGAACCAGGTTTATTTCGGTCTATAAAGCTGATGCCAAAATTACCGTTTCCGAGATATTCTTCGCCAAGGATTGTTTTACCCGTATTTTCAAAGTTTAATCTTACTTTATCAATACACACGTCTGTTCCTAAGCCTGTGCAAGGAGGTTCTTGTTCATTTGATTTCGTATCAGATATCTTGTGCAAGTTAATGTTGAATATTTCTGAATAGTTTGTTTTCAAATAACTGTATATTCCAAAAATAAAAAATAGACTTACGAAAAGTATAGGAAGAAAATTATTACTTTTTGACTGAGGGCTATTTTTATTTAGACTGATATTGTTTAAGCCGCTAGTTAAACTTTCACTTGTTTGACCAGATATATTTGATTGGCTATTATCGGCCAACAAAATAGAATGTTCAAAATCTGCAGGATTGATGGCTTCTAAAGTATTATTGGAATTTCTAGGCTTTTCTGATTGAATCAATAAATAATTCAAAACATCTGCTAAGCACCAACCTCGATTACATTCATTTGCAATGAGCCAATTGTTGGTAATTTTAATTCCCTTGTTGTGAGTTTCCCTTGCAAGAATTATTATATGTTTGGGGATTGATTTGGGTGAATTATTTGGAATCGAAAATTGAAGATCCTCATTATTTAGCCATTTTATAAACAAATTTCCTTTTTCAGAAACAATATCCTGATTAGAAAGACTTGATTTTAAAAAAGTATAAAAATCTTCTCCATTCATAATTGAAATTAATTTAAGGTTGAGATTGCAATATTTGTAATTCCGCAATTACAATCCGTTGAAACCTTAGCAGAGTAAGAACCAGGTTTATTTCGGTCTATAAAGCTGATGCCAAAATTACCGTTTCCGAGATATTCTTCGCCAAGGATTGTTTTACCCGTATTTTCAAAGTTTAATCTTACTTTATCAATACACACGTCTGTTCCTAAGCCTGAGCAGGGAGTTAGTTGTTCATTGGATGCACTTTTCTCATCCCAATTTTTATACATTTCATAATAAAATGGGACTGAAGAATAAAATATAAATCCCCATAATAAAATTGCCATCATCGAAATGATAGGTTTATTGTATTCATTTGTTTTCATCATTTTTTTTTATTTTTTCGAATTCATTTTCCCAAGCATCATTCTTTTTTTCTAACTCATTTAGAATGCTTGAGATATTGCCATTTAGCTCATTCATTCGTTTTTGTTCATCGAGATAATTTTCAATACCACTTTGGATTCTAGCAGAAGTTCTTACATGCCAAACGCGAACGAATGTGTCCCAGAATCCCATTAATTATTGTTCTTTTGATAAGCTGTTAATGTTTCTTCAATCTTGACAATAAACTGTGCAATTTGATTAACATAAGGTCCCGATTTATCGAATTCAAAGTCACGATTCATTCCGCTGATCATAATTCGAACAGCAGATTTTAAAGTGGGTTCTGGAGCTTGTTGCGTTGATGCCCAATAAAAAACTGCACCACCTAAGATTATAAATATCAAAGCAGGTCCGATGGAAACAGCTATGTTTCCAATACCAGCTAATAATAGGAATCCACCTAAAATATATAAACCCGTCGGTTTTTTAGCATTTTTTTGTGCTGTCAACTCCACATTATATTTATCAATCAAATCAACAATACCGATGCCATTTATCGATCTAAGTGCGAAAGTTTCTGATGATGATAAGGTCTTGATGTAAAGCTTTTCATCTGTTAGCTTGATGCTGATTTCAGGACTTTCAAAATTACTTACTACGTTTTCCATATTTGATTTTGTTTAAATTGATATTATACACAACAGGTACAAATCTCAGGAGTTGTTCCGAATATGTCTTGAATTATTAAAACCATTGCTTCTTTCGAATGGCAAGGGCCAATCCAAGCACCGTTTCTTCCTTTTAAAGCATTTTTGATTTTCCCAGTACCATATTTACAATGTCCACAGGTATGATGATGAATCATGAGCGTATGTGTAAGTTTATTCGGGATATTATAGTAAACATAGTATCCTCGCTTTTTAGATAATATCTCATCACTAGGTATAGTTAAATCCAATTGCGAGTCAAACCTGATTATATCTTTACGTGTCATTATTTATGATCAATTTTCAAACCTATTATTTTGCTCGATGAATAAATGACCCTATTAGGTAATTCGCGCAATACACATAAATTATTTGCCTTTTGATAAGTTTACAAATTGAAGTCATTCGTAAATGAATTAATTTAAAGTTTCAACGATTCTCCTTCTTATATGCGCCATTTGGTTCTATTACTATTTCTTTTTTCTATAAGTTTTCAAGCCTTCAGTCAGATTCAATTTAAATTACCCAATGATATTCTTCATTACCGTATAGATGTCAATGATGGAACAATTTGGAAGGAAAGGATTTCTCAAAATTGGGTTGAAGTAGGTAAAATTGTATGCGATGGAATTGTAACTAGTGATTTGCCACCAAATGCTGTTATCAATTCTTTTTTAATCGATCGAAATTATATTTTAACGATACCTGGTACTGGTCAAGTTTATCAGCTCAACCAAATCAAAAATCAATTTAAGCGTTTAGATAAAACCTTTTATCGTGGCTTTAATTTTGGTGCGATTCAATTCGCTCGAAATGATACCTTGTATAGTTTAGGAGGAAATGGTTTTTGGCATGCCAATAATATTGAAACCTATTTTTCTTTCAAGTCTAAAGAATGGGAATTGAAAAATATTCCCAGTGAATTGGGGCCTAGGTTTATAAAAAGTGATTTTGGTGGATTTGATGCCAAACGTGATGTGCTGAGCATTATTGAATTTCCCGCCTTATATCACGAAGGCGATATTTCACGTCCCTATCGATATTTCGAAAAATCTTTTAAGTCTAATCAATGGGATTATAAAGGGGATATTAATATTGATTTATTAGTGAAGCTGGGATTAACCAATTTTGAATCTATCTTTCTTAATGGTAAATATATTTTTACGAAAGGACCTTTTGTCGTTATCGCTGATCCTGTACAAAATGAAATTTATCAATTGAATTATGTTCTTTCCAATCTGAATTTTTATTATGAGTTGAGCGAAAGGAATAATTGGTTATATATTTATGTGCCTGACAAGAATGAAAATAACGTTTTCCCGGCAATCAAAATCGATTCCATCTCCATCGATAAACTCAAATCCCTCAGCACTCGAAAAGGGCCATTTTACATCAAACCCTACCCTACTGATCTTATTGGCTATGGCGTCGCGGCTATGCTAATCCTGACGGCTGGAGGAATTTATGCCTATCGAAGAAGTAAGCTTCGGAAAGCCCCTGAAAGTAGCTTTGAACCCTTGGATGGTTTACCGGCCGGTGCCTCCGAATTCCTTCATGCCTGTTTGAAACATCCACAAGGACATGCCTTCAGTTCACAGCATTTTACCGATATGATGGGCTATGGGGCATACGCGTATGAAACCCAAAGGCAAGTCCGCGCGAAGTTGATCAAAGGGATCAACAGCTATTTTTGGGCGCATTATCGCATGGATGATGTCATTATCCGACAAACAGCGAATGATGATAAACGATTCTCTGTTTACCTCATCGCCGAGTCGCATTATGATACGCTTAAGAAATTACTGAACGTTTAAGTTTAACCGGGATGATATACCCGCTCGGCCGCCTTCAGCACCTCAGCCTTATCCAAGGTCATGACTTTGGTTTTCTGTGCCTGGTACATCGCCCGCTGATCCGCGAAATGCTTC
Organism: Aquirufa regiilacus; assembly: GCF_032470275.1. Taxonomy (NCBI): domain Bacteria; kingdom Pseudomonadati; phylum Bacteroidota; class Cytophagia; order Cytophagales; family Flectobacillaceae; genus Aquirufa; species Aquirufa regiilacus. The sequence continues at coordinate 716,603 of NZ_JAVNWW010000001.1, forward strand.
GATTCTGGATGTGAACTTGCCCCAAAGGTATTAACCGTCTCAATCAAGGGTAAGCCGCCATCTTTCGGGAATTTCACAAAACCGATGTAAGCGTCCCCGCTGTTCATCTTGCGCTTCGATTCTCCGAAGGGCTCTGACATCACCGCGGCCAATACATCCGGCATTCCCGCTTGTGGCCAATCCTCCGTTCCGCGTTGTAAGCGTTGGAATTCCCCTAGCTTCACATCCAATCGGCCGTAATGCTTCAGTAAGAAATCATGCACATATTGGCATAATTGCACAGCTTCTGCCTCAGTCAACGGATCTTTGGAACCGTTTGTTCGTAGTTTAGATGCCTGGTAATAGGCGATGTTGTAATACAGTGCGCCCACGCTCTCGATATCCGTCACGTGATTCCATTGCTTGATGCCTTGAATGATTGTCGCTAAAGCAGGATAATCCGACTCTTTTAAGCTGAAAAGTAAACTTGCATCCAAACCATAGGGATACAAGATCTTCACGGGTAATTGGCGGTCAAACTTAATCCGCTTCAAATCCTCCCAAGATATCTTGTCATAGCCATCAATGAGGTCTTTGGCCCGTTGGCTCCGATTGTTATGATAGGTCTCATAGCCATCGTATTTATCAAATTTCGCCGGATTTAAGTTTTCTGCCGTTGTTGTCGCTAAGAAGGGTGAATGATTTGTATTGAACAAGTATCCACTTGCTGGATTCGTATACTGTGGCAAGGCATCCAAAGGCTTAAAGGTATCCCATAGCGTCGCTCGGGTATTGCCTGGTAGGGTCGAGGACCAATTGTATTTTTGATCCGCATTGCGATAAGGCATCTTGCCATTGGAGATGTAAAAGATGTTATCCTGCTTATCCGCATACATGATGTTGAACATCGGCAAATGATTCTGTGCCAAAGCCGCCTTGAACTCCTGGAAATTCGTCGAGCGATTCATCGCATACCATTGTTGGAGTGCCCCCGCATCCATCAACGCCGGCAATCGAAGGGAGAAATACTCCCCTTTCGGCGTTTTGACCGTAGGGCCATAGATGGAATTATAAGCCATTTTGCTGACTGTAAATGGAATTCCCTTGATGTTCAACTTGATTTTGCGCTTCTCCAATTTCAACCAAGATCCATCCACCTCATATTGTCCCGGATGGGCCTTGTCGGTATGCAGCTGATACACATCAATCTTATCCTGAAAATTCACCGTATGTGCCCAAGCCAAATTTGGCGTAACGCCATGAAAGATTAAAGGTCCACCCGGGAACAAACCGCCGAGTATGTTCCAACCTTCCTCGCTCTGTACATGGGCTTCGTAGAATGCTGTCGCTCCTTCGATTGGTTGGTGGGCATTAATCACCAACATCGGTTCTCCCGTTGCGGATTTAGTACTCTTAATCGCAAAGGCATTACTGCCTTCTCCGGTAAAGCCCGTTACATGCGGGATGGTACCATCGAGGATTTTAGGTAAGGTTTTGTCCACGCCACAGAAGATAGCCACCGAGAACATGGTCGTCGCGATGTAATCTTCTAATTGGATTGGAAAGACGTGTTTATTTAACACCTCTTGCGGATGCGCTTTGGCATAAGCTTCTAGGCCCATGAGATACCCTTGGACCAACTGGATAAAAGCCGGATCCATCGCTTTGATTTGTTGGTCTACCACCTTCCGCGTATTCAATAGGCCAAACACATAATCCACGGGTGCGCCTTTCTTCCCTAAATAGGTTCCTAATTTCCCTTTACCGGTTAGAATCAGTGTTTGAATCGTTTTGAAATCATCCTCGGAATGTGCCCAGGCTAAGCCATAAGCTACTTCAGGATCTGTAGGAGCGAAAATATGGGGAACGCCGTAGGTATCGCGGGCGATGTTGATTTGATCTTTATGAATGGTCGGAAGCTGAGCTTTTACAAAAAAAGTAAGGAACAACCCGCAAGCGAGAATCATGTGTTTCATAGGTTTTTTATTATTTTTTTCGGGTATCAATCAAGTATTGAATCTTCCAGTCATCTCCTATTTTGACCAATTGGAATGAATTCACGCCACCGTGGGAAAACTTGCCTTGGTAGTAAAACTGATAAGGAGTCCAAACGCTCGCCAAGGTTCCATCTTGATGAACTCCTTTGAATTTAATGCGTTCGTCCAGGGCGCCTTTGGGATATTTAGTCAGGCTTTTTAGAAATGCTTCAAAATCCTCCGACTTGACTTGTGTTTGGTTTTCTTTGGTTACAATGGTTTGAAAAATAACCTTGGGAGCGAAACAGGATCTGAATAAAGCCGTATCGCCCGTTTGCATGGCAATGAACATATTTCTAATGACTTGTTGGACCGCCTGTTTTTCGTGAGTTTGTTGGGCTATGGCCGTACTACCAAAGAATAACAAGGTAATGAATAGTACTTTATGCATGGATGCGATTCGATTTATCCAAAAATTAAGGAATTATCAGGCATTTCCCAATTTTGAAAATGGATTCAGCATGCCTATATTTAAAATTCATTCAAACACGAAACCTCTATGAGAGTTATATCAACCCTTTGCCTAACTGTTTTGGTAGGCTTTTCATCCATTGCACAAAAAGATAGTTTGTTCATTAAACGCATGTCGGACGAGATCATGACCAACGGAAAAGCCTATGACTTGTTATATGAATTAACAAAAAAGATTGGAGGACGTTTGGCGGGATCGCCTCAGGGCCAACAAGCTGCTGAATGGGGTAAAAGAAATATGGAGGCTCTTGGTCCGGATCGGGTATTTTTTCAATCTCATAAAATGATGAATTGGAAGCGTGGAGGTACTGATTTTGCTTCCATTGTGGGTGTGAATGGCGAATCGCGCATTCAACCTTTGGCAGTTTTGGCATTAGGAAATTCGATGGGTTCGAATGGTATGATTGAGGCGGAGGTGTTGGCGGTTGCCAACTTTGATGAATTGGAAAAACGGAAGGATGAAGTAAAGGGAAAGATTGTCTATTTCCACAGTGTATTTGACCCAACGAAGATTCAGACTTTTCGCGCTTATGGCGAAAGTGGTGTTTATCGTCGCTCTGGGGCATCTCGTGCCGCCAAATACGGTGCTGTGGGAATTATGATTCACTCGTTGAGTACGGCGCCAGATAATGCACCGCATACGGGTTCCATGGTTTATGACCCTGCATACCCGAAGATTCCAGCTGTGGCAGTAGGACCAGATGATGCCAAAATGCTGTATGCGTTAGCGAAAAAAGGAAAGGTTCAAATGCAGATGCAAACTTATGGCTATTTCTTGCCGGAATTTGAAGATCGTAATGTCGTGGCTGAAATCAAGGGATCTGAATTTCCGAATGAGTACATTACCTTGGGTGGACATTTAGATAGTTGGGATGTCAACGAAGGCGCTCATGACGACGGAGCGGGAGTCGTACATACGATGGAAGTATTACGCGTCATGAAGGCGTTGAACTATAAGCCCAAGCGTACGATTCGATTCGTGTTATTTGCTAATGAAGAGAATGGTGTACGCGGAGGCAATGAATATGCGAATCAAGCAAAATTGAATAATGAAAATCACATCATGGCGCTGGAGAGTGATGAGGGCGGATTTACCCCGCGTTCGATAGGTATGACGGCATCGAAGGAAGCATTTAAGAAATTTCAAGCATGGTCTTCACTATTAAAACCTTATGGATGTGAGGTGACCTTTGGTGGAAGTGGTACGGATATTGGCCCTTTGGCGCGCATAAATCCAGCGACTGTTATTGCAGGTTTAGTACCGGATAGCCAGCGTTATTTTGATTTACACCATGCGAAGACGGATGTATTTGAAAACGTGAATAAGCGGGAATTGCTTTTGGGAGCCGTTAATATCGCCGCGATTATCTATTTAGTTGACCAATATGGCGTTAATCCTTAATCCGATGCGTTTACTCGTTATAGGTTTATTCGTTTTTTTATGTGGCTTTACGAAGCCTTTACCGCGTGTCTTGGTGTATACCAAAAATGGCCCCGGTTATGTCCATGATAATATTCCTGCCGCCGTGGCTTGTTTCCAGGGTTTAGGCAAGTCGCATCAGATTCAGGTTGATGTTTCGGATGATCCTGCGGTGTTTGCGGAGGCGAATTTGGTAAAATACGCAGCGCTAATCTTTACGAGTACAAATAATGATGTGTTTGCTACGGATGCACAACGTTTGGCATTCCGTCGCTACATCGAAGGCGGAGGCGGGTTTGTGGGGGTGCATTCCGTAACAGGAACCGAGCGTCATTGGCCATGGTTTAAAATGATGGTTGGGGAAACCTTCTCCTGGCATGCCAAATTTCAACCCTTTCGGGTATTAAACATTGCATCATCTCATCCATCTATGAAGAATGTACCATTGAAATGGGAAAAGGAAGATGAATGTTATTTTGGGAAGGAGTTATATCCGGGCATTCAGGTGTTGATGATGCATGATTTGAGCAGTTTGGATGGAAAACAACAGGACTTGGTCAACCAACATAGCGGTTCGTTTAAGGGCTATTTTCCAGCGGTTTGGACGCAAAATTTTCAAGGGGGCCATGTCTGGGTGACAACGCTCGGGCATGATAAATCGAATTACCAGGATCCAGTATATCAAAACCACGTGTGGCAGGGCTTGAAATATATCCTCGATTCGAGTAATGGAATTGATTATTCCAAGGCGCATTCGATCAGGTTCGATGAGGGGATTCGGGTTCAATAAATTGATAAATATTTCGATTATCAGTATTAGCTAATCATTTATTGTTAGTACCAATTATCTTGATTCAAGATTAATATTTGTTTGCATTTTGCAAACTTTATTGTAGTTTTGATATGAAGATACTGTTGAGCAGAACGATTACGTATTATTCAAATGTCTATCCTGAAGCATCAAATGCACTTTCAGTTTGGTTCGATGAATTTGAGTTAACTGATTTCACTAATTTTAATGAGTTGAAACTAGTTTATCGGTCAGCGAGTATAATAGGTAATCATCGTGTTGTGTTCAATATTAAAGGGAATGCATATCGTTTAATCGTTTCATTAAATTTTAAACAAGGCGTTTGTTACATCATTTGGTTTGGGACTCACAAATTGTATGATTTAATTAATGCAGAATTAATTCCATTTGACACAAGAATAATAAATTAAGCATACTATGAAATGGAAAGTATTAAAAACATCAGAAGACTATCAAAAAGCTGCTTTACGCATGATGAAGATTTTTCATACGGAGGAAGAGGGACCTTTGCTCGATGAGCTCGAGTTGTTGATTGTATTGATTAAGGATTATGATGATCGTAATCATCCATTGACTAAGCCTGATCCGATACAAACGATCATCGTTAAAATGGAAGAAATGGGAATCAAAGCCAAGGATCTAGTTCCTTTGATAGGTTCTAAAGGGCATGTATCAGCCGTTCTTTCAGGTAAGCGTGAGATAACGTTAAAGATGGCTCAAAAATTAAGAGATTTTTTTCAATTACCTGCCGAGGTATTTTTGTAGTTCCCTATCCCCTTTTCCAATCCTGATTTAATTTGTTCCACTAAAATTTCTGGTTCCAATACTCTGATTTCCTGCGCGAAACGAATAAAGAAATTTTCCACTTCTTGGTCGATTTCCAATTTCAGTTGGATTCGTACGCTCGACTCATTTTCTGAGATAATTTCTTGGCTTGCGTGAATTGGGTATTTCTCGATGTAGTTCAACATCCAATTATCCTTATCTATTTGACAATGAATGCTTTGCGCTTGTAGACTTTTGCTCCGAAATAAGCCTAGGCAATTTTTAAAATAGTCGGCCGGCTTGAATTCCGGATGTATCCGCACGCGCGGTTGTTCTTGCACGGGTGTGATTTGAACAATTCGGTCGAGTGCGAACAATTGGAGTTTATTGATATCCGGTTTAAGTTGCGTCTCACCAGGTTCCATGGGTTGGAATAGCACATACCAACCCGTATACCAGCCGTTGTTATATTCTTTGAGTAAGACGGGCAAGCCCAGGGCTTGCTTTTGTTTGGAATGGGAAGCTAATCCTCGGTGTGTAAATGCGATGACCTTTTTGGCATAGATGTTTTCCAAAATGATTGACATGAAGTTGGCCCCTGATCGTTCTCCGTCCTTTACGAGTTCTATCGCCGACCAGGTAAGCATGTCATGGTGGCGAGCCATGCTGTTTTCCATGGCAATGGCTCGAAGTTTATTGACAAGCCCCTCGCCTGCTCCACCGCTAAATAAGTGTTTATTCTGTTCGATTGTGGAGGCGATTTGGCTTAATTCTTTATCGGATATACTCGGAAATACCGAAATATCATCTCGGATGAGGTAAAATCGATTTTGGGCACGCGAAAATTTTATTAGTTCGCCTTCGGTGTCGTGTAAAGCGGGATAACGGATTTGTAACAGTTCTTTGAGGTCCTTGAGATCTCTGCTGAATGACCTTTCCGCATAGTTTATGACATCAAAATGCTCGTTCAAATAAGCGGAAACGCTAATATGATTCACCTGAAAGGATTTTTGCAGGAGGAGGCCATTGATTTCGCGGAGGCGTTCGGAAGGATGCATCTTTTTTTGACCAATATCGTAAATTCTTTGTAAGTCGCCAAATTTTGGCGGACAATGAATCTAATTTTGGTTCAAGAAAAACAAACAGATATGAATATGAACAGCATCAAAACCCTTGCCTACAGCCTATTGATTATTTTCCTTTTCAGTTATGTGAGTGAAGGAATTTTATTGGCCTTTGAATTGAAAAAAACACGTCGGAACAATTGGATTAAAATAGCCTTGATTGGTTTGTTGTTCGTCAGTACGCTTGTGCTACTATGGGCTCCTTACCATGTGTTTGGTCAAACGCCTGCTGACGGTTTATTTACCTTGGCATTTACGTTCTACGCGGCAGTGATGGTGATTGGGGGTGGTTTGCGGGCGTTAGCACGGTAGTCCCTAAGCTGAGGCCTAGGGTTATAACCCCAGGTTTTAACCTGGGGATTTAGACGCGAAGTATCCGCGTCTTTACAGTAACTTACCTCTTACCTCTTACCTCTTACCTCTTACCTCTTACCTCTTACCTCTTCACTCTTAGTTCTTACCTCTTCACTCTTCACTCTTCACTCTTCACTCTTACCTCTTCACTCTTAGTTCTTACCTCCAACGTCTAATGTCTACAATATTGCTTTCAGCGCAAAATACAACACCGAAGGACACATCAAACACCCCAATCCCGTGTAAAATGTAGCAGTCATGGCACCATAAGGCACTAATTTAGGGTCAGTTGCGGCTAATCCCGCCGCCGTTCCACTCGTGGTTCCCATCAAACCCCCAAAAATCATGGCAGATTTGGGATTATTCAAACCAATGTAAGGCGCGATGAACGGTGTACCGATGGTCACTAAGATGGATTTAACGACTCCAGCTGCAATGCTAATGGCGATTATTTCCGAACTCGCACCCACAGCTGTTCCAGTTACAGGGCCCACAACAAAGGTACAAGCACCTGCTCCGATCGTAGCCAAACTTGCTGCATCGTGAATTCCCATCGCATATGCGATACCTACGCCTGCAACAAATGAGAAGATAACGCCCAGAAACAAGGATAATATACCTACCGAACCTGTCTTCTTAATGACGGCAAAGCTCGCGCCCATCGCCGTGGAAACAATCGCGAAGTCGCGAAACATCGGTCCGCCCATGACTTTGAAACCGCTTAAGCCCGGAATATCAGCAATACCGTTTTTCCCATCCGTTATAACACCTCCTATGTAGGCAATGACCAATCCCAAAAAGATGGCAATGGCGGAACCGGGTAGTTTTTTATTGGTCACGCGCAGCGATATCCATTCTGAGAAATACACGAGGATTCCAGTAACCAAAAACGCCATGATCAACCCATTCTTATCCAATAATTCGATAATGTATTCCATGTTAGTCGTTTGTTGATTTGGATAAAATGGGCATGAATAGTAAACAGATTGCAACGGGTAGAATACCCGCTAATAATGCCAATATGCCATTATTGAAAGCTACACGCACGTTTTGAATGGATGACATCGCGACAATCACTGGTATGTACATTTTGCTCCAAAACATGACCCCCTCACCCATTTCGACATGAAAAAGGTCGCGTTTTTCCAATTCGTTTTGTGAAATAATTAATAATAGCATGGCAAATCCCACACCTCCCACATTGTTATTGATTCCGAGGTAATGTCCAAGACTTTCTCCGATGATTTGGCCAATGATGTAACAGCCGGCCAACAAGGCTACTCCGCGTAATAACATATTATTGAATTAAATTAACAACATCTTTTTTGGTGACTTTCCCCATCGCATTACGGGGTAATTCAGGTAATACCGTATATTTTCGTGGTGTTTTGTATGCCGGCATTTGCTCGCGCATCCATGCATTTAAGGCTTTTTGATCCACTTCAGCTTTGATTACAATGGCTGCCGCAACGAGTTCACCCCATTCGTCATTAGGTAAACCTACCACTGAACAATCTGCGATTCCAGGGTATTGGCGTAATACTTCTTCGATTTCCAAAGCGGAAATTTTGTAACCTCCAGATTTAATGATATCAACCGAATTACGTCCCAGAATACGATAGCCGCCTATTTCGTCAATCGCCGCAATATCACCTGTCTTAAACCATCCATCTTCCGTGAATGATTCTGCCGTTGATTCGGGTTTATTCCAATATTCCTTAAAGACCGTTTTACCCTTGATTTGTATTTCACCTTCTTCGGATAATCGTGCTGATACACCCGGCAATGGATAGCCTACGTGTCCTGCAACCCGCGGACCATCGTAGGGATTACTCAAAGCCATCCCAATTTCGGTCATGCCATAACGCTCCAGAAGTAAATGGGTAGATATGGTCTTCCAGCGTTCCATGACTGAAACGGGCAATGCGGCAGATCCCGAAATCATCAAGCGGAGTTTTGCCAAAGCATTCGTAAGCTCTTGCTGTTGATCTTTCGCTAGTCCCTCCCAATAGGTAATCAACTTGAAATAGATTGTTGGCACTGCCATGAAGACGTTAATCTTTTGATTTTCGATTAGGCCAAAAATTTCTTTTTCGCTGAAATTAGGCATAAATGTACAGCTTGCTCCTGCCCACAATGCGCAGGAAACGACATTAACAACTCCGTGAACATGATGTAAGGGTAACACACAAACCGTAGCGTCGTTTGATGTCCACTTCCAGGCTTCGATGAGGGAAGAAATTTGTGCATTCAAATTGGCATGCGTACTAACAACGCCTTTGGGCAAATTTGTTGTGCCGCTTGTATACAAAATCATGGCTCCGCGTGCATCGTTCACTTCGGGTAGCTTTTTCGAATGCTTCGCTGTTTCGTTTTTGCCCAAAACGATGAACCGACAATTCAACTCGTTTGCCAAATCCGAAAGCATCCCTTCAAATTCTGGCGAGACAACAATAACAGATGCACCAGAATTCTCAATTGTATAGCGCAAAGATGGCAATGGATAACTTAAACAGAGTGGAACCACAATGCCGCCCGCTTGCCAAATACCCCACTGAACACGTACATAATCGAATCCTGGATTGACCATAAAGGCTACTCGCCCTTCAGCTAAATCGGCCGATTCATCCAAGAGTAGTTGAGCAAAATTGGCCGAAGCTTGATGTAATTTCGCGAATGAATATGCTTGTCCTTCCGAAATAATGGCTGTTTTATCCGCGTATGGAAGGGATTTTTGAAAAATTTGAATCATGGAAATAAGTCGCTAGTCACTAGTCGCTAGTCTTTGTTTAAATTAGTATTAATGCCACTTCTTAACTATTTAGTCGCTAGTCACTAGTCGCTAGTCTTAGTTTAAATTGTTTTTATTCTAACCTTATCACTCCTCACTCTTAACTCTTAACTCCTCTCTCTTAAATCCTCACTCTTAACTCCTCACTCTTAACTCTTAACTCTTAACTCTTAACTCTTAACTCCTCACTCTTAACTCTTCACTCTTAACTCTTCACTCTTCACTCTTCACTCTTCACTCTTCACTCTTCACTCTTCACTCTTAATTCTTAACTCTTAACTCTTAACTCTTCACTCTTAACTCTTAACTCTTCACTCTTAACTCTTCACTCTTAACTCTCTATAGTCTATCTCCTGCCATTTTTCCACCCGTGGCAACCAAACCTCCTGAACGAAGCGATTATGAATAGGATGATTCGAGTATACATCATAAGCAGCCTGATCTTCAAAATCCATACCTAAGCCATGCGTATAAGGATTGGTCGCATTGAATTCCTCCAATACCTGTAGATTCATAACGCCTGGAATTTGAGCTAGTTTTCTAGATTCTGCGATGAAATATGCCTGCTCTTCATGAGAAGTTTCCGACTTGAATTTTAAAAATACACTGTGATGTAACATATCTTTTTTGTTTATCCCCAGACTAAAGTCTGGGGTTTTGAAATATTTATAACCCCAGGCCTCAGCCCTGGGAATAAAAGCGAAGTCTCGCGCCTCTAAAGACTAGCGACTAGCGACTAGCGACTAGCGACTAGTGACTAGCGACTGATAAGATTAGCCATCAACCTCCACGCTCCCGGTACCCCCGCGGGCAATTCTCGGAAGAAAACTAATCCCGTATAGATGAATTGGCCTTTACCATAGCGACATACCGCAATGTTCCCTTTTTGTTCCGCTTCACCGGGATCCGTAAATGCTAGTGGAAATTGATAGTGCGGATCCGATGACTCTCCTAAATAGATGCTGCGCTCTTGAATCCAGTCATCAAAATCACGTTCTGTTATTTCATTCGGAGAATGAAATAAGGCATGATCTAGTAAGAATTTTGGTGCAGCTTCTTCTTTGGTAATCCGATTACGCGAAATCGTTAACGGATAAGGCCCCACAGCTACTTTTATGGGTCCCACAAAACTTGCCGTATTGTATTGAACCACATAATTGCCGCCTTGCTCAACGTATTTCATCAATTCCGAATGCGCTTGTCCTAAATAGTCCAAGGTATTGTGCGCACGAACGCCCGATAGTACCACATCATATTGTGCCAAATGACTCGCTTTCAAATCAGCCTCCTGTAAGAAATCTACCTGATAACCCATTTGTTCCAAACTCTCAGGTACCTTATCCCCCGCTCCTTTTATGTATCCAATGCGTTTACCCGTTTTCTTGAAGTCAATATGTAGCAGATTGACTGAAACAGGTGAAAAATAACGTTGAACAGGAATATGACTGTAATTGATGCTTTCCATTTGCAAGGAATCTACCCAGTTTCCTTGGGTAGTTTCATAAGCCAAACGCAAATGCCAAGGCTCTTTTCCTTCAAAATTTTGGTCTTTTTCACGCACGTTGAATACCATTGTTTTCGATGCTCCCGCATCTATCCCGTTGGGAATTTCGAGCGTTGCCAACGTTTGATCAGCCTGATTCAAGAGTTTAACGATTCCAGCACCAATTTTCCCCATCGCTTTAATGCTCACGTCTACGGATTTGGTAGCTCCGGAGCCCTTGGGCAATAAAATATTCGGATGATTGATCTGGAAGGTGCTTCGAGGGGTAACAGTAATCGGTTGGAAATATTCCCCCTTCACCGGATCAACGACAAGTTCTTGCACGGGTCTGCTTACCTGAATTTGTTCACCTTCTATCGTAAATTGCGCATGTACCAAAATAGCTGGATCGGGTGCCGCTTGACCGATTTTTGTCTGATCTTTCACGACGAAATGGCCGGTTTCTTTGGTATTTGCCAACCAATATGGCTGGGTAATCGTTTGACGAACAATCTGATTTGAGGTCCAATTCATGCGTTCGTAGGGAATGACTTGATTTTTGAATATGGTGTCTTTCTCGCCAACAGAAATACGCAGTGAACCTACGTGAATCGGACTGCGTACGATGAATTCTGTTTTAATGTTCAATGGATCGCCTTGAGCTACGGTTCCTCGATTCGTATTACCTGCAAAATGAATCCCAGCAGCTTGCGTAATCCATGCATCAATTTGCTTGATTTTCTTCGATTGCAAATAGGTGTCGTCTAATTTGTTGATTGCCCGACGAACCTGAATCATGTCTGGGATACTTAAATAGGGCTTTTCAGCTTGGTAATTTCGGATGACCAAAGAAATCATGCGTTCTATTTCGGCACCTGCTCGACTGTTTTGCCAATGATTTGACACCCCTTCATCAATGGATTTTTTCGGAGCGATTCCTGCCAAAGTCTGGAAATATTCCGTCGATTTACCATGATCCACTGCAAAGCCAAAACCCTGTGATTTATGTTGGCTCCTACTCAATGCCGCTAATTCAGCTGTACTCTGCCCGATGCTTGGCAAGAAATTCCCAATGTGTACTTTGAATTGATCTTCCGAAACGGTTGATGTCCCAGCAAAGCGAAAGGTATTCCACAATAAACGCGTCGCTTTCCAGGGTTTGATATCCCCTTTTAGCTGCTCAGGGAAGCGCTTGGGATCTGCCGCAGCTTGATATGCCTCAATCGCTAAGGCAGCGGAAGCTGAATGATGGCCATGTCCAGCGCGTGCATCCGGTGGAAAACGGGTAAATATGATATCAGGACGTAATTTCCGAATGACATAAACCAAATTTGATAGGACCAATTCTTTGTTCCAAAAGCTTAAAGCCTCGTCGGTCGACTTTGAAAATCCAAAATCGAACGCCTGAGAAAAGTATTGATTTGCACCATCAATTCTACGTGCAGCCAATAATTCCTGGGTACGAATAAGTCCTAGGGGAATTCCTTGTTCATCGCCGATGAGGTTTTGTCCCCCATCCCCCCGTGTGAAGGCAAAGTAATTGGTTTCCCAATGTTGTTCTTGGGCGAACCAGGCCAACATATGCGTGCTTTCATCATCCGGATGTGCTGCGACATGCAATACAGTTCCTGTAGATTCAATGCGTTTTAGGTTCTCCAGTAACTGAAGCCCATTTTGCGCAAATGCAAAGCATGGGGTTAATAAACAAGCGATAATTAGTTTTTTCATGCGTTTAATCCGTTTCTTGACCAGGGTTGGCGGTATGTTCTTGCTAATAAGGCAGTTGCCTCGGGATCATTTAAAACTGTTTTTGTATTGGGATCATACGAAAGCGGTCGGCCTAATTTCATTGAAACATTGGCTAAAATACAAGATGCTGTCGAAATATGTCCTTCCTGAATGTCGGCAACTGGTTTCGTTCCTTTATCGATCGCCGCTAAGAAATCCAACATATGCAAACGGGTTGCCGGAGCAGCATTCAATTCGATGCGATCTTCCGTTAAATCTTCTGGGTATTTTTCTCTTTCAAACAGACAGGAACCATGGATTTTTTGGCCTTTCGGGTCAACAGGCGTAAAATCATATTGCATGGTACTTAAGCGTAAGGTACCTTTTTCGCCATAAATCGTCAATCCCCATGGATATTCAGGATCTGGTGGAGTTCCCCATGTACGATGTTGCCATACACAATTCAAGCCATCATATTCAAATACGGCCGTTTGGGTATCAGCGATATTCGATTTCCCTTCCTTTTGTACGTAGATGCCTCCTTCTGAAGAAATGCGTTTAGGCCAACCTAAACCAAGTAACCAACGAGCTGTATCGAACATATGCACACACATATCGCCCATGATGCCATTTCCGTATTCATTAAATGTTCTCCACCAACGCGTATGGGGTAATCCGTCATAAGGACGCAAAGGTGCAGGACCTGTCCAGGTTTCATAATCAAAGAATTCAGGGACGGCTTGAACGGGTGGATTTCCATTGTTGCGCATGTGGTAATAACAATACATTTCCACGTGAGCGATTTTACCTAATAAACCCGAATCAACGATTTTGTTTTTGGCATCAATGATGTGTGGCGTTGATTTTCGTTGGGTACCCACCTGCACCGTTTTTCCATATTTTCGAGCGGCCGCAACCATCGCTTCTCCTTCTAATACATCGACAGAAATGGGTTTTTGTACATAAACATGAGCTCCTGCTTTCACCGCATCGATCATTTGCAAAGGATGCCAATGATCTGGACTACCAATTAGAACGATATCCAAAGCGTTTTCTGCCAAAAGTTTTTGGTAATCCCCATACAATCGAGGTGTTTTTCGGGATATTTGTCGGGCAGCAACCAACTTACCCGCTTCTATCAGCATGTTCCGATCCGGATCACAAAGGGCTACCACGTCGACGGGTGCCACTTGCATGAGTCGGAATAAATCACTTTTTCCATACCATCCCGCACCGATTAATCCGACGCGTAAGGGTTTCGCTGGATTAACTAAGTCAAGTCCATAGGCCCCAAATGATGATAATGCCAAACTTGCTGACGCTCCTTTCAAGAAATGCCGGCGGTTGATGTTGAATGTTTTCATAGATGTTAGGTTTTATTATTAACCCTATGCTTTAGCCTAGGGAATCCCCAGGTTAAAACCTGGGGTTAAATGTTTTATTAACTAAGAAATAGACTTTAGCCAAAGGAATCCCCTGATTAATCGTTTTATATTTTAACCTCAAGCTTTTGCCTGATGGAAAAACGCGAATTATCACGTTTCTATAATCTAATGTCCAACGTCTTTTTTATCTCACCTCTTCACTCTTCACTCTTCACTCTTCACTCTTAACTCTTAACTCTTAACTCTTCACTCTCACCTCTTACCTCTCACCTCTTCACTCTTAACTCTTCACTCTTCACTCTTCACTCTTCACTCTTAACTCTTAACTCTTCACTCTTTATTCAAAAGTATGCTCAACACTCCTTCCTTCGGAATCTCAAGTTCCCATTGTTTACCCAGTAATGAAATAGCGGTTTTAATGGGTTCCTGCGTTTCGTTTTGTAAAAGCACAGCGATTTGTTTGTCGGGACGAAGAACAGCAACGCCTATCATTCCTTTGGGTAGATTAGTTAAAGCAATCCGAATCGATCCCGTCGGAATAAACTTGGAGGCTTGTGCTACAATGTAATAGGCTTGGTTACGTATAAGTGCACCAGCCGCTTGAATCGTAATGGCTCCTTTGCATTCCGTGCAACCTCCCGGCGTATGTGGCCCCCATTGTGGGTCATTCGCCAAATTCCATTCTAATGCTGTTTTGGCATCGTTTACCAAAGATCCGATGATGACGTTTTTGATGTGCCAATTGAAATCACCAGCAAACTCACCCTTTGCTCCCGTCCATTGTTCTGTGAAATATACTTCTTTGTCGGGATGTGCCTTTCGAACAACGCCCAATGCCGAAATATCTCCATTGTACAAATGGAATGCAGACCCCGCCACATATTTTCGTGTTATGGGGTCATTTAAGATTTCAATCGGATATTCCGGTTTGTCACAATTATGATCATAAGCCAGGATTTTAGTTGTTAATCCTGCCTTCTTGAATGCCGGTCCCAAGTGATTTTTAATGAAGTCATTTTGTTGGGAGGCCAACATCAATAAACTCGGATTATTACCTGGATGCAAAGGCTCATTTTGAGGTGTCAAATAATCAAAAGGCAAACCCAATTTTTCCATGGATTTCAAGTATTTAACCAAATATTGCGCGTATACACCATAATATTGAGGTAAAAGCGAACCGCCTTTGGTGGCTTGGTTGTCCTTCATCCATGCGGGTGGAGACCATGGAGTCGCCATAAATTTGATGCTTGGGTTAATTTTTTTAATCTCCTGCATCATGGGAATCAAATCTTTTTCGGATGCTTTGAGGGAAAAATGCTCAAGCTTTTCGTCCTTTTGACCTGCTGGGATATCGTCGTAGGAGAATGTGTTCGCATCTAAATCACTGGCGCCAACGGCAATACGTAAAACGGATATACCAATGCTATTTTTCGAAGTACCAAACAGTTCTGTTAATAAGGATTTCTGTTGGTCTGGAGCCAATGCCAATATGAGTTGGGAACTGCCACCTGTCAGTGTGTAACCAAAGCCATCAATTGTTTGAAATTGTATTTTGGGGTTAATTTGAATCCCCGAATTTCCACTTGAAACGGCTGGTAATGCTTGTTCCTGCAACATTTGTTGGCTCGCAGCTCGGGACATCCAAATCTGTCCGAAACCTGAGGAATAACTAAGAACGATGGCAAGAGTGACGAGCCAAGTAAATCGTTTCATGGAATAGGTTTAAATTATTTTCAATGTATTCAAAAAAACACAAAATGTCACTTAGGGCATTCGAAATTAAGGTTGTAATAATGTCGCTAGTCACTAGTCTCTGTTGCGAAGTCCTAAGGTTTTCTTACTTTTTCACTCTTAAATCTTCATTCTTCACTCTTAACTCTTCATTCTTCATTCTTCACTCTTCACTCTTAACTCTTAACTCTTCCCTCTTCCCTCTTCCCTCTTCCCTCATTTTCATTTACTTTTTCAGCGAAGCTAAATATTCCACCACATCCCGAATCTCTCGTTTACTCATCATTGAACCCATCGGTGGCATACTCGATGGATAATTTTCACGTGATTTGATCCGTGCCGTCGCGATGCGTAAGGGTTCTGCCTCACTCGTCTTCAATTGAATTTCATTTTCTGTTTCCTGAATAACGGTCCCCGTCACTTCCTGTCCATCGGTTAACACCAAAGAAATCATGCCGTAACCAGGTGCAATTCGAGCGCTTGGCTCAATTAAGGCTTGTAAGATTTGCTCACGTGTCAAGCGACTGCCAATGCCCTTTAAAGATGGACCTACAACACCTCCATCTCCTCCTACATTGTGGCAACGAATACACTCAACGGATTGATTTCGAGTAAAAATGAGATTGCCATTTTGAATATTACCCCCATACAAGGCATCCTTGTATTCATCCGTTAACGTCCCTTTGGTTTTCAAGGCATCTAATTTGGCTACCAACATATCCGATTTAGTTGCTTCCACAGCCTCCATTAAATCCAATTTAATGCCGGCTGGTAATTTGTTATCAACCATGCGTGCAATTAAATCAGTCAATACATCTTGCGTATTTTCTACAGGCATTTTGGCAATACTTTGTAATAATTGTTGTTGCTCAGGTACGCTACCTTTCTCAAAAATAGGATTAATGATGCCCGGAAGTTGATTTTTTGATAGGACAATTTTGTCTAAAGATCCTAATGCCAAAGCACGTACATTTCGGTCATTATCTTCAATTCCTTTGGTAAGTAACAAAGGTAGATTTTGATCTTTCAATGCGATAAGCGAACTTAATTGACTCGCACGAACCTTTTGACTCGGATGATTTAGGAACAACTGAGTCTGCTCTGATTTAACATCTTGAATACCTAACTCCGAAATCAGCGTACCCGTTGCAATCAAAACTTCTGGATTTTTGCTCTTCAAAAAAATGGGAATTATACCGGCAACTTTGGCCACAACGTCTGATGATTTACGATCCAATGGCCCACGGTAGCGACCATCAACCCGATCCAATACGGATGGATTTCCCCAAGTTCCCAACGTAGCAATGCCTTCAGCACGCAAGGCGTCTGGAATATCTTGACGTTGAATATAAGCTACTAATAAATCGATTTCTTTCGCCGTGCCTACACGTAAACAAGCATTGATTGCCCGACGAATCAAAGCCTCATTTGTCCATTTGGAAACAGCTAAAGTTTGCGCTAAGGCAGGCAAGGCTTCGGGAATGGATTCATCATCGTGGATGGCTCTGGCAGCTTCCGTGACAATATATTCATCCGAGTCTTGCAAGAATTGCGCAACAGCTGGATTTTTCAATCGACGTAACACCAAAACGGCAGCTATACGCAAGGATCGATTGGAAGACGAAGCTAATGCGGCAATCGGCTCAACTTTTCCAATCCGACTTAAAGCCAAAACAGCTGCATGACGTAAATACACGTCTTGATCCTGATTTTGTTTGATTAAATCCAATAAAGGATTGACTGCTTGCTCCGCTCCCATTCTACCCAGTGCCTGCGCAGCAAAGAATTGTACACGCGGGGAAGTTGAAGTTAAGCGAGGAATAATCGCACCTGCTGCACTTGAATATTTATTATCCCCCAATACCTTAATCGCCTGTGCCTGTATTTCAAGATCTGCATCTTGAATCAAAGGCGTTAAGCTCTCATGCAAAGCGGGTTTAGTTCTTGCCAGTTGGCCAATTCCCCAAATTCCATGCACACGTGCTAATTGATTATCTTTTTGATTAATCGCTTGATTCAAAATAGTTGATTCTCCTCGGGCCACTAATTCAAACTGCGCCTTTTGTCTTACACGCATATCACCGTAATACAACAATTCACTCAGTTGGTTTACAGATGCTTTCGAATAATCCATTTGAATTAATTCCTTCGTTTTTTGACGTTCAACGGCTAAATCATTTGTTTCGGCTGTTACATCCAATTTCCAAACGCGTCCAAAGTTTTTAGCATCCCATCCATTTACCCAATCTGCCGCATAAAGTGCCCCTTCTGGACCAAATCGAATACCCGTAGGTAAAATTCCACTCACCACATCTACTTCCGAATTAAAATCGAAGGATGCTCCTTTTGGTTTTAAATCAAATGCCCAAATGTGCGAATTGTTCGCATTACCCACGAATTCAACCAAGAAAAACTTGTTTTGCCATTTCTTACCTAATGCCGTTCCTGGATTAAATACCATGCCGGTAGGGCCATTGTGGTAATTACGGATCGGTGGAATGATGTAGGCTGCTTGACCTTCCCAACGAGGTAAATACAACTTTTCATCCATCCAAACTTTGTATAAATTGTTCTTCGGATCTGTGTATTTTCCATATTGCCAGTTGGAGCGCCAACCAATATCCGCTCCCTCAACGATATGAACTAATCGCTCACTTTCTCCCTGATGATCTCCATCATTATCTGAGCTAATGATGTTTCCATAGTGATCAAAGGCAAATTCATGCGTATTACGAATTCCATAGGCAACAATTTCGAAATCGGTACCATCCGGATTGGAGCGAACTAATACGCCCGAATTGGGATTGGGTAAGTTCCGACCATCGACCGTGGTGATGTTGGCTCCAATGTCCCCAATTTGCCAATAGATTTTACCATCAGGTCCTTCAATAACACTGGACATACCATGTCCCCCAAAACCGATGTGCACGGCAAAACCGGTAGCAATCGATTTGGCATTTGTCCACAAACCTTTCTTGTTGGTATTATCTAAACGCCATAAATCAGGCCCTATCGCAACAAATGCATCTTTTTTACGAACCAATAAACCTCCCGCAACGTCCGTAACTTCTTGATTAAATTGATTTAAGATGCGTGTTCCTTGATCGGCATATCCATCGCCATTTTTATCTTCCAACTTCCATATTTCCTCTTTTTCGATTGTTAAATCATGCCAATCGTGAACGCCATCCCCATTTAAGTCGGGAAGCCACGCATTCTTTTCCGAGTTTTCAGGTGCGAACGTTTTATGTAAGAATGCTTTACGGTCTTCGACGGTTTTGAAACCAATGGATTCGGTCATCCAGTCCCGATGACCCCGAATATCAAATTCTGAAACTTTTCCTCGATTCGTGCTATTCAAATAAACAGCGCCCTGATCATCAATATCAATGGCAACAGGATCTGGAGCTAAACTGTCAGATGCCCAGCGCGTGATGGCCATGCCTGGGGTAATTTTAATCGGCAATTTCTCTTTCGCTGCTTGTGCACGTTCCGCGATTTGATCTTGATCCTCAAAAATGACTTGATACGTGGTTTTTTCTTGGGAGCTTGTACAGCCTATCGCCAATAATTGCAGTAAGCCTGCAGCTAGTAAAATCTTTTGTTTCATAGGTTTATAACTTAATTCTCTTCGTCCATCATGCTGCGACGCTGTTTCGCGGCTTGCTTGGTGGTATTAAATCGATAGTTAAAAGTAATATTTATTTGTCTTAATCTGCCCTGCATTTCCCGGTTTGTGAAAAAGGTCGTGCCATTTGTCTCCATACGCATAATACGCGAGTTGAAAACATCCAATACATTTAAACTCAACGTTCCCTTGCCCTGCATCACATCTTTTGTTGCGGATAGGTCCATCCAGGCAATTTGTCCACGCTTACCTTGTGCCGTTTTTTGAGCTGCCTCATAATTTGCCCGTACTTGTGCATCGATTCCCGCACCTAGTTTGATCCGAGATGTATGTCGAACAAACCACGAATAGGTATCGACTAAATAGTTTGCATTAATGTTACTCGCATCGATTACGGCCCGAAATCCATTAAAGCTCAAATCTGCCTTGTAATTTTTTGACACATTAAATGAGCTCGTTAATTCAATCCCCATGGATTGTTGGTCCGCAAAGTTTTGAGGCAAACTTTTCGAGAAGCCTTGTGAATCCACCGTTCTAATTTGATCGATTTTGCCGGTCGTATAACGATAGTAAACAGAGGAACTTAAACTTCCCGCATCGAAATATTTCAAATGACCCAAATCAAATGAATTCGTAAACTCAGGGTTCAAATTGGGATTACCGGAGAAAAAGTTACGATTGTCCGAGAAGGTGACAAAGGGACTTAATTCATTGTAAGTAGGTCTTCGGACCCGACGAGAATACCCTAATTGGAAGGAACTATTCGGATTGACAGCATACGTAAAGTGGGCGCTCGGGAATAGATTCGCATAATTACGCGGGTTCTTTTCTTGAGTCTGTTTTAATTTTGTCTGTATATCGGTTAATTCCCCACGAAGCCCGAATTGATATGAAAATTTGTTCTTTTTATTTCCCAAGATCAAATAGGCCGCGGATATATTTTCATTATACACGAATATATTTTGCAAACCCGGTATTACCGCAAAGCCTCCATCCGCTTGTTGCTGCGTAACGGTGTAATCGTTTGTCATGTCCCGAAAACTTGTCCGTAAGCCGGTTTCTATTTTACCATCTTTACCCAATGGATTTGTATAATCTGCTTGCAGAATCCATTGACGCTCATATTCATCATTTAGCGCCTTTTGAACCAAGGTGTTTTCTGGAAATGCCGTTCCATCTGCATATTGACTTTTCTGGGTGTACAATTGATCCGACTGCTCCCAATAATCCAAATACCGCAAGTCGGCGGAAAACTCCTTCCCTTTTTTTGCAAAGGATTTCTTAAATGTCAACGCATATTCAGCATTGGGTTCTGTCTCCTTTTCATCTTGTTGACGATAGGTATTAGAATAGATACTGCTAAGCGATTTACGATAGTCTACGTAATTAAAATCAGTAATGCGTCGAACATGGGTACTTCGAAATATATAAGACCCTGTTAAAATGGTTTTATCATTAAAAAAGTAATCGGCTCCTCCGCGGATGTTATTAACCAACCCGGTTACATTGTTTTGGCTGGTTTGTTGGAGGTAATTGGTTTGTTCTCCTGTATAAACCTCCTGGTATAAATTCCCTCTTCCGGGTGTTCTGCGGTAGAATAGCCCATAATTCAAAAAGAAATTCAATTTGTTCTTGCGGTAATTGATGATGGCAGTCCCACCAAAATTTTCCGGATATCCCAGGGTCGTTTCGATGGCTCCATTGAAGCCCTGGTTTTGATTTTTCTTCAAAACGATGTTGATAATCCCAGCCATCCCTTCTGCCTCGTAACGCGCGGAGGGGTTTGTAATGATTTCCACTTTATCAATGAGATTACCTTGTAAGGACTGTAAGCCAGATGATCCGTTGATGCCCACAAGCGTGGATGGTTTTCCGTCAATCAAAATGCGGACATTTTCACTTCCGCGTAAACTTATACCTCCTTCGCCACTCACTTGCACAGATGGTAAATTCCCTAATATTTCCGAGGCCGTGGCTCCTTTATTGGCCGCATCAGTCCCCACATTAAATACTCGTTTATCTAAAGCGAGCTCCATACTCGCTTTTTGCCCTTTGACGGTTACCTCCGCTAAGGTTTGTGTACTGGCTTTCACTTGTATTTGCCCCAATGCCGTGGATTTACTGATTTGGACTTGTTTAAGCGTTTGAGCTTCAAATCCGACACTTTCGATAATGATATCGTAAATACCTTGCGCTACTTCGATACTGAATTCTCCTTTGTCATTCGCAATAGCCCCTGTAATCAATTTTACGGGATTGGCTGTTTGAATACGAATGCTTGAAAAGGGTATTGGGCTTGTCGAGTTGGCTTCAATAACTTGACCACTTAGTTTACCTTTTGATGGGCTTTGACTTTGGCCAACCAATGAAATTGCCAAGCATAGAATGAGGTATAGATGTTTCAAAAGAATAGGTTTAAATAGACTTGCAAGTTAAAAAGACGTAAGTGAAGTTTTTATACCGATTTGTTGGTTTATGTTGGAGAATTTCCGCCTTTTGTCGAATTTGTTCCTTGAAACTCAAAAGCTGTTACCAATTTTGAAAAAAAATAGACCCATGAAAAACAAAAACCTAATTAGTTTAACCGTTGCGCTTGCCTTTGTACTATTAGCCTTGACGGGTATTTTACTCTTTGTGAAGCAAAAGGCTCACTTCATCGAAATGACACATACCATTTTTGGTTTGTTGTTTATCGGATTCGCGATATTTCATATTCTCAACAATTGGGATTCCATTAAAGCCTATTCAAAGGATCGCAAAAGCGGATCGATTAAAAAGGAATTGGTTGTCGCTTCATTGATTACCGGAATCATTTTAGTTTTATCTGTGACAGAAGTATTAGAACCTGTTGCTGAGTTTGGTCGTATTTTTGCAAGTGGTGCTAAGCGTCCCCAAACGGTGAATTTTGCAGAAAAGAAAACATTGGATTCAACCAAGGGTCACGCTGTTGTCTTGTTGCTTCAAAAAGGAAAAGAAGTTTCCATGGCAGGTGTAACTGTTGAAGTGGCTGATACGACCGGAAAGGTTTTGGAAACGCTATTAGCTGCTGACAAAGAAATGAAGGGGCCTCCCGCAAATCTATTGTTACAAACCAAAATTGCTAGCGCTGCACCTTTCGATTTAATCATAACATTTACGCATGAGGGTAAGTCGAACAAGGTTAGCCGTCGAGTTCAATCGATGAATGCCGGTGTGTTAGGTTTAGAAAAAGAAGATGGCTTAATCGAAAGAGCTTATTTAGAAATTCAATAGGTTTCCCCTATTTGTAAGTAAAGGCACGCTTCGGCGTGCTTTTTTTGTTTAGTTCAACCATAGTTTCAGGTAATTTTCTATTTTTGTTTATACCTCGTCGACGATGAAAAAACTTCTTCTACTTCTCCTTGTATCTACAAGTCTTTTTGCAACGCCCGAAATAGCACGATGGAAAGCCCAAGCCAAACGCGTGACTATTTACCGAGATTCCTTTGGGGTTCCTCATATTTATGGTAAGTCCGATGCTGATGCCGTTTTCGGTATGTTGTATGCGCAGTGTGAAGATGATTTTTCCCGTGTGGAGCGAAATTATATCGAGAAATTAGGCCGACTAGCCGAGGTAGAAGGAGAAAAACAAATTGCCAATGATTTATATCTCCGATTAATCATTGATCCGGAAGAGGCTAAAGCCGATTTTCATAAGAGTCCGACTTGGTTGAAGAAATTGTTAATTGCCTATGCAGATGGGATTAATTATTATTTACATAATCACCCGGAGGTAAAGCCTGCATTACTTACGCATTTTGAACCTTGGTATCCCTTGCTATGGACGGATGGCTCGATAGGCGCGATTTCCACGGGAGATGTAACGGAGAAAGAAGTGGCGGAGTTTTATGGACTCAATTCCTCCATCGCCTCAAATCGAGACCTTGTACAAGATGAGGATTTAACGGGTTCAAATGGCTTTGCCGTGGGAAAATCCTTGTCTAAATCGGGAAATGCATTGCTTTATATTAATCCACATGTGACTTTTTATTTCCGACCTGAGATTCATGTGAATAGTGAAACGGGTATGAATGTCTATGGAGCTGTCACCTGGGGACAGTTTTTTGTCTATCAAGGTTTTAATGAATACGGTGGTTGGATGCATACTTCTAGTCAGGTAGATGTTGCCGACATGTATCAAGAAAAAGTAGAAATGCGTGGAGCTATCCCCTATTATTTATTGGATGGTCAATGGCGTCCCATGCGCGTAAAAAAAATAAATCTACGTGTTAAAGGAGAATTAATGCCACGCGAAATCACCACCTACTTTACGCATCGAGGTGCGGTCATGGCACAGCGAAATGGACAATGGATTTCTGTTCGTTCATATAATCGATCGTTGAAAAGTTTGGAACAGAGTTGGCTTAGAACTAAAACGACCGGTTTGGAATCCTATAAACGCATCATGGCGATGCGGGCTAATACCTCGAATAATACGGTATATGCCGACAATAAAGGGAATATTGCCTATTGGCACGGAAATTTTGTTCCCATAAGAGATCCACGTAAAGATTGGGGCTTGGTGCAAGATGGGACGAAGTCGGCGAATGATTGGAAAGGTTTACACCCCGTTGAGCAAATTGTTCATATTATTAATCCTAAAACGGCATGGATTCAAAATTGCAATTCGACACCCTTTACTGTTTCCGGTTCTGCAAGTCCCATACGTGCGAATTATCCAGCCTACATGGCACCTGATGGAGAGAACTTTCGTGACAAGAATGCGGTGCGTTTATTTAGAAACGCTAAATCTATGGAGTTAGGTGATTTGATGCGATTGGGATACGACCGCCACCTAGCGGCTTTTGATGTGTTGATTCCGAGCTTACGTAAAGCTTATGCGAAAAACCCGCTGCCAGAATTGAAAGAATTGGTCGATAGCTTAGGGGCTTGGGATCGAAATGCACAAGAAAATTCCATTGCCCAGCATGTGGCGATTCGATGGGCAAATCAGTTATTGCCAACGATACCTAAAATCAGGGCATTCGGGGGCGAAACAGATCCTGTGATTAATTTTACCCAATTTGCTTTAAATGCAACTTCAGTGCAATTATTAACGGCTTTGGCGCAAGTGAAAACCAACATGGAAGCGCAATTTGGCACATGGAAAATTACTTGGGGAGCCGTTAATCGATTCCAACGAATTTCCAATCGGATTGAATTTGATGATGCAAAACCAAGCATTCCTGTGGCCTTTACTTCTTCCGCTTGGGGCCAAATGCCCTCCTATACAAGTAAACCCTACAAGGGTTCTAACAAGTGGTATGGAGTCAATGGCAATAGTTTTGTTGCAGCAGTTGAATTTGGTCCTAAGATTAAGGCTTATAGTTTATTAGCAGGTGGTCAAAGTGGCGATGTAAGTTCTCCTCATTTTTTTGATCAGGCGGAGATGTACAAGCAAGGGAATTTTAAAAATGTTCTCTTTTACAAAAATGACGTAAAAAAAGCCGCGATTCACGTGTATCATCCTTAGTCAAACTCCATGGAATTGTGTAAATTAGATCGTTATTTATTCAGATGCTAAAATCCTTATTTCCTCTTCCCGTTCATTTTGAAGCTATTTTTCACGAAGCTGCCATTGGTATCATTGTGACGAATGCTTCGTTTGATATCATCCTGTCAAATGAATACGCACACCGTTTATTTGGTTATACGGAAGTTGAATTATTGGGTCAAAACATTTCCATTTTAATTCCAAATCACCTCAAGGGAAAACACGAAGGTCATTTAGGTAAAATTAATCATAGCCCTGTTTCCCGGCCGATGGGTTTAGGACTTGATTTAAAAGCTAAACGCAAAGACGAATCCCTCTTTCCCATTGAAATTTCGTTGAGTCATTTTAAGTCGGAGGATCAAATGTATTACATCGCCTTTGTCAGTGATGTGACACTTAAACGCAAAGTGGAAATGGAATTGATTTTGCGTAATCAGGAGATTAACCAATTGAATGAATCGTTGGAAGCCGAAGTGGAGGCGCGTACACATGCCTTGCAACACACTTTGGAGCAATTGGAATTGCAAACCAAAGAACTTGAACAATCCCTTCAAAAGGAAATTGAACTAGGCGATTTAAAGACACGATTTGTTTCCATGGCTTCACATGAATTTAGAACACCGTTAACCTCAATCCTATCTTCCGCTTCGTTGATTGAAAAATACAGCGAATCGGCGGATCAGCCTAAAAGGAGCCAACATATTCAACGGATTAAATCATCTGTTGCGCATTTAACTGAAATTCTGGAAGAGTTTTTATCGGTAGGTAAATTAGAAGCTGGTAAGGTAGAAGTTCGTCCCGATAGCTTTGATGTGAAAGAATTTTTAGCTGATTTGGTGACAGAGCTGGATGGGATGCGTAGGCCAGGCCAACAAATTTCAACTGTCATCGATGGAAGTTTGTCGGATTTTGTTTCAGATACTTCGATGTTGCGTAAAGTATTGTTGAACGGCTTATCCAATGCATTAAAATTCTCGCAAAAAGAGGTGTTTTTGAAGGCTGGGATGCATGATGAAGAACTGTTTATTGAAATTATCGATCAAGGTATCGGGATCAGCGATGCAGATCAAAAGCATCTATTTGAACGGTTTTTCCGCGGAGGCAATGCAAGTGTCATTCCGGGAACAGGTTTAGGGCTTCACCTGATGGACCGCTACATGCGCCTTTTAGGTGGAGAATTGAAGCTCAGAAGCGAATTAGGATTAGGAACTACATTGACAATCACATTACCCCGATTAAGCTATGCCAACTAAAATACTCATCATTGAAGATAATGTCGATATTCGGGAGAATACGGCTGAACTATTGGAATTGTCGGGCTACCAAGTTGAAACGGCCTCCGATGGAATCGAGGGTGTTCGTTTGGCCAAAAGTATTAGGCCAGATGTGGTCATCTGCGATATTATGATGCCCAATTTGGATGGTTTTGGGGTATTGCAAGTATTCTCGAATCAACCCGAACTAGCTCGAATTCCATTCATTTTCTTGACGGCTAAAACGGATCGTGCGGATATGCGAAAAGGAATGGAAATGGGCGCTGATGATTATCTGACCAAACCTTTCCAGGAAGTAGAATTATTGAAAGCCATTGAATCACGTTTGAAAAAACAAAGGCCAGCCACTTTACCAGATTCACTAACGAATCAAACGGATTTGGCTTTAGTCGAGGAGGCGCTTACGTTCTTGGATTTTGAACACTCGGAGGCGGATAAAAAACAACAGAATTTAGCGAAAAAGGCTATTATTTATGCGGAGGGCGATTCCCCTAATCGATTATATTATCTAGTAAAAGGAAAGGTAAAAACCTATCATACGAATCGAGAAGGCAAATATTTCATCACCTCTTTTGTTAAACCGGGTGAGTTTTTTGGCTTCGTTGATATCCTTGAAAATCAGTTTTATCGGGAATCTGCGGAGGCTTTGGAAGAGGTACAAATTTTGAGTATTCCCGTACGTGACTTCAAACAAAAATTGAGTGAGAATATTCACATCGAAATTCATTTCCGGAAGGCATTAACGGGATATTTATTGAAAAATGAATCCATTCTATTCTCCATGGCCTATCAATCTCTACGGAAGCGTGTTGCGCAAGCGTTGGTTGAATTGGTGAAAACATATGGACCTGAGGAATCCGGTCCTGTTTCAATGCGTTTATCGCGAGAAGATTTAGCCTCTCGAGTGGGTACCGCAACCGAATCCGTCATTCGGACCTTAAGTGATTTTAAGAAAGAAGGTTTGATTGAGGTGAAAGGGGCCGAAATGACTATTTTAAAACCCGAAGCTTTAGCTAATCTGAAATTCTAAGAAAAAGGATGGCAGATAATCGGACTTAAGGGCGAATGCTGTAAATAAGACGATTGTGTCATTGCAATTCCCCAGGCGCCTCGGAACAACAGTAAACAAGCAATTCCCCAACCCAAATATTGAAAAACCGAGCTAAATCGAGTTATCTTATTGATTCCCCAAAGGCTTAATTTCAATGCAGGTAAGGTCGCAATTCCGAATGCGATCATACTGAGTGCTCCCAACCAAGCATTGGATTGAAGTAGAGCAATACTTAATCCGCCTAATACAAGTCCACAAGGCAATAATCCATTACTCATTCCTAAGAAAAAGTACCCAAAAGCGCCTAGTTTTTTGCCAACTTGAATAAGGAATTGCCCAACAGAACGATGTAGAAATTTAAATAGGTTGTCGCTTAATTTCTTACTTAATAACAAAAGCAATACGATACCGGCAAAGAGGTAATAGATTTGCCACCAGGTAGGAAAAAGCCAAATGGAGCCCATTTTAGCCACAAAAAAACCTAATATTCCGTACATACTTAACCTTCCCAACGTATAGATGAACATACGACCTGATTGCTTACTTCTTTGCTCGATTTGTTGCATGATGGGGCCACACATGATGGCGCAATGCCAGCTGCCCGCTAATCCGATAAAAAAAGCATAATACCAGGAGTTCATTACTTTTTAGAAATGACGATTCGGTCTTCTTGTAAATAACTTTTGCCGTCAATCGACCATCGGATGGTTCTTTTCCAAGGACCTTCTATTAAAAAATCCGTTGGGGAAGTCCAGTTTAGACCATCTTGAATTTTCCAATGGATTGTTTTGTCTCGTGATTCGTCTGAGGGACGGAAAAATTGTACACTGGCTGAATCGCATCCTGTGGGTAATTGAATTAATAGATATTGATCATTTGCGATGGTTTTAACCTGGATCTGTTGAGAAGTAGGTATCGATTGATTTTGTTGGTTAATTTTCGCTTGGTAGGCCTGTCCATCCGCATAATAGTTCTCCCCTACTAATTCGATTTTTTCATGGGACATATTGATGTAAAAATAGGCCATGAAAGCACCAAATAAGACAAAGGTTACGATAATTCCGTGACCCCAATGAAACCCTTTTTTTTGTTGAATATTACTCATCTGGTTGTATAAAGCTAGTTTTTAATGTTTCTTCTTGTCCTTGATTATTTTGAATATGTATCGGGATTTTTTCTCCCTGTGGCCATGCGCCAATCTTGGCTTTGATGAAAAATTCAGTTTTGACCTGTTTCCCTTTTTCAATTTTACCTATCCCCTTACCTATCCAAATAAGCTCAAGCGGTTTGTCGACATGCACCTGAAAGGATTGGTCCTCCATCGACTTGTTTAGAATCTCTAAATTATAAATATTGGACACCGTATGCAATTTCTCATCCACTTGGAAAGTCATGCCTGGGGTGCGTAATAAGGTTGATTCCCAATTACTTCTCGTCACCAACATAAAGGTCAAAATTCCTACAATTAATACCAATAGACTCGTATAAGCACCAATTCTCAACGTGAATTTCAATTTTGTACCGCTGTTTACCCCATTCAATGAATCATAACGAATAAGCCCTTTGGGTTTATCAACCTTCTCCATGACGGCATCACAAGCATCAATGCAGGAAGTACAGCCTATACATTCGAGTTGGTTACTTCCATTTCGAATATCGATACCGGTTGGGCAAACCCGTACACACCAGTGGCAATCAATGCAATCCCCTTTCGTTTCAGTTTTAACGGCTTTTCCTCGGGGTTCGCCTCGGACATGGTCGTATTGAACAAGAATGGAATTATTGTCCAATAAAACGCCTTGAAGACGGCCATATGGACAAACAACCATGCAAACCATTTCACGAAAACGTGCGAAAACAAAGTAGAATACGGCTGTAAAAATGAGCATCGCCGCTAATCCTTTAATATGATCAACGGGATTTCCCATGACGATTTGAAGCCATTCTTGTTTTCCGATGATGTACATCAAAAATGTATTCGATATCGCAAATGTTAATAAAAGGAAAAGCGTGTGTTTACTTCCTTTTTTTAATATTTTTTCGTTTGTCCAGGGCGATTCATTTAATCTGCGCTGGGCCTTATCATCTCCCTCGATCCAATATTCAATTTTACGGAAAAGCATTTCCATGAAGATGGTTTGAGGGCAAGCCCAACCACACCAGATACGACCAAATAAAACCGTAAAAAGGCTAATGAAAATCAAAAATGAGACTAAACCTAGGGCTACTAAATGAAAGTCTTGCGGGAAAAAGGGTACTCCCCAAAAAATGAATTTACGTTCAAGAACATTAAAAAGGAATATGGGCTGTCCTTTGTATTCAATCCAAGGGATTCCGAATAATAGTGTTAAAAGCAAATAAGAGAAATAAGTTCTAAGCTTATATAATTGGCCTATGACACGACCGGGATAAATCCAAAGTCGTTTTCCATCTTTTGTTTGGTTATAAAGATGATTTCTAAAATCATCGTTATCAATATTGAAATTTGACATAAAAAAGAAGGTCCGATTCCTCGGACCCTTTTGTTAACTAAAATGTGGAGGTTCTTCTCGGCAGGTACTCTTATGTAAGATTTTGTAAAGGGGGCAAAATCTAATGAAACCTGTTAATGCAATGATGCCTGAAACTAAGTAGACACCTAAGGCGAAATCACCTGGAATAATTTTTGAATATGCCAAAATTGATAAGACTACTGCAATTGCAATTCGGACAATACGATCCATTTTACCGACATTCTTTCTCATACGTTTATTTTTAAAGGTTTATTTAATTTCTTCCCCTTGAGGTTCTTTAGCCCCTGGAGGATTTGATCCTTGTAAGGTTAAGATAAAGGAAGCGACCTTTTGAACTTGCAAGGGATTCAGCGTTTTCTCCCAAGCAATCATCCCTTTTTCAGGAATGCCATGTTTGATGGTCTTGAACAAATCCTTGATACCACCACCATGAATCCAAAATTTATCAGTCAAGTTGGGCCCTACACCACCCTGTCCCTTATCTCCATGACAAGCTACGCAATTTGTTGAATAAATTTGAGAACCTTCGGTTAAATCTTTGGCCGCGGTAGATACGGTTACATTATCTTCATTGACGGAATTGGCAAATTGTTTCATGTAAGCCTCACGCGCTTTTTCTGCTGCAGCAACTTCGGTCTTGTATTCCCCCTCTTGAATATTACCATCCTGATAAACATGGTAATAGGCGCCGTAAATTAAGCCAAAGATGATGGTCGAATAAAACAAATACATAAACCAAGGTGGCGTCGGATTATCTAATTCCGCGATACCATCATAAGTATGCTCCATGAGTAATTCACCTTCTTGCTCCAACGGTCTCAAGCCCTTGAATTTTTCCCACCAAGACAATTCTGCCTCAACTGGCATTTTGGTGTTCTTGGTAAGTTTTTTCAAAGCTGAATTAAGTTGTAACGTGACAACCAAAATGATGATTCCTGTCAAGAAGATCAAGCTAATCAGCCATATTTCCATAAATGTTAAAGCCATAATATTCGATTTTAAAGTCTATTGTTCGATTTCTTTATTTTTCAAATGGCAGATTTTTCATGCGATCGACATGTTTCCGGTCCATCCAAAACATGTAAATTCCTACGGCTGTGAAAAATGCCATAAAGGTTATTAGCGAAAATATCATGTAGGAGTCTGCTCCTGGGATATTGGATATAAATTGCTTGAACATAGATTTATTTTTTAGCGATGTCAGTTCCTAAGCGTTGTAAGTACGCAATCAAAGCGATAATTTCTTTGTCGGCACCTACCTTGATTTTTTCTTCTGCCAAACGAGCTTGAATTTCTTTTGATTGCTTGGTTAAATCTGCCACGGCATTTTTAATTTGTGCATCATCATAAGGAACGCCCAATTTCTTCATTGCATTCAATTTATCCTGCGTTTGGGACGTATTTAAGCTTTGCTCATACAATACGCCATACGCTGGCATAATGGATCCGGGTGACATCGATTGTGGTTCACGCATGTGGTGATAATGCCACGAGTCTGGATATTTACCTCCTTCACGATGCAAATCCGGCCCCGTACGTTTCGATCCCCATAAGAATGGATGATCATATACGAATTCACCTGATTTAGAGAACTCACCATACCGTTCGGTTTCTGATCGGAATGGACGAACTAATTGCGAGTGACATCCGACACAACCCTCGCGGATGTAAATATCACGTCCTTCTAACTCCAAGGATGTGTAGGGTTGTACTGCCTCGATCGTTGGCACATTGGATTTTACCATAAATGTTGGGATTAATTCAACCAATGAACCCACTAAAATCATAATCAACGAAGCAACCAATAATTGAATGGGCTTGCGTTCAATCCAGCGATGCCAGTGAGCGCCTGCCTCAGGTTGCTCATCTACCGCTAAAGGTGCCGCTTCTGTTACCTCATTAGCTAATAGTGTTCCCTGTGCCATGGTTTTGAATAAGTTGACCGCCATGATGATGGCCCCAACTAAATACAAGGTTCCACCTACGGCACGCATCATGTGCATCGGTAATACTTGTAACGTGGTATCTAAGAAATTGCCATATTGTAATGTACCTTCAGCTGTAAATTGTTTCCACATCATCCCTTGGGTAAAACCCGAGATATACATCGGAATGGCATACAAGGCAATACCTATCGTTCCAATCCAGAAGTGTGTTTTGATTAATTTCTCTGAGTATAATGTTGTTTGGAAAATACGAGGAACCAACCAATATAACATGGCAAAGGTTAAGAAACCGTTCCAACCTAATGCGCCCACGTGCACGTGTGCTACGATCCAGTCGGTAAAGTGTGCTATCGCATTGATGTTTTTCAAACTCAACATGGGTCCTTCAAAAGTCGCCATGCCATAACTAGTAATACCTACGACCATGAATTTCAATATGGTATTTTCACGTACTTGATCCCAGGCTCCACGCAAGGTCAATAGACCGTTAATCATTCCACCCCATGAGGGTGCGATTAACATGATCGAAAATACTACACCGAGCGACTGAGCCCAATCCGGTAAACTAGAATACAACAAGTGGTGAGGTCCCGCCCAAATGTAGATAAAGATTAATGCCCAAAAGTGTAGAATCGATAAGCGATATGAATAAACTGGACGATTCGCCATTTTTGGTAAGAAGTAATACATCAATCCTAAAAAAGGTGTAGTCAAGAAAAAGGCAACCGCATTATGGCCATACCACCATTGAATTAAAGCATCCTGTACGCCTGCATACACATAGTACGATTTAAATGCCGAAATAGGTAATTGCATTGAGTTTGTCAAGTGCAATACGGCAACCGTGATAAAGGTTGCGATATAGAACCAAATGGCCACATATAAATGACGCTCTCTTCGTTTAAAGATGGTTCCAAACATATTCACACCAAACGTTACCCAAATCAAGGTAATCGCGATGTCTATCGGCCATTCTAATTCTGCATATTCATGGGACGTTGTAATCCCTAATGGCAATGTGATGGCTGCGGAGACAATGATTAATTGCCAACCCCAGAAATGAAGATTGGATAAGAAATCACTAAACATACGTGCTTTCAATAAACGCTGCAACGAGTAGTAAACTCCAGCAAATATGGCATTCCCTACAAAGGCGAAAATTACCGCATTCGTATGTAAAGGACGAATACGACCAAATGAGCCATATTGTGTGATGTTTGCCGCGGGTTCAAATAGTTGGGTGGCAA
Source organism: Aquirufa regiilacus (assembly GCF_032470275.1). Taxonomy (NCBI): domain Bacteria; kingdom Pseudomonadati; phylum Bacteroidota; class Cytophagia; order Cytophagales; family Flectobacillaceae; genus Aquirufa; species Aquirufa regiilacus. The sequence goes on from NZ_JAVNWW010000001.1 coordinate 749,852, forward strand.
TAATGACGCCCACCAACATACCTACAATCCCCCAGATGATCGTAGCAATGGCAAAGTTTCGAACCGTCTTATTATCATAAGAAAACTGTTCTAACGTGGTAGATTTTGTGCTCATAAGCGTTTATTTGTTGTTTTTGTACTCTTTTTCTTCTAATAAAATCCGCATACTTGGTGTGATTAAATCATCTTGTTGGCCTGTTTTGATGGACCATATAAATGCAATCAAAAATCCAACGGCCATCAGTAAACTCAATCCAATCATGAAATACATAATTTCCATAGATACCTTATTTAGCTTGTCAAAATTCCTAGAATTGGCCGAGTTAAATTATGACCTTAGTCATCTTTTCGTGTCGCTAAATATGATTTTAAACTTCCGCCTTTCATATTCATGCCTACATTGGCTATTAAGAGCATGCTTAATGAGTTGACGGGCATTAGGATGGCCGCGATCAAAGGTGAAAGCGTCCCTTGGACAGCATAACTCAACCCAAAAAGATTGTATACCAATGAGAGGGCAAAACTTAATTTGATGAGCTGAAGGCCAAATTTTGCGAATTTTAGAAATGCAGGTAAATGAACGAGTTGCTTCCCTTGTAAGATGGCATCACTCGATGGCGTAAAATGTAGATGATCTTCCGAAATGGCGATACCCACATGTGCTTGCTTAAGTGCCCCTGCATCATTCAATCCATCTCCCACCATGGCGACTTTCTTGCCCGATGCTTGTAATTGTTGAATGAAATTCATTTTATCCAATGGACTACATTCAAATTGATAATGTGATTCTTCGGGAAACCAATCCAACAAAGTCCCTGCGTGACTTTTCTTATCCCCAGAAAGTAGATAAACCTCATAATTTGACTGCAATGCGTGAATCATGTACTCGATTCCTGCTCTGTTTTGCCAAGGAAACTCAATATAGCCGACGGGCTCCTCCCCGATTCGAATGAATAATTGACTTTCTGAACGAATAAAATCTTGTTGTTTTTCGAGTGTATGACCCGTGAACCGTGCATGACCTACTCGAAAAGTAATATCTTCTAGTATCGCCTCGATTCCTTTTCCCGTAATTTCATGAATCGAACTCAATTGTTCCAGGACCTCAAGCTTTTGAGTGCGGTAATACTGTGTCAACTGCCTTGATAAAGGGTGCGTCGACTGATTAACCATCGTATAGATGACTCGTTCCTCCCAAGGGCTTAATTCACGAACGAATCGGAATTTGGGTAGTTCATCTTGATGCAGGGTCAATGTGCCTGTTTTGTCAAAAACGATGGCGTCAACTTGTGACATGCGTTCAAAAGCTTGGATATCCTTGATGAAGAAATTGAATTTAGCCATCCAACGGATTCCATGCCCTAAAGCAAATGGGTATGAAATGGCTAATGCACATGGACAAGCGATAACTAATACACTGACGACAGCATTTTGCCATTTGTTGGGATCATGTTGGAACCAATAAATCCCCACAACGGCCGCTAGACTTAACAAAACGACGGTGAAATAGGCCCCGACTGTATTCGCAAAATTCTCCCAATTTTCCGTTTTGTGGTTAGGGTCTTTAAAGGCTTGTTGTTCCCATAATTGGGTTAAATGGCTTTGATTTAATGCTTTCTTTATTTCAATTTCAATAAGTTCACCGTTGTGTCGGCCGCCTGCATACATCGAATTACCAGGTTCTAACGTGATGTATTCACTTTCTCCCGTAACAAAGCTGTAATCCATTTGACTCTTACCTTTTAGTAAGATCGCATCCGCTGGGATGATTTCTTGATTACGGATAATCAAGCGATCCCCTACTTCTATTTCTTCCAATGGGCATGTTTGCTCCTTTCCAAGAATTAGTTTACTGATGACTAAAGGAAAATAGGCTTTGTAATTTCGTTCAAACGATAAAAAATCAAAGGATTTTTGCTGGAACCATTTACCGATTAACAGAAAAAACAGTAAACCCGAGACGGAATCAATATATCCCGCGCCAGTATGCGAGAATACCTCGTAAACACTACGTAAATACCCAACCAATATGCCGAGTAAAATAGGTAATTCAATAGTTAGCTTTCTTAATTTGATGTGCGACCAGACATTGGAGAAATAATCCGAACCTGAATAAAATACAGCAATACTCCCTAGTGCAATATTGATGTAACCAAACAAGCTTTTTAAACTCCCAGCTTCGATTCCCAAATATTCAGGAAAACTAAATAACATCGCATTCCCTGCACAAAATCCCGCGATGCCCAACTTTAAAAACAAATGATTTTGTTGGCTAGTTCGCTTCTTTTGTTGGGCCTTCTCTTCTCCAGAATCAATCAAGGGTTCATAGCCCAAACGAGCCAATAGGCTAGCTAAATGGCCTAAATCGATTTGGTCTTCTGTGAACCAAACGGTTAATTCCTTCTTACCGAAATTCAAATTTGATTTCACTACGGCAGGCTCGATGCGCGCTAAATTTTCCAATAAATAAAGGCAAGACCGACAATGGATGGCAGGTAAATGAAAATGTACTTTGGAAACTCCTTTTGACGAAAAACTGATTAGTTGGTCTCGGAAGTGTGGATGATTTAAAAAGTCGAAATTTTGGGCAGATGGCGATTTTCCTGGATTAATGTCACATGTATAATAATCACCTAAAGCATTATCAGAAAGTAGTTTGTACACTTGTTCGCAACCATGACAACAAAATGATTTCTCATCATATCTAATTATCTCCTCCTCACAAGTTTCTCCACAATGGAAGCACTTTGTCTCAGTATTAATTATCGGTTCTCTTACGTCAATCATCTTCATGCGGTATTAAGAACAAAGTTGCTTAATACTGATTTGTGAAGATGTGACAAATCGCACGTTATAAACTGATGATTATCATAATTCTTGCCAGGTATTGCTGTTACTTTTGAGCTGTCAAAATGACGAGGCATGGAACAAATGTTGGAAACAGGAAAAAAGGTATTGGCGAGTGGTATCGAGATTAACTATCTCGCTGATGAATTTTTGTTCCGACAAGGCCAGAAAGCTGAATTCGTTTTTTACTTACAATGTGGTTCTATTTTACTTGAATGGCCGAATGAAAATAAGCGCTTGCTTATAAATAACAAGCCTATTTTCATTGGTATTGATGAAGCATTACAGGGTGGAAAATATGCATGTACGGCAATGACAACCGAGAAATCAGAATTTCTTGTCTTTGACAGAGCTTATTTTAGTCAATTGATTACAGAATTTGATCATGCAAAAGATTATATCGAATCGATGATGTTGGAGTTTACAAGCCAACTCGATTTGCAGACGATCAAAGTATAGATATAAAGTGGTAAGTTAAATGGGTATAAGCACCTGCTGGATTTTGTCTGGCAGGGCTTTTTATGTTAAGGGACTATCTTTTTCCTTTTTAAGCGTATTGTAGACTAATTTATCCATAAAACTGTTCAACCATTTGTTTAAAAACACGGTCAATTTGCCTTGAAAAGTTAAGACTAATGTTTTCTTTTTGGCTTCGTATGCTTTGCGGATTACGGAGGCTACTTCTTCTGCAGTCATCATTTTTTCTTCTTCTCGCATGCTTTCGCCTGAAATACTTCCATCGGAAGTCAAAGATGCATTTCGAATATTTGAAGCTGTAAATCCAGGACATGCCGTTAGTACATGCACACCTGTTCCAATTAATTCAGTACGCAATGCCTCAAGGAAGCCATTCATGGCAAATTTTGAAGCGGAATATCCCGTTCTTACGGGTAAGCCTCGGTAACCTGCAATCGATGAAATACCAATGATTCCTCCTTTACTCTCTTTTAAATAAGGCAATGATGCATGCGTGGCATATACCATTCCCCAAAAATTAATGTCCATGACTTGTTTGAGTACTTTTAAATCCACCGTTTCAAACATTGAACGCATGGATATGCCTGCATTATTAATCAAGATATCAATTTTACCATAACGCTGAATAACCTCTTGAACCATGGCACGGGTTTGTTCCTCCGAACTACTATCACAAACGATGGCGTGTTGTTGGATGTTCGCCGCTTGTAAATCAGCTGCTGCTTCGATTAAATTTGCTTGATTTCGGCCTGTAATGACAACTATGGCTCCTTGATTGCCAAATTCAAATGCTAAAGCTTTTCCTATTCCTGAGCTAGCGCCTGTGATGATTACAACTTGATTCTTCATGTGAATTAATTTCATCGCGAAGTTAAGGTTTTATCTTGAATTGGTTGGCTTGCCCACATAAAGCCGTATTTTTGTGCACATTTTTAGCAGCATGAGTAAGAAAAAAGAAAAGAAAGCCCCAGTGGTGTTGGAACAAATTGCCATTTTGGATTTTGCCGCCGAGGCAAAATGTATCGCCAAAGTGAATGATGAGGTGATTTTTGTACAAGGTGCAGTGGCTCCAGGCGATATTGCCGACTTGCGAATATTGAAGTCGAAGAAAAGTTTCAAGCAAGCGCAGGCGATCAATATTCAGCCGCTTTCAAAACACCGAACTGAGGTGGCTTGTAGCCATTTTGGTATTTGTGGCGGATGTAAGTGGCAACATGTTTCTTATGAAGCACAAACGGCATTTAAGGCCCAACAAGTTAAAGATAATTTGACACGTATCGCGAAGGTGAAATTGCCGGAATTCCAACCGATTCTCGGCTCTGAAGAGACTTACTATTACCGCAATAAATTGGAATTTACGTTTTCTTGTGCACGCTGGTTGACGGAAGATGAAATAGGAAAAGAAGATTTAGGATCGATGAATGCCCTCGGATTTCATGTTCCAGGTCGTTTTGATAAGATATTACCTGTGGATCATTGTTATTTGCAGCCGGATCCTTCGAATGCCATTCGTAATGGCGTACGCGATTTCGCGGATGCAAATGGCATATCTTATTACGAATTGAAAAACCAACAAGAGGGAGCTTTACGAAATTTGATCATTCGAAATACGGTTACCAACGAATGGATGGTAACAGTCCAGTTTGCTTATGCAACGGAAGAAGAGATTGAGTTGGTCATGGAGTATTTGAAAACATCATTTCCGATGATCACATCCTTGAATTATGTTGTGAATCAAAAAGGAAACGATACATTTCACGATTTAGAAGTCGTATGCTACGACGGTAAGCCGTTTATGGTTGAAACCATGGAGGATTTGAAATTCCAAATTGGCCCGAAATCATTCTTTCAAACAAATGCCAAACAAGCATTAAAGCTTTACCAGTTAGTTAGAGAATACGCTGATTTACAGGGTAATGAAATCGTTTATGATTTATATACGGGTACAGGAACAATCGGTTTGTTTTTGGCCAAACATGCAACGAAAGTAGTGGGTTTGGAATATGTTGAAATGGCTGTTGAAGATGCGCGTATCAATGCGGAATTAAACGGAATCAAGAATGCAACTTTCTTTGCCGGTGACATGAAGAAGGTATTGACCGAAGAATTTATTGCCATTCATGGGGCCCCTGATGTCATTATTACGGATCCTCCGCGTGCGGGTATGGATTTAGATGTGGTAAATCAAATTTTAGCCGTACGACCTAAGAAAATCGTTTATGTAAGTTGCAATCCTGCAACACAAGCACGTGATTTGGCATTATTGGATGTTGCCTATGATGTGGATGTCGTGCATCCTGTCGACATGTTCCCTCAAACACATCATGTGGAGAATATTGTTAGATTGAGAGTTAAGAACTAAGAGTTTAGAACTAAGAGTTAAGAACTAAGAACTAAGTGTAAGAATTAATAAATAATTGAAGCCAATTCTTCACTCTTCACTCTTAACTCTTAACTCTTCACCTAAAACGGACTATTCAACGGATCAAAATCCTGCTCCGGTGGTAAATTCATTTTACTCCCTTTAAACACGGCATCTCCTCCACCCTGTTCAAAATTGGATGTTTGGTCTCCTAGATTACTTAAATTAAAGCTTTCGCCACCTTCAGCGCCGCCAAAGGGTTGGAAATCTAAGTCACAATATTTCGTGAATTTACCGATGAACTTCAACCATACACTGTCCAATGAACCTGAACGGTTTTTTGCCATGATGATCTCTCCCATTCCGGCTAATGAATTACCATTCTCATCAGCTGTAATCTGATAGTATTCCGGACGGTAAATGAACATAACCTGATCGGCATCTTGCTCAATGGCTCCAGATTCACGAAGGTCAGATAATTGAGGTTTCTTATTTCCACCACGAGTTTCTGTGGAACGGTTCAACTGCGAAAGCGCAATGACTGGAACATCAAGTTCTTTGGCTAATTGCTTTAATGCACGGGAAATTTGCGCAATTTCTTGCTCACGGTTTCCAGAAGCACCTTTGCCGCCGTTATCTCCCGTCATTAACTGTAAGTAGTCAATGACAATTAATTTAATGTCTTTTTGAGCCTTTAAACGACGACATTTCGCTCGTAATTCAAGAATGGATAAGGCTGGGGTATCATCGACGAAGATGGGTGCTTCGTACAAACGTTTGATTTTGGTGTGTAATTGTTGCCATTCATGGGGCTCCAATTTTCCTTTACGGATCTTTTCAGCCTCAATTTCAGCTTCGGCAGAAATAATACGATTGACCAATTGCACGGCACTCATCTCAAGTGAGAATAATGCGACTGCATGGCCCCATTCAACAGCAGCGTTCCGACAAGCCGAAACGACGAAGGCCGTTTTACCCATACCTGGGCGGGCAGCAATAATGATTAATTCTTGTTTTTGCCAGCCTGATGTTAAGCGATCCAAATCCGTAAAGCCAGACGGGATACCCGTCATGCCACTTTTTTGTTGTTGCTTCTCCTCTAATTCCGCAACGGCTTTTAAGAGGATGTCAGACATACTCTCATAATTCTTACGAATATTGGATTCTGCGATCGTAAATAATTCTTGCTCCATGCGATCCAAAATTTGGAACACATCGGTAGTATCCTCATACGATAAACGTTGGATTTCAGATGACACATGAATTAGCTGGCGCTTGATGTATTGCTCAATAATAATACGCGCGTGAAATTCCACGTTCGACGTTGAACTAACCCGAGAAGTTAATTGAGCTAAATAAGCAGTTCCTCCTGCTTTTTCTAAATCTCCTGTAGATTTTAACTGGTTATTGACCGTTAATAAATCAACCGGTTGAGATTGCTGGAATAGTGCCTGAATCGCACCAAAAATTTTGGTATGCGCCTCTTTATAAAAACTATCCGGTTTTAGTAATTCAATCACATTCGCCAAAGGCTCTTTTTCGAGCATTAAAGCACCTAATAATGCTTCCTCTAAATCAACAGCCTGAGGAGGTAATTTGCCTAAACCTAAATCACTCAGCCGCTGTGGCATATTTGACCGATTTGAGCTATTAATACCTTGTTTGCCCTTGTTAAAAGTTTGCGATGTGTTATTCGAATCCATAAGTACAATTTTACAATTTTTTATCAAAAATATCACCTTGTTGGTGAGATAAAATTTCAATATTTTTCTATTTTAGTACTTTCATTCAACTTATAAAACTTGCCTACTTGTTAGAGAAAATTATTTCCTTGTCGGACATCTCCCTGATCGAATTTTTAGGGGTTTCAAATTCCAATTTTCAGCTCTTAACCGAAGCATTTCCACAGACCAAAATCATTGCTCGTGGGGATCAATTAATCATTCGTGGTTCCGATGATCAGATGGCTTTAGTGGAAGCTATTGTCAATCAATGCATTCAGCATTTGAACAAGCACAATACCTTTACGGCTGTTCACATGAAAGCTTACATTGAGGCGATGTTGAACCCGACAGGCGAGGAAATGGAGACGCCTTGGGTGGAAGATAAGGATGTTTTACTTTTTGGGAATAAAGGCATTGTGATTAAAGCCAAAACGCCTAATCAACGCAAGCTTGTTGATGCCGCTTCAACCAACGACATTGTCTTTGCCATTGGACCCGCTGGAACAGGTAAAACTTATACGGCTGTTGCATTAGCTGTTAAGGCATTAAAAAATAAAGAAGTAAAGAAAATCATCATCACAAGACCGGCAGTTGAGGCTGGAGAAAATTTAGGTTTTTTACCGGGAGATTTAAAGGAAAAAATTGACCCTTACTTACGTCCAATATACGATGCGTTGGATGATATGATTCCTGCGGAGAAATTGAAGTTTTACTTGGAAAATCGGACGATTGAAATTGCGCCATTGGCATATATGCGTGGTCGGACCCTGAATAAAGCCTTTATATTACTTGATGAAGCCCAAAATACGACTTCCATGCAGATGAAGATGTTTTTGACGCGTATGGGTATCCAATCCAAAACGATTATTACTGGGGATAAATCCCAAGTAGATTTACCCAAGAATCAAACCTCGGGTTTAGGTGAAGCGGAACGTATTTTAGGAGGCATTAACGGAATCGCATTTGTGGAGTTGGATGGTTCAGATGTCGTTCGTCACCGTTTGGTTCGTAAAATTATTGAAGCTTATGGAAAGCAAGACAAATAAGATCATTCAGGCTGATTCGGATGCACTTATAGCCGCTGTATTCGAAATACGAACAGAAGTATTTGTTCATGAACAAAAATGCTTGCCTTCAGAAGAGTTTGATGAATTGGATGCGCAGGCAATTCATTTTCTTTTGCTGGAAAATGATCATCCTGTTTCCACGGGTCGTATTCGAAAAACGGATAAAGGGATTAAAATTGAACGTATTGCTACGTTGAAGGAATCTCGTGGTAAAGGTTATGCGAGTCAAATGATTCGTCATTTAATGCAAGAAGCTCAGCAACACTTTCCTGAGCAGACATATTTCTATTTGCATGCTCAGGTGGAAGTGATGCCTTTGTATCGTTCCTTAGGTTTTGAGCCATATGGTAGAACTTTTATCGAAGCAGATATCGTTCATCAAGCCATGGAACTTCAATTAAACTAAAATCAAATGGCTATTAAAGCAATTGAGGCGGTATATCCTCCTGGTCCCGCACATTTTGTTGGGGATGGTTTCCGAGTACACAATTTTATCCCGAGTCGGCATGGTTTAGATATGCAGCGCATGACCCCATTCATCATGATGGATTATGGTTCCAAATTTCATTTCCCCCCTTCTAATACACTAAAAGGTGTAGGCGTACATCCGCATAGAGGATTTGAGACAGTAACAATTGCCTATAAAGGTCGTGTAGCGCATCATGATAGTGCTGGAGGTGGTGGCGTCATTGGTGAAGGCGATGTACAATGGATGACTGCGGCATCCGGTGTTTTGCACAAGGAATACCATGAAGAAACGTTTAGTAAAACAGGAGGCGATTTTCAGATGATTCAATTGTGGGTGAATTTACCCGCCAAAGATAAAATGTCAATGCCTAAGTATCAGGCGATTGAAAATGCGACTATTCCTAAAGTACCAGTTGACGGAGGTTTTGTGGAAGTAATCGCGGGTAATTTCCAAGGGAATCAAGGGAAAGCGAGCACATTCACTCCTGTTCATATGTTTAATGCGCATTTGACCGAAGGAGGAAAATGTGAATTCAGTTTTCCTGCCAACTACACCACGTGTTTAGTTGTTGTGGAAGGTGAGATTCGAATAAACGAATCGGAAGAGGCAGTTCCGTTAGATCATTTTGTCCTATTTGAAAACGAAGGAGAAACTTTTCACATCGAAGCGACTGAGAATTCTAAAGTGTTAATCTTAAGCGGAGAACCTATTCGTGAGCCGATAGCGTCCCATGGGCCTTTTGTGATGAATACCCGACAGGAAATCATGCAAGCCTTTCAAGATTTTGAGGATGGTAAATTTGGGGAACTCAATTGAGAAGTAAGAGTGAAGAGGTAAGAACTAAGAATTAAGAGTGAAGAGTTAAGAACTAAGAGCATAAAATACTTTTAGGGTTTTCAGTTCATTAACTAATGAAATAAAAAGAGGTAAAAGATTGGCTGTCAACAACCAAACCCTTACCTCTTCACTCTTAATTCTTAGTTCTTCACTATTAGAATGGCAAATCATCACCACTCTCCGCCGCTAATGGAGGAAAGTTATTCGCAGGTGCTGCACTTGCAGGAGCTGCGGATGGGGCTGATGGAGCCCAACCAGCATTGTCTTGCGCGGGAGCAGGTGCTGAAGCGCCAGAACGATCTAAACGATAGGCGCGAATTTCAGTATACCAGCGCTCATTGTATTCTCTTGATTCCACATTAAATTGCACTTTGACGATTTCACCTTCTTGAATAGGTGCTAAATCTTGGGTTTTATCGCCCCAAACCGACATGCAAACTTTTTTAGGATATTGATCTTGTGTCTCTAAAACAAACTCTTGTTTAATCCAGTTTGTTCCGTTTTTGCCTGTTCCTGTAACCTCAGACATTTTCTTAATAAGTTTTCCGCTTAGTTCTAAAGCCATTACTTGATAATTTTGATATGATTGAATTGTTGGCAAGTAAGTAAATATTTGGTAATTTTGCTAACCGTTTTTGGCGATGTGGTGAAATTGGTAGACACGCTACCTTGAGGTGGTAGTGCCGCTTTAGGTATGGGAGTTCGAATCTCCCCATCGTCACTTAATTTTTTGTTTAATCTGTAAATCATGTTGAAGATGAAGCCTTACAGTGTGTTACTTTACTATAACTATACTCCTATTCCTAATCCTGAGGAGTATCGTATCAAACACCACCTTTTTTGTATTGAGAACAATTTGCTCGGTCGTATTATCGTAGCCGCAGAAGGTTTAAATGGTACTGTTTCGGGTCTCAAAGCAGATTGCGATGCCTACATGCAGTGGTTAGAAAACGATCCGATTTTTGAGGGTACGGATTTTGACTTTAAAATCGAATCAAGTGATGTGCATACGTTCAACAAGCTTCATGTTCGTGTGAAAGCTGAAATTGTACACTCCGACCTTCCTGTCAATCCACGTGTTAAAACAGGAAAACATCTAAAACCAAAAGAATTCAAAGAGATGTTGAAAAACGATCCCGATGTGGTTTTGGTGGATATGCGTTCCAACTACGAACATGAATTAGGTCGTTTTAAAGGAGCCTATACCTTCGATATGGAGAACCTTCGCGATTTACCTAACCATGTTCAGGAGATTGAACATTTGAAAGGTAAGAAAGTAATTACCTATTGTACGGGTGGAATCAAGTGCGAAAAAGCATCGGCTTATTTGCTGGATCAAGGTTTTGAAAATGTCTACCAGTTACATGGAGGAATTATTAAATATGGCTTAGAAGAAGGTGGAGAAGATTTTGATGGCTCATGTTATGTATTCGATAACCGAGTGGCCACGCCAGTGAATTCAGTTAATCCGGAGGTTATTTCCAAATGTCATGTTTGTCAAGAACGTTCGGATCACATGGTTAACTGCGCCAATCCGGAATGTAATGAGCATTTAGCGATTTGTCCAAGTTGCTTAAAGGAAACGGAAGGTGCTTGTTCCAAGGAATGTAAAGAGCATCCGCGCAAGCGTCCTTACAATGAAAAAGGCTATTATTCCAAAAATTCAGTTGGTTATTCGCCTGAGTTAGGATTCAAATCCTTTGGTAGAAATGAGAAAATTGAAAAGAAAAAAATGGCTCAAAATTGAGCCATTTTTTATTTGTCAACCTCTTCCACACGGAATCGTGTGATGTCCTTAATTAATTCTAATGGCATAGGTAAATGATAAGGAAACTTAACGGCTCCCTTTGAACCTTCAAAGGCATTTAAACGCTCCTGAAATACCACCAAGGGTTTTGGCGTTGGGTAAAAGCCCAAATGATTATTCCACGCTGCAAAATGCACTAGGTTCTTTTTATACTTGAATGTAGGCATCCCGTAAGCCATCGTTTCTTCGGTACCTTCCGGCACTACCGAACGAATTGCATCTCGAACTTCACGCAAGATTTTCTGAGTAGCCTCAGGGAACGTATTGATGTAATCTTCCATATATTTAGGCTAATTGACGATGTCTAACAAATAGAAATAAAGGAAAAGCAAAGGCAAATCCAATTAAGACAGTTGCTAATAAATATAAGTAAAGGTATTTCATTTTGATGCGTATTCCTTCGACCAACATAAAAAATGTCCCCGCGATAGCACCCGTCCAAAAATCAAAAGTTAAACTTTTGGCGTAAGGATTCGACGTCCAAGTACTTTGAATAAAATTCAATACATCAAAATGTCCATTGTTTTCCTGCATGCCAATGAAAACATAGGAAACTGTGATTCCTCCTCCAACAAGGGATAGGATTAAATAAAAGTAATGTGCGTTTTTCATATAAGTTGTTTGATGTTGATTTGACGACCTCGTAATTCGACAGTATCTTCTACCCTTTTTCCCATTAATAAGGCTCCTAGAGGCGATTCCGGTGAAATGACATAAATGGTTTCTGTAGCGATCTGCATCTGCCCCATTCCAATGGCCATGTAATAGGTTTCGAAATTAGTTACGATTAATGAACCCTGCGTGATGAAATTGGTGGATTTTCCAGGATTAATGTTATTTATCTTAATCAATTGTTGTTGATAAATGTCAACACTCGCACTCAACTTATCCATCTCCCGTTGCATCATTTCTCGGCCTGTTTCGTATTTGTCTCCGGCGCTGCTCTTGGTATCTGAATCGCGCGATTCTTTGGCAAGACTTAAATCGTGTTTTGCTTGTTGAATTTGGCTTTCTAATAGCGCAATGATCTTTTGATGTATTTCTTCTTTGCTCCCGTGCATACGATGGATATGAATTCGAAAATTATCAATAATTTCGCGGATGACCTATTTCTCACCTACCGACTTAATTATAAATCCCGACGGGAGTTCCTATCATTTGGCTATTCGCCCTGATCAAGTTACAGACCAAATTATCTTGGTAGGGGATCCGGAGCGAGTACCCAAAGTATCTCAATATTTTGATCGTATTGATGTCAAAATACACAAGAGGGAGTTTGTTAGTCATTTTGGGGAACTAAATGGAAAACGAATCGGTGTGATTTCCAGCGGGATTGGTGCCGATAATGTGGAGATCGTATTGAATGAATTGGACGCATTAGTCAACATTGATTTTGATACTCGTTTGACGAAAAATTTACACAAATCGCTAAATCTGATTCGTTTAGGTACTTCTGGAAGTATTCAAGAATCTATTCCGGTAGATACATTCTTAATTTCGGAAGCGGCCATTGGATTTGACAATTTAGCTCAGTTTTATGGGTTTTTAGGTTCCAATATGTTGGATGAAGCGGCATTAGATCTTTGGGCTAAAACGATTCAATATCCCATTCCGGTCTATGGAGCAAAAGCAAGTGCTAAACTTATCAATCAATTCGAGTCCATTCCTTTACGTGGTTATACGCTCACAGCTCCTGGATTTTATGCTCCACAAGGTAGAACCGTTCGGATGAAATCGTTATTGCCCAATTTTTTAATGGATGTTTCCGCGTATGCTTTTGAGGGGAACTTGATAACCAATATTGAAATGGAAACAGCTGCATATTATGCTTTTGCTACTTCGCTAGGACATGAAATGATTTCCTTAAACGCGATATTAGCTAACCGAATCACGCATGAGTTTTCCACAAATCCCGAAGGTCAAATGCAGAAGCTTATTGAGCTGGCATTAGATTCAATTGCATAACATAATCGTCCATCACGTAGCCATTTCCTATATCTAAGACCATTTCCTTGGCTCGAAAGAAACCTAGTTTTTCATAAAATTGAACCGCGGAATTGTATTTATTGACATTCAATTCAATTTGCTCCACCCCTGCTTTCAAGGCATGTTGTTTTACGAATTCTATGATTAGGCGCCCGGTTCCCTTTGATTTCTGTTCCGGATCTAAATATATTTTATGCAATTTCATCCGTTTAGGTTCGGTTATTTCGAATGAAAAATAGCCAAGGGTCTGCTGATCTCGAATAGCCAAATAAAATTCTATGGAGGATTTAATTTGTTTCTGTAAGGTGTCTGCCGAGTACATCATATCCAGCATATACAAGGTCTGTTCTTCAGTCAAAATATGACTATAGGTTGGTCGCCAAGCTTTTTCAGCGATTTGTTGGATCACAGGAATGTCAGAAATGTCGGCTTTTAGGAATTGCATAGGCTAAATTTATGCGTTCAAATTTGTAAATTGCTTACAAATATACAATCTATGAAGCCACTTATTTTAATTGCCAACGATGATTCTATTTCTTCCAAAGGAATTCGGGTTTTAACTGAAATCATGTCGGAGATGGGTGATGTAGTCGTAATCGCACCAGATACACATCAGTCGGGCATGGGTCACGCCATCACCATGGGTGTGCCATTACGCGTTACAGAAACACATGATTTTGGTCCAAAGGTCAAGTCATATAAGTGTTCGGGTACGCCAGCTGATTGCGTGAAAATAGGGAAACATTTGATATTGAAAGACCGAAACATCGATTTAGTCGTTTCTGGGATCAATCACGGTTCTAACGCTTCTATTTCGGTTTTGTATTCTGGAACCATGTCCGCAGCCATCGAAGCAGCGATGGAAGGTATTCCAGCCATTGGATTTTCTTTGTGTGACTTTAAGTCGGACGCTGATTTTAGTCATTGCCATGATTTTATCATTAAAATTAGTCAACAAGTATTGGCGCATGGACTACCGAAAGGCTTAACACTGAACGTGAATTTTCCTGCTAAATCTGAGACCGCTCCCAAAGGAATTAAAGTGGTTAAACAAGCTGATGCGGTATATCGTGAGCGTTTTGCCGAGCGTAAAGATCCGTATGGCCAATCTTATTATTGGATGGATGGCGATATTGAGCATTTTGATAAAGGGAATAATACCGACTTGGATGCTTTGGAAGAAAATTACGTAAGTATTGTGCCTGTCAAATATGATTTAACGGATTATGACGAACTAAAGGAGATGCAATCTTGGGACCTTTAGCGCATAGGTTAATAAAGTCGTAATCGATAATATATCTTTAATTTCCCCGTTGAGCGCCATTTGTATGGCTTCTTGAACGGGGATTTTTTTTATTTGTAATTTCTCCGTGTCTTCTGGCGCTGATTCTGTAAACTCCAATCCTTCTGCTAGGTACATGATGGCTTTCTCATCCGTAACGGAGTTGGAAAGATAATTTTCCCCCAATTTCGTCCATTGAGAAGCAAGAATGCCCGTTTCTTCTTTTAATTCCCGCTTTGCTGCATCCAAAGTAGATTCATCTTGACAGCCTCCTTCGGGTAATTCCCAAGAATAAGTATCGATGGTATAGCGATATTGGCCAACGAGGTAGGTATTACCTTCGTTGTCAATGGGTAGAATGGCTATGGCTTGATTTTTAAAATGCACTTTTCCATATATGCCTGGTTCGCCATTCGGTTTGATGACATCATGATGCTCTAATCGAATCCAAGCGTTTTCGTAGGCCTTTGTGATTTGAGTTGTTTTCCAAGGGTTTGCTTCCTGTTCCATCCAACAAAAATACTATCTTTGTTAAGATTTTACGCGCATGAAACAGAGGCTTATTATTTTTTCGTTTGTATTGAGTTTGTTGATCATGGCAGCGAAGTTTTATGCCTACTATCTAAGTGGATCTACGGCCATATTAACTGATGCACTTGAATCCATTATTAATGTTGTCGCTGCGGCCTTTGCTTATTATTCCGTTTATTTGGCATCATTGCCACGTGATTTGAATCACCCGTATGGGCATGGTAAAATTGAATTTTTCGCTTCTGGTTTAGAAGGTGTACTTATTTTATTAGCTGCCGCTTATATTTTCTTACATGCGACTCAGCATCTTTTTGCTACCCCAACTTTAGAGCGCTTGGATTTAGGTATGTATATTTCCTTGGGCTCGGCATTTTTAAATGGCCTAATGGGTTTTTATTTAGTTCGATTAGGAAAAATGACACATTCGCCTGCCCTTGTTGCTGACGGTAAACATTTGACCTTAGACGCATATAATGGACTATTAATCGTGTTTGCGTTAGGCTTAACTTTTTTTACGAAATGGATTTGGGTTGACGCAGTAGCCTCGATTGTTTTTGCCTTATTGATGTGCTGGCAAGGGATTCGACTTGTACGTGAATCTGTGGCAGCCTTGATGGATGAAACGAATCCTGCTGTTTTTAATAAAGTAATCGACTGGATAACGCAACATCAAAAACCAACTTGGATCGATTTACATAATCTTCGAATTCAGCAGTATGGTGGAGATTTACACATTGATTGTCACTTGACTTTACCACGTTACTGGGATTTGGGTCGTGTTCACGATGAAATCGATGACTTTGAAGTAACCATGGGTAAGGTGTTACCTACTGAAATTGAAATATTTGTACATGTAGATCCATGCTTAGACGCCTGTTGCTCGCATTGTGAGATCACAGATTGTCCCATACGTGCTCACCAATTCTCAAATAAAATTGAATGGACGGCCAAAAACATGGCCATGAATCAAAAACACTTCAATGAAATTAAGCTGGTTTAAGGCTACCCATTCCACCATCTACCCCGATTATCTGTCCGGTAATCCACGTGTTTTCAGGAGCTAATAAAAAAGCTGTTAAGTTCGCAACATCACTTGATTCGCCTATGCGTCCTAAGGGATGGCGTTTTCCACCTGCTTCTATTTTTTCAGGACTATTTAACAATCCTGATGCCAATGGCGTATTAGTCAGTGATGGAGCAATAGCATTCACACGAATTTGTTGACTGGCTAATTCTGCAGCCAATGAACGTGTTAACCCTTCAATAGCACCTTTTGAACTAGCAATGGATGCATGAAAACCCATGCCGGTTTGAACAGCAACGGTGCTATACAACACGATAGATCCTCCCCCATTTTGCTTTAGGTTCGGTAAATACGCTTGAATCGTTTTGATCGCTCCCATAACATTGAGTTGGAAGTCGGCCTTAAAATCCTCTTGACTTAACCGGTGGAAAGGTTTTAAAACGATACTTCCTGGACTGTAAACTATGCCAGAAATGGGACCTTCAATGCTAGGTAAAGCCTCTTCGGAATTGGCATCCCAAACATGATTTTCACAGGCTGCATTAACTGTACGTGCGATATTAATCACATGATGACCTGCGGCCAATAAATTATCTGCTGTTGCAGCACCAATACCATGGCTTGCGCCTATAATTATGTAAGTTCCCAAAATAGCTTAGTTATGTAATGAATCTAAAAATTCACGCTTAGTTGAATTTTCTTGGAATTTTCCGCCATAAAATGATGTAATCGTTGATGTTGCATCGTCTTTCACGCCACGTGATGATACACAAAGGTGTTTTGCATCGATGAATACGGCAACATGTTCCGTTTTCAAAACTTTCTGAAGGTGCTTGGCAATTTGCATGGTTAAACGCTCTTGCACTTGTGGACGCTTCGCAAAATATTGTACAATACGGTTCAGTTTCGATAAGCCGATGACCTGACCTGAAGAAATGTAGGCAATGTGTGTTCTACCTACGATGGGAACAAAATGGTGCTCACAATTCGAGTAAAAACTAATGTTTTTCTCAATAAGCATTTCATTGTATTCGTATTTGTTTTCAAACAAAGCTACTTTAGGCTCGTTGGCAGGATTTAAGCCACTGAAGATTTCCTCAATATACATCTTAGCAACACGCTTGGGTGTGCCGCGCAATGAATCATCTGTTAGGTCTAAACCTAGCGTTAACATGATCTCCCGAAAATGAGATTCAATTTTGGTAATTTTTTCTGCATCAGAAAGAACAAAAGCATCCTCCCTCATCGGTGTCTCGATTGAGGTGGCTACGTGATTGTCTCCAATTTCTTCGTCGGTTAACAAGAAACGGTCAGTATCAATTAGCAGGGAATTCAACGAAATTTCTTTCTGTTTCATATAATTTAATTTTAATATCTAATTCAGTGTTTATATGTGGTCTCAACTTATTATAAATCACTAAAGCTATATTTTCGGCGGTAGGATTTAATTGAGCGAACTCGGGTACATCTAAATTTAAATTTCGATGATCAAATTTCTTACAAACTTCACGTTGTACTAAATCGGATAAAACCTTTGTATCGATGACATAACCAGTTTCGGGATTAATTGTTCCCGTAACTTGAATAATTAATTCATAATTATGTCCATGGTAATTCGGATTGTTACATAATCCGAAAATTTCTTTGTTTTTTTCATCGCTCCACGCTGCGTTGTGCAAACGGTGGGCTGCGTTAAAATGCTCTTTACGAAAGATGCTTACTTTGGGTGAGTCGCTCATTTTTTTATAATTCTTATAAATTTACAAGAGTAATTTCATTAAATTTCATTTTTAACAGCTATTTAACCTAGATAACGATAAATGAAACGGAGAAATTTTATAACCAAATCTCTTGTTTATACCTCAGGTGCCGCTCTTTTGCCGCATTTATCCAAAGCACAATATACAGAACAAACAAAAGTACGTTTAGGTTTCATCGGAGTTGGTCTTCGTGGCCAAAATCATTTGGAAATGGCTTTGTATCGAGAAGATGTGGAGGTAGTTGCCATCTGCGATATTGATCCTCATGCGATACAAATTGCGCAAAAAATGATTGCCGATAAAGGCCGTAAACCTGCAGTGGCTTATCAAAACGGAGAACATGATTTTGAAAACCTTGCGAAACGTGCTGATATCGATGGTGTTGTAATCGCTACACCTTGGGAATGGCATGTGCCCATGGCTCTCGAAGTGATGAAGCAAGGGAAATATGCGGGCGTAGAAGTTTCAGCGACTGTTACGTTGAAAGAATCTTGGGATTTGGTTAACACGTACGAGAAAACAGGATCCCATTGCATGATTTTGGAAAATGTATGTTTTCGTCGGGACGTGATGGCAACCCTCAATATGGTCCGACAAGGCATGTTTGGTACGCTTTCGCATGTTCAATGTGGATACCAGCATGATTTACGTGAGGTCAAATTTAACGATGGAAAACAAGCCTATGGTGGCGGAGTTGAATTTGGAGCTAAAGGGTTTTCTGAGGCTAAATGGCGTACGCAACATTCCATTGACCGCAATGGTGATTTATATCCCACGCATGGATTAGGACCCGTAGCCGAAATGTTGAATATTAACCGAGGTAATCAATTTGCCTATTTGACGTCCATGGCATCTCCGGCGATGGGTCTTAATCAATACATCGAAGAAAAAGGTGGTAAAGAACACCCGAATGCGAAAGTTAATTTCAAATGTGGTGATGTTGTGCAGACGATGATTAAGTGCCATAATGGCGAAACCATTTTGATTACGCACGATACTAATTTGCCTCGGCCCTATTCGTTGGGATTCCGTGTTCAAGGTACTAAGGGTATTTGGATGGAAGATAACAAGTCAATCTATTTGGAAGGTGTCTCGCCGAAAGCGCATCGTTGGGAAGATTACAAACCTTATCAAGAGAAATATGATCATCCCCTGTGGAAAGCGCATGCTACAGATGCAGAAAATGCGGGACATGGAGGAATTGATTATTTTGTATTACGTGCATTCATTGAGTCGGTAAAGGCTAAAGTTGCTCCCCCAATCGATGTATATGATGCCGCAGCGTGGTCAGCCATTTCACCGCTTTCGGAAGAATCGATTGCAAAAGGCTCCGCTCCAATTCAAATCCCAGATTTCACGCGTGGAAAATGGAAAACCAATAAACCTATTTTTGCTTTAAACGATCAATACTAAACTTATGACTAACACAAAACAATCAAACGGCCCTTTAATCATGATCGGAATACTCTTTTTTGTATTCGGATTTGTTACCTGGGTTAATTCGGTTCTCATTGCTTTTTTTAAGGATGCATTCCAATTGAATAACTTTCAATCTTTATTGGTTACCTCGGCATTTTTTATATCCTACTTTGTTATGGCCATCCCATCTTCATGGGTCTTAGCCAAAACAGGATTTAAAAATGGAATGTCATTTGGTCTTTTAGCCATGGCGGTGGGTACCTTGTTATTTATTCCTGCTGCAAAAGCTGCGAATTATCCCTTATTCTTATTGGGTTTATTCGTGATTGGAACCGGTTTGGCCTTATTGCAAACGGCTTCTAATCCCTATGTCACGATATTAGGGCCCTCTGAATCAGCAGCCCAACGGATTTCAGTGATGGGGATTTGTAATAAAGTTGCCGGTATTTTGAGTCAAGTGATTTTTGGTGGATTGCTATTATCATCTGCTGCCGGAACTACAAAATTAGAAACGGTGATTATGCCATATGGTATCATGACGGTTATTTTGGTCGCGTTAGCAGCTTGGGTGCGTTTATCTAGTCTGCCTGAAGTGGAAGCTGAAGAAACCGCTGAAGAAGCGTTAGCATCTAAATCGAGCGTTTGGGCCTATCCGAATTTAGTTTTGGGGCTAATCGCATTCTTTTTATATGTAGGTGTCGAGGTTATGGCAGGTGATACGATTATTAACTACGGCGTTTCCAAAGGATTCAGTATGGATATCGCCAAATCGTTTACGAGTTACACGCTCTATGGCATGTTGGCTGGTTATGTTGTGGGTATCTTATTTATTCCTAAATACTTAAGCCAACAAAAAGCATTAAACTATTCAGCACTATTGGGTATTTTATTTTCGATCGGAGCTGTAGCTTTAGATGGTTATTTATCTGTTCTGTGCATCGCATTATTAGGGCTTGCCAATGCATTAATGTGGCCGGCATTATGGCCTTTAGCCTTACAAGGTTTAGGTAAATTCACCAAAATTGGATCAGCCTTGATTATTATGATGATTTCAGGAGGCGCTTTGATTCCTTTGGTTTATGGTTCTATTGCTGATCAATTAGGAGATACGCAATTAGCTTATGTAATCATGATTCCATGTTATTTATTTATCCTTTTTTATGCAACAATTGGGCATAAAAAGAGTTCATGGTAATAGAAAGATAAGTTTTAAGTCAGCCCCATCTTTCCATTGGTAGATGGGGCTTTTCTTTGTATTTTTGTTTTATGACTCGACTCATTGATTCTCCTAATACTCATTTGATTGCTGATGGCAATCAGTATGCCCCATCACTTTGGTCTTATCAACGGCGCGAAACGATTCCTGTGCAAATCGGTGATTTGTATATGGGCTCTGATTTCCCGATTCGGATTCAATCCATGACGACGGTGGATACGATGGATACACAGGGGTCGATTGAACAATGCATTCGCATGATTGATGCTGGTTGCGAGTTGGTTCGTATTACGGCACCATCCGTCAAAGAAGCTCAAAATTTAGAGAATATTCGTAATGGTTTGCGTGCCCGAGGGTATCATACACCCTTGGTTGCAGATATTCATTTTACACCCAATGCGGCTGAATTAGCTGCTCGAATTGTTGAAAAAGTTCGTATCAATCCAGGTAATTATGCAGATAAGAAGCGGTTTGAAACGATTGATTATACAGATGTTTCCTATCAAGCAGAATTAGATCGTATCCGTGACAAATTTTTACCATTAGTCAAGATTTGTAAGGAATATGGTACTGCCATGCGAATTGGGACCAATCATGGCTCACTATCAGATCGTATTTTGAGTCGCTATGGTGACACGCCCTTAGGGATGGTTGAATCAGCGTTGGAGTTTTTACGCATTTGTGAAGATGAGCAATATTCCAACATCGTTCTTTCGATGAAATCTTCCAATACGCAAGTGATGGTGGAAGCTTATCGCTTGTTGAGTAAGAAATTAGCTGATGGTGGTTTTAAAGCCTATCCGATGCATTTAGGGGTAACGGAAGCGGGTGAAGGTGAAGATGGTCGAATTAAATCGGCTGTTGGGATTGGAACTTTATTGGAAGATGGATTAGGTGACACCATTCGTGTTTCCTTGACAGAAGATCCTGAGTTTGAAATACCTGTTGCGCAAGAACTCGTGCATCGTTATGAATTTAGGAGTGCACAAAGTACGCCTATAGAACCTGTTACGATTGAGAAGCCATTTGTCTCCCCCATTAACCCGTTCGCGCATGAGCGTCGGCAAACGCATGAGGTAGCTAATTTTGGAGGTCATCAAGTTCCGCGTGTCATTGCTGATTTTTCTCAAATGCCACGGATTCAAATGGATGATTTAAAGGCTATTGGTCATTTTTATCTTCCTGAGCCTGATAAATGGGCCATGAACGATTTAGGTGCAGATTATATTTTTACGGGAAAACATGCCATCGATTTCATGTTACCCAATGGCTTGAAGCAAATTGTAAATGCTGCTTTTTGGGATGGTAACGCCCATGTGTTTCCATTTTTTACGTGGGAGGAATGGTGTGATGCAGGGAATAAACATGCTGAATTAAATTTTGTATTGGTAGAAGCAGAAGATTTAACATCTATTTCTTTATCAAATCTTTCAAATGTCATTTTAGTGATCCAATCAAGCAATGTGCACCAAATGGCAGCATTACGTCGGGGTTTCTTTGCGTTAAATCAACAAAATATTCAAATACCCGTTGTCCTTAAAATGGCTTACCCCAATGTCGATGACAATCAATTGCAGCTATTTGCACCTACAGACGCGGGAGGATTATTGATTGATGGCTTTGGGGATGGAATTATGTTGTCTATGCCTTACATGCAAGATAAAAATGCTTTGTTGAATGCAACTGCTTTTGGAATCTTACAAGCGAGTCGGGTACGTATTTCTAAAACAGAATATATTTCCTGCCCTTCTTGTGGGCGTACTTTATTCGATTTGCAAGAAACGACTGCGAAGATTCGCCAAGTAACGGATCATTTAAAAGGGATTAAAATCGGTATAATGGGCTGCATCGTGAATGGTCCCGGGGAAATGGCAGATGCTGATTATGGTTACGTGGGAATAGGAAAAGATAAGATTGCCCTTTATAAAGGCCAAGAGGTGGTAAAAAAGTCGGTTCCAGCTGATTCTGCTGTGGATGAGTTGATTACTTTGATTAAAGAAAATGGTGACTGGCGTGAACCGTCAATAAACGAATAAAATTATGAGCAGATTAAAAGAGCAATTTCGAGTAGGTGAAGTTTTCACGTATTTTATTCGTGTATTCCAAAAACCAAAACCAGGCGCTGCAACGAATTTCAACATTCGTACAATGCACACGATTAACAAAATCTCAATTGTGATGTTTTTGTTTTGTGTATTGGTGATGCTTTACCGCGCTTTTCTTCGCTAATTACTTCAATCCGAATTTACACCAATTCGTCTGTGCGAATTTCAATGCAGCCTTGTCTTTTGACTTTGATTTGACGAAATCACACAGGTATTGATATTCTTTAGGGCCTGGAGCGCTTGGTAGTACATCAATTAGGCCTTCGATAACCTTAATCGCAGCCATTGCCTTTTTCTGCTTGAATAAGAGCGTGCTTTCTGCCATCCAAGTTCTTCGAATGATGGAACCTTTATCAATTTCGCATTTCGCCATTTGATCCTTCAAACGTTTCAGATCTGCACTTGTTAATTTATTGACCTGTGAGCTGGTCATCACAATTTGAAATACATTCTCATAGATCATTTTAACTAGGCCTGGATCTGCAATACGATTATATTGGGCTAAATGACTTACAAAATATTCGAATAAGGCATTGTTATTGTTCATCATGACCATTTGAATGATGTTCAAGGCACTTTGGCTTGTGTATTGATTGGTGGGCATAACCTTCACCAATTCATTCACCATTTTGATATTTGTAGCTGTATCAGCCGTTAATCGAGCGAATTGTGCGTAGTTAAGTAAGAATGCGAATCCACGATCGCCTGATTTATATTTTGTAGCAAAATTGCTCGATTGTTCCGCTGGATTAGCTGCTTTTTGAGCAATGCTATTGACATTCAATATGGTGTTCTCCCGTTCACCAAATGCCTTAGCTTGCACCAATTTCATCGTCTTAGGTTCGAAAAAAAGGAAAGTTGGCGTAGCATTAATAATCACTTTTAATTGCTGCAGGATTCGTTGGCTTTCGGGTTTGCGTATATCCAACTGATAATTAACAAAATGGGTATTATACAATGTACCTACTTGTGGCTGTGCGAATGTCCCTTTAAAGGAATTACAAACATGACAATCTGGCGCGTAAACTTCTACAAACAATAATTTGTTTTGTTGCTTGGCACTTGTAATTGCTGAATTTAAATTACTGTTTTTCAGGAAGTTAATTCTTTTTTGTGCGAATCCGCTTGAAGCAAGAAAGGATAAGATTACAATGAATTTGATTGAACGCATGTGCTTGGATTATTGGCCTTGAGAAGCCGCGGTAATTTCTTTCTTTAAATTTTGTGAGAGTTTCTTGCAAACTTGTTCTACTTCTAAGGCAAATTCGGAATCTCCTGTTGCCTGCAAGGCTGCATCTCCTACCGTCCCCATGATTTCAATGAAGAATCGCTTCATATCAAGCACTTCCATGTCTTTCGTCCACAAGGGTAAGGTCAAGGTTCCTTTGTGATAAGGATCCCATGTCGCTACTAATATGGCTTTCGTTTCCTCAATACCCTCGTTGGGGTTATCAGTTGCTGACCAAGAGATCTGTTCAGGAATGTTATTGTCGTCTAATTGTATTTTGAAATTAATTTCAGAATGTTTCATTTGCTCAGTTTGTTTTTCGATTCATCCATGTGTTTCCAAACGAATTAAATCGTATTTTCGTACAAAAGTAAGAAAACTAAATGGTTCGAGCAGAAATAATTACCATTGGCGATGAGATTCTCTACGGTCAAATCCTGGATACGAATACCCAATGGATTAGCTTAGAACTCGATAAAATTGGCATTAAAACAATCCGTAAATCATCAGTGGGCGACCAACGAGATGAGATTGTTCAAATTCTTGAAGAAGCTCAAAAACGCGCTGATATTGTTTTTATTACAGGTGGATTAGGGCCAACCAAAGATGATTTGACCAAAAAGATATTGGCAGATTTTTTCAATTGTCCCCTCGCCTATCATGCTGAAGCCTTGGCAGATGTTACGGATTTCTTCGCAAAAAGAGGCCGTGAACTTAGTGATATCAACCGTGATCAGGCTTTATTACCCACAAAATGTACAATTATTCCTAATAAACAGGGAACAGCTCCTGCCATGTGGTTTAATGAACAGAATACAATTTGGATTTCCATGCCTGGGGTACCTTTTGAAATGAAGGCAATTATGGGAACAGAGGTATTACCTCGAATAGTTACCCATTTTAAACTTCCTGTTATTGTACATCAAATCAGGAAAGTTGTTGGTATAGGTGAATCTTATTTATCGGATTTGATTCAAGATTGGGAATTACAATTACCTGCTCATTTGAAACTAGCCTATTTGCCTTCATTAGGCATCGTTAAGCTTCGGTTGACAGGTTTTGGGCAAGATAAAGTTCAATTACAACAGGACATTGATGCTGAGTTCGAAAAGGTTATGCCCTTAATAAAAGGCTTTGTATTTGGGCGTGAAAAAGACGAATTAGCTGCTGTTGTTGGTCAATTACTTGTAACCAATCAAGCCACATTAGCTGTTGCCGAGAGTTGTACGGGTGGTTATTTGGCGCATCAATTCACGCAACATTCTGGTAGTTCGGCATATTTCCAAGGAGGAATTATCAGTTATGCGAATGATGTCAAAGAACATCAATTAGGTGTTTCGAAAGCAATTTTAGAAACGGACGGAGCCGTGAGTGAGGCATGTGTGAAGGCTATGGCAGAAGGTGCAAGAAAACAGCTGGATACAACTTATGCACTAGCTACTTCAGGGATTGCGGGACCTGATGGTGGAACAGAAGAAAAGCCAGTAGGTACCATATGGATCGCATTAGCCCATCCGAATGGCGTAATTACGCGCAAATTGACACAAGGGGGCACACGTATTCAAAACATTCATTTGAGTTCATTAACAGCAATTAATTTGCTGCGAAGATATTTATTAAACGATTTGGCGGAATAATATGGCGATCACAGAAATCATTATGCCCAAAATGGGGGAAAGTATCATGGAAGCTACTGTGTTAAACTGGTTAAAACAGCCAGGTGACTACGTAGAAGCGGATGAATTTATCCTAGAGGTAGCGACCGATAAGATTGATACCGAAGTCCCTTCGCCCGTTGCAGGTTATCTAAAACAAATTTTAATACCGGTAGGTCAGGTGGCTACCATTGGCAAGGCAATTTGCGTCATTGATGCAAATGATGACGTACCTGTTGAGAAAAAATCTTTTGACGCTTCAGATGTTTTTCACCCTGAGCCTGATTTAGCAGCTTTAACTGAACTAAGTTTAGGCCAAAACTTGGATGTGAGTACTGATAAGTCTAATCCATGGGTTTCGCCGTTGATTAAGCAAATTTGCCAACAAGAGAAAGTATCCCAACGAGAATTAAGCGAAATTCGTGGCTCTGGCATGGATGGTCGGGTGACGAAAAAGGATGTATTGAATTTTATTGCCGTTCGTAATTCGAAGCGCATGGTCGCATCGGGTACCTTGAGTCAAGGTCCTGGTTTGCGTTTGCCGGGCGATGAAGTGATTGAAATGGATCGTATGCGGAAGATGATTTCTGAGCGAATGTCGGATTCCAAGCGTATTTCTCCCCATGTTACGTCATTTTTAGAGGCTGATATTACCTCTTTGGTTCAATGGCGTGAGCTTAATAAAGCTAAATTTTTAGAAAAATATAAGGAGCCGATCACGTATACGCCTCTCCTATTTATGGCTACCGCGCAAGCGATTAAGGATTTTCCGGGCATAAATATTTCAGTAGAGGGTAATTACATTGTTCAACACAAGCAAATCAATATTGGAATGGCGGTTGCTTTACCGAATGGAAATTTGATTGTGCCTGTAATTCACAATGTGGATACATTATCGCTTGTTGAATTGACCCAAAAGGTCAATGATTTGTCAAATCGCGCTCGGAAGAATAAATTGACTCCGGCTGATTTAGAAGGCGGAACCTACACGATTTCTAATATCGGAGGTTTTGGTAATTTGATGGGAACGCCCATTATTGTTCAACCTCAGGTCGCTATCATGGCATTTGGAGTGATTGAAAAGAAGCCTGCAGTAATCACCGGACCTAATGGTGAGGACCAGATAGCCATACGCCAAAAGATGTTTATTTCACATTCCTATGATCACCGTGTGGTAGATGGATCTTTAGGTGGAGGATTTATCAAACGTGTTTCAGATTACTTGGAACGTTTCCAGATTGAATTAGATCTGTAATAAAAAGGCTATCATTTCGATAGCCTTTTTATTTGATTGCTAAAACTTAGCATTTGGATCTTTTACATTGGGTCGGATAATTCGTAACCAAGTCAATAATTTAATCATGGGATAAGTTGGATCAAACTCAAACCATTTTGTCGCAAAATTTACACGATTAGGTAGTTTATGGTGGTTGTTTTGGAACAATTCACCCATCATGACAACATCAAATACCAACGAATTTCTTGAGTGATCGTGGTTATCATAATTTTGGTACCCGTATTTGTGGCCTGACCAATTGACAATCGCACCGTGTACAGGTCCCATTAAGAAATGAACAGGAAGCAAAAAGAAAAATGCCCAATGCATATCGAAATATACAAAAGCAACAATGTATAACGATGCATAAGCAACACCCCAGCCGATACGAGAAATCCATGAATCTCCAATGCGTTCGATTGTCTTTGAAACCGGGTAATCGTGTTCAAAACGCTCTTCAACCTTTTGTTTACGATTTAAAACGGCATTATAGATATCTTTTGTTTTCCACATCATGGTAAACACATTGCTGGAGAACATCGGTGAGTGAGGATCTTTAGCCGTATCTGAAAATGCATGGTGCATGCGGTGTAAAATCGCATAAGCACGTGGGCTTAAGAAAGACGAACCTTGTGATAAATAGGTTAAGAAATAGAAAAACTTCTCCCAAAACTTACTCATCAAAAACATTTTGTGAGCCGAATATCGATGTAAAAAGAAAGTCTGACTAAATAGGGATACGTACCAGTGAATAACAAATGCGGGAAGTACTAATTGCATAAAGTTTAATTAAAGTTATAAGTCACAAATTTAAACATGAAATCCTCCACTTTGTTCAATTTAAAAGAATACTTTTCTGATATTAATCACTTTTAGTTCATTCATGTAATAAATGTATTGCATGCGTTGATGCGATACACGCCGTTTCTGTACGTAATATTGCTTTTCCTAAGCTAAATGGTGTATATTTTTTATCAAATAGTAAAGAGGTTTCATCGCTTGAAAAATCCCCTTCTGGGCCCACAAAAATGGTGTAGGAATTATTCAATTTGATTTGCTTACCTAAATTCCCAACCGGTGGGTCACTGATGTGGGCAAATAACAGTTGATTCGTTGTGCTAGGTTCCATGGAATCAATCAATTGTTTCAATGGAGTTAATGGCTTTATTTGAGGAAGAAACAAATTTTTTGATTGTTTTAAAGCCGCAATCGCAATTTTCTCTAAACGAAGTAATTTCATTTCTTTCCGCTCAGAGTTTTTTGATGTAAAAAAACCGATGCTATGGATACCGAATTCGCAGCATTTTTCCACCATCCATTCCATCCGCTCCATTTGTTTCGTTGGTGCTACAAATAAGTGAATTTGAAATGCTGGTTTTTCTTGCTTTTCGAGAATTTGGAGTTTTACAAAGTTTGTCTTTTTTGAATCGATTGTATCGATAACTGCTTCATAGAGCCCTCCTACTCCATCCAATATCCGAATTTTATCACCGCTACGTAAACGCAAAACCCGACAAGCATGAAAGGACTCTTCTTCTGTTAAGAATCCAGTGCTGGTCGGGTTGGGTGCGTAAAATACATATTTACTCATGTATTATTCGGGGTCTTCGGAACGGAATGAAAAACGGGATGGATCTAATGAAAGTGTTCCGCCGTTAAAATCATTAATGAATTTCACAATGACATCATCTTCCAATGAGGGAACATACAATGCTGCCTCTAAACCAATGCCATATTCGAAATCTTCGTCTATCTCGATGTATTCATTGACTTTGATTTCATCGTTTTCTTCCAGTTCATCAATAATTTCGAGAATCATTACTTCCACTTCTTCGTCTAAGGATTCGTTCTCAACGTAAGTTTCATCCCGATTTTCGATAGGAACATATAAAGGGAAATGATGAATGGCTTCTTGTTCAGCCGCTTCGTAGATTGCGCTGGCATAATGCAATTGCAAGGTGCACAGGATAGCATCGTAAATTACTTCTTGTTTATTGAATTGGCCCACAAACTGAATATGGACCATTTCTTTCTCATTGCCCGTAGGCAAATCATCATCCTCTATAACGATAAAGGGCTTATTCGCTTGAGTGCACTGGTCTTTTAATTGTTGGATTTCCTCCTTAGAAAAACCAGGATTTGCTTGCGTTGTCATGTAAGATTATTTAATTAATAATAATTCGCGGTATTTAGGTAATGGCCACTCATCGTCGTCAATAATCAATTCGAGTTTATCAACACTGTAACGAATCTCTTCGAAATAGCCTTTTACCTTTGTGCTGTATAAAACAGCTCTTTCTTCTAAATCTTCAATGTTATTTGCCTCCTTACGAGCATCTGTCATTTCATTTTGCAACCGCACAATCGATGAAGTATACTCAGAAATTTTCTTAATCATTTCGATGGTTGGCGCATAGTATTGTGGATCTATACCAATCTCTTTTTGGCCTTTTACATTCTCCACTAATTGCGTTTGGTATTTCAATGAAGTGGAAACGATGTGGTTAATTGCCATATCTCCAATCACGCGTGATTCGATTTGAATTTTCTTAACATAGTTTTCCAATTCAATTTCATGGCGTGCATGCATCTCCTCTTTTGAGTAGATACCATGTTTGGTGAATAATTCGATTGATTCTGGACGAGCATATACTGCTAAAGCTTCTGGAGTTGTCTTTAAATTGGACAAGCCCCGACGAGCTGCTTCTTCTACCCATTCGTCGGAATAACCATTTCCTTCAAAACGGATATTTTTAGACTCTTTTACGTAGCGTTTTAACACTTCCATAATGGCCAATTCCTTCTTCACTCCTTTTTCCAAAACCTCTTCCACTTCTTTGCGGAATTTGATTAATTGGTCAGCGACAATGGTATTTAATACCGTCATTGGAGCGGCCGAGTTTGCAGATGAACCTACAGCACGGAACTCAAATTTATTACCCGTAAAGGCAAATGGAGAAGTTCTGTTGCGGTCAGTATTATCCAAAATCAACGAAGGGATTTTATTGATACCTAATTTAAGGTAAACATTATCTCCTTTTTCTAATTGGATTTCATCCAGGCCATCCATATTTTCCATGTCATCGAGTACTTGGCTCATCGTACTACCTAAAAATGCAGAAACGATGGCTGGAGGAGCTTCATTGGCTCCTAAACGATGTTCATTTCCAGCTGAAGCAATCGATGCTCGCAATAAATCGGCACGGTCATGAACCGCTTTTAATGTATTCACGAAGAACGTTAGAAAACGCAAGTTTTCTTTGGGCTTCGACGAGGGTGCTAATAAATTAATTCCTGTATCCGTTGCTAATGCCCAGTTATTGTGCTTGCCAGATCCATTGATTCCTGCGAAGGGTTTCTCATGGAAAAGGACTTTGAATTTATGTTTCGATGCTACTTTGGACATTAAATCCATCAATAGCGCATTGTGATCACAAGCTAAATTGGCCTCTTCGAAGGTTGGCGCCACTTCAAACTGTGCCGGTGCTACCTCATTATGACGTGTTCTAACCGGCATACCTAATTTAAGTGCTTCAATTTCAAAGTCAACCATAAAGGCATTCACACGGTTGGGAATGGATCCAAAATAGTGATCTTCTAATTGTTGGCCTTTTGCCGGTGCATGTCCAAAAACAGTACGGCCCGCCATAACCAAATCGGGACGTGCATTAAATAAAGCTTCGTCTACTACAAAATATTCCTGTTCTGCACCAAGGGTTGGGATTACTTTGCTTACATCCCGTGAGAAGAATTCTTTGATGACAGCCGTAGCAGCTTTATCAACTAATTCAATGGATTTCAACAAAGGTGTTTTGTAATCTAAGGCTTCACCCGTATATGATACAAATACGGAAGGAATACAAAGTGTAGCGGTTCCTGCCGCATTTTCCATAATAAAGGCAGGAGAAGATGGATCCCAGCCTGTATAGCCACGTGCCTCAAAAGTTGAACGAATCCCACCATTTGGAAATGAGGATGCATCGGGTTCTTGTTGGACTAAAGCAGATCCTTTAAATTTCTCAACAGCCTTGCCATTGCTTAAATCAATATCAAAGAAAGAGTCGTGTTTCTCTGCCGTTGTACCTGTTAAAGGTTGAAACCAGTGTGTATAGTGAGTTGCTCCTTTCGAAATAGCCCAAGATTTCATCGCTGCAGCCACTTCATCTGCCGCATCACGATCAATCTTAGACCCCGTTTGGATTGCTGTATTAATCTTTAAATATGCTTCTGGAGATAATAAAGAACGCATTACTTCATCACTAAAAGTCATGCTGCCATAATAGTCAGATACTTTTTCAGTAGGTAATTTAACTGGCGTCCCAGTCCGGGATTGAGCTAATTCTAGGGCTTTAAAGCGCGTGATTGCCATTTTTCAGTAGATTTAATTTCTTAAGTAAAAGTAGCGAATTGTAATGGTATAAAAAATGCACATTTTGGAAATTTGCGATTCAATTTTTCGTTTTTAATTTGGATTTTTTGAATTATTGCAAAATTCAGGATTGTATTTGCACGATTATTTAGTTAAAACTATTGTTTTTTACAAAAAGAGGATTATTTTTGCTATACAATTACCTAAAAAAGTATTTTTGTTACAAAATCAAGTTTAAATATCATGGCTAAATCAAAATTAGAGTACATTTGGTTGGATGGCTACAAGCCAACACAGAGTTTACGTTCTAAAACGAAGATCGAGAACAATTTCAGTGGTAAATTAGAAGACCTTGATATGTGGTCATTTGACGGTTCCTCAACACAACAAGCTGAAGGTGGATCTTCTGATTGTTTATTGAAGCCAGTTTATGTTTGCCCAGATCCAGCACGTCGTGATGGTTATTTAGTTATGTGTGAAGTGTTGAACGCGGATGGTACTCCACATGAGTCTAACGGTCGTGCAACCATTGATGATGATGATAACGATTTCTGGTTCGGTTTTGAGCAAGAGTATTTCCTTTGGGATCCAGAAACAAACAAGCCTTTAGGTTTTCCAGCAAATGGATATCCAGCACCTCAAGGACCTTACTACTGTTCAGTAGGCGCAAGCAACGCATACGGTCGTGAGATTATTGAAGAACACATGGACTTGTGTATTGACGCAGGTTTAAATATTGAAGGTATCAATGCTGAAGTAGCAGCTGGACAGTGGGAATTCCAAATGTTCGCAAAAGGTGCTAAGCAAGCAGGTGATGAAATTTGGTTAGGTCGTTATATTTTAGAGCGTTTAGGTGAGAAATATGGTGTTTCGATCAACTGGCATTGCAAGCCTTTAGGAGAATTGGATTGGAATGGTTCAGGAATGCACGCAAACTTCTCTAATACAGTTTTACGTACAGCGGGAAATAAAGAAGCTTATGACAAAATTTGTCAATCATTTGCTCCATTTGTGAAAGAACACATTGAAGTTTATGGTGCTGATAATCACATGCGTTTGACTGGAAAGCACGAAACTGCTTCGATTCATGATTTCTCTTATGGTATCTCAGATCGTGGAGCATCAATTCGTATCCCTATCGCAGCAGTAGAAAAAGGATGGAAAGGTTGGTTAGAAGATCGTCGTCCAAATTCAGCAGCAGATCCTTATAAAGTAGCAGCCCGTATCATTAAAACGGTAAAAAC
The DNA here is from genome assembly GCF_032470275.1 of Aquirufa regiilacus. Lineage (NCBI taxonomy): Bacteria > Pseudomonadati > Bacteroidota > Cytophagia > Cytophagales > Flectobacillaceae > Aquirufa > Aquirufa regiilacus. The sequence goes on from NZ_JAVNWW010000001.1 coordinate 782,537, forward strand.
TGCGAAGTTGTAATTTATTTTAATCTTGCATTTATATACTTTATGATTGAAAATGGCGGGTTTTCCCGCCATTTTTGTTTTATTTTGTATCCTGAATTGCACACATGAAGAAGGTTGCCTTTTATACACTTGGTTGTAAATTGAATTTTGCAGAATCTAGCTCTATTGCGCGCTCTTTGGAGCCGATGGGTTTTGTTCGTGCCGAATTTCAAGATAATCCTGATTTGTTCGTAATTAATACGTGTAGTGTAACAGAACAGGCCGACAAAAAATGTAAAAAGGTCGTTCGTGAAGCTAAGAAAATCAATCCTTCTGCGGCTGTAGTTATTATCGGTTGTTATGCGCAACTCAAGCCTGAAGAAATTGCTGCGATTCCAGGGGTAGACTTAGTATTAGGTGCGAATGAGAAATTCAAATTACCCGAATTAATTCCTCCGTATTTAGATCGTCAAATAGCTGACTTGCCTAAGCTGATCGCTTCTGAGATTCGCTATGATCTGGACTACCATGCTTCCTATAGTGTAAATGACCGGACAAGAACCTTTTTAAAGGTGCAAGACGGTTGTGATTACCCTTGCTCCTATTGTACCATACCCTTGGCTCGTGGTCAATCGCGTTCTGATACGATTGAAAAAGTATTGGGTCTTATCGAAGAAATTGCTGCAAATGGAGTAAAGGAAATTGTTTTGACGGGAGTTAATATTGGTGACTTTGGGATCCAACAAGGTAAGCGGGTTGAAACATTTTTTGATCTAGTAAAAGCAATTGAAGCAAAATCTACGATTGAACGTTTTAGGATTTCGAGTATTGAACCTAATTTATTGACGCCTGAATTGATTGAGTTTTTAGGTAAGTCAAAGCGTTTTGTGCCACATTTTCATATCCCGCTTCAGTCGGGTTCGAATTCAGTTTTGCGACTGATGAAGCGTAGATACCAACGAGAACTTTATCAAGATCGGGTGAGTTTAATTCGGACAGTTATGCCCGATGCATGTATTGGGGTAGATGTGATTGTTGGTCATCCCGGTGAAACACCCGAATTATTTCTTGAAACGTATCAGTTTTTGAATGAATTAGATATTTCTTATTTACACGTTTTTCCTTATTCGGAACGTGCTAATACGTTTGCGGTTGATATTTTACCAAAAGTTGACGGGATGCAAAAATCAGAACGTTCGAAAATGTTGCATATACTTTCAGATAAGAAACGCAGGTTCTTCTATGAAAGTCAGCTAAATAAAACAGGCTTTGTGTTATTTGAAGAGTCGACTGAAAATGGTTTGATGGAAGGGTTTTCTGAAAATTATGTTCGGTTAGCTGTCCCTTACGATCCTTTATTGATTAATACAATCCAGCCTGTTCGCTATAAGACTATTATGGATTCCGGGGATGTGAGAGGTGAAGTGTTGTTAGTCAGTCTTTAGACATTAGTCGTTAGACGTAAGTCATCTGTCAGTTGTTAATTGTCATTTTCTTTAGTCGCGAATCACTATTCCTAATCAATAGTCGTATGGGCGAAGTATGTAGGCTTAAGATTTTTCCGCTACCTGCGTCCTATTTTTCATATTCTCTTTTTGAACTTATATCCTTAGCCGTTTAGAGGTGTAAGGAGTTACGTAATAATAGCGTTCAATCTTATTTTTGTAGTCTAGTGGCTTAAATTGAGTTGGTCACACTTAACTTTTACCTCTTACCTCTTAATTCTTACCTCTTAATTCATAGGCGTGAAGTATTTCGTCTCTACTGTCTAACCTCCAATGTCAAACGTCTAAAGTCTAATAAACAAAAAAGCCAGCAACTATAAGTCGCCGGCTTTCCGATTGAAACAAAACCACAAGAACCATTACTTGCGGCTCTGTTGTGTGAACTATTCTGCAAGCGATTCGTCGTGTTGCGAGATGTCCAATCCTAATCTTTCTTCTTCTTCGTTAACACGCAATGGGATAATTTTATCCGTAATGATTAACAAGACATAAGATAAACCGAAAGCAAATGCTGAAACAATTGCTAAGGCTAATAAGTGTTTTAAGAACAATGACGTTTCTCCGTAGAATAATCCTTGCTCAGCGACAGCTGCATTAACAGCCGAAGTAGCGAAGATACCCGTCATTAACATACCTACCATACCACCTAATCCGTGACAAGGAAATACATCTAATGTATCATCTAAGTTTGAGCTAGCTCTCCAGTGTGCAGCAATGTTAGATACAATCGCAGCAATAACACCGATGAAAATTGCGACAGGAACTGTTACGAATCCAGATGCAGGTGTGATAGCTACTAAGCCCACAACAGCACCGATACAGAAACCTAATGCAGATACTTTTTTACCACGTGTTACGTCAAATAAGATCCAAGATAAACCTGCTGCTGCCGCCGCAACGTGTGTTGTAGCGAATGCAGTCACTGCTAATCCATTTGCTCCTACAGCAGAACCTGCATTGAAACCAAACCATCCAAACCATAATAAACCAGTTCCTAATAATACATATGGAATGTTAGCCGGAGGCAAAATGTTAGACTCGATGTGAGACTTACGACGACGTAAGTATAAAGCTCCTGCTAAAGCAGCCCAACCAGCCGACATGTGAACAACCGTACCACCTGCAAAATCAAGAACTCCTAAGTTGAAAAGGAATCCGTCTGGATGCCAAGTCCAGTGTGCTAATGGTGCATAAACGACAACACAAAACAAAACCATGAATAATACGAATGCACGGAAATTGATACGTTCTGCTAAAGCTCCTGAGATAAGTGCTGGTGTGATTACCGCAAATTTCATTTGGAAAAATGCAAACAAGGCAAAAGGAATAGTGAATTTCAATTGGTCAGATGATCCTAAAGAAAGCTTGTGATCAAATACTCCGTTGAACATAAAAAATGTACGAGGGTCACCAATCCAGCCACCCAATGAATCACCGAATGCTAATGAAAAACCAAATACAATCCAAATCACAGAAATAACACCCATCGCGATGAACGATTGTAACATCGTAGAGATTACGTTTTTGTGATTAACCATTCCCCCATAGAAATAAGCTAAACCTGGTGTCATTAATAAAACTAGGCCAGAGGCCACAATCATCCAGGCTGTGTCGCCTGTGTCCAATCCTTCCGTAGGCATTGCCCCTGGAACGGATGTGGTAAATAATGCAAGTACTGCAATGGCTACTAGTACGAGTAGCGGGATCCATGTTGGTTTTTGTGAAGTCATGTTCATGCTAATTTAAGAGTGAATAATTGAGAAAAATTAAAACTTGTAAATGAAGTGTAGTCCTAAAGTTGTTTGAGATTTTTGTTCTTTTCCATCACCGTCAACGAATTGAGCCGTTTTATAAGCGTCAGAACGTAATTCTGGTTTAATTAATAAATGTCCGTCTGCTGCAGTGAACGTTGCTGTTAATGTTAAAGAACTTACATCTGTTCCTGAGCCATCTGCTGCACGAAGCGCACGAGCACCGGCAGTATTATCAAATACTTCATAACGACCACCTACGCTAAATTTATCTGTAAATGCATAGTTCGAATATAATGCAACGCCACCCCAAGTTTTGCTATCACCTACATTTCCACCACCTTGGAAATCACCTGTTTGTGATCCGTAAGCGGCATTTAATCCCAAAAGGTATTTAGGTGTGATTTGATATGAAGTTGTTAAGTCCAATAAGTTATAGCTCCCCGAATCATCTTTTCCTGATGCCAAAGGTGCTGATTCATTTGACGAGATTCCATTTACGTAAACATTCCAGCCGGCTGCCGGTGATGTAAATATTTGATAGATGAATCCTTTAGATGAATTGTTATCATTTAGATTATCCACATTGTTGACCAATCCAACCATGGCAGAAAATTTGTCGCTAAATGCATAATTCGCTTTAGCTCCGATGTGATAGAATGGACCATTGTTGAATAAATTAGAAAGTGAGTAATTGTAATTAATGGGAGCGTCGATTACCTCGTATCCAATGTGCGTTCCAAACTGACCAACTGTTAAGGTTAATTTGTCAGAAGCTTTCCAGTTAAAATATGCCTGCTTGATTGCTAGTGCTGTTGATGCCTTGCCGGCACCCAAAGGTCCAATGACGTTACCATATTGACCTAAATCTGCGTTTGGTCCAAAAGTTAAGTCAACCACAACATCTGAGTTCTTTGTTGCGTAACCAAATTTCGTCTGAACGAGACCTAAAGAGAATTGATTTGACTTTTGATCAAATGCTCTTTCATAACCTGATGCTCCAAGATTGCTACGATTCGATGGGCTGTTGAAGTTCAACATATAGTACGAATCAATGTAACCGGAGAATGAAAATTTTGGAGCTTCTGCTTCTTTTTCTTGGGAAAATCCACAAAATGCGGTTGCTGCAAAAAGCGCTGTTAGGATAGATTTCTTCATGTGCGGAATTGTTTAAAAGGTTATAAATGCTTGATTACATTTCAAAGATTGAGGAAAAATAAATACGATGCAAGTAAATTGATATATTTTTAAACCTATTTTATGTAATATTTCAAAAAAAATGCAAAATGTGGTTAAAAATTAAACCTATTTTCTTCGATTTTGCAAAAATGTTAAATAATTGCCCTTATAATCAAACTTGTGTGTTAGTTGGATTGGAAAAGTGCAATGCGAGGTAATTGTTTGGAATTGAACTTTTTTGGACAAAAAAAAGAGCCCATCAATTGATGAGCTCTTTAAATATAGGAATATGGGTTTTACGCTTCAGCGTGTAACCAGGCTTTTTTAGCTTCTAATGTTTCTTTGTCTTCTACGTGATCTGGATCTGGTACGCAGCAATCTACTGGACAAACAGCAGCACATTGTGGCTCCTCATGGAAACCGGTACATTCTGTGCATTTATCTGGAACGATGTAATAGAACTCTTCAGAAACGGGTTCAACGGGTGATTTCGCATCCATTGTAGATCCATCTTCCAACTCTACTTCTGTTAAAGCGGTTCCTCCGGCCCAAGTCCATTCTACACCACCTTCATAAATCGCTGTATTTGGGCATTCTGGTTCGCAAGCCCCGCAGTTTATACATTCGTCTGTAATGATAATTGCCATAACAAGTATTAAAAATTTTGTGCAATTTACATAAGAAGTTTTGAATAGTATATAATTTATGCAGAGTATTCTAAAATTTTAAGAACTTTGTATCTATTCGTATTACGTTAATAGCCCCTACTATATGTTGAAAGATCGATTTATATCCTTGATAGCTAATTTGCATATTTATTTTAAGGATTCATCCAACAAAGAAAAAATTGAATTATTTATAGAAAGGGCCAAGAATGAGAATGCATGGTTTTCCGATATTTTGATTCGGAATGCTATGGAAGCGATTGATAATCAATTTTTTGATCAGGCTATTTGGGACATGTTTTTTCAAAAATATCCTGTTAAGTCTAATTCCACTAAACAAGTTGGTTTAATTCTTTCTGGGAATTTGCCTGCAGTCGGAATGCACGATTTACTGATGTGTTTGGCTGCTGGTCATCACGTTGTTATAAAATTAAGTTCGCAGGATAAAGCGTTGATGCAATTGTATGTAGATGCAATCAATTTACTCGATTCCTCTTTTACTATTGATATTGTAGAAAGATTACCCAAGGTTGACGCGGTGATCGCTACGGGTTCCGACTTTTCGTCGGCGTATTTTGCCAATTATTTTGCCAAAGTCCCTCACATAATTCGTAAGAATAGAAGTTCTGTTGCCATTCTTACGGGAAATGAATCTGCGGCCGATTTTGAAGGCCTTGCTGGAGATATTTTCACTTATTATGGTTTGGGTTGTCGGAATGTGTCTACGATTGCAGTACCAGCCGATTATGATTTAATACCCTTATTTGATGTATTGACTGGGGTAGATTGGGTTTTAAACCACACAAAGTATTCCAACAATTACCAGTATCACAAAACATTACTTCTTTTAAATCAAGTGCCACATTTCGATTTAGGTAATTTAATTGTCACGGAAAATGAGGCCCTCGTATCCCCTGTTGGTGTGTTGCATGTACACAGATATGTATCTACTGAAGCTCTTAAGTTATGGTTGAACCAACACGAAGATAAGATTCAATGCCTTGTGGGAGCGAATCAAATACCTTTTGGTCAAGCACAAATGCCAGCCTTGGATGATTTTGCTGATGGGGTAAATACCTATGAATTCTTGGTTAATTTGTCGTAGACTATACTCTTGAGAATGATTGCACCCGACAAGCCAATAAATGAGCCTGTCAATACATCGAGGGGATAGTGTACGCCCAGGTATATTCTACTGTAAGAAACGATAGCTGCCCAACTAAATAGAAAGGCGCCAAGGCTTTTGTTTTTTGTTAATAAATAGAAGCATAAAGCTACTGCAAAAGCATTTGCTGCATGCGATGAGCAAAATCCATATAATCCCCCTGCCCCATTGGGTGTATGAATCCATGCTTGAAATTCTTCTACGTGGCTGGGTCTCAGTCTTTTTACGAGGGGCTTTAGTAAACTAGATGAAATTTGATCTGCCCATAAAATGGAGAAAACGATATACAATAAAGCCGCTTTGATTGCTTTTTGATTTGATTGATATATTTTCCAAATTAAAAATGCATATAATGGGATCCAAACGTATTTATTGGACATAAAAATCATGATTGAATCCATTGCATCCGTATGCGATTCATTAATCATTTTAAATAACGATTCATCCCAAGCTGGAAACATAGCTTTAAAATTTAAATACCTCTCTAACTCGAGCTAAAGTAGCCGCAGCGATGGGTTCTACCTTCTTTTCGCCTATTTCAAGTTTTTCCTCAATGAGTTTTGGGTTATTCATGTAATAATCGAATTTTTCACGTGCTTCTTTGAAATATTCGAGCATTAATCCATGTAAGGCTTGTTTAGCATGTCCATAACCATATCCTCCTGCCAGATAATTTTCACGCATTTCTGCCGTTTGTTCAGGTGTCGCAATGAGTTGGTATAATTTGAATGTTATGTCCGCATCGGGATTTTTGGGGTCTTCCAGAGGAGTTGAATCGGATTCAATTTTCTTGATTTGTTTCAGTAAATCTTTTTCCGGTAAGAAAATATCAATGTAGTTATTAAGCGATTTGCTCATTTTGTTGCCGTCAATACCCGGAATCGTCATGACCGATTCATTTATAGACGCCTCAGGAATAACAAAAATATCTTTTTCTGCCATCCGATTGAAAGTCCCGGCCATATCTCTTGTCATTTCAATATGTTGGCGTTGATCCTTGCCAACAGGTATCAACTCCGCATCATATAAAACAATATCAGCCGCTTGTAAAACGGGGTACGTAAATAGCCCAGCATTGACATTAGCCATTTGTGTGGATTTGTCTTTGAAGCTATGTGCATTCGCGAGCATTGGGTATGGAGTAACACAATTTAGGTACCACATGATCTCCGTGTGAAAGCTTGCCAATTTTGACTGTCGGTAGAAATAATTCTTTTCAGTATCAAATCCAAAGGCCAGCCAAGCTGCAGCGATTGATAATGTATTTGCGCGAATTTGTTCGCCATCCCGAAGACTCGTCAACGTATGGAGATCTGCGATAAATAAGAATGATTCGTTACCAGGCTTTTTTGAAAGTTCGATAGCGGGCATGATAGCCCCTAATATGTTCCCTAAATGAGGTTTTCCTGAAGATTGGATACCAGTTAAAATGCGCATAAATCAATTAAAAATTTTACAAAAATCACGAAATTCATTCAATTCTCCCAATATATTTTTTGTCATCAAATTGTGTCCTTAACCCATGGGCTTTCTGCTAATTTTTCGCTAATTTCGTTTACCTAAAATTTATCGATTTTACATGTCCATCTCCCCTGGTCTACTAACCTTTTTGACTGATTTGAAAGCGAATAATTCGAGAGAATGGTTTGCGGCTAATAAAGGTGTTTATGACCTTGAAAAAGGGAAATTTGATAAGTTAATCGAGCAGCTTATTCTTTCGTATAGCGAATTTGAAAACATGGTTGGGGTTGAGCGCAAGCACTGCTCCTACCGCATCTACCGAGATGTGCGTTTTTCCAAAAACAAAGATCCCTACAAGACATGGTTTTCCGCTAGTTTCTCAGAAGGAGGTCGTCGATCTGGCTTCATGGATTATTACTTACACATTGAACCCGGAGGTAAATCGTTTTTAGGAGGCGGGATGTATAACCCGACACCGGATCAGATGGCTAAATATCGCCAGGAAGTTGATTATAACGGGGGCGCATTACGTAAGATTGTCGAGTCATCGCAATTTGCTGACACGTTCGGTACTGCAGAAGGAGAAATGCTTCAAAAAGTTCCTAAGGGTTTTGATCCTTCACCGGAGGATACGCCTTATATACGTCGTAAGCAATTGTTTTATTGGAAGCATTATACGGATAAGCAGCTAATGCAAGATGATTTCATCGCGCAATTGATGACTGATTCGAAGGTGATGAAGCCATTCTTGGATTTTTTGAACACCACTTTTTTTGATAAAGAACCTTTTTAATACCATTTGATATATGCAATTCTCGCATTTACATAATCACTCGCAGTTTTCATTATTGGATGGAGCATCGAAAATATCATCGATGTTTAAAAAGGCGAAGGCTGATAACATGCCTGCCGTAGCCATTACCGATCACGGTAATATGTTTGGTGTATTTCAATTTGTTGCTGAAGCAGGTAAGCAAGGGGTTAAACCTATTGTGGGGTGTGAATTTTATTTGGTTGCCGATCGGCATAAGCAGGTTTTTACGAAAGAAGTTAAGGATAAGCGTTACCATCAATTGTTTCTGGCTAAGAATCCAGAAGGCTATCAAAATTTAGTGAAGCTTTGTTCATTAGGGTTCATGGAGGGTATGTATTCCAAATACCCGCGTATCGATAAAGAACTCGTTTTAAAATACCATAAAGGTCTTATTGCAACAACTTGTTGTTTAGGCGCGTCAGTACCTCAAGCTATTCTTCGTTCTGGCGAGGAGGAAGCAGAAAAGGAGTTTAAATGGTGGTTGGATTTATTTGGCGAGGACTATTACATTGAAGTACAGAATCATCATATCCCTGAACAACAGACAGTTAACGAGGTTTTGTTAAAGTTTGCCAAGAAGTATAATGTTAAGGTGATTGCTTCCAATGATAGCCATTATTTGGATCAAAAAGATGCCAATGCGCACGATATTCTTTTGTGTATCAATACGGGTGAAAAACAGGCCACTCCTACCTACAAAGATATTGATGACGGATCTGAGATGAAAGGCAAGCGTTTTGCTTTTTACAACGATCAATTTTATTTCAAGACAACGGAAGAAATGACCAAATTATGGTCTCATGTTCCGGAGGCTATTGATAATACGAATGAGATTGTAGGTAAAGTTGAAACCTTGAAATTGACCAAGGATGTGATGTTGCCGAATTTCCAGATACCGACGAATTTTCAATCGCAGGATGATTATTTGGAACATTTGACCATGGAGGGTGCAAAGAAGCGCTATGTTGATATAGACCAAGTGGTAGAGGAACGCATTCGCTTTGAATTATATACGATTCGGACGATGGGTTTTGCGGGTTACTTCTTGATTGTGGCTGATTTTATTCAAGCCGGCCGGGATTTGGGGGTTTATGTGGGGCCTGGTCGGGGATCTGCTGCGGGTTCGGTGGTTGCTTATTGTTTGGGGATTACCAATATTGATCCGATTAAATACAATCTCCTTTTTGAGCGTTTCTTGAATCCTGATCGGAAGTCATTACCCGATATTGATACGGACTTTGATGATGAAGGCCGACAAAAAGTTATCGACTACGTCGTAGACAAATACGGAAAGAATCAGGTTGCCCATATTGCGACCTATGGTACAATGGCCGCCAAAATGTCTATCAAAGACGTTGCACGTGTATTGGATTTACCCCTATCTGAATCTAATGCCTTAGCCAAACTGGTTCCAGAAAAGCCAAAAATTACCTTAGAGCGTATTTTCAATGCGCCTTTGAATGGAGATAAGAGTTTAGCAGATAAAGAAGGCTTAAATCCTGAAGAGATTGAGCAGGTCAAGCAATTGCGTCAGATTAAAGAATCAGGTGGCTTACCAGCAACGGTCATTGAAAATGCGTTGGTTTTGGAAGGTTCTGTTCGTGGAACAGGTATTCACGCGGCAGGTATCATCATCGCACCTTCTGATTTGACTGATATTTTGCCGGTAGCGGCTTCTAAAGATGTAGCCCTACTAATTACGCAATACGATGGATCTGTGATTGAGAATGCGGGTGTGATTAAGATGGACTTTTTGGGTTTAAAGACCCTGTCCATTTTAAAGGAGGCCGTTCGATTAATCAAGCAAAACCATGGCGTTACGATTGTCTTGGATGATTTGCCATTGGATGATAAGGCTACATTTGAATTATACCAACGAGCTGAAACGAATGGAACATTCCAATTTGAATCTCCAGGTATGCAAAAGCATTTACGTGATTTAAAGCCCGATCAATTCTCGGATTTAATTGCCATGAATGCCTTGTTCCGTCCAGGCCCAATGGTCTATATACCGAATTACATTGCGCGTAAACACGGTCGGGAAGCGATTGAATACGATTTACCAGAAATGGAAGAGTATTTGAATGATACCTATGGGATTACGGTTTACCAGGAGCAAGTGATGTTGCTTTCGCAGAAATTGGCAAATTTCTCTAAGGGAGATGCCGATGTTCTTCGTAAAGCGATGGGTAAGAAAGATAAGGCGACGATTGACAAGATGAAAGGCAAGTTCATGGAAGGTGGACAAGCAAATAATCATCCGGCCCCTAAATTGGAGAAGATTTGGACCGACTGGGAAGCTTTTGCACAATATGCCTTTAATAAGTCTCACTCGACATGTTACGGATTAGTAGCCTATCAAACGGGTTATTTAAAAGCTAATTATCCATCCGAATTCATGGCCGCGGTTCTTTCGAATTCTCTAGGGAATATTGAAAAGATTACCTTCTTCATGGATGAGTGTAAGCGTATGGGAATTCCTTTATTGGTTCCTGATGTGAATGAATCGTCTCGTTCTTTCGCGGTTAATAAAAAAGGGCATATTCGTTTTGGTCTAGGAGCTATTAAAGGCGTGGGGGAAGCTGCCGTTGATGCGATTGTAGAAGAGCGTACCAAAAATGGCGAATATAAAGATATTTATGATTTTGTTTCTCGGGTCAATGTACGTCAAGTGAACAAACGCAGTATGGAGTCGTTGGCTTTAGCGGGTGCATTTGATTGTTTCGCAGAGGTACAGCGTTCGCATTATTTTGCGATGGACGATGGCACGACGTTTATTGATAAAATTGTACGATATGCTTCTCGCATGGCAGAATTGAAGGCGGAAGCAACGCAGTCTTTATTCGGTGATTTAGGCGCTGGTACAGGCAATGATATCGCAAAGCCTCGTTTACCCGTGTCAGAGACCTGGTCGGTTATGGAGCAATTAAAGAATGAGAAAGAGGTTGTTGGGGTCTACATTTCGGGACATCCACTGGATGAATACAAGGTTGAGATTCAAAACTTCACTAATTCGACTGTTTCACAATTGGATTCCAAACCCGGTGCGGTTCAATCTGTAGCAGGAATAGTTACAAAAATGAATGTGCGGACATCTGCTAATGGAAATCAGTTCATGATATTTACCTTGGAAGATTATTCGGGTAATTATGAATTTGCGCTCTTTGGGAAAGATTACATCGAGTTTGAACGGTTTATTGGTCAGGACCGGATGTTGTTTTTACAAGGTTCTTACCAACAAAAAAACCGCTACATGGAGCAGATGGTCTTCAAGATTCAATCCATCGAATTACTTTCAGAGGTTTTGGAAGAGCGGACGAAGGAAATGAAACTTTCGCTTCACCTAAAGCACTTGACTCCGGCTTTGATGGATAATTTATACGATGTACTGGATCGAAACAAAGGGAACAAGAAATTAGTTATCGAAGTGTTTGACGAAGAGGAGAAATTGCAAATGGATTTTTTATCGCGTAAAATGCAAATTCGCATTGGAAAGACTTTAATTGCTGATTTAATTGATTTAGAAAAGGTAGGGTTTCGATTAATTTCATAAAATATTTGTCGGGAACTTATTCTTATACTTGAATTGTTATAATTTTGAATTTTAAAATAAACTAGCACATGGGAAAATATGTAGAGGCAACGGATGCCAACTTTCAAGAATTAATTAGTGGACCAACACCCGTATTAGTCGATTTCTGGGCTGAATGGTGTGGACCTTGTAAAATGATCGGGCCAATTGTAGAGGAATTAGCGGGAGATGTTGAAGGTCAGGCGGTTGTTGCAAAAATGAATGTAGATGCTAATTCAGCTGTACCTGCATCCTTGGGAATTCGTTCGATTCCTACGTTGATGGTATTTAAGAATGGCGAAATGGTTGAGCGTTTAGTAGGTGGGAATATTCCAAAATCAGTTTTGGCTGAAACCCTTTTAAAGCACGCTTAATTAGCTTTTATAGACTTTATCCATGGCTTGTAACAAAATGTTGCAAGCCATTTTTATTTCATCTAATGTGATCACCAAGGGTGGTGCAATGCGTAAGGAATTATCGCAAAAAAGAAACCAATCGGTTATTAGTCCATTGAGAATACAGGTGTCAATTACTGCTTTAACCGTTTTGAAATCTTGCATTTCCACAGCAATCATGAGGCCTACTCCCCTAAAATCTTTGATGATGGGGTGAATCAATAATTCCTTGAAAAGTTGGTGCTTTTCTTCAATCTGGTCTAACAATCGATTATTTTGAATGTAGTTTAGGGTAGCTAAAGAAGCTGCACATGAAACAGGATGTCCTCCAAACGTTGTAATGTGACCTAAAACGGGTGCATATGAAAGTGTTTGCATCAACGATTCATTTGCTAAGAAAGCTCCAATGGGCATCCCCCCTCCCATTCCTTTAGCACTAAGGAGAACATCTGGAACGATATCCATGGCTTGAAATGCCCAAAAAGTTCCTGTTCTACCAAACCCTGTCTGAATTTCATCGAGAATTAATAAGCAACCCACTTCAGTACAACGCGCGCGCAGGGCTTGAAAATAAGCCTTCGAGGCCGATCGAACACCGGCCTCCCCTCCTACGATTTCAATGAATATCGCAGCAGTTTTTATGGTTATTTGATTTAAATCATCAAGATTGCCATGTTGAATATGCCGCACGTCCGGTAATAGTGGTCGGAAGCTATTTTTGAATTGTTCGTCGCCTGCAAGTGACAAGGCACCTTGAGTTGCTCCATGGTAGGCGTTGTGACAAGCGATAATTTCCCGACGTTTTGTATATCGTTTGGCTAATTTCATGGCCCCTTCCACCGCTTCAGTACCTGAATTCGTAAAATATACTTGATTCAAGCTACTTGTATTTGTTGACTTAACTAAGGCTTCGGCTAATAATACTTGGGGACTCTGAATGTATTCACCATAGACCATAAGATGCATATATTGATCTAATTGATCTTTAATGGCCTGCACAACTTCAGGATTACGATGCCCGACATTCGAAACAGCAATACCTGAAATGAGGTCGATGTATTTCTTGTCATCAACATCTGTTAAATAGATGTGTTCCGCCGACTTAATCTCCAATGCCAAAGGGGCATCGGACGTTGGCGCCATGTGTTTCTGAAAAAGTTGTCGGTGTGTAAATCCCATATTTTCTCAAATTTACTGCCTTTTATTAAATTATCAGTTTTTAACATGGTCTATTCCTATAATCTTCGAATCTTGCAGCATGAAGCTACTGTTACTCTTATTTTTACTTCCGGTGACATTAATAGGTCAATCCCTGCAAGGAAAGGTGATTGATTCCCGGAAAGATGCTTTGGCATTTACCTCAATTTGGGTTGAAAATTCAAATCAAGGAACATTAGCCAATGAAGATGGCAACTTTGAAATTCGGTTAAAGTCGGGTAATAATAAATTGGTTTTTCGTCACGTAGGCTATGCACCTCAAGCCATTGAGTTAGATTTAGGTTTGGATGAGAAGAAACGAGATTTTGTTGTTGTCATGCACGAGCAGGCTGTATCCTTGGAGGAAGTTAATATTCGCGCATTAAAGGAGGATCCTGCCATTGGAATTATGCGACGGATGATTTCCATGGCTCCGTTTCATTTAAAAGAACTTAATGCTTATCAAGCAAAAGCGTACGTAAAAGGTGGAGGAAAGATCACCTCGATAACAAAATTGGCTGATTTGGCATTTGGAAAACAATTGGAAAAAGATGCCGGAATAAAAGTTGGACGAACCTATGTTCTTGAAGGAGTAAATCAAGTGGAATATAAACGCCCCAATCAAGTGAAGGAGAGGGTAATTTCCAATCGCAGTAATTTGCCTTTGGCCATGAAAACGGCAGATGCACCTAATTTACGTGCGACGCAGACTAATTTTTATCAAGCTAAGGTCTGGGGTGCGTTGATATCTCCTATTTCGCCACAGGCATTTCAATTCTATAACTTTGGCTTTTTAGGAAGTTTTACACAGGCTGGTAAAACGGTAAGTAAAATTCAAGTGCGACCGAAGTCATTTTCAGTTGATTTATTTGATGGGGAAATATTGGTCGTGGAGGATACGTGGAGTATATATTCCTTGCGTCTACATTTTAAAAATAGCAATGGAAATTATACTTTAAGCCAGCAGAATGCTGAATTTCAAGGTGTTTGGATGCCAGTTAGCTATGAAATGCGGGCGAATATGCAAGCATTAGGGTTGGGATTTAGTGTCAATTATGTGACACAAATTAAGTCATATCAAATTCAAGTGAACCCTGCATTTTTGGTAAAGCCGCAAATTATTGAAGAGCGCTTGGATAAATCTTTAGCCAAAGAGATAGATAGAACACCCGTGAAAGACGCTAAAAAAGCGTTAGAAGGTGAAATTACACGAAGAAAATTAAAGCGCGTATTGAAGAAAATAGCCAAAGAAGAGAAAAAAGTCGACACCTTAAGGCAGGAAGGAATTAGTAGTGTTTATGAAATGAAGGTGGATTCGCTTGCCGATAAGAAATCAGATGAATTTTGGAACGAGGCACGTGAAGTACCATTAACAGATGCGGAAATTAAAGGCTTTAAAGAGGCAGATAGTTTATACGTTTTTGAGAGGGCTAAATTGACGAAGGATTCTTTGAATTCAATACCTAAATTTAATGCAGCTCAATTGTTTTTCGGTAAACGATATAATTATGAGAAGAATGGTCTTGGAAATTCACTTACACTAGGCATGTTTGGTGGAGGGTTTACACCTGTGGATGGATTTTTCTTAAATCGTGAGTTAAGCTTTAATCATCAAATTTCAGAAACCGATTATATTCGAATAGGCGGAAATGCACGTTATGCATTTATTCGAAATGTGTTAAATGGAGATTTATCATTTGAGCGAAAATCCGCGGGAGGTCGCCAATTAGTAAATTTTAGTCTCGGATCTCAGTTGGTGAATTTTAGTTCTGCAAAAACGATGCCATTAAATCTGAACTCAAGTACGGCACTTTTTAATTCTACCAGTTATTTGCGTTTTTATGAAAAACAATTTGTTCGATTATCGTATCAGTATCAAATACGTGCTCCTTGGCAACTTTCGGGGGAATTGGAGTATCGACAAAGAAACGCTTTAGAGAATGTGGTAGAACATGGTTGGTACCAACAAGAAAAGCGATTCCTTCCTAATTATCCGGTATCATCAGAGCTAGCGGACACCCGTTTTAATCGTCATGATCAATGGAGTTTGGGAATGCGTATTGTTTGGCAACCGGGAGCATCATGGCGTTTGGTTAATCAAGTCAGACGTTTAAATCAACCAGTCAATCCTTTAAAGGTACAATTGGAGTCTCAATTCGTTTTGGGATCGAAGGGATTTTCGAAAGTAGGATTGCAAGTTGATCAGACCATCAACTTAAATCGCTTGGGAAGTTTGGCATATCAAGTTCGATATGAGGATTATTTTGTTAAGCCTCAGTATTTTATAGACTTTACTCATTTTAATGGGAATGAGATAACGATTATATCGAGTCTGCCTTTTGGTTTTAGTGCCTTGCCTATGTATCAATTTAGTACAGCAGAGCGCTCATTGGTTTTTCACGCGAAATGGAGCCCTCGTAAATTTATCTACACGCAAAGTCAGTGGTTCTATTTATATGGAATCCGAGAACACGTGCGCTTTAGTGGATTGAATAAGGGTGAAATGAATTTGAAGAATGGATATTATGAATTTGCCTATGGTCTACAAGGTATTTTTAAAGCATTTGGCTTAGAGGTAGCTAAGCCGTTAGGAAATTGGGTGCCCTCCAAGTGGAAAGTTTCGTTAACCATGCCATTTTAGTTGGAATTCTGCCTCAAATCCCCTTAATTGTGCTAAATTTTTATGAAATAATCTAAATCTTTATTTATGAATCAAATTATTTACTTAGTACCTGCTTTTGGTATAGTAGGATTGCTGTATACAGCATGGAAATTTAGTTGGGTATCGAAACAAGATGCAGGAAATGACAAGATGCAGGAACTATCAGGATACATTGCTGATGGTGCGATTGCATTTTTAAAAGCAGAATGGAAAATATTAACCTATTTTGCTATTCCTACTGCAATACTATTAGCTTGGTTAGGTACTCAAACAGGAACAGCAGAAAACCCAATTCACTCTTCACCTTTAATTGCGGTGGCTTTTTTAATCGGAGCGATTTTTTCTGCAACAGCAGGTTATATCGGGATGATTGTTGCTACGAAAGCCAATGTTCGTACTGCAGAAGCAGCTCGGACTTCCTTAGCTAAAGCTTTGAACGTTTCTTTTACAGGAGGTTCTGTTATGGGTATGGGCGTTGCTGGTTTAGCGATCTTAGGATTAGGCGGATTATTCATCGCTTTTTATCAGATTTTTGCGGAAGGAAAAGCCTTGACATCTGTCGAGATGAAAACAGCGATCGAGGTATTGGCTGGGTTCTCATTAGGAGCTGAATCAATTGCTTTATTCGCACGTGTTGGTGGTGGTATTTATACGAAAGCTGCTGACGTTGGTGCAGATTTAGTTGGAAAGGTTGAAGCTGGTATTCCAGAAGATGATGTTCGTAACCCTGCAACTATCGCGGATAACGTTGGTGATAACGTAGGTGACGTGGCAGGTATGGGTGCTGATTTATTCGGATCTTATGTTGCTACGATTCTTGCAACGATGGTTTTAGGTCAGGAAATAGCTGTAACAGATAATTACGGTGGCTTCTCCCCTGTTTTATTACCTATGTTAATTGCAGGAGTTGGTTTAATTGCTTCTTTGGTATCTACTTTCTTTGTTCGTATTTCGAAAGAAACAGATTCTGTTCAGAATGCGTTGAATTTAGGAAACTATACTTCGATTGCGATTACGTTTGTTACTTCTTACTTCTTGGTAACGAATATATTGCCTGAGAGCTTAACACTTCGTGGAACTACATTTTCAGCCATGGATGTGTTTTATGCGATTATTGTAGGATTGGTTGTAGGTACATTAATGTCAATCATCACGGAATACTACACAGCCATGGGTAAGCGTCCCGTGGATTCCATTGTTCAAAAATCAGGTACAGGCCATGCGACGAATATCATTGGTGGCTTAGCTGTAGGTATGGAATCAACTGTATTGCCAATTTTAGTATTAGCAGCTGGTATCATTGCATCTTATCATTTTGCAGGTATCTATGGTGTTTCTATTGCAGCAGCAGGTATGATGGCAACAACAGCCATGCAGTTAGCTATTGATGCGTTTGGTCCTATCGCAGATAATGCGGGTGGTATTGCTGAAATGTCTCAATTACCATCCGAAGTTCGTGATCGTACGGATAATTTGGATGCGGTTGGAAATACAACAGCGGCTACGGGTAAAGGCTTTGCGATTGCTTCGGCTGCGTTAACATCATTGGCTTTGTTTGCTGCATTTGTTGGTATTGCTGGGATTGATGCAATTGATATTTATAAGGCGGATGTATTAGCAGGTTTATTTGTCGGTGGCATGATTCCATTTATCTTCTCTGCTTTGTGTATTTCTGCTGTTGGTAAAGCTGCGATGGAAATGGTTAATGAGGTTCGTCGTCAATTCCGTGAGATTCCAGGAATTATGGAATATAAAGCTAAGCCAGAGTATGAAAAATGTGTGGCTATTTCGACAGAAGCTTCTATTCGTCAAATGATTCTTCCGGGAGCTATTGCTTTGACAGTTCCAGTGATTGTTGGTTTTACGATGGGACCTGAAGTATTGGGTGGTTTATTAGCTGGTGTAACGGTATCTGGTGTATTGATGGGTATTTTCCAATCAAACGCAGGTGGTGCTTGGGATAATGCTAAGAAATCATTTGAGAAGGGTGTATTGATTGATGGTCAAACCTTCAAGAAAGGTTCAGAGCCACACAAAGCTGCTGTAACTGGAGATACTGTAGGTGATCCATTCAAAGATACCTCAGGTCCTTCGATGAACATCTTGATTAAATTGATGTCAATCGTTTCTTTGGTTATAGCTCCTTACATTCACGTGGGTCCAAATGCTTCACATGCAAATGTGAAAGCTCCAGCACCTATCGTGAAGATGGTTGCGAAACGTTAATTGATTTTAAGCGATTCTCATCATGGAGAATCGCTTACTATAAAAAAAAAGCCATCTGTCAAATGAGACGGATGGCTTTTTTAGTTCTATCTTAATTTTGTATCATTAAAATGGTATCGAATCGTTTTTGTGCTTAGCCTGATTATCGATCTTGATAATTAATACCATAAAAAAGCCATCTGTCATTTGACGGATGGCTTTTTTAGTTCTATCAGAAATTCCTCAATGAGAATTAAGCAGTTAATTTACCTCTTAATGCTCTTGGGATATCAATTGTTGCAACTGGGTTAGAAGCTGGGTTTAAGATTTCGCAACCTTCAACTTTCAACTTGTTAACTTTTACAGTTTGACCTAAATCAAGGCCAGAGATATCAGCAGTAACAAAATCAGGAATGTTAGCTACTAAACCACGTAAAGATACTTTACGTAATTTTTGTACCATTTTACCCCCTTTGATAACGCCTGGAGAGTTACCAATGATTTTTACCGGAACGTCAATTTTGATAGGTTTTTCAGCAGTGATTTCTAAGAAATCAACGTGAAGAATCATTTCGTTTACTGGGTGATATTGAGCATCTTGCAAGATAGCACGGTGAATGTCACCTTCAATGTTCAATTCTACTTCGTAAACATCTGCAGAATATAATAACTCGCGGAACAAGATCATTGGAACAGCGAAATGCAATTGCTCTTTACCACCATATAATACACATGGAGCTAGTGCTTCTGCACGTAAATCTTTTGAACCTTTTGTACCTAGTGTAGCGCGCTTATACCCTACGATTTCTAACTTTTTCATTTTGTGTTTGTTAGTGTTTCCAGTCTTTCGCTCGAAGGCTATCCCCTGAAAACGGTTGAAATTAATATTTAATAAATAATGAACTGATAGACTCGTGATCACGGATACGTCCGATTGCCTTTGCAAATAGCTCAGCTACGGATAGTACCTTAATTTTGTCGCATGTTTGTTTCTGAGGAATGGTATCAGTCACCAATAATTCAGTTAATACTGAATTAGAAATGTTTTCATACGCTTTTCCAGATAAAACGGGGTGAGTTACCACCGCGCGAACTGAATTTGCACCCTTGTCCATTAATAATTGAGCGGCTTTGCATAAAGTACCACCTGTATCAATTAAGTCATCGACTAAGACTACATCTGCCCCTTTCACATCACCAATTAATTGCATCGAAGCAATTTCATTGGCACGTTTACGGTGCTTATCGCAAATAACCATCTCCGCATTGAAGAATTTGGCCATGTTACGTGTACGTACTACGCCTCCCACATCGGGTGAAGCGAAGACGATATTTTGTAAATTCAAAGATTTCAAATAAGGAACAAAAATGGCATTTCCTTCTAAGTGATCTACTGGAAAATCCATGAACCCTTGAATTTGACCTGCATGCAAATCAATCGTCATTAAACGATCTGCACCTGCTGCGGTCAATAAATTGCCAATTAACTTTGCTCCAATTCCTACCCGTGGACGATCTTTACGATCTTGACGAGAGTAACCAAAATAAGGGATAACGGCAGTCACATAGTGTGCTGACGCTCTTCTTGCGGCATCAATCATCAACAACAATTCCATCAAGTTATCCGCCGTAGGAAATGTAGATTGAATGATAAATACATCACAGCCGCGAACTGACTCATCAAAACTAGGTGACATTTCACCATCTGAGAATCGTAATGTGGTAACAGCTCCTAAATCCTTGCCATAATACTTAGCAATTTCCTTTGCTAGGTAATTGGATGCAGATCCGGAGAAAATTTTAACTGCGTTAATCGCTGCCATGGTAAATTTTTAAAGGGCTTAATTATAAAAATTAAGGCGCAAAATTAGACATTTTACGCCTTAAATCAAATCTATTTTACTGATGCACGAATAATGTTCAAGGCACCACCTGCTTTGAACCATTCAATTTGTTGCGCATTGTACGTGTGATTCACAGCAAAACTGTCTTTTGAACCATCTGCGTGTACCAATTCAATCGTTAATGATTTCTCTGGTGCAAATGAACCTAAGCCAACGATGTTAATGCTGTCATTCTCTTGAATCTTGTCGTAGTCTGCTTCATTTGCGAATGTTAACGCCAGCATACCTTGTTTCTTCAAGTTGGTCTCGTGAATACGTGCAAATGATTTAACTAAAACCGCACGAACACCTAAGTGACGAGGCTCCATTGCCGCATGCTCACGAGATGATCCTTCACCGTAGTTAGTATCTCCTACTACGATGGTACCAATTCCCGCCGCTTTGTAAGCACGTTGAGTTGCTGGTACTGCGCCATATTCGCCTGTCAATTGGTTCTTAACGTTGTCCGTTTTCTCATTAAAGAAATTGACTGCACCGATTAACATGTTGTTCGAGATATTATCTAAGTGACCACGGTATTTCAACCAAGGGCCTGCCATCGAGATATGATCTGTTGTACATTTTCCTTTAGCTTTGATCAATAATTTTAAGCCTGATAAGTCAGTACCTTCCCAAGCTGCAAATGGATCTAATAATTGTAGGCGATCTGAAGTTACAGAAACTTTCACTTGAACACCAGAACCATCAGCTGCCGGTGCTTGATAACCCGCATCTTCAGCTGCAAAACCTAATTTCGGTAATTCATCTCCTGAAGGAGCATCCAATTTAACTTGCTCACCTTTTTCGTTTGTCAAGGTATCTGTTAGTGGATTAAATGTTAAATCGCCGGCAATCGCTAAAGCAGTTACCATTTCGGGTGAAGCTACAAATGCAAATGTGTTTGGATTTCCATCGGCACGTTTTGCAAAGTTTCTATTGAATGAGTGAACTATGGTGTTCTTCTCCGCTTTTTCAGCTCCTGGGCGTGCCCACTGTCCAATACATGGTCCACATGCATTGGAGAATACTGTCGCACCGATTGTATCAAATGTATCGATAAATCCATCACGCTCAATCGTGTAACGAACTAATTCAGAACCTGGTGTGATTGTGAATTGTGCTTTTGTTTTTAATCCTTTCGCTGCTACTTGCTTCGCCAAAGAGGCCGCGCGCGCGATGTCTTCGTAAGATGAGTTAGTACATGAACCGATCAAACCTACTTCAATTTTGGTAGGCCAACCATTTTTCTCAGCCATTTCTTTCATTTTAGAGATAGGTGTAGCTAAATCTGGTGTGAAAGGTCCGTTCAAATAAGGTTCTAATGTATCTAAATCGATTTCGATTACTTGATCAAAATATTTCTCTGGATTTGCATATACTTCAGGATCTGCTGTCAAGTGCTCACGTACTTGGTCTGCCATGTCTGCAACATCTGCACGACCTGTCGATTTCAAATAACGAGCCATTGAATCATCGTAACCGAAAGTTGATGTCGTTGCACCAATTTCAGCACCCATGTTACAAATAGTTCCTTTACCTGTACATGACATCGAAGTAGCTCCTTCGCCGAAGTATTCAACCACACATCCTGTACCACCTTTAACCGTTAAGATTCCTGCTACTTTTAGAATTACATCTTTAGGAGCTGTCCAACCGTTTAATTTTCCTGTTAATTTAACACCGATCAACTTAGGGAATTTAAGCTCCCAAGCTAAACCAGCCATCACATCACATGCATCTGCACCACCTACGCCAATCGCGATCATACCTAATCCACCTGCATTAACTGTATGTGAGTCAGTACCAATCATCATACCTCCTGGGAAAGCATAATTCTCCAATACTACTTGGTGAATAATACCTGCGCCTGGTTTCCAGAATCCGATACCGTATTTATCTGAAACCGATGACAAGAAATCGTAAACTTCTTTATTTTTATCTACAGCTACTGCTAAATCCGTTGTTGAAGCAACTTTTGCCTCAATTAAGTGATCACAGTGGACAGTTGATGGAACAGCAACTTGCGGACGACCTGCCTGCATAAATTGCAACAAAGCCATTTGGGCTGTTGCATCTTGCATCGCAACACGGTCAGGTGCGAAATCTACATACGAGTTTCCACGTGCATAAGCTGTAGAAGGTGTTCCTTCCCATAAATGGCTGTAAAGGATTTTTTCAGTTAACGTAAGCGGCTTACCAGTTAATGCACGAGCTGCTGCGATGCGAGCCGGCATTCTTTCGTAAACAGCTTTAATCATTTCAATGTCAAAGGCCATGTTAATAATTTTTATATAAGAAATTGCTCGCAAAATTAATAGATTCGCTTGAAAATTGCCAATTTTGAAGGCTATGATTTCCAAGCATTTATATTTTATTGAAATTTGGCAATCGTTTCCCTGTTAAATAATGTTTTTGGCTCCTTTATTAGCCAATTAAGCCTATTCAATTTGAAAGTTATTCATCACTTGTTTTTCATTTGTCTCTTGTGTACATCGCAATTTGTGTGGGCACAAATGAATGATTTTCAAGCGGTTGTTGATCTTGCCATCACAAAAGCTCCCAACCATGCAGCTCAAATAAGGCACCTTCAATTTGATGTGGAAATTACCGAAAAGGGACGTTTTGACCGTTTTCCTTGTGTAGGAAAACAACGTCTTCAAAAATTGGAGGGGATTAAGATTGGTCAATGGTACGGTAAACAAACGAATTCACATGTTTATTTGGGTGCGATGAATCAAATGATTCATCATGTTAAATCTGTCCAAGGCAATCAAATTAAGTATCCGCGCCCTACCCTATTTTTCTGGTCCGATTTTTATCAAGATTTTGTTGGGACCCTATGTGTCTCCCCGCTAAACTTTCATGCAAGAAGTTATTATCAATATACGTTTAAACAAACATTTCAATTACAGGGTCAAGCAGTCTATCAATTTACGGTTACACCGAAAATGAAAACGGATCGTTTATTCACCGGTATATTGACCTTAAGCCAAGAAGGAATGTTCGTTGGCTTTGATGGAACTGTCGAATCCGATGCTATCGATTACCGCATTCATATTCAAAATCAATACAAATATGAAAGTTGGCTGCCACGCATGGCCAATTTCAACGTCAAAGGTGGCGTCTTAGGTATAACAGGCGAATATGAAATAGAGGAAAATGTGCAGGGTGAAATTCAATTTTGGCAACCTCGTGTACATGAATTTGAAAATTCGAATAAAATTAATGAGGTACTCAATATTTCAGAACGTGCATTTGATGAAACGTACGTAAGCCAATTGTTAGCCAATTTACATCAAGGTTTAATTCGGAAATGGAAACAGCGGCCTCAATCTGCCCTTCAGGCTGTTGATTCGATAATCATTGAACCCGTGCAACGAAAACAAGCCCTGCATTCGGCATTTTTTCCTGCACCTTTAGACTCATCAAGCATTGCCTATTTTGATACATTGCGAAAGAGTCCATTCCGATTAGACCAATTGATTTTTAGTAAGTCCTTTTATTTTGGTAAAAAACGGGCCGACTTTTATCCTTTTGAAATCTATTATAAATCACCTGTGTTCGATTCTAATTTTAATACCGTCGAAGGTTTTGTGTCGAATGCCGCTTTGGTTTTTCGGAAACGTTGGGCGCGTTACCATTGGTTGGAAACAGAGGTTTTAGGGCGTCGTTCGTTTGGACTAAATCGGAATACAGGTTACATCAAGTTGAGGTACAAAACGGAAAATTTTGATATTTCTGCCTCACAAGGGGATTATGTCGCACAATATAACCCTGATAATACGATATCGCCCGAGATGAATTCGTTGTCAACGTTGTTGCTGAAAAACAATCAAATGAAAATATATCGCAAACAATATTGGAATATATCCATGTTAAAGCGATTCTCATCTCGATTATTTATGAAAGCATCTGCTGAGTCAGCGTTTAGATCGCAAATGGATAATACGACAGGATATCATTGGGTTAATTTTTTAAATCGGACATTCAGTAGCAATAACCCTACAAATGATGAAAGCAACAAGGAAGGATTTGATAATCATCAAGCTTTCATTACTCAATTTACCTTGGGTTTTAGACCATTTTTGACTCAATCCTACTTGAATTCGACGCGACAAAGTGATTGGGGATCTTCGCCATTAATTCAAATCAAATACCGTGCTGGATGGCCTGAGGTTTTCGGATCTAAGGTAGATTTTCAAATGCTAGAATTTTCTTATGTTCAGAACTTAGCCCTTTCACCTTGGGTAAAATCTGGATTTATATTAAACTCAGGTACTTTTTTCGGTCGATCACCGGAATATTTTTTGGATTACAAACACTTTAATGGAGGTTTGAATTTGATTAAGACGGGTGATATGTTAGCTTCTCACCGCCTCGTTGGCTATTATCAGAATTTTACCTCAGGGGCTAATCAACGCTTGAATGTCAACCATTATGCCTATAGTACTTCGGGAACCTATTTAGAGGCTTTATCGCAATTTCAGTTTTCTAATTTGTGGCTAAAACCGATTTTAGGTACTAAGAAAGCCTATGTGAAAGAATTACTCATTGCGAATGCCGTTTATCTGCCCAAACAGAAATTGTTTTATCAAGAGTTGGGCTACGGTTTGGATGGGGTAATTAAGGTATTGCGTTTGGAGGCGATTGCCAACTTCTCCAATGGTCAATTTAATTACATTGGCTTTCGGGTAAATATCAATTCGCGTATTCGAATAGGTAATATTCCAGAATAATATAATTATTTAGATTTTTTTTAGTGCTTTCGCTTTAATTGTTAACAAATACATTTTAAGCGACTATATTTGAGGTCATTTCGAAAATTTAACCTGAAACATTTATCTGATGGCAAAAAATTTGGTCATAGTTGAGTCCCCCGCAAAAGCAAAAACGATAGAAGGTTATTTGGGTAAGGATTTTATTGTAAAATCTTCTTTCGGTCATGTGCGGGATTTACCTACCAAAGGTGATAAGGTCATCGACGTGGATAATGATTTCACGCCTACCTATGTTGTTTCCGCGGACAAGACACAGGTTATTTCGGAATTAAAGAAGTTGGCGAAATCTTGTGAAGAAGTTTGGTTAGCGACTGACGACGACCGTGAGGGAGAAGCTATTTCGTGGCATTTAAAAGAAGCCTTGAATTTAAAGGATAACACAAAGCGTATCGTATTTCGTGAAATTACGAAATCTGCCATATTAAAAGCGATTGAGCAGCCCCGTGCCATTGATATGGATTTGGTGAATGCACAGCAGGCGCGTCGGATCATGGACCGTTTGATTGGATTTGAACTTTCCCCGGTCCTTTGGTCTAAAGTACAAAAAGGTTTATCAGCGGGCCGTGTTCAATCTGTCGCTGTTCGCTTGATTGTTGAACGTGAAAAAGAAATTGAACAACATGCCAGTATCGCAACATTCAAAGTAAGTGCGCTATTTGATCTACCTGGCAAAAAGGTATTAAAGGCTGAATTGGCTAAGAATTTTGCCAAAGAGGGTGATGCTTTGGAGTTTTTGAAAAAATGTGTGGGTGCTACATTTTCGATTAAGAGTTTAGAAACTAAACCAGCAAAAAAGACCCCTGCTCCTCCTTTTACCACCTCTACCTTACAACAAGAAGCATCGCGTAAATTGGGATATGCTGTGGCCACAACCATGTCAATCGCACAGAAACTATATGAATCAGGTCGTATATCTTATATGCGTACGGATTCAACCATGTTATCACAAGAAGCACGAGATAAGGCTAAAGCTGCGATTGAATCGAATTATGGTGAGAAATTTCATCATGCTCGTCAATTTAAAACGAAATCGGATAGTGCTCAGGAGGCTCACGAAGCCATCCGTCCGACGGATTTTGGTATGTCTACCCTATCAGGTGATTCTAGAGAACGTAAGTTGTATGAATTGATTTGGAAGCGTTCAATCGCATCGCAGATGTCAGATGCTTTATTAGAAAGAACAACGGCACAAATTGAGATTTCTACGACCACAGAAGTATTGGTGGCACAAGGTGAGGTGATTGCTTTTGAAGGATTCTTAAAAGCCTACCTAGAAGGTAAAGATGACGAAGATGAGGATGAAAATAAAGATATGTTGCCTCCATTGTCTGTGGGCCAAGTGCTCCAGCTAGATGAATTGAAGGCACAGGAACGTTTTTCACGTGCCGCTCCGCGTTATACCGAGGCGAGCTTAGTGAAGGCTTTAGAGGAAAAGGGAATTGGTCGGCCGTCAACTTATGCGCCAACGATATCTACGATTATTAAGCGTGCTTATGTGGAGAAGGAAGATCGTGCAGGAAAGGAAAGAACATATCAAACTTGGACCTTAAAAGATGATGAGATTGCGGGTGTAAAGGCAACCGAAATTGTAGGTGCAGAGAAGTCAAAGTTATTCCCTACGCATATTGGTACGCTTGTCACTGATTTTCTAGTTGAAAATTTTCAAGAAGTTGTCGATTATACATTCACCGCTGAAATGGAGAATGAATTTGACCACATAGCACAGGGGAAATTGCCTTGGGTTAAGTTGATGAAGGATTTTTATGGTTCATTCCATAAAACAATCGAGGACAGTAAAAGCATTGCACGAAGTTCTGTCGGTGGTGGTCGTGAGTTAGGTGTGGATCCTGAAACAGGAAAGAAAATATCGGTTCGTTTAGGAAAATTTGGCCCATTTGTTCAATTGGGCGAGTCGGGTGAAGAGGATAAGCCGGTTTTTGCCAATTTAGCCAAGCACCATTCGATTGCAACTTTGAGTTTAGAAGATGCGATTGCCTTGTTGGCCCGACCGAAATTACCACGCGAAATCGGTATTTTGGATGATAAGCCCGTTGTGATTGGTGCCGGTAAATTAGGGCCCTATATCAAATACGATGGTAAATTCACAAGCCTTCCAGAACCCAATGATCCTTTTACGATTGAATTAGATCAGGCTGTATTGGTTATGCAGGCGGCATTAAAAGCGGCTGAATCGGCTGGATTAGGCTATTTTGAAGATCAGTTGATTGAAACGGGAAAAGGTCGTTTTGGTCCTTATGTGAAACACAATGGTAAATATATTTCGTTAGGTAAGACAGACAATTTGACTTCATTGACTCAAGAGCGTGCGATTGAATTGATTTTGGCTAAACGTAATGCTGAAGCGAATAAGATGATTAAGGAATTTCCTGAGAATGCAGCGATTAAGGTCGTCAATGGCATGTATGGACCTTATATCCAAATTGGAAAGCGGAATGTGAAAATTCCAAAGGATCAAGATCCTGCAAGTTTAACTTTGGAAGATTGTATTGCATTAGGTGATGCAGCTCCCGCTCCTAAGAAGACAACAAGAAAAAAATAAGATATGAGTCAGATTATTGATGGAAAAATGGTCGCTGAATCCATGAAAGCGTCTATTGCGAAGGAGGTTCAAGAATTAGTTGCATCAGGTAAACGTGCTCCCCATTTGGTAGCCATTCTTGTGGGCAATAACGGTGCTTCTGAAACCTATGTCGCGAATAAAGTAAAATCTTGCGAAGAATTAGGGTTCGCTTCTACCCTATTGCGTTTTGACCCATCTATTTCGGAAGCAGAATTATTACAAGCGGTCATTGATGTGAATAATAATCCAGATATGGACGGTTTAATTGTTCAATTACCTCTTCCCAATCATATTAACCCTGACCGAGTGATGGAGACGATACATCCTTCAAAGGATGTCGATGGTTTCCACCCCATCAACATTGGTCGGATGGCCAAAGGACTCCCAGCTTATATTTCTGCTACGCCGCAAGGGGTATTGGATTTATTAGCTTATTACAACATTGAGACCGCAGGAAAGCATTGTGTGGTTGTAGGACGTAGTCAAATTGTCGGATTACCTATGTCAATTTTGATGCAGCGTAACCATCCGCAAGGAAATTGTACAGTTACGTTGACGCATTCACGTACCGCTAATTTGGAGGAGATGTGCCA
Source organism: Aquirufa regiilacus (assembly GCF_032470275.1). NCBI lineage: Bacteria > Pseudomonadati > Bacteroidota > Cytophagia > Cytophagales > Flectobacillaceae > Aquirufa > Aquirufa regiilacus. The sequence continues at coordinate 810,921 of NZ_JAVNWW010000001.1, forward strand.
ACAAGCCGATATTATTATTGCGGCTTTGGGTAAACCCGAATTTATCACGGCTGCATATGTGAAACCTGGTGCGGTTGTTATTGATGTGGGTTTAACGCGCGTAGAAGATGCGAGCAAGAAATCAGGATTTGCCTTGAAGGGCGATGTAGATTTTGAATCGGTATTCCCAATCTGTTCTTACATCACCCCTGTCCCTAAGGGCGTAGGACCAATGACCATTGTTTCTCTAATGAAAAACACCTTATTAGCCGCCAAAGGAGTTATTTACCCCAAAAACTAAGACGTATACAAATAGCGATGGAAAACTCCCAATGGGAGTTTTTTGTCGTATTGGTCGTTCAGGTATAATTCGCCCGATTCCGCTGTTTCAGGCACATTGAATATTCCATTGACCAAGTTTTCTACCACTAAGGTGGAGAAGCCTAAGGAATAGACGTTTGTTAACAAAATGTGTTCTTTCGGATCTAGGATTTCTTTCACAGAACGCAACATGTCGTCTATTTGCTCTTCTAATACCCATTTTTCACCGTCTGGTCCCCGGCCGTAGGCAGGTGGATCTAATAAAACCCCTTGGTAGAAATTACCTCTTCTGGCCTCTCTTTTGACAAATTTTAAGGCATCTTCTGCCATCCAACGGATAGAATCCAATTCAGAGACTTCCATGTTTTCGCGTGCCCAAGACAATACAGGTTTCACAGAGTCTACGTGTGTAACATCTGCTCCCATTTGGCGACAAACCAAACTTGCACCTCCTGTATAGGCAAATAGATTTAAAATCTTTGGTTTGGGATTACTTAATAATGGAATGTTTTTCGCTAAGAATTCCCAGTTGGAGGCTTGTTCAGGAAATAAGCCTACATGTTTAAAAGATGAAAGACTGATTTTTAATTTTAAGTCTAATTTCTCTGACTGGTATGGAATAAACCATTTGTCCGGTACCCCTTTTTTGATTTCCCAAACTCCGCGTTCTGTACTGCCCTTTTCTTTCTTAAAGTGAGCGTTTGCTTTGAGTGCCCAAAACTCCTCTGAAAGGGATTTAGACCATAAGGCTTGAGGTTCTGGTCTGCGAACGACAAACTCACCAAACTGCTCTAATTTTTCAAAACCGCCCGAGTCGATTAATTCGTAGCTTTTGCCCCAATTTTGAGGTGTTTCAATGGCGATAGATTGGTGATGATTTGACATTAAGGATTAAATTGAATTTTGTTTAAATAGAAAACGGTACGTTTCCCTTCTGATTGGTTAACAATATTTTGTGTTCCGTGCGCTAAGAAATAGGTGCTATACCAATAGGTTAAATCGGAATCTGCTGATTTCTTTACTCGATCTCCTTCTAAATTGGTTTCAATAGCCAATGTGCTTTCGACTTCTTTAGTTCCTTGTTCGCTGATGATTTTTGAAACGATTTGGTTTTCGCGGCTATAGCTTAAAATAATCTGATCCTGCTGAACAGATGTTTTAATTTTTTGAATGAGTTTTGGCTCTTTCATGTCTTGCAAGGAAACACAATGATCCCACAATAAATTTCCTTGTGCATCTAATTCTGCGATGACAGCATGCGTATAAACCCAACCGTCAAACTGCTGTTGGTTCCCATAATAATTGTACCCTCGATATCCCCATGGGCTATAATAACTTGAAAATGGCGAATATAGACCGTAGTTTCCATAACCCCATCGGTATGGATTATACATCATGCTCCAGGGAGAATAAAATCCTCCGAGTGTCGTCATTCCGGGAAATAATCCACCACCATATGGGCCAAAATTGTTGTATTTGTAGTCAGGATAAAAGGCTTCTGCCACGACGATATAGTGATCACCCTTGCGGATGATGTCATGCATCAATAAACGGTAATCCAAACGCAAGTCCTCCCCTTTTTCTTCTTTGTCTTTGATTCGTTTGGTTTGACGCTCTAATTGTTTCGGACTTAAAAATTTAAAGAAATTGTTGAATTTAGTAAAACTCGTATAGCTAGAATTAGCCACTTCACCATCTAAAAAGGATTGAAAATAGAGTCCTTGTGAACTAGGTCCCTTGGAAGAACCCACTGTGTTTTTATGGCCATATGTGCCTACTACGACTTGCAGGGAATCATTTATCTGAGTCGATTTGGCATTCATCATCGCAAATTCATCATTGGGCTTCATTAATACCTGACTGACTTGATTACCATCTTCGTCAAAGGATTTAAGGATGAGTTGGTAATCTTTGGCCTTTTTACCCACTGAATAGGTGACGTTGATTTGTTGATATGCGGTATCTAAATCCATCGATTGAATCTCAGCTTGTCCCTTCACAATGGCAGGAAGAATGCGAGTCTTCTTTTCGTTTAGATTCGTGAATAATATGACGGGTTGCGAATTAACCACGCCAGCAATAAATAAGGAGGCGTTCAAGGCTTTAAAATTAGATATTTCAATTCGGTCAACGGAAATAATTTGATACTTATCCACTTTTCCTTTCTCCGTATTTACACGAAATATGACGTAAGAATTACTCTTAAACCGACTAAATAACAGGTATAAATCGTCTCCGTCGTAGCTATGCGTTACGTAATCTTGATTCGAATCTATGTTGGCATTCGTGGACCATTCCTGTTCTAGGTTGGTCGAAAACTTACGGAGATTGAATGCTTGCTTGTTTAATTGACTTAGGAGAATGACACCTTTACTGCCGATAGGAATCGTAAAGGTTTCAACTTGATTTGATTCTTGTGGGAATTCAACACGTTTATTCGTCTGACCATTTACCTGGGAAATGGTTATAAATACGACAATAAGAATCAAAAAAGCCTTTTTCATGTTTATTCAGTTAAACTTAGAATGATGTCAAATTCTGCTTTTTGAACGGGGGTAACGGATAATCTAGATTGTTTGATTAATGCAAGCGAACTTAATCGATCGTCTGCTTTCATCGCTTTGAGCGTTACTGTTTTTGGGAATTTTTTAATTGGTTTAAGTTCTACAACAACCCATCTTGGATCTTCAGTTGTAGGGTCTTGATAAAATTCCTTGCTAACTTCTGCTAAGCCTACAATCTCCACGCCTTCGTTTGAATGGTAAAAAAACACCCAATCGCCCTTTTGCATGGCTTTCATATTATTCCGTGCTTGGTAATTACGCACCCCGTCCCAAACAGATTTCCCTTCTTTAACGAAATCATCCCAAGAATATTTGAATGGTTCAGATTTTACGAGCCAATAATTCATCATTAAGGGAATTTAGGGAATTTTGAGAAATCAGGTTTGCGTTTTTCTAGGAATGCATTTTTACCTTCTTTCGCTTCATCGGATAGATAATACAATAATGTCGCGTTACCTGCCAATTCTTGAATCCCTGCCTGACCGTCTAGTTCGGCATTGAATGCCGATTTCAACATGCGCAAAGCCAAAGGACTTTTTTCTAAGATTTTCTCGCACCATGCCACCGTTGTAGCTTCTAATTCTTCTAAAGGAACCACTTTGTTGACTAATCCCATTTGAAGTGCATCTTGTGCATCATATTGATCGCAAAGCAACCAAATCTCACGCGCTTTCTTTTGACCTACTACTCGAGCTAAATACGATGCACCGAAGCCTCCATCAAATGAACCTACATTAGGACCTGTTTGACCAAAACGAGCATTTTCTGCTGCAATGGATAAATCGCAAATGACATGTAGCACGTGTCCACCACCAATGGCCCAGCCTGCAACCATCGCTACGACGGGCTTAGGAATTGTTCTTATTTGACGTTGTAAGTCTAAGACATTTAAACGCGGCACGAAATCGTCTCCAACGTATCCACCATCGCCACGAACACTTTGGTCACCACCTGAACAAAATGCTTTTCCTCCTTCTCCTGTTAAAATGATGACACCCACAGATGTATCTTGGCGGGCTAATTCCATTGCCTCCGACATCTCTTGTACTGTCAATGGAGTAAATGCATTGTGCTTGTGCGGACGATTAATTGAGATTTTAGCAATCCCTTTATATTGTTGGAATAAAATGTCTTTGTATTCCTTAATGGTTTTCCACGGCAAATTTGACGTCATAATTTATTGATTAGATTCTTCGTTGTAAGTAACATCCCAGGTATGGTCTGCTAATAAGATTACTTTGGCTAAATAACGGCTGTATTTAAAAGAACGGCCCCATTCATGCGGCGCAACAAGCGATAGTAGGTCAGTCCCATCTTCTTTTTCATACATGTAATAAGTCTCGGAAATAATAGGTTCAAAACCCATAGCAGCATCATAGATGCGTTCCGATATTTCTTTGCGATCGGCTAATAGTTTAGCTTGCTTGGCCAAAACCTCCATTTGCTCATAGAGTTGGTTCATTTGCCGATCCGTTTGTTGGCGCATCGCTAAAATACTCCTCCCCTTTGTTTTACCCGTATCCTCCGGTTTAATGACAGCTCCTCCTGCGGTATGTGCATAAGGTAGCAAGCCCGGGTTTTGGGCAACTTTGTCTGGATTGATCGGATTTAAAAATGGCTCTTCTTTCATCTACGCAAGGTTAATTGATTAACCTTCTATTAACTCACGAAATTAGAGAATGTTTGGTTAATTTTGGAATGATTTGACGATTTATGCAGCTATTTTCTCCCCTATCGGACGATTTGTTTGAACCTTCCTCGGAATTCGAGCGAGAGGTCCTTGCATTTTGTAGCGCTTGGAAAAGCGGGCAAAGCTCTTTCTTGTTTCATTCATCGGGTTCCACGGGTGTTCCTAAGCCTATTTGGCTGGATCGTAAAGCCATGGTAGCTTCCGCTCGAACAACGGGTGAATGGTTACAATTGAAACCACAAGATGTGGCTTTGGCCTGTTTGCCGGTTAACTACATTGCCGGTGCAATGGTCATCGTTCGTGCGCTGGTACTTGATTTGAGGGTTTGCCTCGTTGAACCTTCTGCCAATCCTTTATTAGATCTTGCTCCTATTTCGATTCAATTAGCTTCTTTTGTTCCGAATCAATGGCATGCCATTCTTGCGTCTGGGCTTGAATTACCTGCTTATTTCGCTCATTCAAAAGGAATTTTACTTGGAGGGGCTGCTTTATCAGATGCGTTGATTTTACGCAGCAAAGAATTGCCGTTTCCCATTTATGAAACCTATGGAATGACAGAAACGGTTTCACATATTGCTTTTAGGGCTTTAGGTGCATCTTCATTTCAACCTTTTAGCTCTGTTAACTTGCGTGTTGATGAACGAGGATGTCTGAAAATATCTGGCTTAGTTACCGGAAATGAATGGATTCAGACGAATGATATCATCACGTTGAATTCCGATGCTACATTCGAATTAAAAGGTCGATTCGACCGTGTGATTAATTCAGCGGGTCGAAAAGTGCACCCTGAGGAATTGGAAAAATTCATTGATGCGCAGTCTGATAAACCTGATTCATTTTTTATTGAGGCATTGGATGATGAAGTATTCGGCCAACAAGTATGTCTGTTTTTTATAGGGGATTGGTCAACTCAAATGCAATCGTCAATCGGTTCCTTACTTCGGAATCATTTCGAGTCGTGGCAATTGCCCAAACAATATATTCACTTAGATGAGTTTCAATTTACATCTTCAGGCAAAATAGATAGATTGAAATCCGTAGCTTTGTATCTTAAATCCATATAAATGAAACCAGCGCGTTTAGAAAAGAAATTTCAATTGTTTTATGAGAGTCCTAATAATGTTCCTGCACCGTATCATTTAGAAGCGGCCTTTACATTTGATGGATTTTTGTCTGATAATCCACACGTAACGGTTTCTATTCAATACATTGATCGGGATGATTTTTCGCGAGAAGAATTATTAGCTGAAGGTCTGAACGTTGAAGATCATTTCGAATGGTCAGGTGATTTATCTCTAGCCTGGCGCAACCGATTAGAAACAGCTTTTTTATTATTTCAATCAGGTTCTTGTAATCCGCGCGATGAAGAACCTTTTATCACCTTGGAAGCTGCTGATACAACCACAGCTGTGCCGATTAGTTTAGAAATTGAGGATACTTTGTTGCAGGAATTTATGCAGGCGATTTTAGAGGTTGCCGGGAATGAAATGCCCTTATATTTAGGTTTTCAGTTTATGGACGCCGATGAAGAATGGGTACGCATTGAGGGAGAAATGTCATTTTTTGATTTAAAATTTACCTACCGTACAGGCGGCTCAGAAGGTCCGATTCGTTTTACAGAACAATGGCAAGAATTGCAAGAATTGATGCAAGTTTTATTTATCGGTGAATTTACTTTTGAAAAAGGTGTAGAAGATTTAAAACCAAAAACGCAATTTGCTGTTTACCCTGGCGATGGCAAATGGTATGTTGCGGGTGATACTTGGTTTAGACCTTCAGGAAATAAAGGTTATTTTGATTTAATTGAAGATAAATTACGTGAATTGTTTACCATATAAGTTGTACGCATGAATCAATCTACTGAAGAAAGAATCCAAGAGGTTCTGTTTTTGCAAAAATCCTCCTTGCTCCGATTGAAAAATTCGAGTGCCGATGAGCGTATTGAAAAATTAAGAAAGTTGCAGAAATACATGTTGGCCCACCAACAAGATCTCTTCGATGCCCTTTTTCAGGATTTTCGTAAGCCTAGTTCGGAGGTAATCATCGCGGAACTTTTAGGAGTAAAGCGTGAAATAGATCACATGATTAAACATATTAAATCATGGATGAAGCCTCAAAAAGTTTCCACTCCGCTCCTTTTATTAGGTACTCAGGGTCATATTCAATTTGAACCGAAAGGTTTGTGTTTGATTATTGCACCTTGGAATTACCCATTCAATTTGGCTATTAATCCCTTGGTCCATGCAATAGCGGCAGGAAATGCAATTATCTTGAAGCCTTCCGAAATGAGCGAACATACTTCAGCATTTATCAAGAAAATGATTAATGCATTGTACGATCCTTCCGATGTATTCTGTGTGGAAGGAGATGCGCAAATTTCCACGTTCTTACTAGCCCAGAAATTTGACCATATCTTCTTTACAGGAAGTCCTGCCATTGGTAAAGTGGTTATGGCGGCTGCCGCGAAGCATTTGACTTCAGTTACCCTTGAATTAGGTGGTAAATCACCAGCGATTGTTGGGCCAAGTGCCGATATGGATAGTATTGTTCAAAAAATTGCGTGGGGTAAGTTTTTGAATAATGGCCAGACATGTATTGCTCCTGATTATGTTTTTGTTCATGAAAAGGTTCATTTTCAGTTTTTAGCCGGATTAGAAAATGCCATTCAAGCTTTTTACAATGCAGATTCGAAAGGCATCGAAAAAAGTAATGACTATGCGCGTATCGTTAATCGGAGACATTTTGATCGCATCGTTCGTTTATTGGATGACGCCAAAGAGAAAGGTGCTAAGGTGATTTTTGGTGGAGACATGAATCCCGAAACGAATTACATTAGTCCCACGATTTTAAGTCAGTGTACGATGGACATGGCAATCATGCAAGAAGAAATTTTTGGACCTATTTTGCCTGTTCTTACTTTCCGTGCGGAGGAAGAAATTATCAACTATTTAAGTCATGAGGAGAAGCCTTTAGCGCTTTATATCTTCTCGGAGGATAAAACTTTCACGGATTACATTTTAAATAATACATCGGCGGGTTCAAGTGTTGTCAATGATTGTTTGATTCAATTTGGCCATTCATCTTTGCCTTTTGGTGGTGTTAACAATTCTGGCATCGGTCGATCCGGAGGTAAATTTGGCTTCGAAGAGTTTTCGCATGCAAAGGCTGTTATCGTACAAAAGACCAATGCTTTGCGCTTCTTTTATCCTCCCTATACCTTACGGACGAAATGGCTAATCGAGCGAGTATTGAAGTGGTTTTAAGAAATCTGCTTTTTTTATTACTTTGTTGTTTATCATTGAATGGCTGGGCGCAGTCTATTTTATTAGACCAAAATCCATTTTCATTGAAATTTTACAAGATTTCAATGAAATCTGCGCCGTTAGACCTATACTTTCCGGCAGGTTTTGATTCTGTTGCTCAGGTGACAGCTCATGAGCTTGAGGCAAGTTGGGCTAAAACTGGCTCAGGCTTTCCTAAAAATACTCGCCGATTTCCTATTCTATTACAAAATCAAGGCTTGGTCTCGAATGGCTTTGTCAGCCTTTTCGCACCACGAGCTGAGTTTTTAACCACACCGAGTCAGGACGCTGCTTTGTTGGGGACAAATGATTGGTTGCCTCTCTTGGTGAGTCATGAACTGCGACATGTGCATCAAAGTAATGCCGCTAAACAGGGTTTGGCTCGTTGGGTCCATGGTATTTTTGGAGCCTATGGGCAAGCTGTTTACAGTAATTTACTGATTCCAAATTGGCTTTGGGAGGGCGATGCAGTGGAAACAGAATCGCACTTGAATGCGATGGGTCGGTCTCAGATACCCCAATTTAAATTACCATTAAAGGCCTATTTAGCTACCTACGGAGTACCTAATTATGCCAAAATGATGGGTAAGTCTTACCAGCATTTAGTTCCTAATCATTATGTTTTTGGACAGTATTTAAGTCAACAAATGACGAAGGATTTTGGTGAAACGTTCATTCCTAGTTTATGGCAGTCGGCGCTGAATCATCCAACCTTATTTGGCTTTTCAAAACAGTTTAAAAAACGTACAGGTAAGTCAATTGACCACTACGCTACTGACGCTTTCGAAAAGTTAACGGCTCAGGATTCCGCCTCTGTGACTAAGAAACAAGGATACACACAATATTTGTACCCCAATGTCTTAGCAGATGGTCGAATCATCGCGTTGAAAAGTGGTTTTTCGGATATCAGGCAATTGGTCGAAATAAAGCAAGGAAAAGAGCGCCGACTTACCTATCTCGGCCCGATGATTGATGCTTCGATGTTAAGTGCTTCGAATGAGTTTGTTGTTTGGTCTGAGCTTGTTTATCATTCACGCTGGGGGCAAAAACAACAATCTCGTCTCGTTTTTTACTCGTTGAAAAGCGGTCAAAAAATGTTTTGGGGAGTTCATGAAAAGTGGATAAGTCCGAGTATTTCTCCTGACTCAAAATACGTTTCCTTTATTCATTTAAAGGAAAATGACCAATCTTCAATAATGGTCTATGATCGTGCGCATCGCCAGGTTATTTCAAAAATAGTAGCTAAAAGTGGTGAGCAGTTTCTTCAACCTCGCATCAATAGGGATGGTACATTAGTTTACATCGTTAAATATGCGGGTAATAAATCCGTTTGCGTTTGGGATTTTGTTCAACAGAAGGAAATTTTTCGAAAGGATTTTGGCCAACATAATATAGCACATCCGACTGTTGATGGTAATTGGATCTATATGAATTACCCCGCTGGCGATGTAGACCAGATCGCTCGAATTAATCGCTTGGATGACCGATTTGAAATTATGACGAAGGATCGTTTTGGGGCCTATTTTGGATATTCTACATCCGATTCTTTGACATATTCGGCCTACACTGCGGCAGGTCATAAGATCGTTATCGTTCCGTTGAAACCAACGTCCGTTGATTTAGCTATTCATTCACTTGAAAGTAAAAAGGATTCATTGCAGCATTCTTTACCCGTTAAATTGGTTTCGAAATGGAATTTAATCAATCCATTTACTTGGGGTCCTGTGTTAAGCTCTACAGGAAATCAATTGGAGTATAGTATCCAGTCAAGAGATGTATTTAATTCTTTGCAGGCTTCAGCGGGTATTCGATATGAAATGAATGAAAGGCATTTGAATCAATTTGCCCGTCTATCCTACCATGCATGGTTTCCAATTATCGATGTTAATTATCAATCCAGCAATCGTCAAACGCAATTATATATTGATAATAAAAAGCCTTTAGACAGTTTAAGGGTTGACCAATGGAAGCAACAAACGTGGGATGTAGGATTTCGGATTCCATTTAATTTAACGCATGGTGCATATCAGGAATTCTTACAGATTGGATCCAATATAGGCTTTCTGAATGTAAGCGGTTATGATTTGACTAAACGCTATTATTCTGAACCGTTTAATGGAAATTATAGCTTTGTGAAACATCAGGTTTATTACAGCAAATTGTTAAGTAAAAGTTTGTGGGATGTTCAAGCGCGAAAGGGATTTGTTTTTCAGGCGAATTGGAATGGTATTCCTTTCAAACAGAAGTTGCAGAATGAATTGTGGAATATCCAGGCACAAATTTATCTGCCTGGACCCTTAAAGCATGATGGATTTTTGTTGCGTTATGCATACCAACAAGAATCAGCGGGAAATTATCGCTTCGGCAGTTCTGTATATTTTCCCCGAGGGTACCTATACACTTCATTTAATCAGTTATCAACCTTGGGCATAGATTACCGTTTCCCTATTAAGAATACGGATATTCGTGTGGGGCGCATACTTTACATTAGCCGAATTAAGGGTAATGTTTTTGGTGATTTAGGTATGGGAAAGGATAATTTGGATCGAAAAGCACAATCCTTTCATGCATTCGGTGTAGATTTGTTGGCCCAATTTCATGCATTAAGATTTTCGCAAGGATTTGAATTAGGAGTTCGAGCCTTGTATGTTGCTGAAAGTAAATCTTGGGCTATTGTTCCATTGGTAATAGATATCGGATTTTGATTTATCGTCTCATATTTCTCGTAGGAATCTCTTTATTTTTTGTGGCTTGTGAAAAGGAGCAAGATACAAAGGGTGAAACGATACCTCCTGCTGCTATTTTTCAGAAATCACAGAAGCCAGAATTGATTGTGGCTTACCTGACGAATCTCTTAGAGAATCAGGATGGGGCTAATCTTTATTATTTAAGATCAAAAGCTTATTTTGACTTACGCGCCTATCAAAAAGCTGAAATTGATATTGAGAAAGCATTGAGCCAAGTACCTGGTGATGTGGATTATTTGTTGCTATCAGCGCTCATAAAAAGACAATTAGGCATGTTTTCTGAGGCAATTGAGGATGCCAAATTGGTTGAGTCGAGCGGTATTACTTCAGCCAAATTATTTCAAATTTTAGCTGACTTGCATTTTGCAATACACGAGAAAAAGCTTGGATTTTTATACATCCGTAAATTGGAAAAGGCGGGTCTACCTAAGTCGGAACGCCCATATGTGGATTTCATGAAACGGCAGTTTCGGTCAGATAGTTTAGGCGCGTATCAAGCGGTAAGATTAGTCGATATTCAACATCCTGATTTAGCGCATGCTTATTTTGCATACCAAATTGGTCGTATTTCTAACTTAAACTACCAAAAGCAAATTTTAGGTGAATTAAAGAAGTTTCCGCTTGACCCCTATCTGATGTTTTCATGGGGACAGTTTTTGGTACATATGGGTCAATATGGTCAGGCAGAGAAGGTTTTCAAGCAAAGTATTGCTTGGATGCCCCAACAAGCTTTTGTCCGTCTTTATGTAGCGCGCTATTATTTAGAACGAAATCAATACGATTTGGTTGACAATATCCTTTCTCCTATTCAATCCAGTGGCCTTTTTGCCCGGGATGTACTTTATTTAAAAGTATTGGGAACATTAAATCGAGGTCAAAAATCAAAAAGTATTTCCTTGTTGGATTCTATTCGAAAGGTGTATGCGACCGATGGTCGATTTACAATTTTGTATGACCGATTGGTTGGGAAAAAAACGGATTCAGTTAATTCGACACTTGATTCGACCCAACAAATTGTCCCATAATTTTCCGCTCTTTTCGGGTTTAAAATGAAGGTAAATTCGTACCTTCGCAAAAATTTTTTATATGATTAAGATATCTTTTCCTGACGGTCAGGTTCGTGAATTTGAAAAAGGAGTAACACCCATGGATGTTGCCTTGTCAATTTCGGAAGGTTTAGCGCGTAATGTATTGGCGGCTAAATTGAACGGTGATGTAGTCGATGCCTCTACTCCAATTGAATCAGATGCAAGTTTGCAGTTATTAACTTGGAATGATGAGGATGGGAAAAAGACATTTTGGCATTCATCTGCTCACTTGATGGCTGAGGCGATTGAGGCATTGTATCCTGGAACGAAGTTTGGTATTGGACCTGCGATTGAAAATGGATTTTATTATGATATCGATTTAGGAGGTAAAGAATTTGGTTCAGATCAATTCAAGGAAATCGAGGATAAGATGGTTGAGCTGGCTCGCCAAAAGAGCGCGTATGTGCGTAAGTCGGTATCTAAATCGGATGCGATTGCCTATTTCACGGAGAAAGATGATGAATATAAATTAGAATTGTTGGAAGGTTTATCCGACGGTTCTATTACGTTTTACAGTCAAGGGAATTTTACCGATTTATGTCGGGGACCTCACATTCCTTCGACCGGATTTATTAAATCAGTGAAGCTTTTAAGTGTCGCGGGAGCCTATTGGCGTGGCGATGAAAAGCGTAAGCAAATGACGCGTATTTATGCGATTACGTTTCCCAAAGCAAAAGAATTAGAAGAGTATTTGTTTTTATTGGAAGAGGCGAAGCGACGTGATCACCGGAAATTAGGTAAGGAATTGGAGCTTTTTGCTTTCTCGGAAAAGGTCGGCATGGGTCTGCCTTTATGGTTGCCGAAAGGAACCATTTTGCGTGAACGTTTGGAGAATTTCTTAAAGCGTGCGCAAGTTCGTGCGGGCTACTCCCCGGTTGTGACTCCACATATTGCTAGTAAAGAATTGTATGTGACTTCAGGTCACTATGCGAAATATGGCAAGGATTCTTTTCAGCCGATCCATACACCGGATGAGGGCGAAGAGTATCTGTTGAAGCCGATGAACTGCCCGCATCATTGCGAGATTTACAAGACAAAGCCACGTTCTTACAAGGATTTGCCTTTGCGTTTGGCGGAGTTTGGAACGGTTTATCGTTACGAGCAATCCGGTGAATTGCATGGGTTGACTCGTGTACGTGGATTTACACAGGATGATGCGCATATTTTCTGTCGGCCAGACCAGGTTGAAGAAGAGTTCATGAAGGTAATTGATTTGGTACTTTATGTATTCAAAGCCTTAGGTTTCAACGAATATTCCGCACAGGTTTCCTTGCGTGATCGTGAGAATCGTGAAAAATACATTGGAAACGATGAGGATTGGGATCGTGCGGAACAAGCCATTATTAAAACGGCGGAATTGAAAGGTTTGCCTACCGTTGTTGAGTATGGTGAGGCAGCATTTTATGGTCCTAAGTTAGACTTTATGGTACGCGATGCCTTAGGTCGTAAATGGCAATTAGGTACGATTCAGGTGGATTATCAATTACCTCAACGATTTGAGTTGGAGTATACAGGTTCCGACAATCAAAAACATCGTCCGGTGATGATTCACCGTGCGCCTTTTGGTTCACTGGAACGATTTGTAGCAATTTTGATTGAGAATACAGCAGGGAATTTCCCATTGTGGTTGTCTCCAGATCAATTAGCTGTTTTGCCTATCTCAGAGAAATACGAAGATTACGCGAACGAGGTGTATTTACGTTTGCAAGAGCGCGATTTACGTGGTTATGTGGATCATCGGAACGAGAAAATGGGTCGTAAGATTCGTGACGCGGAGGTTGGTAAAGTACCATTCATGATTATTGTGGGTGAGAAAGAGCAGGCTGATGGCATGGTTAGTATTCGTAAGAAAGGTGAAGGAGATTTAGGGATGATGAGTTTGGATGCCTTTATGGCATTGGCTGGTGAGGAAATAAACCAACATTCTTATTCTAATTAGAAATAACTGATTATTTAAGCGTTTGGCCAATATTTGTTTGCATTTACGCGCTTTTTAAATTAGCTTCGAAGTGATTTTTATTTAAACCAAATTATAATTTATGGCTTTACGCCCCAACAACAATTACCGAGGAAATAAGCGAGAAGAGGAACCGTATCGAATTAATCAATTGATTCGTGGTGTCGAAGAAGTTCGATTAGTAGGTGAAAACATTGAGATTGGTGTTTATCCTTTTGCGAAAGCGTTGGCAATTGCTGAGTCTCAAAACTTGGATTTGGTTGAAATTTCGCCCAAAGCAGTACCTCCTGTGTGTAAAGTTATTGATTATGCGAAGTTTAAGTATGATCAAAAGAAAAAGCAGAAGGAAATCAAAGCCAATGCGACTAAGACCGTTATTAAGGAAATTCGTTTTGGTCCTAACACGGATGAGCACGATTTTAACTTTAAGTTGAAACATGCCGTTAACTTCCTTAAAGAAGGTGCTAAGGTAAAAGCTTATGTACACTTTGTGGGTCGTACAATTGTATTCAAAGAGCGTGGCGAAATGCTATTGCTTAATTTTGCCAAAGGTTTGGAAGATGTGGGTAAGCCTGACGATATGCCTAAGTTAGAAGGTAAGCGTATGAGCATCATTTTCTCTCCTAAAGTGGCAAAGAAATAATTTTACTAATTGAGTGGAATTTCGAGGTAATATTGTTACTTTTGCATTCCAATTTTTACATTTAATAATTTAAAGAATGCCAAAAATTAAAACCAACTCTGGAGCTAAGAAACGCTTCAAAGTAACGGGAACTGGTAAGATCAAGCGTAAACATGCTTTTCACAGCCATATCCTTACTAAAAAAACAACGAAACAAAAGCGTAATTTAGTTCACGCAACTCTAGTTTCACCAGCTGATATGGATCGCGTTAACTTAATGTTAGGTCTTTAATTATCAGTTTAGTTATTGTTAAACCAGAAAGAAGGCAAAAAAAGTAATCGAGAGATTCGCCTCATTTCAAAAAACAAAAAATTATGCCAAGAAGTGTCAATCACGTAGCCTCAAGAGCTAGAAGAAAGAAAATCCTTAAGTTAGCGAAAGGATTTTACGGTCGCGGAAAAAACGTTTGGACTGTAGCAAAAAACAAAGTAGAGAAAGGTTTGCAATATGCATACCGCGATCGTAAAGTTAAGAAAAGAGATTTTCGCGGACTTTGGATTCAACGTATCAATGCTGCGGCTCGCCAAGAAGGTATGTCTTATTCAGCTTTTATGGGTAAATATAACAAGTCTGGTATGGCTTTAAACCGTAAGGTATTAGCTGATTTAGCAATGAATCACCCAGAAGCTTTTAAAGCAGTTGTCAAAAAACTTGCTTAGTTAGCAAATGAAAGTCCCGATTTATTCGGGACTTTTTTTTTATCTCCTATCTTTGTTATCAATTCGTATAACATTGGAAAAACCCATTTATTTCGATTATGCTTCCACCACACCGGTACACCCGGATGTGCTAAAAGCCATGTTGCCTTATTTCACGGAAGAATTTGGGAATGCAGGCTCTAGCCAACATTATTATGGATGGGCTGCTGACGAGGCCGTAGAATCAGCTAGAAAGAAAATCAGTTCTTATTTTGGTGTTCCTGCACGCCAACTCGTTTTTACTTCAGGCGCCACAGAATCTAATAATTTAGCCATTCAGGGATATTTGAAAGACAAACATCCTGGGCATCTGATTACTTCTTATATCGAGCATAAGGCTGTCCTTCAGATTTTTCAAACTTTGGAGGCTCAAGGTTGGGCTGTTACCTATCTGCAACCGAATGATTCGGGGTGTATTGAAGTTTCATCGGTTCAACAGGCCATTCGATCTGATACTGTTTTGATTTCTTTGATGATGGTCAACAATGAAACGGGAAATTTGACTGATTTTCAAGCCATCACTAAAATTTGTCGAGAGGCAGCTATTTGTTTTCACGCTGATGCTACCCAAGCGCTTGGGAAGCTTGACTTAGCGCATAATCCTTTTCTGCCCGATATGATCAGTTTCTCCGGGCATAAGATCTATGGTCCAAAAGGGATAGGTGGTTTGGTATTTAACTCTCCCTCTTTGATTTGTCCTTTTATGTACGGTGGTGGACAAGAACGAGGATTACGTCCAGGGACTGTGCCTGTTCAACAAGTTGTTGCTTTATCAGCTTGTTTTGATTTGTTTCCAGCCTTAATCGAGTCGATGCCTGTGATTCAAAATTACAAGGATAAAATACTTCAAAAATTACTTACAAATCATATCGTTAATTCTGCTGACAATCAGTCGGTTGCACATATATTGAGCTTGTCTTTTCCAAACTTGGATTGGGAAGAATTGTATCGGAAAATTCCGATGATTGCCGTTTCCAACGGATCTGCGTGTAATGCTAAATCTCAATTGCCTTCACACGTCATGAAAGCGCATGGCCATGCTGATTCGTTAGCATTAGCAACAATTCGGATTTCATTGAGTTATCTTACCAAAGAGTCTGACATTGATTTCTTAATTGATTATTTGAACAGTCAATTGCCTCATAGATGAAAGAATTATTAGTCATTCTGGCTCAGCTAGATACATTACTGAAGGGTGGAGAATCAATTGCGTTAGCAACAGTAGTACACGTGGATGGTTCTGCATACCGTAGGCCTGGTGCGCGTATGTTAATTGATTCTCAAGGGAATTGGTGGGGAGGAATCAGTGGAGGTTGTTTAGAAGGCGATTTGCTAAAGAAAGCCCAATTAGCGATGTTTCAACAATCCATCAAACGAATCACTTATGACACGCGCGAAGATGATCCGTTTCAATTGGGAGTTGGTTTAGGTTGTCAGGGTTTAATCGAGATTGTTATTGATCCCATACGTGCGAATATTGAACGTGTAAAAGATTCCCTAGAAAGACAAATAAATTCAGGTTTGCCAGGATTTATGCGTTCGCAATGGGTGGAGGATGTATTGCATATTTCTCAAATTGAACAATCCGTGGCTGCTTGGGATGAAGGCCAACAAGTTTTTACGGAGTATTTACCTGCTCGGACGCGTATTTGGGTTGTTGGCAATCAATTTGATGCTTCAAGCTTAATTGAATTATGCTTAAATTTAGCTTGGGAAGTGCATTGGGTTGGAAATACTTCAAAAATGCGAAAGGATCTTCAGGTTCGTGTTGCTGCCTGTTATGAATGGGATAGCGTATCAGGACTTAAATCGAGTGATTGTTTGGTCTTAATGACACACGATTTCGATCGAGATGTTCAATTCTTAAATCAATACGTTAGTCATCAAACTATTCAGTACCTGGGAATTCTAGGACCGACAAAACGATTTGAGCGTTTACAAAAACAATTAAGCTGTCAGCTAGTTTCTGATATATCAAGTCCAGTCGGTTTGGATGTCGGAGCTGAAGGACCTGAAGAAATAGCCATAGCCGTGGTAGCTGAGATTTTAGCTGTTCAAAATAACCGAGATGGACAGCGATTAAAATATAGGACAAAAACAATTCATTAAGATGAGCCAAATTAATAGCCTAAGAGAACAAATTAAACCATATCAACAAGCGCTTTATAAGCATCCAATTAATTCTTTCATTAAATCACAATCGGATTTGACATTATTTATGCAGCATCATGTTTTTGCTGTATGGGATTTTATGTCGCTTGTAAAAAAGTTGCAAGCTGAATTGACTTGTGTTTCACAGCCTTGGGTTCCTAAAGGCTCAGCCGAGGTACGATTCTTAATTAATGAGATTGTATTGGGTGAAGAATCTGATGTCGACCAACATGGTGTCATTATAAGTCATTTTGAACTGTATTTACGGGCTATGAAAGAGCTTTCGATTGAGGCCTCTCCTATCTTAGGTGAATTTTTGCAGGCTACATCCATCGAAGAAATACTACAAAAAGTAGCTGCATCATCAGTAGCCCCATCGATTAAGCAATTTTTGACATTTACATTTGAGTCTATTAAAAATCGGCCAATTGAAGAGATTGCCGCAATTTTCACTTTTGGTCGGGAGGATTTGATTCCGGGTATGTTTCAATTAATCGTTGATCAATTAAAGCAAGATGCTCCAAAGCAAGTAGAAACTTTAGTTTACTATTTAGAGCGTCACATCGAAGTTGATGGAGATCATCACAGTCAATTAGCTTATCAAATGATGGAGGAATTATGTGGAACTGATGCAGATAAATGGCAGAGGGCTACAAATGCGGCCATTGAATCGTTACAAGTACGTAAAGTATTGTGGGATGGGATTGTAACGATGTGTTAAGAGTTAAGAGGTAAGAGGTAAGAGGTAAGAGTAAAGAGTTGAGACATTTTTTTGGCGCATAAAAAAAGCCCGATCTGTTTAGGTCGGGCTTTAAATTTTAAGAGGTAATTATTTTACTTCTTCGAATGCGACATCTTCTGCCCCACCATCTGATGCTGAATCTGTGGGTTGTGCACCTTCACCACCTTCTGTAGCGCCTGCAGCGTACATTTCTTGGGAAGCAGCCGTCCAAGCAGCGTTCAATTTCTCAAGTCCAGTATCGATTGCTGCTAAATCTTGTGAAGCATGCGCAGCTTTCAATTCAGTTAGTGCTTCTTCGATAGCCGTTTTGTTACCTTCTGATAATTTCTCGCCATATTCTTTCAATTGCTTGTCAGATTGGAAAATTAAAGCATCAGCTTGGTTGATTTTCTCAACGCGCTCTTTTTCTAATTTATCAGATGCTTCATTAGCTTTCGCTTCATTACGCATTTTCTCGATATCCTCGTCAGTTAAGCCACTCGAAGCTTCGATACGAATTTTTTGCTCTTTACCAGTGCCTTTATCTTTCGCAGAAACGTTCAAGATACCATTTGCATCAATGTCAAATGTTACTTCAATTTGAGGTACACCACGTTGTGCTGGTGGCAAACCATCTAAGTGGAAGCGACCTAATGAACGGTTATCTTTCGCCATCGGGCGCTCGCCTTGAAGTACATTAAGTTCTACCGATGGTTGGTTATCCGCCGCTGTTGAGAAGGTTTCAGACTTTTTCGTAGGAATTGTTGTATTCGCCTCGATTAATTTGGTAAATACACCACCCATCGTCTCGATACCTAATGACAAAGGTGTTACGTCTAACAATAGAACATCTTTCACCTCTCCTGTTAATACTCCTCCTTGAATCGCCGCACCAATCGCAACAACCTCATCTGGATTAACTCCTTTAGAAGGCTTCTTGCCAAAGAATTTCTCAACTTCTTCTTGAATACGTGGAATACGTGTTGATCCACCTACTAAGATTACCTCATCGATATCTGCATTTGTGTAACCTGCATTTTTCATTGCACGCTTACAAGGCTCCAAGGTACGTTGGATAAGGCTGTCTGCCAATTGCTCAAACTTTGACCGTGATAATGAACGAACTAAGTGTTTTGGAATACCGTCAACAGGCATGATGTATGGCAAGTTGATTTCAGTCGATGCTCCAGAGCTCAATTCAATTTTTGCTTTCTCTGCGGCTTCTTTCAATCGTTGTAAAGCCATTGGATCTTTACGCAAATCGATATTCTCATCTGCAATAAATTCCTCGGCCAACCAGTTGATGATTACTTGGTCAAAGTCATCTCCTCCTAAGTGTGTGTCACCATCAGTTGATTTAACTTCAAATACACCATCGCCTAATTCAAGTACAGATACGTCAAACGTACCACCACCTAAATCGAATACGGCAATTTTCATGTCTTTACCACCCTTATCTACTCCATAAGCTAATGCCGCTGCTGTAGGTTCGTTGATGATACGCTTAACTTCTAAACCTGCAATTTGTCCAGCTTCTTTCGTTGCCTGACGTTCCGCGTCATTAAAATAAGCGGGAACCGTGATAACGGCTTCTGTTACTGTTTGGCCGATATAATCTTCAGCCGTTTGCTTCATTTTTGTTAAAATCTGCGCTGAGATTTCTTGAGGCGTATATAAACGATCACCGATACGTACACGTGGTGTATCGTTATTTCCTTGTTCTACTTGATACGAAATAGTCTTCAATTCTGAACTTACTTCAGAATACTTTTTCCCCATAAAACGCTTTACAGATGAAATCGTGTTTTGAGGATTTGTAATGGCTTGTCTTTTGGCAGGATCTCCCACTTTACGCTCGCCATTTTCCAAAAATGCTACAATGGATGGAGTCGTTCTTCTTCCTTCTGAATTAGCGATAACCACTGCCTCATTTCCTTCCATAACCGCCACACATGAGTTGGTGGTACCTAAGTCAATTCCAATAATTTTTCCCATGATATTTTTAATTATTTTTTCTCCCTTTTCTACAAGGATAGTGCCATACGCTAACCAACTGTCAGTTTATGACATATTGTCACTTTTAAATATAATTCGATTAATTTCGTCAGGAAATAGGGCTTTGATGTATCTTTACGATTCTAAAAGCGAACAAAATGTCAACAGCATCTGATTTTACTTGGGTCGAAGGTTCGGAGCCTCATCGCCAACGTACGCGCGAAATCATTAAGAAACATCCTGAAGTCAAAAAACTGATTGGTAAGAACCCAATGACTTTTTTGTGGATTGTGGTCTGTGTAGGTATGCAAATCGCAATTGCCTATTATTTAAAAGATGCTTCGTGGGCTTGGATTGTTGGAACAGCTTGGTTGGTCGGAGCATTTCCAACGCATACCTTATTTGTTTGTATTCATGAATCCGCGCACAACTTGATTTTCAAAAAGAATTGGATGAATGTGGCAGCTGGAATTATTGCTAATTTCCCTTCTTTGGCCCCCACTGCCATATCATTTAAAAACTACCACCTAAAGCATCATGCTTTTCAAGGGGTACATGAATTGGATGCCGACTTACCCGATTATTGGGAAGCCAAATTGATTAATAATTACTTTATCGGGAAGGTTCTTTGGTTAATGCTTTACCCCTTCTTTCAAGGTTTTCGTACGATTCGTTGTATTGAGTTAGCTGTTTTTGATCGTGGTGTAATCATGAACATTATCGCGCAGTTGGCTTTTGATTTTGCCATTGTATATTTCTGGGGCTGGCCTGCACTTGCCTACCTGGGTTTAAGTTTCTTATTTTCCGTGGGTTTACATCCACTCGGAGCTCGATGGATTCAAGAGCACTATTTAGTATTAGATAAGAATCAGGAGACATATAGTTATTATGGCACTTTGAATGGTGTCAACATGAATGTTGGTTATCACAATGAACACCACGATATGCCCTCAGTTCCATGGAATAATTTACCCAAATTAAAATCGGCGGCTCCTGAGTTTTACGATAATTTGAAATACCATACTTCTTTTGTGAAGCTTCTATTTACTTTTATCTTCTCACAAGAAATTGGTTTATATTCCCGAATTGCTCGGAAGGAACGTGCAGGTGTTCCTTTAAATGATCGGTCAACACCTGATATCGATATGGGCTAACAAAAAAGGTCAGCTGCGAGGCTGACCTTTTTTGTTTAGATAGCTTGTTTGCTATTTGCAGCTATTGTGTAAGGATTCCCTTTGACTTTCAACGTTATCGCCGTATCTGATAGGTTATCTATTTCGATTCCTTGTTTATGGATCTTGATGGCCAATTGATTAACTCTGAAATTAATTTTGAATGCATATTCGTCCCATTGTTTAGGTAAGAATGGCTCAAAGTTTAACTGGTGATCTTGAATCGTCATTCCACCAAAGCCTTTGACAATCGACATCCAAGTTCCTGCCATACTGGTAATGTGACAGCCGTCTTCTGTATCATTGTTATAATCATCAAGATCCAAACGCGCAGCACGTGTATAGAATTCATAAGACTTATCTTCTTTACCTAATTTTGCCGCTAAGATGTTGTGAACGCATGGGCTCAAGGATGACTCATGAACCGTCAAGGGTTCATAGAAGTTATAATTTCGTTCGATTTCCTCTTTTGTAAAGTCATTTTCAAAGAAATACATGCCTTGCAAGACATCCGCTTGCTTGATGTAACATGAACGTAAAATACGATCCCAAGACCAGTTTTGATTGATAGGTCTTTGGCCAGCTGGAATAGAATCTACCGGAGCAATTACCTTATCCAAAAATCCATCTTGTTGGAGATATATGCCACGTTTTTCATCACGAGGGAAATACATGTTTTGAATGATGTGATTGAATTGTTCAATTTCACTCGCTGCAAAATTGGTAATATCTAATTTTGCTTTCGCTTCACTTGGATAATTTGCTTGGATCTCATTCAAGACCTCTAGCGTATATTT
This sequence comes from Aquirufa regiilacus, assembly GCF_032470275.1. Taxonomy (NCBI): domain Bacteria; kingdom Pseudomonadati; phylum Bacteroidota; class Cytophagia; order Cytophagales; family Flectobacillaceae; genus Aquirufa; species Aquirufa regiilacus. Next base: position 832,786 of record NZ_JAVNWW010000001.1, read on the forward strand.
CAAACACCAAACAGCAAAGTAATTTGTATAAAAATTGTTGTTGACGTTGTTCTCGTATTCATTAGGACCCGTTACTCCCAACATAACATATTTCTGCAGGTTCTCCGACCAGTTGACGCGTTGAGCCCAGAAACGAGAAATACCAATTAATACTTCCCAGCCATAATCAACAAGATGTTTGCGGTCATTGGTATAATCAACATAATCTTTGATAGCATATGCAATAGCACCATTCCGATGAATTTCTTCGAAAGTAATTTCCCACTCGTTATGGCACTCTTCCCCGTTCATTGTAACCATCGGATATAAAGCTGCTCCTTGGTTAAAGCCAAGTTTACCTGCGTTTTCAATGGCGCGATCAAGTTGTTTCCAACGATATATCAATAGGTTTTTGGAAACCTCTTGTGAGGCTGTCGACAAATAGAAAGGAATACAATAGGCTTCGGTATCCCAATAAGTAGAGCCACCGTATTTTTCACCGGTAAATCCTTTGGGGCCGATGTTTAAGCGATCGTCAGCTCCTGTATAGGTTTGATTCAATTGAAATATATTGAAACGAATACCTTGTTGGGCTGAAACATCTCCCTTAATTACAATATCATTAATTGCCCACTTGGCAGCCCAGGCAGCAGCTTGCTCAATCAGCATTTGATCAAAACCCTTTTGACTTATCTTCGCTAAGTAGTTTTGAGCTCTTGTGAGTAACTCTTTTGTTGGATGATTTTCAGAACTCAAGTTGACAGCGTACTTGAAGATAGTTAGTGTATCTCCTTCATTTGCTGCGATTTGGTAATTCAATTCGCTGTATTTTTCGCTTGTTTTTGTTTGACATGCAAGCTGTTGAGCTTGTCCATTTACCTGTAATTGAATTTGTTGGCCTGTAACAACCTCAAATCCCGTTTTCTTAGTTTTGGACCATACATGTGAAGTGTTTTCAGATGCACCCACTTGGACTTCATCCCAAAACTTTTCGTCGTAATTGGAATCTTTGTTTTTTATATCGCCATCAATGTAGGCTTTTACTTGAATCGTGTCTGAAAAGTTTAATGCTTTAATGCTGTATGAAATTACACCAGATTCATCATCTGCCATGCTATTCAATCGAATCGATTTAATTTCAAGGGATTTGCCCGAATTTAAGGAGATGCTACAGGTACGAAGGATGTATCCGTCCTTCATATTTAATTCCCGATAAAATGCATGAATTGTGCTTTGGTTTAAGTCAACGATTTCATCACCTATTTTTATTTCTAAACCATTCCAATTCGCTGCATTTAATACTTTAGCAAAATATTCTGGATAGCCGTTTTTCCACCAACCTACGCGGGTTTTGTCTGGATAATAAACTCCTGCAACATAATTTCCTTGTAATGTTTTTCCCGTATATGTTTCTTCAAATGAGCCCCTTTGCCCCATCCGGCCATTTCCCAAAGAAAATATGGATTCTGTTATTTCATTAAACTCAGGATGGAATTGATCTTCGATGATTTTCCATTCGTCTAATTTTAAGTATTGTTTCATGGGGCTATTAGGTAATTTTTTGAATCAATTACAAAAATATGATTTTGTCTCTTTTTGTAATTTCTGTGCTACGCTGTTTCTTAAAATTGTAATAATTCAGCTGCTTTTACTCCTATGAAATTTGGAATGATTTTATCGGCTAAGAATAGGGTTTCAGACTCTCCTATTCCGATTGCCTTCATGTTTCCTGCCTTAGCTGCCTCAACTCCTGCTTGGGCATCTTCAAAAACGATACATTCTTCAGGCGCTATTCCTAAACCTTCTGCTCCTTTCAGGAATACTTCTGGGTCAGGTTTGCTTTTGCTTACTTTGTTGCCATCGATAATTAAATCGAACCACGGTGTTAGTCCTGTTTTATCTAAGATGATTTCTGCATTTTTACTTGCCGATCCTAAAGCAATTTTATAGCCTAAAGCCTTTATTTGTTCTAAAAATGATAAAACGCCTGGTAAAATCTCACTTGGATTCATGTTGGAGATTAAACGTAAATAATCTTCGTTTTTTTCAATTAGCCAAACTGATTTTTCCTCCTGCGTGGCAGTATAATTGGCCCAATCTAAAATCTTATTCAGTGATTCTACGCGTGAAACGCCTTTCAGTTGCTCGTTTTGTTCTTCTGTTAATTCATAACCGAATTGCTTTCCTAAATTTTTCCATGCTTGAAAGTGATAAATCGCTGTATCAACGAGAACTCCGTCTAGGTCAAAGAGGCATGCCTTGTACATCATTTGTTTTAAAATTTAGCTTTTTCTGTATAAATTGAAGTATCAAAATTATTACATTTACAGCTGCCAAGAAAGCCTTTTTTGCTGTGCTATGGTGTTTATTTTAATATATGCGCAAATTATCTTCTATTGTAATTGCTGTACTAACACTACTTCGTGTTACCACGCCTTTGTATTCCCAATCGCCTATGTCTGTTAAAGCTACTTCAGAAAAATTCGTTGTTTACCAAATGATGTTTCACCTTTGGGGGAACAAACAAACTGAATTAGTGCGTAATGGTTCTTACCAGACCAATGGCGTAACTAAATTCAAAGATGTTTCTGATGTCGCATTAAAGGCATTAAAAAACAAAGGAATTACCCATGTTTATGCGACAGGATTATTAGAGCACGCTACCATGGAGAATTTTCCTGCCTATGGTTCACCGATCGATCATCCTTCTGTTGTAAAAGGGCGTGCAGGTTCTCCGTTTGCCATTAAAGATTATTATGACGTTAATCCCTTTTTGGCTGATGATCCAGCAAAAAGAATGGACGAGTTTAAATTGATGTTAAAACGATTTCATGCGCAGGGATTAAAGCTTGTTATTGATTTTGTACCTAATCACTTGGCTCGCCAATATTCATCGGATCAAAAACCAAAAGGCGTAATCGATTTCGGTGTCAATGATAATAAACAGGTTGCGTTTGATGTAAATAATAACTTCTATTATTTACCTGGGACCCAATTTACAGTCCCTGAAGGAGTTCATCCACCTGTCTCTGTGAATATTCCTTACATCGAAATACCTGCCAAAGTAAGTGGGAACAATGTTTTTTCCCCTCAGCCATCCATCAATGATTGGTTTGAAACGGTGAAATTAAATTATGGAATCGATTACCAAAATGGCAATCAAAATCATTTTGACCCCATTCCGAATACTTGGATTAAAATGCATGAAGTTCTCTCCTATTGGACAGACTTAGGGGTTGATGGTTTTCGTTGTGATATGGCCGAAATGGTACCGGTTGAGTTTTGGACGTATGCGATTGGTAAAATCAAAAAGCAGAATCCTAAGATTATATTTATAGCTGAGATTTACCAGCCCGACCGTTATCGCGATTATATTTTCAAAGGGGGCTTTGATTATTTATACGATAAAGTTGGTTTATACGATGGAGTTCGTCGTTTGATGCAACAAAAACCGGAAGCCACTTGTGCCGATATTACACGTGTTTGGCAGCATGAATCGGGTGATTTTGCTAATCATATGTTACGTTTCCTTGAGAATCATGATGAACATCGCTTGAATACACCTGCATTCGCTGCGAATAATTTCTGGTCGACAATCCCAGGTATGGTAATCACCGCAGGTTTGCATGATGGACCTTTAATGGTCTACATGGGACAGGAATTTGGTGAAAAAGCAAATGAGATAGAAGGATATAATGAAGCTGATGATCGTAGCTCGATGTTTGATTTTTGGCGTGTTGAGACGCATCAGCGCTGGATGAATGATGGAAAATTTGACGGAGGAGCTTTAACGGCCGAAGAAAAACAAATAGATGCATTTTATCAGGATTTGTTTAAACGAGTGGCTAATTCTGAGGCTATTTCGAAAGGCGCATTTTTCGATTTACAATATGCTCAATCGGCTAATTACCCTGCAAATAAGGTTTATTCCTTTTTAAGGTACACCAAAAATGAACGCTTACTCATTATGTGTAATTTTGATTCGCAACGTTCGCAGACGATTGATGTCGTAATTCCTACTTTGGCGAAGGATATGATGCAAATTTCACATGTGAATTTGCAATTGCAACATGCCTATATACCTCCTACCGCATCAGAAAAACCTATACTTAATGGTAATTCGGTGCTTATACCTGCAAACAGTGCTTTATTTATTAAACTCTAAACCATGAAAAGTTTTACAAAACCTAAATTATCCATTACCCAAATCATCAACATGAGTGTTGGATTCTTAGGAATTCAATTTGGCTTTGCCTTGCAAAATGGGAATGCTTCACGTATTCTTCAAAGTTTTGGGGCTGATGTAGAACAATTGTCATGGTTTTGGTTGGCAGCTCCATTAACAGGTATGATCATCCAACCCATTATTGGTTTTTATTCGGATCGTACTTGGAATTTCTTAGGACGTAGGAAACCATTCTTCTTAACGGGTGCGATTTTAGCAGCTTCTGCGCTCTTCTTTTTTCCACATGCTGGTGCTTTAGCAGGTTTTTTACCTCCTATGATTGTAGGCGCAGGGATATTGATGATGATGGATGCGTCTTTCAACGTTTCTATGGAGCCCTTTCGTGCTTTAGTCGCTGATAATTTACCTGATGAGCAAAGTACTTTAGGATTCTCTGTTCAAACATTTTTGATTGGAATCGGTGCTGTTGTAGGTTCCTGGTTACCATATATTTTTGGCGAATGGGCTGGAATAGCCAAGGACGCAGCCCCTGGTCAAATTCCAGACAATGTTGTTTATTCTTTTTATGTAGGTGGAACGGTATTCTTGTTGGCCATTATATGGACGATTGTAACAACAAAAGAATATTCGCCTTCCGAAAGAGAATCCATGGGTTTTCAAGATGAAGGCCAAGACGACACTTTGTTTTCCGTTTTCCGCTACATCAAGGAAATGCCTAATACGATGCGTCAATTAGGTTTAGTGCAATTTTTCTCATGGTTCGGTCTATTCTCGATGTGGGTATTTTCTACCCCTGCCATTGCACACCATGTGTATGGAGTAGCATCAGATGATCATAGTTCAACTACGTTTCAAGATGCTGCCAATTGGGTAGGTATCATTTTTGGTGTTTACAGTGGTGTTTCTGCTATCTATGCGGCTTTTTTACCTCAAATTGCGCGACGAATTGGAAACAAGGCGACGCATGCGTTTTCGCTTGTGGCTGGTGGTTTAGGTTTGATTTCTATTTATTTTATTTCGGATCCGACGATGTTGATCTTTAGCATGGTGGGTGTAGGTATGGCCTGGGCAAGTATTTTAGCGATGCCTTATGCGATTTTGGCTGGTTCTATTCCTTTAGCCAAAATGGGTGTTTACATGGGAATTTTCAACTTCTTTATTACCATCCCTCAAATTGTTAATGGAATCATCGGTGGGTCGATTGTAAAGTATTTGTACGGAGGCGAAGCTATTTATGCGATTGTGATGGCTGGTGTATTTTTCTTGATGGGGGCTGTCAGCGTATTATGGATCAAAGAAAAGTAATCCTGCTCCTCGGTTTATTGTTTTGTTTTTCATCAGCTTTTGGGCAAAAGCCAATATTAGTCGAGATTGGTCAGCGGTTTATCGGTAAACCCTATCGCGCCAACATGCTTTCAAATGGAAATCCAGAAGTTTTAGTTACCTCACTTGAAGCGTTTGATTGTGTAACTTTTTTGGAAAACAGTTTAGCAATTACGTATTCGAAAGGGAATGATTCATTATACTTAAAAGAACTGAAGCATGTCCGTTATGCAGATGATTCCTTACAATATGAAAAGCGATATCATTATTTTACGGATGCCATGCATGCATTGGCTTTTCCCTTGATTATTGATCAAGCTCACGTGACAAGGGTTTTCAAAGATTTTTCCTTCCTGTCAACTTACCTTCGGAAGAAGTCAGCCATTTCAGTTGATTTGAATTTGTTAGAAAACCGTGAGCGTGCTTTAGCGAAAAAGGCTTTTCAATATACATCTGTGGTTGATTTAAATTCATTAATCCCCTTAATTCAATCTGGTGATTTGGTTGCATTTGTTACGTCAAACCCGCATTTGGATTTTTTACACACCGGAATGCTTGTTCGACAAGGAAATAGGATTCGATTATTGCACGCATCTCAAGATAAAAAACAAGTAGTTCTTTCGGAGGAAAGTTTACAAGCTTACCTTAAATCACATCCTAAATTCATTGGAATTTGTGTTTTTAGGCCTATTTTTAAAGAATGAAAAAATACGACTTTAATCAGGTCATTGACCGAAAAAACACTTTCAGTTTCAAGTGGGACAATGTAAGCTATGGCGACAAAGATATGTTGCCAATGCCCGTGGCAGATATGGATTTTCCCGTAGCGGAAGAAATACTGGCAGCCATTGATCAGATAACAAAGCATGAAATATTAGGGTACTCAATTGTTCCTGAATCTTTACAAATAGCCGCGCAAAAGAAAATTGCGAATGATTACGGTTGGGAAACAGAATTAGCTTGGCAAGTATGGATTCCTGGTATTGTTCCAGGCATTACTGCTGCTTGCGCCGCCTTTTCTTCGCCTGAGGATGGTATTTTAACAGCAATTCCTGTTTATCATCCCTTTCATTTAGTCGCTGGTTGGATGGGTCACCCCTTACATACCTTTCCCATGATTGAGGAAGCGGGTCGCTGGACTTATGATTTTGTCGCATTTGAGAACGCGTTAAAAAAAGGACCTAAAGTTTTTCTATTTTGTAATCCACATAATCCAGGAGGAACTGTTTTTTCAACGGATGAAATAGCACGCATAAAGGCTCTTTGTCATCAATACGATTGTAAGATTATTTCCGATGAGATTCATGCCGATTTGATCATCGATTCGAATGTAAAGCATAGGTGTATTCAAAGTGAAATATCATTTTTTGCCACTTCTAAAGCTTATAATACGGCTGGTTTAGGTGGCGCTGTTGCTATCATTCCGGATGCTGCAACGCGTTTAGCCTTTCAAAAAAAGACCTTTGGTTTTTTTCCAATGCTTTCCCGACATAGTATTGAAGTGATGTTGGCAACGTATGCTATGCCTTCCAACTGGTTGGATTCCCTTCTACCCTATTTGAGAAGCAATCATACTTTGTTAATATCAAGAATGAATCAACTGCCTGGCATTTCGATGCTCCCACTGGAGGCTACGTATTTAGCATGGATTGGTTTTGATTCTCAGATGCACGGGGATTTTCAAAAGCGTTTATTTGATGCCGGCTTGCATGTCCTTCGGGGAGATCAATTTTTAGGAGGCGATTTTGTCCGATTGAATTTTGCATGCCCCGAGGTGCAACTTCTCAAAGCGATTGATATTATTGAAAGTGTTGTCTATGCGACTCGTTAAAGCATTTATTTTTTTGCTTTTACTAGTAACCTTAATCAGTTTACTGGTATATATACAAGATTGGGATGAAGAATCAATACCTGTGACATTACATGATCAATTTTCATTAGTTCAACAATCTGATTCAATAATTCGAAAAGTTGAATACGATTCGCTTATTGTTGACCGACCTGCACCCTTAAGCGCCTTATTTCAAGATTACGAGGCTAATGTGGAAAGCGACGCGATTACATTCAAGAAGAGTAACCAGATACTAGGTAAATATCCATTGAATAAACTGTTCATTCAACAAATAATCTTGGCAGATTTGAATGATGATGATGTGCCAGAGTGTTGGATTTTAGGGCTTAAACACAGTAAAAAGACAGAAATATTTGCTTTAACAATACAAGCAGGACATGTCAAACGGATAAATTTTCCTACCTTGAAAGGTCGCCAAGCATTTGGCTATATGGGTAAGGATTCCTTGTATTTGGATAAATCGACATTGGCCCGACAATTTGAATTTGCGAATGATCCATACTCGGATATTGAATCTGGTCGCCGGGTATGTTATTATCAGTTTGGTAAGGACCAAAGCTTTGTATTAAAAAAAACATTAGACCTATAAAAACCTATGAAACCTAATTTACGCTCCCAACAATGGTTTGGAAAAACTGGCAAGGATGGATTTATTTACCGTGCTTGGATGAAGAATCAAGGTATTCCAGATGATTATTTTCAAGGGAAACCGGTGATCGGAATTTGTAATACATGGTCTGAATTAACTCCATGTAATGCGCATTTTCGGGAATTAGCGGAGTTTGTTAAAAAAGGTATCATTGAAGCAGGCGGTTTTCCGGTAGAATTTCCTGTTATGTCTTTGGGGGAAACCTTGATTAAGCCTACCGCAATGCTTTATCGTAATCTGGCGAGTATGGATGTGGAGGAATCGATTCGGGCAAATCCGATCGATGGCGTTGTATTGATGTGTGGTTGTGATAAGACTACCCCTTCACTTGTTATGGGGGCTTGTAGCGTTGATTTACCGACCTTGGTGATTTCAGGTGGACCCATGATGAAGGGAAAGTTTAAAGGTAAGGAAATTGGAACATCTGATGTTTGGCGTTTTGCTGAAGCGTATAAGTTGGGTGAACTTTCACAAAAGGAATTTATTGAAGCAGAGGCTTGTATGGCGCGTACGCCTGGACATTGTGCGGTGATGGGAACAGCGTCCACGATGGCAACCATGGTTGAGGCGTTAGGTTTGAGTTTACCCCAAAATGCTGCTATTCCGGCTGCTGATGTGCGGAGAAAGGTTTTGGCTCAGCATTCCGGGCGTCGGATCGTTGAGATGGTGAATGAGGATTTAAAAATGTCGAAGGTTTTGACCCGACAAGCGTTTGAAAATGCGATTCGTGTGAATGCCGCTACAGGAGGATCAACCAATTTTGTTATTCACCTTTTAGCGATTGCGGGTCGAATTGGAGTGGATTTGCATTTGGATGATTTTGATAAGTTCTCTTTAAATATCCCTTTATTAGCGAATATTCAGCCTTCTGGGGCTCATTTCATGGAAGATTTATACTATGCGGGTGGTTTACCAGCTTTGATGAATCAAATGAAGGAACATTTGCACACATCAAGTATCACGGTGAACGGAAAAACGGTAGGTGAAAACATTACGGATACACCTATTTATGATTCAAGCATTATATCTACGTTTGATGAACCATTCAAACCTGATTCCGGCATAGCAGTGGTACGAGGTAATTTAGCGCCTCAAGGGGCGGTATTGAAGCCTTCTGCAGCATCTCCTGCCTTATTCAAGCATCGAGGAAAGGCGGTTGTATTTGAAAACATAGAAGATTACCACGCACGTATCGATTCGCCAGAATTGGATATTGATGAAACTTCCGTGATGGTTTTGAAAAATGTAGGTCCCAAAGGATATCCTGGCATGGCCGAAGTTGGTAATATGGGTATTCCAAAGAAGCTGCTTGAGAAAGGCGTTAAAGATATGGTTCGTATCTCTGACGGTCGCATGAGCGGTACTGGATTTGGAACGGTTGTATTGCACATATCGCCTGAGTCTGCTGCAGGTGGGCCTTTGAATTGGGTTCAGAATGGAGATTACATTTCGTTGGATGTTGAGAGTCGTTCGATTAATTGGGAAGTATCGGAAGCCGATTTAGCTGCCCGTAAGTTAGCCCAACCTTTTGTACCGCCTTCGATGCCGCGTGGTTATGTTGGCTTATTTATTGACCATGTAGAGCAAGCGGACCAAGGGGCTGATTTTGATTTCTTGAAAGGTGGATCCGGTTCGATTGTAACAAGAGATTCGCATTAATGAAAAAGTTCGTAGTCACAGGTGCAGGCCAAGGAATTGGCTTCGAATTGGTCAAACAGCTGTTGGGCCAAGGGCACTTTGTGATTTGGAATGAAATCGATTCCCTTGTTTTAGATCAAGCCAGTAAAACCTTAAATAAACTCGGTTTGAGCCAGTTTATCGGTATACAGGCTGATGCAGCATCTGAGGATTTTCTTCAAGAATTAGCTCAAGTACTCGATTCTAGTCCGGGCGTTTTAGCTGGTGTGGTATGTAATGCGGGTATTACCACCTTTGGTGACTTTTGGACCTATTCAAAAGAATCCATGGACCAGATTCTACGTGTGAATTTGGTAGGAACATTCTTTTTAATTCAAATGACTGCACGTTTCTTAAAGGAGCGAGAACTACCGGGTTCGATTGTTGTCATGTCTTCTGTAACGGGTCATCAGGCGCATCCTGATTTGGCAGCTTATGGCATGACAAAAGCTGCATTAAATCAATTGGTCAAGAATTTAGTGATTGATTTGTCTCCTTGTCAGATTCGCATTAATGCCATTTCTCCAGGGGCTACGATTACCGAGCGTACATCTCAAAATAAGGAATATCAAACGGATTGGTCAGAAATTACGCCATTAGGCAAGGCTGCTGATGTTTACGACATTGCCGCTGCTACCCTATTCTTTTTATCGGATCAAGCTAAACATATTACGGGCCAAACACTCGTTATTGATGGCGGTTGGACTTCAGTAAGTCCTGCGCCAAAGCATTAAGCCCAAGTTTTTTCTAGGAAATTCAACCAGTTTTGGTGACAGATTTTTTTGACATCATCTGTACTAAATCCGCGCTTTAGCAACAAGTCTGGTATTTTTTGTAAGTCGGCAATGGTCTCTATGTCATATGGACATTGCTCTCTCCCAAATCCCCCATCCAAATCTGTTCCCAATCCCACATGATTTGTATTTCCAGCTAATTCACAAATATGCGTTAAATGGTCTATCATGGTATTTAAGGTAACGCCCATGGATTTCGGAGTAGACTTGCCTCGTTCCCAATTCGGAACCATCATCCAGGCATCCATTGGCATGCCAATTACGGCGCCTCTTTCAATGAGTATTTTTAATTGGTCGTCGGAGAATTGCCTATTGTGATCTACAAGAGCTCTACAATTATGATGACTAGCCCAAACATGTCCATGGAAATGTTCCAAGGCTTCCTCAAAACTTTCATCACAGAGATGCGTGGCATCTAAAATGATATTCAATTCCTCCATTTTACGCAATAAATCGCGTCCCAATGTTCCCAATCCACCGCTTGCATTCGTCCCTTGGGCATAACGTCCCGGACCATAATGTGCAGGTCCTAAAGCGCGTAAACCAGATTCATGGGCTATTTCTAGGTATTCTAAGGAAACAATGGAGTCTGCGCCTTCAAGACTCAAAATATATCCAATGGTTTTTTGATCTTCCGGCCAAATAGTTAAATGATCATATAATTCTGGAAGATTCCGGATGGGACGTAGGTCTCCACTTTTTTCTAATGCCTTGTAATAGGCTAATTGGCCTTGTGTTTGAGCCCAAGCTTGTTCGGGAGAGTTCCAACCGGGAAGTGTGTTCGTTTTGTCAACATATCGCGCTATTTGGGTCGCAACGACTAATCCGATGTTTCCTTTTCGTAATTCTTCTAAGGATACCGTGGCAAGTCCTCGGTCTGGTTTATCAGTTAATTGGTGCTCGCGCGCATTAATTTCTTGAATGGATGCTCTCAAATCTCGATTCCATTCTAGGGCATTCATACTTAAATCTAAATGGGCGTCTATGATAAACATCTTATATCGTGATTTTGCGATTTCTTGCTAAAACATTCCAAACGCTTCCATCGCCAACTTGTAAATATTGATGTAAGGCAACTGTAGGGCATATGTGATAAGGGAACATTCGAATAATATCGCCAATTTGACAAGTTGAACTATCGCCTACTTCCACGATTCCATGTTCTTCACTTTGACTCATTAATTTCCAATCTGGATGATCAATGAATTGCAGTCGATTGTCGATTCCATTTTCAGGAGCTACTGATTTGTGTCCCACGTCGATTGAAATCGTATGGTCTGTTGGGATCGAAATAATTCGCCCAATCACCTGAACAGCCAATTCTAAGCTACTTTCAGGGTATAATTTGGCATAACCTGTATCAAAGAAAACAAAAGTTCCAGGGCTACAAACATAGCTTGGATTGGAATGATGCACTAAGAAACTTGGCGTCCCGCCTACGACAAGTTCCAAATCTTTGCGGACCTGCGGTAAAAGCGCATAAAAAGATTGAAAATCCTGCTCCACATGCTTTTGACGATCTTCAATATTTACATCACGAATATGTCCATCGTAAGCATGTAATCCCGATAAAATCAAATTCGGTAATTGCTCAATAAGTTGTATTAATGGCAACGAATCCGCTGGTTTAATCCCCGTCCGATTCATACCCATGTTTAAGTCGATAAATACGCGCTGATTGTTTGAAACGGCATTTAATGCATGTGCTGCTTGTTCATCATCAAGTAGACAGGCAAATGAAGTATTTGGGTATTTTTTGCCAAGCGTATTAAAGCGAGACAAAGTTGTGCCCGTCGGTTGCATGGACAAAAGCACATCAGGTGCTTCATCTAAGGCCAGTAATTCACATTCCGCAATGGTAGCAGCTTTGAATTTTGTAATGCCAGCGGCCAACAATAGTTGATTGACCTCACGCGTTTTATGCGTTTTAATATGAGGACGTAATCGAGTAGGATTGTTATCTACTTGATTAAGAACCCATTGTATGTTTTTTTTAACAATCTCAGGATTTACGAGTAATCCTGGACTTTCGATGTTGCTAAAGTTGATCATAATGCTCGGTCTAAATGAACATATCCGCCATCTACGTGTATAAGTTGGCCTGTTGTATGACTTGATTTCGAAGATAATAAAAAGGCCACCATTGCTCCTATTTCATCAGCCGTGGTCATTCGTTGGCCCAATGGAATTTTAGATTCAATTTCAGCTCGTTTTTCGTTAGGATTTTCAAGCGTTTGAATCCATTTTTCGTATAGGGGTGTAAAGCATTCCGCCACAATAACGGCATTAACTCGGATGTTGTGGGGTAATAATTCCACAGCCCATTCACGTGTTAATGCATTTCGTCCGCCATTGGCGGCTGCATATGCTGAAGTTCCACCTTGTCCCGTTTCGGCTGTTTTAGAGCCAATATTAACAATAGCACCTTTGGACTTAATTAAATAAGGAAGACAGGCTTGCGCCAATAAATAATAATGAACTAAGTTGGCATGTAAGGATTGCATGAATTTTTCATAAGTTCCATTGGCAAGTCCTACTCCATCGTTCACACCCGCATTATTGACTAATCCATCAATTCGACCGAACATATGCACGATATCAGCAACGACACGTGTACATTCATCGGGTTGTGTCAGTTCGGCAACAAAAGAAAATGCTTGCCCTCCTGTTGCTTGAATCAGCTCGATACATGCCTGATTGTCAGCTGCATTTCGACCTACGATAGCTACCATGGCAGATTCAAGTCCCAATGCCTGACTAATTCCTGCACCAATTCCTTTGGCCCCACCCGTGACAATAATTACCTTTTCTTTGAGTCCTAAATTCATGTTAGTCTAATGCGTAGAAGTTTTTACAATTTTGTTCGTTGATTTTTGCTTGTTCATTTGGACTCAAGGCACTAATACTAGATTTATACACATCTATCCATTGATCTAATTCACCCGCAACTTTTACAACAGGATAATCCGTGCCAAATAGTAAGCGATCAGGTCCAAATACCTCTAATGCTTCTTGAATTACTCCGTTGATTTGTTCAGTAGTCCAAGTTTTCCAATCGGCCTCCGTGATTAAGCCGGAAATTTTTGCAGAAACATGTTCTAACTCTTTGAATGCACCTATATCTTTTTTCCATTGCTTAACATCTCCTGATTTAATTGGAGGCTTTGCCAAATGATCCAAGACAATTTTTTGGTCTAATTGTTGGCAAAATACAATCCCAGCTTTCAGTTGGTGCGGAAGAATTAATAAATCATATGTATAATCAAATGCATCTAAGGCCTTTACTCCTCGAATGAAATCACTCCTCTTTAAAAATTCTGGGTCTTTTTCACCTTGAACAATATGTCTGAAACCTTTTAATGTTTCAAATTGAGAGAAATAAGCTAATCGGTCTTCAATATCTCCTTGTAGCAAATCGACCCATCCAACGACACCTTGTATGAAATTTGACTGTTCAGCTAAGGCTAATAAAAACAATGTTTCTTCTTCGGAGGAGGATGCTTGAACCGCTACGCAAGCATGGATTCCTTTGGATGAAAATAAGTCAACATTTGGATAGAAATCTTGTTGAATGACAGCCATATCAGCTGTTATCCACGTGTCGCGTTCGGCATCGTAATTCCAAAAGTGTTGATGCGAATCGATCATGCTTTGTATGCTACTGCGCTTTGTTTTTGTTCACCTAAATTATCCATACCCAGTGTTACCACATCACCTGCCTTTAGGTAGATCGGTGGTTTAAATCCTAAACCAACACCATGTGGTGTGCCGGTGGAAATGACATCACCGGGTAATAAGGTCATAAATTGTGAAATGTAGGATACGACTTGTGGTACATTAAATATCAATTGGTCCGTATTCGACGTTTGGAATCGCTTCCCATTTACATCCAAATACATGGAAAGATTATGTACATCGGAAATTTCATCCTTGGTGACTAAAATTGGACCTAAAGGTGCGAACGTGTCACAACCTTTTCCTTTGGACCAATTACCCCCGCGCTCCAATTGATATTCTCGTTCAGAATAATCATTGTGCAAACAATACCCAGCCACATAATCATAGGCATCAGCTTCTGAAACGTATTGTGCTTTTTTACCAATGACAATAGCTAATTCAACCTCCCAATCGGTTTTTGTTGAGCCTTTCGGAATGATGACCTCATCGAATGGGCCACAAAGGGCAGTCGTACTTTTAAAGAATAAAATAGGTTCTTGTGGGATTTCAGCACCTGTTTCTCGTGCATGATCAGCATAATTAAGTCCAACACAAATGATTTTTGATGGACGAGCGACACATGAACCGATACGCGCGGGTTCTTTGATCTCAGGTAAATCATTGGTCGCAACTATTTGCGCCAATTTAGCCAGTCCATCACCCGCGAAAAATGCTTCATTATAATCAATGACATGTTCTGAAACATCAAAATATTTACCATCAATCAATAATGCTGGTTTTTCTTTTTCAAATTCTCCTATTCTAACTAATTGCATCGACTATAATGTTTTGATGGTTTCCCACATGGTTTCCGCTAAGAATTGATTTCCTGCTTCATTTAGGTGCACACGATCCGTTGTTAAAATTCCTGAAGCCTTGTTTTCGATATTATTCTTTTCCTCGAAGCTTAAAAATGTTTTACGCAAGTCGATCAATTTACATTGATTATCCGTGGCAATTTTACGTATGATATTCGAGTAGGCATTTAAGTCTCCGTCGTTCTCATTGGTCGCATCAAACTTCTCGCCAATAACGGTAGGTGTGCATATAACTACTTGAATATTAGCTTTTTGCAGTCGGTTTATTAAAGCATTATAGAATCTTTCAAACTTGTCGGCATCCGTCCCTGTACGTGAGGATGTCTTGTGCCAAACATCATTTATACCTACATAAATAATCACGATATTGGGATTCTTTGCTAGAACATCTTCCTCGTGACGTAGGTATAAGTCATATATTTTATTTCCTCCGATCCCAGCACCGATTAGCTCATATTTACTTGCTAGACCCATGGTACCTAACATCTCAGCCATCTTTGTAATATACCCCGTTTTACCTACCCCTGCTTGGGTGATGGAATCGCCAAAAAAGACAATACGTTTTGGATTTTCAGCAGTTTTGAATGAGCTAAGGCTTAAAGCCATCAGAATAATGATACTTAAAATTTTCGTTTTCATAGGTTTTAGTTATTTAAATAAATGAATCCTCCGTCGATTGGATAATCACATCCCGTAATAAAAGATGCTTCATCCGAACATAAATATAAGGCTAAATTGGCAATTTCATTCGGTTTGGCCATACGACCTAGTGGTTGAGTTTTTGAAAGTTTCTCAAACATTTCTGCTTGGTTATCGGGATAGTTCTTGGCAATAAAGCCATCCACAAATGGAGTATGTACCCGACCAGGCGAAATACAATTGCATCGTATGCCTTGATTGATATAATCTTTTGCGACAGATTGTGTCATGGATTTGATTGCACCTTTGCTCATGGAATAGCCAAAACGATCCGGAATTCCTACCGATGCAGCCACGGAGGCCATGTTGAGAATTACCCCCGATTTTTGGGATACCATAAAGGGGATGAATGCCAACATGCAATGGTAAGCTCCCTTTACGTTTACATCGAAAATACGTTGGAAATCAGCGGGTTGGGTTTTCTCTAAATTTCCTATTTGCGGAATACCAGCATTATTGATTAAAATATCGATTGGTGAAATGCGTGTGGCGATTTGCTCAACAACTTCAAAATTGGATATATCAGCTTGGTGATACGTGATCTTAGCATGAGCATTTTCACCTGGAAGATGTAAGTCGATGACATGTACTTCCGCGCCTTGTTGCTGGAACAAGGTGGCAATGGATTCCCCTATTCCGGAACAACCACCTGTAACAACCACTTTTTTATCTTTTAAAGAGAATAGCATAATATGATTTTTAGTCGCTAGTCACTAGTCGCTAGCTGTTATATTCTTTTTTAACTCCTCACTCGCAACTCTTACCTCTTCACTCTTCACTCTTCACTCTTCACTCTTCACTCTTCACTCTTACCTCTACAGCGATACCCCTCTCCTCCAAAACATAAAATCATCTTGCCCTAAATCCATGGCTTTGGTTGTGATTTCCCCTGAAGCGAGCTGGATAATGTATTCCAATACCTCCTCGCCCATTTCTTCTACCGTTTTTTCACCACGAATAATGGGTCCACAATCAATATCGATGATTTCAGGCAGTTTTTCGGCAAGTCGCGTATTGGTTGACAATTTTACCATCGGACTAATCGGATTACCGGTTGGCGTTCCTAAGCCCGTGGTAAACAATTGAATGGTTGCCCCTGCTCCTGCCATGCCCGTTGTTGCCAATACATCATTTCCAGGTGTACAGACTAAATTTAGACCTGTCTGAGTTGCATATTGACCATATCCTAATGCATCAACAATTGGCGAAGAACCTGCTTTTTTGGCTGCTCCTGCTGATTTAATTGCATCGGTAATTAAACCATCTTTAATATTTCCTGGAGATGGATTCATGTCGAAGCCTGCGCCTACCGCCGCAGCTCTTTTTGCATATTCACGCATCATTTTACCAAAATTGTCGGCAACTTCTGCATTCACGGAACGGTTTTGCAATTCCTGCTCTACACCACAAAGTTCAGGAAATTCGGCAATCATGACTGTTCCGCCCAGTCCAACTAACAAATCAGCTGTATGGCCAATGGCTGGATTAGCTGAAATGCCTGAAAATCCATCGGAGCCCCCACATTTAACACCTAAGCGTAAAGCGGATAATGGAGCAGGTTTACGGTCAATTTTGTTGATTTCAATGAGTCCTTCAAAGGTTTTCAATACGACTTCATTCAATAAATTGTCTACGCCACTTCCTTCGTCTTGCTGCTGTTCGAAAAAGTGAATGGGTTTTGAGAAATTCGAGTCTTTTTCTTTTAGCTTCTCTTTAAATACCTCTATTTGTGAATGTTGACAACCCAAACTTAAGATGCTTATACCACCCACATTAGGATTCACACAATAACCGGCTAATAAAGTACATAGATTCATTGAGTCATCTTTATTTTCTCCGCAGCCACTTTCATGCGTCAGGAATTTGATGCCATCTACATTCGGGAATAAAGGACTTTTTGCAATAATAGCTTCTGTGGTTGATGCGCCTAAACTCAATTGTTCGCCAGATGCATATTGATTTTTTAGTCGGATGACTTGATCCGTGATGGAATCGTTTTTCTGAAAACCTAGTCCTTGTACAAAGGCATTTTTAAGTAACTCGATATTTCTGTTTTCGCAGAATACAAGGGGAATAACAAGCCAATAGTTTTGTGTTCCTACTTGTCCATCCGCACGGTGATAGCCATTAAATGTTCTATTTTGGAATTTAGTGACATCAGGACTATTCCATGTGTAATCCTTTTGTTTACCTACAAAATCTTGCGAAGCATGATGTAAGTTAAACGTGTGAATTAAACCTCCTCTGGGAATATCTTGACTCGCGTGACCCACTAACACTCCATACATGTAGGCATTTCCATCTTTAGGAATCGCTACTGTGGTAAATTTGTGTTTTGCTGCGATATCATCTTGCAAGGTGATTTCGGTATCAGCATGCTGGATGATTGTTCCCTTTTTTAGGTCCTGTAAGGCAACGAGTAGATTATCGGTAGGGTTGATTTGTAGGAAAGTACTTGACATATAATTAATTAAGGCTAAATATTCGTTTGGTTAATACCCACTTTTCGGTTGGCTTCGATCCTGGTATACGTTGTTGAAATTGATTCATTAATGTTTCCCAGTCTTGAACTGCTTCATTTTCTTCATCTGCTTTGGACTTGGCTTCAAATGAAAATGTTTCGTCTGCTATTATTTCCATGACCAGTCGATTCGCATAGCGATAAATTTCCATCTGTGTAATCCCAGACGCTCGAATACTTTGATCAATTTCGGCCGGGATTTGCTTATGATAATCTTCATATTGACGAATGGAAGTCTCCTCGTCTACCAAATCTAAGATCAATAGAAATTTATGCATGTTCTTTAATTTCGGATCCTTTAAAGGCATAAAACACGATATACGAAAAGCAAATAAGTGGTATTGCTAAGGCAACATTGGTATTGACTTTAAATAAGGATGCTGCTAATGGTGGAACTATTGCACCACCCACAATGGACATGATGATTAATGAAGATGCAAGCTTTGACCCTTCGCCTAAATTCTTACAAGACAACGCAAAAATGGTAGGAAACATGATGGATTGGCAAAAATAAACAAACATGATTGCAATGACCGCGGTGATTCCTCCCCCTACCATGGCAACGATGAGGGAAACGACAGCTCCAACGGCATAAAAGCCTAGAATTAAGCTCGATTTGAATTTACCCATTAAGAAAGTCCCAAGGAAGCGACCTATTAAGAATAAAATGAATGCAAAAGAGGCATGAAAACTTGCCATTTGTGTAGCCGACATCGAGGAGGAAATTTGATAGATCTTCTCAACGATCCACAAATTCGTATCGGGTGCATAATCCAATTTTAAATCAACAAAATTACCCCAAAGTGTTACCTGAGCTCCAACGTTTAAAAACTGCGCGATAATTCCTAAAACAAGGTGTTTATGTTTTAATAAATCGCTGATTGAAATGCTAGACTCTTTCTCTTTTTCCGACTTTAATTCAGGCATTTTGGTGATGGCAAAAAGGATTGCAACGAATGTCACAACAGCACCAACGAGTAAATAGGGCGTTTGTACAGAAGATGCATGAGCGGCACGAATAGCTTCCGATTCTGCGATCGGCATAGCTGCTAGCGCTTCTCTCGAATATTCTTTTTCAGAAAATATAAATAGCCCACCGATGACAGGGCCTAAAATAATACTCATTCCATTGAATGATTGTGCAAAATTCAAACGAAAATCTCCTTTGGCAGGATCACCTAAAACAGTAACATATAAATTTGCAGCTGTTTCTAGAAATGCAATCCCACTTGCAATCATAAATAAGGCGAGTAAAAAGAAAGAATATTCGCGAACCTCTGCCGCTGGGTAAAATAGGAATGCACCAGCTGCATATAAAATTAAGCCTAACAATATTCCTGCTTTATAACCGTATTTTCGCATGACAACGCCCGCGGGTAAAGCCATGACGAAATAGCCAAAATAAAAGGCTGTTTCAACGATATTTGCTTGCCAACGTTGTAAGTCGAGCGCCGTTTGAAATTGTTTGACAAGCGTACCATTTAAGCTATTAGCAAGACCCCAAAGAAAAAATAAACTTGTAACTAAGATTAATGGAATTGTGTAATTGTTTTTACCATTTGCTACGATACGCGTAGAATCTTGATTTGATTGAGGTAATGCCATTGGGATAAGTTTATAGGTAAAGTCAAAAGTTCGACCAATTTACCTTCTTTTGATTAAATATATCATAAAATTTGTCTAAGTTTTGATTTGGATTTCTAATCTATTAGTTTGATAAAAATATCGAGATAATCTGCTTGATTAATTGGTGAAACGCTAAACTATTTATGAAAAATATTCTTCTAAGCATTCTTCTTCTGAATATTCTTTCTTGGGATATTAATGGTCAATCGATTAAGCCTATTTACCCCATTCCGTCTTCTAAGCAATTGAACTGGCAAGCGTTGGAATACTATGGATTCGTGCATTTCAATATGAATACATTTACAAATGTTGAATGGGGAGAAGGCAAAGAAGATCCTCGCCTATTTAATCCTTCCGCCCTAGATTGTGCTCAATGGGTTCGGATAGCGAAAGCAGCAGGAATGAAGGGATTGATTTTAACAGCGAAACATCATGACGGGTTTGCCTTATATCCATCAAAATATACAGAGCATTCAGTCAAAAAATCACCTTGGAAACAAGGAAAAGGAGATGTTGTCAGAGAATTGGCAAATGCCTGCAAGAAACAGGGTTTGAAGTTAGGGATCTATTTATCCCCATGGGATCGATTTCACCCTGCATATGGAACGGAATCGTACAATCAAGTATATGCAAATATGCAAAAGGAGTTATTGACGCAATACGGACCCATTTTTGAGTTTTGGTACGATGGGGCAAATGGCGAAGGGCCTAATGGAAAGAAACAAGTGTATGATTGGAAGTTGTTTCATTCGGTGGTAAATAAGTATCAACCACAAGCGGTTCAATTCTCAGATAATGGTCCTGACATTCGTTGGGTCGGGAATGAACGTGGATATTCCTATGAAACCATGTGGTCTCCCATTAATAAGGATGAAATATATCCTGGATATCCCAAATTTGATGATTACCGAAATGGTCAAGAACAGGGAAGTCATTGGGTAGCCCCTGAGGTTGATGTAAGTTTGCGTCCAGGTTGGTATTATCACCCTGATCAAGACTCAAAAGTTAAGTCACCAGATTCCCTCATGCGTATTTATGTGGCTTCAGTAGGACGGAATGCTAATTTATTAATTAATATTCCTGTGGATACACGTGGATTAATTCATCCAAATGATTCCGCTGCTTTAATGGGCTTACGTGATCTTATGAAGGAAGGGCTTAAAAGTCGATTAATAGTATCCGATAAATTTATGGCTTCCTCTTCCGTGCATGGTCACCCTGTTCAACTTATTAAGGACGGAAGTGTGAGCAGTTTTTGGGCAGCTTTGCAAAAGGATATTCATCCAACTATTCAATGGAACACGATGGATGCTCGATTAGCAAATGCGGTTTTATTGCAGGAACCCATCGCACTAGGCCAACGAGTTAAACGATTTGTAATTACGATTACGGATGATTCAAACCAAATTGAAAAGTTGACTGGTTTTACCATCGGAAATAAGCGTATCATTCCATTCAAAGCGCGTAAAATAAAAAGCATCCAAGTGGATTTCTTGGATGCTCGAGGACAAGTACTCTTGTCAAATTTTGATGTATTGAATATTACTTCAACACGTAACGAATCGCTGTACCACTAAAAGTATAGCCGTTAGCATCTTTCGTTGTGTAAACTTGGTATTTAATGTCCATCAAAGCTGAAGCGCCTAGCTCTTCGGCTTTAGCAACCATCTTATCTAAGATTTCCTTTTTCTTATTTTGGTGATTGCCTCGATTTAACATTTTACCATTTTGCGTTTGATCGACCGACAAAGGTATTTCATCTGAAAAGGAAATAGCTTCAATCACAGCGTAACTTTGCTTGGGTTGCTCATTGCTATAAAATATATCAATCGCATATTTGAGCGGTATTTCGAAACCAAGTCCATCATGTCGCTCTATCCCACCGTCCTTGTAATTAGGACTGTAATACGTGGACGGCTGAACATGTTTAGAACAACTCATTACAGTACTCATCAGTAGGATTCCTACTGCGTACTTAGATGCTTTCTGAATCATAGATTAATACTTTATCCCAAAGTGATGCACAATCTTCAATGAATTTCAAGTGAATTGGGTGTGTTTGATACACATCATGTCCAGCTTCTTCTTCAAAAGTTGTCAATAAACAGTAATCATATGAACGATCAATGACCGGACGATCCGTTTTAGCGGGTTTTCCTACGCTGAATACATCTACTGTATCAACATCAGCAAGTGAACTTACACCTGCCTCAAATTTTTGAATATCTTCCGCAGATAATCCCTTTTTTAACCAAAAGTTAACGACGTGTACAAACATTAATTGGATAATTTAACTTGTTGAATAATTTGTTCTAATTTTTTTCCTAGGTCATCTGAACCTTCAGCAAGTGGCATTCTCACTTGACCTGACATTAATCCTTTTAACGCTAGAATTTTCTTGACACCGACTGGATTTCCTTCTTCGTATAAGAAAGGATCAATGGTCAAAAATGCAGCTAAAGACTTTTGTGCTCCTTTAAAATCCCCCGCTAGTGCGGCATGAATCATCGTTGTGAATTGATTTGGAAATGCATTGGCAATTACAGACATTACCCCTACTCCACCAATGGATATGATGGGTACCGCCTGCACATCATCACCTGAGATCAAAAGGAAATCTTCAGGTTTGTGAAAAGCTATTTCCATGCATTGTTCTATAATACATGAAGCTTCTTTGATTCCAATGATATTTTTATGCTCGCTTAGCGTTAAAACTGTTTCTGCCGACATGTTGATTCCGGTTCTTCCGGGAATATTGTACATAATAACAGGAACGGGGCAAGCATCTGCAACCGCTTGATAATGTGCAATAACGCCACGTGCACTTGGTTTATTGTAGTAAGGACAAACGGACAATATAGCGTCAATACCCGTAAAGTCCGTTGTTTTAATCTGACTGATTAAACTTTCCGTATTATTACCCCCTAGCCCATAAACTATAGGTAATTGCTTCGCATTGCTCTCCTTGATTGTGGCAACAATTTTTTTCTTTTCATCTGCAGTTGTTGTAGCAGATTCACCTGTCGTTCCTTGAACAACTAGGTAATCTACTCCACCTTGGCTAACGTGGTTAACCAATTTTTCTAATCCTTTCCAATCGATGCTACGATCAGCCAACATGGGTGTAACAAGTGCAGGAGCAACACCATGAAATTTAGGTAATGGTTGTGATTGCATACATTAGGTAAGAAGCGCTAAAAACTCTTCTTCGCTTAAAATTTGAATATTTAATTGATTTGCCTTTTCTAGTTTCGCGGGGCCCATATTGTTTCCAGCGACTAGGTAATCGAGTTTTGATGAGATACTTGATACAACTTTGCCTCCATTCGCAATGATTTTGGCCTTTAACTCATCTCGTTCAAAATTTTCAAAGACTCCCGAAATTACAAAACTTTTTCCGACTAAAGCCTGCCCTTCCAAGACTATTTCTTGTATTTCTTCAGATAATTGTACTTGAGCTGCTCTTAATTTTTCGATAAAGTTTTGGTTATCCGCTTCTTTGAAAAAATCTAGAATACTAAGCGCAATGCGATCTCCTATTTCTGGCACATTGACTAATTCATCATAAGATGCGTGGCTTAAATTTTCGATGCTATGAAAGGATTGCACTAATTTTTCAGCAATTGTAGCGCCAATATGTCGAATACCAATTCCAAAAAGTACTTGTCTAAATGGAATTTCCTTCGATTTAATGATTGATGTTAAAATATTAGCAATGGATTTGCTTTGAAATCCATCTAATCCCTCAAAGCTTGCTTCGTTTAAAGTATATAAATCAGCCGCATTGCGGATGATGCCACGCTCGACTAATAAATCAATCGTCTCTGTGCCCAGATTTTCAATATTTAAAGCTTTCCGTTGGATGAAATGTTCAATTCTTCCTTTTATCTGAGGGGGGCAATGATGATCATTAGTGCAATAATGATTCGCCTCCCCCTCATGGCGTATTAATTCGTGATCACATGCAGGACAATGCGTAGGGAATTCGAATTTTATTGCATTGGCAATTCTTTTGGCAGAATCAACACCCGTTATTTTAGGAATGATTTCTCCACCTTTCTCAATGAATACGGTATCGTTTACATGTAGATCTAATCGCTCCATTTCATTCGCATTGTGAATGGAAGCTCTTTTTATAACAGTGCCAGCTAAGTAAACTGGATTTAAATTAGCAACAGGCGTGACATTTCCTGTTCGACCTACTTGATAGGAAACACTTTCAATCCGCGTGTGCGCGATCTCAGATGGATATTTGTAGGCAATCGCCCAACGAGGTGATTTTGCCGTAAATCCTAATCTTTCTTGTTGGCCTAAATCATTGATTTTTATCACGATTCCATCCGTATTCAAGGGTAGGTCGTGTCGCTTATCTTCCCAAGCCGAAATGTATTGAATTACTTCATCAATGCTTCCACATTTCTGATAAGTAGCTGACACGGGAAATCCATTTTCTTGCATCAATTTTAATCCCTCCTCATGGGTTTGAAAGGGTATCTCATTCCCTAAATAGGCATAGACAAAACAAGCCATATTGCGTTGCGCAACAACTCTAGAATCTTGCATTTTGAAAGTTCCAGATGCTGCATTTCGCGGATTAGCTAAAGGAGCTTCGCCATTCGCTATTTTATCAGCATTTATTTTATCGAAAGAACTAATGGGCATGTATCCTTCTCCCCTTACTTCAAATGTGGCGGGGAAATCGGTAGACGTAATGGTTTGAGGAATACTCCGAATGGTTTTAACATTGTTTGTTATGTCATCCCCACGGGTTCCGTCACCCCGGGTTACTCCTTTTATGAGTTTGCCATTTTCATACCAAAAGGAAAGCGCTACACCATCGAACTTTAATTCACATACATATTCGTATGGTTCTTCACCTAAGGCTTTTTGAATTCGTTCATCAAAATCCCTTAAATCACTTTCATTGTAGGTATTACCAAGCGAAAGCATGGGGAATTGATGCGTAACCGATTGGAAGGTTTTGGTTATGCTCCCACCAACATGTTGCGTTGGGCTGTTAGGTATGGCAAATAATGGATTTTCACATTCGAGTTTTTGAAGTTCGGCAAGGAGTTTGTCGAAGGCTTCATCTGAAATTAAACTCTCATTTAATTGATAATATGCATGGTTATAGTGGTTGATTTGATCCACTAGATCTTGCATCTTTTTTTGAATATCCATAAACAATAATTTAGCGTACAAAGTTAATCCTAATCTTATCAGAAATAAACCTTAGCGAATATTTTTCATACCTTTGTAAAATGGAAAAATTAATCATCGCCCCTTCAATATTGGCAGCAGATTTTGCCAACTTAGCTCAAGAAACAAACATGTTAAATGAATCAGCTGCAGCTTGGATTCATATTGATGTCATGGACGGGGTTTTTGTTCCCAATATATCCTTTGGTTTCCCGGTGCTAGAAGCTGTGCGTAAACACACAACGAAGTTTTTGGATTGTCATTTGATGATTGAAAAGCCTGAGCGATATATTGCACAATTCGCTGCAAGTGGTGCAAATATGATAACGGTTCATGCAGAAGCTTGCCCGCATTTACATCGTACGATACAGCAAATAAAGTCGGAAGGTTGTTTGGCTGGTGTC
Source organism: Aquirufa regiilacus (assembly GCF_032470275.1). Taxonomy (NCBI): domain Bacteria; kingdom Pseudomonadati; phylum Bacteroidota; class Cytophagia; order Cytophagales; family Flectobacillaceae; genus Aquirufa; species Aquirufa regiilacus. The sequence goes on from NZ_JAVNWW010000001.1 coordinate 858,230, forward strand.
GCAATAAATCCAGGTACTCCCGTTTCTATATTGGAAGATGTTATTGGTGATTTGGATTTGGCGTTAATCATGTCGGTAAATCCAGGTTTTGGTGGGCAGAAATTTATTTCCAATGCGATTCAAAAAACGGCAAAATTGAAAGCATTAATTGATTCAACGGGAAAAGATATCTATTTAGAAATTGATGGTGGTGTAAATCAAGTTAATGCTGGTGCACTTCATCATGCTGGAGCCAATGTTTTAGTGGCAGGTAGTTTTGTTTTTGCATCCGCAGATCCTAAAGCAACCATTCAAGAATTAGTTTCCTTGGCTTAATTATATGCGTCAATTCGCTTTAGTTATTGTATTGCTTTGTTCGCTGTTTAACTTACCAGCGCAATCTGTGCAGTGGGCATCTAAAGTGTTGACTTTTTCAAGTGAATACACGGACCCTTTATTAGGAAAAGAATACCGCGCTCTACATATACTAGGTCGACCAAGCAAGTATCCAAAATTTGCCGCCAGCCCCAGTGCCTGGCAATCCTTAACACCTGATAATCCAGGAGGGGAATTTATTATTGTGTCGTTCGATACAGCCAAGGTTATTAAGCAGGTCGCTATTTTCGAAAATTTTGGTGCGGGTTCGATTACAAGAGTTGACGCACTCGATGAGAATAATCGCTTATTTTTATTGAAAGAGTTTCCTAATGGATATGCCCTAGCAAATGGTCAGTTGACCCGCGTACGATTAGCCTCTCCTACTCCTTTTAAAGTTAAATCCATTAAGATTACACTGAACTCGATGCGGGTTCAAGGTTACTCCCAAATTGATGCGATTGCAATCTCGGATGTTGACACACCGATAGAGGATCGGATTAAGTTGGAAGTGGATCCCAATGCGTATTTGGTTAAAGAGAATTTAGGAACTGCGATTAACTCGAAGTTCAATGAGATTTGTCCAGTTGTTAGTCCTGATGGGAAAAAATTGTATTTCACCCGCTGGAAACATCCGGATAATTTGGGTGCTAATAAAAATCAAGATATTTGGGTTGCCAATTTAAATGACAAGCAACAATGGGATAAGGCTAGCTTGTTTCCATCTCCGATTAATAACGATGAAAATAATGCAGTTTGTGGAATTTCACCAAACGGTAAAACCATGTTGCTTAATAATGTATATGGCAAGGATGGTCAAATGGAAAAAGGGGTTTCGCTTTCTTTTCTATTACGAACCGGTGAATGGAGTTTTCCTAAACCGATTCGTATTCAAAATTTTAAAAATAAATCTGAGTATTCTGAGTATACATTAGCACCCAATGGGAAGGTCTTGCTCATGACAACAGAGACGAAAGATTCCTATGGAGGGAAAGATATTTATGTTTCCTTTTTAAAGGCAGACGATACCTGGACCGAACCCAAAAATATTGGTTCATCCGTAAATACAGGAGAATCAGAGAGTACGCCTTTTATAGCTCCCGATGGACAAACGATGTATTTTTCTTCTAGTGGTCATGTGGGATATGGCAACAATGATATCTTCCTAACAAGACGCTTGGACGATTCTTGGTTAAACTGGTCAGTTCCCGAAAATGTGGGGCCCGTTGTCAATACGAATCAATGGGATGGCTATTTTACGGTATCAGCCAAGGGTGATTTTGCCTATTTTAGCTCGGTCGAAAACTCCATGGGCGCCGAAGATATTTACCGCATTAAGATTCCTGATAAAGTTAAACCACAAACCTTGGTTCAAGTTTCGGGTCAGGTGATCAATCAGTTATCTAAACTTCCTGTGGCATCAAAAATTTTGGTTCGTTCACGTGCTTCGGCTGATACAATGCAAATCGATTATGATCCGTATTTAGGCGATTTTAGTTTTATGTGGCCGAGTAAAAAGCCTTTTTATTTAGAAATCAAATCAAAAGGTTTTCTTATGAAACGAGTTAATTTGGATTTTAGAGACCAAATTAGCTTCAGTGAGTCAAAACAAATTATTGGTTTGACACCACTCGAATTAAATAAACAATTTAAAGTTCCAAACCTTAACTTCGCCCAAAGTAAATCGGAAATTAGTAAAGAATCCTTTGCTTCACTTGATGAAATTGTTTCCATATTGCAAGACAATGAAGGTTTAAATGTCTTAATTGAAGGGCATACCGATAATCAAGGAGATTGGGATGAAAACTTAAAGTTATCTAATGAACGAGTTGAGCAAGTCAAGGGCTACTTAATTAAGCAAGGTATAGAGTCTTCTCGCATTCAAGCAAAAGGTTGGGGTGGTACTAAACTCTTGTCGACAAGTACCGCTGAAGAAAAAAGACGCCTGAATAGACGTGTCGAATTTAGTTTTTATGTAAAATAATGACGGGTAAAAAAGAATTGTATTTCAATCAATTAAACGGCATTCGATTTATTGCTGTTATGCTGGTATTACTCGATCATTGGTTGATTCCCATTAATCCTTTTTCATTTTTGGGGCATTTAGGCGTTGTTATTTTCTTCGTCTTAAGTGGTTTTCTGATTACCCGCATCTTGTTTGAAAATGCAGATGATTGTGGGAAGAATCATTCTTCTCCAACGGCTAAAATTATTCGTTTTATATACAGGAGATCTTTAAGGATATTTCCAATCTATTTTCTGCTCATGTTTATCGGTTTGGTATTAGGCCTATCGAATATGCGCAATTTGTGGCCTTACCTTTTCTTTTATCTACCTAATATTTATATCATGTTGAAAGGTACATGGTTAGGCATTTGGGATCACTTGTGGTCATTAGCGGTTGAAGAGCAATATTACCTTGTTTTCCCCTATTTTATATTATTACTTTCCCCCAAACGCTACCCTTGGTTATTTATAGCCATGTTGTTCATCGGAATCGGTACGCGTTTAGGTTTTTCTCTTTATGCTTCGCACGACATGAAAGAAAATAATTGGATGTGGTGGTATGTAAATCCATTTTCGGCGGTTGATTGTTTTGGCTTAGGTGGTGTTCTTGCTTATTTATATCATTATAAGCAAACGTATTTTCAATCAATTAAATTTCTGAAGTTAGGTCTACTGATATCGGTGCTATTATTCGTTGGGGTTTTAAATTTGGCCAAAATGTCCGAATTCCCACATGACAATGTTTGGTCGATTGTATTTGAACGATTTTCAGGAGCAATCGTAGCATTATTTTTCATTGCGCTTTGCATAAGAACAGATACTTGGGAGTTAAGCTCTTTCTTGCAAGGTAAGGTTATTTCTTATTTAGGTAAAATTTCCTACGGGCTTTATTTATATCATAACATTGTCATGAATTACTACCATGATCAGGGGAATACAATCTGGTATTATTTAACATCACATCTACCTGATTTTCACTTAGAATTAGTTAATTTTACAGCCTATAAGTTTTTGATTTGCCTCTCGTTATTGATTGGCATCTCAAGTTTATCCTGGTTCTTGGTCGAAAAGCCTATCAACAAATATAAAAATCGTATTTAATGCAAAATGAGTTAGATTTAGTCGTGGTTATTCCAGCTTACAATGAGGAAGCTTGCATACGCGATGTCGTACCTAATTGGATTGAAGGTATATCGAAAACAGTTTCTAAGGATCGTTTTAAATTGTTGATTATAAACGATGGTTCACGCGATAATACAGGTGCTATTTTAGATGAATTAGCAGGTGAATATCCTAATTTGATTGCTAAACATCAATTGAATGGAGGTCATGGAAATGCCATTTACAATGGCTACCAAATGGCAGTTGATATGAATCCTGATTTTGTTTTTCAAACGGACTCAGACGATCAATTTGACCCTAAAGATTTTCATAAGTTTTGGGAAAAACGGAATGAATCTAATTTTGTGTTAGGTTTCCGTGAGGTTCGCCATGATGATCCTTTCCGTTTAGTTATCACACGGATTTTGAAGTTTTCTTTGTTGTTTATCTATGGAACCTATATCCATGATGCTAATATTCCATTTCGCTTGATTCGTACGGGGTATTTAAAGAAATTATTAGCTGCATTGCCCAAGACTGTTCCATTTGCTCCTAATATCTTTTTGTCTGTTTTGGCCAAAAAAGCTGGAGAGAAATTATTTGATATACCTGTACTTCACAAAGAACGTGAAACTGGGGAGGTATCCATCCGACACATGAAGTTATTAAAGGTTTGTTGGCAAAGTTTTAAAGAACTCGCTAGATTTAGATTCGATCTAAATCGTATGGTAGAAGAGATTAAAAAATAATAAAAAAAGGCTAATTCAACTCAGAATTAGCCTTTTTTATGTACTTATAATAATACGATTAAGCTCTTGAAGATTGCTGTTAATCGAACAGCATCTAAGATTCGAGCTTCAGTGGCTCCATGGTTTTTAACCGATTGTTCGTGTGATGTGACACACATTTCACAACCATTGATGGCAGAAACTGTTAAGCTAGCTAATTCAAAGAATTCCTTCCCTAATACAGGATTCATCATGATAGACATGCGAATGCCTGCTGGTGCTGTATTGTAATACTCTTTATCAACAAAATGTTTAAAGCGATAAAAGATATTGTTCGCGTTCAATAACGAAACCAAGGCATGTATTTCCTTTATTTCGGCATCATTTGATCCTTTTTCTAAAGCTAATGCTGTTAGTGAATCAATTGTACGTTCGTGTTTTTGGTTAACTGATACAGCTAATGCCAATAACAATGCTTCTTTCTCCGACAACGTTTGTGCGCGCAAGGCATTTGAAACGTTGATTTTTAAATCTTTAATGTAACGATGATCTGCTGCATCTAATGAATCCAAAAGGGCAAAGGATTCCGTGGCAGGGATATTAATCTCCGCCAATAAGTTATCTCTAGTCTCACTCATGGTTGATTGTTTTAATAAGCCCCAGGGAATCTGGGGCTTAATGAAATATTATAATGTTGCTTCTCCAGCTTTCCAGTTACATGGGCAAAGCTCATCTGTTTGCAAAGCATCTAACACACGAAGAACCTCGTCTACGTTACGTCCTACTGATAAGTCATTTGCAGAAGCCCAACGGATGATACCATCTTGGTCAGCGATATATGTAACACGGTATGCTACCTTCTCTCCTTCTGTTAAAATTCCTAATTCTTCAGCTAAGCTCTTTGAAGTATCTGCCAACATAGGGAATTTCAAACCACGAAGATCATCGTGGTCTCTTCTCCAAGCTGCATGTACGAATTCTGAGTCCGTTGAAGCGCCAATTAATGAAGCATCACGGTCAGCGAAATCACCTGCACGACGATTGAATTCAGCAATTTCAGTTGGACATACGAAAGTAAAATCTTTCGGCCACCAAAACATTACTAACCATTTACCGTCTTTTTTGTGATCTTCAGAAGTAATTGTTGCGAATTCTTTTCCTTGCTCTAAAGAAACAACTGCTGTTTTTGAAAATGTAGGAAATTGGCTTCCTAAACCTAACATGTAATTTGCCATTTGTATAAGTGTTTTGTTTGTTCTAATAAATGATGTTGCAAATATCGCAGGTAATATAATATCAATCAAATCTATATTTTTTATATTTGTATAGATTATACTTATAGCATGACTATTACGCAATTAGAGTACATTGTTGCCTTGGCTGACCTTCAAAGTTTTTCGAAAGCCGCTGATTTTTGTTGTGTTTCACAGCCGAGTCTCAGTATGCAAGTTCAAAAACTGGAAGATGAATTAAATATGACCTTGTTTAATCGGAAAGCAAAACCGCTTGTTCCAACGTTGGAAGCTCGTGAGATTTTGGACAAAGCCAGAATTATTCTTTCTGAAAGTAAGTCGATTTTATCTTTAACGAAAGGATGGTCTACGCAAGTGACAGGTAATCTTTCTATCGGGGTAATTCCTACGATTGCTCCTTATTTGATGCCTCGGTTTTTGGCTGACTTCCAATTGAAGTATCCGGATTTAATTATTAGCGTGTCAGAAACAACCACGGATAATATTAAGCATGAAATAGCTGAAGGACGGATTGATATAGGCATCTTAGTTACTCCCTTAAATTCTAATTTAGTCGAGATTCCGCTGTATTATGAGGAGCTTTTCTTGTATTCCAATGTGTGGGAGGATGATGGTTCTAAATTGAGTGCTACTCTAGATCCTGCTAAGTTATGGTTATTAGAAGAAGGCCATTGTTTGAGTAATCAAATCAATTCTATCTGTAATCTAAATGCAGGTGCCCGAATTTCAAATTCGCTTACGTATCAAACGGGAAGTCTTGAAACAATTGTCCGTATGGCTGATTTAGGATTTGGCCAAACGATTATACCGCAAATGTTTGCCGATTATTTAGATCTGAAGTCGAAGGAAAAAGTACACCCACTGCCTAAGCCTACGCCTATTCGTGAAGTATCACTCGTACACGCTAAATCCTATTCTCGGAAAGCTATAGTGAATGCATTAAAGCTGGAAATATTAGCACATATTCCAATGCAATGGCAATCGATTGCAGACCGATCGATTATACCAATCTAGGTTGAAGTTCTTTTGTCCCCCTTAATTTTACCAGGAAATAAATACTCGCAATAAATACAAGACCTAGAATTAATATTCCCAAACGCATATTACCCGTTATTTGTATAATCAGACCAAAAATAAATGTTCCTAGTACTGTTGAAAGTCGATCGCAGGCATCGTAAAAACTAAAATAGGAACTCGTGTCTTTTTCATCGGGTGGACACATTTTAGCAAATGTTGCTCTACTATTCGATTGTATACCGCCCATCACAAAACCAATTCCGGTAGCAAGCAGGTAAAAATTAAATTGATCATGCACCGTATATGCAAAGCCACATATTGCTACCCAAACAATGACAATTGCCATAAGAGCTTGAATATTCCCAATTTTTTGAGATAATCGGGCACAAAAATAGGCTCCTGGTATTGCTACAAGTTGGATAAGTAATATGGTAATAATCAATGCATCTGTAGGTAAATGTAATTCTTCACTTCCAAAGAGTGCTCCCAAATACATGACCGTTTGGGCACCCATATTAAATAGGAAAAAACTTCCTAAAAATCCTTTCAACACTCGTATTTGCTTAACCTCTTGGTATACCTTCATGAGTTCTCGCCAACCGCCTAACCAAATATTTTCTCCTTGATGAGTTCGTTTATTTCCGTCAGGTAGATAATGAAAGGGTATTTGTGCGAAAACCAACCACCATATTCCAACACTTAGGAATGATATACGTGAAGCAAGATCACCCGCAATGTTGCCATACCACTGAGGCATCATGACCATGGTTAAGTTTTGAATTAAAAGAATCACGCTGCCAATATAGCCTAGCGTGAATCCCTTTGCACTTAATTTGTCGTAACGATCCGGGCTGGCAATTTCGGGTAGAAAGGAATTGTAGAAAACCATACTTCCACCCCAACCGATAATCGAAAATAGAAAACCAAATGTGCCAATGTAGTAATTACCCTTTTCGAAAAAGAATAAACTCATGCAGCTAAATGACCCTACATAACAGAAAAAACGCATGAAGGATTTTTTGTTCCCTTTGTAATCAGCGATTCCCGACAATAATGGCATTATGATGGCCAATAAAAGGAATGCAAAGGAAACTGTATAAGAAAACAGAACCGTATTACTTAGATGCATTCCTAAAAAATCAATCTCCTTTGCTCCTGAATCATTAACTGCAGCAAATGGGTAGTAAATAGGAAAAATGGCACTTGTTATAGTTAATGAATGTACAGAATTCGCCCAATCATAAAATGCCCATGCATTGAGTACTTTAGGGTTATTGAGTTCTACCTGTTTCATTAAAATAAACCGAGTTGTTCACCCTTATTAGCGTCTTTTGCAATGTTTTCTTCTGAATAATTCTTTATTTCAAGTGGAATATCTTCGGCTATTTCTGGCTTTGGCGTTTCTAGAATCTCATCTTCTAACGTGATCTTCTGACCAGCAGGGATAACTTCTACCTCTGAAATTTCTTGAGTTGTTGTTTCTGCTGATTCTAGCTCAATCACTGTAACTTCCTGTTCCTCTACTTCTTCCTCTGTTGCTGAAGTCTTTGCCACCTCTGACTCTGGCATAAGGGTTTCCGTATCGATGAATTTTGCGTCAGTCAATTTTGGGTAGTTTAATTTACTACCTATCGCCTTCCATCCACGTACATCAACTAATTCATCAATTGGCATCAACTCAATCTCCGACGTTTTGCCATCTGGTTTGTGTTTGATTTGAACATTGGGTGCATAGTTAATACTTGATGCGACCAACTTAGAGGCTTTGTGATCAGAGATGAATAAAAACTTCTTATCAATGGTTGATGTCTCAATTTTGAAACGCTTAATGAAATGGGTTTTATTCGACCCATCAAAATAAATAGCGGATATAATGCCATTTGGGTTGAATTTGGCTAATAAAGCTATTTCTTCCGCTGGATAGCGATTGGTTAATTCAAAGTTGGTCAACTCGTAATTCCCTGAATTGTAAATAGCTAAAATATTATCATTCGGTTCAAAATTTCCCACATGATCACCATGCTGATCTCTATTCAGTCGGCCAATGGTTGGGTCATACCAAATGTCTACCCCTCCTAATGTGGAAACGCCGGCACTTTTTTGTACAATTTTACGAACCGGATATTTGGTCAAAACATTACCAAGAGATTCGCGTCCCTTAATGGCTAGTTTTGCAAAATCATAATCGAACTGTTTGTTTTTGGCTGTACAATTCGCTGTTAGATTGATGCTGATCACCTCGGCTTCCCCGTTCTCATTCGCTGAGAAGTAAGAAATTTTCGATTTAGTATCTTGGCTTACGATTCTGTATTCCCGATCACGTGTGACTGAGGTTACTTTGAATCGTTTTACATAGGATACGCCAGTTTTACCATCAAAGTAAACGACGTTATAAACTTTACGATCGTCATTCTTTTTAAATACACTTACGTATAGAATGTCTTTCCCTACGAATACCTTCTCTTGAACTTTAGTGACCGAGCAAGTTCCATTTTGACGGAAAATGATAATATCATCGATATCAGAACAATCCATGACGAATTCGTCTTTCTTTAATCCGTATCCGATGAATCCATCCTCTCGATTGACATAAAGTTTTTGATTTGCCTGTGCGACAACCGTTGCAGTAATCGTATTGAAACTCTTGATTTCTGTTTTACGCTCTCTTCCTTTGCCGTATTTCTGCAATAAGTGCTTGAAGTAATCTATAGCATAGCGAATCAGATTGGCTAAATTATCCTCTACTTCCGCCAATTCATCTTGTAGACGCTTCATTGCCTCATCAGCCTTAAAACTATCAAACTTCGAAATACGCTTAATACGAATCTCTAATAAACGTAGGATGTCCTCCTCAACGATTTCTCGGTAGAAATCTTTCTTGTAAGGGTCTAAACCTTTATCGACCATTTCTATAACAGATTCGAAGGTTTCACACTCTTCAATAGCGCGATAGATTCGGTTTTCAATGAATATTTTTTCAAGCGAACTAAATAAAAGTCGCTCCATCAATTCATTGCGTCGTATTTCTAATTCTTGCTTTAATAATTCTACTGTCTGATCTGTACTGACACGAAGGATTTCTGCAATTCCAATGAATTGTGGTTTTTCGTCAACAATCACACAGGCATTTGGGGAAATAGACACTTCACAGTCTGTAAATGCATATAAGGCATCAATGGTCACATCTGGAGAAATTCCAGGTGCTAATTGAATTTGAATTTCAACGTCCTTGGCTGTATTATCGATTACCTTTTTAATCTTGATTTTACCTGTATCGTTGGCTTTGATAATCGAATCAATCAAAGATGTTGTCGTTGTTCCAAACGGTATCTCCTTGATTAACAGGGTTTTCTTGTCAAATTCTTCAATCTTTGCTCGAACACGTATTCTACCGCCACGTAATCCATCATTATAATTAGATACATCGACCATACCCCCCAATTGGAAGTCAGGGTTTAGAATAACTTTCTTATTGTTTAGTAAATCAATCGAAGCCAGGATAATCTCACAGAAATTATGAGGCATGATTTTGGTTGCTAAACCTACCGCAATACCTTCTACGCCCTGAGCAAGTAATAATGGAAATTTAATGGGAAGGGTAATGGGTTCCTTCTTACGTCCATCGTATGATAATTGCCAACGGGTTGTTTGATTATTGAAAACAACATCACTAGCGAATTTGGAAAGGCGAACTTCAATGTAACGAGCGGCAGCCGCACTGTCTCCCGTACGATTATCTCCCCAGTTACCTTGACAATCGAACAGTAAATCTTTTTGACCTAGATTAACTAATGCATCATTAATTGAGGCATCGCCATGCGGGTGATATTGCATGGTTTGACCAATTACGTTGGCAACTTTGTTAAAGCGGCCATCATCCATTTCTTTTAACGCATGTAAAATACGTCGCTGAACGGGTTTTAGACCATCTTCTACGGCAGGTACGGCACGCTCTAAAATAACGTATGAAGCATACTCCAAGAACCAATTTTCATACATGCCGGCTACGGCAATTTGATTCTGTAATGCCCCTTCTGTCGTTTCACTCATTGGTATTTGTTAATCTAATAGTTGAATTAATTGATACAACATAATTGCTGTGGCTCCCCATATTTCTTCTGATTCATAATAAAAGCGTGGAGCTGTTATTTGTTCTTGCATGAAAGTAAGTTCATGAAAGTCTAATGAATCTGGTTGTTTTAAAAAAGCTACAGGTATTTCAAAAATACGATTTATTTCTCTTTTATTCACGCGGTACTCAAGGTTTTTATTGATCAATACATAATAAGGCTGTATCAAAAAATTAGAAACGTGTACCCAATGTTGTGGAAGTTCTATTAAATCGTCTTCGTCTAATTGTATTCCTATCTCCTCTTCTATTTCGCGAATAGCGGTATGTCGAAGACTTAAATCTGATTGATCGACTTTTCCACCGGGGAAAGCCATCTGTGCGCTGTGATGTCCATCGTAGGTATTTCGTTTAATCAAAACGATTTTAGACTCTTGGCTGGGTTTTTGTATGACAATCGCAACTACGGCAGCTTGTTTAGCTGTTTGGAGCAAATCTCTATTATGTTTGATGGTTGATTGAAGTTCGAATAATCGTTCAAAGGGTGCATCCATGATTAAATGGCGGTTAAAATGGCTTCAGCACACCGAATACCATCTAAGGCTGCCGACATAATTCCACCGGCATAACCAGCTCCTTCTCCACAAGGGTACAATCCTTTTAGGGTTGGATGTTCCATGGTTTCCCGGTCTCTTGGAATTTTAACGGGAGATGATGTTCTACTCTCTAATCCAATAATTTGGCCCACATTGCTACTGAAATTTCGAATCTTACGATCAAAATCTTGTAAACCCAATGACAAAGGTTCCGCAATAAAATCGGGTAGGAATTCACGCATTTCTCCAGGTTGTAATCCTGGTACGTAAGAGGTATCGTGTTGTGATTGACTTGATTTGCGCTTGATGAAATCACCTGTCAATTGGGAAACGGCTTGTTGGGTCCCTCCTACCAACTGATGCGCTTTTTGTTCTAGTTGCTCTTGTAATTGCATACCCGCTAAAGGTCCATAGTCTTTATACTGCGCAAGATCTTCCGGCATAATACTTACAACAATTCCCGAATTGGCATATTTTGAATCACGACGCGATGGAGACATGCCATTGACTACCACTTGATTTTGCTCCGTAGCAGATGGGACGATAAAACCGCCTGGACACATGCAAAACGAAAATACACCTCGTTGAACACCTTTGTATTGAGTCTGTGTGACTAAACTAAAAGAAGCAGGAGGTAAATAATCGGGACGTTCTGTTAATTTATATTGGCAAGTATCAATCATCTTTTGCGTATGTTCGATTCGAACACCAATGGCAAAAGGTTTGGCTTCTATATCAATATTTTTGCTTAGTAGTAATTCGAAAATATCACGTGCAGAATGTCCTGTTGCTAATAGGATATGCTTAGATTCGAAAGATTCACCATTGGCTAATACGATCCCGCTAACTTGTTTATTTTCAATGATAAAATCTGTTACCCGCGCTTTAAAATAGATCTCTCCTCCCGCCTCGATAATGGCTTGTCGGATTCCTTCGATAATTCCTGGTAATTTGTTTGTTCCTATATGCGGATGTGCCTCGTACAAAATATTTGCATTTGCACCAAAAGCCACAAAAGTTTCTAAAACGGAATCAATATCCCCTCTTTTAGTACTTCGTGTGTATAATTTACCATCAGAATAGGTTCCTGCTCCCCCTTCACCGAAACAATAATTACTATCTGGATTGACAATATTGTGTCGATTAATCGCGGCCAAATCTCTTCTTCGATCCCGAACATTATTTCCTCGCTCGAAAATAATCGGTTTAATACCTTCTCGAATGAGTTTTAAAGCCGCAAATAGACCGGCGGGCCCACTGCCGATAACAATGGCATGCTTAGCATTTGAAGCAAGTTTGGGTAAACGCATCCGTTCCGTAAGATCAATATGAAAATCATGATCCTTTGGATAGAAACCAATTTTAATATTCGCTTTGATTTGTCTGCTTCGCGCATCGATTGATTTTTTTTCAATGCGATACTGACATGAATTTAATAACTTTGAACCTAATTCTGCGCTTAGGAAATCGTGTAACAATTCTGGTGAATTGGCAACTGCGGGATCAAGTACAAAGGATTTAAATTCGGGCATATGAATAATTTGTACAAATTTACTAATCTATTTTTAACTATTCGATGAATCATCTCCAAAACCAAGTAAGTCCTTATTTATTGCAGCATAAGAACAATCCAGTGGAATGGTATCCATGGGGTGAACTTGCATTGAATAAAGCCATCAATGAGGATAAGCCTATTATTCTGAGTATTGGTTATGCGGCTTGTCATTGGTGTCATGTCATGGAACATGAATCCTTTGAAAATTTAGAGGTTGCAGAATTGATGAATGCGAATTTCGTTTGTATCAAAGTAGATCGTGAAGAAAGACCCGACATTGATTTGATCTATATGGATGCCCTACATGCCATGGGTTTACAAGGTGGCTGGCCTCTCAATGTATTTTTAATGCCCGATCAAAAACCATTTTATGGAGGTACTTATTTTCCGAAAGCCAATTGGATGCAATTGTTGAATTCAATTCATAATGCTTTCAAGGAACATAAATCGGAACTTCAAAAATCTGCCGATGGTTTTGCCGCAAATTTACACGATACGAACTTGGGATTATACCCCCTTAATCTAGAAGAACTTAGCCCAATTATTCCTAGATCCATGGAACTAATTTCCAAAGGATTAGACCCTGTTTTTGGTGGAACACATAAATCACCCAAATTTCCCATTCCATCTCTTTCTTTATTGTTGGAGTCCATCCCTGATAAGCTTAGAAATCTTGGTCATGTAGGCGAATTAGCTGATTTGCAATTGACGAAAATGGCATTGGGTGGTATTTTCGATCAATTAGGTGGAGGTTTCTCTCGTTATTCAGTGGATTCAGAATGGTTCTGTCCCCATTTTGAAAAGATGTTGTACGATAATGCTCAATTAATCCGTGTTTATGCCTTGGCCTACCAAAGGAGCCACAATGCCTTATATCGGGAGGTATTATTGCAATCCATCGATTTTCTGAATACTGAATTAAAAGGTGATAACGGTTTATACTATACGGCTTTAGATGCTGACAGTGAAGGCGTTGAGGGCTTATTTTATGTTTGGACTTTTGATGAACTCAATCATTTATTGCCTTATGCGAAACATCAAGCATTTTATGATGCTTACAGCATTAGCAAACACGGGAATTGGGAACATGGTTATAATATTTTGTTTAAAAAGGAAGTTTACCTCAATGCTACATTTGAAAAAGAATTTGAAGTTCTCAAAATAGCGCGCAATCAACGTGTTCGTCCTGCCACGGACACAAAGCAATTATTATCCTGGAATGCTTTATTGGCGGTTGGTCTTTTAGATGCAGCAAACGTATTAGAAGATGATGCTATTTTGCAAGATGCGCTTAGGCTTGTTACTCATATTTCCCAAGTATTAACTGACTCTAAAACTAACTTATTCTTTCATCAAGCTACTTTTGCTAATCAGCCTATCATGGCATTTTTAGATGATTTAGCCGCATGGGGATTGGCATTGATGAAGTCTTATCAAGTGACGGGCAGCTCGTCGTATTTGGCCAAAGCTGAGCAATTATTTTTATACATTACTATTCATCATTCCAACCAACAGGTTTTTTATAATTTCCACTCAAGTCTCAATGATCAATTAATTGCACCAAAATTTGAGCTCGTTGATTCCGTTTGCCCATCTTCTAATTCGATGTTATGCGAATTTCTCATGTGGTTAGGCTTTTTTAATAATGATCCTGCTAAAACTATTTTGGCTAAAGATATGTTGGCCGCAGTCCTAGAACAAGCACAGGCTAATCCTATCTATTTCGCCAATTGGTTACGTATTTATTCGGAATGGATGGAGAACCCAAGGGCCATTGTGAAATATAACCCACAATCTACTTCGAAGGATCAATTAAAGGAATTAAACGCATTATGCGTGCCTGTTGAAAACCAGTCCTATAGGTTCATGGTCTGCATAGGAGACCGATGTCTCGCCCCATGTGATGATATTAACTCGTTAAAGGCGCAATTAGACGCTATTTGATTCGATCAGGATTTTCGTTGACAAATGCTCCCCAACCCTTCTGTGTTCCTTTAACCGATGAGCTGATGTTTTTATTGTGAAAATGATGGCAAATGGCGATTCCAAGTGCATCTGTTGCATCATGCAATTTGCCATCGAGTTTAATTCCGCTAATGATTTCAACCATTTTGGCTACTTGTTCTTTGGATGCGTTTCCATTACCTGTTACCGATTGTTTTACTTTTTTAGGCTCATATTCGGTGATGGGAATACCTTTTGAAAACGAGATGGACATAACCATTCCTTGAACCCGCCCTAGTTTTAGCATGGATTGTACGTTTTTTCCGAAGAAAGGTGATTCTATGGCAATTTCATCTGGCATAAATTCCTCTACAATACCCATCACACGTTCGTGAATCTTCAAGAATTTTGCTCCTTGTGTAGTGTATTTAGTAAGATTTAAAACACCATACTGTAACACATGAACTTTATCACGGGTAATTCGAATTAATCCATATCCCAAGTAACGTGTTCCAGGGTCAATCCCAAGAATTATTTTTTCTGCACCAAGGTTTGTAATTTGCGTCATATTATTCTTTATGTTCATCCATCAAATACCAAGTATTGTTCCTAACCTATTACCAAAACTGATTTGGTCAAGACCTGTTGATGAAAAATCAAATGCGGTCTATTTTACATTTGATGATGGTCCAACTCCTGAAATTACCAATTTTGTATTGGATTGTTTAACTCAATTCGAGGCGAAGGCTACTTTTTTTTGTATTGGTAAGAATGTTGTCAATAATCCGGAAATAGTAAAGTCAATTTTAGCGGAAGGTCATCAAGTGGGTAATCATACGATGAACCATGCAAATGCATGGAAATACAGCAAGGAAGATTATTGGCAAAATTACCTGGATTGTGAAGAGGTATTTCGTAAAATGAATATTAAATCTGTTGGCTTTAGGCCTCCTTATGGCCGCGTAAATTCATTCATTTATCGCGAGATATCAATAGATACGCCCATTTTTATGTGGTCATTTTTGACAGGAGATTATAACCAAGATTTATCTACTCAAGCCATTATTAAAGCAGGAATACGGCATATTAAACCAGGTTCTATACTCGTTTTTCATGACAGTGTGAAAGCCTTTCCACGATTAAAAGTTGTATTGCCAGCGTTGTTAGACTACTGTCTCCAACAAAATTTAAAGCCCGAAATATTATGATTGATACGCATGCACATCTTTATGATCCCATTTTCAAAGATGAGATCGAAATTCATGTCAGTGATATCAAAGCTGCTGGGGTTTCTGAGGTTTGGTTACCTAATTGTGATTTAGCTTCCTGGGGCCAATTGGTTGAACTTGCGAATGCTTTTCCTGAGTTTGCATTGCCTATGATCGGTCTCCATCCCACCTATGTGAAAGAGAATTATCAAATAGAACTAGCGGCGCTTGCTAAAATACTCGCTGAACAGAAGGTGTTAGCAATTGGTGAAATCGGTTTGGATTATTATTGGGACACTACCTATAAAGCAGAGCAAATTCATGCATTTGAGACCCAATGTCACTGGGCGATGGATAATAAATTGTGGATTGATGTACATTGCAGAAAGGCTTACTCGGATTTATTACTTCTTTTGAAGAAGTCTGAATACGCTAATTTAAGCGGGATTATTCATTGTTTTTCAGGCGATGCCCGTGAAGCCAAGACTTTAGTTGATTTAGGATTTATGCTCGGAATCGGTGGTGTTATTACTTATAAAAACACAACGCTGTTTAATGATATTAAAGAAATCCCTCTGACAAATATTGTTTTGGAAACGGATGCACCGTATTTAACACCGGTTCCCTACCGGGGTCAACCCAATTCACCCAAATACATTCCTTTAATTGCGCAGAAATTAGCCGACTTGTATGAAGTATCGATCGAGGAATTAATTCAAATTACGGATGCAAATGCTAATCGCCTAAAGGTTGCTTCAGGTTATTAAGTAAGGAATCCGTTTCTATTTTCCAGTTTAACATTGCTAGTTTAAGTCTTGAAGCTATATTATTCTTGGATTTCCAAAATTTATCCCAATTCCCTTGAAATGCTACTTTGCCATTTTCAATAATGCCCAATTTGTGACTCATTTTAATAATGTCTACCAAATCGTGGCTAATTAATAAACAAGGAATTTGCTTGTAGGCAATTAATTGCTGGATGATTTGTATAAATTCTATTTTTTGTTCGGTATCTAGTTGGCTAAAAGGCTCATCGAGTACGAGGTATTCAATGGGTTGACTCACAGCTTCTAATAAGGCTATTTTTTGTCTTTCTCCTCCAGATAACTGAATAATTTTGGCATTTAACAGATGCTTTATATGAAATAGATTAACATAGTGTTTAATCGTTTTTATGCGATCCTTTTCTGTTAGCCGTTGAAATAACATGTCTAGGTAGGCATCAACTGTATGGTGTGGTTTTAAATGAAGATTTTGAGGCACATACCCTGCCGCCTTAAATTGTGGTATTAATCGATCAAGTAACCCTGCATTTAATTCTTTTCCATTGATTAATATAGATGAATTCTCTGCTTTGATTAGCCCCACTACGATATGGGCAACGGTACTTTTTCCAGAACCACTTTTTCCGACAAGGGTATGAATTTCACCCGGTTTTATCTCAATTTTTACCTTTGATAGAGCAAAATGAGGATTAACTTGGTAACTTGGTATGAAAATTTTTAACATCTAAATCTATCAATATGCTTTTGTGTGGAGTCGATGTCGGCACATCGTCGATTAAAGTTAGTGTAGTTGACGCTTCAAACCAACAATTAATTTACTCAACCTCATATCCGGAAATTGAAAATGAGATTTCTAGCCCTGCTCCTGGTTTTGCCGAGCAAGATCCAGAACATTGGTGGCATTGTGTGCAACAGGCTATTTTGAAGGCAAATGCATCTCAGACCTATAAATCTACTGATATTGCTGCCATTGGTATATCATATCAAATGCACGGCCTTGTTGTTTTAGATGATCAGCATGAAGTTGTAAGGCCATCTATCATTTGGTGTGATTCGCGTGCTGTTGAAATTGGTAAGAATGCTTTTGAAGCCATTGGCCACTCTTATTGTCAAACAAATTTGTTGAATTCGCCGGGTAATTTTACTGCCTCTAAATTAGCTTGGGTAAAAGAGAATCAACCGGAACTTTATGATCGTGTTGCTCAAGTTATGCTTCCTGGAGATTTCATTGCTGGTCGATTTACTAATCAATTTACAACTACTGCTTCTGCCCTTTCTGAAGGAATATTTTATGATTTTCATGCTGATGAACTTTCAAAGCCTGTAATTGATTATTTTGGATTTGATGCTTCATTGTTCCCCAATGTACAAGATGTCTTTTCAAACCATGGGGTTATTAATTCGAAAGTAGCTGTTTCCTTAGGTTTAAATAATCAAGTTCAAATCACCTATAAGGCTGGAGATCAGCCTAATAATGCTTTTTCTTTGGGTGTTTTGCAACCTGGTGATATTGCAACCACGGCAGGTACCTCGGGTGTAGTATACGGAGTAAGTGATGAGCTCAAGTATGATAAGTTTAATCGAGTAAATTCATTTGCTCACGTAAATTATCGAAGCGAGTCAAAACGCATAGGTGTTTTAATGTGTATCAATGGTACTGGTATCTTAAATCGATGGGTAAAACAAACGGTTTGTCCAGAATTAAGCTATTCTGAAATGAATAGTTTAGCTGCATCTACTACCATTGGATCGAAAGGTTTATTATGTGTTCCTTTTGGGAATGGCGCAGAACGAATCTTTCAGAATCAACAAATTGGCGCAAGTTTTGAGCACCTTGATTTT
Organism: Aquirufa regiilacus; assembly: GCF_032470275.1. Classification (NCBI taxonomy): domain Bacteria; kingdom Pseudomonadati; phylum Bacteroidota; class Cytophagia; order Cytophagales; family Flectobacillaceae; genus Aquirufa; species Aquirufa regiilacus. The sequence continues at coordinate 876,689 of NZ_JAVNWW010000001.1, forward strand.
AATCGGCATGGGCGAGCCGAAATGATTCGTTCGGCGCAAGAAGGAATCGCTTTTTCCATGGCCTATGGCATCGAAATGTTGGCTGATGCCGGAATCAAACCTACTAAACTTAAGGCAGGCTTTGCTAATATGTATTTAAGCGAAATTTTTGCGCAAACGATTGTCAATGCTTCGAATGTATCAGTTGATTTATTAGAATCTGATGGGGCTTTTGGTGCTGCTTTAGGAGCCGGCGTTGGCATTAACTATTTCAAAAATGAAGAAGATGCCGTTCGTAATATTAAGCTCATTAAAACGATTAATCCGAATCACTCAGCTTTAAGCGAAACAAAAGTGGCTTATGAAGCTTGGAAAGAATTAGTGAATAGAAAGCTCTAAAAAAGGTAAAGCCTCTCAATTGCTTGAGAGGCTTGTACCCAGAGCCGGAGTCGAACCGGCACGGGCTTGCACCCACGGGTGTTTGAGACCAGCGCGTCTACCAATTCCGCCATCTGGGCAATTGAATCAAACCAATTGGCTCAATTGCAATGCAAAAGTAGGCCTTTATTCATGATTAAGCAAGTAATCAATAAATATTTTACGGATTATTCGTAACGAAGCGCTTCCACTGGATCCATTTTTGATGCCTTAAATGCTGGGTAAATTCCTGAAAATAAGCCAACTAACACACAAATAATTATACCCACCATCATCCAAAGCCATGGAATAATAAAACTTGCATTACCTGAACTAATTCCTTGTGCAATTAAGTTTCCTATAGGTATAGCCAACACAATCCCTCCTATTCCACCTAATAAACAGATTACGATTGCCTCGATTAGAAATTGCTGAAGAATCCGTGAAGGGGTAGCTCCTAAAGACTTTCTAATGCCTATTTCACGTGTTCTTTCCGTAACAGACACCATCATGATGTTCATAAGAGCAATAGCTGCTCCTAATAAGGTAATAAAGCCAATTACAAAACCTCCCAATTGTAAGCTTGATGTAATACTTTCGAAACTTTTAGCAATAGAATCTGAACGATCTATTGAAAATGAATCCTCCATTCCGATTGGATCCATACGTACTTTACGCATAACTCCTCGTGCCTCTTCCATGAAATCGTCAATGTTAGCGACTTTAGTAGAGGATGTTGTAATATCGAAAGTTAAATTTCGACCAATTGCCATTTTGCGGCCCGTTTCGAGTGGCACCATAATGACACGATCATCACCCCCTCCCATCATATTCCCCTTTTTGGCTAGGACTCCAATGACCTTTAATTTAATCCCACTGACAATAATTTCTCGATTTAGTGGGCTTGATTTTTCGAATAATTGATCAATGACATCAACACCTAAAAAACAAACATTGATGGCATTCGTAAATTCATTGTTTGAAAAATTTCGTCCTTCAGCAATTTTGTATCCCTTTAACTCAATAAAATTATCGTCAATGCCTAATAAGCGAACATTTGGATTGGTCTTTTTACTTTCATATTTGCCTATCGCATTATTTGTTACGTTCGTTTTTAAGGAAACTTTTCCTTTTGCACTAAACATAATTTTATACCGAGATGCCTGGCGATAATCAATGTTTTTAAAACGTTTTTCACGCTGACCTTCTCTACGCACTTGCATAGCTGGTCTATTGCGGATATCAAATGAGTTAGCCCCTAGCCCAGAAAAACTATTGTCTACGGAACTTTGAATCCCATCAATGGCAGTTAATATACCAACGAGAGATGTTATCCCCAGTGAAATAATTAAGGCTGTAAGAATTGTCCGGAGTAGATTTCCTTTGATTGAACGTAAACCCTCTGCAATATTTTCTTTGATATTCATATGCTGTAATTACCTGCTGCAAGGTATCATGAAAACTTAAGGATATAAAACCAGTGGTATTCGTATTTTATCCACTAATCATTATTTGTCTATTTCAATTTACGCAAATAATAATCTTCTCCACGAACGATAATATGTTCTTTAATCGTGGTATCTGTGCCTAATCGGATGTCGGTGCCTACGGGTTTTATGACACTCCTACTAAAGAATAAATAGGTAGCTTCCTTTGGAATGGGCTGTAATCCCTTTTCAAATGGATTGATGGGAATTAGTGTACGTGTAAATCGATCACCCCATAAAGGATATTCATAATCATCATTAATCGTAGCCAATGCGACAGTTGCATCTTGCGGTACTATTTGATCAAATCGAGTATACGCGTTTGTAATATCAGGACGCGATACGGTTAGCAATTCCATTCTGGATTTTCCCCAGATAGTTGGTAAATGATGCGTAGAAACGAATGCGCTTCGACTATGAAAAAGTATCGTTGAAAATGCCGATGCAATGATTATAAGGTAGACAACTAATACTAGACTATATTTATTTTTAGCTACAAATGGCTTAAAGAATAGACTAGAAATAGGAAGTAGAAAAACAAGCGAACTAATCATATACCGACCCTTCCAAGGATCATAAGCTGCTGTATAAGCCAAAGCTCCAAAATGTAGCAAAAACGCAAGGAAGAAAAAGTAATAAAACGTCGGCCTCTTTTTTACTAATAAAATAATAATTGCAGGAATGATAATGAGTAAAAATATAGATCCATAAATCGGCGTTCCATTATAGAATTCAAATTTTCGGGTATAACTAAAGGGGACAATAGTAAATGCCGTGGAGGTTTCTAATCCCCAATTAAAAAAGGAGTCTAAATTTCTGAATTGCTGGTTGACTACTTCTTGATAATTTTCAACCCATTGAATATTTCGAAGTCCATCAAAATTAATCAAATCAAAGAAATACCTAGCAACATTCTTAGACCCGTGTAGCACTAGATTTGAAAAATTACCAGCGCGTTCTATGGACTGATGTTTTGTGGCCGTATTGGGACCAATGGGATGTCCATAATGAATTATATTGGCTATATAACCCGTAGGCATAGAAACGAATAAAAATAGTATTGAGCTAAGTATGGCGTGCTTGAGATGTTTGAGATTTATATGCTCTTTATTTATCAAACAAGCGTAGCTAATTAAAACCGCCAAACTAGGTAATGCAAATACGAAGGTAATTTTATGACTCATGGCAATTGCAAACATGAGATTTGAAATGTATATGTAATAGACCTCCTTTGTTTTTGTAAAGCGTATTAAATAATATAAACCACAAACTAAATAAGCACCCAATACAATATCGGTATCCGTTGTCGTGGATTGAATCAATAGTATCGGAGTAAATATTAAGAGCGAAGCGCTAAGCAATCGCACTTTAAAAGGTATTTGTAGTTGTTTTAAAGCCGCATAACTTCCAACAAATAGTATCCAAAACGCACTCAGGTTAGGTAACTTGAAAAAATGCTCATTGAATCCACTCATTAAAAATGGGTAAAATTGAATGGAAGAAAAGCTTTTGGGATACGTATCAATATTCCAATTTGTACCTACAAAATGTGCTGTACTATGATTTTGAACAAAATATAGAATACGATTAAGGTGCCCTGTCATACTATCCCACTCATTTGGGGGTAAGTAAAACAATAAAAAGAGTTGGCTTATGGTAATGATTGCCGCACCAAAAAATATAAATGCAAAAAGAGTTTTTTCTGTCTTCCGCTGCTGCTTATAAATTTCGTGTAATTGCTGAATGCTAGAACCAATTAATTTAAAGGAGGAAGAATGAATTTGCTCGGGTAAGTGAATGACGTTCCTGAAAAACAGGTAGAATGTATAAGAGACAAAAAATGGTAAAATAGACCAACAATACGCATTATCCCATAATTTGATTGCAGATAAAAGATAGCCACTACAAATAATACTTAGACTTTGAAAGGTAAATCCTGTAAGTAAAATCTCATCAAAATTTTTATTCGAAATTTTCGAAGCTATTCGAAAATTAAATAAAATAAAGGAGAGAAAAACGATGAACAACATATATTGAATCTATAATGTTGAGCTAATAATAGAACAAATACGTTCGATATCTACTGTACTAATTTCTGCACTCAGCGGTAAACATACGATTCTCTTCGCAATATCTTCAGCGACAGGACATGCTTGATATGTCAAATAAGGCAATTCGTTTAATGCTGGGTAAAAGTATCTTCGAGGAAATATTTGAACCGCATTAAGTGCTCTAAGAACCTTAAGTAAGGTTTCTTCGGATGAAAAAATGACAGGGAAATAACTGTAATTTCGATCATTCTCTGAATTCCAAGCGATTCTTTGTATTTCAGCAGGTAAACGTAGTTCGTACAATTCGGAAGCCAATTGACGATGAGCTTTAATTTGAGGGAAATGTTTAAGATTGATTAGACCCATAGCAGCATGAAATTCTGAATTCTTTCCATTGATTCCTGCCGCAAAGTAATCATCCCCTTTATGACCAAAACTTCTGATGCCTCTTAACTTTTCCGCAAGGTTGGAGTCTCGGGTAATCAGGGCACCACCTTCTATCGTGTGAAATATTTTAGTCGCGTGAAAACTGCAAGTTGAGATTGTACCATAATTAAAGATGGATTTTCCTTGATGCCTAACACCAAAGGCATGCGCCCCATCGTAAATTATTGGAATTTGATAATCAGCTGCCAATTGTTCTTGATCTAGTAAATCTGCACAATTACCATACACGTGAGTTGTTAATATTCCTTTAGAATCAGTCGTTAATACACGTTCAATTTGCACCCTTTCGGATGTTAAACTAATTGGAGAAATATCGGCAAAAATAGGATTACACTTTTCCCAAATAAGTGATGTAGTCGTTGCACAATAAGAAAATGGTGTAGTAATTACATCACCTGCTAATTCTAGGGCATTAATGGCTAATTGCAGCGCAATTGTTCCGTTGGAAACGTATAAAAAGTGCTCCACTTCCAAGTACTCCGCTAATTTACGCTCCAATTCAATCACCAAAGGGCCATCATTCGTTAATTGGCCGTTGGTCCATATTTCTTCCAATAAAGAAATATATTCCTTTATATCGGGCAAAAATGACTTTGTTACATGCAGCATATCTAGATTTCGCTTGTTACCTGTTTCATGACAATTGGGAAATTAGGACGAACATATCCCGGCCACTTTCCATACCATGTTGTATTTTCACGATAATCGGCAATCTCAAATTCAAATAATTCTTCAAAATTTGCCAAAACAATACTTGAATTCTTCACGACCATGATGGATAGAAAATACGAGCCATCATTTAAGAAATTACCCGGAATAGCTATATCAGTCGAAACAATTCCAGCATTATATTTACTTGGTTGATTGCCAATATTAAAGATACATTCTCCTGTGCTGGCATATAAATGTACACTTACGTTTAAATCCACATCATTTAACGTATTCCAGAATTCAAAATGCAATTTAAATGGATTATTGATTGTCCAATAATCAACATTTTCAGATAGTTCAGGCTTTATTTCCGCGTATTTTAAGCGAATTAGATCATTCCCTAAGCCTGATTGAAAATTTTCAGCCGCGTAGTACATTTTCTTCGACTGCACCTCCGACATATAGTTCTTTAGAACGACCGCAGTCTCCCCCATTTGCTTGACTGTACCTTTTTCCAAATGCAATGTTTTATTACATAGATTCGATACAGCTGTAAGGTTATGGCTTACAAATAAAATAGTCTTTTCATTGGCTGCCACCTCTTTCATTTTCCCTAATGACTTCTTTTGGAAGTCGGCATCACCAACCGCAAGCACTTCATCAACAATTAAAATTTCTGGATTAAGGTGAGCAGATATGGCAAAACCTAATCGTACATACATCCCTGAGGAATACCGCTTTACAGGCGTATCCAGAAAATTGGATATTTGAGGACCAGCAAAATCAACAATTTCATCAAACTGAGCTTTGATTTCTCTTTTGCTCATTCCTAATATGGCACCATTTAAAAAGATATTTTCACGGCCAGATAATTCTGGGTGAAAGCCTGTCCCTACCTCCAACAAACTAGCCACCTTACCTTTTACTTGTACATGACCTGAAGTGGGATTAGTAATACGACTTAAGATCTTTAATAAAGTGGATTTTCCAGCTCCATTATTTCCGATAATCCCTAATTTGTCTCCTTTATTTATTGAAAAGGAAACGTCATTAAGTGCATAATAGTCTTTTGACTTTTCCTGTTTTGTAAATAATGATTTCAGTCCATTACGTAACGAAACAGGTTCAGATAGCTGATTCAGGTTATATTTCTTTGTTATATTATTTACCTCTACAATCTTCATGTCAATATTATAAATAATCTACAAAAGAACTCTCCTTCTTAGTGAACACATAGATACCGATTAAAAATGTTATGAAACATGTACTAATCGATAGATAGATGAAATCGAAATTTAAGGTACTATATCCTGGTATTAGTAAGATACGAGCATATTCAACAAGACCTACCAATGGATTGATGAATGCGTAGACATTAAACCAATTTGATATTTGAAGTGACTTTGCTGTATAAACAATAGGACTTACAAAAAAACCATACTGAACAATTAATGGAATCATTTGTAAGAAATCACGGTATTTAACTGAATACGAACAAAAAATTAACCCTAAACCAATGCTAAATAACAATGTTAGGAAAACCGCTAAGGGTAATAGTAACATGGAAATAGGTAATGCATGCATTAAATACAAGCTTAGAATCGTGTATACGATCAAACCAATTAAGAAATCAAATAAAGAGACTGCAATGGAAGAAAATGCTATGATTAACCTTGGGAAATATACTTTGGAGACTAAATTGTTATTGGCCAAAATTGAATTGCTGACCGCTTGAAAAGTATTAGCGAACAAATTCCAAAAGATTACACCCGAGAATATTACAAGTTGAATGGGAAAGCCAGAAATATCACCAATTTTAGCTACGTTTTTGAATGCAAACAAAAATACGAGCATAGTCAATACCGGTCTAATGATAGCCCATATTATACCTAAGTACGTCTGCTTATACCGGATGGAAACATCCCTTTTTGCCAAAATGTATAAAAGTTCTCTTTCTTGAAAAATTTCAGAAAACAACTTTGTATAGTATGCCATTTAGTAATTAGTTATAATTTACTTTATACAAAAAACGAACATACGCAGCAAAACAGCCCATTATAAAGCCTAATAAGGTTCCGATGGTAATGATTTTCCCCCACTTATACGGAAGTGTTATAATGGGTAATTCAGAATCTTCAATAATCGTCAACAAAGGTGCTTCTTTAACTAATGAAAATTTAAGATTATCATAATTACGTAAAGCCTCAAAATAGAGCGATTGCAATTGAGTTGAATTCATCTGTAATCTTTCTGCGATTACACGAGCTCTTTGAAAAATGATCTGTTGATTCTGGTCATTATAATTAGCTAATTTCCCTTGCGTATAATATAAAGCAGAACGTAACGAATCTACTCGTTTATCCATAATGACTAATAGCTCCTTGGATTTTTTGGTTTTGGTATTAATGTAGTAATCTGTAATTGTCTTCAGATATAATTGTGCCCAAACATGCGTTATGGTATCATTACGTGTCTCTACGGTCAAAGTTTGAAAAGTAGATTTAGGATTGTCTAAAAATATATCCGTATTATCGTTTAAATACATTGAAATAGCATTGATGATATTTTTATCCTGAACGTCTATCGAATCGATATTACCTGTTTTAAATCTGTATTTGACGAAATCGACCGGTAAATTACTCCATTCATGATTTTCCAAATCAGATCTTTCAAGGAAAAAGTTTCCAAAAAAGTCAGTTCTATTGCCCACTTTCACCTTGGTCAAAATAGCTTTTCGATAAATATTTTTAGTCTTGAGTAACTCTTTGAAATTTTCTCCACTGAAAATAGAGTTACCTGAACTCATACCACCTAAACCTAGCGAAGACGCTAATCCAGCAAGACCATTATCCGCACTTTCACTTTCAAGTACGAACACTATTTTGGTCTTCTTGAAATTATTAGAGCTTTTATATATCTCAACACCCAAGCCCGTAATTAGGCCCACCGCAGTAAAAATGAGAATGATGCGCTTATTCCTTTTAACAAATGGAATAAACCCGATAAAACTTATTAATACATTCTCTAACGAAAACTGATCGCTTTTTTCCTCTTTCATTATACTATCTATTGCGCTGTCGCTTTAATTAATGTTATGATACCAATAATACTCGTCACAGTACCTGTTAAAACGGATACCAATGATACAATTTGTTGACTCGTATTTGCCGATTTTAATTTCTTTGGTACAATGATTTCTGAACCACGTTCAACTCTTGGATAAAAACGCATGAATAAGAAGTTCTTTGCACGTTTAACGGATCCATTTGAGTAAATCACATACACCCTTTTTCTTGCCGAGCTTGATGTATAGCCACCTGCGCTGGAAATATAACTACCTAGTGATTTCGACTCAGTGAACTTAACATTATTTGGGTATAATACTTCTCCCGTGATTTTAACTGTTTGTGGCTCACGCGGAATGTTGATAACGTCACCATTTATAATTTGAATATCATCAGGACCTCCTGGTTGTGCCAAAGCAGCCACAAGGTTAATCCCTATCGTTTCATGATTTGACTCACTAGATTCTGATGCATTATTGATTTCAATTCCCGAGTAATTATCATTGAAATCTTTAATTTGTTTCTTTTTTAACTCAGATTCTGATTCAGATAATTCTGTTTTACGAATTAATTTCGCTCCTTCCGGATAGGCTTGTTTGTTTAATCCACCTGCACGTTTTATCAAATCAGATAAACGATCATCCTTTTTCTCTAAACCATATACACCCGGAAATAATACTTGCCCCTGTAAGGTGATAAATTGCTGCAATTCATAATTAGGCGATGATCGAACAAACACCTCATCAAATGGATTCAAAACAAATTTTGAAGCACTATTATCAACAATTAAATCTTTTGAAATCGAGAATTTGTAAACCTCCGCAATTTGAGAACTTGAGTAATCTTGATTCTCGACAAATTCATTCTTTTTTCGTCTTACAACTTCAACAAATCCTGTTGATGCTGATTCACGTAAACCCCCAGCCTTAATAATTAAATCCTCCACCGTCATATTTGTTTGAAAGGGGATTGTAATTTTAACTTGGCGGTTCAATAACACATTGCTTATATTATCCGATTTTAATTTATCAGAAATTTCGCTAGAAGATTCATTTTGTGCGTTATTACCATTCTCTTGCTGCTTCGTTTTGGTATCCCCAATCGCTGTTTTTTTATCAAGATTTTCTTTTACTCCATTAATTTCTCCATGGATGGTTACCGTGTAACTTTCTCGTAATTCCGTGATCGAAAATACCGTAATTTTATCCTCTCTTTCCAGCATAACATCTTCAGCTTTTCCGCTTAATACATCAGCTAGATTTACAGACATGATACCTGGAGTGAAGTCCTTGTTTAAGCGGTTAATATTCACACGTGCCAAAAATGCATTTTCTTTAACGCCACCCGCACGTTTAATTAAATTCGATAAGGTTAGTTTGCTATCTAATGAAAAAGTACCTGGACGAAATACTTCACCTGATAAGGTTACTCGATTTTCATAGCGATTCTCTGTGATTGATTCTGCCGTAATTATATCCCCATCTGCAGGATAAAATGAATTTGCGATGGCATAATTGATATCGATTAATTTGCGCTCTGTTTTGGTTATACGTTCAACTTTTAACAAATCTTTGTAAGCGTTTTCAGTAAATCCACCAACAAAATTTTCGAATATAAAGGCTAGATTTTCAGTTGGCAAAGGCTCAAAAAATGCACTACGTTTAACACGTCCTTTAACTTCAATACGAGACTTATATAGTCCTATTTTAATGATATCTTGATCTTGCACACTGATATCCCCTTTGCTAAATCCTTGTGTAATAAAGTCGTACAAATCAAGGTGAGCAAGCACTTTATTGTGTCTAATCAATTGTACGTCGCGGAAAGTACCATTTTCTGTTGGCCCACCTGCTAAATACAATACATTCATTACACGTGCTAAAGAAGGAACTGAATATGTCCCAGGAAATTGCACCTCTCCTACGACAGATACTTGAATTGTACGGATATTTCCTAATGATACACTTGCATATAAACCATTAATATCTGTACGTCCATTGAATTTTTTCAATCCAATATATATACTTGAAAGTTTATAGATTAATCTATTTCGGGCTTCATCTATGGTCAATCCTGCAACATATACATTGCCTACTTTATTAATTTTAACATAACCATCAGCACTAACAGTAAGATTGTAATGCTCCTCTGAATAACCATTTATGTCAACAATCAACTCATCATCTGGACCTAAAATATAATTTTTAGGAGTAGCCATTTTTAAATTGGTTTCAAATGTTCCTGCTTTTTTATTGAAAATAGAAAAACCAAATATCTTATTCTGAAGCGTAATTTTGGCTTTTTTAATTGAATCCTCTTCGATTGACTGATTCGTTAAAGCATCCGACTGACGTTGGTTAACTAAACTATCTAATTCATTCTTTTGATTCGAGGTATTAATGATCTCGCGCTTGGTTACTTTTGAATTACCTATTGGCTTATTGACAGCATTGGGTTGATTCATATTGCTACCAGGCAAGTAATTTGTAGGAACCTGAAATTGAGCAAATGCGATATTAACGCTAACGAATAACAGTAAGACTGTAGCAAAATTAATTTTCTTGATCATGCAGAAATTCATTTTAAGGGATACAAAATAAGTTAAAAAAGCTCAGATTTCCTCCTTTTATTATATTTTGATAAATCAAGGTAATTTATTAATTCTTTGGTAATTTTGTTAGTAAAATAATCTTTATGACATCAGAACCCATTTATAACGACGATAGTATTCGGTCACTCGATTGGAAAGAACATATTCGATTGCGTCCCGGTATGTACATTGGTAAATTAGGCGATGGTTCATCTGTCGACGACGGTATCTATGTTTTGGTTAAGGAAATCATGGATAACTCGATTGATGAGCACATGATGGGTAATGGAAAACAAATCGATGTTAAGATTTCAGACCAAAAGGTTGAAGTTCGGGATTATGGTCGTGGTATACCTTTAGGTAAGGTGATTGATTGCGTTTCAAAAATCAACACCGGGGGTAAATATGATTCGGGTGCTTTTCAAAAATCCGTTGGTTTAAATGGTGTCGGTACTAAAGCGACCAATGCGCTATCCAATTATTTTAAGGTTCAATCTTACCGCGAAAGTCAAACGAAGTGGGCCGAATTCAGTAAGGGTGAATTAACCAATGAATCGAAAGGTTTAGAAGCTACATCGAGTAAAAGTGGAACATTTATCTGCTTTGAGCCGGACAATACGATTTTCAAGAATTATCACTTTATCCCCCAGTTCTTAGATAATTTATTCTGGAACTACGCTTTTTTAAATGCTGGTTTAACCATCAATTTTAATGGGGAAAAATATTTCTCGCAAAATGGTTTATTAGATCTTTTATCAAAAAAGACCAACGCTGAGGAAAATCGATATCCAATCATTCATTTGAAAGGCAACGATATCGAAATGGCAATTACGCACAACAATCAATATGGTGAGGAATATTATTCATTTGTGAATGGACAGAACACAACACAGGGTGGTACGCATTTAGCAGCTTTTCGCGAAGCCCTTGTTCGAACCGTTCGTGAATTCTTTAAAAAGGATTTTGATCCTTCTGATGTGCGTGCAAGTATCGTAGGCGCTATCGCGATTCGTGTTCAAGAACCTGTGTTTGAATCCCAAACAAAAACCAAATTAGGTTCTACTAATATTTCACCTGATTCCTCCTCTCCTTCCATCCGTACGTTTGTTGGTGATTTCGTTAAGACCGAATTAGATAATTACTTACATCAGAACCCAGCTGCAGCTGATGCGATGCTTAAGCGTATTCTTCAATCCGAGCGTGAAAGGAAAGATATTGCGGGAATCAAGAAGTTGGCAAATGAACGCGCCAAAAAGGCCAACCTACATAATAAGAAATTACGTGATTGCCGAGTTCATTTAACTGATGATAAATCAGAGTCGCGTCAAGAAACAATTTTGTTTATTACGGAAGGGGATTCGGCTAGTGGTAGTATAACGAAATCGAGAGATGTACAAACCCAAGCCGTATTTAGTCTACGTGGTAAGCCACTCAATAGTTTTGGCCTAACTAAGAAAATTGTATATGAAAATGAAGAGTTTAATCTTCTTCAACATGCACTTGACATCGAAGACAGTCTGGATAATTTACGTTACAACAAAATCGTTATTGCGACGGATGCCGACGTCGATGGAATGCACATTCGATTATTGATTTTGACCTTCTTTTTGCAGTTTTTTCCTGATTTAGTGCGAAATGGCCATTTATATATCCTTGAAACACCTCTTTTCCGGGTTCGCAATAAAAAAGAAACCATTTATTGTTATTCCGATGAAGAACGAAGAAATGCTATTGAAAAGTTGGGACCAAAACCCGAAATAACTCGATTTAAAGGTCTGGGTGAAATATCGCCTGAAGAATTCGGTGAATTTATCGGTGAAAACATCAAAATTGAACCCGTTATTTTGGAAAAGGATTTCACCATTCCTCAACTCTTAACTTATTACATGGGTAAAAATACACCCGAAAGACAAAAGTTTATTATTGATAACCTTGTAATCGAAAAGGATTTAGAAGAAGTATTACTAACCTAATCATTCAATAAAATAAGTTGTTCTAATTCCCGAGAGACCTTCAATAATTGAAGGTCTTTTGCTTTTATAATACCTTCTTCAGCCACAGCAGTTGCTTCTGTGTTGCGATCAGATTGGTATAGCAGTTCTGCCAAAGTATAGTATGTCGGATGATAATCAGGGAAATTCAGTTTTAGTTCATATAAAATTTCGATCGAAGAAGTAATACCTCCAGTTGAACGCTCCTCAACTGCTAATAAATAGTAGTTGAAGGGATTCTGTGGATTTTCTTTGATTTCGTTTAAAATTATTTCCCTCCTATTCATTGTCTTAATTAAAAGAATTTAGTATGCTTGCATAACAATTTGATGCCTATGAAAATATTAGTATGTATTTCCGCTGTCCCGGACACAACTTCAAAGATAAGTTTAAGTTCTAACAATTTTGTCAACATGGACGGGTTGACGTTTATAACGGGTCCTTATGAAGATTATGCACTTTCTCGTGCAATTGAATTAAAAGAAGCCAATCCTGATTCAATTGAAATTACGATATTTCATGTGGGATTAGATGATGCTGAGCCTATAATTCGTAAATGTTTAGCTTTGGGCGCTGACTCTGCAGTTCGAGTGCATGTGAAAGCCAATGACTCATTGCAAGTTGCGCATGAAATTGCTGCCTTTGTGCAAGAGAATCCAGTAGATCTAATTTTGATGGGGAAAGAATCCATTGATTATAACGCTGGCTTAGTTCATTTATATACAGCAAATATTTTAGGGTGGAATCACTACAGTCCGGTAATGAATTTAGCCGTAGAAAATGATTCATGCTTGCTTAAAGTTGAAAGTTCTGTTGGATCCGTGCAACTTTCATCTTCCCTACCCTTGGTCTTAGGCTGCCAAGAACCTATTGCGGAATGGAAAATACCATCTATGCGCGGAATTATGGCTGCTAGAACAAAGCCTATTGTGGTCCGGCAAGCAATTGCTGCTAGTTCATTTACCTATGAAAGAGATGAGGTAAATGAACAAAATCGCAAGGGTATCTTATTCCAACGCGAAAATTTAACTGAGTTAATTGATATTATTAAAAAAGAAGTTAGATCATGAAAAATATAGCGGCATTCATTGAAATAAAAGAGGGAAAAATAAGCCCACGTTCGAAACAAATTATTCATTTGATTCAAGATATTCAGCAGAAACATAACGCATCTGCAATTGTTACACTTTTTACATTTGACCAGGTTAATAAAGTTGAATTACCTGCATTGTCCAATGTAAAGCTTTATAGTCTAACAGGTACAAGTGAAACAGGTCTACTGTCGAAAGGTCAAATTGATACGATATTGGCATTAATTTCTGATGCCTCAAATGCATGTGTAATTGGGTATAAATCAAGTTTATTAGACGCTATTTTATCATCAGCGGCTATCCGATTTAACTTGAAAGTCATTCCTCAAGTGATATCGATTGATGTTGAATCCGATCAATTTGCCTTAAAACAAAGTATTTTTAGTGGTAAGGCGCTTACCTATCTGCATGTTAGTCATTCAGCTGCTTTGCAGCTTAATCCGGCATTCGAGTTTGCAAGCACTACAACAGAGACATCGGAGCAAATTAGTGAAGTGGTAACTTTAGTTCAAGATACACCTCATAAAATAGTATCTGTTGATAAAGTAGCTCAAGGTGCTAACCTAGCGGATGCAAACTTTGTCGTAGGTGCTGGTCGAGGTTTAAAAGATCCGACAAATTGGGGCATGATCGAATCGCTTGCTGATAAAATTGGGGCAGCTACCGCTTGTTCTAAACCCGTTTCGGATATTAATTGGAGGCCTCACAGTGAACATGTTGGTCAGACGGGCATTAAAATTGCTCCTCAATTATATATTGCTTGTGGGATATCAGGAGCTATTCAGCATTTAGCGGGCGTTAATGGGTCAAAAACAATTATCGTTATTAATAATGATCCCGAGGCTCCATTTTTCAAGTATGCAGATTACGGAATCGTTGGGGATGTATTTGATATAGTACCAGAGATTGTAAAAAATATATAAAATCCACCTCATAAGGCTAGAGTTTGCTTATCTTTGTATTTTATTTGAATACTTTGGAAAAGCTTATAAAATTGCAAGTAGTATCCTTGAGTCCAAGCGCGGCTGGAGCTTCTTCCTATATTTTATTTTTACAAGCAGATAATAGCAGCCACTTGGGATTTCCTATGGTAATAGGTTTAACGGAGGCACAGGCTATATCCATGTTTATGGAAGATATAAAGCCTGCAAGACCATTGACACACGATTTATTCGCAAATTTTATTCAGCAAACGGATGTGACTATTTCCTTTGTGGAAATTTCATCCTTCCAAGATGGTGTTTTCTTTGCAAAAATTCATGCGCATGCTCTTGGTGGAGACTTCATTTTAGATGCTAGGCCTTCTGATTCGATTGCATTAGGTCTTCGACTAAATGTTGAAATTCGAATAGAAGAGGCATTGCTAAGTGAAATCGCTATTCCGATGGATACTTTTCATGCCGATGCTTCGGATGATATTGAAATTATTCCAGCAACTGTTTCTGAAATTATTGCTGAATTAGAGTCTTCTTTAGCCAAAGCATTAGCTGATGAAAATTATGAAGAAGCTGCTCGATTAAGAGATCATTTAAATCAATTAACTAAATAATATGCGTTACTCGAAAGGGAGAGCTCAAGCGACCAATCAAATCATTGTTATTTCTATAGCATGTTTGTCCGTAGTAGTTTCATTGTTATTTCAGATGCTAAGCGGCGCTTACACGTGGGGCGAAAGTATTCAGGCTCAAATGAAGGTTTACGTTTACTTAGATGACTCGCTCCAAACGAATCAAATTGATTCCACTGTTTTAGTATTGAAAAATCGGAAAGAATTTATTGCTTCTTCTGCCCAATTAGTTGACAAGCAGTCGATCGCGAAAGATTTTTTGAATACGACACATGAAAATTTCGATGAACTTTTAGGTGACGTAAATCCGTTTAAAAATTTACTAATTCTTCAAACTAAACCTGAATTTCGTAATAAGGCAAGTTTTGAAAAAATTGCTACGTCTTTGCGTAGCTCTCCAGGTATCTACGAAGTTACATATCCTGAAAATTATTTGGAATTAATCATTCCTAAAATTAAGGTCATTTCTAGTGCGGCTTTAATCTTCGTATTATTAATTGCCCTAATTGTTTATTTCCAAATTAGCAACTATACAAAATTGCATATTCATGCAAATAGGACTATGATTAAGTCAATGCAATTATTGGGATCTACGAATGGATTTATTAAGAAGCCTTATTTGTTAAAATCTGTTATTCTTGGCTTATTTGGCTCACTCCTTGGCTATTTAATTACGAATGTATTTTACTTTTACATCAATAATCAAATACCCGAATTAACCTCATATATATTTAATGTTACTAATCAACTTATTATACTCGTTGGTACCATGACTATTGCAATTTTATTTAGTTTGGTAAGTACATTATTGACGTTAAACAAGTATTTAAAACTTTCAGCATCAAATTTGTATTAGCCATGAGCAAATCATTAGACAAATCCGCATTCCCATTAAATGCTAAGCGAATTAGTACTCTACTAATTGGTATCATTATTATGTTCATTGGTTTTTTTGTTATGACGTTAGACAAAGAACCTTTTGGCTTTGGTTTTTTAGGACTTACATTAGGGCCGATTTTAGTTTTAATAGGTGTCATCATTCCTGTTTTCGCTTTATTCAGTATTCGTAAATAATGATAGAATATTTAGACGCACTAATTTTAGGGGTAGTTGAAGGCTTAACAGAATTTTTACCTGTTTCATCAACAGCTCATTTAATTATAAGTGAATACCTGTTAAAGTTACCAGCAAGTAATTTCTTGAATTTTTTAACCATATTTATTCAGTTGGGAGCGATAGCAGCCGTACCATTGCTTTATTTCAAACGCTTGACCAGTTCTATTGCTATCTATCGTTTTGTAACTATTTCATTTATCCCTGCAGTTATTCTGGGTTTAGCCTTTGATGACCTATTGGAGGCTATGTTTCAAGGGTATTATTTCATCGCTTTTTCGTGGATTATTGGGGGGATTATTCTAGTTAATATTGATTTTTGGATGAGGAATACGATTTCAAGTTGCCAAGATGTTTCCCAACAATCCTACGCTCAAGCAATCAAAATAGGCTTCTATCAATGCTTAGCCATGATACCTGGAGTTTCACGATCTGGTGCAACAATTGTTGGTGCTAGATTAACAGGATTAAGTCATCAAGCTGCTATCGAATATTCATTTTTATTAGGTATACCAACCATTCTTGGTGCATGTGCGAAAAAAATACTTGATTACCGCGCAGACATACCTCAATTTATTGATTCGGATCATTTACCTATACTATTAACTTCATTTATTGTGAGTTTTATTGTAGCTATATTTACGATCCGATTTATGGTATCGATTGTTTCAAAATATGGTTTCAAATATTTTGGTTATTACCGGATTTTAGCTGGCATTCTACTTGTAATTACATTATGGTTGAACAAGTAGAAGAACGTATTGAAAATCAATTTTATTTAATTGATAAGCCGCTAACATGGACCTCATTTGATGTAGTTCGTAAGCTTAAGAATCTAGGTAGGTTCAAGAAAATTGGACACGCAGGTACGTTAGATCCATTGGCATCGGGTTTATTAATAATATGTGTTGGTAAACACACCAAAAAGATTGATTATTTCCAAAGTCTTCCCAAAACCTATACAGGAACATTAGTATTAGGTAAGACAACTCCATCTGTAGATTTAGAAACTGCCTTTGATCAAGAATATTCCATTGATCATATTACGATTGAAAAAATCAAGGAGGTAATCCAACAAAGATTATTGGGAGAAATCAAACAAATCCCGCCGATTTATTCAGCTATTAAATTAGATGGTAAACGGTTATATACGCACGCTAGGCAGGGAGTTACTGCAGACGAATTACAAATTAAAATAAGGGAAGCCATTATCTATCGTTTCGAAATAGAGACCACAAATTTCCCGGAAATTGAATTTGAGATTGAATGTTCCAAAGGAACGTATATCCGATCTATGGTTCGAGATTTAGGAGAATTTCTTGATTCTGGGGCCTACTTAAAAAAGCTCGTGCGAACTAAAATTGGCGATTATGCAGTAGATAAAGCGCAGTCAATTGAATCTTTTAATAAAGAAAATTATGCGACTTTATCAGAGTCTTAATGAGATTGATATTCAGTTAAATTCCTGCGTAATAACGGTAGGTATGTTTGATGGTTTGCATCTTGGTCATATGAGTGTGCTCAATCGTGTCAAAGAGATTAGTAAAAAGGAAAATATCCCTTCCGTCATATTAACATTTTCAAATCACCCGCAGACCTATTTTCAGCCGAACATTTCGAATGTTGTGTTGTCAAGTTTACCTGAGAAGGTAAATCAATTAAGTCAATTCGGAATAGATATCGTGATTGCGATACCTTTCGATGCATATATCGCTGGATTGAGTGCTCATGATTTTGCATCAAAAATTTTGATTGATCAATTAAACGTTAAGCACATCGTTTTTGGTTATGACAATCACTTTGGCCATAATCGGGAAGGCTCAAAAGCGTTTGTGGATGTTGAATTTCCCCATATATGTACGCATCGAGTTTCTGAATCCATTATTAATGATGAGGTAGTAAGTAGCTCCTTGATTAAAAGTAAAATTCAAAGTGGAGAAATGCAGCAGGCCTTTACACTTTTGGGCTATTATTATGAACTAAAGGGATGCGTAATTAAAGGAGACCAATTAGGTCGAACAATTGGATTTCCAACAGCAAATTTAAGGCTTGATATAGCTGATAAATTAGTACCACGACATGGCGTTTACTTAACTAAATCGACGGTTTTAGGAAAGGAATATTTTGGAATGACGAATATAGGCGTTCGACCAACAGTAACACAAAGTCAAGAATTACGAATTGAAACAAATCTGTTCAACTTTGATATGGATATCTATGGGGAAGAGATTGGTGTTGAATTTATCGAAAGACTTCGGGATGAGCAGAAATTTGACTCCTTCCCTGCCCTAGTCGCTCAATTACATCAAGATCGAATTAATGCAAATAATTTGTTAGCACAAATTCATATAGCTTCCTAAGAATTTTATCTCATCCGATTTTGAGACTAAAAGCGCATTAATTTCGGCATCTAATTTATTACCTTCCACATCAATAAAAAACCAGAATTTGAATTCGTTGGTATCCTTCTGTGGTCTGGATTCTATTTTCAATAAATTGATGTGCTTATCTTCAAAATCCTTCAATAATTTCAATAAAGTACCCGGCTTGTCATCATTTTTCAGTTTGACTGCTAAGGTAGTTTTATCCCGATTCGTCTTTTTTAAATTCTCAACTTTTGAAATGATGATGAATCGCGTCTGGTTACTGTCATTATCTTGAATATTATCAAACAAGATAGGTACTTGGTAGATTTTCGCTGCAATGTGTGAACATAATGCCGCCGTGCCTGGATTCTCTGCTGCTAATTTAGCTGCTTTCGACGTGGAGTCTACTTGTACAAAGAAATCACTTGATTTAGCAGCGAAATAGTCTTGGGTGAAGCCTTGACATTGATTGAATGCAATATCTTTAGAATAAATGCGGGTAATTGCATTTAAATCATGTTCTTTAGTAGCTAAACAAAAGTTAACAGGTATTATGATTTCGGAAATAATGAATAAGGAACGCTCATTTAATAGATCTAACGTTTCCTTCACCATTCCTTCTTGATTATTCTCAATAGGAACAATACCGTACTTAGCACGACCTGAATCAACGGAATCAAAAATTGATTTAATTGACGGCAAAGAAATATAATCGGCAACTGCACCAAATCGTGATTCAGCGGCTTGATGTGTAAAACTACCTTCAGGTCCTAAAAAACTAATGATTTCAGGTAATTCTAAATTGCGCGATACACCAAAGATCTCTAGAAAAATAGCTTCAATAGCCGATTTTCCCAATCGGCCCGTAGGCAGGCTCGATAGTCGGTCAATAATTTCTTTTTCTCTATCTGGATGATAAATTAAACTATTGTTTGCACGTTTTAAATTACCTACCTGATCTACAACATCCATACGATCAACTAGAAGCTTTAAAATAGCATCATCAATTTGGTCAATTTCATTACGTAGATCACTTAAATTCTTCATTCTTCGTTTATTAATCGCTTAATTTTCGTTTTTGGAATCCTGCGTTTCGTTAATTCTTAAGCGTTCAACTTTATTAACATCACGAAACTTAACACGGTCAACTAATGCCTTGTCAATTTTCTTTGAAAGCAAATAACTGATGACACAGTATAGCGCAAAAGCAATAACCAAATACAATAATAATTGATTGTTACTTTCTTTTCTATAATTACTCAAGTAAGTAAAAATACACACAATACTCATGTTAAATGCCAACAAAACTGCTGTGGCCGTCTTGTGCGAAAACCCAATGTCAATTAACACATGATGTAGGTGTTTTCTATCACCCTCAAATGGAGATTTACCTTCCATAATTCGGATAAAGAACATGCGCAGAGTATCAAAAACAGGTAAAATTAATATTGCCAATGCAAATAAGGGTGCATCCTTCGTTAGTAAAGGATTAACATGGTAGTTATTATTTACAACGACATATTTAATTGCAAAATAGGACAAAAGAAAACCAACAATTAAAGACCCCGTGTCCCCCATAAAGATTTTATTCTTTGTAGACCAATTATAGCGTAGAAATCCAAGCAATGAGCCCGACAATGCCATCGCTAAGGTTGATTGCGCATACATATCTAACGTATAGAATAAATATGCAAACATTAAACTAGCAAATAAACCCACGGATCCTGCTAAACCATCAATTCCATCAATTAAGTTAATTGCATTGATAAGTGAAATGAAAATAAAAATGGTGACAAACAATCCTACATTATATGATAATTGAGTTAATCCCAAAAGACCGTAAAGATTTGATATTTGTAGATTACCTAAACTAATAACAAGGATAGATGCAGCAATTTGAATTAACAACTTCTTCTTGGGTGATAGAATTAAAATATCATCTTTAATACCTAAAAAGAATAAGATGATGATGGCTGAAATTGTTAAATGTAAATCATGACCCTCTTGAGGATTATCCCATATAAAATAGGTAATTAATGTAGCTGCGAAAATAGCAACACCACCTAATGTAGGTGTTAGTTTCTTGTGTGAACTTCTAGATTTGATCTCAGCCATTAAATCTTTCAGTCTCGATATGTTTATAATAACCGGAATGGCTGTTACTGTAATAAACAAAGCCACTACAAAGGAAATAAGTAGTTGGAAATCTTTGTTAGCTAAAATTGTAATATTGTTCATATTCCTACTTTATCACTCTTTCTTTAACTTGAATATTGGCATTTAAACTATATACTTGGTATGCCTCTGTATCTCGCAAAATAATTACTCCTACACCAGTTACGCAATGTGATTTTAACGTAACCCCACCTACAATGGTTGACTTAGCTCCTATCCATACACCATCTTCAATCTCAATTGGTTTACTCATAAGATCAAAACTACGCTTTGCGTAATCATGGTTACCTGTTAATAACAAAGCACCTTGTGATATACATACATCATTGCCTATTCGAACTTCTGAAATATTATCTATCCAACACGCTTCTCCTAACCATACTTGATTACCCAACGACAATTTCCAAGGTAATTTAATTTTAACCCAGGGTTTAATGACTACTCCATGACCAACCTGAGCTCCCATCATTCGAAGCAATAATACTTTTAAGAAATTTGGGTAGGGAATATTAGTCAGGAAAAATAGGTTCGATAAAATTAACCAACAGGCATACTTTAACTTATCACCTAGGGATAAGTGTAGTTGATGTGTAAATAACGACAAATCGCTTGTTGGTTTATTCACTCGCTAACTTGTTTTTGGGAAGTATCAATAAAAATCGTATTAATATAATGTAAAATACCCAATAGGAAAAATCGAGTGGTCGGCCACCCGTAAATACAGCTACAAATAGATTGATATAAAAAAGACTAATGAAGTTTTGAAATAGATTATTCGACTTGACTCCTAAAATGATATAATAGAGTATGAAAAGATTGAAAATACAAAACAAAAGTACTCCAAGGATACCAAAATTGACAAATGCTTCAAGCGCTGGGATATCAACGTACCAAAACTTATAGCCCTTACCAAAAATAAAATCAAACCAATCTCTCGAGATAATTTTCTTGATCATATCGATATTTTGAACTCGATTTAATGCCGAGGCATCTTGCGTAGTTCCTGAATTATTAATTCCCAAACCTGTATTTAACGCGCGTAAAAGAAATTCATATGCTTGATCCGAATATCGATTAAAAGTCTCAATAATCTTGAAGGCTCTATTGAAATACTGTAAAATACCTAGAACAATGAGATAGTATAAGATGGTGATTTTACTGCTTTGAAAACCTTTAAGTACACTGTAATTCCCAAAGACAAGGTAAAAAATAATACATAAACCTACTGAGATGAAATTACCGCGGGATTGTGTAAGAATCAATACCACGAAACTGACTAATATATTAATATGCGCAACTAGATTAATTCGGATACTTTTATTCCCAATAAATTCTAAGGCCTTTTTATGAATGATTAAAAATGAGACAATCAGACCAGCTACCGCATTTCGACCAAATACAATAGGGTTACCCGAAAATTCCTCTCCCGTTCCTTTATTATACTGCACAGTTGCCCGAGCACCCAAAACATAATTTGGATTGGTCGAAATAGAATAAATTAAAGCAAAATTATTGATCAATGTTACAATCAGAATAATGACGGGAATGTAATATTGAACGTCATTGTTAACTCGGAAAATACAATAAATGAATCCAATTAATATAGCAAAATTAATTGCATCAACGATGATCGACGATTTTTGGCTATTGTAGAATATGAAATAAAAAAAGCCCAAGAAAAAGAAACTCAAGCCCGTAAAAGCCAACATTTCATTTCCACGGTAAAAAATCTTTAAGGGAATATGATTGATTAAGAGAATTAAAGCCGTGCTATAAACGACACCTGTGAATAAAGATGTTTGACCGATTCCGAGTAATTCCTTTAAAAAATAGATAAATGGTGGGGCAATCCAAATGAGTATGATGCCCAATGATACTTTCCAATTAAATAATTTATTCTCGTACAAAATAAAAATAGAATTATAATGGAAGAAGATTTGTGATTCCGTTTGGATTCGAACCAAAGACCTACTGCTTAGAAGGCAGTTGCTCTATCCAACTGAGCTACGGAACCCTAAATTAAAAAGTCAATTTAGCTAAATGTGCAAGCACTCTTAACTAAATTGACTGTGTCGGGGTGGCAGGATTCGAACCTACGACCTCTTGGTCCCAAACCAAGCGCGATACCGGGCTACGCTACACCCCGAAAAACACTGCGGAGAGAGAGGGATTCGAACCCTCGGTACCGTTTCCAGTACGCATGTTTAGCAAACATGTCCTTTCGGCCTCTCAGGCATCTCTCCTAGCATTTAAGAGAGTACAAAAATAAGATTATTATTTTAAGATGCCAAACAAACAGCTAAAAAAAACTAAAAATTATAGATCAAACGAAGAAATAGCTTTTCCAGGTAAATTTGTTTTTCCCATTAAACTTATATCAACTTGACGAGCTGCTTCTCTCCCTTCCGAGATAGCCCAGACAACTAAGGACTGACCTCTTCTGGCATCTCCAGCAGTAAAGACCTTGTCTACCAGTGTTTTATAAGTTCCATCAGCTGCTATATTTCCACGTTCATCTAATGAACCACCTTGATTTTTAAGCTCTTCAATCATATTTAAATGATCTGTATGTAAAAATCCTGCAGCAATTAATGCCAAATCACATGGAATCTCACGCACATTACTAATTTCTTGTTCCAATTTTCCATTCACATTTTTCATGGAAATATCTCCAATTACCAAAGCTTTCAACTCTCCCTTTTCATTTTTCACAAACTCTTGTAAGGAAATTGACCATAAACGCTCTGCCCCTTCCTCATGAGATGTTGAAGTGCGTAACATATTAGGCCAATTTGGCCATGGGGTATTTTCAGCTCGATCAACCGGTGGCTTAGGCATTACCTCAATTTGAGTAATTGATTTTGCTTTATGACGATTAGATGTTCCCACACAGTCGGAACCAGTGTCTCCACCTCCAATAACAACGACATGTTTTCCCGTGGCTAAAATATCCCCATAAGAATAATTTTCACCCTTATGATTCTTAACAACCTCGATACCTGATACACGTTTGTTTTGCTGAGACAAAAATTCCATAGCTGGGAAAATACCAATTGCATCGTTTCCCTTAGCTTGAATTAAGCGTGGTGTGGTAGAACCGGTAGTTAAAACGACCGCATCAAACTCTTGTTGTAATTTAGTCAATTTGATATCCTGTCCAATGGTCGTATTCGTTATAAACTCAATACCTTCTTGCTCCATGACAGCTACCCGACGATCAATTGTCGATTTGTCCAATTTAAAATCTGGAATACCAAAACGTAATAATCCACCAACGCGATCAGCACGCTCATATACCGTGACTAAATGTCCTGCTTTGTTCAATTGACTTGCGGCAGCCAAACCAGCGGGACCTGATCCAACAACAGCAACTCGCTTCCCGCTACGTTTAGCAGGTATTTGAGGCACTACCCAACCTTCTGCATATGCTTTCTCAATAATTGATTTTTCAATCATTTCAATCGCCACAGCTGGTTTATTAATACCCAATACGCAAGCAGATTCGCATGGAGCAGGACATATACGTCCTGTGAACTCAGGGAAATTATTCGTTGAAACCAAAATTTCAAATGCATACTTCCAATTTTGCTCAAACACAGCATCATTAAATTCAGGAATGATATTTCCTAATGGACACCCATTGTGACAAAATGGTGTACCACAATCCATACAGCGACTAGCTTGTGCTTCTGTTGCCTCAGGTGATGCCAATAATTCAATTTCTTTATAATCCGTAACGCGCTCTGATACAGGACGCTTTAACGCTGTTTTCCGATCAATTTCTAAAAACCCAGTTGGCTTGCCCATTTTACTATTTTTTTAAATCAATTTGAATATCTTGATAAACTCGATCTTTATCATTTAACACATCTGAGATGCTTAAATGTCTTGTTGCTAAAGCATTACGGTAATCAACTGGTAATACCTTCTTGAATAGGCTAGCCGAAGCACCAAAATTATCCAAAATCGCTTTTCCCTTAGTTGAATTCGTTAATTCAATATGCTTTTCTAAATACATCCGAACAATGGAAATATCTTCTGGAGTTAAATCAGTGATTTCCACCATTTCCCGATTTACCTTGTTGTCGAAATTATTCTTCTCATCAAGTATATAAGCTACTCCTCCCGACATACCGGCTCCAAAATTGCGACCAGTCTCTCCTAAAATTAATACAAGACCTCCTGTCATATATTCACAGCCGTGATCACCAATTCCTTCAACGACTACTTTTGCACCTGAATTACGAACACAGAAACGCTCTCCAGCCATACCTGCCAGGTAAGCTTCACCTGAGGTCGCACCATAGAAACTAACGTTTCCGACGATGCTATTATCAGCCGCATTAAATTGAGCTAATTTTGATGGATATGCAATAATGGTTGAACCACACATTCCTTTTCCGATGTAATCATTCGCATCACCTTCAATTTCAAGTTTCAAGCCTTTCACTGAAAATGCACCAAAAGATTGACCAGCCGTTCCATTAAACTTCATGTGAATTGTCCCAGCTGGTAATGCTTTCTCACCATATTTCTTGGTGATTTCATTTGAAATAATTGTACCTACCGAACGATTTACGTTGATAATTGGAAGTTCTCCATAAACAGGTTTCTGAGTATCGATGGCCGACTGTGCTAATTTAAGAATTTGCCAATCTAATTGATCTTCTAATCCATGATCTTGTTCCTCTGATTTAACTACAGCAACACCTTCCTCTCGGGATGCAGGAGTTAATATTGGAGATAAGTCTACGTGCTTAAATTTCCAATGATTTGACAAATCTGTCATCTCTAATAAATCTACACGGCCTACCATTTCTTCTAAGGTTCTGAAACCTAATTCAGCCATAATTTCACGCATATCTTGTGCTAAGAAGTGGAATAGATTAACCACATCTTCAGGTTTCCCTGTATACAATGCACGTAATTCTGGATTTTGAGTAGCAACACCTACTGGACAAGTGTTTAGATGACATTTACGCATCATGATACAACCTGCAGTAACTAGGGCCGCAGTAGCTACTCCGAACTCCTCTGCTCCTAATAAGGCAGCGATCGCAATGTCACGCCCAGTTTTAATTTGACCGTCGGTTTGAACCGTTACACGACCACGTAATTTATTTCTTACCAATGTCTGATGCGTCTCAGCTAAACCAAGTTCCCATGGCAAACCTGCATGACGAATAGAAGATAATGGAGATGCACCAGTTCCACCGTCATATCCAGCGATAAGAATATGGTCAGCATGCGCTTTAGCAACACCAGCAGCAATCGTTCCTACACCCGCTTCAGATACCAATTTAACAGATATACGTGCAGCGCGGTTTGCATTCTTTAAATCAAATATCAATTGCGCTAAGTCCTCAATCGAATAGATGTCATGATGCGGAGGTGGTGAAATTAAACCTACACCTGGCGTTGAATGACGCGTTTTTCCGATCCAATCATCTACTTTGTGACCTGGTAATTGACCTCCTTCTCCTGGCTTGGCTCCTTGGGCCATCTTAATTTGCAACTCTTTGGCATTTGTTAGGTAGTTGGCTGTTACTCCAAAACGACCAGAAGCTACTTGCTTAATCGCTGAATTCATCGAATCGCCATTGGCCATCGCCTCAAAACGAATTGGATCCTCTCCTCCTTCACCCGTATTAGATTTACCTCCAATACGATTCATGGCAATTGCTAAGGTTGTATGTGCCTCGTATGAAATAGAACCAAACGACATAGCACCTGTTGCGAAACGCTTTAATATATTTTCAATGGGCTCTACTTCATCAATCGAAATAGCTTGAGCCGATTTAAATCGCATTAAGCCACGAAGCGTAATTGCTTTCTTAGTTTGATCATCGATGATTTTTGCATACTTTTTGTACACTGCATAATCATTTGATTTCGTTGCTTGCTGCAACAAGTGAATCGTAGCTGGATTGAATAAATGCTCCTCTCCTCTTTGTTTCCATTGGTAAATACCACCAACTTCTAATTTAGGATATTCTGATTTCAATAATTCATATCCTGCATGATGCTTAACCAATGCTTCTTTAGCGATTGTATCTAAATCGATTCCTTTGATTCGACTGATTGATCCCGTAAAATATAAATCTACGACCTCCTTGCCAATACCAAGAATTTCAAAAATTTGAGCTCCTTGGTAAGATTGCAGGGTCGATATACCCATTTTAGAGAATATCTTAAGCAATTCACCATTAACAGCCTTAATGTAATTGTATTCTAACTTTTCGTAAGTCAAAGATTGATCCACCAAATTCGTCTCTTTCATCGAACGAATGGTTTCAAATGCCATATATGGGTTTACTGCAGATGCACCATAACCAATCAATGTAGCAAAATGGTGCGTTTCCCATACATCACCTGCCTCAACAATTATCCCAACTTTTGCTCTTTTTTTTGTGCGAATCAAATGATTATGTACAGCGCCCAATGCTAATAAAGACGGAATTGGAGCATGGGAAGAATCAACGCCTCTATCTGTTAATAAAATGATTGAATATCCATCATCAACTGCATCCTCTGCGTATTGGCAAATTCGCTCAAGTGCCTTTTTCAAAACGCCTTCATCCTCAGATGCACGGAAAGTCATATGAATTGATTTCGTTTGGAAATTCTCATGATCGATCCAACGAATTTTTTCAACCTCTTTATTACGCAACACAGGTTGTTGAATTTCAATCTGCTTGCAATGACTTGGGCTTTCTTCCAATAAATTTGACAATCCACCAATATCAGTTAATAACGACATGACCATACGCTCACGAATCGGATCGATAGGCGGATTGGTTACCTGAGCAAATAATTGTTTAAAATAAGAAGACAAATGTTGTGCTTTATCAGAAAGAACAGCCAATGGAGTATCTATACCCATAGAGCCCAATGCTTCCTTGCCAGTTTCAGCCATTTGAGTAAGTACAATACGAATATCTTCCGTAGAGAAACCAAATATTTGTTGGCGCGAAATTAATTCTGTAGCCTTCGGTTGGCGATATTCACTACCTGCTTCAGGTAAATCTTCTACACGAATTTTATTTTCACGTAGCCATTGTCCGTAAGGCTGCTGCTGGCAAATTGTTTCCTTTAATTCTTCATCTGGGATTATACGTCCTTGCTCCATGTCAACAACAAACATCTTGCCAGGCTGTAAACGACCTTTTGAAACAATGGTAGCTGGATCTAAATCCAATACACCCGCTTCAGATGCCATAATTACATGGTCATCTTCTGTCACCCAATAACGTGAAGGGCGTAGACCGTTTCGGTCTAGCGTCGCTCCAATCATTTTACCATCTGTAAATGAAATACTAGCTGGACCATCCCATGGCTCCATCATGGCTGCATGATATTCGTAGAATTCACGCTTATAATCTGCCATGCTGTCGTTTCCATCCCAAGCTTCTGGTATCAACATCATCATTACATGTGGTAATGATCGACCACTTAGGTATAATAACTCAATCGCATTATCTAAAATTGCCGAATCGGATTGACCTAAACTACATACGGGTAATATCATGTCAAGCTCTTCTTGCGTAAAGAACTTACTTGAAAACAATGATGATTGCGCCTGCATCCAAGAGGAATTACCTTTTACGGTGTTAATCTCCCCATTGTGAGCAATGAATCGGAATGGTTGGGCTAATTTCCATTCAGGGAATGTGTTTGTCGAGAACCTTGAGTGTACAATAGCTAAAGCAGAAGTGAAATTCTCCTCATGCAAATCCTTAAAGTAACCCGGAACTTGCATCGTAGTCAACATACCCTTGTAGATAATGGTTCTACAAGACAAAGAGGTAAAGTAAAACTTATCTTCAAGTGATGGAATCGTTTCATTCAATAAACGAGTCACATACTGTCTAAATACATATAATTTACGTTCAAAATCTATTTCTGTAGCACATGTCTCAGGTCGTTCAATGAACAATTGTTGAATAGATGGTTCAGCTTTACCTGAATCGGCTCCTTGAATATCTCCGTTATCAACAGGAACAACGCGATACCCGATAAGACGTAAACCTAACTTCTTTGCCTTACGCTCAATGACATCTTTACATTCCTTAATTAAGCCTTCATGATTTGGGAAAAATATCATCCCCACTCCATATTGTCCGGGTGAAGGAAGCGAAAAACCTAGTTTACGAGACTCCTCAAGTAGAAATTCATGAGGAATTTGAAGTAAAACCCCAGCTCCGTCACCAGAGTTGGGATCACAGCCACACGCACCGCGATGATCCATACGAATTAACATCGTAATTGAATCTTGTACAATACGGTGGGATTTAATCCCTTTCATACTGGCTACAAAACCAATTCCGCACGCATCATGTTCAAATTCTTTTCTATAAAGACCCTCGCTGGCAATGTTATTCATAATATTATATAATTATTCTAACAAAAAAATAAAATAAATGTAATTGAGAATTACCTTAATCTAAGTGAATATCCAATAGAATAAGCACATATTTCAAATTTAACTAAAAATATATTTGGCTAAAATCAAATATGACAAAATAATCTACTGAAATAAACAATATCATTTTTGAGATATAGTTATTCTGAAAATAATCCTATTTAATCTTAATAATCCTCTCCCAAATCGCTACCATCTATACCGTATTCATCTGTATTGGCGTCAGATTCATCTTCAAAATCGTTTTCTAGGTCATTTAAATAGATAGCATCAACGCCTTCTTGGTTGGTATTCATAATGGTTAAGTTCTCAATCTTGGCTTGATCTAAACGATCGACAATTTCGTCAACTTTAGAAACTACCACAAAGAGACCTAACTCATTCGTACATATTTTTGTTGCTTTTCGTATTGCAGAAACTCCAAATCCATCCATATTTTGGACTTTAGTTAAGTTCAAGATCATATTTGTGTACTCTTTCTTAAATAATAAGCGTACAGCTAGCTCTAACTCTTCATAATTTTCTTGAACTAGCTCCTCTCCTAACCATTCAATTAATGCGTAACTCTCGTTTTGTTCGAGTTGATAAATCTTTGTAGACATATTAAATAAAAGATGAAATTTGACTATAAATATCTTGAACGTAATTCGCTGATAAAGCTTCTTTGGTAAATTTGCTTCCCGTAATTTCCTCAAAAAGCAGAATGTATCTTTCCGAAATTTGATTAACAAATTCATCGGTAATCACAGGTACTGTTTGACCTTCTTTTCCTTGGAAATTGTTAGCAATTAGCCATTCGCGTACAAATTCTTTGGATAATTGCTTTTGAGGTTCGCCAGCTTCAAATAATGTTTGATATGATTCTTTATAAAAATACCGGGAAGAATCAGGCGTATGAATTTCATCCATCAGCATTATTTTACCTTCATAAAAACCGAATTCATATTTGGTGTCGACTAGAATTAAGTTTTTATCATCGGCCATTTGTTGACCACGGTCGAATAACGCATAGGTTTTCTCTTCAAGTTCTGCCATAACGGAGGGACTTACAATACCTTGATTCAATATCTCCTTGATCGAAATATCTTCATCGTGACCTTCACTTGCTTTTGTGGTAGGTGTGATGATCGGATTAGGCAGCTTTTGATTTTCTTTAAGTCCATCAGGCAGCAATACTCCACATACTTCACGCTTACCCGATTTATATTCACGCCACAAATGGCCTACTAGATAACCGCGAACAACCATTTCAATAGGAATCGGTTCGCATGCAAGTCCAAATGCCGCATTGGGTGCAGGTGAAGTTAATAACCAATTAGGAACGATATCAGACGTTGCTTTCAAAAAATGTGCAGCGATTTGATTTAATACTTGTCCTTTGTAAGGTATTTCTCGGGGAAGGACCACATCAAAAGCTGAAATGCGATTTGAAGTAATCATTAAAAGATATTTACCAAAGGAGTAAACATCTCGAACTTTTCCTTGATAAAAGGATTTTTGACCAGAAAATACGAAGGGTGATGCGGACATAAAAATTAAATTAAAATAAGTTTTTTTCTTTGCGCTTCATTAAATCAAGCAAATTCATAGCTTCATTTAGGCGTATATTGTTTGTCGAGCCTATTTGATTCATTTGGGAACTTTTATTGCTTTTCTTTGGAACTTGATAAGCTAATATTTCAAATACTTTGATCATTGAATCAGATACAATTGGCTCGGAAACAATGATTTGTTTGCAAAACGCTAAAGACTTTGCAAAATATTTCCGTTGATATAACGAAAGCGATTGTATTATATATTCATTTAATGCTTTGGGCCTATAATTCAAATCTATTGATTCTGCTTGTATCTTTAACGAGACACTACGCTTCATGCGGGCTAAATCATTATTTGTAAAAATACTTCGTTTTTCTAATTTTCTTAGACTTACATAGGCTACTCTATAGTTGCTTTCTGAAACGTACGTATTTATTGTTCCTATATTCTGATTATACCTAAAATTGCCTTCAGCATATAAAGACTGAAAAAAGAGTATAATGATATAGAAATACGTAGAAAACACAGCTAAATTTTAAGTATTCGATATTTAATTCCAATATCTAAACAGAGCAAAGATAAAATCAAAATTAATAAATATTGTCGCACAATTGGTGATAATGAGCTATTTTCCTCGCTTAAAAATTCAAATAAATTGAAATTATCTTGATTGTTTTTGTTTAAAACCCATTCATTATTTGAATATTCATAAACTTCAATTCGATTAACTGGATGAAGTGATTGGAGTGAATTGTTAAAAGACTTTTGCAAGATGTGTTTCAGTGGTCTTTCTATTGTAATTACATGTAAAAATGTTTTTTCTGAAGTCGGGGGAACAAATTGATAAAATTGACTATTTGATGGATTAAACAGGCAAATTTCAATCGACTTATATGTATTGGCAGGAACTCTTGTGATAATATTAATTTGATCATCCTCTGTCAAATTAAAATTCGGAGGATTTGAAGTTTTGATGACGAATAATGCGTGTTTGACATCTTGAGTGCCTTTATAATTTTGATTAAGCAAAGATTTTGATGTGACTAGTAACAAGGTAAAAATCAAAAATCTGATAACTATTTTGATTAATAGTAAACCCGATAACGTTAACTTTTGGGAAGCAATTTGACGATAACGTAAATACTGCAGGACAATACTTACTAAAAATAACCCAGATAAAACTAACGTGTAGTTGGTGAAAATCATTTGTTTGGCCAAGTAACAATCAAAAGTAAATTACTATTTTTACATTTCTATTACAATTAGATGGATATATACAAAAGTTCTCGTTTGGATAATCTCAAATATGAGATTAGAGGTCCTGTTTATGAAAAGGCTATCGCCCTTCAAAACCAAGGCTATAAAATCACCTCGTTAAATATTGGTAATCCCGCCGCATTTGGTTTTGAAACACCCGATGAAATTGTGCATGATATCATTGTCAATATTCGTCAAGCGCAAGGATATGTAGATTCTCGTGGTTTATTTGCAGCTCGCAAAGCAGTAATGCAATATTATCAAAATCAAGGTGTTAAAAATATCATGATTGAAGATATATACATTGGTAATGGCGTTAGTGAATTGATATCGTTGGTGTTGACTGCTTTATTAAATGCAGATGATGAAGTGCTTATCCCCTCCCCTGATTATCCGCTATGGACAACGGTTGTCGGGTTAGCAGGCGGTAAAGCAGTGCATTATTCGTGCGATGAAAATGCGGATTGGAATCCAAGTATTTCGGATATTGAATCGAAAATAACGAATAAAACAAAGGCATTAGTCATTATTAATCCCAATAATCCGACTGGTGCAGTTTATACGAAAGAGACGATTGACAACATTGTCAAATTGGCCGAAAAGCATAAGCTGCTTTTGTTTGCAGATGAAATATATGACAAGATCTTATTTGACGGAGTGGAACATCATTCAGCTGCAGGATTGAGTGATGAGATATTAATTTGTACCATGGGTGGATTATCTAAAAATTATCGTGCCGCAGGTTTTCGTGGTGGGTGGATGATTCTAACGGGTGCCAAACACAAAGCCAAAAGCTATATCGAGGGTTTGAATTTCCTATTTAGTACACGTTTATGTGCGAATGTTATTACTCAAGTGGGTATACAAACTGCTTTGGGTGGATATCAATCCATTAACGATTTGGTTTTACCCACCGGGCGCTTAGCTCGACAGATGAATTTAGCAATTGAAAAATTAAATTCAATTCCGGGTGTCACTTGTGTTAAGCCTAAAGGTGCGCTTTACTTGTTTCCTAAATTTGACTTAAATCAATTTGATTTTGAAGATGACAATCATTTTGTCATGTCCTTGTTGGAAGAGCAAAAGATTTTAGTCGTTGGAGGTCAAGGCTTTAATTATAAAGAAAAAGATCATTTCCGAATTGTCTTTCTTCCACATGTGGAGCAACTTAATGTCGCTTTAGATAAAATTGCTCTTCATTTCGATAATCACAGAATATGATTTTCCAACAATTTTCTCGCAAGCAAAAGTTATTTATATTCCTTTTTGGGATATTTTTAACAAACGCCATTATTGCTGAGATTATTGGAGTGAAAATTGTCAGCATTGAAAAGAGTCTCGGTTTTTCGCCTTTACATCTACCCACCACGTGGGGAACATTTTGGGATTTAAATCAAACTGCCGGTGCATTGAATTGGCCCATTGTATTTATTGTATCTGATATTATTAATGATTATTTCGGAAAGAAAGGTGTCAGGTTCATATCATTTACAACGGCCGGTTTTATCGCATATTCATTTATTATCATTTATGTAGCCACATTACTTGTTCCAGCTGATTTTTGGTTAGATACAAATCGGGGTGATTCGAATTTCAATATCAATGAAGCTTTTAGTCGAATATTTCGACAAGGACTAGGTATAATTACAGGCTCATTAATTGCCTTTCTTGTTAGTCAAATAGTAGATGCATTGATATTTGAGCGAATCAAAGCCAAAACAGGTGGTAAAATGATCTGGTTGCGAGCCACAGGCTCAACATTAATTTCTCAGTTAATAGATAGTTTCTTGGTCATAGGAGTAGCCTTTTATCTTTTTGGGAATTGGAGCCTAGCACAATGGTTCAATGTCTCATTAAACAACTACTTGTATAAATTCTTTGTAGCTATCTTATTTACGCCGGTTCTGTACGTAGCGCATTATTACATCGAAGCCTATCTTAAAAAGGAAGATTAACCTCGTCTAAGATTATCTAGAAAGATTGCTGTAGAGATACCAACATTTAACGATTCGGCTTCTCCATATCGCGGTATAGTGACTTTTTGGGTGATGTATGGAATATTCTCAGGTCTAATTCCATTGGATTCATTACCAAAAACCAAAAAACATTCGCCGGGGAAAATCACTTGATGAATATCATCTCCATTTAATAGAGCGCCCAATACGGGTAAATGGCTATTTGATTCAAATAGATTCTTTAAATCGACGTATTCAAATTTTACTCGGCTAAATGAACCCATAGATGCCGCAATAACTTTGGGATTAAATATATCGGTGCAATCATGCGAGAGTGCAATTTGCTTTATTCCATACCAATCGCATATTCTAATGATGGTACCCAAGTTACCAGGATCACGAATTCCATCTAATACAACCGTGATCTGTTCCTTATATTGAAGAGTAAACTGAAACGGGGACATCGAAACAACAGCAAAGCCGAAAGAATTACTAACGAGCGTCGAAAGCTTTTGAATTAGATCTTCATCTTCAATGTACAGTTCAATGGGCGAAAATGATTGTTCATATTTCGCTGCAAAATGTTCCGAAGTGACAATAAATTCTATTTGTATTGAAGATTGGATAAGTTCTAAAACAGCCTTCTCCCCTTCCACTAAAAATAATTGATTTTCTACACGCCCTTTTTTAGAATGTAGGGAATTAATTAACTTTATTTGTCTATTCGTTAGCATTCAGAAATTGTGAAAAAGGTAACTGTCGTATTTATTATTCTTCTTTGGTTCATTTGCCAAGCATGTCAACCCTTGACAACATATAGACTACCTCCTTCGACTATCAAGAACATTACAATTCAGGGTAACAAGAAAGTTTCAACGGAAGAACTAAAAACAAATATAAGTGGATTAAAAGAAAGTAATAAGTCTTTCTTGTTTATTCGATTAAATTCTTTTCTATCGCAGAAGAGACATAAAAAGGATTCCTTAGGCATAAAGCAAGCATCTATTCAATTTTTCAAAAGGAGTCCATCCCAAATTGATTCAATTGCACTAAATGCGGTTAAATCCAACATACTTACTTATTATCGTAAAAATGGATTTTTATCAAGCAGCGTAAAGCTTAGTATTTCCGGTGATACGATTTATAAATTCGTTAATTTTTCTATTAACGAAGGACCACAAAGCCTTTTTTCTTTGAATGATTCACTATTGGTAGATAACCCTTCTTTGGCCCTGTCTATGAAGGATTACATGCAATCTTACAGCCAAATTAAGTCAGAAAAGCCTTTATCTATAGACGCCATTAACCAACAAAAATCTTCCATTACCTCCTACTTTAAAAATCGAGGTTACTTTTATTTCGCACCAGAAGTTGTTGGGATATATTTAAATGATTTGAGAGATACGACTCTACAAAGGGTTGGCTTAATTTATAAAATACCTGCGACAAATTATGTCAATAACACAACAAGAAGCTATGATCGAATATTCCGATTTGGATCTATGAAAATTGACGAAGCGTCATTGACTCAGGAAGATGAAGCACAAACTTGGGTAAAAAGGTCAATAAATTCCACACAGCTTAAACGTATCATAAATTTTAAAGAAGGGGACATCTATTCATTGGAAAAAGCAAATCAAAGTCTTTTGAATATCTATGCAACCGACCAATTTAAAACAGTCAATTTGACATTTGATACCACCGCTACTAAAGTATACCCTAAAATTGAGCTAGTAAGAAATAATAAATACACCTTTTCCTCAGAATTGGGTGGTAGTATCTTCAGGGGCATTCCAGGTCCTTTTTTAACTAATTCGCTGAAAATTCGCCAGGTTTTTTCCTATTTAGATTACATAGATTTTACTGGAAGAATTGGTTTTGAAGCTCAAACTGGGTTTATAAATACCGAAACCACACGAAAGAATCTTGAATTAAACCTAAGCACAACGCTTAATCTACCTTCCCTGTTCATTCCTAGACAATTTGATACATGGAAACAAACACTTACTGCATCACAAACACAAATTGGAATAGGATACGATTACATCGATCGTCCAGAATATAACCGTACAAACATTAAGTTATTTCAACGATATAATTGGAAAAAATCCAATAATCAATATTTCCAATTGTCATTGGTTGATTTAAATCTATTAAATACCAACTATCCTAGTTCACCAACAGCAGAGGCTTTTATATCTTATTTGGAAGAACTTCGTTTAAAAGGGAATAACTTGTACCGAAGCTTTAATCCAAGTTTTGTTTCCAGTATAAATTTTCAATATAATTATCGTTCATTTTTGCCTTCAAATTTGCTTATATCGGGCAATTCGCTCCTAGTTAATTTGGAATCCGGTGGTACGACTTTGAATTTCTTGGGGAACAAAAAGTTAACATTTATTGAAGACCACTTAAATAGTAATCAAGAAATTCAATTCTATCGATACCTTCGATTTAATGTCGATTATCGAAAATATCTGCTAGTTGGTAAGCACGCGAAAAGCCAAATCGCATTTAAAGTTAATGCAGGCTTAGCCTACGCTTATGGCGCAGAGAACGGTTTTCAATTGCCATATGAAAAGAACTTCTTTATTGGAGGTCCTAGTAGCATTCGAGCGTGGAAACCGCGCAGATTGGGTCCTGGAGGCTACAATTCCACCAATAATTTAATTGAACAACCAGGAAGTATGATTATTGAGTCATCTTTAGAGTATCGTTTTCCAATCGTACAATTCTTAGGTAAGATCAATGGGGCGCTATTTATAGATGCAGGAAATATTTGGAATATCGATCATGGCCTGACGAATACAGTTGGCAATTTCAATGCAAACACATTTTTGAATGAAATAGCCGTAGGCACAGGTTTTGGAGTACGTTGGGATTTTGATTACTTCCTGCTACGTTTGGATTTGGCAACAAAAGCGATAAATCCTGCCAATGGTGCAAATGAAAAATGGGTCCTCCCCAAAACTACCTGGGGTAGTGGAGAGAACCCAATTGAATTCAATATAGGAATTGGTTATCCTTTCTAATTATGCTTTTTTACGAGCTATTGCCTTAATCGCTTTTTCAACGATGGCTTGCGCATTCAAACCATATTTTTCCATCAGATCAGCTGGCTTCCCAGACTCACCAAATGAATCATTTACACCAACAAATTCTTGTGGTGTAGGTAAATTTAAAGCCAAATATTGAGCTATTGAATCTCCTAATCCACCATTAATTTGGTGCTCTTCTGCAGATACAACACAACCCGTCTTGGCAACAGAATCATGGATTGCTTTCGTGTCTAAAGGCTTAATGGTATGGATATTAATAACTTCAGCATGAATACCCTGTTCCAATAAAATTTCAGCAGCAATAATGGCTTCCCAAACTAAATGTCCTGTAGCAAAAATACTTACATCAGTTCCTTCAATGAGGTGCAACGCCTTACCAATTTCAAATACCTGATTCTCTGGAGTAAATACAGGGACTACAGGTCTTCCAAAACGCAAGTATACAGGCCCATCATATGCTGCTGCTGCGATCGTTGCTGCTTTTGTTTGGTTATAATCACAAGGATTTATCACAACCATTCCTGGAAGCATTTTCATCAAACCAATATCCTCTAAGATTTGGTGAGTAGCTCCATCTTCTCCAAGCGTTAAGCCTGCGTGCGAACAAGCTATTTTGACATTCTTGCCAGAATACGCAACGGATTGACGTATTTGGTCATAAACACGACCTGTACCAAAGTTGGCAAACGTAGTTGCAAACGGTACATATCCACCAATGGATAATCCAGCCGCTAATCCAATCATATTTGCCTCAGCAATACCTGTTTGGAAAAAACGTTCAGGTGAATTCTTAATAAATGCTTCTAACTTTAATGAACCAATTAAATCAGCACATAAAGCAACAACTTTGGGGTTGTTAACACTCAAATATTCCATTCCAGCTCCGAAGCCTGAACGTGTATCTTTTTTTGTTTCGTAGGTAAATAATGCCATTTCTATGTATTAATAATCTCCCAATGTTTCTTCTAATTGACTTAATGCTAAAGCTAATTGCTCGTCGTTAGGCGCGACACCATGCCATTTGTGACTGTGCATCATGAAGTCTACTCCTGCACCCATTTCGGTCTTCATAATAACCATTACGGGCTTATTATTCACAAAAAGACTTTTCGCTTTTTGAATGATTCCTGTCAAAGCGGCCATGTCATTCCCATCTACACGTAATACTTGCCATCCGAAAGCTTTATATTTAGCTTCAAGATCTAAGTTATTCATCACCTTCTCGGTAGGACCGTCGATTTGCTGACCATTCTCATCGATAAAAGCGATTAAATTATTGACGTTATGGTGAGGTGCATACATGGCAGCTTCCCAAACTTGACCTTCGTTTTGCTCACCATCACCCATCAGGCAATACACCGTAGAAAGATCACCGTTTAATTTCTTCGCTTGAGCTACACCAATGGCAACACTAAGTCCCTGTCCCAATGATCCAGATGCAATACGAATACCTTCTAAATGCTCATGTGGTGTAGGATGTCCCTGTAAACGTGTATTAAGCTTACGAAAAGTAGCTAACTCAGCAACTGGAAAATAACCACGACGAGCTAAGACACTATAAAGAAGCGGAGAAATATGACCGTTTGATAAGAAGAATACATCTTCGTTCAAACCATTCATCTGAAATTCTACTTTTCCTGCGGCATCCGATTTTAAATTCATTGCGTTGAAATACAATTCAACTAATAAATCCGTACAACCTAATGATCCACCGGGGTGACCCGATTGGCACCCGTGAACCTGACGTAAAATATCCCGGCGAACCTGGGAAGCGACTTTTTGTAATTCTGTTGTTTGCATAGTAATTCGATCAGTGGATTTGTTCTGTATGATTTTTTGTATCCACCTTCGTGATAATGTCTGTAATAATTCCATTTTCGTCGAACACAAAAGTTGTCCGAGCTATGCCCATGTAGGATTTTCCATACATCGACTTTTCAACCCATACACCGAAAGCTTCCACAATTTCATGTGATTCATCCGCGATCAAGGGGAATTTTAATTGATATTTCGTAATAAATTTATCGTGTGATTTCGCTGAATCAACACTTACTCCTGCCACTTGGAATCCTTTACTTGACAAGTAGTCTAAATTCTCATTTAAATTACAAGCCTGCGCCGTACATCCTGGAGTATTGTCTTTTGGATAAAAATACAAGACTGTTTTTTTTCCGATTAGACTAAAAGCTTGACCTTTTGAATCTGTAAAATCCAGTATAGGGGCTGATTGACCGATTGTTAATTCCATCTTACTTAATTGTTAAATCAAATAATTTATTACCCTGAAGATGCCCACTTAGTACATCTCCTATCACGACAGGCCCCACCCCCGCAGGCGTACCTGTAAAAATGTAATCACCTGTTTTTAACGTAAAGTATTGAGATATATCCTCAATCAACGATGCAATGTTCCAAATCATTAAATCAGAATTACCAACTTGAACTACTTCGCCATTTTTTTGAAGTTCAAAACCAATTGGCGAAATAAAATCAGCATCACTGATTGGACGCATAGAAGATACAAATGCTGAACCATTGAATGCTTTCGCTTTTTCCCAAGGTAATCCCTTTTCTTTTAATCGAGTTTGTACATCTCGAGCCGTAAAATCAATACCTAAACCAATTGCATCCACATATTTATGGGCAAATTTTGCTTCAATATTTTTACCAACTTTACCAATTCGATAAACGAGTTCTAGTTCGTAATGTACATCTTTTGAAAAAGCAGGATAATAAAAATCCTGTGAGGAATCTAGTAAAGCAGTATCCGGTTTGATAAAAATTACGGGATCAGTTGGTCTATCATTCGATAGCTCTTTAATATGATCCACATAATTTCTACCAACACAAATGATTTTCATCCGGACCTATTTTAATACTTCTGAAACTAATTTCGCCGCATCTTTCAATAACACAGCTGAGAATACCTTCAGACCTGAATTATTAATAATTGCTGCTCCTTCTTCCGCATTTGTTCCTTGTAAACGAACAATAATAGGAATATTAATTTCTCCGATATTTTTGTAAGCTTCTACAACACCATTAGCTACACGATCACAACGAACGATACCACCAAAAATGTTGATTAAGATAGCTTTAACATTAGGATCTTGTAAAATAATACGGAAACCAGCTTCTACCGTTTTCGCGTTAGCTCCACCCCCTACATCTAAAAAGTTAGCGGGATCTCCACCAGACAATTTAATAATGTCCATCGTTGCCATCGCTAATCCAGCACCGTTTACCATACAGCCTACGTTACCGTCTAGCTTCACATAGTTCAAGTCATTCTGCGATGCTTCTACTTCTAAAGGATCTTCTTCCTCTATATCACGTAATACAGCTAAGTCTTTGTGACGATACAAAGCATTGTCATCTAAGTTAACTTTCGCATCAACAGCTAAAATTTTATCATCTGATGTTTTCAACACGGGGTTGATTTCAAACATCGAAGAATCTGTTTCAACGTAAGCACGGTAAAGCGATTGAATGAATTTAACCATTTCTTTAAACGCTTGACCACTTAAGCCCAATAAGAAAGCAACCTTACGCGCTTGAAAATCTTGCAAGCCTACACGTGGGTCAATCCATTCTTTAATGATTTTTTCTGGCGAATGTTCAGCTACCTCCTCAATATCCATTCCTCCTTCTGTTGACGCCATGATTACGTTACAAGCTCGACCACGATCCAATAAAATAGAGATATAGTATTCTTTAGGCTCTGAATCACCAGGATAATATACATCTTCACTGATCAACACCTTATTAACTTTCTTTCCCTCGGGACCCGTTTGGTGTGTAATCAACTGCATTCCAAGAATTTGGGATACACGTTCTTTTACTTCATCTAAACTCTTTGCCAACTTCACTCCTCCTCCTTTTCCGCGACCACCAGCGTGAATTTGTGCTTTTACTACAAACCAACCAGTACCTGTTTGTGCTTTTAATGCTTCAGCTGCTGAAATCGAATCTTCGATTTTGTCAATAACAATTCCTTCTTGAATTCTTACCCCGTAGCCTTTTAGAATTTCTTTTGCTTGGTATTCGTGAATATTCATTTAGTAAAAATTTTAATTTCGTGAAATTACTATTTATTTGCCAAACTTTTAAATAGTTCACGCATCTCTTTTAAATTCTCAAAAAAAGCCAATAAAATGTTAGAATTGAAAAATATTTCCAAATCCTATGGAGCACAATTGATTCTAAACAATATAAACTTGACAGTTGAGCCAAACCAATTAGTTTCCATTTTAGGACCCTCTGGTTCGGGGAAAAGTACATTACTTCAAATCATTGGTTTACTGCAAAAACCTGATAACGGTAAAATTCATTTAAATGGAGTTCATTACGATGAATTAAAAGAAAGCGATTTGGCCAACTTTCGAAATACGCAGCTCGGTTTTGTTTTTCAGTTTCACAATCTTTTAGGGGAATTTACATGTGCCGAAAACATTAAGATGCCTTTATTGATCAGAGAAAGTAAAATTACGGAAGAGCAAGAAGTTTATTACCAAGAAATAATCTGCCATCTAGGTATCGAGCCATTGATGAATAAATTCCCGAGCCAACTATCAGGTGGAGAACAACAGCGTGTTGCAGTGGCGCGCGCCCTAATTAATAAGCCTGCATTATTATTAGCAGATGAACCCACAGGAAACTTAGATAATAAAAATGCTGAAGCCTTGTATGAAATGTTTTTGCAATTGAAACAGACCTACGGCCAACAAATCATCATGGTTACGCACAACGAGGCCTTAACAAAGCAATCCGATCAAGTAATCTATTTAAATTCTGGGGTCATTCAATAGCTTTCTCTGACATAATGTCATAAATTGCATGCCAAATTAGTTATTCATTCGTCTATGCAAGCGTTAAAGGTTTTATCAACAGAGGAAAAAGAAGCATTGGATTCACCGCGTATTTCTACGGATTTTACGCAATCTGATTATTTAGGAAAGGTGTACATTGAAAGTTACGGCTGTCAAATGAACTTTGCAGATTCAGAAGTTGTCACGTCTATCTTGATAAATAAAGGCTACGGAACAACGTCAAATATATCAGAAGCAGATACCATTTTACTTAATACATGCGCGATTCGCGACAATGCTGAAAATAAAATCAGACATCGTCTTCAAGCATTTAAGGCAATAAAGGCCAAAAAACCCGATGTAACCATTGGTATTTTGGGTTGTATGGCTGAGCGATTAAAGACTAAATTAATTGAAGAAGAAAAATTAGTTGATTTAGTCGCAGGTCCTGATTCTTACCGGGATTTACCTAATCTATTAGATCAAATTGAAAACGGACAAAAAGCCATCAATGTATTTCTTTCGAAAGAAGAAACATATGGGGATATAGAACCCGTCCGTTTACATTCGAATGGCGTTGGAGCTTTTGTTAGCATCATGCGTGGATGTGATAACATGTGTTCATTCTGTGTGGTACCCTTTACAAGAGGAAGAGAACGCTCAAGAGACCTTGTATCCATTATACATGAGTGCACTACTTTATTTAATCAGGGTTATCGAGAGGTAAATTTATTGGGCCAAAATGTCGACTCATACCATTGGAATAATCCAGATTCAAATGAGACCGTAAATTTTGCTCAATTATTGGCACATACAGCTCAAATCCACCCTGATTTACGGATTCGATTCTCTACCTCACATCCGAAAGATATTACGGATGAGGTTCTTCATACTATGGCACGGTTTGAAAATATTTGCAAGAACATTCACCTTCCAGCGCAGAGTGGCAATAACAGGATTTTGGAATTAATGAATCGAACTTACACACGTGAGTGGTATTTAGATAGAATCAAATCTATTCGAGCTATTTTGGGTGAAGATTGTGGTATCTCACATGATGTCATCGCAGGTTTTTGTTCAGAAACGGAAGAGGAACATCAAGATACTCTAGCCCTGTTAACGGAAGTTCAATACGATTTTGGTTACATGTTTACCTATTCTGAGCGACCTGGTACCCCTGCAGCTAAAAAATATCCCGATGATGTACCTGATGACGTAAAATCAAGACGATTAAGTGAAATTATTGATTTACAGCGTAAACATTCGGGTATTCGAAATGAACGGTTAATTGGACGAATTGAAAAGATTCTAGTCGAAGGCAATTCGAAAAAGTCAGATAAACATCATTATGGAAAGACAGACTCCAATAAGGTTGTTGTTTTCCCTAAAGGAACCGAACAGATCGGTGAATATGTATATGTGAAAGTGCTTTCTTGTACGACAGGAACTTTAATTGGCGAATTAGTAAATTCCTAAAACGATGGAAACAAGTCATTTAACAGCTTTAAAGGCAAGGTTCGGAATTATCGGGAATGCTCCTTCCCTATTGCATGCGATTTCCATTGCAGAGCAAGTGGCTCCTACGGACATGACCGTATTGATTACAGGAGAAAGTGGATCAGGTAAAGAGTCCTTTTCAAAAATTATTCATAGTTTATCCAAGCGAAAACATGGGCAATTTATTGCGGTTAATTGCGGTGCAATACCGGAAGGAACTATTGATTCTGAATTATTTGGACATGAAAAAGGGTCATTTACGGGAGCTATAGAGGCGAGAAAGGGCTATTTTGAAGTAACTGACGGAGGTACCATCTTTTTAGATGAAATTGCTGAAATGCCTTTGGGAACGCAAGCTCGATTATTAAGGGTATTGGAAAATGGCGAATTCTATCGAGTAGGTTCATCCAAAGTGCAGCGAACGAACACTCGTGTCGTCGCGGCAACCAATCTAAACTTACAGGACGCCATTAGTCAAGGGAAATTTAGAGAAGACTTGTATTATCGTTTATGCACAGTTCCCATCTATGTTCCCCCCTTGCGTGAAAGAGGACAAGACATCGAATTGTTATTCCGGAAATTCACAACCGACTTTTCAGAATTACATCGAGTAAAACCTATTACTTTAACGAATGAAGCTAAAATACTGCTTCAGAAACAACATTTTCCAGGTAATATTCGCCAATTAAAAAATTTGGCTGAACAAATTTCCGTTTTGGAAATGGGTGATCGAATCGTCGATCAGGAAAAATTACATGAATATTTAGTTTTCAATGAACCAAAATTGAAATCAAGTGTCGTAAAATCTGATTTTTTCCAAAGTTCCGAAGGAATGAATGAGCGGGAGATTCTTTATAAAATCTTGTTTGATCTCAAGCGGGATGTGACTGAGTTAAAGAAAATACTACTCAAAGTAATCGAAACGGGGAATAGTACAGGATATGATATTTTACATGAGAATCCATCATTATTTGCTGATTTACGACCATCGGAGGATATCTCCAAAGGATTAGCACTACCGGTTCAACGCATCGAGGAACCTAGCGAACAATTGAATTATGCGAGTGAAGAACCGATTGATTTAAATTATGAAGAGGTTATCAGTCCAAGTCAGGATGTTACATTATCTTTAGAAAAACAGGAAAAAGAAATCATCATCCGCGCACTGAAAAAAAATAAAAATAAAAGAAAACATGCCGCCAAAGATTTAGGCATTTCTGAGCGTACTTTATACCGTAAAATCAAACAATATGATTTGGAAGATTTGGCATAAGTCAATAGCACTCTTTGCATTAGTTCTGTTACAAGGTTGCTACAGCTTTAAGGGAGCAAGTTTATCGGCAGATTTGAAGACAATTCAGATTAACAATATCCGTATGGAAACGGCAGGTGGTCCTTCAAACCTTGGCCTGACTGTCAATGAAAAATTAAAAGAATATTTTCAACGGAATACAACCCTTAA
Organism: Aquirufa regiilacus; assembly: GCF_032470275.1. Classification (NCBI taxonomy): domain Bacteria; kingdom Pseudomonadati; phylum Bacteroidota; class Cytophagia; order Cytophagales; family Flectobacillaceae; genus Aquirufa; species Aquirufa regiilacus. The sequence continues at coordinate 921,675 of NZ_JAVNWW010000001.1, forward strand.
ATTAACAAATCAAAATCCTGATTTACTTGTAGAGGGTACGATTGTAGGTTATGAACTAACACCACAGGCACCGACCACCGATGATAAAGCAGGACTTAATCGATTGACCTTGCGCGTTAATTTTATCGTGACCAATAAATTAGATGAAGAGAAAAATTTTGAACAAGAATTCTCTTTTTATCAGGATTTTCCGCAAAATCAAACATTAACGCAGGTTGAAAAAGTATTGATACCTAAATTATCGGATCAAATTATATTAGACTTATTTAATAAAATAGCAGGAGATTGGTAATGAAAATCAATAAATCCCAACAATTATGGTATTTGTTAAATCGTTTTGATCGTGAAGAATCAGAAACGAATACGCTCCTATTGAAGGATTTAGAAAATTACCCGTTCTTTTATTTACTTAATTGGAATTTTGAACAAGGACAACAGATTTTGCGAAAAACGGCTTTGCAATCTCCTATCCGTCAGCAGTTTTACCACGCTAATTTTGATGCACCGGAAATAACAAATTATAATAGTACAGTAAACAGTCAGCAGGATATCATTGAAGACTTTCTTCAAAAAATGCCCAGCTTGGCAAAAGCGAAGAAACAATCAACTAGTGATGATGTGGAGCCCGAAGTAGATTTAGCTGCTAGTACTTGGACACCTCCCGTATCAGAAACATTTGCTATCATTTTAGTTAAGCAGCAAAAATATCAACAGGCAATTGATATATATGAACAATTAATCTTGGCAAAACCTGAAAAAAGGCTTTACTTTGCAACTCGTATTTCAGAATTAAAACAAAATATAAACGAATAAATATGTTTACGCTATTAATCTCTCTTATTGTTCTTTTCTCAGTTCTATTAATTATTCTTATTTTGGTTCAAAATCCCAAAGGAGGAGGAATTAGTGGAGAGTTTGGATCTGCTGGTGCGACACAAATGTTTGGTGTACAAAAAACAGGTGATTTAGTAGAACAATTAACTTGGGGCTTCTCTATTGCTATTTTAGCCTTAGTTCTAATCACAAACTTCACAGTTTCTTCTGGTTCTGCAGATGCAACACAATCGGTGAATGTAGAAAAAGCGGCGACGAAAACAGTTCCTGCAGCTCCTGCTCCTATGGCACCGGCAACACCTGCAGCAAAATAATTAACTGACATTTTTTCAGTCTTAAATGCGTGGCATACATCTTGAGTATGTTGTCACGCATTTCTATTTTAATTAGAAATTGAAATTTTACAAATCTTAAATTTATTATAACATGTCAAAATTAACGATCAAACCCTTAGCAGATCGCGTTATTGTTGAGCCAGCTGCTGCGGAAGAAAAAACAGCTTTTGGAATCATTATTCCTGACACGGCGAAAGAAAAACCACAAAAAGGTATCATTGTTGCTGTTGGAAATGGCAAGAAAGATGAGCCCATTACAGTTAAAGTTGGGGATGAAGTTTTGTATGGTAAATATTCAGGAACCGAGATAACCATCGAAGGAAAAGATTATTTAATCATGCGTGAGTCTGACATTTTTGCAGTATTGTAATTTATTTAAACCTAAAATCAATTTAATATATCATGGCAAAGGAATTATATTTCGATAGCGAAGCGCGCGAAAAGATGAAAAGAGGGGTCGATACCCTTGCAAATGCTGTAAAAGTAACATTAGGACCTAAAGGTCGTAACGTAATTATTGATAAAAAGTTTGGTTCACCATCGATCACAAAAGATGGTGTATCTGTTGCTAAAGAAATCGAATTAGAGGACCCTGTGGAAAATATGGGGGCTCAATTAGTTAAAGAGGTAGCTTCAAAAACTGCTGACCAGGCGGGTGATGGTACAACGACAGCAACCGTTTTAACTCAAGCTATTTACACGATTGGTTCGAAGAACGTAGCAGCAGGTGCTAATCCAATGGACCTTAAAAAGGGTATTGAAAAAGCTGTAGAGGCAATTGTTGCTAATTTAAAAGGTCAATCTCGTCCTATTACAACTTCTAACGAAATTGCACAAGTTGCTACAATTTCAGCGAATAACGATTTTGAAATCGGTACGATGATCTCATCTGCCATGGATAAAGTAGGTCGCGAAGGTGTTATCACTGTAGAAGAAGCACGTGGTACTGAAACGGAAGTTAAGACCGTAGAAGGTATGCAATTCGATCGTGGATATTTATCTCCCTATTTCGTAACGAATACAGAGAAAATGGAGGTTGAATTAGAAAAACCATTCATCTTAATTTCAGAGAAGAAAGTATCTTCTATGAAAGAATTATTACCTGTATTAGAAGGAGTAGCACAAACAGGTCGTCCATTATTGATTATCTCAGAAGATGTCGATGGAGAGGCTTTAGCTACCTTGGTTGTAAATAAAATTCGCGGTGCACTTAAAGTTGCTGCCGTAAAAGCCCCAGGATTTGGTGATCGTCGTAAAGCTATGTTGGAAGACATCGCCATCTTAACTGGTGGAACGGTAATATCAGAAGATCGTGGATTTAAATTAGAAAACGCTACGATTGAATACCTAGGTCAAGCTGAGAAAATCATCATTGATAAAGATAATACAACGATCGTAAATGGTGCGGGTTCTGCTGATGATATCACAAATCGTGTGAATCAAATCAAAGCTCAAATCGAAAATACAACTTCTGATTACGATCGCGAGAAATTACAAGAACGTCTTGCTAAATTATCGGGTGGTGTTGCAATCCTTTATATTGGTGCAGCAACAGAAGTTGAAATGAAGGAAAAGAAAGACCGTGTTGACGATGCTTTACACGCTACACGTGCGGCGGTAGAAGAAGGAATTGTCGCTGGTGGTGGTGTTGCATTGATTCGTGCTATTAGTTCATTAGAAGGACTTAAAGGAGAAAACGAAGATCAAACAACAGGTATTAACATCATCCGTCAAGCAGTAGAATCTCCATTACGCACAATTGTTGCTAATGCAGGTGGCGAAGGTTCTGTTGTCATTAATGCTGTTAAAGCTGGTAAAGATGACTTCGGTTACAATGCCCGTGAAGATAAGTATGAAAATATGATTGCAGCAGGTATCATTGATCCAACAAAGGTTACGCGTTTAGCATTAGAAAATGCTGCATCTATTGCAGGATTATTATTGACAACTGAATGTGTAATTGCTGACAAGCCAGCCAATGAAGCACCTCATGCTCATGGTGCAGGTGGTGGCATGGGTGGCATGATGTAATCCAAATTTTATTTAGACAAAAAACTCCCCATATTTGGGGAGTTTTTTTATTTAATAGCCTTATGAAAAGAATCGCAATTGACATGGATGACGTGATGGCCGACACCACGTTCAAAATTATACAATACATCAACGAAAAAATCACCGGTGATTATACCTATGAGGGGCTTATGACGGCAAAGGATTCTGAGAAGAAAGCTTTTTATGATGTATACATTGCAAACAACGACTTTCTTTGGGAGCCCGGTTTTTTCGAAGACATCCCTGTCAAACCCCATGCGATTGAAGTGATACAAGCCCTTCAGGAAAAATATGAAGTATTCATCGTTTCAGCAGCAACCGAATTCCCAAATTCCATGAAAGAAAAACTTAATTGGATGGCTAAACACTTTCCTTTTATCGGTTGGCAAAATACCGTGTTTTGTGGCCACAAACATATGATTTTAGCTGATTATTTGATCGATGATCACGAGAAAAATCTAAAGACATTTACGGGAACTCCTCTCCTATTTACCGCTCCACACAACTTACATATTCAAGAATATGAACGTATGAATACTTGGTTGGACGTAAAAGCTAGATTATTGGTATGAGCCAACTTATAAAAAATAGATTTAGCATAGGAATTTTGTTTTTACTCTGCGGCTTAAACTTTGCCACGTGGGCAACGCGAATTCCTGATTTTAAGTACTTATTACACTTATCAGATGCAGAATTAGGTACCGTTTTAATGGGATTGCCGTTTGGGTCATTGGTATCTCTTCCCTTAGCTGGATGGCTTATCTCCAAGTTTAATTCTCGCATCATTTGTATTGTAGCTGTATTTCTTTACATCTTGATTATACCCATTATAAGCTACAGCATGAATTCATATATGCTATTCGTATGCTTATTCTTTTTTGGAATGGCTGGCGATATATTGAATATTGCCATGAATACCCAAGTCGTTTCATTGGAGGCCAAAATGAATAAAATAATCATGTCATCTTTTCATGCCATATTCTCCATTGGTTTGATGATTGGCGCCTTATTAGGTGGTTATATATCAAAACTTGGATATGATATTCAAGATCATTTTTATTTCATTGCCGGACTAAATTTATTAGCCATCCCTGTTTTCTATCCAAATTTGATAAAAGGAGAATCCCAATCTACCGATGACGATAAACCAAAATCATCTATTTTACACTTGGGGCGTTACCTAACCATATTAGCCTTAGTGGCATTTTGTGGGATGCTATGTGAGGGAGCTATGGCAGATTGGATTACCTTATATTTCAAAGAAGATGTTACTAGTTCATCCTATGCGACAACCATTGGATTTTCATCCTTTGCACTAGCCATGGTCATCGGACGTTTTACGGGAGACTATATATCTAGAAATTTAGGTGTCCGTACAATTTTGACATTAAATGGCTTATTAATCTCCATTGGAATGATAATAACATTATATCTGCCAATGGTTGAGTTTAAAATCTTAGGTTGTTTTTTAACTGGACTTGGAATCTCGACGATTGTACCACTTATCTATTCGCAAGCTGGAAATCAAAAAAATATCGAACCTGCCATAGCCATTGCTGGAGTATCGACCATCGCCTACATTGGCTTTTTAATTGGCCCCGTTTTGATTGGATATTTGGCAGATTTTTCCAACTTGCAAAGTTCATTATTTTTACTCGTACTATTAGGAATCGTAGCAAGTTTTGTAGCGAACAAATACATTAAATAAGTACAGAATGTTAATTCATTACAAGAAACCAGAAGGCCTACTCGCGACTTACATCGACCATTATTGGGAAAAAAAGATGGAAGATGAAAGTGATATACCTTATGAGGTCGAAACAATTTTTCCAGAAGATCAATTAGTCATTACATTTTCACTAGGTAATGACTATTATCGTGCTGTTCAAAATCCTGTAGAATTTACACCAATTTTAGGTGCCACCATTGAGGCATTACATACATTTCCCACGTATTATAAACACCAGGTTGGCAATCACATTTTTGGGATTAAGTTTAATTTAGGCGGATTGGCTTGTTTTTCCAACCTAGGTTTTAAAAATTTCAACAATGAAAATGTTCCATTAGATAAATTCTTAGGTCAAGAATCGAATGGTTGGTTAACTCAATTAAAAAATTTAAAAACATTCGAAGACCGCATAAGTCTATTTGAAGAATTATTCCTTCCCTTATTCCTACCAGAACGCGCTAAAAAATGGAAAAGGCTTCAAGAATTCGTAAAAACATTAACTTCCCAATCGGATATTAATGCTGCGCAGTATAAAACAATTACCCGAGCCTTTATCGAGTTAACGGGTATAACGCCAAAGGAGTATTTACAAATTAAACGTATCAATCAATCTTTAGCCTATTTTGCGCAAAACAAAAGTTCTAAAAATCAAGAATTAGCCGAATTATTGGGTTTTTACGATACGGCTCATTTCAATCATACCTTTAAAAAATTTACAGGTAAAACACCTCAAAGTTTCGTGTCTCAAATAGAACAAATGCAACCCAATGAATTTGTAGAAGAGTTCAAACAATACATATCTCCCGAACATTTACTCTACTATTCCTCAAAAAAGCATCAATAATATCATTTCGTCCAATAATTACAATTTAAAATCTTTAAATAATTGCTAATTTGTTTAGCAATTAGGTATAAACATGAACAAACACGTAATATTTTGGTCTATCACCGTTGGTCTTGGTGGAATGCTTTTTGGCATGGATATGACTGTCATATCAGGAGTAGAGAAAACAATCAAAGAATTATGGAACCTTGACGATTGGACGCATGGTTTTGCTATGGCAACGGCTCTTTACGGAACCGTACTCGGAGCTGCATTTGGAGGTATACCCGCTGATAAATTTGGCCGAAAGAAGACCTTGTTTTGGATCGGATTAAGTTTTTTAGTCTCATCAATCGGTGCGGCATTAGCTACTGACGTCAATAGTTTTATGATTTTTCGCTTCTTAGGAGGCTTAGGAATTGGGGCTTCATCAGTCGTAGCACCTATATATATATCCGAAATAGCGCCTGCTAAGCATCGTGGTAAATTGGTTATATCCTTTCAATTAAATATTGTTTTAGGGATACTCATAGCTTATGTATCTAACTACCTAATAAGTGGCTTAGGCGAAAATGATTGGCGTTGGATGCTCGGAATTGTAGGACTTCCTAGTTTACTTTTTTCAATTCTAATCTTATTTACCCCAGAGAGCCCTACCTTTTTATTGCTTCATCGAAATGATCAAGCCGGTGCATTAAAAGTTTTGGAATTAGTAGATCCTGACCCCAAGGGAACGATTACTCGAATATTAACGAATCAAACAAAGGTATCTACGGCGGAAAGAATCTTTACAAGTAAATATTTCAAGCCGTTATTATTAGCCTTTTTATTCTCGTTCTTCAACCAATTGTCGGGTATAAATGCTGTATTATACTATGCCCCGCGAATATTCGAAAAGGCACACCTAGACAAATCTAGTGCTTTACTTCAGTCCGCTGGGATTGGTGTTGCCAACTTGATTTTCACCCTCTTGGGATGGTATTTAATTGACCGTGTAGGACGTAAATTATTAATGTACATAGGAAGTATCGGATATATCGTGTCCTTATCCTTGATTGCCTATGCTTTTTATGCAGACTCCTTTGAATTTGTACCTCTTTATATCTTTGCTTTCATTGCAGCCCATGCAATAGGTCAAGGCTCTGTAATTTGGGTATTTATATCTGAAATATTCCCGAATTCAGTTCGTGCATCCGGTATGGCCTGGGGGTCATTGACACATTGGATATTAGCGGCTTTGATTACCAATTTTTTCCCCATCTTTACAAACATTTTAGGGGAAACGAGCATATTTACATTTTTTGCTTTCATGATGGTAGCGCAGTTGGCCTATGTCAAATTCTTGATGCCAGAAACAAAAGGAGCCACTCTTGAAGATATAGAGAGTACAATTGTTATGCATTAATAATATTAATTACCATGATAACATTCGATCCAAATAATAATAAGCCCAAATATCAACAGCTCATCGATAGTATCGTTGACGCCATTGATTCTGGTCAATTTGATCGTGGGAAACAGCTTCCCTCCATCAATGTTGTTGCCAGCGAATTTGGGATGGCTCGCATGACAGTAACCAAAGCCTATGATGAACTGCGAGAACGTGGTCTTATTACCTCGCATCATGGTAAAGGATTTTATGTGGCATCTACCGATACAAGGAGCGCGCTGAATGTATTTATTTTGATGGACGCTTTAACGCCCTACAAAGAGATATTACTTGATAATATTTTAGAGAATTTAGGAGAAGGCGTAACTCACACCCTATTTTTCCATTACCACGATATACAATTATTTGAAAATTTGATTCATGATAATGTGGGTAAATATAATCATTACATCATCCTACCCCATTTTAACAAAAGCGTTTCAGGGATATTAGCCAAAATACCAAAAGATAAATTATTGATTTTAGATATTGATGTAAAGGAATTTGGTCCAGATGCCGCCATTCTTTTTCAAGACTTTGAATCCAATATCTATAAAGGATTAACGGAATGTTTACCTAAAATCAATCGATACGATTCCCTAAATCTTGTACTTAGTAGTAAGAGTTTCCAATACACGCCAAATGGCATAATTAAAGGCTTTACGCGCTTCTGTGTGGATAACTCAATCATTCATGATATAATACCTGACCTAGAAGAGGACGTTGACATTCAAGAAAAACAAGCATATATCGTTTTTCGCGAATTTGATTTAATCAAAATGATCAACTGGTGCACCAAGAGAAATTGGAAATTTGGGAAAGAAATAGGTGTTATCTCCTATGACGATACACCGCTCAAAGAAATCATATCCGAAGGGATATCCGTTATTTCAAACGACTTTGCCTTAATGGGTAAACGTGCAGCCCAGATGATCCTAGAAAAGTCAAAGGGGCGATTCCCAAATGACTATTATTTTCTAGATCGAAATTCTTTATAACTGTAAGTTTACATTTATCCATTCTCCATCAAATGATGCATTGTATCGTTTGTAAAATTCGATTGCAGGCGTATTCCAATCCAAGACCTGCCACATCATGCCCGTACAAAGGGTACGTTTTGCTTCCTCGATACAAGCTTCAATTAATTGCTGACCTATCCCCTTGCCACGGAACACATCTTTTACATAAAGATCTTCTAGGTATAAACGTTTTCCTTTCCATGTGGAGAATCGATAATACCAAAGCGAAAATCCAGCTAATTGGTCATCGTGATAAGCCAATAAGCATGAGAAAATAGGATTATCACCAAAACCATTCTCAACATAATCTTGAACGGTAGCTGTCACTTCCTCTGGTGCTTTTTCGAATACAGCTAAGGCGTGAACGAGTTCTAGTATACTTGGAATATCTTCTTGGGTAGCTCTCCTTAATTTAATCATATTAATCGTTGGTAAATTTTCTAAGCTTATTCAATAAATTATCAAAATCTTCCGGAAACTGACTTTCAAATTGCATCCTTTCATTTGTGGTAGGATGATCAAAGCCCAGTGAATAGGCATGCAAAGCTTGTCTTGGGCAAACTTTAAACATATTGTCAACAAATTGCTTAAAATTCGTTCGTGTACTCATGAAACGAATTTTATCTCCACCGTAAGAGGAATCAGAAACGAGCGGATGCCCCATCGATTGTGCATGCGCACGAATTTGATGGGTTCGACCTGTTTCTAAATTAAATTTAACGAATGAACAGAAACCAAATGATTCAATGACCTCATAATGTGTAATTGCTAATTTTCCTTCTTCACTGTCCTCAGGTAGCATATGCATTATTTTACGATCTTTGGGATGTCGTGTAATATTACCTCGTAAGGTACCCTTTTCAACTTTGGGTACTCCCCAAAGAATGGCATAATAAGTTCTTTCAATGCTATGATCAAAGAATTGTTTTGCTAAATAAGTAATGGCAAATTCTGTTTTCGCAATGACCAATAATCCAGATGTATCCTTGTCAATTCGATGCACCAGACCAGGTCTGATATTATTATTACCGGGTAAGTTTTGGCAATAATAAAGCAATCCATTAACCAATGTTCCTGTCCAATTTCCATGCGCAGGGTGCACGACCATCCCCGGTTCTTTATTAATAATTATTAAGTCGGAATCCTCATAAACAATATTAAGAGGTAGGTTTTCCGGAATAACTTCATTATCACGCGGAGGTGTAGAAAATGACACGGAAATCTCATCAAAAGGTTTAACCTTGTAATTCGATTTAATTAGTTGGTCATTCACTTTAACCGCACCTGCCTCGATACCCGTTTGAATTTTAGAACGACTTGAATTAGCAATTTTAAGTAATAAATATTTATCTATTCTTAACAATTGTTGACCTTTGTCAACAACAAAATTATAATGCTCAAATAAATCATCTTCTGATTCAATTGGGTCTATTTCTGGGTCTATGGACATCTTACAATTTGAAAAACAAAGCTTACGTTTACCATCGGCAATCGATGAAATCCATGATGAACTCTTTGAACAGAAGCACGTACGTGTTTATGTAAAACGAGATGATTTGATTCATCCCATCATCAGCGGGAATAAGTGGCGCAAATTACGGGAATATATTCAAATAGCGCAATTTAATGGCCATAAGCATGTAATTAGTTTTGGAGGTGCCTATTCTAATCATCTCTATGCACTTGCCTATGCGGGTAAGGAATTAGGAATATCAACAACGGGAATAATTCGTGGGGATGAATTGACAGCTGAAAGCAATATTTATTTAACTCAGATGAAAAACTGGGGAATGGAGTTAATCTTTATAAATAGGGCTGACTACCAACAAAAACGTATTCCTGAAGGATTTAAAACTAGTGATTCATTGATCATAGCAGAAGGTGGTTTTGGAAATGCCGCTATAACAGGAATTAAGGAAATCGTGCATGAATTATGTGATGTAGCCTTTGATCACATCATCTGTACTGTAGGAACAGGTACAACCTATTTAGGCTTATGTGATTCGACCAGTAAAACAATTGTACACGGGATATTGACCTTGAATAATTTAACTGAAATCGAGTCAAATGCTACATTATTAAACATACCCATCCAACAATTATATTCTTCATACATCTTTGGGAAATATGCGAATCAACCTGAAGAGCTTATACAGTTTTGTGAGGTATTTAGCCATAAGCACCAACTAAAAATAGAGCCCATATACACCGGAAAGATGTTCTATGGGCTCTATGATTTAATTCAAAAAGACACTTTTAAGCCAGGAAGTAGACTATTGGCCTTACATACCGGAGGTGTAAAACCTTAACCAACAGATCCTTCAAGGGAGATGGCCAATAATTTTTGCGCTTCTACCGCAAACTCCATCGGTAATTGATTTAAAACCTCCTTCGCATAACCATTAACGATTAATGCTACCGCTGTTTCGGAAGACAAACCTCGTTGGTTACAATAGAAAATTTGATCTTCACCAATTTTGGAAGTTGTTGCTTCGTGCTCAACCGAGGAAGAGCTATTTTTAACTTCCAAATAAGGGAAAGTATGTGCACCACATTTATCCCCTAATAAAAGTGAATCACATTGTGAAAAGTTCTTCGATTTATCAGCTTTACGAGCTACTTGAACTAAGCCACGGTAAGAGTTTTGTGAAAATCCAGCCGAAATACCTTTGGATACAATTCTGGATTTAGAATGTTTTCCTAAATGAATCATCTTGGTACCTGTATCGGCTTGTTGGTAATTATTCGTCACAGCCACAGAATAGAATTCGCCAATGGAATAATCTCCTTTTAGAACGACTGAAGGATATTTCCAAGTCACAGCAGAACCCGTTTCAACTTGCGTCCAAGATAATTTCGAGTGAGCACCATCGCAGATACCACGCTTCGTCACAAAATTGAAAATTCCCCCCTTCCCTTCTTTATCACCAGGATACCAGTTTTGTACTGTACTGTATTTAACCTCTGCACCTTTATGTACAAAAATTTCCACAACAGCCGCATGCAATTGATTTTCATCACGTTGAGGAGCGGTACAACCTTCTAAATAACTCACATAGGAATCCTCGTCAGCAATAATTAAGGTACGCTCAAATTGACCTGTACCTGCTGCATTAATCCGGAAATAAGTAGACAGTTCCATTGGACATCTTACGCCTTTTGGAATATAACAGAATGAACCATCTGAGAAAACGGCAGCATTTAAAGCAGAGAAAAAATTGTCCTTCACAGGAACAACACTTCCTAAATATTTCTTAACGAGTTCAGGATGTTCTTTGATGGCTTCCGAAATCGAACAAAAAATAATACCTTTTTCTGCTAAGGTCTCTTTGTACGTAGTAGCAACAGAAACGGAATCAATTACCGCGTCAACCGCTACAGCTACCCCAGAAATTCGCTTTTGCTCATCTAAAGAAATACCCAATTTTTCAAAGGTTCTTCTTAATTCAGGATCTATTTCATCTAAAGAATTAAGCGTCTTCTTTGGTTTAGGAGCGGAATAATATTTTAAAGCTTGATAATCAGAAGGTGTGTAAGTCAAATTTGCCCAATCAGGCTCCTTTAACGTTTTCCAATGATTAAAAGCAGCTAAACGCCACTCAAACATCCACTCGGGCTCGTTCTTTTTATTTGAAATAAAACGGATAATAGACTCATCTAAACCCATAGGGGCTTCATCCGTTTCAAAATTGGACTCAAATCCATATTTGTAGTCTGAATTTGTTACCTCCAATAAGATATCATCTGGGTGCTCTGCCATCTCTATTTTATAATTTGAATACAAAATTACGAATCAAATTATAAAATAGAAGCATTTAAGTAGAATGAATCTAAATAAACTAAAATAAAGGTGTATTCCGAATTAAACTTTCTTCTAATGAGATAAAAGTTTCAGTCCGTTGGATCCCAGTAACACGTTGAATTTTATCATGTAAAACTTCACGTAAATGTTGGGTATCTCGGCAAATAATTTTAGCGAAAATGCTATAAATACCAGTCGTGTAATGAATATTAACCACTTCAGGAATTGCTTCTAATTGTTTAGCAACATCTTCATACAAGGAACTTTTATCTAAATAGATGCCCAAAAAGGCTGTAATATCCCAACCGATTTTGGAATAATCAATTAATAATTGAGCTCCTTTGACAATACCCATGGATTCCATTTTTTTCATGCGAACATGAACGGTACCACCTGAAACATCTAAGCGCTGACCAATTTCGGTATAAGGCAAATTAGCGTCTTCAACGAGTATTTCTAATATTTTGTAATCTAAAGGATCTAAATCAGTCTTCTTGTCCATTCGAAATTTTCAATAATTAGGTCAAATTTTTAAAAAATATCCAACAAATCGATATTTTTCTTCAAATATTTTGAAATAAATAAAAACATCTTTTATATTTGTCTCAAGATAATTACAAAGGTAGTTATTTTTTCACTGTAGGGTGATGAAATTGGCAGACGTGCCCTCCTGTCTCGGGGGTGGTGAGTTCAGGATAAACGCTTCATAATGGGTTGACCACTAAATCAGTTCTGTGTCGCGGCTAACTGCACCTTGGAGGTTCGAATCCTTCTCCTACAGCTTTTTAATTATTTGGTTTTTAGTTTGTTGATGAAGTGTAATGTTAAAAGCAATCTTATTTTAGGATTGCTTTTTTTATTTGAATAAAGTCTATAAATTTGATAGAATAAATATATTAATCTAACCCCTATCATTATGTCATTACATTTAGGCGATATCGCACCGGATTTTAGTGCTGACACAACACAAGGTCCAATCAATTTCCATGAATGGATCAATAATTCATGGGTTTTATTATTTAGTCATCCAGCTGACTTCACTCCTGTTTGTACAACAGAATTAGGCAAGACAGCCTTATTGGCCGGCGATTTCGCTAAACGTGGCGTGAAAGCCATTGCCATTTCCGTAGATGATTTAGAATCACATAACAAATGGGTGCCTGATATTGAGGAAATAAATAATGTAAAATTGAATTTCCCAATTATTGCAGATCCTGAGAAAAAAGTAGCCCTTCTTTACGACATGATTCACCCGAATGCATCTGAAAAAGCAACTGTTCGATCTGTATTTATTATTGGACCCGACAAGAAAATTAAATTAACATTAACATATCCTGCTTCAACAGGACGCAATTTTACAGAAATATTACGTGTAATTGATTCCTTACAGCTAACGGCAAATTATCAAGTAGCTACACCTGCGGATTGGAAAAATGGAGAGGACGTAATCATTACACCTGCTGTGTCCAATGAGGACGCTGTAACCAAGTTCCCAAAAGGTTTTACGACCATTAAACCTTATTTACGTAAAACACCACAACCGAACTTATAATAGGTTTTAATCGAATTGAAGGGGTATAAGTCTAACTTGTACCCCTTTTTTAATCCCTAAGAAAATCGTATTTTTGAGAATTAATAAGCCAACAGTATAACACATGACATTATCCACGATTGATTTTTCAAAAACACAATCCTTCCAAGCATTAAGTGAAGATCGCAATAGACTTTCAAGCATTCAATTGAAGGCACTATTTGAACAAGATTCAAACCGTCAAGAAAGATTCAGTCTCTTAGATCAAGATATATTTCTCGATTATTCAAAAAATATCATTGATGAAGCCACGTTTTCACACCTGGTTGCTTTAGCAGAAGAATGTGGCTTAAAGGATGCTATAAAAGCACAGTTCACAGGAGCTAAAATTAATCAAAATGAAAACCGCGCGGTTCTTCATACGGCATTAAGAGCTAAACCAACTACATCTATTATCGTAGATGGAGAGAATATCATTCCCGCTATCCAAGCTGTAAAGGCGCACATGAAAGACTTTACGAATCAAGTCATTTCAGGTGCATGGAAAGGTTTTACAGGGAAAACAATTACCGATGTAGTGAATATTGGTATTGGTGGATCTGATTTAGGTCCGGTTATGGTCACAGAAGGATTAAAGCCTTATAAAAATCATCTCAATATCCATTTTGTAAGTAATGTTGATGGAACTCACATTGCTGAAACTTTAAAGAAGGTTAACCCAGAAACAACCTTGTTTTTAATTGCATCTAAAACATTTACGACGCAGGAGACGATGGCGAATGCCTTTTCTGCGCGCGAATGGTTTTTAGCTACAGCTAAAGATGAAGCTGCTGTTTCCAAACATTTCGTTGCTTTATCAACTAACGCAAAGGCTGTTGATGAATTTGGAATTGACGTCGCAAATATGTTTGAATTTTGGGATTGGGTAGGTGGTCGCTATTCATTGTGGTCGGCCATCGGATTATCCATCTCATTGTCAATTGGATTTGAGAATTTCGAATTACTCTTAGCCGGGGCGAATGAAATGGATGAACATTTTGCAACTGCTCCCTTTGATAAAAACATGCCTGTCATTTTAGCATTACTAGGTATATGGTATGTTAATTTCTTTGATGCGGCGACACATGCCATCTTACCCTATGACCAATATATGCACCGATTTGCTGCCTATTTCCAACAAGGTGATATGGAATCAAATGGTAAGTCTGTTGATCGTAATGGAAAACGGGTAACCTATGCAACAGGACCTGTAATTTGGGGTGAACCTGGTACAAATGGCCAACATGCGTTTTATCAACTCATTCACCAGGGAACACAGTTAATCCCTGCTGATTTCATTGCTCCAGCTATTACGCATAACAAGATTGGAAATCACCACACTTTATTGATGTCTAATTTCTTTGCTCAAACAGAAGCATTAATGAATGGCAAAACCAAAGAAGTCGTAGAAGCTGAGCTAATTAAGGCTAGTTTGCCAGCGGATGAAATTGCTAGATTGAGCCCTTTTAAAGTATTTGAAGGGAATAAGCCAACAAACTCTATTCTAGTTAAGGAAATTAATCCAAAAACGTTAGGTGCATTGATTGCTATGTATGAGCACAAGATCTTTGTTCAGGGCGTCATTTGGAACGTGTTCTCTTATGATCAATGGGGAGTTGAATTAGGAAAGCAATTAGCAAACTCAATTCTGCCCGAATTAGCGAATAACGAAAAAATCCATTCGCATGATAGTTCTACGAATGGATTAATTAATCAATTTAAGGCTTGGCGCTAATTTTATTTAGCAGACATATATTGAATTAAATCAGAAATGGAGAGCACATGTTGTTCTCCATTTTTCATTTCTTTAACTGACACAGTTTGATCTTTAATCTCCTGATCTCCTATTACGCCCACGAACGGGATGCCTTTTTTGTCGGCAAACTCAAATGATTTCTTAATCTTAGCAATATCTGGATACACTTCGCTTGGAATATTAGCCTTACGTAATTGATTTGAGATATTAATAGCCAAAGCTTGACCCGCTTCATCAAAATAGGTTAACAATAATTTGCTCGCGCTAATTTGTATACTAGGGAATAAATCCAATTCACGCATAACATCGATAATCCGCTCGATTCCAAAAGAAATCCCTACCCCACTCATATTAGGTAATCCAAATGCTGCCGTTAGATTATCGTAGCGACCGCCACCCACAATGGAACCGAATGGAACGTCAACCGACTTGCCTTCATATATTAGTCCTGTATAATAACTTAAGCCACGCGCTAATTTGAAATCAAAAATCAAATTTGAATTATCGAAACCATTCAAATCTGCTAAACGTAAAACAGTCTGTATCTCAGCTAAACCTTCAAGTCCCAAGGTGTTATCAGCAAAGAAATCGGCCAACAACTCAATCTTAGTAGCATTGGTGCCTTCAAAATTAAAAAGCTTTTGAAGTGCATCTATTTGATTCGTTTGAAAACCATTTGCTGAAAGTTCTAATGCAACAGCATCCCAACCTATTTTATCTAATTTATCAATAGCTACAGCAAAAGCAACAAAAAGATCAGTAGCCCCTAAGCGATCTACGATACCTGCTAAAATTTTGCGGGAATTGATAATTAAGTTTGTGCGTAACTTTAGAGACTCAAAGATTGACTGGAAAAGTGCGATTAATTCAGCTTCATTGACTAAAGAATCCGATCCAATGATATCAGCGTCACACTGATAAAATTCGCGATACCTTCCTTTTTGAGGACGATCCGCACGCCATACAGGCTGAATTTGTGAGCGTCTAAATGGAAAGGCAATATCATTGCGATTCATGGCAACAAATCTTGCAAAAGGAACCGTTAAGTCATAGCGTAGCCCTTTTTCTGCGATTTGGGGAAGTAATGCCTTTGAACCTAAAGCAAGCGGATCGCCTATCACTTTACTTAAATAATCACCCGAATTAACGATTTTAAACAACAATTGATCTCCCTCATCTCCATACTTTCCAGTCAACACAGAAAGATTTTCGATCGCTGGTGTTTCTATTGTTTGGAAACCAAAAGCCTCAAAGTGTCCTTTAATAATGGAGAAAACGTAACTCCGAAGAGCCATTTCTTTGGGACCGAAATCTCTCGTGCCACGAGCGTTTGTAGGCTTTTGTAATACTTTCATAAAACAAATTTAATTATTCGAGGGATATTATTTGATATATAACCAATAATTCCTATTTTTGCAGACCAAAATTATTATCGACATGGCCGTAACTAGACTAAAAAGAAAAGACAGAAGAAATAAAGCAGTAGCTAACAATAAAGTTGAAGCTATCAAAATCTTAAAACAAAGACCTATTATTAAGTTAGTAGATGTTGAGGCTATCAAAGCTTCATTTGCTAAATAATAATTATTTCTTGAAATTAGAACCGGTATATACTACCGGTTTTTTTTTGTTCAAAAATCATTCATCTAAAATATGAAAAACACGAAAACTATTATTGCCTTATTGACTATAGGCATTGGTTTTGCTTCGCAAGCACAAGATCATCGTCATGTAGTAAGTAACCCCACAAAACCAGATGCTACGGAATTTTGGGATCCTGAAGTCCGCGTTGTAACGCCAGGTACAATTCCATCGGATGCAATTGTGTTATTTGACGGAAAGAGTTTAGCCAATTGGGAATCTATTAAAGACGGAGGCCCTGCACAATGGAAAGTTGAAGACGGAAAAATGACTGTCGTTCGAGGGGCCGGTCATATATCGACGAAACAAAAATTTACGAACTATCAATTACATATTGAATGGCAATCCCCTATCGAGCCTGAAACTTTAAAAAGCCAAGGTAAAGGAAACAGTGGTATTTTTATGCAAGGTATGTATGAAGTACAGGTTTTAAATTCATACAAAAACCGCACTTATCGCAATGGCCAAGCAGGAAGTATTTACAAACAATCTGCACCTTTAGTTAACGCGACGTCACCTATGGGCGAATGGAATATTTACGATATTATTTACACGGCACCAGTATTTACGGTCAATGGCGGTATCGAAACACCAGCTTATGTAACTGTTATTCATAATGGCGTTGTCGTACAAAATCATACAAAGATTCAAGGAACAACAGAATACATCGGTCAACCCTTAAATCCTGTTCATGGACCTGGCCCCATTAGCTTACAGGATCATGGCAATGCAGTAAGTTTCCGTAATATTTGGTTACGCGAAATGTAAGAATATAAATTATTTATCAAGGAAGGTTTTTTATTCGAGAAACCTTCCTTTTTTTTGTTGTATGAAATATATAATCAGCTGGGTACTTCGTCACATTCCAAGAAAAATTATCCAATTATTTGCCCACCGCTTACTAAAATTTTACAGCCTATTCTTAACGGGTTCTAAGGTTTATTGTCCCGTTTGTGATCATTCATTTTCTAAGTTTTTACCGTATGGGCGTTTGCAGCCAAGGGAAAATGCACTTTGTCCATCTTGTTTAAGCTTAGAACGTCATCGATTAATGCATTTGTTTCTGAAAAATGAAACTAATTTCTATACGTCTAAACCTCGCGTGCTACACGTAGCACCTGAATATTGCTTCATTGAAAGATTTGAAAACTATTTAGGAGACAATTATGTGACAGCTGATATTGAATCTCCTTTGGCAAAAGTGAAAATGGATCTGCATGACATTCCTTTTCCAGATAATTCATTCGACGTCGTATTTTGTAATCACGTATTAGAACATGTTCGAGATGATGTGCGTTGTATGCAAGAGATTCGCAGAGTGTTAAAACCTGAAGGATTTGCATTGTGCCAAAGTCCACAGCGATATGATCTTGCCACGACCTATGAAGATTCAAGTATTACAGATCCCAAAGAACGTGAAATACATTTCTTACAAGATGATCATTTACGTATTTATGGTCGGGATTTCGGCAAGCAACTTGAGAATTCAGGTTTTACTGTCATTCCAGTAAATATGATTGAAAAATTAGGAATCAACGAGAGTAATCGCATGGCTTTGCCGTTAGAAGAAATCATTTATCAGTGTAAAAAATAAGATGCGCTACCAACCCTTCCCTTCCGATTTATTTAGTAAGAACCGCAACAAATTAATTGCTGAGCTTCCGCCTAAATCTATTGTGTTAATCTGCTCCAATGACATCATGCCTACCAACGCAGATGGCAGTATGGGATTCAAACAGCAAACTGATTTATTTTATTTGTCGGGCCTTGATCAAGAAGAAACGCTTTTATTAATCTATCCTGATGCACCCGAAGCACATTTAAGGGAAATAGCTTTTGTACGTGAGACATCTGAATTAATCGCTATTTGGGAAGGACATAAATACACCAAAGAAGAAGCTAGGACCATCAGTGGAATAGAAAATATCCAATGGACTTCTAATTTTGAGGCCATCTTAAAAACCTTAGCATATTCAGCGGAAACAATCTACATGATTGACAATGAGCATATGCGAAACAGTTCGCTAGTCGAGACTCAAAACGCGCGCCTTGTTAAAGAGATTAAAGATAAATATCCACTTCATCGCATCGGAAGACTAGCTCCTATTCTGAATACCCTCCGTATGAAGAAAGAACCTGCCGAAATCAAAGCACTTCAAAAAGCCATTGACATTACTGAAGCTTCATTTAGACGTGTGTTAGCTTTCACGAAGCCAGGTGTTTGGGAGAATGAAATTGAAGCTGAATTCATACACGAATTTATCAAGTCACGTAGCGGAGGATTTGCTTATACACCCATTATCGCATCAGGTGCAAATGCATGTGTCCTACATTACATCGAAAATGAGCGTATTTGTCAAGACGGAGACTTACTTTTGTTAGATGTTGGCGCTTGTTATGGCAATTATAATGCTGATATGACTCGGACCATTCCAGTCAATGGGAAATTCAGTCCTCGCCAGAAAGAAGTTTACTTAGCCGTTCAAGCTGTATTAAACTATGCGACTGATTTAATGCGCCCAGGTATTTATTGGGTCGATTACCAAAAATCAGTTGAGCAATTCATGGAAGAACAGCTAATTAAACTAGGCTTATTTACTCGCCAAGATGTTGATAATCAAGATCCTAGCAGCCCGTTGTTCAAAAAATACTTTATGCATGGTGTCGCACATCATTTGGGCTTAGATGTTCATGACGTCTGGGATAAGTACAAACCTTTTGAGGCCGGAATGGTATTAACCTGTGAACCCGGTATTTACATTCGCGAAGAGGGAATTGGTATCCGACTTGAAAACAATTTATTGATAACAGACGGACCCGCTATTAATCTAATGGCTAATATTCCGATTGATATTGATGAAATTGAAGCATTAATGTCGAATAAAAATCAAGTGGACTAGACTTTTCGTTCTATTTTATCGAATAAATTTAAAATTTGAATAATATTTTAAGATCTATACGACTATTTACCGCTATAATAGAAAATAGCACCCTAGGCTTAGCTATATTTGTAGTTGGTTAGTTAATTGTAATTCCTAGTTTATTCATTTGAAGGAGGTTTAAATGTTATTGGGTTACATTGCTTCAAATACCCCCATTCGAGCAGCGTATCACGAACGCTTGGATGGACAAGATTATTTAGTAAAATATATACATGAAAAACATTCGTAATTTTTGCATTATCGCACACATTGATCACGGCAAGAGTACTTTGGCCGACCGATTGATTGAATTCACCAATACCGTTCAAAAACGTGATATGATGAATCAATTATTGGACGACATGGACTTAGAGCGTGAACGTGGTATAACGATTAAATCGCATGCGATTCAAATGCAATATCCAAAAGACGGAGAAGTATATACGTTTAACTTAATCGACACACCTGGACACGTAGACTTTTCTTATGAAGTTTCACGTTCCATCGCGGCCTGTGAAGGCGCATTATTAATTGTGGACGCATCACAGGGGATTGAGGCACAAACAATCTCCAATCTATACTTAGCGATTAACCATGATCTGGAAATCATTCCCGTATTAAATAAGATAGACTTACCTGGTGCAATGCCAGATGAAGTTTCTGATCAAATTATTGATTTAATCGGTTGTAAAAAGGAGGATATCATTCATGCCTCTGGAAAAGAGGGAATTGGTATTCAAGATATCTTGGATGCAGTAGTGGCTCGCGTACCAGCGCCAAAAGGTGAACCTAATGAACCATTACAAGCATTAATATTTGACTCAACCTTCAACTCCTACCGGGGAATTGAAGTTATTTTCCGTGTTTATAACGGTGAAATCAAAAAAGGAGACCGCGTTAAGTTCATGAATACGGGCAAGGAATATTTTGCAGATGAAATCGGTACCTTAGGTTTAGAACAAGAACCTAAATCAATCATTAAAACGGGTGATGTAGGCTATTTAATATCCGGTATCAAGGAAGCAAAAGAAGTTAAAGTGGGTGACACGATTTCCCACGTTGCTAATCCCTGCAAATCAGCTATTCAAGGTTTTGAGGAAGTAAAACCCATGGTCTTTGCTGGTATATATCCAGTGGAAACATCCGAATTCGAGGATTTGCGTGATGCCATGGAAAAATTGCAGCTTAATGATGCGTCCTTAGTTTGGGAACCAGAAACATCTGCAGCTTTAGGATTTGGATTCCGTTGTGGATTTTTGGGTATGTTGCACATGGAGATTGTCCAAGAGCGTCTAGAGCGTGAATTTGACATGACTGTGATTACAACAGTTCCTTCGGTAAAGTTCAAGGTATTAACAACAGCTGGTGAAACGGAATGGGTTTCAGCACCAAGTGAATTACCTGAGCCCAACTTAATTAACATCGTTGAGGAGCCTTATATCAAAGCACAAATCATTACGAAATCTGAATATACAGGTGTAATTATGAGCTTATGTATGGATAAGCGCGGAATTTTAGTAAATCAAATCTATTTAACAACGGATCGTGTAGAATTAACATTTGACATGCCATTGTCTGAAGTTGTGTTTGATTTCTTTGACCGACTCAAAACAATTTCACGCGGTTATGCATCCTTGGATTATGAATACAAAGGTTACGAACCCGGATATTTGGTCAAATTAGATATCATGTTGAATGGTGAAAAAGTTGATGCGTTATCGGCAATCGTACACCGAGACAAGGCATATGATTGGGGAAAACGTTTGTGTGAGAAATTGAGAGAGTTATTACCTCGTCAGCAATTTGAAATTGCTATTCAAGCAGCTATAGGTCAAAAAATCATCGCCCGTGAAACCGTTAAAGCTTTGCGAAAAGACGTTTTAGCGAAATGTTATGGGGGTGATATTTCCCGTAAGCGTAAATTATTAGAGAAGCAAAAGAAAGGTAAAAAACGTATGCGTCAAGTAGGTAATGTAGAAATTCCACAGGAAGCATTTATGGCCGTTTTAAAACTGGATTAATTCAAATAATTTTCAATAAAATCTTTTAAAATAAGCGTATAAAGCGTATTTTTGAAATTCAAATATAAAAGCATGGCTGAAGTAATTAGAATGCCCAAGATGAGTGACACCATGGTTGAAGGTGTTATTGCAAATTGGCTCAAAAAAGAAGGAGACGTAATTAAGTCTGGAGACATTATCGCTGAAGTTGAAACCGACAAAGCGACGATGGAATTAGAAAATTACGAGGATGGTACTTTATTATATATTGGCATTAAGGCCGGTGAAGCTGTACCTGTAGATGGAATCATCGCAGTCGTTGGAACCCCTGGCGAAGATTATTCAGCATTATTAGCTGCACCTTCAGCAGCTGCTCCTGCGGCAGCACCGGTCGCTGAAGCTCCGCAAGCTGCGGCTCCAGCACCTGCACCCGTTGCAGCAACAGCCCCAACAATCGATTTAAGTGACATTAAAGCTAAAGCCGTTCGAATGCCTAAAATGAGCGATACGATGGTTGAAGGTGTTATTGCCAAATGGTTGAAAAAAACAGGCGATGTCGTTAAGAGTGGTGATATCATAGCTGAAGTAGAAACGGATAAGGCAACGATGGAATTAGAGAACTATGAAGATGGAACTCTTTTATACATTGGAGCTAAGGAAGGTGAAGGTGTCATCGTTGATGGCATTATTGCTATCGTTGGAGAACCAGGGACAGATTTCCAACCTATATTAGCCGCTGAATCTGCTGCACCTGCAGCCGCTCCTGTGGTATCAGTAGCTGCACCTGCACCGGTTCAAGTTGCAGAGGCTCCTAAAGTTGTAGAAACGAAAGCAGCAGCTCCTGCACCTACAAAAGCTCGCATTTCAGAAGAATCCATTAAAGCATCTCCATTGGCTCGTGCTTTAGCAAAAGAAAAGGGATACAACTTAAATTGGATTCAGGGTACAGGCGAAGGTGGCCGTATTACAAAGAATGATATAGAAGATTATAACCCAAGTGCAGGTGGCGCCATGTCGACATTTGTATCGGGGGTTGAAAGCTTTGAAGATATCCCTAACAGCCAAATGCGCAAGACAATTGCGCGTCGTTTATCTGAATCTAAATTCAGTGCTCCAGAATTCTATTTAACGATGGAAATCAATATGGACAAAGCGATTGAGGCTCGTGTTAGTATGAACGAGGTATTACCTGTTAAGATTTCATTCAATGACATGGTCATCAAAGCAACGGCTTTGGCATTAACCAAGCATCCAAAAATTAATTCATATTGGATGGAGGATCGTATCCGCGTGAACAAGCATGTACATATCGGTATGGCAGTTGCTGTGGAAGATGGTCTATTGGTACCCGTGATTCGTTTTGCTAATGAAAAATCAATTGCACAGATTTCTTCTGAGGCAAAAGAATTAGGAGGTAAAGCGAAAAGCAAGCAATTACAACCGAAAGATTGGGAAGGTAATACCTTTACAGTAAGTAACTTAGGTATGTTTGGCATTGATCAATTCACCTCAATCATTAATTCACCAGAATCTTGTATATTGGCTGTAGGTGGAATTAAAGAAACGGTAGGAGTGAAAAACGGTCAATTTTATGCGACCAATATCATGAAATTAACTTTGACGTGTGACCATCGCGTTGCAGACGGAGCAGCAGGAGCAGCATTCTTGTTAACGCTAAAGCAATACCTCGAGGATCCACTTAAAATGTTCTTATAACATTTCATTTGTCAAGCCTCGAATTCATTCGGGGCTTGATTATTTTAAGCTTAAAATTCAGATGGAGTCACAAAATATTAGAATAGCAGTTCAGAAATCGGGTCGTTTAAGTGAAGAATCACTTAAACTATTCAAAGCATGCGGCATCAAATTTGAGTCGGGTGGATCTAAATTAAAGACCGTTTCCAGCAATTTTCCCATTGAATTCCTTTTCCTTCGTGACGATGATATTCCGGGTTATGTGGAAGATGGTGTTGCCGACTTAGGAGTTATTGGTGAAAATGTATTGATGGAACACATCCGTCAGGTAGATGTCGTAAAGGAATTAGGCTTTTCTAAATGTCGTTTATCGCTTGCGATTCCACGCAATGAGGAGTATTCGGGCATTGAATATTTCCAAGGCAAAAATATAGCTACCTCCTACCCTAACTTGACAAATGCATTTTTAACCAAGCAGGGAATTAAGGTTACGACACATGAAATTTCGGGTTCGGTTGAAATCGCACCAAGCATCGGTTTAGCAGAAGCTATTTGTGACATCGTATCTACGGGAGGAACTTTGTTAAGCAATGGGTTAAAGGAAGTAGCCACCGTTTTCCAAAGTCAAGCGGTATTAATTTCGAACCAACAACTAAGTAGTGAGAAACAAGCCATTCTTGCTAAGCTACTCTTTCGTATTGATTCCGTTCAACGTGGGCAAAATGCAAAATACGTTGTATTGAATGCGAAAGAGTCAGATTTAGAAAAAATTAAATCCTTATTACCGGGCATGAAGGCCCCATCTGTCATGCCATTAGCCGAGACTGGCTGGGTTTCGATCCACTCTGTGATTTCTGAAAATGATTTTTGGGACATTATTGAAGCATTACGCGAAGCGGGTGCTCAGGGGATTTTAGTGCTGCCAATTGAAAAAATGATTTTATAAGATGTATTCTATATTAAAATTTCCTGCTCAATCCACTTTCAAGCAAATAGTGACTCGTCCTTCACTGGACAGTCAATCGCTAGATACTTTAATTAAGGATGTATTTGAGCAAGTAAAATCAAGTGGTGATCAAGCGCTAAGAGATTTTACATTGAAATTTGAAAAGAAGAGCATTTCAGATCTTGCCTATACATCAGAAGAGATTTCGGAAAAAGCATCCTTAGTTCCTCAAGAACTTCAAGACGCCATTCAACTTGCCTACAACAACATTTACGCGTTTCACGAATCTCAAAAACTTGTTGAGAAGCGTATAGAAACGAGTCCCGGAGTTGTTTGTTGGCAAAAATCATCCGCCATCGAGCGCGTCGGCATCTATATCCCTGGAGGAACTGCCCCCCTATTTTCCACCATATTAATGTTGGCCATTCCTGCTCAAATAGCTGGTTGCAAGGAAGTCGTATTATGTACACCGGGAGATCATCCAGCTTTATTTTACGCGGCAAAACTATGTGGAGTGACGCAAATGTTTCGCATTGGTGGTTCACAAGCTATTGCTGCCATGGCACAAGGCACAGAAAGTGTTCCAGCTGTTTATAAAATATTTGGACCTGGAAATCAGTATGTCACTGCAGCAAAAATGTATGCTAACCGCTTAGGCGTGGCTATTGATATGCCTGCAGGACCCTCTGAGGTTGCTGTTTTCGCCGACGATTCAGCAAACCCAGCCTATATCGCATCGGATTTACTATCACAAGCAGAACATGGACATGATTCACAAGTAATACTTGTGAGTACATCGGAAACAATTCTGAATGAGTCCATCGAAGCCATAAAGTCGCAATTAGAGGAATTACCTCGTAAAGAATTTGCTCAAAGTGCATTAGAAAATTCACAATTCATTTTGTTGAAATCGAAAGAAGAAGCGATAGAATTATTAAATGAATACGGTGCCGAACATTTAATTTTAGCTTGCGAAAATCCAGAAGATTTTGCTGATTTTATCACAAATGCGGGATCCATCTTTTTAGGACATTATACGCCTGAATCAGCTGGTGATTATGCTTCAGGTACAAATCACACCCTACCTACCAATGGTTTTGCTAAGGCATATTCAGGTGTTAATTTAGATAGTTTTGTAAAAAAAATCACCTTGCAGTCAATCAGCAAAGCCGGATTAGAAAATATTGGACCTAGTATTATTCAAATGGCAGAAGCTGAATCCTTGCAGGCTCACGCTAACGCGGTAAAAATTCGATTAAGCTAATGGATTATCAAGCTTACATATTACCACATATTTGGAATTTAAAACCCTATTCATCGGCTCGCGATGAATTTAAGGGAAATGAAGGAATATTTCTTGATGCCAATGAAAATCCCATCGGTTCAGGTAACCAAATTGCAGCATGGAATCGCTATCCAGATCCTTTACAACACCAGATTAAATCGCAATTAGCTGAAATTAAAAATTGCCAAGAAAATCAAATATTCTTGGGGAATGGATCTGATGAGGCCATTGACTTATTAATGCGCATGACTTGCGCCTCAGATAAGCATAACATCATTCTTTGCCCGCCTACCTATGGGATGTATGAGGTCAGCGCATCAATAAATAACATTGCTATTCAACGCGTTAATTTAACCGCTGAATATCAATTAGACGTTCCAGCTATTCAGGCTGCTATAAATGAGCATACGCGTTTATTATTTATTTGTTCACCCAATAATCCTACCGGGAATAAAATTAACCGTAAGGATATATATACTCTATTAGAATCATTTAAAACAGGTTTTGTGATCATTGATGAGGCATATATTGATTTTTCAGATGAACCTAGTTTTATCTACGAATTAGCCAAATATCCACAGCTGATTGTTATGCAGACCTTATCCAAAGCCTATGGACTTGCGTCCTTACGTTTAGGTATGGCTTATGCGAATCCAATAATTATAAGTTTACTGAATAAGATAAAGCCTCCATACAACATTGGTGGTGCAACTCAACAAATCGTATCAAAAGCGCTTGAGGACAAACAATTTATAAAAGAAGCTATTGCCTTAATACAGTCAGAAAAGAAGCGACTTATTGCAGAATTTGAAAATATTCCACAGGTTCACCATATCCAACCTAGTCAGGCAAATTTTTTATTAGTTAAATTGCAAGATGCGCAAGCATTATTTGAGTACCTTATTCGAGAAAAAGTAATTACACGTAACCGATCAAGTGTTCCTTTGTGTGAAGATACAATTCGAATAACGATTGGTTTAGCAGCGGAAAATACAATCCTAGTGGAAAAGATTAAATCGTTTTACCTATGAAAAGCGCATATATACGAATTATATTATGTTTTGCCTTAATGCTTTCAAGTGAAGTATCGTTTGGCCAATTAAAGGATTGGGCCGCTGGATTTCGAGTGGGGGAACCTGGTGGATTTATGGCTAGAAAATACTCCGAAAATGGCGTAAATGCCATTGAAGTAAATATTGGTACTTATGGAGGCTTATGGGGCACCGACAGAAACTATCAGGATGGAACTTTTCAGAATATCGGTTTTTCAATTAATGCTTTATACTTATGGCATCATCCTACGTTGGTGAATGCTGATTTACATACGTATTATGGATTTGGGCCTCAAATTAACTCACGCGATTGGTATCCAAATAAAGTAAGTAATAATCAGGCAGATGGACGAAATCGGGTTTCTGGAATGGGCGCAACAGCTATCGGGGGGTTAGAATATTTCCCCATTGATGCTCCCAATCTTAGTTTCTTCTCTGAAATCGGCTTTTATGCTGAAATATTCCCCAGTCCATTTTTCATGAATTTACAAGGAGGATTAGGCGTTCGAGTGAATTTCTAATTAGGGGATGTAGCTCAGTTGGCTAGAGCGCTTGCATGGCATGCAAGAGGTCGTCGGTTCGAGCCCGATCTTCTCCACAAAAAAAGGACTTCATTTCGAAGTCCTTTTTTTTATAGGCGATCTTTAAATGATTCGTATCCAAAATGTTTAAATCGGTGATATTCACCATCCGACTTAATCATACCGATATCAGGCAAATTTACACCATTAAACGTAGTCGTTTTGACCATCGTGTAATGTATCATATCCTCAAAAATGATGCTATCACCTATTTCTAAGGGTTTGTCAAACGAATAATCGCCATAAAAGTCTCCCGCTAAACAAGTCATACCTCCAAAACGATAAGTTGGTTTACCAGATTCAGGTTCCGAGGAAGCAGAGCGAATACGCGGTTTATAAGGCATTTCCAACGTATCCGGCATATGTGCTGCAAATGATACATCTAGGATAGCTACGTCAATTCCAGCAGAATGAACAATATCCAATACCGTTGATTTTAAAAAACCCGTTTGCCAACCGACCGCAGAGCCTGGCTCAAGGATGATACTTAAATGCGGATATTTCGCTTTAAATGTTTTAAGCACTTGAATAAGGTGATCAACTTGATAATCAGCACGGGTGATTAAATGACCTCCACCTAAATTCAGCCATTTGGCTTGCTGTAATAAATCACCAAATTTAGCGTCAATGACAGCTAAAGTACGCTCTAGTACGTATGAATCATTTTCACAAAGGGTATGCGAATGTAAACCTTCAATACCTTCAGGCAATCGATCGCCTAAATCACTTCTTCTAATTCCTAAACGTGATCCTGCTATACAAGGATTATACATATCAGTTTCTACCTCCGCATATTCAGGATTAATACGAATCCCGCAAGAAATACCCTTGCTAGTAGCTTGAGAAGCAAATTGAGCCACCTGATTTAATGAGTTGAAAGTCATATGACTGGCATAGGACATAAACTCTTCAAATTCAGCGGGTAAATAGGCCGGTGTATAAGCATGGCATTTATTACCCATTTCTTCAAAGGCTAATCGAGCCTCATGCAAAGAACTAGCTGTAGCACCACTCAAATACTGTTTAACCGTAGGAAATACATGATAAAAAGAAAAACCTTTTAAAGCACAAATAATCTCCACTCCTGCTTCTTGTTGAACACGTTGCAAAAGTTTTAAATTATTTAGTAATAAGTTTTCTTCTAATACGTAAGCGGGAGAAGAAATTTCGGGAAATAGCTGCATCCTAGTATTCGTGAGGCAATTCGCCATTAACTTCTTCGTTCCAAGGTAATCCGTGAACATTCAATAATTCCATAAATGGATCTGGATTGAATTCTTCAACATTATAAACACCAGGTTTAAGCCATGTACCTTCACAAATAAGCGCGGCACCAATCATCGCTGGAACACCTGTTGTGTACGACACGCCTTGAGCTTGAACCTCTTTGTAACAATCTGCATGATGGCAATTGTTATACACATAGTAAGTGGCATCCTTTCCGTCTTTCACGCCTTTGATCTGACAACCAATAGACGTTTGACCTGAATAATTCTCACCTAATGTACCTGGTTCTGGCAAAACAGCCTTTAAAAATTCCAAGGGAACAATATCCAGGCCATTGAATTTAATTGGCTGAATAGATGTCATCCCTACATTCTGTAACACCTCCAAATGAGTTAAATAGGCTTGACCAAATGTCATCCAAAAACGAGCTCGCTTAATGCTAGGGAAGTTTTTCGTTAAGGACTCTAATTCCTCATGATATAACAAATAAGATTCCTTCGGCCCAATATTTGGGTAACTGATTGGCTTATGAATTGACATCGCGTCAATCTCAACCCACTGTCCATTTTCCCAATACTTACCTTTTTGTGTAATCTCACGAATATTAATCTCAGGATTAAAATTGGTAGCGAAAGCTTTACCATGATCACCTGCATTGCAATCGATGATATCCAAGTAATGCATTTCATCAAAATAGTGCTTGTTAGCGTAAGCTGTATAAACACCCGTAACGCCTGGATCAAATCCACAACCTAATAAGGCCATCAAACCTGCTTCTTTGAAGCGCTCTTGATAAGCCCATTGCCATGAATATTCGAATTTAGCTACATCCTTAGGTTCATAGTTAGCCGTATCCATGTAATGAACACCCGTCGCTAAACAAGCATCCATAATGGTTAAATCTTGATAAGGCAATGCTACATTAATCACCATGAACGGCTTTTCAGTAGTAAATAATGCGACCAAAGCTGGAACATCATCCGCATCAACTTGACGTGTTTGAATCTGTGTAGGCAGACCTATTTTCTTAGCTTCTTCAGCAATAGCATCACATTTTTTCAATGTTCTAGATGCTAAAACAACTTCTGAAAAGAAGGCAGGATTCATTGCACACTTTTTGGCAACGACATTACCTACTCCACCTGCTCCAATAATGATTACTTTTTTTCCCATGATGTATTTAAAAATGCATGCAAAAATACGCTAAGTCTACGGAGAAACAATCGTTCAATTTGAATTATTTTTATAAGGTCGCAATGATTTAACATAGGCCTTTATCCAATACTTTGATTGCAATAAGTCTTCCCTGACTCCTTTACTCGTACTAGCATGAATAAAATAGATGGCATCTGCAGATTTAATTTTTGTAACTAATCCAACATGATTAATAGTGCGCGCATTATTTGTTTTGAAAAATAACCAATCTCCTTCACGAATATCTGCTAGGTCAACCGAGGCTCCAAATAAGGCTTGTTGGGAAGTAGGACGCGGAATCAACAAATTATTATCAGCATAAACTCGGAATAAAAATCCCGAACAATCCATCCCATATTCATCAGTACCTCCATTACGATAAGGAACACCTTGATAGAGAAATGCAGTTTCAATAAGGTTATTAATTTCTTTAGCCGAATAAATCGCCTCAACCCCGTGATTAGCCGAAAATAAGTGACCTACACGTCGCGTGAGCTGACAGGATTCCAACATGAGCATTAAGATCCCAAAACTTATATATAGCCTATACTGCTTCAATGATTTGCGTTTCAATGTAAATAAGAACGGCTTTAACTGAATTGTATCCCAGTTCCACCAAATATTTTTTATATTTTTCTAACTGAGTCCGATGTTTATCCTCCGCCTTACCCGTTTTAAAATCGATAATGATTACATCATCTTGTTGTTTAATCACGCGATCGGGCCGAATAATGGTACCATCAGGACAAAGTATGTCTCTTTCTGAAAATAGTAATTCATTCGGCTGAAAAAAGGACTTTATCGCATCATTTAACATGAATGCTTCTAACAAAGACACCGTTTCTTCGTCTATTTGTTGGAAGACCTTATCCTTGTTTTGAACATAATACTCAAAATCCGGAATTTTAGACAAAATTGCGTGAACGCGATCTCCCCTATCTCGCTTAGATTGCGCACTTGTAAACAAATCATCTTTATTCGTTTGAATACGAAAATCAACTTCCGTTTGAATTTCAGTAGTCAAAGCAATTGACTTCTCTTGAATGGAAACCTCGGTATGTGCATACTTTCGGAATTGAGGAGCATTTTGCAATAAATAATAATCAACTGAATCCTTCTCAAAAATATAATCAGGAATAGTAGCACTAAAATCAGCATTTGAAAGGCAATAATCCAATACGACCTGACCTAACGATTTTTGAAAAGTTGATTTAGTCATGGCATGAGAACCCTCATTGGGCTTCGCCAATAATATATGTAAATGCTGTTTAGGGCGCGTGAACGCTACATATAACATATTCAACGAATCTAAAAATACGGAATCATATTCATTTTGTTGTTGTAATGCTAACGAATCAAAATTCTTAAGTTCTTTGGGGATTACTTTCCCATAGAAATAATTCAAGGCGCGATCTTCCTGCAAACGCAAAGCGTCATAATCTAAAGGTTTTAAATCAAACCAAATTTGCTCCGAATTGGGTTGGTGTGTCCAAGATACAAAAGGACTAATGACAACCGGATATTCCAGTCCTTTGGAACGGTGAATACTGGTAATCGTTATCGCGTTGTCGCTTTCTGGACTTGCAATACTAAAAGAAGCCTTATTCGTATCATAATAAGTTAAGAATGCCGTAAAGTCATCTGATTTTTGTAATACAAATTCATTAATGATATCCAGTAACTTAAATAGATACTCAATTTCTAGCGTATGACGAGTCAAATTGAATGTGGAAACTAAGCCATAAACCCAAGCGACTACATGTGACTCATCAGCCTGAAACACGTATCCCTTCTTTTCAAAAAAGGCTATTGCATGGCTGTAATAATTAATGTTTTTAGGATGCTTAATTTCTAATAGCTCAAAATCTAGCGACTCTTGGCATAAATCTGCAAATTGAAAAAGCAGCTCTTTGTACAAAAAATCATCATGAGCCTGAGTCTTCAAGCGCATGAACGAAATTAAGAAACCAACAACTTTGGCATAATGCACCAATAAGGAATCCGAAGAAATTACGGGAATATTACGTTCTTTCAGTTGAATCGCTAAAAATTTGGATTGCTTATTTTTACGAGTTAAAATGGCAATATCCTTATATTGAAATCCCGATTTTAATTCATGATCAATTAACTCTAAGATTCGATTCAACATCCATTCTGCTTCCAATTCAGCATGATTACCTGCCAAAGGCTTATGGTAAACCAACACATCTACTTGACCAGAAAATTTACTAGAACTTACTTGGGGCTTTTGTATTAAATCAACCCCATAGGTTGGAGAAACCAATGTAGATAGCTCCTGGTATGAAGGATTAACGGCAATCCATGCAAAGAATTCATTATTAAACTGCACAATTTCATTCGCACTACGGTAATTAGATTCAAGATTATTCAGTACCCGATTTTCTTTTAAATAATAGAAGCGTTCGAGGTCTAACGAGTTTTCTTGAAGTTTTTGTTCGATGAACAAACTGTCTTCTGATTTTAAGGATGATATTAAGCCTACTTCGCCACCACGGAATTTATAGATCGATTGTTTAGCATCACCTACAATGAGATTCTTCTTTCCTTGAGATACGGCATGTTCTAATAAGGGCATAAAATTCTGCCATTGTAAAATGGATGTATCCTGAAATTCATCAATTAAAATGTGATTGTAGCGATCCCCTAATTTTTCATAGATGAATGGAACCGGGTCATTTGCAATGATATCATAAAGTCTTTTTGAAAATTCAGAGATCGAAACGACAGAATGATCATCTTGAAATTGGTGAAGTTCTTGTGTAATCGAAGCCAATAAGGCTATTTTCTTTAAGTCCTTCTTGATTAATTTAAATAAGAAATACCGCGAAGCCTCGGAATCATATAATTCAATGAATGCTTGTCCAATAGCCGATAATTGATCAGAAACAGCAGCGACTTGCTCTTTGATTGCGTCATCCTGCGCACTGGATGTCCAAACTCCTGATGATACACCTGAACGCAAGTAGGATAATTTATGCTCCTCAAATTCACCCAAACCCACAATTTTATTAAAATAACCAGCACAGGAATTCTTACCATGGGCCAACATATCTCCTTCAATATGTGCGTCTGCAAGCACTTGAAGAAATTGATTCGCAAGCTGAATTAACGCGTTGTTAATTTCAGCCATGGCTAATTCTACTTGTCTTTCTATCTGAAGAAAATCTGAAATTCGTAAAGGATCCATATCCTTTTTGATTTTGTAATAATCCTCGTTCAAGCAAATCTTCAAGAAATCATGTAGATTTTGTCGCAATAAATTCCAACTGCGGCCTTCCCCAACCTCTGATTTCGCAAAATCAATAATCAAATTTGTAATAACAGGATCACCTTGTTGGTTGACCTTATCAAGTAATTGGTCAATCAGCTGATCCATAAGTTGATTCGAATCCAGCAATACTTCAAATTGACTAGGAAGATTGAGCTCTTCGATAAAACTAGAACTTAAGCGCTGAACAAATGCATCAATTGTCATGACAGAGAACAGACCATAATCCTGCAAAATCTGCTGCTGAGCGATTTGAGCACGTTTGATAAGTTCAGCATCTGAAATAACAATATTCGCTAGCTGATAATCCCGTTGAATATTACTGATAATCCCTCGATAGGTAGCTTCCTCCTCGTTTGACAATGTTTCTACTGCTGCAATACCGGATAAAAATTCGATGATACGCGAGCGCATTTCTTCAGCAGCTTTGGTAGTAAAGGTTACCGCCAAAATCCTGCGGAAATACCCCCTACTTTCGTAAGCTTGCAATGCCAACTTGATATACTCAACAGTAAGCGTATAGGTTTTGCCAGAACCAGCAGAGGCGGAATAAAGTTGGAGGGACATAAAAACTTAAAAAAACTATCTACAATGCAAGATAAAATAAAAATAGGATTAATTCGATGTGGTTTAAATTCGTATCTTTGTTTCCCGTAACCAATAAACAAAACAAAAGAATGTCTGGCAAGGGGAATAATAAAAAAGCGAAGTACATTTTTGTTACGGGCGGAGTAACAAGTTCATTAGGAAAAGGCATCATAGCCTCTTCATTAGCCAAATTATTACAAGCAAGAGGGCTGACTTGCACCATTCAAAAATTCGATCCATATATTAACATTGACCCAGGCACATTAAATCCATATGAGCATGGTGAGTGTTACGTAACCAATGATGGAGCAGAAACTGATTTGGATTTAGGACATTATGAGCGTTTCTTGAACACCCCTACAAGTCAAGCGAATAATATTACAACAGGGCGTGTCTACCACAATGTTATTACAAAAGAACGTAAAGGCGATTATTTAGGTAAAACGGTACAAGTAGTTCCCCATATCACGGATGAAATCAAACGTAATATTTTGATTTTAGGCGAAACAGGGAAGTTTGACATTGTTATTACAGAAATTGGTGGTTGTGTAGGTGATATTGAATCATTGCCATTTATTGAGGCAGCTCGCCAACTAAAGTGGGATTTGGGCGAAAAGAATACCTTGTTTATTCATCTAACGCTAATACCTTATTTAGCTTCTGCTGGTGAATTAAAAACGAAACCAACACAACACTCTGTAAAACAATTATCAGAGTCTGGAATTCAACCCGATATTCTAGTTTGCCGGACAGAACATCCACTTCCTCAAGAAATGAAGAAGAAAATCGGATTATTCTGTAACGTATCAGAGCAAGATGTAATCGAAGCACGTGATGCAGAGACTATTTATGATGTACCTATGTTAATGAAGGAAGAACGTCTGGATAGCCGTGTTCTTTATAAATTAGATATATACAATGATAAAGACTCTAATCTAAGCGCTTGGTCGAACTTTTTGACCAAATTAAAAAATCCAAAGTTTGAAATAACAGTAGGACTTGTAGGAAAATATGTTGAATTGAAGGATTCTTATAAATCCATTGCAGAAGCATTCATCCACGCAGGTGTTGCTAATGAAATTA
The DNA here is from genome assembly GCF_032470275.1 of Aquirufa regiilacus. Lineage (NCBI taxonomy): Bacteria > Pseudomonadati > Bacteroidota > Cytophagia > Cytophagales > Flectobacillaceae > Aquirufa > Aquirufa regiilacus. Next base: position 956,526 of record NZ_JAVNWW010000001.1, read on the forward strand.
AGGTAAATGTTAAATGGATCTCATCGGAAACGGCAGAAGATAACATCGAGGAATCTTTAGCTGGATTAGATGGAATTCTTGTTGCTCCGGGTTTCGGAGAGCGCGGTATTCAAGGCAAAATTAATGCAGTTAAATATGCACGTGAAAACAATATTCCATTCTTAGGTATTTGCTTAGGTATGCAATGTGCCGTAATCGAATTTGCTCGTAATGTAGTAGGATTAGAAAATGCACATTCCTTTGAAATGAATCCCGAAACTCCATACCCTGTCATTGATTTGATGCATTCTCAAAAAGATGTATCTGAAAAAGGAGGTACTATGCGTTTAGGAGCTTATCCTTGCAAAATTGAAAAAGGAACTAATGCCTTTAAAATTTATGGCAAATCACTTATTCAAGAACGCCACAGACATCGTTATGAATTTAACAATGAGTATTTAAATCAATTTAACGTGGCAGGAATGGTAACCTCGGGAATTAATCCAGATACCAATTTAGTTGAAATCGTAGAATTGCCGAATCACCCATTTTTTGTAGGTGTTCAATTTCACCCAGAATATAAGTCAACCGTAGAGGCGCCTTCGCCCCTATTTGTTCAATTTATTAAAGCAGCATACCAACATGCTGTTCCATTCATCAAAAACTCAAAGTAGTTTATTAACTTATTATGGATAAGAATTCAATCTCAGGTATTGTACTCATCATGGCCATGTTACTTGGCTATCAATATTTCTTTGCACCCAAAGAACCTGTACAAACAAACAGTGAAGTTGTGACCGCTAAACAAGTTAGTCCTGCAGCAAAATCAACGAAAGCAGCAGCGTTAACCGTTGTAGCAGATTCTAGCATTCAGGTCAAAGAACAATTGTACACACTTGAAAACGAAAACTTGCGTATTACGCTTTCCAATTATGGGGGTAAATTAGTTTCCGTTCAATTGAAAAACTACAAGAGTTATAAAACTTACACAGCGAATAAGAAAGATGGCATCGTATTATTTGATGCTCAAAAAGACTTATTTGATGTAGAAATTCCTACGAATGGTAAGAAGTTAGTTTTAGGGAAATTGGTATATCAAGCACTTGAATCTAAAAACCAGGTGAGCTTTACCAGTACATTGCCAAATGGTAAAAACATCATTCAGACCTATCAATTACCAGAAACAGGGTTCGAGTTGGCCTATACAATCGGTGCAAAAGCAATAGCACCTGAATTAAGCGGAAACGAATACTTTATTCATTGGAAAGAAAATGTAACCCAAACGGAAAAAGATGCCCAAGAGGAACGCAAAGCGACGATTAATTATTTGTTAACTGAAGACGAGGAATTTGATTACCTCAGCGAAAATCCAACATCGGTAACAAATGAAAATCTAAGTCAATCTATTCAATGGGTATCCTTCAAAAAGAAATACTTCTTGGCAGGTTTAGTTCCACAAGGTACTATGTTTACAAAGGCCAATTTAACGGCAACCCCCAACGTAACAGATACTGTTGCCATTAAAACATTGGATGCTCAATTAGTTGCACCAATGGGTGATTTAAGTACGGGAAAATCAGGATTCAAATTTTACTTTGGGCCAAACGATTATTCAATTGTCAAGAACATCGCTCCTTCATTCGGCAAGAATGTTAAATTGAGTTATGATTTCTTATTGCCAATAACGAAGTACATTTTCGTTCCATTATTTGACTTTTTAGAAAGTATCATCTTCAATTATGGACTGCTAATCATCGTTTTGGTACTAATTATTAAAACAGCATTGCTGCCTTTGACATATAAATCATATGTCTCCATGGCTAAAACACGTATTTTGGCTCCAGAGATCGCAGCAATCAAAGAGAAAATTGGTGATGATCCAGCGCGAGTACAACAAGAAACGATGAAGTTGTATGGAGAAGTTGGCGTTAATCCGCTAAGTGGTTGTATTCCAGTATTGGCAACCATGCCTGTGTTAATGGCGGTATTTATGTTGTTCCCGAACTTGATCAACCTACGTCAGGAATCATTCCTTTGGGCAGAAGATTTATCTACGTATGATTCTATTTTGAATTTACCGTTTAATATCCCTTTCTATGGTTCTCACATCAGTTTGTTCTGTTTATTGATGACGGTTTCTCAACTGGCATATGGATATTACAATAATCAAATTACACCGGATCAACCTGGTCAGCCTATCAACATGAAAATGATGGCTTATGTTACCCCTGTTATCTTCATGTTTGTAATGAACTCCTTCCCTGCGGGGTTAAGTTTCTACTATTTCATTTCCAATTTAGTTACGATTGGCCAACAGTTGGCAATCCGCAAATTTGTTAATGAAGATAAAATCAAGGCCTTGTTGGATGCGAACCGTGCCAAAATTAAAGCTGGTGGAGGTGCTAAAAAATCACGTTTTTCAACTTACCTTCAAACGCAATTGAAGACGATGGAAGAGCAACAAAAGGCAGCAGCAGATCAAAAAAAAGGTAAGAAAAAATAATGGGAACATTAAGTAATACATATTTTGAAAAAGCTAAAACCCTAATTCCAGGTGGGGTTAATTCACCGGTTAGAGCTTTCAAATCTGTAGGAGGAAACCCGGTATTTATTCAATCAGCCAAAGGCGCCTATTTAAAAGATGTCGATGGAAACGAATACATTGATTTAATAGGTTCTTGGGGTCCTATGTTATTTGGTCAAGCGCACCCTGTTATTGAGAATGCTGTTCGAGAAGCATTATCCGATGGGTTTTCATTTGGTGCACCAAGTTTAAAAGAGGTACTTATTGCGGAAAAAATCGTTTCGATGATTCCGTCATTTGAAAAAGTTCGTTTAGTTAATTCCGGTACGGAGGCAACGATGGCAGCCATTCGCCTAGCTCGTGCCTATACGAAACGTGATAAAATCATCAAATTCGAAGGTTGCTACCATGGACATGGTGATTCCTTTTTAATCGCTGCTGGTTCAGGTGTAGCCACATTAGGAACACCTGACAGTCCGGGAGTAACTGAGTCTACAGCACGAGATACACTTACCGCTGTTTTTAATGATTTGAATTCATTGAGCAATCTGTTCGATGCAAATCCAGGGGCTGTGGCTGCTGTTATCGTTGAACCAGTAGTCGGGAATATGGGCTTAGTGATTCCAGCCGATGGATACTTGGCAGGTTTACGTAGCTTATGTGATCAGCATGGCGCCTTACTCATCTTTGATGAAGTGATGACAGGTTTCCGTCAATCAGCGAGTGGATATCAAGGTGTGTGTGGCGTACAACCGGATTTAACCACCTTGGGTAAAATTATCGGAGGTGGTTTACCCGTAGGCGCATATGGCGGCAAAGGCAAAATCATGGATATGATTGCACCCGCTGGTCCTGTTTATCAAGCAGGTACTTTGAGTGGAAATCCATTAGCTACAACAGCAGGCCTTGCCATGTTAAACCTAATTACAAACGACCTGGCCGTGTATGAACGCTTAGCAAGCAAAGGCGAATCCATTAAAAATGGAATTCGTCAACAATTGAATAGCTTAGGTAAAAAGTATACAATCAACCAGTTGGGTTCTATGTTTACACTTTTCTTCACAGATGTAGCTGTAAACAATTTCAATGATGCTAAAACAGCTGATTTAAATCTATTTGGCCAATATTTCCAAGGAATGCTTCGTCGGGGAGTTTACCTACCACCTTCACAATTCGAATCATGGTTTATTTCAGATGCCATCGGTGATGATGAAATCGCGAAGATTTTGGCAGCTAGTGAAGCTACATTAACTGAAATGTTTTCATAAACATGCAATTTAGCGTAATTATTCCGGTCTATAATCGCCCCCAAGAACTGGACGAATTATTGGCATGTTTAACAAAACAAAGCTATACCAATTTCGAAGTCATCATTATTGAGGACGGCTCACAACTCGATTCAAAAAGCATCGTTGATCAGTATCAAAAACAATTATCAATTTCCTATTATGTTAAGGAAAATGGTGGACAAGGCTTTGCCCGCAATTATGCCTTTGAAAGAGCTAAAGGCGACTTCTTTGTCATATTAGATTCAGATGCGTTAATTGAATCCAATTATTTGCAAGCCGTATTTACTGGTATACAACGTGATAAACTTGATTTATTTGGTGGTCCGGATCAGGACCATCCTTCGTTTACTGCCGTCCAAAAGGCCATCAGCTTTGCCATGACCAGTTTGTTTACAACGGGAGGAATACGAGGAAAGGCTAAGAATGTAGGAGGCCAATTTCATCCACGGAGTTTCAACATGGGCATCTCACGTGAAGTTTGGGAGAAAACTCAAGGTTTTAAAATTACACGCATGGGAGAAGATATCGAATTCAGCATTCGTTGTATTTCTCTTGGATTTAAATCAGGCTTACTACCTGAAGCATTTATCTACCATAAACGTCGGACAAGCTTCAAACAATTTTATAAGCAAATCCATTTTTTTGGTCGGGCACGAATCAATATTTCACGATTCTATCCCGCAGAGCTAAAATGGGTTCACTTCTTCCCTGCCTGTTACTTTATCTATTTTTGGAATACACTCTTGTTGAATATCCTTTTGCCCACTTTAGGCAACTTCATGTTTATGGGACTCTCGCTTTATTGGTTAGCCATTTTACTCGATGCGTTTACAAAAACAAAAAGCCTAAAAGTGAGTCTTTTAGGCTTAATTGCGGCCAACATTCAGTTATTGGCTTACGGTCAAGGATTCATTGAAGAAGGAATCAAAAAAATTACCAGTACTTCGCAGGAATAAGGTAATTCTGAACATAATCATTCACACCCGCTTCCAAGGAATAAAAAGGCTTATCGTAGCCAATGGATATCAATTTATTCATATTTGCTTCGGTAAAGTATTGATATTTATCACGTATATCTTCTGGCGTATCGATGTAAGCAATATCGGTATCCTTCCCCATGGCAACAAAAGTTGATCTCCCCAAATCGTTAAATGAGCGTGCCATTCCTGTTCCAAGGTTATAAATACCTGAATTTTTACGATGCTCCATCAAAAAGATACAAACAGACACTAAATCTTTTACATAGATAAAATCACGCATTTGTTCGCCGTCTGCAAAATCTGGCCGATGTGATTTAAATAATTTCAAACTACCCGTCGAATTAATTTGATTGTATGCATGATAGACAACAGATGCCATACGATTTTTATGGTATTCGTTGGGGCCATAAACATTAAAGAATTTCAAACCTGCCCAATAAAATGGTTTCTTTTCTTGAGCCAAAGCCCAGATATCAAATTCATTTTTTGAAACGCCATAAGGATTTAATGGACTCAATTTAGGAATCATCACTTCATTATCATCATAACCCAATTCCCCTAATCCATATGTAGCTGCAGATGAAGCGTAAACCAATGGGATTTGATAATCGATACATTTATTCCAAAGCATTTTCGAATAAGCTACATTCAACTCATCAAAGATCACAGTATTAAACTCTGTTGTATCCGTTCGGGCGCCAATGTGAAAACAAAATTCCACTTCACGGTAATTTGCATCCATCCATGCAGCTAAATCGGTCCGTTCAACACGTTCCATTATCTTTTTGCCAACTAAGTTTTTGTTCTTTTCTGGAAATGAAAAATCATCAACTGCAATAATATAGTTGAAATTCAATTCATTCAATTGAGCGATCAAACAACTACCAATAAAACCAGCTGCACCCGTTACAATAATCATAATAAAGCTATTTAAGCAACAAATTTACGCATATTCTGAATAGCTTTTGTACCTTTGTGAAATAATTGGATTGTCTGCTACTGTTTTCCCAGACGTCCTTCACGCAAACTGAAAACAATGGTCTACGTAATCCGTAAGGAACATTTCAACGCCGCTCACCGGCTCTTCAATCCAGCTTGGACAGAAGAAAAAAATCAAGAAGTATTTGGCTTGTGCGCAAATAATAATTGGCATGGTCACAATTTTGAGTTAATTGTCACGGTAAAAGGTATTCCGGATATCGATACTGGATTTGTCTTTGATTTAAAGACCTTAGGGGATTTAGTTAAAAAAGAAATTATTGATAAAGTTGACCATAAGAACCTCAACTTAGATGTTGATTTCATGGAGGGTAAATTAGCCAGTTGCGAGATACTCATTATGGAATTTTGGAAGATATTAGCGCCCAAAATTTTAGAAAATTCTAATACAGCTACCTTGCATAAATTGCATTTAATCGAAACAAATAAAAATTCTGTCGAATATTACGGAGAACAATAGATGAAATACTTTATTCTAGCTGGGGAAAAATCAGGCGATTTACATGGATCAAATTTGATTCGTGAGATCGTGAAGATTGACCCACAAGCAGAAATAAAGGCCTGGGGTGGAGACGGCATGCAAGAGGCAGGAGCGGAAATCCTTATTCATCACAAGGAATTAGCCATCATGGGGCTATTAGGCGTATTGCAAAATATTCAACGACTCAAAGGTTTATTTACGAAGTTTGGAAGTCAAATCGAAGCATTCCAACCCGATACCATCATTTTTATTGATTATGGCGGCTTCAACTTGAAAGCAGCACGCATCGCTAAAATCAAAGGATTCCATACGCAATTCTACATTGCTCCTAAAGTGTGGGCATGGAATAAAGGGCGTATTGAGGACATCAAAAAATGGATAGATGAACTATATGTTATTTTTCCATTTGAATTAAATTTATTCAAAGAAAAGGGCATTCGTACCCATTATGTGGGTAATCCGCTTCAAGATGCGGTTAGCGAATTTTCTCCTGCTCCCAACTTCGTATCGGACGAAAAGATCAAACAACCCTATATCGCGCTACTTGCAGGTAGTAGAAAGCAAGAAATAAAAAGTGCACTGCCAGTATTTGCTCAATTAGCCGTTGAAAACCCTGAGGTCAATTTTATCGTAGCTGGAATTTCAGAGTGGAAAGAATTATATACCAACTACCCAATCCGGGTATTATATGACCAAACCTACGATATTTTGAGTCACGCGCATGCAGCCGTTGTCACTTCAGGAACAGCAACACTTGAAACGGCTTTGTTTAAAATACCTCAAATCGTGGTGTATAAAACCGATTGGTTATTTTATTCCTTGGCCAAATTGCTGGTTAAAATAAAATTCATCTCACTCGTCAACATCATATTAGACAAATTAGCTGTACCCGAGTTAATTCAAGTTCATTTTACAAGCCAACATATTCAATTAAAATTGCATAAACTCATGCAGGAAAACAGTACTGAAAGACAAGAGCAATTAGCCGACTACCAAAAATTAGCGGAGCTCATCGGTCCAGCGGGTGCATCGAATGAGACCGCTAATTTAATTGTTCAAGCGGCTCAATCAGCCAAGTAATTCTTTATCCACGTTTTTTGAACACCTGGAATTGTTGAATAGTATTGAGCAATAACTTTTTTATCTACCTCAAAATCACCTGTTGGATAAAACGGATCACGAATTTTAATTTCTTTATTTACATAATCAAATCCAATCATCATAATCGGGACATTTGCTTGAACAGCAATGTGGTAAAAACCCGTCTTTAGTTTATCCACATCTTTACGGGTACCTTCTGGAGCAAGAACAGCGTGAAATGTTTCCTTGCTATTGTATATATCTACAATTGAGCCGACCAAATTCGTATTCTTCGAACGATCCACCGGGTAACCTCCTAACCAAGAAAACACACCACCAAAAAATCCATCAAAAAGCTCTTTCTTGCCCCAATATAAAATTGGTAATTTCAATAAAGAGCGCGCACCTAATCCAACAGGAAAATCTTTCCATGTAGCATGCGGGCAAACAATAACGACCGTTTTGTCTAAATCTCTTGGAATATTACCTACAAGTTTCCAACCGGCAGCTTTGAATAAAAAATCGAAAATAGGGCTTGAAATTAACATAAAGTATTAATGTGTTGTTGAATTTGGTGTAAGGAATTATTAGGATCAATTAAAATAGCTTCCCAACCAAAATTAATTGCTGATTCTATATTATGCACATTATCATCAAAAAAAACAACCTGATGGTCTTGTAATTGATTCTCAACGACAACTTGGTGATAAATAGAAACATCAGGTTTTACGACCCCCATCTGAAATGAAAGATGGACTTTCGTAAAAGCATCAAAAATATGGTAATTCGGGAAGTTCGGTTGAAGAAATAAATTCGAATGAATATTACTCGTATTACTTAGCAAGTATATTGGAAACCTTGATTTCAAATCCTTAATATATTGGCAGAGATTTTCATCAAAACGCAATAGTAAGGAATTAAATGCCGAATGAAATTGTTCAGAAGTACAAACTAATTGGAGTCGATTTACCAAGAACGCTTCAAATTCCCTATCCGTCTGAAGACCCGCTTCATAAGCAGACCATAAAGCTTCATTCAACGTAATCTGCTTGATTTCAGCAGCATTATATTGCGTTGATAGTAAAGCAAAAGCCTCATACGTTTTATCTAAATCAATAGGCAACAGTACATTCCCTAAATCAAAGACGAGCGCATGAGGCCTCTTCATAACCTATTCAACAACAACGCCCATTCGACCGAATTTCTCGATACGAGCCATGATGCGTTCTTGTGGATCTATTTTAGCTAATTTAGCAAGCTCTTCTTTAACAACCGCTTTCACTCTAGCAGCAGCTGAATCTGGGTCTAAATGAGCGCCTCCCAAAGGTTCTGGAATTATTCCATCAATTAGGCCATTCGATAACATGTCCTCAGCCGTTAGCTTCAATGCTTCAGCTGCTTGTTCTTTGTAATTCCAGCTTCGCCATAAAATAGACGAACATGATTCAGGAGATATAACAGAATACCATGTATTCTCCATCATGAGTACTTTATCTCCGACAGCAATACCCAAAGCACCACCAGAAGCTCCTTCACCTATAATAATACAGATAACAGGCACCTTTAACATAAACATATCGCGGATATTGCGTGCAATAGCTTCACCCTGCCCTCTTTCTTCCGCCTCTAAACCAGGAAAAGCACCCGGCGTATCGATCAAACATACGATAGGCTTATTGAATTTCTCTGCCATTTTCATCAGGCGAAGTGCCTTACGATAACCTTCCGGATTCGGCATACCAAAATTACGCATTTGACGCTGTTTGGTATTACGTCCTTTTTGTTGGCCTATGAACAAGACCGAATACTCGTCATCAATATTACCGAAACCACCCACCATCGCCTTATCATCAGCAACATTACGATCTCCGTGTATTTCAATAAACTCGGTGCACATCTTTTCGATGTAATCAAAGGTATAAGGACGATCGGGATGACGTGATAATTGAACACGTTGCCAACGAGTCAAATTAGCAAAGGTTTCCTTTTTCAATTCTAAAATTTTATCTGTTAGTGATGCCACAGCACCGGAAACGTCTACATTATTTTCTAATGCCAATTTGCGCATCTCGATCAACTTATCCTCTAACTCCGCGATCGGCTTTTCAAATTCTAATAATGTTCTCATGCTGATTATAAAATTACAAATGCAAAATTAAAGATTAAAGTGTAAATGTTTCAGCCTTATCAGGTAAAATAACATCTGAAAACCCTAATCGTCTTATTTCCTCTCTAAATTCTAACATACTTTCTTCTTCGCCATGTGACAAAAACACGGTTTTCAATTTTTCCGGTTTTTGATTGGCCACAAACTTTAGCAAACCTTTTTGGTCGGCATGCCCTGAAAACACATCAATTTTACGAATCTGTGCATTAACACGGTATTCACGATCTTTCACACGTATCAAATCAGTACCCTCCATGAGTTGGCGCCCTAATGTGCCTTCCGCCGAATAGCCAATTAATAGAATTGTCGCGTAACTATTGGAAATATTATCTGCGATGTGTTGTTCTACTCGACCACCCGATATCATTCCTGAAGAAGAAATAATGATACATGGTTCATGGTAATTCCGAATCGCACGAGACTCTTTTTCAGTTTGCAAGAAAATCAAATTTTCTACGTCAAATAAATCATCGTACTCTTTTTGGAATACGCGCGCTTCCGGATTTAAATAGGCTATATTTTTTGCATAAATACGCGTCGAGCTTTTACCCATTGGGCTATCCGTAAATACACGAATTGCTGGAAATCCTCTTTCTTCAATCAAGCGATTCAAGGTATACAATACCGCTTGCGTTCGACCCACGGAAAATGCTGGGATAACTAAACGACCTGGCTTATCGATACACGTTTCCTTAATGATTTTGGCTAATGCATCAATAGGCTCCAATTTATCTTCATGCACCCGATTTCCATATGTACTTTCACATACCAAATAATCACATGCAGGCATTGGATTAGGATCAATGTGTAGCGGGTAATCAAAACGACCTATATCACCACTGAATCCTAATGTCTTTACTTCATCGCCTTCCGTAATTGAGAAATAGAGATGAGCCGCACCGAGTAAATGACCAGCTGGAATAAAAGTAAGCTCTAGACCTGGTTTGATGACAAATTTTCGGTTGAATTGAAGCGTTACAAAATTGCCTAAAGAGTCCTCAACGTCCTTTTGCAAATACAAATCACCGCGACGCAATAAACGGTCCATTTGCTTATGTTTCTTTTTACTTTCACCTTGTGCAGCACGCAACTTACGTAAGTGTAAACTAGCAGAATCCATTAATAAAAGCGCGGCTAATTCTGCTGTAGGTGGCGTACAAAGTACTTGCCCCTCATAACCTTCTCGGTAAAGCATCGGAATATTACCCGAGTGATCAATGTGCGCATGCGTTAACACCACCAAATTAATCAAAGTCGGGTCGAAAGGAAAGAAAGGCGCGGGTTCATAGGGAACATCAAAATCGATGGATCGCTCCATATCGGTTCCACAATCAATCAAAATTTTATAGCCATCTTCGAGCTCCAACAAATACATAGAACCTGTAACTTGTTTGGCTGCTCCGAGAAATTGTAACTTCATAATTTAAAAGAAAATAGGGCCACGAATGGCCCCAATGCACTGCAAAAATACAAGTATTTTCTTGAATTACGAATTATTTAACTTCACGAGCAAATTTGGCTTGTGCGGCATCTAACTCTGATTTAGATAAATCACGGTCGGCAATAATGGTTCGATAACGAAAGGTAATTGACTCACCTTTTGACAAAGTATAGTTTAAAGATGCTTTACCATTACTGAATACACTAAGGCCCAGTGGATTAACAGCAAATAAGCCATAACCTCTAGCATGCCAATAACTCGGATAGGTAATATTGGATGGGTGATCTAAGATCGTAACATTGATCGCATGACCATCCATTTTACCCGTTAGGTTCATCCATTTAGCACGAGTACTCCAAACGGCTTCTCCTTCTACTCCCTCACTGCTATGATAATTACCCGTAACACCCGTATTATCCATGACAGGAACTTTGGTTTCTACCCCGTGTGCATCAGTAAACACATCAGGCTTATTAGACGGAATTTCTAATTGGCGCGCCACACGAAGCGCAAACATCCCATCTTTCACATCTTTAAAGGTAACAACATCACTGACAGCTGTTAAGGTTGTTATTCGATCAATGATGCGCAAATCTTTAGTACCCGAAAACACAAAGGTTGTCGCTTCATCTAAAACCCGCTTCCCTTTCCCATCTTCATCAATCCAAGCTGCCGTAACAGCTAAAGTTCCTTTAGCGCCTTCAACCACCTTGCTAATACGTTCATGGCGGATGGTACCCATTTTATGCGACTTAAGTGATTCAACAATGCTATTCGAATTATTCCAATAGTCATATCCATTCACGTCTTCATAATTTAACCACATGCCCACATGATGCGGATGATCTACGCGCTCTCCGGCACGTGGGGTAATGGGAAAACCACGTGTAATGGTTGTGCCTCCGGCAGATAAAATAGGAAACAATACAGCCTTCTTTAATTGGCTTTCACCAGGAAAGAAATAAGACGTAAAATACTTCCCTCCTACCAAAACATCCACTTTATCCGATTTCTTGACAAAGGATACTTTCTCCTGCGCAAAGGAAGAAAACACAAATAGCGAGCAAATGAAAAATAGTAAACGTTTCATACAAATTGGTTTAAAGTAAAATTCCGGAGAAAAATTCTCCGGAATTATTACAAAATAACGAAATCAAATTATATCTAGTAACCTGAGTTTTGAGGGAATCCTCCATTTTCAGATAAATCAACTTGTTTTTGAGGAATTGGACGAACATAGTGTCTGTCAGCCACATTGGCAGCAGCATCTGAGTTATACAACTTCACACGCTCTACTAAATTACCCCAACGCTTCAAGTCCATCCAACGCGTTTGCTCACCTGCCAACTCACGTGCACGTTCTTCCATAATCAAATTCATGTCGACAGACGTTACTTTCATATCCTCCGCTTTTCCAGCAGCTGCGGCACGAACACGTACGGCATTGATTGCTGCAACTGCTTCAGCCTGTTTACCTAACTTAACTGAGGCTTCAGCTAACATGAGGTATGTATCGGCTAAACGATGTACAAAAAAGTCACGGCTACCATTTTCGTATGTCATATCTGGACGAAGTGGATCGAAGAATTTCTTCAATGTAGGGAACAAAGCAAAGTTGTATAAACTTGGAACCAACACTTGGTATTTCTTTTTCGCACGCTCAGCTAATGGCATTTCATATCCAGGAATGAAAATAGTTGTATCACCTGCTTTATAAGTTACAGTTGATTTAGATCCATCGAACGTCGTGTTGTATGTACCTGGCTTGTTAGACAACCAAGTATCTTTAAACGTTTTGCTGTAACGCGTATCATTCACTCGATCAGCAAAAACAGTATTCAACAAATATGGAGTAGGTTTCAATCGCTTAAATGGACGACCATTCACAACGTCACGTTGCATACCTGGCTGCACATCATATTGCATACCGAAATACAAGTGAAGCTTATTTCCTTGGTTATCAACAAAACCATTTGTCAATGGATCTGAAGTATATTGTACCGCAAAAATTACTTCGTCATTCACTTGATTTGCTTGATCAAAAACAGAAGCAAAATCTGACAACAATTTAAAGCCGTAGTTATTAATTACATTATTACATAGCGTTGCAGCGTTTGCATAATCAGATGCTTCAGCAAATTTAGATGATGCACGTGTCAAATATACTTTCGCTAATAAGTTCTCTGCTGCGGCTTTGGTTGCACGACCGTAATCAGAAGAAGCTTTTTTGTTCTCCAATGCAGGAATTGCCGCTAATAAATCAGCCTCAATTTGCTTGTAAACCGCTTGTTCCGTAGCACGTGTAGCTGTTTTCGTTGGACCCGTTGTTTCTTTCAAACGTAAATCCAAAGGTCCAAATTGTTGAACTAATACAAAGTAGTAATGTGCACGCAAATACTTCATCTCAGCAACCCGTTGTGCCTTGACTGCCTCTGTAATACCTGTTACTGAAGGTGCACGGTCAATAACAGCATTAATTGTATTGATACCTTTGTAGGTTTCATCCCACAATTCAGCCAAAATAACAACCGAGGAAGTTAATTGAGAATCATAAAAGTGAAAACCTTTGTATGAACCATCCGCACCGGCAGAATAAATATCTGTACCGTATTCTGACATAGTTAGTCCACGCTCCGTTGCATAAAATGAACGAAGTGGCGTGTATGCTGCATTCGTCGCCGCTATAAAACCTGGCGTTGTAGCGATGTAGTCATTACTAATGGAAGATATAACATTCTCCTTTAATAAATCACTACAAGAGGCAGTGCCTAGCATAATCGCTGAGGCCAAACCTAGAGTTTTAAGTGAATTTTTGATATATAAACTTTTCATTATTTCGGAGATTAAAATTTAATATTTAAACCAAATGTAGAAACTTGAGTCGCTGGTGTTACGTTGTTATCAACGTTTCCATTTGAAGTTTCTGGATCCACACCATTTTCTTTGCTACGATATTTCGAGAAGATAAATGGTTGCTGAATTGACGCATATACACGCAAAGAAGATAAACCTAACTTCTGTGCAGTCTTCGCTGGGAAGGTATATCCTACGTTGATATTACGAACCTTAATGAAAGAACCATCAAAATACATAATTGCTGTATTGTAAGCAGGGAACTCTTGATTAAAGTTAGGACGTGGATAATATGCATTAGGATTGTTTGGAGTCCAGTAATCCACTTTGATTTGGTTGTAACGACCTTGTAGGTAGTTCGAGTTTTGGTGGAATCTAGATACAATCTTTTGTCCTTGACGTGTGAAGATGAAGAATGACAAATCAAACCCTTTGTAAGAGAAACGATTCGTGATTCCACCTGTCCATGTAGGAACATCTGAACCTAATAAAACACGGTCATCAGCTGTAATTTTACCATCGCCATTTGAATCAGCAACTTTGATTTGACCTACTGAGAAACCTTTCGCTTTTGCATCGGCCGCTTCAGCAGTTTGCCAAATACCTTCATACTTATAATCATAATATGAATTCAATGGCTTACCAATAAACCAACGATTACCTACGTCATCTTTAGCTCCATTGTATAAGGAAACAATTTCTTCCGTATTCTTATAGAATGTAAAATCAGTTGACCATTTGAATCCATTTTCAGCATCTACGTTAACAGTAGATAATGATAATTCAATACCTGTATTCTTTGTCTCACCTACGTTACGTGTAACAGCAGCAAAACCTGTTGAAGTTGGTAATTGATCCGACAACAACAAATCCGTTGTATTCGTTTGGTAGTATTCTACTGAACCTGAAACCTTTCCTCTCCATAAGCTAAAGTCAGCTCCAATGTTCTTTGAAGTTGAAGTTTCCCACTTCAAATCCGCATTACCGATTGTATTAGGACGGTAACCGTAAGCTGCATTGTTATTCCAAGCATATGAAGTTCTTCCTTCTAAACCTTGCGTTTGATATGGTGAAAGACCTTGGTTACCTACTTGCGCCATCGATGCACGTAATTTCAATTCATCGATAAACGTTAAACGCTTCATGAAGTTTTCTTGGTGTAAATTCCAACCCAAGGCTACCCCTGGGAAATTACCCCATTTCGTATTTTCACCGAAACGAGACGAACCGTCACGACGAGCAGTTACTGTCAATAAATATTTACCCTTATAGTCATAGTTAATACGTGCCATGTAAGAAGCAATTGTCCATTGAATCAAATTAGAACCAATTCCTTGAATTGAAGAAGCATTACCTAAGTTAAAAAATGCTTGAGTTTCTACAGGAACACCTAATACACTTTGCGTAAACTGCTCATAATTATCACGTTGCATAGACTGCAATGCTGTGATTCCTATGTTATGATCTTTAATTTGCTTGTTGTACGTTAAGATATTCTCAATCGTATAATTGAAACCAAAACGATTATCTGTCGTAGCTGTTGGGTTACCACCTTTAATCGCATTTGTTAGAGCTCCGTTAAATTGACCATTACGAGAGATTGTAAAATCTGGGCCAAAGTTTACACGGTATTTCAACCCTTTAGCTAATTGTAATTCAGCATAAACACTATTAAAAATACGGTATTTACGCGTCTCATCAATCTTAGCACCTTTAACAATCTCATTCAATGGATTTGTTAACAAGGCATCATCCGTTTGTTGGAAAATCAAATTACCTGAATCATCAAAAGCACGAGCTAATGGGTTTTGAGATAACAAGAAACCATATGGGTTTAAGTTGGCACCATTCGTTACACCATACATACCATATGATGAGATACCTACTTTCAATGCTTTGTTTACCTGATGATCAACATTCACACGCAATGAATAACGTGTAAAATCCAATCCTTCAATAATACCCTTATCTTGGAAATAACCTCCATTAATTGAGAATTGCGTTTTTTCATTTCCACCTTGAACACCAATTGCGTGATTTTGTTGGAAACCTTTTCTTACCATTAGGTCTTGATAATCAGTCGTACGACCTTTCGCAATACCATCTAATTCAATCGCAGTAAATAATTTAGAATCTGCATAAGCATCCATGACACCTGTAGGAACCAAATTACCATTTGCATCTTTATAAGTACCAATGGTACGACGAGATTCACGCTTCATTTCAGCATACTCAGCACCTGTGAACAAGTTGATTTTATCCAAAGTTTGTGTTGAACCTACATATGTATCATATGAGATGACCGTTTTACCATCTTTCGAACCACGCTTCGTTGTAATCAATACAACACCATTCGCACCACGAGCACCATAAATAGCGGTTGCAGTCGCATCTTTCAAAATTTCCATAGAAGCAACATCGTTCGGGTTCATATCTTCGTAACCACTTGATAAAGGAATACCATCCACTACATATAATGGATCATTTCCTGCATTAAATGAACGACGACCACGAATTAATACCTTGGGTACCGTACCTGGCTTAGAACCTGATTGAGCTACGTCAACACCGGCAACACGACCTTGCATCGCTTGACCCAAGTTGGTAATCGGCATTTCCGTAATTTGCTTTGAAGTTACAGAAGAAATGGCACCTGTTAATTGGCTTTTCTTTTGCGTTCCGTAACCTACAACGACAACTTCAGTTAAAGCTTTCGTATCCGTAGCTAAAGCTACATTGATTTGGGATTTGTTTCCCACACTAACATCCTGCGAATTGAAACCCACTGAAGAGAATGTTAAAACAGATGAACCTGAAACTGTAATTTTGTAATTACCGTCGGCATCTGATGAAGTACCCTTAGCAGTACCCTTAATCGAAATACTAGCCCCTGGAATTCCTGATCCATCATCAGAGGCAGTTACTCGTCCAGTAACCGTTCGGTCCTGAGCAAGCATTTGAATTCCCATTAGCACAAAAAACATGCTAAAAAGAACCTTGGAAAGTAATTGTTTTCTCATAGGTTAGAAAAATTTTAGTTTATGGTTTGCAAAGTAAAATTAATCTTAGCCCACAATGCTTCGCATTCATCGTGACTAAGCTGGTTTTGTTTATTTACTGTTTCACTCTGAAACAACCAGTTCTTCCGAGCAAATTTTGTTAAAAACAGCCTCCATAAACGTTTACGGTGATAATTACGTCTAATTAATCTGTCTCTTATGTCTTTTGGCATCAATGCTATTCTTGCTTTAACCCTATAAAGCAGTACACAACATCGATATACTCAAATAAAAATCAACATTGTCCAATTTTATGCTACCGCTCGCGCACTAGTCAGTCCATCTTTCATGACACGAAGCGCACCAAATATTAAATTATATACGGATTGAGGGTTAATTTTCATCGAATCAGAAATCTGATCAGTATCCATATTCTGAAAGAAGCGCAAGGAAATTGCTTCTCTTTGACGTTTACTCAACAAATTCAAACAAAGAGCTAATTGCTTATTGGTGCGAATTTCTTCTTCATATTTAATTAAAATAGCCTCTTGCGAATGATCGGCCTCCATGTAATCCAACATGTAGTTACTATGATGTACATGGTTTTTTAATTGACTTTCCATGTGGCGTATAAGTTTACGCTTAATAGAGGCCATCAAATAATACTTAACACTTGTCGTTGGTCCAATCGTCGCATGATTACGCCACAGTTCAACAAACAAATCATGTAAACAATCCTTAATTAACTCCTTATCCGATGTAACACCCATCGAATATGAATATAAAGGCTGAACAAAATGCTGGTATAATTCAGTAAAAGCGCGCTGATCACCCGCACGGAATTTGTCCCAAACAGCTACCTCATCAATAATCACTTTTTTACTCATCATCATGGATTTGTACTTTTCTTTTAACTTGAGTTACATTGACAAATGAATGAACACTCACCTCCTCTAATATAAACAAGCGCAATATTAAAATTCAATGATTTTATTTAATTTTTTTCCGTAAACGATTACGGAAACGATTACATTTTATATTTTTTAAAAATGTCGACTAAAATCCGTTTAAAAATTGTGCAACTTTGAAAAATTTAAAGAAATCAAGTAATTGTATTATTAGCACAATCCCAATATGAGTAAGAAATTAAATACGACAGATGCCACACTATTAGTCATGGGTTCGATGATTGGATCTGGAATATTTTTGGTGAGTTCAGAAGTAGGACGTTCGCTGACCTCTCCTATCTGGTGGATTGGTACCTGGATTCTAACGAGCTTTCTAACGGTTACTGGTGCCTATGCCTACGGAAAACTCTCGAGTAAATTCCCTGCCACAGGTGGGCAATACATCTATTTAAAAGAAGCCTACAATCCATTAACTGGATTTCTCTTTGGATGGACTACCTTTTTAGTCATTCAAACGGGTACGATAGCAGCGGTCGCAGTTGCATTCGCAAGATATACAGGCTTTATTTGGCCCGATTACATTAATGATGTTCCCATGATTGGGAACTATATAACATCCCAACAAATTTTGGCGGCTATATTAATCGTCATATTGACGGGTGCTAATTTAAAGGGCATTTCATTCGCAGCAATCATTCAAAATGTGTTTACCGTTACTAAAATCGGTGCCATCGTACTTATTATCATCATTGGTCTATTCGTCGGAATACAAAACGAATGGATCCATTTCAATAATTTCTTTGTAGAAGGAAATACGTTGAACCCATTGACAAATAAGTTGGAGTATGTTTCCACCACTACCCTATTAAGTATTTTTGGCGCGGCCATGATCGGGCCCTTGTTTTCATCATCAGCTTGGAACAATGTAACCTTTGCCAGTCAAGATTTCGAACACCCACAGAAAACAATAGCGAAAGGCTTGGTTTACGGTTCAGCTTTGGTTTGTGCCTTATACTTATTGACAAATATCGCTTACTTGGCCATATTACCCTTGCAAGGTGATCCTAACGGAACAACAAGTTATTTAAGAGGAATTATGTTTGCTAGTCAAGACCGGTTAGGATCTGCAGCACTTCAAACGGTTTTAGGGAATATAGGAGCCCTTGTTATGGCTATTTTGATCATGATATCCACCTTTGGGTGTAATAATGGAATTATTTTAGCCGGTGGACGCCTATTCGAGGCAATGGCGCATGATAAACTATTTTTCAAAAAGGCTGCAGAAGTAAACCAAAATAATGCGCCTGCTTATTCCCTAATCATACAAGGCATTTGGTCTATTTTACTCTGCTTCTCAGGATCCTATAATAGCTTACTAGATTTTACGGTTTTCGCTATTTTGTTGTTTTATTTCTTGACCGTATTAGCCGTATTTAATCAACGGATTATGCAAGAAAAATTAGCATTTAAAGATCAACTCTTATTTGCAACTTACATAATCTTACTACTATTGATTTCGATTAATCTCTTATATACGAAAACGGTACCGTCTTCGATTGGATTAGGAATCGTATTAGCAGGTATTCCCTTCTATTACGTAATGAAAAAAAGAGAAATCAATTAGAGCGTTTTAAACCAAGTTGCTAAGCGGTCAAACCAATATTCATCAGTCGTTTTATTGACTAGGCCAAATCCATGACCTCCTTTGGCCATAATATGTAAATCAACTAAAACTTTGTTGTTAGCTAAAGCGGCTGCATAATTTAATGAATTCGCCACAGAAACTGCACCATCATCGGATGCGTGTACCAAAAAAGCTCGCGGAGTATTAGCATTTACTTGCTCTTCATTCGAAAATAAGTGGAGCAATTCTTCTGATTTATTCTTTCCTAATAAACTACTAACAGATCCTTGGTGACTGTATGCGCGGAAACTAACTACAGGATAAATAAGTAATTGGAAATCGGGTCGTAAATTTTGACCATCATTCATTTTTGTATAATCAATCGAATGATGTGTAGCTGCACTTGCGGCTAAATGCCCACCTGCTGAAAAACCCATCACGCCTATCTTCGTTGAATCAACATTCCAAACATTCGCTTGTTGGCGCGCCACCCGAATAGCTTGTTGGGCATCTTGCATAGGCGCATATTGTTTTTCTACTTGACGCGTACTATCAGGTAACCGATAATGAACGACCATGGCATGTACACCAATCTCATTCAATTTACGTGCAATATCACTCCCCTCGTGCGAAGCAGCTAAAATCCGATAACCTCCTCCTGGAAAAATGATCACCATGGGTTTCTTCGCATTTCCACTTTCTGGAGCCAAATAAAGTGTATAAACAGGGTTCGATACATTCGAAATACGCAATATACCTCCTGTTGTGGCAGAACTTTCCACATTCGGACCAGCAATGTAATTGGGTATTTCACCCGGATATAGGGCTTGCGGTGCTTGCGCTTGTGCAGAAAGCAATGTTATCATAAGGCCAAAAGTCAACAAATATTTCATCATGTAATCGATTTTTGTTTTTCAGTCGTTATTAACACGACAGCAAATAGAATCAAGAAGCTTGCCAGAAGCAATCCAATACTTAAAGGCTCATCTAGAATTAAATTACCTAAAATTAACGCAATAACAGGATTAACGTAGGTATATGTAGCAACTAACGTGGCGTCACAAGCTTTCGACAAATAGCCAAATAAAGAAAAACCCAACATACTACCAATTAAGGCTAAATAGAGAAATACCGACCAAGCTTTGAAAGGCAAAGCGGCTATCTTTATTAATTCAAAATCTCCGTGAAAGTAACTAATCAGCGAAACAATAAAGGCTCCAAAGAGCATTTGAATCGCACAAACCTGCGTAAAATGATACGTATTAGCTGAAGTGACTTGTATGCGAAATACACCTATATTCCAACCAATGACGGCAATGGACAAATACAATATGCCCATTAGATAACCTTGTTCTTGACCTGAAATCGCGAGTGTTTTTTGAGAGGCTAATGCAATAATACCTAAAAGGCCAATTCCGGTAGCAAGCATCTTTCGAATACTCGGTTTGCGACCATCGATCCAAAAGAATAAAACCAATAAAGATGGCCCTAAAGCCATGAAAACCGAAGAGAAACCCGATGGGACAATTCGGCCTGCTAATGACATAAAACCGTTCCCAAGGGCAATTAGCAATATCCCCGCTTGCAAATGAACGCGCCAATGTTTGGCTGACATCCGTTTCCAATGTCCACCTGCGATTGACCACATGAGTAAAAGAAGACCAGCCGTATAATTTCGAGAAAATGTAATTACCAAGGGTGGCAAATAATCCAATAATATACGCACGCTAAGGAAAGTAGATCCCCAAATCAGATACAATAAGCCTAAGGAAATCATCACGCGCGGTGATATGGATGCTTGTTTAGTCATGTAATAAATCAGGTCTCCGTTCCATCGTTCGTTTCACAGCTTGTTCATGCCGCCAAGCTTCGATTAATTTATCATTACCAGAGCGAAGAATCTCGGGAACATCCATGCCATCAAATGAGGCAGGCCTTGTATAGACGGGAGGTGCTAATAAACCATCTTGAAAAGAATCCGTTAAAGCTGAACTTTCATCACCTATTGCACCCGGGATTAACCGAATGATCGCATCCGCTGTAACAGCAGCAGCTAATTCTCCTCCCGATAAGACATAATCCCCGATTGAAATCTCTTTGGTAACGTATTTCTCCCGAACACGTTCATCTATTCCTTTGTAATGCCCACAAATAAAAATCATGTTTTGACAAAGACTGAGTTGATTCGCTAGTCCTTGTTTCAAAACAATCCCATCCGGCGAGAAGAATATGACCTCTTCATAAGTTCGTTCCGACATTAATTGGTCCAAACAACGCGTCAAAGGCTCTATCGCAATAACCATCCCTGCTCCTCCTCCAAATGGATAATCGTCAATTTGCTTATGTTTCTTCGTTGAGAAGTCATGTAAATCATGCAATACGACTTCCACAAGTCCAGCATTAGCCGCACGCTTGCAAATCGAATATTCAAAGAAACTCGACATCAAGTTGGGTACTACCGAAATTATATCAATCCGCATCATAAGACTCATTCATATATACATCCAAAAGGCCATCAGGCAAATGGGTCGTAATTACTTTATTTTGTTTGTCAACCTTGGGGACAATTTCATCTGTTAAAGGAATAAGCACCTCTACTCCTAGATAAATCATAATGATCACATCTTGGGCTCCAGTCGAATAGACTTCCTTTACTGTACCTAAAGCCCCCAATACCTGATCATTTACTTGATAGTCCACAATTTCATGGTAATAAAATTGGTTATCTTTCAATTTAGGCAACATAGCTACAGGGAGAAACAACTTAGATCCTACCATTTCCTTCGCAGCATCCAAAGAATCAATTCCCTCCAGATTCATCAGATTTAGATTTTCACGAATCTGCAAATCTTCTATAAAAAAGGGAACCATTTCATTTCCTTGTTGGACAAATACCGCATCCAAATCTTCATATTCATACGGATCGTCAACATCCATAAACACGTGAAATGCTCCTTTTAATCCATGTGGCTTTGCGAGGTAGCCAAATTCAAAATATTCTGTCTTTGCCATAGGTACAAAAAAAAATCATACAAACTTGATAAACAAATCTGTATGATTCTTTAAAATTAATAAAAATTATTCAGCAGCAGCTTCTTCGCTAGCTTCAGCAGCCGGAGCTTCTTCAACTGCAGGAGCTTCCTCAGCAGCTGGTGCTTCTTCTACTGCTGGAGTTTCCTCAACTGCAGGAGCTTCAGCTACTACTTCTTCCACTTCTACACCTGTTGCTTCTTCTTCAGCCTCGTTGATTGCTTCTACAACACTTGCAACGATAGCCTCGTCAGCAACTTTGTTTTTAGCAGCGATAACTTCTGCACGAGCAGATGATACTTTCGCTTCAGCTTCTAAACGAGATGCCTTAGATTTTGCTTTTGATTGAGCTAATTTAGTATTGCTTGCTTCTACTTGCTTCGCTTTTTCTACTTTCCAAGCTTCAAATTTAGCATCCGCTTGCTCTTGTGTCAACGCACCTTTCAATACACCTACTTGTAAGTGTTTTGCATACAAAATACCTTTTGAAGAAAGTACTGTACGCGCTGTATCAGTTGGTTGAGCACCATTTAATACCCATTGAATCGCTTGTTTTTCATTCAAAACGATTGTTGCTGGATTGGTGTTAGGATTGTATGTTCCGATTTTCTCTACGAATTTACCGTCACGAGGTGCACGAGCATCTGCAACAACAACATCGAACATTGCTAACTTCTTGCGTCCACGACGCGCTAATCTAATTTTAACAGCCATTATATATGGGTTTGTGAAGGATCTCGTCCCTCGATTAATAAAAATGTCTGCAAAAATAGGAATTAAATCCTACAATACAAACAGGAAAAATGAGAAAATAAACCGATAAGCCGAATTCTGTAAGCATTTGCATGCCCTCTTATCATTTATCTTGACGAATACTCACGCATTCGCTCGAGCAATCTACCCACTGACATCGGGCGAGCAACCCTTTTGTCTTGCGACAGTCAGCCTATTTGATCTTGCAACCCGTGAGGTTTACCTATGCCTAACTTGTCACCAAATTAGCGGTGGGCTCTTACCCCACCTTTTCACCCTTACCCCGAAAGGCGGTAATTTTCTGTGGCACTGGCTGTAGAACCTTACGATCCCCCTTCCTGTTAAGAAGCACGGCGCTCTGTGTTGTTCGGACTTTCCTCTTTAAAAAGCGATAAGATGGTTTATTTTCTCAGGACAAAAGTACGACTATTTTCTTAGCTCCCAATTTCCACGAATTTCACCCGCGACTCCTAAGCCCTTGGGCGTATAAGTAACTTGCAGTATTCGTACGTCTCCTTTGGATAAAGCCAACCCCCAAGTATTTTGATTTAACAATTTTAACGCGTCTACACTTGACCACTTGTAGGCATTAATCGCCTTAAATACTTTACGCTTGATATGCCCCCGAATAAAAAATGGAACTCCACTGACCGACATATCTTTCAATTGAACTCCCACGGTATTCGAATCCAACTGGACAGGTGTCAAGGTGAGCATAGCTTCGGAACGTTCCGCGCCAAAACCTTTTAACACGACATGTAAACCCAACGAATCGCCTTGAATCCGCAATTGCTCCGTTTTAAGCTTCATGGATTGCGCTAATATAGCCGTTAACTTATCATATGATAGCTCAACTTGAAAAGGTAGAGCTTGATTTTGGTATTTCATTTCAAGCCAACGATTTGTTTGACGAGTTAAGGTATCACCTACATGTAAGGCAGTTCGAACCACCAATTTACCAGCCAGGCCAACGGAATTAAACTGCAATGCGTGTACATCAACATCCGCAGCACGTAGAGCAATAGCACCTAGAGGACTTTGGTAATTCATATTGACCCGATTCAATAAATTCACTAAGGAATTTGGGCTTAAGGACTGATTTAATTGAGCTAACACTTGATCTTGCATGCTTGGCAAATGCCTTTGTACTAATGGATCTACAACGCCTTGGACTTGAACAGGAAATCCCATCAGCCGAATTTCGGGTTTAGAAATCCACTGATAATTTATCCGAAACTGATCAATCTGATGATGATTAATATCCTGCCAATTCCACTGAAAATCAACCATTAAATTGCTTTTCGCTTGAATTAATCCGGTATTTATTCCTGCAACATTGGGTCTAGCTTCTACTTTGACAGGTACATAAAACCCAATCTTTCCACCTGCCTCTACTTGAATGCGCGGAGTTTGCAAGAGCGCTAATTGCAAGGGAAAATCAACACCTGTATGATTTTTTGAATCAAAAATAATTTTACCTGCACTAAAATTTAGATAAGAAAACAAACTATCATAGCGCATCGAAAAGTCGACAGCTAAGGTTTGCGGCCGAATTGGAGTCAGATCCATTTGAAAATGACTTTCAGTACCCCTTACAGGCAAATTATTCCGACAAGCAGTCGCAATAAGCAAGACGAGAAAAATGATAAAATAACGCATAAATAAAAAGCCTCAATCATGCCAAAGCAAAATTGAGGCTAGCTAATAAAATGATAAAATCTACGTTAACAAACCACCATTCACTTGAATGGTTTGACCCGTTACATACGATGATAAATAAGATCCTAAAAACAAACAAACATTTGCCACTTCAGAAGCCTCTCCACCACGTTTCAGCGGGATTGACTTTTTCCACTCTTCTACCGTAGCTTCATTTAATTCTCCCGTCATTTCCGTTTCAATAAAACCTGGAGCAATCGAATTACAACGAATATTACGAGACCCTAACTCCAAAGCGACTGATTTCGTAAAACCAATGATACCTGCTTTGGATGCTGCATAATTTGCTTGACCCGCGTTACCTTTCAAACCTACAATCGAAGTCATATTGACGATAGAACCTGATTTAGCTTTCATCATAGGCTTAATAACTGCCTTAGTTAAGTTAAATACCGATTTCAAATTGACACGAATTACATCATCCCATTGCTCCTCCGTCATACGCATTAATAAACCATCCATTGTAATACCTGCATTATTAATCAGTACGTCAATTTGACCGAAATCAGCTACCACTGCATTAACTAATTCCTCAGCGGCCTCAAACATCGAAGCATCTGAGCGATATCCTTTGGCTTTAACCCCATAGGCTTCCAATTCCTTTACCAAAGCCTCTCCTTTTTCTACCGATGACAAATACGTAAAAGCAACATGAGCTCCAGCTTCTGCAAATTTATTTGCGATAGCCCGACCAATTCCGCGCGATGCTCCTGTGACTAAAACGACTTTTCCTTGTACTAATTGCATGTAATAAATGGTTAATGTGTATTATTTCTTCTTTCTTGTTAATGTCAAAACCTCAGCCTCAGCAACATAATCAGCCTCAATGACTTCTCCTTCGGCTAACTCTCCTTTCAAAATTTCTTCCGCCAATGGATCTTCCAAATACTTTTGAATCGCACGGTTCAACGGTCTTGCGCCATATTGCGGATCATATCCTTTATCAGCAATGAAATCTTTTGCCTTTTCCGTTAATTCAACAGCAAAACCTAAATTAGCCAGGCGTGTCATCAACTTCACCAAGAGTAAATCAATGATTTTATGTAAATCCGAACGCTCCAATGAATTAAATACGATGATATCATCCAAACGGTTGATAAATTCCGGAGCAAACGCTTTCTTCAATGCATTCTGAATCGTTGTTTTCGCCTGTTCCTCCATGTTGTCTACGCGAGACTTTGTAGAAAAACCAATACCTGATCCAAAATCTTTTAAATCACGTGCTCCTATATTCGAAGTCATGATGATTATCGTATTACGGAAATCCACACGTCTACCTAAACCATCTGTCAAAATACCATCATCCAATACTTGCAACAATAAATTGAATACATCTGGATGGGCTTTTTCAATTTCATCCAACAAGACGACTGAATAGGGCTTCCGACGAACCTTTTCGGTCAATTGGCCACCTTCTTCATAACCTACATATCCTGGAGGCGCTCCAACCAAACGAGATACACTGAATTTCTCCATGTACTCACTCATATCAATACGCACCAACGAATCTTCTTTATCAAACAAATAAGTAGCCAACACTTTAGCCATTTCCGTTTTACCTACACCCGTTGGGCCCAAGAAAATAAATGAACCAATCGGCTTATTAGGATCTTTTAATCCTACACGTGTCCGTTGAATAGCCTTTACTAATTTCTTCACCGCATCACCTTGACCAATCACATGTTTGGTCAATTCTTGCTCCATTTGAAGTAATTTCTCTCCTTCTTTAGCTGCTACTCGATTTACAGGAATACCCGTCATTTGCGCAATCACTTCCGCTACATGCTCTTCAGTAACCGTAAATTTCTGTTTCTTCGATTCTTCTTCCCAATTGGTTTTAGCCAATTCTAATTGATCAATTAATTTCTTCTCACGATCACGCAATTGAGCAGCCTCTTCATACTTCTGAGACTTAACCACCTGATTCTTCTCCTGTTTCACTACCTCGATTTGATTCTCTAGGGCAACGATATCTGCTGGAACTTGAATATTGGAAATATGTACACGAGCACCCACCTCATCCATGACATCAATTGCCTTGTCAGGCAAGAAACGATCTGAAATATAGCGATCCGATAATTTAACCGCCGATTTGATTGAATCTTGCGTATAAATCACATGGTGATGCTCCTCGTATTTATCTTTAATGTTATTTAAAATTTCAACCGTTTCGTCTACCGTTGTCGCATCGACCATCACCGTTTGGAATCGACGTGCCAAAGCGCCATCTTTTTCGATGTACTGACGGTATTCATCCAAGGTTGTCGCACCGATAACCTGTATATCGCCACGCGCTAAGGCAGGCTTAAACATATTCGACGCATCTAAAGATCCTGAAGCACCACCAGCACCCACAATCGTATGAAGTTCATCTATGAATAAAATTACATCCGTAGATTTCTCTAATTCATTCATCACGGCTTTCATACGCTCCTCGAATTGACCACGGTATTTAGTACCTGCAACCAACGAAGCGATGTCCAATGTAACAACACGCTTTCCAAATAGAACACGTGATACCTTCTTTTGAATGATACGGAGTGCTAAACCTTCTGCAATCGCTGTTTTACCAACACCAGGCTCACCGATTAAGATAGGATTATTCTTTTTGCGACGAGAAAGAATCTGCGCGACACGCTCAATTTCTTTTTCACGCCCAACAATAGGATCTAATTTTCCTTGCTCGGCAATCTTCGTTAAGTCACGTCCGAAATTATCTAATACAGGCGTTTTGCTTTTTTCACCTGCTTTGGCAGTGGATGAGCTACTTGAACCTCCTTGAGATCCCTGATTAGACCCACCAAAAAGGCGACTATCATCATCTGAATCATCCGTATCCGAACTAGCTTTAGGTAAGTTGTCCTGTGAATTACTTGATTGGAATTCAACCATCTCCTTGATTAAATCATAATGGACTTGGTATTTTTCTAAAATCTGCGTAGCTACATTGTCTTCATCACGCAAAATTGCCATCAATAAATGCTCCGTACCAACCAAATTGGTTTTAAAATACTTCGCCTCTAAATAGGTTAAGCGCAATACTTTCTCCGCCTGCTTTGTCAGGGGAATATTCAGCATGCTTTGCTTATCGAAACTTGAACGGCTTGTAGAAGCCGTTGAATGTTCAATGCTTTGGCGCAACTGATCCAACGAAACGCCAGATTTATGTAACAATTCAATCCCAGGTCCTTCACCATCACGAATGATACCCAACATTAAATGTTCCGTACCAATGTAATCGTGCCCTAATCGCAAGGCCTCTTCCCGAGCCAGTGCAATTACTTCTTTCACCTTATTTGAAAACTTAGCCTCCATATTTCCCTAATTAATATTAATCAAAACGCACCTAAGCCTTTATTTGTTCAAACTCTTTTGTAAAATTTCACAGGATTCAATTCCGTAATTCATTATTAAATCTAAAACAGACAAATTTGGAACAAATTCCGTGCCAAAACATTGCCTATACGCAACAGGAATATAAATATTGCGCGCTGAAAATTCTTTTTTTGAATCAATCACATTCCAATAAGAATGATCAGCAGCATCATTAAATGATTCAGTGAAGCTGAACTGAGGTTTCTTTTGCAAAAAACGCGCAATTGTATTTAAAAATTGAATATTTAAATCTACTAAAAATTTACTTTTTTTCGCAAATATCTGATCGATAAATGGCTCAACATGTTCAAAAAATGGAGCCTTGCCGTAAGCCGCCTGAATGGCACCTTTATGTTTACGCATCCAATCTTGTGAATAGTCAATTTGAACATCCTTTGTCAATTGCTTACCTGAAGTACCCTGAATAATCGGAATACTCAACAATTCCACACCATTAGCCCCTAAAATATAGCTTCGGTTCCGGTAGGTTTGTTTGGGAAAATTTTCAAAAACCTCAAATTCAATCTGGGATTCAGTAAAAATCAACGCGCAATATTCTAAAGAAGGTAAATACTGAATATCAATGTGCATTCAAAAAATAAGTGGATATTTGCAAAAATAGCAGATATAAGCGATTAACTCGACAAATTAGCCATGATGTTTTTTTACAAGCTTTTGGGCCGTATGCCTCTTTCCATTTTGTACACACTTGCAACAGGTGTAAAATGGGTATTTTATTACATCATTGCGTATCGTAAAGAGGTTATCTCAAAAAACATCTCAAACTCATTTCCCCAGCTCAACCCCAAGCAAATCAAGGCCTTAAGCCTTCAATTTTATGGGTATTTAACGGACCAACTTGTCGAATTTTTTTATGGGGTATCCATTAGCGAGAAAGAAATGCTTGATCGAGTTCAAATGGTTAATGAGCATTACATCTCCGACTACCTGCAAGCAGGAACGCCAGTCGTGTTAGTGGCAGGTCACCAAGGCAATTGGGAATGGGCGATTCACCGACTTGCCTTATCAAATAATTTATATGATGTTGTCTATCAAAAACTAAACAATCCGGCATTCAATCAATTCACGATGGATGTAAGAAGTCGCTTCCCAGGTGTTACTTTGTTGGAAAAACGGGAATCCATTTTGGCCACACGTGAAAGAAAAGATATTGCCAGGGGAATTTGTTTGGCAGCAGATCAGGCTCCTCAAAAACCTGAATCAGCCTATTGGACAAAATTTTTAAATCAAGATACTGCCTTCTTTACGGGCATGGAACGATTTGCGAGAGATTATAATTACCCCGTCGTATTTGTTGAATTAATCCGGAAAGAAAGAGGTAAATACATCATGAGTTTCGAACCCATCGCTAACCCCGATTACACAGATTTACCGAAGGGTGAAATTATTGAACGATTCGCACGCCGATTAGAAAAATCGATCATTCAATATCCTGAACAATATTTGTGGTCACATCGCCGCTGGAAGCACACAAAACCTGATGTTTTGTCGTTAAAATGGTAATTA
Source organism: Aquirufa regiilacus (assembly GCF_032470275.1). Classification (NCBI taxonomy): domain Bacteria; kingdom Pseudomonadati; phylum Bacteroidota; class Cytophagia; order Cytophagales; family Flectobacillaceae; genus Aquirufa; species Aquirufa regiilacus. The sequence goes on from NZ_JAVNWW010000001.1 coordinate 986,254, forward strand.
TTCGAAATCAGCTACATCACCCGCACCCACACGAATAATTTCAATGCTATCCTCGAGTACATCCAAAACAGAGGATGGAAAATGTCCGCCGTATCCCCCATCAAGTACGAGATCTACTTGGTTTTCATAGCGATCAAATATCAAACTTGGATCTGTATATTCCTCAACGGCTAAGCCCTCTTGAGGCAATGTAGTAGTCAACAAGGGATGCCCCAATTGTGATACAATATCCAAAATGGGTTGAAAATCTGGAATACGAATACCGACCGTTTTCTTCCCTTGGACTAACACCGAAGGCACTTTAGAACTTGCAGGCAAAACAAATGTGTAAGGCCCTGGCAAGTATCGCTTTAATATTTTGAAGGCAAAATCACTCACTTTGGCAAAATTCGCAATCGAACTAAGGTCGGCACAAATGAAACTAAACCGATTTTTAGTGGGCTTAATCTGTTTGATTTCACAAATACGATTCACAGCTTGTTGGCTCTGAATGGAACATCCAATCGCATACATGGTATCCGTTGGATAAATAATTACCCCTCCTTTTTCAAGAACTTTCACGACATAATCAATTAATTCCTGCGAATTATTTCGATCATACACTTTTCGGATTTCTGCTGACATCTTAAAAATTCAAAAAGAAATCAGAGCCTTGTTGCTCTTCCTCTAACTCCTCAATTTTAACTTGATCAATACTCGCATTGATTTCAAAACCAACAATGAGAATTAATCCTACAAAATACAACCAAACCATCAAGGCAATTAAGGAACCGATGGAACCATAAATTTTATGGTAACTAGCAAAATTGACTAAATAATAAGAGAAAACATTGGAAATAAGAATCATCATGACGGAAGCTGTGATGCAACCCGCATTAAAAAACTTCCAACGCTTATGAATCGCTGGAGCATAGAAATAAATCAAGGAAATCGTAAAAAAGAAGACGGAAAATATGACGAAATAGGTTAACACCTTCGTTAAATAGAAGGTGAAATTATATTCTAAAATGCCTTCTTTTGCCAAATATTTCACAACAAAATTCCCCAAAATGAAAACCATGAACGAAGTAATTAAAACGAATGTCAATAGAAAGTTTAAGCCAACTGCCACCAAACGCTCTTTAATGAATCCACGATTTTCACTTGTTTTATAAGTCAAATTAAAGGAACGCATTAAAGCTAGAATCCCACTGGTACTCGCGTAGAGCGCAAAAAAGAAACCAAAAGAAAGAACTCCTCCCCTTTTCTTATTTACAATCTCCGTAATCAATTCTGTTAAATCACTTTGGAGATATTTAGGAACCGTAGCTTTGATGAAACTGATAATCTTAAAGTCCAAATGCTCCACAGGTAAATAAGGAAGCAAAGAAAAAAGAAAGATGATGGTGGGAAATACAGCTAAGGTAAAATTGTACGCCACCGCTGCTGCACGTACATCAATATCAAATTGAAAGATCTTTTGATACAAAATAGAAATGATGCGAACGAGCACATAATGCTCCTCGTATTCACGCCAAATCTGTTTTATTTCGTTTAATAAACTCTTCCTCATGCTTGATAATAAGGTTGTAAGGCATTCATGATAAAATCAGGTGCCTTAATGACTTTTTTGGCATTCAAATCCCAAAAAACGAGTGTTGTGCTACCCTCATTAATTACAACACCAGCTTCATTTTTAATCTGATATGAAAACACAATTTTCCGAGTTGGCAACGAATCCACATGACAAATGATGGTTAATTCATCATCATATAATCCTGGAGCAAGAAATTTAGTGTAATGTTCAGCTACAGGTAAACCAATCCCGTTATCTTCCAACGATTTATAACTAACCCCTAAACTACGTAGGGTTTCCACACGGGCAATTTCATATAAACGCGCATAATTCCCATAATATACATAACCCATCTGATCAGTATCTGCATAACAAACTCGGTACTTAACTGCGTGTGAATACATCTTATTGAATTTTACGAGCATCTAATGCCGCTTGATATTTAGCTGCATTAATCAAATGTTCAGGATAGGTTTTGGCAAAATTGTGAAAACCTGAAAAATCTTCTTTCGCACAGAAATACATGTATTCATGCTTCTCCAAATGTAAGACTTTATCGATCACATCCACCGGTGGAATCGAAATAGGTCCAGGAGGCAAACCCGTATTCCGATACGTATTATAAGTGGATTTGATTGCCGTATATTTTCCTGTCACGCGCTTGATGCTAAAGTCTTTCCATGCAAAAACGATTGTTGGGTCAGCTTGGAGTGGCATTCCGGTACGAAAACGATTCCAGTAAACTCCCGCAATACGAGCTTGCTCAGCGGACTCTTTACTTTCTCCATAGACAATCGATGCCAAAATACCTGCTTGTGTGGGTGTCATTCCCAAGGCAGAAGCTTCATTAATACGTTTCTGGTTCCAAAAGCGTTTATTTGCTTTCTGCATTTTCTTCATAAAGTCCTCAAAAGAACTAGTCCAAAATACCTCATAGGTATCAGGTATAAATAAGCATGCAATGGTTTCAGGACTATAGCCGTATTGCTCCGTAATTGCACTAGAATCCAACATTTTCATAATGTAAGTAGAATCGTAAGGCAATTGTTTGCCCAATTTAGCTGCTATATCTTCTTTCAACCGAAAGTTATTGATCGTAATCCGCAAAGCATCTTGTCGGCCATTGCGCATTTTACGCAACAACTCCCAATTCCCAGTTTCGGGACCTACCACATACCGACCTGGTTTAACTTTTTCAGCCACACCCAAGGCTTTCGCCAAAAAACGAAAACTTAGCTTATCTCGAACAACATCGTTCTTATCTAAACTATCCAACACTTGATTAAAATCCGCGCCTTTCGGAATCAAAATAGCATAAGAATCGCCTTTCACATTAAAGTTTGGCGTTTTAAATATCTGCCAAACGTAATAGGAGAACATCGCTGTTACCAACGAAAACACGAGGATAAAAATCTTGATTTTTTTATTCGAAACCATCTTAAGCAATTTTAAAATCTATAGAAAAACGGCTAGCTAAGCCTTTTAAATCAGCAATGACAGGATCTAACAAAGGAATTCCGTCTTGCATTCGAATCATCTCTAATTCACGTTCGGGATCTCCCGGAATAATTACTTTCTTACCTTCAACCGCATCAGCAGCTCGGAATCGTCTAATCCACTTATCCATGTCATCCTTAAATGCGTCGGCTGGCCGGAAAGCATCTATGCGCATCGCACCTAAAAAGTGTCCTGTACCATTCCCAACGGTTTCTCCGGCTTGCATAAAGCCAGCCGTTGCGAACGGAGGAACCCAAGGACCAAAATTCGCCCCCGATAAAACTCCTGATAAAATATCGACAATTGCGCCGAGCGCATAACCTTTGTGTGAACCGTGCTCACGATCGCCACCTAAAGGCAATAAAGCACCTCCATTTTTGATGGCAAACGCATCATTGCAAGGATTTCCGTCTTTATCTTGTACCCAACCTGATGGAGTATCTAATCCCTTCCGTTGTAATATCTCTAGTTTACCATAAGCCACTGCCGTAGAGGCGAAATCAGCCAAAAACGCGGGTTCTTCATTGGCAGGTATTCCTACCGCAATGGGATTCGTACCCAATAATTTCTCACGTGAAAACGTAGGGGTAACTAAAGGTGCTGCATGCGTCATGGCCCAACCAATCATATCTTTCTCCACAGCCTTCATTGCATGATAACCCGCAATCCCAAAATGATTAGAATTTTGGACAGCAACCCAACCCGTACCAGCCACCGCAGCTTTTTCAGTGGCAATTTCCATCGCTTTGGGAGCCACAACAAGACCTAATCCTCTGTCGCCGTCCACCAATGCCGTAGATGGGCTTTCGTGTAAAATACGAATTTGAGGCTTTGGGTTGAGGCGACCATTGTCATATAATCGAACATAACCTGCTAAGCGTGCTACGCCATGGGAATCAATTCCACGAGCGTCCGCGGAAACTAAAACATGCGCCGCCAAATCCGCATCTTGCGCTGGGCAACCGATGGATTCAAAAACGGAACTGACAAATGCTTTGAGTTGTTGATAGTCTGCTTGCATAACAAAATTTAATAACAAAGATAAAAATAAGAATTGGGAAAAAATTACCAATTTTGTTCAAAATTCATCAACAAATGGAAATCAATCAATGGTTAAACTCAGCTTGGTTCTGGGTAGGAATTGTTTTATTCATAGTCATCATTCGTGACATATTCATTCAAAAGAGTCACACCATCACACATAACTTTCCCGTCGTAGGTCATATTCGTTATTGGCTCGAACAAATCGGACCGGAATTGCGGCAATACATCGTTGCCAATAATCGGGAGGAGTTGCCATTCAACCGACAAGAACGCTCTTGGATTTATGCCTCGTCCAAAAATGAGAATAACCTACAAGGTTTTGGGACAGATCAGGACTTTAATTCTCCCGGCTATATTTTCATTAAGAATGCCATGATGGGATATAATCCTCCTGTGAATCATCCAAGTAAAAAGAATCCTGGAGTTTTACCTGCGACAAAGGTTATCGGACTATTCCACAATCGAAAAAGACCTTTTCGTCCTTACTCGGTGATCAACATTTCAGGTATGAGTTACGGTTCACTATCGGCCAAAGCGGTTGAATCGTTAAATAAAGGTGCTCAATTAGCGGGTTGTTATCACAATACCGGAGAAGGATCTTTATCACCCTATCATCAATTTGGGGCTGATGTTATTTTGAATATTGGTACGGCCTATTTCGGTGTTCGAGAATTGGATGGCACATTTTCCATGGATAAGTTGAAACAAAAAGTTGACGAAAACCCTCAGCTTCGTGCCATCGAATTAAAACTATCACAGGGTGCCAAACCTGGTAAAGGAGGCATGTTGCCGGCTTCCAAAATCAATCAAGAAATCGCCGACATACGTCACATCCCTATGGGAAAAGATGCTATATCGCCTGCATTTCATGCGCAATTCAGTAATATCCCTGAGATGGTGGATTTTATTGAATCCATGGCGACAGAAACAGGATTGCCCGTGGGTGTAAAATCCGCGATTGGTAAATTAGAACAATGGGAAGAATTGGCTGCCTACATGGCAAAAACAGGCAAGGGACCCGATTTTATCACCATTGATGGCGGTGAAGGCGGAACAGGTGCCGCACCGCATGCCTTCGCGGACCACGTTTCTATGCCATTCACGTTTGCCTTTGCTAAAGTATATCAAATCTTCCAACGGCATGATTTAACAGATAAAATCTTTTTCATTGCCTCTGGTAAATTAGGCTTCCCTGAAAAAGCTTTACTTGCTTTTGCCATGGGCGCTGATTCGATTAATATTGCTCGAGAAGCCATGATGTCCATTGGTTGTATTCAAGCTCAAAAATGCCACACAAATCATTGTCCAACGGGCATTGCGACGTCCAATAAATGGCTCCAAGCGGGTATTGATGTAACATTAAAAAGTGAGCGCTATTATCGCTACCATTATACATTGGTCAAAGAAATTGCAGAAATCACCCATGCCTGTGGTTATGAACATCCCTGCCAAATGACGATGGATGACATCGAGCTTTCCATGGGGGACAACAACCGAACCATGACTTTATCCAAAGCCTATGGATATCACAAAACTGCGATAGCTTATGAATATTTTAATGAGCTCATCGACTGTCCGCATTTAGGTGGAGCAAATGCACGAAATCGTTTGAGCAGATAGACCTGTGGATTAAAGATAAACGATTATCTTTGCACCCATGTTATCAATATCCAATCTCAATTTCTATTTCGGTAGTCGGGCCCTGTATGAAGGTGCCAATCTTCACATCAAACCTAAAGCTAAAATCGGCCTTATTGGCGCGAATGGAACAGGTAAATCTACATTACTGCGCTTAATTTCGGGTGAATACACACCCGATGGTGGCAATATCTCCAAATCAGGGGACTGTACCATCGGTTTTTTGAATCAAGATCTACTCTCCTACCAAACGGATGATAGTATCCTGGAGGTTGCGATGCAGGCATTTAGCCGACAATTAGAATTACAAAAAGAGATCGACCAGGTGCTTCATAAGATGGAAACAAATTATGAAGACAAGGATGTGGATCTATTAGCTAAATTTCAGGAGGAATTCGAACGATTAGATGGATATACCATTCAATCTAAAACAGAAGAAATCTTAGAAGGTTTAGGCTTTACGACGGGCGATTTAAATCGCCCATTACGCCTATTCTCGGGGGGATGGCGCATGCGGGTAATGCTTGCCAAATTACTTTTACAAAAACCCTCATTGCTTTTACTTGATGAGCCGACCAACCACTTGGACTTACCGTCCATCGAATGGGTTGAAAATTATATTCATGATTACGAGGGTGCTATCGTCGTTGTATCGCACGATCGTTATTTCTTAGATCGCACGATTGATCATATCGCAGAAGTATCCGGTGCTAAAATCACCTTATACCCAGGAAACTATTCGTATTACACGGAGGAAAAATCCTTGCGAAATGAAATTCAAAAGGGCGCTTTTGAAAACCAACAATCGCAAATTCGTCAAACAGAACGCTTTATTGAGCGTTTCAAGGCGAAAGCTTCTAAATCCCGTCAAGTACAATCGCGTGTGAAAGCATTGGAAAAAATCGATATCATTGATGATGTGATTGACGAAAAAGCGAAGGTGAATTTTAAATTCAACTTTGGCACCGAACCTGGTCGTTTCATTTTGTTCTTGGAGAATATTTCGAAAGCATATGGTGAAAAGGTTATTTTAAAAAGCACTTCAGCAACCATTAACCGAGGCGATAAGATTGCATTAATTGGTGCGAATGGTAAAGGTAAATCGACCTTATTACGTGTCATTTCAGGAACAGAAGAAATCGAAGGTGAGCGTAGAACGGGACACAATGTCATTGAATCGTTCTTTGCCCAACATCAATTAGAGAGTTTGAATGTAGAAAATACCTTAATAGACGAATTGAAAGCGACAGGTACGACCAAGACCGAAATGGAATTGCGTAGTGTATTGGGTTGTTTCTTATTCTCTGGTGAGGAAGTATTCAAAAAGATTAAAGTTTTGTCAGGAGGTGAAAAATCTCGGGTGGCATTGGCGAAGGTATTGATATCGGAGGCCAACTTCCTTTTACTCGATGAGCCTACCAATCACTTGGATATGCAATCGGTGAATATCTTAATTCAAGCGCTGCAACAATACGAAGGAACTTATGTGGTCGTATCGCACGACCGTTATTTTGTATCAAACATTGCAAATAAGATTTGGTACATCGAAGACCATGAAATAAAGGAATATCCAGGTTCTTTTGATGAATATGAGACATGGATGGCTAGCAGACCCGTGGATCAAACGGCAGCAAAAGCCATTGCATCGAAGCCTAAACCTGAATTAGCACCCGTAGAGCACAAACCTGTTAATCAGAATACGGAAAAGGCTATCGAGAAGTTGGAAAAACAAATCATGGAATTCGAACAAGAAATTAAGCAAATTGAAAACGAGATGGCAACTGTAGCAGCGGCTTCTAAATTTGATGAACTTAAGGCCTTAGAAACTAAACGCCATGCAGTACAGGTTAAATTAGAAGCAACAACTGCCGAATGGGAGTTATTAATTAGCTAATATGCGCGCCCTAATCCTCGTTTTACTGCTAACAGCACAAATAAGTGTATTAGGGCAATTGCAAAACCGTACAATTGAAAAGCAAATTAAGAGTGTCCATTTAAGCCAATTAATGGCGCATGAGACGATACAGGCACAACCTAGCCTTGATATCGGTAGTCAGGGCAATTGGCACTTAACCTTCGATGATTTATCTTTACAAAATCGAAATGCAATCTACCTCAAGGTGATTCATTGCCAATCGGATTGGAAAGCATCTTCCCTCTCCGACATCGAGTTTCTACAGGATTTCAATGATATTCCGGTACGTGATTCACAGGCATCCATGGGAACCAAAGTACCCTATCGCCATTATCAAATCGCCTTACCACGCGTTAAATTAGCGGGTAATTATGTTGTCATGATATATAATCGGGCTAAGCGAGATACCATCCTAACGCAGCGATTCTGTGTTTATAACCAAGAATTAACGGTCGCTGGGTCTGTTCGATTTGGTCGGACCAATGCACTTCGTGCCAGCCACCAAAACCTTGAATTAAGGTTGAAATACCCAGGCAATTTACTGATTAATGCAGCAGAAGATTTAAAGATCTATGTGAAACAAAATGAATTGCTCGGAAACCAATTGCCTAAAATGCCCTTGGGAATAATTAATCCGATGGAGCAATCTATTCATTTTCCGTCTTATGAAAACGAACAGGCAATTGCTGGAGGAAATGAATATCGATTAATCGACCTTCGCAGTACGCAGCAAAAATTAAGTTACATCGATCATTGGGAAGTCAAAGAATCTGAGACACAATTAGTAAGCATGCTAGAAAGCCCACAGGGAAACTATACCTATGTGCAACGAAATGACAGCAATGGAGCTTATGTTCTTGAAAATTACGAGAATCCAAGCAATCCTCTTTATGCCGATTATGTACGCTGTACTTTTCGACTAAAAGCACCCAAACAAAATGAAACAATTTACGTGTGTGGTGCCTTTAACCAATTTCAGCACTTACCTGAGAATATAATGCAGTACAATGATTCTTTGGGTATCTATGAAGCAAGTATTCAATTAAAACAGGGGATTTACAATTACCGATTTGAAACAAAAAACCCTTCTAATTACTTAGAAGGGAATTATGCTCAAACCGAAAATAGTTATGAAATCTTTGTTTATCTCCGAAAACCCGGCAAACGCTATGATGAATTAATCGGGTATCAAAAGCTCAATTCAATCCATTAGACGTTAAATCTAAAGTGCATGATGTCTCCATCATGTACGATGTAATCTTTACCTTCCACGCTTAACTTACCTGCCTCTTTACAAGCAGCTTCACTTTTGTAGGTTTGGTAGTCGGCAAATTTAATTACCTCCGCACGAATAAATCCGCGTTCAAAATCCGTGTGAATAACTCCAGCAGCTTGAGGAGCTTTCCAACCCTTTTGAATGGTCCAAGCACGCACTTCTTGAACACCAGCTGTAAAGTAAGTAATCAAATTAAGCAAGGCATACGAACTACGAATCAATTTACTCAAACCCGATTCCGTTAAGCCATATTCGTCGAGGAACATTTGACGTTCTTCTAGATCTTCAATTTCTGAAATTTGTGCTTCTAAAGCTGCGCAAACTACAATAACCTCTGCTTGTTCTGCTGCAACATTCGCACGAAGCGTATCGACAAAAGCATTACCGCCAGCAGTTAAAGAAGCCTCATCGACATTGGCCACATAAATAACAGGCTTATCGGTCAATAAACATAAATCACCGATAGCCACTTCACGTAAATCAGCATCCATCACAACCGTACGAGCTGATTTCCCTTCTTCCAGGGTAGCTTTAAACTGTTGCAAAGCAGCAAACTCTTGTTTTGCTTTGGCATCGCCATTTTTTGCAGCGCGTTCTGTTTTTTGAATTTTCTTATCGATTGATTCCAAATCCTTCAATTGCAATTCCATATCGATAATTTCCTTATCTGAGATAGGATTCACACGACCTTCTACGTGAATGATATTCTCATCCTCGAAACAACGTACGACATGAATAATGGCATCTACTTCCCGAATATTGGCTAAGAATTTATTACCTAAGCCTGCTCCTTGTGAAGCACCTTTCACCAAACCTGCGATATCCGTAAATTCAATAACAGTTGGCAAAATACGATTCGGTTTAACGAATTCAGCTAAAACATTTAAGCGATCATCTGGCACCGTAACGATACCCACATTAGGTTCAATCGTACAGAAAGGGTAATTAGCCGCTTCAGCCTTGTTTGATGATATTGCACTAAATAAAGTTGATTTTCCTACATTAGGTAAGCCAACAATTCCACAAGTTAATCCCATATATAAATTTAATAATTTGCAAAAATACGGCTAAAAATGAAAAAAGCCTCCGATTTCTCAGAGGCTTTTAAAAAATATTCAAATAAGTTATTCCCATTTAAGGTCTGTGCTACCAAATTCGTCTTCGTCACGATTAAACTGAGCAAAATCAACATCTGGCATCAATTCTGTTTTCACATGATTAACAGCTTCATTTAATCCTTCTACAAACTTGTCAAAGTCTTCTTTGTACAGGAACATTTTATGTTTTTCATAAACAAAACCATCTTCTTTTTGATGGCGGCGGCTTTCGGTAATTGTAATGTAGTAATCTTGTGAACGTGTCGATTTTACATCAAAAAAATAAGTTCTTTTACCTGCTCGGATTCGTTTGGAAAACAATTCTTCTCTATCTCTTTCTTCCACTGTTAAAGTAAGTTAGGTTTGACAATGTGTAAATCTACTATTATTTCTTATTCACTCAAAAATATTGGAATGTTTTTCAATCCCTCGTTCAAGAAATAATTGCATTATTTTGGCAATATTTTTAAATCCGACAATAAAAGTCAAACTTTGAGCCTAATTACGTTAACTAATCATGCGTATCATACTGTTCATTTTCCTTTTAATCTGCGCTCTGAGCCCGTTCCACGGGATTTCTCAGGAGTTAGGTGATGAGAGTTATGGCATCGCATCCTTCTATTCCAATTCATTTTATAACAAACGAACGGCAAACCAGGAATTGTTACGTAAGACGGAATATACTGCGGCACATCGTTTATTCCCGTTTAACACCTTAGTCGAGGTAACAAACATCTACAACAAGAAGAGTGTAGTTGTGCGCATTAATGACCGCGGCCCCTATAAAAGAGGCAGAATCATTGACCTAACAGAAGCTGCAGCCAAGAAGATCAATGTTCGAAAAGTAGGTTTAGCAAAAGTGAAGATTAAAATCATCGGCTTTGAAAATGAGCTCATGCTCATCCCCTATCACCAATTGGAACTAGAAACCACACCCAAATTCAGCAAAAAATTCTATCAAAAAACACGGCTTAAGTACAAGAAAAAATATCGTATTAAGAAGACAATCAAGCACAAGCGCTACCTGAAGAAAGGGAAAAAGCCTAGAAGCAAAATGAAAATTCAGCGCTAATTATTTCCGTTTGCTTTCATAAAACTTCAAGAAATCTTGAATCTTGTCTACTGGAATACGTTTTCCGATAATGTTTTTTGACTTATCCAAAATGTACACAACTGGAGTAGCGTAAGCATCATAAGTCTTTTGAAAATCGGTGTAGTATTCTTCTTTCCCAGTCTTCGCATTGATGTGAATATCAATACCATTCTTCCAATGTTGAATCTTAAATTCTTCAATGAATTTCTTCCACATGACCTTATCGCGTACTAAACAAGCAGCCAATACAGCAATATTTTTAGCTTTAAAATAAGCATCTTGTTTAAGTAATTTCGGTGTTTCTTCCTTGCAATGGCTACAATCAGGGTCATAAATAAACAAAATTGTATAGTTGGCCTGTATAGCTGAGGTTGTCAATAACTTACCTGCAGGATCCGTTAAAAACATTTCCGGAATACGTTTTCCAATCAGCAAAGGTTTAATAATCGCGATACGTTCTTTCATCTTGCGAATCGTCGTTGTATCCCACAATTGTGGCTCACCGATGTAGTATTTCTCCGCCAAATGAACAAAGGCCCCATCTGTACCCACGATGTTATGATTTTCATAGGTACTAGCAATCTTATAGACCACATACTTACGCATGGCCTGATTCTTGATCCCATGAAGTAATACGTCGGCATCTTTCGAAATAGAATCGGACTCTTGAACAACTAAATCTTCAAAATACTTATCAATCTTCTTTTGTAAAAATGGAGTTCTAATAAATCGTTCATCATTTAAATCCACATAGTCAAAATAATGTTTCTTGTAATAGGTAAACTGATACTTATACAAATCGCTACTATCCTTGGATGTTTTTACGGGTTTTGTATATGCGGGAATTTCAGGCTCTAAACTAGCTTGAATGAGTTTAGACACAAATAAATTAGCATGATCCTTTATCCATTTCTGCTGGATGACAGCCATCTCTGTCCGAATTTGCTCAGGCTTCTTCTTTGTTTGCAAAGAAAGATAGGCCGAAGTCATATCACGCTGAAAAGCATAAAATGCTTCATTCTCAGGGCTCTGAAGCACCTTCATTTGACCGACAACATCTGAAGTATCCGTTTCAAATGAAAATTTCGCGTTACCTAACACCAAGTCAAAATACTTATTCTTGTTGAATGACACCAAATACAAACCTTCGTCTAGGGTCTCATTCCCTTCGAAAACAAAATGCCCAGAACTATCCACCTGAGCTGTATCCTTGATGACTTGTTGGCTTGAGCCAAAATAATGAGCTAAATAAACCTCTGTATTTTGAAGACCTTTAATTTTTCCTTTGATTTGAAAAGCAGGATTCTGTGCCTGAGCACAATGCATAACAGCTAAAAGAAGCAATACGAATGAGAGGACTTTCATAAAATTTAGGCTAATTTTAATAATCATAATTTCAAAAATACAATGTTTTTCACGCTATCTAAAATTATTGATTTTATACTTTTACCAATTAGCTGGATAATTGCTTTGGCGTGCGTTGCATACTTTGCCAAAAATACAAAATGGAAGAAGGCCGCCGCATTAGGTCTATTAGGAATTCTTCTAATCGCCTCCAATAGCCTTTTTGTCAATACCTTATTTTCAGCTTATGAAATGCCTCAAACGGAAGTGAAAGGTCATTATCCCGTAGCGATTATATTAGGGGGAGGAATGATTCGAGCAAATCAAGAAGATCCTACTCGCATGAATGTCGGTGAAAGCGCAGATCGCTTTTTGCAGCCGGCACTCCTGTATAAACAAGGAAAAGTTGACAGGATACTCATTACGGGTGGAAACACGTCCATTGGAAATCTTAAAATAGATCATAGCAATGAGACGGCACAAGTTAAACGACTTTTAGTAGCTTTGGGTATACCGCATGAAAAAATAATCACCGAAACCCAAGCAAGAAATACGCATGAAAATGCGAAGTTTTCCAAACGCATGCTTGATTCTTTACATCTTCAAGGCCCCATCCTTTTAGTCACATCCGCGTTCCATATGCGACGGGCTTCTGCATGTTTTACGAAAGAGGGTTTGCATTGCATTCCATTCGTGGTTGATAGCAAAAAAAAGGACACCGAATTAGGTGTCCTTGAATGCATTATTCCTTCCGAAAAAGAATTGTATAAGTTGTCTTATCTGTTGCGCGAAATATTCGGATTCCTCATATATCGCATTGTAGGATATGCCTAGGTAGATAAAATCTCCACCATACGTATCAAATCCTCTGACACAGGTTTCTTTTTCGTAATGGTATCATGGAAAGGCGTATATACCAATTGGTTATTAATTACCCCAGCCATCACATTTTTCTCACCACGTAACAAACCTTCTAACGCGCCTAAACCTAGACGAGAAGCTAAAATACGGTCATATGCGGTAGGAATACCTCCACGTTGGATATGACCTAAAGTCGTTACTCGAATGTCAATTTTACTTCCCATTTTTTCACGAATTTTATTCGCAACCACTTGGGCATTTCCCTCTTCGTCTCCTTCCGCTACGACGACGATTGAAGAGGACTTTTGCTTCGCAAATCCATTATTCAAAATCGTCACAATCTCATCTACGGGGGTTAAATTCTCGGGAATCATCAAAGCTTCAGCTCCACCTGCAATACCGCATTGAACCGCGATATAGCCCGAATCTCGTCCCATTACTTCGATGAAAAATACACGATCATGTGAATCAGCAGTATCTCGAATTTTATCGATGGCATCCAATGCCGTATTTACGGCTGTATCGAATCCAATTGTATAGTCTGTTCCGTACAAATCATTATCAATTGTACCTGGCGCACCTACCGTTGGGATTTTAAACTCATTAAAGAAGATTTCAGCTCCAGTAAAGGTACCATTACCCCCAATCGCCACTAAACCTTCAATGCCTAATTCTTGTAATTTATCGTAGGCTTTTTGACGGCCTTCTGATGTCATAAATTCTTTCGAACGGGCCGATTTTAAAATCGTACCCCCACGTTGGATAATGTTACTTACGGACTGTGAATTCAAAGGAATAATATCCCCTTTGATCATTCCATTATAACCGCGAATAATTCCATAAACTTCTACTCCATGGTATGCAGCACCACGAACAATGGCACGAATACACGCATTCATTCCGGGAGCGTCACCACCTGAGGTAAATACAGCTATTTTCTTCATCAATCTATTTTTTAATACATGTTACCATGAAAATCTACCAAAAATACGATTTTAATCGTTTAATCAATCAAAAAAGCCTAGATTTTGAATCGATTTTTTATAAAATTCATCTCTAAAGTTTTGTAATTTGCAGGAATTAAAAAATGATTAATATGCCCAATACAGCTAACGAATTCTTATATAGTTATTTAAACAATGCCTCTCCTACTGGCTTTGAATCTTCAGGCCAACAAATTTGGTTGGACTACCTAAAACCCTACATTGACGAAAAAATCATCGATACTTATGGCACAGCTGTAGGTGTTATCAATCCAGGACAGCCTTACAAAGTGGTCATCGAAGCACATGCGGATGAAATTTCATGGTTTGTCAATTACATTGATGATAATGGTTATTTATTTCTTCGTCGGAATGGTGGCTCTGATGCCTTGATCGCACCATCTATGCGTGCCAACATACATACGAAAGAAAAAATTGTCAAAGGTATTTTTGGTTGGCCAGCTATTCACGTGCGTGATTTAGCCAAAGATAAAGCACCTTCCATCGATGATATTTTTATTGATTGTGGCGCTGCGAACAAAAAGGAAGTTGAAGAAATGGGCATTCACGTAGGTACCGTGGTTACTTTCGAAGATGGCTTGACAGAACTTAACCAGAAATATCTTGTTGGCCGAGCGTTGGATAACCGCATCGGAGGATACATGATTGCGCAAGTGGCACGAAAATTAAAAGAAAACAAAATCACGTTACCTTTCACACTATATGTTGTCAATTCCGTTCAAGAGGAAATTGGGTTACGTGGAGCGGAAATGATTGTTCGCCGATTAAAACCAGATTTGGCCTTTATTACTGACGTGACGCATGACACCCAATCGCCGATGTACAACAAGAAAACACAAGGCGATATGTCTTGTGGAAAAGGTCCTGTCATTTGTTATGGTCCGGCGGTTCAAAACAATGTTCGCGATTTCATCATTGATGTGGCCAAAGAAAACAACATCGATTTCCAACGTCAGGCGGTTTCTCGCTCGACAGGTACCGATACGGATTCATTCGCCTACGCTACAGAAGGCGTTGCATCTGCCTTGATTTCACTCCCTTTGAAATACATGCACACAACGGTGGAAACAATTGCCAAAAGCGATATGGAAGCCGTGATTGAATTGATTTATCAATCTTTGTTGAAAGTCAAAGGAAATGAGGATTGGAGGTATTTTAGTTAGACGGTGGTCGTTGGACGTTGGACATTGGACACGAAGTGTCGCGACTCTACAGTTAATACTATGCAACGACTAGCGACTAATGACTAGCGACTAACGTCTAATGTCCAGCGTCTATCAGACGCGAGGTATCGCTTCACTACAAAAAATCCATCCAATGTCTAAAGTCCAAGAACTAATGTCTAAAGTCCAATGACTAGCGACTAATGACTAGCGACTAGATATTTATAAAATGCATTCGCATTTTATAAATATCTAGCAAAAAACTCCCAAGTTCGTAACATCTGATCAATCCGCTGACGGTTATTCCCCGCACGCGTAATCTCATGTGAAGCACCTGGATGACGAACGTATTCCACTTCACGACCCATTTGTTTCAAACTCTTGTAGAGCATCTCACTCTGAATAACACCCGTGCGCAAGTCATTTTCACCATGGAAAATAATCAATGGCGTCTTAATATTGGCCACGTACGTCAAAGGAGATTCTCTATCTAAAACCGCTCTGGTAGCCTTTTCCCAAGGATAACCACCAAAATAATTCGGAACTAAACGCCATGCATTTCCTTCCCCGAAGAAAGTCGACAATTCATAAACACCTCGTTGGGACGCAGCCACCTTAAATCGATTCGTATGCCCAACAATCCAAGCAACTAAATAACCTGCATAAGAGCCACCGGTAACCGCTAATTTGGTTGTATCGGCCCACCCTTCTTTGATGGCTAAATCTGTCACGCGCATGACATCCGCCATCGGACCTGCTCCCCAATCTTTCACGTTACTCGCCATAAAAGGTGTTCCATATCCACCGCTTCCGCGTGGGTTACAATAAACAATGCCATATCCTCTCGCAGCATAGTATTGAAATTCATGCCACATGCTTGCTTCACCCGTTCCCCACATCGCAGTAGGACCTCCATGAATCTCTACAACCAAAGGATACTTTTTCCCCTCCTGATAACCAATCGGCTTCATCACCCAATAATCAACCGTTTGACCTAATTTGTTAATAAACTGGTGTTTCACTGCTTTGGCTAATTGTTTATCCTTTAACCAAATGGAATTAAAATCAGTCAAACGTGATTCTTTCCCATTGGCTAGCATATACAATTCCGAAGGGTTTTCGATCGATGTTTTGGCATAAATGAATTGATCTCCTACCACATCAAAGCCCAAAACACCCTCTATGGTAGATGTCAAGGTTGTAAACTTCTTCGTAGCCAAGGTATATTCCACAATCGGGACAGCACCCTGATCTTGTGGAGTGAGATACAATTTCGCATCATCCGCCGACCATTTTACTTGCGTAATCACACGATCCAAAGTAACATCTTGAATCACACCCGAAGCCAAATTCATCACTTTTAAAACTGGATTCGATACTCCGGTTGATTTTGATTCAAAAAAAGCAACTTGGTCACCTTTATTATTGATACTTAAATTAGAATAACGATAACCCGCTTTCATCAATACCGATTTATAGGTCTTCGAAATTGCGTCAAAACGAACAATTTGGCTTTCTAACACCTTGTCAGGGTGTGTTAAACTATCAGCAGGCAAAATCACTAAAAAGGTATTCGCATCCAATTGCTCCCAATCGGACCAACGATGCAAGGGATTATTGAGCGCAACAGCTTTAGCCCCCGCTTCCAAATTCAACGAATATATAGTCGACAATTGGATCTCACCCGAAGTTGTCATTTCCTCTTGAAACTGTAAACGGTTAATCACCTTAGCCTTCTTGTCTTTTTCGTTTTGCGCTAAATAAGCACGAACCTCCTCGATCGTTCCGTTCGGGTTTGCTTTCGCTTTAGAAACAAAAGACGAATTAGCAAGCTTTGGTTTTTCTAAAGACCACGCAGGAATCAAATGTCGGGGATTTGCTATTGAATCCACATAAAAGTCTTTTAATGATATACCCGAGGTATAATACAAACGGCCATCATGCTTGGAAATCACAGGATTTTGAATGGACACCTTCGAATTTGTAAGTGCCAATGCCTCACCACCTGCCAGACTTAATTGAAAAACCTGCGCTTTATTACCCAGGTCACGCGTGAACAAAATTGATTTTCCATCTACCGACCAATTTGCCCCGCTAATCGAATAGCGACCCGAAGTCATGGCACGTGAGGACTTGGATGCAACATCCCCCACATATAAATGGGTTTGATAAACAAAATCACCTTTGGTATCCGGATCATCTTCGACCGAAGTAACCGTATAAAAAAACTTTTGTCCGTCTGGGGAGAAACTAGGTTTACCCACCGACTTGATTTTCAATAAATCTGTGACCTGAATGTTATTTTGGGCGAATGCGCCAAATGAGACAAATAGAATAAATAAGAATAAACGCATGGTAAAAAAATAAGGCCTGCGAAATATGTCGCAAGCCTTAAAATTATGAAATAAAAAATGAATTGATTAAATCAATTTCAGTATTTCTTCTCCGATTGCATCCGTTCCTAAAATCATTGACTTGTCGGTAGTTTCATCCGCGATATCACCCGTGCGGAAACCTTTCTTCAACACCTGATCAACCGCGTTAATAACGACTTCTGACTCAGCCTTCATACCAAACGAAATATCCAATAATAATGCAACCGATAAAACAGAAGCCATCGGATTTGCTAAACCTTTTCCTGTAATATCATGTGCAGAACCGTGAATAGGCTCATAAACACCTGTTCCATCTCCGATAGAAGCAGAAGCCAACATACCCATCGAACCTGCAATTTGAGAAGCTTCATCCGTTAAGATATCACCAAATAAATTCGCAGTTACCACAACGTCAAAACGCTTTGGATCTTTAATCAACAACATCGCAGTTGCATCTACGAATTGGTATTCAACCGTTACATCGGGGTATTCCAAAGCCAATTTCTGAATCTCTTCACGCCATAAACGTGATGATTCCAACACGTTCGCTTTGTCTACTGAAACCAAATGTTTCTTACGTGTGCGAGCGGCTTCAAAAGCCTTACGTCCAATACGCTCTACTTCGTAACGGCTATATTCTGCCACATCATAGGCTGTATCACCATTGTTTTTACGACCTTTTTCGCCAAAATAGATATCCCCCGTTAATTCACGGAAGAATAAAATATCAGCGCCCTTCAAGATTTCTGGCTTGATGCTCGATGCCGACAATAATTCATCAAACAATTTGATCGGCCGTAAATTCGCATAAAGCCCTAATTCTTTACGCATTTTCAATAAGCCTTGCTCAGGACGAACTTTTGCAGAAGGATCATTGTCATATTTAGGATGTCCTACCGCGCCGAAAAGCACAGCATCGGAAGCCTTCATCTTTTCTAATGTTTCAGCTGGAAGTGCATCACCCGTTGCTTCAATTGCTACGTGACCAATTAACGCCTCATCATACGTAAAATCATGGCCAAATTTCGCCGCAATTTTCTCTAATACTTTTTTACCTACTTCGGTTACTTCTTGTCCAATTCCATCACCTGGAACAATTAGGATATGTTTTTTTGCCATGATATGTTTATTAAATCAAATTCAACATTTTTTGTGTCGCCTTAATTGCGGACACCGTTTGGTCGCTATCCAAACCTCGTGTGATTAATTCTTTCCCTCCAAATGACCAGGTAATGATTGTTTCACAAAGTGCGTCAGACTCTCCTCCTGGTGGAATTCGTACAGCATAGTCCGTCAACTGCGCTAACTTTTGACCATTCTTTTCAAAAATGATAGCTAACGCATGCATGAACGCGTCATACTGACCATCACCTTGCGCATGTTCTTCAAAAATCTCTCCATCAACGGAAATTTTTAAGGTCACAGAAGGACGCAAGTCTTTGGAATGTGTTAATACATAATTCAACACCTGTACACGCTCCTCAATCGCATCGGAATCCAATACATCTGAAATGATGTAAGGCAAGTCATTCTGGGTAACGACCTCCTTGCGATCACCTAATTCAATGATTCGTTGGGTTACTTTCTTTAAGTCAGTATCAGACAATTGGATACCTAAAGCAGCTAAATTATTCTCAATATTGGCCTTTCCGGATGTTTTACCTAACGCATATTTGCGCTCACGACCAAAACGCTCTGGCATCAACTCATTGAAATACAAATTATTCTTTTTGTCTCCATCGGCGTGAATACCAGCCGTTTGGGTAAATACGTTTTCCCCCACAACCGGTTTGTTGACCGGAATTCGGAAACCGGAAAAGGTCTCTACCAACTTGCTCACAGAATAGAGTGACTTTTCGCAAACGGAAGTCTTGACATCTTTTTGGTAGTCATTTAATACGGCAATAACAGAAGCCAAAGGAGCATTACCAGCTCTTTCGCCCATGCCATTCACGGTTAAGTGTAAGCCATGAATTCCGTTACGAACTGCTTCCAACGCATTCGCTGTCCCTAAATCATAGTCATTATGGGCATGAAAATCGAAATGTGTTGTTGGGTAGCGAGAAACTAATTCCTTGATATAATCAGCGGTTTCCCAATGCGTCAAAACCCCTAAGGTGTCTGGCAGCAAAATGCGCTTAACAGGTAATTGTGTGATAAAATCAAGGTATTGCAACACATAATCCTTCGAATTACGCATTCCATTACTCCAATCTTCCAAGTAGACATTAACCGATAAACCTTTCGCATTTGCCAACTCAATCGTCGCCTGAATCTCAGTAAAATGCTGTTCAGGTGTTTTCTTGAGCTGATGCTGCAAATGATTCAAAGAACCTTTGGTCAATAAATTCATGACTTTGGCACCGGCATCCAACATCCATTGAACGGATGTACCGCCATCGACAAAAGTCAAGACCTCTACCCTGTCTAGGAAACCGGCTTTTGCAGCCCAAGATGTAATCTTTTTGACCGCCTGAAATTCTCCTTCAGATACACGCGCAGATGCTACTTCAATGCGATCAACTTTTAATTCAGTCAAAAGCAATTGGGCAATCGTCAACTTTTCAGAAGCAGAAAAGGATACCCCACTGGTCTGTTCACCATCCCGGAGGGTTGTATCCATAATTTCAATGTGGCGCATGAATCCTATCGATTAGTGGCAAATTCAGCGATTTCAGATTTCATCGCTTGTAAGTAATCGATGTCATCAAAACCGTTCAATAAATTATGCTTTTTGTAGCCATTAATGGCAAATGATTCAGAAGCACCTGTTGCAACAATGGTAATACTTTGCGCTTGTAAATCAACAACCAATTCCGTTTTAGGATCTTTTTCAATTGCTGTAAAGATCTCATGCAAAAACTCAGGAGAAACCTGAACAGGTAAAATACCTACGTTTATGGCATTTCCACGGAAAATATCCGCAAAGAAAGAAGAAACCACGCAACGGAAACCGTAATCGTAAATCGCCCACGCAGCATGCTCACGTGATGAACCTGAACCAAAGTTCTTTCCGCCTACCAAAATCTTACCTGAATAGGTTGGATTATTCAAGACGAAATCTTGTTTCGGTTGGTCGTTCTTATCGTAACGCCAATCTCTAAATAAATTATCACCAAAACCCTTGCGTTCTGTCGCTTTTAAAAAACGTGCAGGGATGATTTGGTCTGTATCTACGTTCTCGATAGGCATCGGAACGGCTGAACTTTTCAAAACACTAAAACTATCGTAAGCCATCTTGCTCTAATTTAAATCTTATAAAAACGCTCTTGGGTCTGTTACAACCCCTGTAATTGCAGCAGCCGCAGCTACCAAAGGACTCGCTAATAAGGTACGAGAACCCGGACCTTGACGTCCTTCGAAGTTACGATTCGATGTACTCACCGCATATTTACCTGCAGGAATCTTATCATCGTTCATCGCTAAACATGCCGAACATCCCGGTTGGCGCAATACAAATCCCGCCTCCGTCAAAATATCCAAAATACCTTCTTCTTTAATCTGTGCTTCTACGATGTGAGAACCTGGAACTACCCACGCCGTTACATGATCCGCCTTTTTACGTCCTTTAACGATCGAAGCAAATGCTCTGAAATCTTCAATACGACCGTTGGTACATGAACCAATAAACACATAATCTACTTGCTTACCTATCATCGCATCATCTTCCGCAAAACCCATGTAATCCAAAGACTTCTCATAGGTTGCAACACCCCCTTCTACATCAGCTGCTTTCGGAATGTGTTTTGAAATACCCATACCCATACCTGGATTCGTTCCGTAGGTAATCATCGGCTCAATATCAGCTGCAGCAAAATTGATTTCTTCATCAAATGAAGCACCCGCATCTGTTTTCAAGGTTTTCCAATACGCTAATTGCGTATCCCAATCAGCACCTTTAGGTGCCAAAGGACGACCTTGGATGTAATCAAATGTCGTTTGGTCTGGAGCAATCATACCCCCACGCGCACCCATTTCGATACTCAGGTTACAAACCGTCATACGACCTTCCATGCTCATGTTTTCAAAAACATCGCCCGCATATTCTACGAAATAACCCGTAGCACCTGAAGTTGATAATTTTGAAATAATATACAAAGCCACATCTTTTGGCGTAACTCCTTTACCTAATTGACCATTCACATTAATGCGCATCTTCTTAGGTTTAGGCTGCATAATGCATTGAGAAGACAAAACCATCTCAACTTCCGAAGTACCAATACCAAAAGCAATGGCACCAAAAGCACCGTGCGTCGAAGTATGTGAATCACCGCAAACAATGGTAAAACCTGGCAAGGTAATTCCATTTTCAGGTCCTACGACGTGTACAATACCGTTTTTAGGATCTCCTAAACCCCAATGTAAAATACCGTATTTCGCTGAGTTGGTGGCCAATTGTTGCAATTGATTTGCCGACAAAGGATCTTCCACCGGTAGATGTTGGTTGATTGTAGGCGTATTGTGATCCGCCGTCGCAAACGTACGTTCCGGATACATCACCCCAATTCCACGCTGCTCCAAACCTAAAAAGGCTACTGGGCTAGTTACTTCATGGATAAAGTGGCGATCGATAAAGAATACATCCGGACCATCTTCGATTTTCCGAACCACGTGGGAATCCCATACTTTATCAAATAAGGTTGTTGGAGAATTGCTCATTCGTATAATTTTAATTTTTAAGCGCTTTCAATATAATTAAGCTACAAAAATGTCGATTTTTTTGCAATTATGCAAAGGAATATAGGCGTCAAATTGGAAATACACCAAATAAAATTTGGTAAATACCAAAGTTTACAAGGAAGATCGCTGTATAAATGAAAAAGGGTTTTCAATCCTGTTGCGGGCATTGCTTTTCACCAAATCCGCAGCTAATGCGCCCATTTTGACAAAATCCGTGGAGATCGTCGAAATCCCATCAAACAACAAGCGCTTGATCGGTGTCTCATTGTATGAAATTAAGCCCACATCCTTACCCAAAAGCAATCCATGCTCCTTGATCTGATCCAAAATCGCAATCAAATCATCTTCCATAACCGTAATATAGGCCGTCCCCTTCTCCGGTTGAGCTTGTTGGGATACACGAAAATCAAAAGCATAGTCCCGACAAAAATGCTCGAAACCTTTCACGATATCTTTGGGGTAATAACTCGAATCCGGAAAAACGAGTTGGAGCACCTGGTATTTTGCCAACGCATCTTTGGCCTGCACGAGGGTTTGATAAATATCCTTTTCGAAATTCTCATAAACTGCACCATAAGAACCTTGAATTCCAGGCAATAATTTGTCTACCAGGATGAGTTTTTCCTTAGGCAACGTGTTGATGAAATCCACCGCAATGGAATCACCTTCCATGAAATGCGGAATGATGACAATATGAGAATAGTCTAATTCACGTTTTGTGATGATACGCTTAAAAAGGTTGAAGTCGTTATTGTAAATATAAAAATCAATTCCTGCCGTATCGCCCATGGAGGCCACAAAGGAATCGTAAATGATTTTTTTGTGTACAGATAACTTATTGAACAACAAGAAGATACGAAAATTTGCCGGGACGCTGCCGGCGCTAATGAAAAATCCCTTCCCGCGCACAGATTCCACGATCCCTAACGACTTCAAATAATTATATCCTTTCTCGACCGTAATGCGGGAGATATAATGCTCAAAACTTAGTTCATTGATCGAGGGTAAGACGTCTCCCTGTTTAATTTTTCCAACTTGAATACCTTCAATAATGGAATTGGCCAACTGCCTATACTTCGGCGTGGAGGAGAATTCATCAATATGTATTAGCTGAATCAACTTATTCTGTAATTGAATTGCCTAATCCTACGATTAAGACTGAAACTAGAATTACAACTATACCCGTAATCACGGTTCGCATTGTTTGTTTTGACACGCCCTTCCATTCCTTGAAATAGATTCCCCAGAAATTGGAAGTTAAAATAATGGTTGCCATGTGTAGGATCCACGAACTCGCCCCATTCCCTAATTTACTCTCCCCCATTCCGTAAAAAAAGAATTGTAAGAACCAGGTTGTACCCGCCACAGCGGCAAACGTGTAATTCATTCGCAAAGGAGCTGAAGCATTTGCATAATCTCCAAAAGACTTATTCTTGAAATTCAAATACATGCAATAGACAAAGTTGGTGAGAAAACCACCCCAAAGCACCACGATAAAAATGACATTATTCTGAAACAGTGGATCACAACCGTTGGCAACCGCAGCTCCCGCCATGTCTTTCCCAGCCTCGATACCAAAATTAAAACAGGCACTACAAAGCCCCGAAATCGTCGCAACGACTAAACCTTTAGTCAAACTAAATTCCTTAATCGTTTCCTGTTTTTGCTCTTGCGACAATTCATTCTCCTTCATCATCCCAGCCTTGCCACACAAATAGATTCCAAACACACAGACCAGAATACCCAACAAAACAACTTGGCCTCCCGTGCTACCTACAATATGCGAAATCGTATCACCCGATACGCCTGCAAATTCGCGGTAGATTGGAGGAACCAATGCACCGAAAATACTGCACAAACTCAAGGCAATGGACATACCTAAAGACATGCCCAAAAAACGCATCGCTAAACCAAAGGTCAATCCCCCAATTCCCCACAATATTCCAAACGTGAACGTCCAGAAAAAAACATCCGAATCCACTTGTTGGATTATACCCATGAAATCAGGAATCGTTAAATAAGCCGCTATGATGGGTACGATTAACCAGGAGAAAACGCCCCCCACTAACCAAGCGCTTTCCCAAGACCAAACATGAATCTTACGATACGGAATGTAAAAGGAACCCGAGGCAAAGCCCCCAAGCGAATGAAAGAATAATCCTAAAAGAGCACCCATGTATTAATTGTTTATAATTTTCAAAGTCAAAAGGTTTCCAATATTACCCAAATAATTAATAGATTGAAGTCGAATTTAGTTTAATTAAATGCACCAACTATGCTTAACCTACCTAGGAAAGTTAAATTAATCATTAGTTTTTCCATATTGTGTGGATTCACAGGATTTCAAAACGATGAACAAGTAGACTGGCCGGAGTATTTAGGTGGCCCCGACCGCAATCATTATTCCCCGCTGACACAAATAAATGCAAGCAATGCCAAAGACTTGCAAGTAGCATGGACCTATGCCCTCCCCGATTCCGGTCAAATGCAAGCAAATCCCATCACGGTGAATGGTAAACTTTATAGTGTCAGCGCATCCGTGCAAGCCTTCGCATTGGATGCGGCGACGGGCAAAGAAATTTGGCGCTTTGGGGATCCGTTGAAAAATTGGGCGAGCACATCCCGCGGATTGAGTTATGCGGATGAGCGCATATTATATACAGCAGGACCTAATCTTTGGGCTTTAGATGCCAAAACAGGGAAGCCAATCGAAACGTTTGGAGATCAAGGGAAGGTGGATTTGCATACGGGCTTGCCCGAAATCGCGAAAGACAAGTTCATTATTTCAAATACACCCGGAACCATCGTCGGGGATTTAATCGTCATGCCGCTTCGATTGTCGGAGGGGGCCGATGCCGCACCGGGTGACATTCGTGCCTTCAATATTTATACGGGTAAATTAGTTTGGAGCTTTCATACCATCCCATATCCGGGCGAAAAAGGCTATTCAACATTTCCGAAAGATGCCCATCAAAATACGTACACGGGCGCGGCGAACAACTGGGCCGGTATGGCTGTAGACCGAAAACGAGGCATTATTTATGTACCTACGGGATCGGCGGGATATGATTTTTGGGGAGGAAATCGAAAAGGACAAAATTTATATGCGAATTGCCTTTTGGCATTAGATGCTAAAACGGGAAAACTTATATGGCATTTTCAAACCACGCACCATGACATTTGGGATCGGGATTTACCAGCACCACCTAACTTGATTACGGTAACGCGCAAAAGAAAACGCATAGATGCCGTGGCTCAAATCACCAAGCAGGGATTCGTCTTCATCTTCGACCGAGTGACGGGCAAGCCCCTATTCCCGATTCAGGAACGAAAGGTCAATACAACTGCCTTACTAGGTGAACAAGCTTGGAAGACCCAACCATTTCCTTTGCTACCGAAACCCTATGCTAGGTTATCGAATGAAATTCAAGCGAGCGACTTAAGTCCCTATGCCAAAAACAAAAAAGACCTGATGAACCAACTTGCCAACCTAAAACGTGGTTGGTACGATGCTCCCAGCGAACAGGGTACCTTGATCCTACCCGGATTTGATGGAGGTGGCGAATGGGGAGGCGCGGGAGCCGACCCTGAAAAGGGAATCCTATACATAAATAGTAATGAAATGGGTTGGATTCAGAAGATGGTGAAAAACAAACAGGCTAAGCAGATGACCGGCGAGGGATTATACCAACAGTACTGCGCGAATTGCCATGGGTCAGACAGGAAAGGTAATCCTGCATCTGGCTATCCGAGTCTATTCGGCATTGAGAAAAAACGTGAATCGAAATTCATCGTACAAATGATCAAACAAGGCAAGGGTATGATGCCGGGATTCGGCCATATTACGTCAGAAGGCCAACAAGCGATTGCATCCTACATCCAAGGACTAGCGCCTAAGGAAGTCTTAGCTCAAAATTCCCAAACTTTGATTCCTTACCAAATGTCGGGCTACAACAAATTCCTTGACCAAGACGGACTTCCGGCCTTAAGCACGCCTTGGGGAACACTAAATGCCATCGATATGAATACGGGTAAATATTTATGGAAGATACCATTTGGCCAAGAACCGGAACTCGTTAAACAAGGTGTCACCGATACAGGTGGAGAAAATTACGGTGGTCCCATCATTACGAAAAGTGGCTTACTTATCATAGCCGCAACCAAAGACGCCACCTTACGTATTTATCAAACATCCACAGGAAATCTCCTAGCTTCTCATCGATTACCATTCGCATCTTTTGCAACCCCGTCAACGTATATGGTAAATGGTAAGCAATACATTGTTGTCACTTGTGGCGGAACGAAGTTGGGGACAGCTAAAGGCAATGTGGTGGTAGCTTTTTCAGTAAAAAGTGAAGAATGAAGAGTGAAGAGTGAAGTGGTAGCCTCTTTGGCAAACCTTTCAGGATTGCCAAAGTTTGAGATGCGAAGCATCGATTGGACATTAGACTTTGGACGTTGGACGGTGGACCTTAGCCTCTTTGGCAAACCTAACTGGATTGCCAAAGGAAAACAAAAGCGCGAAGCATCGATTTCTTATGGATTAGATTAATCCTTAGAATTAATCGATCGAATTACTCGGCGCTAAAAGCGCCTCAAACTTTGGCAAAGCAGGTGGCTTTGCCAAAGGAAAACAAAAGCGCGAAGCATCGATTTCTTATGGGTTAGATTAATCCTAAGAATTAATAGATCGAATTACTCGGCGCGAAAAGCGCCTCAAACTTTGGCAAAGCGCGAAGCTTTGCCAAAGAAAAACAAAGGCGCGAAGCATTGCCAAAGGAAAACAAAAGCGCGAAGCATCGATTTCTTATGGGTTAGATTAATCCTAAGAATTAATAGATTGAATTACTCGGCGCGAAAAGCGCCTCAAACTTTGGCAAAGCGCAAAGCTTTGCCAAAGAAAAAACTAGACGCGAAGTATCGCGTCTCAACAATCATCATCACAAGCCTCTAATGAACAAATTTGTCCTGATTTCGAAAAGTAGGACATACCCAACCCCAAAATAAATATCCCTTGATTATACTATGTTAATTTTGAATTATGGAAAAATCCCATGCAATCAAGATTACCTTACGATGATTAAAAAGATATACCTTTTAGCGTTTTTGGTCTTTGCAGGCCAACAAATTCAGGCACAACATTGGAAATGGACGGTAGGTTTAAACAGCACCGACTACCAATACAAGAGTTCAACCGGCGAAGCCATTGACTTCATCAAACCGCTCGGCGGGATGCATGCCTCCTTTCGTTACAACAAAGAGCTGATCGATACGACGGACCTGATTTCGAAGTTCTCGAAGACCGCCATCTTCTTTGGTAACCACCAGAAACTTGCGAAAATCGCCAGCTTGTTCCGCTATGAACTGGGTGTCAACATCAATCAATTCAACGCGACAGGCGACGACAAAAATTTCATTGTAAATTATCAAACAAACTTTGTAGGACTGCATGCGGCATTCGGTCCCGAGGTGAAAGTGTACAAAGGTTTCTCCATTGCCCTGCAAGGAAACCTAGGCGCACAGAAATTATTCAGTGGTGTTCAAACATTAATCAGCAACAACAATAATGCAAATTATGATTTGGCTGACAATGAAAATTTCAGCCCCATACATGTGATGCTCGGATATAATTTGGAAATCCATAAAATACTTACCGACAAAACTTCCGTCTTTGTCTCCTATCAAAAAAGTAGCACTTTCCACGGATGGACCGCGGGAAAACCGAGTTTAAATTTTGCACCAACAAGCTTAAGTATCGGCCTTAAAATCTCCAAATTCTAAGGTTCACAAACAATTAGTTCTTTAAATACCATCCCAAAAAGGGTTTTAAAACGATGAAAAAATTAATCTTATTAATTGTTCTCACATTCAGTCTATTCAATGCATTTGCACAAAAGAAAGGACTAAACTACCAAGCTGTCATCCTTGACCCCAAAACCATCGAGGTTCCCGGTGTCGCCGTAACAGGACAACCGCTTTCCAATGGAAAAGTCTGGGTACGTTTCACCTTGAAAACGTCGGCCGGCGTGGATTACGAAGAGATCCAACAAACGACAACCGATGAATTCGGACTCATCTCATTAACCGTGGGAACAGGTGCTTCCACGGCTTCCAACAGCAGTAATGCGACAGGAACAAGCAAATTCAGCAGTTTTGATACCGTCGTTTGGGACGCGGAATTAAAATCATTAGTTGTTGCCGTTAATTTTGACGGAGGCTCAAAGTTCACCGAGGTAAGTAATCAAAAACTAAACTTCACCCCTTACGCGCTTTATGCGGAGTCGGTGGATTACAAAAACGTACGCGACTCCCCTAAAAACCTAAGCCAATTCAACAATGATACTGGCTATTTGGTACCGAAAGATTTAGATCCTTTGAAGTCCAATATCGCGGCAAATACCCAAGCAATTGCCGATAATCAATTGGTTAACGACGGAAAATTCATCGTGGTCAACCAAACGATTGAATCCCTAGACAAACAAGTTAAGTCGGACATCAAAAACATCAACAATACGTTAAACGATCACGATAACCGAATCAACACAACCAATAATCAATTAACCAACACCGCAAACAACCTAAATTCACAAATTGGCTCTGTTCGTAATTTAACAGAAGCAACGGCGAATACAGTTAATAATTTAGGTACCACTTATGAGTCGGCTGGAAATAAATCTTCCGCAACCGACTTAGGCGGAGGTAACCCTTCCGATGTATTATTCCCGACCCAACGTGCTGCAAAAACCTACGTAGACAATGCCGTGAGCATTGCTGTGGCATCAGGAGCGCCCGATGCAACGACGTTAGCATCTGGAAAAGTACAATTAACGGGTGATTTGGGCGGTACGGCAACCAACCCAACCGTACCCGGTTTAGCTACCAAAGAAAGTGTATCAAACAAATCCACAAACGTTTCTGCCGATGCAGGGTCTGACACCAAATATCCATCCGTAAGAGCCATCAAAACCTATGTGGATCAAGCCACACAAGGAATCGCCTTGCAAGCTGCCGTAGATGCAAAAGCAGATAAAAATTCACCAACATTCACCGGAACGCCATCGATGCCATCCGGTACTACCGCGGTCACGCAAAGTCCAGGTAATAACTCGACTGCCATCGCAACGACATCTTTCGTACAAGGTGCAATTGCTTCCGCTACGATTGTTGACGCAGATGCCAACACCAAAGGTAAGATCCAATTAACAGGTGATTTAGGCGGAACAGCCGGCTCACCTACGGTACCCGCTTTGGCAAACAAAGAAGATGTAAGTAATAAATCGACTTCTACATCGCTTGGAAACAGCAACAGCCTCTATCCTACGCAAAACGCAGTCAAGATTTACGTAGATAACCAAGTGGCCGCTGCAACCATCGCAGATGCAGATGCCAATACCAAGGGTAAACTACAATTAGCCGGTGATTTGACCGGTACAGCCGCAGCTCCTGCCATCGCGGCAAGCGCCGTAACCAGTGCGAAAATTGCCGACGGAACGATTGTGACAGCCGATATCGCTGATAATGCTATCACAACGGCTAAGATTACAGATGCCAACGTAACGGATGCAAAAATCGCAACTGTTTCAGGATCCAAAGTAACTGGAAACATCACAGGAAATGCAACCAATGTAACCGGAACCGTTGCCATTGCAAATGGCGGTACGGGAGCAACTACAGCAGCTGCAGCCTTATCGAATCTGGGTGCTCAATCCGAAGCCAATCTAAGTACAGATGTTAGCGCAGATGCAGCTTCTATTACAAAATACCCAGCCGTTAAAACAATCAAAGATTACGTTGATAACTCTGTTGCCGCAGCGACCATCGCCGATGCAACGACAAGTTTAAAAGGAAAGATTCAATTAGGCGGTGATTTGGCAGGAACAGGAACCAGTGCAGCAGCACCCGTAATTACGAATGATGCCATTACAACGGTTAAAATTTTAGACGCCAATGTAACCACAGCTAAATTAGCCGCAAATGCTGTGACAACCACGAAAATCACAGATGCCAACGTGACCACTGCGAAGATTGCGGATTTAAATGTTACCACAGGAAAATTAGCTAATGATGCGGTAACGACGGTTAAAATTACGGATGCCAATATTACTACTGCCAAAATCGCGGATGCCAATGTAACCACTGCGAAGATTGCGGATTTGAATGTTACCACCGGAAAATTAGCCGATGATGCGGTAACATCAATCAAAATCACAGATTCCAATGTAACAACCGCAAAATTGGCACCTAATGCCATCACGACGGCGAAAGTTGCCGACGGTGCCATTACCAATGCTAAAATTGCGGATGCAACCATCTTAAATGCCAAATTTGGCGAAGCGGTTAGCATTGCCAATGGGGGTACAGGTGCAACGACAGCAGCAGCAGCTCTTACAGCTTTAGGCGCTCAATCGACCGCAAATTTAAGTACGAACTTAACGACGGATGCCGCATCATTGACAAAATACCCAGCAGCCAAAACGGTCAAAGACTATGTAGACGCAAGCGTCGTAGCAGCAACACCCGATGCAACAACATCAGTGAAAGGAAAAGTGCAATTGGGCGGTGACTTAGCTGGTACAGGAACGACTGCCGCTGCTCCCGTTATTACGAATGATGCCATTACAACGGTTAAGATTTTAGATGCCAATGTAACGACAGCGAAGTTGGCCGCCAACGCCGTAACAACCGCGAAAATCACAGACGCTAATGTAACTACGATCAAGATTGCAGATGCCAATGTAACAACAGCAAAATTAGCCGATTTAAATGTTACAACCGGAAAATTAGCCGATGATGCGGTAACTACCATTAAAATCACGGATGCCAATGTAACAACAGCTAAAATTGCCGATTTAAATATTACCACGGGGAAACTTGCAGATGATGCAGTTACAACGATTAAAATTACGGATGCTAATGTAACAACAGCAAAATTAGCCGCTGCCAGCGTAACAACAGCTAAACTAGCCGATGCCTCTATTACCAATGCCAAAATTGGAGAAACCATCACCATCGCGAATGGTGGTACAGGCGCCACAACAGCCGCAGCTGCATTAACAGCTTTGGGAGCGCAATCAGTGGCCAACTTAAGTACAAACATGACGACGGATGCTGCATCATTAACAAAATACCCTGCCGTTAAAACGGTAAAAGATTACGTAGATGCAAGTGTTGTTGCAGCAACGCCTGATGCAACTGCATCCGTAAAAGGTAAAATACAATTAGGAGGTGATTTAGCAGGAACAAGTTCAAGTGCTGCAGCTCCAATTATTTCAGATGACGCTATTACGACCGTAAAAATCATCAACGATGCTGTTACCTCTTCGAAAATTGCGAATGGAACCATCGTGAATGCAGACATCAATGCATCCGCTGCGATTGCTGATACAAAATTAGCAACCATCGCTACATCAGGAAAAGTAAGCAACTCGGCGACAACCGCAACGGATGCGAATACAGCCTCAGCGATTGTAACGCGTGATGCCAATGGCGATTTTGCTGCTGGGAACATCACAGCAAGCCTAACAGGTTTGGCGAGCAAAGCTACGAATATCAACGGTGGAACCTTAGGAGCACTTCCTTATCAATCTGCTGCCAACACAACTTCGCTTTTAACAGGAAGCACTTCAGCAACCAAACAATTTTTAACCCAAACCGGAACCGGTTCTGTTTCCGCAGCACCTGCATGGGCAGGCGTTGTCATTGCCGATGTGACAGATTTAGGAACAGGCGTAGGTGGATTCTTAGGAACAGCAACCAGTGCAAACCTAGCAACAGCCGTGACGAATGAAACAGGTTCAGGTGCTTTGGTATTTGCTACCTCTCCTACTTTAGTAACACCTACTTTAGGTGTCGCTTCAGCAACTAGTGTAGGCTTTGCTGGATCTACATCCGGAACAGCAACGCTTGCAGCTCCAGCAGTAGCCGGAACAACGACGATTACTTTACCTGGGGCATCAGGAACTTTAGCGACTTTGGCAGGAACAGAAACCTTGACCAATAAAACATTAACGAGTCCAACCTTCACAGCACCGGCATTAGGCACACCCGCTTCTGGGGTATTAACGAACGCCACGGGTTTACCATTAACAACAGGCGTAACGGGAACCTTGCCTATCGCGAATGGCGGTACAGGCTCAACAACGGCTGCAGATGCCTTGACAGCTTTAGGTGCGCAATCAACAGCCAACTTAAGTACAAACGTTACAACAGATGCCGCATCATTAACAAAATACCCAGCGGTTAAGACAATCAAAGATTACGTGGACGCAAGTGTTACGTCAGGTGCTCCCGATGCGACAACATCCGTGAAAGGAAAAGTTCAACTAGCAGGTGATTTAGCAGGAACAGGTACCACAGCGGCAGCACCCATCATTTCAGATGATGCAATCACAACAGTCAAAATTGCAGCAAGTGCAGTAACAAGTGCTAAAATCGCCGATGCAACAATTGTCAATGCCGACATTAGCACAACTGCTGCGATTGTAGATACAAAATTAGCAACCATCGCAACAGCCGGTAAGGTCAGCAATTCAGCTACGACTGCAGATGATGCGAATACAGCCTCAGCAATTGTTGCACGTGATGCAAGTGGTAATTTTGCAGCTGGAACCATTACTGCCAATTTAACGGGCTTAGCATCTAAAGCAACGAACATTAATGGTGGAGCTTTGGGTTCGATTCCATACCAAAGCGCCGCTAATACCACATCCCTATTAGCTGGTAACACTTCAGCAACTAAAAAATTCCTAACACAAACCGGTGACGGCACTGCAACGGCAGCTCCTGTTTGGGCAGGTGTGGCAGTATCCGATATCACAGGAACTTTACCCGTAGCCAATGGAGGAACAGGTGTAACAACGGCGGCAGCCAACCTTGTTTTCGCTGGACCTACTTCGGGCGCAACCGCATCAGCGCCAAGTTTCCGTTCACTGGTAGCTGCTGATTTACCAGCAGGATCTACCAACTACGTGATCAACGGAACGACCCAACAAGCCAGCACTGATTTTAACATCAGCGGATCAGGGACCATTGGAACAACCTTAGCCGTTACGGGAAATACGACGATCGGAGGAACAGCAACCATTACAGGTGCGACTACCCTATCCGCTTTAACCGCTTCCAAAGGTGTGTTCACGGATGCTTCGAAACGTTTGACAAGCACGGGTACTTTAGGAACAGACCAAGGAGGAACCGGCATGACATCTTTCAATAGTGGCGGAGCCATGTATGCAACCAGCACATCCGCATTGGCGACAGGAACTTTACCTACAAGTGCCGGTGGAACAGGATTAACAACTTATACAAGTGGTGGTGCTTTATATACGACAAGTACAACGGCCATTACATCGGGAACCTTGCCTGTGAGTGCCGGGGGTACTGGTTCAACGACCCAAAACTTTGTGGATCTAACAACCGCACAAACAATCGCAGGTGCCAAAACCTTTTCTTCTACGATCGTTGGCTCGATATCAGGAAACGCAGCGACGGTAACGAATGGCGTTTACACCACAGATAAAATCAGTGTATTAGCAGCAACAACATCGGCCGAATTAGCGGGTGTTATCTCGAATGAAACCGGTACAGGTGCTTTGGTGTTTGCGACCTCCCCTACGTTAGTAACACCAACAATCGGAGTAGCCACAGCGACCACGGTTAGTTATGCAGGTTCAACTTCGGGAACAGCAACCTTAGCAGCTCCAGCAGTAGCGGGAACGACAACGATTACTTTACCAGGAGCAACGGGAACTTTGGCAACGTTGGCAGGTACAGAGACGTTGACAAATAAGACCTTAACTTCGCCTACCTTCATAGCACCGGTTTTGGGAACACCTGCCTCAGGAACCTTGACCAATGCGACGGGCTTGCCATTGTCAACCGGGGTAACAGGAACCTTACCACTCGCAAATGGTGGTACGGGCCAAACCACAAAAGCTGCGGCATTTGATGCTTTGTCTCCGATGACAACGGCAGGTGATATCATCTACGGAGGAACATCGGGAACAGGTACACGTTTGGCGAAAGGAACGGATGGCCAATTCTTGACTTTAGTTAGTGGGTCTCCTGCTTGGTCTACGTCGAGTGCGGTGACAAGTGTGGGAGCTATTTCAGCCTCATCCACGGCAAATGGAGCAAGTATTACATCAAATGTTTTAAACTTAGCACCTGCGGATGGGACAAATGGAGGAGTCGTAACGACAGCAACTCAAACCTTCGCTGGAGCTAAGACATTTAACTCAGATTTGACAGTTAATGGGATTACGATAGGTAAAGGAACAGGTCAATTAGCTACTAATACAGTTGTTGGAAATGCGGCACTAAATGCCATTACTACAGGAACCGGGAATACGGCTTTCGGCGCAAATGCATTAAAAGCAGCAACCACGGGGGTCGATAATGTAGCAATCGGAAAAGACGCATTACTTGCTAATACAACTGGATCAAACAATATAGGTATTGGTGTCGTATCTGGAGCAAATAATACGACGGGCGGATATAATGTCTCGATTGGTAAAGAATCATTACAGCGAAATTTATCAGGAAATGTCAACGTAGCAGTGGGCCCTGCCGCTATTGATTACGTTACTACGGGAGACAACAATACCGTTTTAGGTGGATTTGCAGGCCGTTACTATGGATCAGGGAATACGAACAATTTAACTACCATGAACAATAGCATTTTAATCGGCTACAATACAAGACCTTCAGCGAATAGTAGCAGCAATGAAATTGTTATAGGTACAGACGCTATTGGATCTGGTAATAATACGACCACAATTGGTAATGCAAATACGACTAGCACGAAAATTTTAGGAGCTCTCAACATACCCAATACCACGGCATCTACATCTACCACTACAGGAGCATTAATCATTTCTGGTGGCGTTGGTATCGCGAAAGAATTAAATATTGGAGCAACGACAACTTCTACCTCAACAACTACTGGGTCTATTGTTACCGCAGGTGGCGTAGGTATTGCAGGAACCATGTTTGTAGGAGGAGATGTCGATGTCACATCCACTACTGCTGCCACATCGACTACGACGGGTGCATTAGTCGTTACAGGTGGAGCGGGAATTGGAGGAGCAGCCTACATTGGAGGTACTTTAAGTATTGCAGGCGGAACACCGGGTGCAGGTAAAGTTTTGGTATCCGATGCAAATGGTTTGGCGTCTTGGTCTAATAATGTAGGTGGCGGTGTATTAAATAAGACAGCAAATTATACGATATTAACTACTGACAATGCGAATGTTTTGGTATACTCTGGATCCACTGCCTCACAAACAATTACTTTACCCAGTGCGGTAACTGTAGGCGCTGGCCGAGAAATCACAATTAAAAACATTGCAAGTGTTTCAGTTTCGGTAGGGTCTGCTGGAGGTTATGTCATATCAGATAGTACCACAACTACAGCAAGTACGTTGTCAATCGGTATTGAACCTTCCAACAACTGGATAAAGGCTATTTCAAATGGCACCAACTGGATTATTTTACGTGCATTGTTCTAAAATCGAATTAATTTAAAATGAAAACAAGATTCAAAATAGGTTTATTCGCTTTAGTCGCTGTCCTTTCCCAAACAGGAAAATTGGTTGCCCAAACGGGTATCGGAACCACGGTACCGAAAACAAAACTCCATGTTAAAGACAATGGAGGAGCCTTTCGCATTGAGGGAACAGACCATGTATTCATGGAATTATATCCGCAAGGTGCAACTACCCGTTATGCGTATTTCGGCTACCCGGGAGCTAGTTCAACTCAACTAACCTTCATGAACTTGTTTTCCACAGGTAACATTGCCTGGGGGACCAACAATGTGAACCGCATGTTTTTAACTTCGGATGGGAAATTAAGCATCGGGAATTCTACAGCAGCAACAACGCTCAGCGTGGGTACAAGTGATGGATTACTTCCGGGAGAAATTACGCTATTCCCGACTACAGCAGCCTATGAAGGCGGTCAAATAATTTTCAAAAAATCGTTGACAGGGTCCACAGCGGATTGGATCATGGATCAATATGGCTCAACAGCTTCCGATGCCCGTTTACGTATTTTTAATACGAGTGAACTCAACGGTTTAATCATCAAAGAAAATGGATTCATTGGGATGGGCAACTCCGCTCCTACCGTTCGATTGCAGGTAACGGGTGACATTATCGCCAACTCCATCGCGGGTTCATCGGATGCGCGCTTTAAAACGAATATCGCTTCCATCCAAAATCCATTGCAAAAAGTCTTGGCCTTGCGGGGTGTAAATTTCAACTGGAATACGGCCGCTTTTCCCCAACGCATGTTCTCGGACAAAATGACTTTGGGATTCATCGCACAAGAGGTAGAAAAAGTCTTACCGGAAATCGTTCAGACGGAAAATACAGCCGAAGGATTTAAATCCGTACAATACGATAAAGTTGTCGCCCTACTCGTAGAAGCGATGAAGGAACAACAGAAACAAATCAATCAACTAAAAAGAGAAGTAAAGAAACTGAAGCGTCAGGCACGATAAGATGAAAAGATTATTGGTCCTTTTCTTGTTAATTTATTCAAGTGCCTCTTTCGGGCAAAAGATCACTACGCCTGCTACGCAATCCATCGAAGCAGGAACAACGGTCAATGTCAGTGATTTTGTGGTGAATTGGGCCAACAATACGGAATCATTACTGATCAGTCTCAGTTTAGAATACCAAAGTACAGCCACTTTTAGTTTACCTACAACCACAGGTTTGACCCGAAACTACGGGTATAACAGTTGGACCGGAATCAATACCCTAGTCTTTTACGGAACCCGAGATAATGTCAATGCCGCCCTTGCAGCGATGACAGTCACCATGGGAAGTGTCAAAACCGCTGTAAAAATTAATATTGAAGTTTCTCCGTTTGATGTCAGCTATGTTTACAATCCGGTAAACAAGCATTATTACAAATATGTGGCTAGCTCGCAGATTACTTATACGAATGCAAGGGCAGGTGCATCGAGTAATACGTTTTTGGGTAAAACGGGGTATTTGGTCACCATCACCTCGCAATCCGAACAAGATTTCGTGAATAATAATATCGTAGGTAGTAACATTTGGATTGCCATTACAGATGAAGCGACTACGACCGATGGCACCTGGAAATTAGATGGGGGTCCGGAATTAGGAACCATAATCAAAACGCAAAATGGACCCACTGCTGGCAATATTGACGGACAATATAATAATTGGTGTACAGGTGAGCCCAATGGTGCGAATCACAGTGAGGACTATGCCGTAGCCAAATGGAACGGGGGAACTTGTTGGAACGATTTATCAAACACCAATACAGGTGCAGTGGCTGGATATATCGTAGAAGTCAGTGCCGATTTCCCATCGGGTTCCACGTATTTCACTGGCGTGTATTCTACCTATGTTGTACACAACAATGATTTGGCTTACACATTAGCAACGGCTTCGAGTAGAACCCTATCTTCGAGTAACATTTCGAACTTACCCAATATTTATGGAGGATTGATCATCAATGATGGAAATACCATTACCATGAATAGTTCGAGTACCTTAAACACCAACAAAGTTGTTTTCAACGGGACTGGGAAAATGATCTTAACAGATAATACGAGCAAATGGACTCCGGGAGCTTCCAATCTAACAAATACCTTTGTTCACAGTCCGTCAACCAACTCCACTCCTTCTTATTGGTCGGTGACAAGTTCTTGGAATAACTCAACCGGATCAACTGGAGTGGGAGATTCCTTTTATGAAAATGCACCCTATTCAGGTGGTGTAGCCTTGCATTTTACACCTTATCTGAATTCCCCACAAGGCTGGTCGGCGCAATTCAATAACACCAGCCAATACCTAACCTTGAACTACCCCGTTCCCGTCTATATGACAGGAATCGTTACCCAAGGACGAGCCTATAATGGCGGGCAATGGGTTAAATCTGCCAACGTAGATGTCAGTTTAGATGGATCAACTTGGACAAATGTATTAAGCAATGTGGCTTTAAATACCAATTCCACAGATGCCGTCACAATATTATTTCCTTCGGTTGTCTATGCCAAATATGTACGTTTAAACCCAACAGATTGGACAAATCACATCACCATGCGCATGGGGGTCATCATCAAATCAAATCCTTTGGTAGCAGATGGATTAGTCCTGCAGCTGGATGCTGGAAACTTGGCCTCCTATAAGGGAACAGGGACTACCTGGACCGATTTGTCGGGCAATGGTTATCATAGTACGTTAACTAATGGACCAACCTATAATATCGCCAATAAAGGCTTTTTGACATTTGATGGCGTGGATGATTATGCGAATGGTGTGGCGATACCTTCAACCAGTGGAAATAATTCGCGTACGGTGATGGTTTGGTATAAGTCAACCGCGAATCGAAATACCGCACTTTTGGACAAAGGGGAAGTAACAGATGATAAAGCGGAGCAATTATTTTTAGTTTATACCAACGGTGCTGGCCTCGATGCAGGTAACTCTCCACCGGTAAACAATGGAGGAATAGCTGTATGTTTTTGGGGGAACGATTTGATTTATCCCATCGCCGCTACAACCCTATTCGATGGCAATTGGCATTTTGTGGCCTATACCTACGACAATTCGAATACATCCGTTCGAATCTGCTTCGATGGTAATTTTGCCTCGTCTGTTTACCATTGGAATACAAGTGCTTGGTCTACAAAAACCACAAAACCTTTTGTGTTACCACGCGTACAAAACACAACGAATAACCCCTATTTGATTGGTCAATCACGCGGTGCTTTTTGGGGAAAAGGTGGATTGTATAGCAATGCAAACATACCTTCCGTCCAGATTTATAACCGTGCGTTAACCGAGGCTGAAATTCTGAATAACTTTAATGCAACAAGATCACGCTATGGTAGATAAACACATCCTTCTTTATCTTTTGCTATTCATCGGCTTTGCGGCACGTGCCCAAACGGGTATCGGCACCACTGCGCCCGTGAATAAATTCCAGGTGGAAGCTACCGCGGCGGATCCGGCCAATAGCGGTTCAGCGGCTAATG
Source organism: Aquirufa regiilacus (assembly GCF_032470275.1). Classification (NCBI taxonomy): domain Bacteria; kingdom Pseudomonadati; phylum Bacteroidota; class Cytophagia; order Cytophagales; family Flectobacillaceae; genus Aquirufa; species Aquirufa regiilacus. Next base: position 1,025,813 of record NZ_JAVNWW010000001.1, read on the forward strand.
GCAACTTACGTTTGGGCGGACTTTCCGTTTCGCATGTATTAGACTTTGGCTTGAGCAGTACATCAACCTTTGCTTGGATTCAAGCACGAAATAAGACCTATGGGACAAATTATATTTTGGCTTTAAATCCGTTGGGGGGTAATGTGGGGATCGGTACTTCTTCGCCTACGGCTAAATTGAATCTTGTGGGCGGTGGTATTCGGATACATGATGGCTTTAGTAATTCAACGGCCCGACCAGCCATAAACACGAGTACAATCGGGGCATATGAAATCCGAGGAGTAGGTTCAGGAAGTGGTACCACGCAAGCAGATGGCTCAGATGATGGATTTTTACGGCTTTCCGCAGGAGGCGGAACAAATTCTACCACACAGTCATCAATCGAATTATCCGGTTACTCGAATGTGGCCGACATGAGTAATAACATCGTATTTAAAACGGCAGGAGCTGAACGCATGCGTTTGGATATTAATGGAAATTTGTCGGGATCAACGACGAATACGCTATCGGGATTCGGGGCACAAATCAATAGCATTTCAGCTGGGTATACGTTGGCTGCGACAGATAATTCCGAAGTTATCCAATCCAATGCAGCCTCAGCGATTACGGTGACCATTCCGGCGGGATTGCCTACAGGCTTCAACTGCATGGTCTTGCAATACGGAGCGGGTCAAATTACCTTTAGTCCCGCATCCGGCGTGACCATCATCAACCGAAACAGCTATAACAAGACCATTGGCCAGTATGCCTTGGCAACGGTATTGCACATCGGCTCAAACGTGGTCATTATTTCAGGAGAATTAAGTAATTAATATATGCGGTCGTTTGTATTCTTCTTCTTGGTTTCCTTATCGTTACAGGCGCAATTCTTTGCCCCTGTATATCCAAATTCGGTGGCGAAGAATAACTTGATTGTCGACTATGATTTTCAAAATCCGACATCCTATGCGGGAACAGGAACCAGCGTGGCGAGTACAACAGCTAAAAATATACCCGCAACATTGGGTGGGTCCCCTACGTTCCATGCTGACCCTGGTTATGTACATTTTAAAGCGGCAAGCGCGAACTATTTATTAATAGGTGATTTAAGAACCTTTTATCCACCGGTTACCTCATCAACCCGTTCGGGGGTATTTACCTTAAGTCTTTGGTTCAACCCAACCTTAGCGAATGGAAATGTAGTTACAGATTTAAATTCGACTAGTATTAATGGAGGGTATCATACGACTGACATTGAGATGGTTGGAGGAGTCTTGAAGTTTTCCGTTTGGCCCAAACCGAGTATCATCACATCAGGAACTATCACTTTAAACACTTGGCATCACGTGGTTTTAGTCTATACGGGAACCAAGCTGAATGCCTATGTTGACAATACCTTGGTGGGCTCTGCGACCTACACCCGAGATGGGCCCGCCATGGGATCATTAACATCAGGGCAATATTTTGGCATTGGTGCAGCTGATGGGACCAACATGGGTTCTGGCGCTTATGGAAGTTTCTTACTAGGTGATGTAAAATTTTATGCAAGTGCCTTGTCGGCAGGAGATGTCAGTAACCTTTACCTCTCGGAAGAACCCAATTACGATTTACTATTCATGGTGGACGGATCTAAAAATATTGCCACGTATCCAGATTTAGCGGGTTTGGCTACGACGTCAACAAACCGAGCTGGAGTTTCCTACAATGTTGCTGCAGGAGGGTCCTTGTATTTTAATGGAACAACGACTGGCTATACGGATTTTACCTTTCCATTAAACGGCGCCACAACCATCACGGTAGAGATGTGGGTCTATCCCACCGCATTTTCAGGTGGAATGTTTTTTGGATTTTACAATTACGACATCTATACATATAATAATGCTATTGGCTTTAACACAGCTGCCGGTGATGTCTATGGGCTAACGGCCACTCAAACGAGTGGCTGTTTAAATACATGGAAACATTATGTTTTCGTCATGAAAGAGGGATCTGTGACAAACAATAAAATTTATTTGAACGGGGTAAATCAATCACTTTCACAAATATTGGGGACTCCAAATATTGCGAACGCTTCATTTACAAATGGAGTGGGTAGAATTGGATCATGGGGAATAAATACAAATTATATACAACCTATGTACGTGACTAAATTTAAAGTGTATGATCGAGAATTAACACAGGCTGAAATAACGGCAAAATTCAATAAGGACAAGGCGAGACATGGACTTTAAGCTATCGAACATCCTGGTTTTACATACATTTGCAGGCTTTAGAAAGGCGATGTTTTTTCTGAGCTTGTTGGCCTATACCCCTGCCCTTTTCCCACAAAGCACCACCAATAGCGCGAGTTCTAACACCTTTACAAACACAGCCACTTGGACTAGTCCCAGCGATTTAACGGGAACGGCTACCATTTTAGATGGTCAAACGGTCACGATTCCGGCCAACATCAATCAAGTATATTCCAATAAAATCATTTTCTCAGGTACCGGAAAATTGGCTTTAGCAGGTACTACGAGTAAATGGGTTCCTGCGACCAATCGAAACGGCAACCCACCTTATGAATCATTTAGCTTCGCTACAAATTGGTCGGCATCCAGCAGTTGGGGAAACGTTACATTTGGGACAAATTTATATATACCCTGGATTGATTCGGGTACGAGCTGGTCGGCAGGAAGTGCACTAAATTACACGGATTACCTACAATATGACCTCAAAAGTCCGCGTTGGATACAAGGCATTATTTCACAAGGTCGGGCGGATTACGCGCAATGGGTCACATCGGCCAAAGTGCAAGTAAGTACGGATAATGTAAATTGGGCGACAGCGTCAGAAGGCCTTACATTGAATTCGGATCAACACACCAAAGTATATGCAAATTTCCCCAATGTGATGTTTGGGCGTTACGTGCGTGTTACTCCCATGGCCGTATATGGTCATCCTTCCATGCGTTTAGGTATCTTATTACGTGATGATGTGATGAAATCCTGCAACGAAATTAAAACAAACTTCCCGAATGCGACTTCGGGTGTTTATGTCATTGACCCGGATGGAGCAGGAGCAACAGCAGCAACTTCTTGTTATTGTGATATGGACACGGATGGTGGCGGGTGGACTTTGGTATTGAATTATTTACATGCAGCCAATACAAACCCCGCTTTGGTATATAAAACAAGTACTTTACCCTTATTAGGTTCCACGGTATTAGGTACCGATGAATCCACATCTGCTACCGCATGGGGACATACAACCCCTGCTTACCTGAATAAATTCACATTTTCAGAATTTCGCTTTTATGGAGCAACCTCAGCGCATGGACGAATAATACATTTTAAAACATCTCATAGCGGAACCCTCACCTATTTCAAAACGGGTAATGGAAGCATGATTGGCATTGCAAGTATTTATACACCCTTATCGAGTCATTCGGCTTATTTACCAGGAAGCACGGGTCATTACTTCAGTAATCAATTGAATGATGCAATGACAAACTTTCCTATCTATTTGAACGGCACATATCATTGGGGTATTCGAGGAAGTGGAAGCCGCTGGGAGGTAGATGACTATCCCAATAACTCGGCCTATAGTACCCATCATCAAATTTGGATTAGATAACATGAATAAAATAGTCTTCTTCTTGTTGATTTCTTTTGCTGCGCTTTCCCAAACGGGTATTGGTACCACGACACCTAATGCATCCGCGAAGTTGGAGGTATATGCCACCGACAAAGGTTTCTTACCTCCGCGCGTGGCATTAAGCGCAACGAACGCAACAAGTCCCATTACTAGTCCGGCGAATGGATTGTTGGTTTACAATACCGCCACAGCAGGCACATCGCCCAATAACGTTACACCGGGTTTTTATTTTTACAATGGATCTTCCTGGGTGAAATTAATAGGCGCTTCGGATAATGCAGCCAATGTAACGGGAACGGTGGCTGTTGCGAATGGAGGAACCGGAACCACAACAGGTTCGATTACAGGAACAGGTGCGTTAACCTTTACCGCTGGAGGAAGCAATCAAAATGTCACGCTAAGTCCGAGTGGATCTGGTTATACGATTTTGAATAACAGTATTGGTATAGGTACCACCACTCCTATTGATCGTTTGGATGTGCGAAGTGCGATGAGTGTCAATGAAATCAAATTTAGAGGAACAGATGGAGGTGACGATTCAGATCCATATCGTTTAAGAAAATTTAAAATAGGGAATTCAAACGAATTACAACTCCATTTGAACGACGATACGGATGAACGATTTACAATCTATGGGAATTCATGTTTGTATGGTGGATGTGCCGAATATAGCCCCACGTTATATCACTATTTTCGTTCAGATGGAGATGTGTATCATGCTGGAAAAGTAGGAATTGGTACGACCTCTCCGCTTGTTCCATTGCATGTAACTTCTTCCGTGAACCAGTATGTCAATGTTTATGGCTATTTAAACCAAAATCAAGCGCAAGGGGCTTATACAGCTAATACCTATGTTGCGTATTCCATTCAAGCCGATCAGCGTATTCGTGCTCCTGAATTCAATGCCATATCCGATGTTCGAATCAAGAAGGGGATTGCTATGCTTCATTCTGGTAAGCAATTATCAGACCTAAATAGACTCAAGGTTGTGAATTATGCCTACGTTGACCAACTAGCCAATGGGACGAAGCAAAAAACGGGTTTTATTGCGCAAGAAGTAGAAAAGGTTAATCCACAATTTGTCAATCAATCGACAGATTTTATTCCTTCCGTTTTTGCTTTGGCAAAATCAACATCCGTTGAAAATGAAAAGTTGAAAATTACCACCGAAAAACCGCATGGTTTTGCCAAAGGTGATGAAGTGAAATTTTTTGTCGAAGGAAAAAAAGAGGTGATTAAAACAATTGAGTCTGTAGATGATTCGCAAAATTTCATTGTCAAAGGATGGAATGAACCAACAATTAATCTCTTCATCTATGGCAAGAAAGTAAGTGATTTTCGCGCCATCGATTTTGATCAAATTACCGCTTTGAGTGTAGCAGCTATTCAAGAATTAAGTAAACAAGTGGATCAACTGAAGCTTGAAAACGAAAAATTGAATAAAAAAACACAAGTTAAACAGGCTAACTTAGAGAAGCGATTACGCCTTTTAGAGTCTAAATTGAAATGAAACGATTAATTCTATTTTTCTTATTGGTTTCTTCAGGGTTATATGCCCAAACGGGGATTGGAACCTCATCACCGAATGCATCCGCGAAGTTGGATGTATCCGCGACGGACCGTGGATTCTTACCCCCACGTGTGGCTTTAACCGCGGCGAATGTATTCACTCCGATCACGGGAACATCCTCCGCTGCGGCAGGCTTGTTGGTCTATAATACCCAAACCGCTGGCAGCATTCCCAATAACGTGGTCCCAGGCTATTATTATTGGAACGGTTCCGCATGGGTACAAATCGCTGGAGGATTAGTTATCGATAATTCAAAGTCGGCAAGTTTCACCTTAACAACTGCTGATAACAATAAATTATTCATCATCAACTCGGCGAGTACCGTGACCGTCACGGTCCCTACCCTAACCATTGGCTTTAACTGCCAATTTATTCAAACGGGTGCGGGTGTCATTAGTTTATTGGCATCAGGAACAACACTCAATTCCGCCAACGGATTAACTTCCCGCACGACCAATAGTGTAATCGGTTTGGTGATGAATAGTACGACAACGGGTTATGTCTTTGGTGATACAATCTTTTAATGAAGGTAGAAAAGAACATATTGTTACTATTGCTGCTGTTCAGTTGGCAGTTATGCGCTCAAAACCTCGGCGTCAGTGCGGCGCTAAAAAGACCCGTCATTAGCAATATTAATACGTTTACCTATACCGGAGCGATCCAACAATTCATCGTTCCTAATCGGGTCACAAGCATCCAAATCAATGCCATAGGTGCCAAAGGAGGCACGGGCTTGGGTGGGATGGTTGGCGGTGCGGGCGCCAATATCACAACAACTTTGAACGTGACACCTGGCCAAATTCTTTATGTGGTCGTAGGTGGTTTTCCGGGTCAATCAGCTACAGCTAAATATGGCTTTGCTGGCAATGGAGGTGTGGCTGACAATACAGCTGGCAATGGCGCCGCTGGAGGAGGTTTGTCGGGCGTATTTTCATCTTCAAACCCATCCAACACCAATGCCTATATCGTCGCGGGCGGAGGAGGTGGCGGAGCCGGAACAGGAGGAACAACAGGCTACACGGGTGGTTCTGCCTTAAATGCTAATGTTGGAAATGCAGGCAATGGTGCTGGAGGACTTGGCTATCCGATGAGTGGACGCTACCAATTTGGATATGGGGCTACGACAACTACAGTCGGTGTAGGAGGAATCGCATATGATAATAATCCGGGGAATAATGGAGGGGATGGAGGAAACTTAACGGGCGGTGTTGGAGGTACAGGGACCATATGGCAAGGTGCCGGCGGAGGTGGTGGTGGTTTTTACGGGGGTGGTGGTGGCGCCGGAGGTGGTTCTGCAAACGGCGGAGGTGGAGGCGGTTCTTCGAAATCAAGCACGGGATTTAATACATTTGGCACACCAAATACCACAGGAGATGGAAGCGTTACCATTACTTGCCTATCCAATTCAAGTTTGTTTTTGCACCTGGATGCTGGCAATCCTTTGAGTTATTCAGGTTCAGGTACGACTTGGAATGATCTATCAGGCAATGGTTCACATGTCACATTAACCTCCACAACCTACAATGCAGCAAATGGAGGATCTATTGGTTTTAATGGGACTTCTAGTTATGCGAATTTCAATGCGAATATAGGAAGCACAAATGTGATCACCGTGGAGATGTGGGTGAAAACAAATTCATTGAATACACCAACTGGGGCCATGTATTTCGGGTTTAACAAATATGATGTATGGACCAAGAGTGCCCATATAGGATTCAATACTTCTGGTGGGGATATTTACGGCTTATCAGATACTAGGGTTACTAATTTAGGAATCGAAGGGGCATGGAAACATCTAGTTTTCGTTATGAATTCTGGGACTACGAGCAACAATAAAATATATGTAAATTCGATTAACCAAACTTCATTGACGCAAGTCTTATCAGGATTCACAGCGGCAAATGCTAATTTCAATTCGGGAGCTGGAAGAATATCGGGATGGCGGAATGACGCTGCTTGGCTCATGAATTTAAATGTAGCCAGTTTTAAAATCTACAATCGCGAATTGACTGAACAAGAAATCACGAATAATTTCAATTCCACCAAACAACGTTTTTATCCAGATAACTCGGGACTTAGCCCGGAAACGGCATCAACGAGTGCATACCAAATTAAACAAGATTATCCGAATTCTGTTGATGGTTTTTATTGGATTAAGCATGCAAGCATCAATGGTGGCGTTCCGATTAAAATTTATGCAGACATGACGACCGACGGAGGCGGTTGGACCTTGATTTTAAAAAATTCTTCTTATGGAGGATGGTCTTTGGCTAATGCCATTGACCTGAATGCAACAAATCCTTTTACGAAGAATACGGATATAGTTACGAATTCCACAGCGAATTATTCCATAATCAAGTGGGCTGATTACATCAAGAAAAGTTCGAGCGGTTTTCAATACATGATCGATGCATATGCTCGAAACAGTTATGGGGGAATTTGGACGGCTAATGCGGCCTATAGCTTTATTAGTACGAGTAATGCAAATACAAATATTACTTTAAATGCTAATTATGGTGGCTGGACGTATAATTCCGCTAATGATGGGATTTCTCAACGCATGCCATGGCACGGCTATGTAGGTGCCAATACGGGATTTTTGGGGCTTTCCAGTGGGTCAGGAAATTGGTGGGGAACGCTGGTTGCTAACAACCAGTATTATGCCCCAGCACCTTGGATTGGAACAATAGGAGGAACCGGCGCTTCTCCCGGAATTATTTGGTATTGGGTTAGATAACAAAAAACATGAAAAAGTTTATTTTATTATTCTTGATTTCGTTACGTGTTATTGCCCAAACGGGTATCGGCACATCGACACCAGACGCCTCAGCGAAGTTGGAGGTTTCTGCGACCAACAAAGGATTTCTTCCACCACGCGTGGCATTATCTGCAACGAATTCCGCGAGTCCTATCACGAGTCCGGCGAATGGTTTGATGGTATTTAACACAGCTACGGCTGGGGCAAGTCCATTCAATGTGCTACCGGGTTATTATTATTGGGATGGCACCGGTGGAAAATGGGTAAGCTTATCGACTACCGTGGGTAATGTACAAAATCAAGCAATTTTTAGATCCACGTCAAATACAGCACTCAATTCCGCCGTAAGCTCATGGAATTCAAGATTCAATAATATAGCCGCGGGGGATTTAACGATTAATGCTAATACAAGCTTTGCTTTAGCAAATGGGATATATAAAATAGAATGGGCCCTTCCCTATCAATCGAGTAGCACCTATAACATTATCCAACTACAAGAAAACATGTCGGGTACATGGAATGCCTTATTGAATGATGCGGGATATTCCACACTCGGAAACGGCGGAAATACCGACTGGGGCGGTGGAACATTTGCTGCAGATATTGTTGACTGTTCATCAAGTACAAGAATGTTTCGATTTTTCAATTTAGATGTATATCGACAGCTCTATTATGGTGCTACTGTAATCATCACCAAATTAAATCCATCCATCACCACATCGACAACAGCCGATAATTTGGGAAACCATACAGCCACGTCAAATATTCAATTGAATGGAAAGTACTTATCAGGAGATGGCGGAAACGAAGGAATAAGTGTTGATAACACGGGCAAAGTAGGTTTGGGTACAACTAGCCCATCTACCGCATTGCATATTCAAAATGGAAATAGTTTGGGAGCAGGCGACCCAGCAACGAATACGGTGCCAAGTATCTATTTATTCAACTCAAATAACGCCTCTAACACAGCTCACTCCATCATGGGCATTCGAACGAGTGGTGATGGGGGTGGAAATCCCTATTTATCTTTTGACATTTCAGGTGTAAGGGGGTATTCTTTGGGGATCGACAATGCGGATGGAGATAAATTTAAAATTCATAATAACTGGAATTTTAACAATACAAGCACACCCGTTTTAACAATTAGCTCCGATGCTCGTTTGGGTATCGGGACTTCCTCTCCTGTTAGAAAAATGCACCTTCAATCCGCGGATGATGTTTCACTTTATATTGAGAGCACAACTGCCGATAATAATGGAATGGTTATATTAAATGGAAACACGGGATCCAATTGGGCCAATAATTACCATGAGTTTATGATGTTTCAAAAACAAGGGACAAATATAGGAAATATACAAGGCACCAATGGTGGCACTCAAGTTGCCTATAATACATCCTCCGATTATCGCCTCAAAACAGATTTCAGAAACTACAATGGTCTTGCTTTGGTCAATCAAATTAAGACCTATGATTATGCGTGGAAAGTAAATAATACCCGCATGTTTGGGGTAAAAGCGCACGAATTACAAGAAGTAATTCCATACATGGTTTCGGGAGAAAAGGATGCAGTCGACGAAAAGGGAAGAATTAAACCACAATCTGTGGATTACTCAAAATTAACCCCCATTCTCGTTAAAGCCATTCAAGAACAAGATGTTAAAATCCAGCTGTTGGAAAAAGAAAAAGATGCCCTCGAACTTAGAATTCGTAAATTAGAGGAATTGATTCAAAGTAAAGAAAAATAAGGAAACTAATGTGCAAGAAAATTCTTATTCTGTTAATTTTAATGAGCTATAATTTGCTGGCCCAAACGGGTATCGGCACAACGAGTCCAGACGCCTCTGCCAAGTTAGACGTTTCAGCAACCAATAAGGGTTTTCTCCCACCTCGAATTAGTTTAACGGGTACGTTGGATGTTAGTACTATTGTAAATCCAGCAACAGGCCTTGTTATCTATAATACAAGTACGGCCGGAACGACGCCCAATAATGTCTTACCCGGCTATTATTTTTGGGATGGAAGTAAATGGAATGGCTTGGTAAGCCAAAGCTCTCTCAATGCCTTTAGTGGCTATAACCCTAATTATGCACAATCGAATGCAAGTTCAGTTACCAAAAGTGCTGTCGGAGATATTGTCGTAAGCCAAAGTATTACTACCTCCGGTCGACCTATTCAAATCATCGCAACAGGAGATGCTAATCCATCTACATCTGGCGCTTGGGTTCAACTTCAAATTTATCGTGATGGAGTAGCCTTGGGCAAAAAAGTTCAAGCGGAAAGTTCATTAAACAATGAAAATGTACCATTTTGCTTAAACTTCATCGATACTCCCACAGCAGGTACATATACCTACACCGTACGTATTGCTGCTATCGGTGGCGGAAGTTTCAATTTTGGAGAAAGCGATGGAAATCATATTACATTAGTGGAATTAGGCGCTTGGAGTGCAGGTACAATGCCCATCGCTAAAGGTGGAACCGGGAGTAGTTCTTTTAGTAATGGTTCGCTCGTATTTAGTAATGGTTCGACACTAACACAGGACAACAGCAATTTATATTTTGATGATTCAAACAATCGTTTAGGTATAGGAACCACGTCCCCAAACCAAAGTTTAGATGTCAATGGAAACGCGCAAGTTCGAGGAAAAATCACTCATACAGATGCATCTGGTAGTGTTGCGTTAAAAGCAAGCGCATTTGTCAATGCAGGTGTGGCAGTCACTTTAGATGATATTCAAATTCAATTTTCGACTGGCGGTTCAAGAAGTTTACAAGTAAGAACAACGGGAAATAGTTTTTCCGGAGAGGTATCTGCATATACTACTTACAGTAGCAATGCTTTTACTCACTTTGCCGATGTAACGCAAACGATTAATTCAACATTTGCTTATTTGGGAGCCTCATGGGGATTTGCCACTGATGGAGATCTTGCCGTTTACTACCTACGAGACTCTACAAACCTTCGTTTTTATCGTATCACCTTAATGGTAGGTCCTGGTTATGTAAATAATTTCATTTCGATTGAGAAACTAATTTAGAGTGAAGAGTGAAGAGTGAAGAGTGAAGAGTTAGAAATTCGATATGGGACGATGGAAGAATTTATAACCTTGAAGAAATAGACGTGAAGTAATGCGTCTCTACATTCCAAAGCCATTTGTTTCAAAGCTAATAACCCTAGGCTTTAGCCTAGGGAACCCCAGACTAAAGTCTGGGGCTATGAAACAAAACATATAATTATTTCATTTCATAAAACGTATGCTTCACCACCCCATCCACCTTCGCACCATCCGAAACGAATAATCGCTTATTTACCCACGCATAACGTGCATCATTTGATTCAAAGCGCGAGAATGTCCGCATGTAGACACCATCGCGTAAGCCCTGATTCGTTAAATAAATCAAAGCGCCATCGTCGGTTTTCAAGGTATAACGCGTATCGATGTCCACAACGCCATCAGGTCGGATATTTTGCCAGTCACCACCTCCTTCGAGGATGGTACCATTCAGCTCGGCCGACCAGAACTTCCCTCCCATCACGCGCACAATTCTTCGGTTGCCTAAATCTTGTACTTCGCCCAAAACAATTTCAGTTTCAATAAACAATTTCAATTCCATCAGGCTTTCGCATTTAAGGTTTCTACATCAAATCCAGCAACTTTCTTGTAATGCGCCATCACCTCCGCTAATTCAGTATAGGGGACTTCACCTGCCTGAAAACCCTTTGGAAAACGTTCCTCCATCAAATCCATGATAAAGTCAGGTCCTTTTTGGCGATTCTGCAAGACTACTTGAGCCGTTGCAGGGACACGTTCAGCATCGTAAGCCTTCAATGCCTCGATCGCATCAGCATGATTTTGCAAGGCTAAAGCCAACGCATCCGCATCCAAAATGGCTTGTGAAGCCCCATTTGAACCAATTGGGTACATCGGATGAGCGGCATCACCCAACAAAGTCACCCGACCGAATGACCAACGAGGCAAGGGATTGCGGTCCGACATCGGGAATTCAAAGATTCCTCCGCTCGTCTTTTCAATCATTTCTGGGACATCAATCCAATCGAATTTCCAAGATTTATATAAATCCAATAATTCCTCCTTACCCACCGTTCGGTTCCAATCGCGCACCGTTATCTCCTTTCCTGAAGCTTGACGCAAATTCGCAACCCAGTTGATGAGTTGGTTCCCCTCCGCATCTAATTCCGTTGAAATCGGATAAATCACCATCTTTTGTTGCATCGAACCAATCATCGCCATGGATGCACCCGTTAAATAAGGCTTCAAACGCGCGGTTCCACGGTATAATACATTGCCAGAAAATACCACACCACCCTCCTCAGGATACAGTTTTTTACGCACATTGGAATGTATTCCATCCGCACCGATCAGTATATCGCCAAACTCCTCGGCGATCATTTCACCCGTTTCTTTATGGATAAAGCTTGCTTTGACCTGGTCACCCAATTCTTGAAAAACTTGCAAATGGGCATTGGGAATCAATTTATCCGTTCCTAATACACGCATGGCTTCTTCCCACAATAATACCTGAAAATGCCCGCGGTGAATGGAGAATTGAGGCCAGCGGTAACCGGCGTGTTTTCCTCGGGGCTCCGACCAGAAAAATTGGCCTTGTCGGTTGGCATAAACCAACTCCTCCGTAGGAACAGCAATTTTCGCAATCTTATCCTGCAGCCCTATATTTGTCAGCACGCGTACGCTATGCGGCAACAAATTAATGCCAACACCCAGCGGCGTCACTTCTTTAACCGATTCGAATACTTTTACATCGTGGCCATCCTGATGTAGCCGCATTGCAGTCACCAAACCACCTATTCCTCCTCCTGCAATAATAATTTTCATAGACTCGGCTTAAAATTTTTCATTAATTGTACGAGGTGTTGGACGCTTTCCATCGCCATTCCATTATACATCGAGGCACGAAATCCACCTACGGTAGGAAAACCTTTGATTCCCACGACATCATTTTGAGAACAATATTCCAAAAATTGGCTTTCCACTTCGGGCGAAATTGCTCGAAAACATGCATTCAAGACAGAGCGATCCTCTTTCACTGCAATCCCTTCAAACAGCGGATTACGGTCAATTTCATCGTATAATAAAGAAGACTTGGCAACGCTTTGGTTTTGCATTTCGCGTAAACCACCTTGCGCTTTTATCCAACGCAACATTAACAGCGCCACATAAACAGGATAAGTAGGCACGGTATAATATAACGATTGATTTTGAATATGTGTTTGATAGTCCCAAATTGTAGGAACCTTGCGATCGCTATTAACAGGCAAAACCTTGGTATTGACCAATACACAGGTAATTCCAGCAATACCAAAGTTCTTTTGCGCTGAAGCGAAGATGATTCCAAACCGATCTACATCCAGTGGTTTGCTCAAGAAATCTGATGTCATGTCCGCGACTAACGGAATATCCACTTGTGGGTATTCATGGTATTGAATCCCTTCGATCGTTTCGTTGGAAACCACATGCAGGTATTTGGCATCCGCCGGCAAGTTCCATGCTTTGGGAATTCGATCATAGTGGGTCGCTGAAGCAGATTCCAAGACATGCACTTGGGCTAATTCGCGTGCGGCATCAATGGATCGAAGGGCCCAAAAACCCGTATCCACAATTGCCATCGAATCATTCAAACCAAGTAAATTCATGGGAGCCACGGCTAATTGCGTACTTGCACCGCCGGGCAACCAGAGTACTTCAAAATAATCAGGTAGTTGATATAATTCACGTACGAGCGAAGTCGCCTCTTCGATGACTTGAACAAATTCGGGAGCACGATGGCTTATTTCAGCGATACTTAAACCCGAATGATTAAAATCGACTAATGCATCGGCAGCTTGTTGGAATACCTCTTGGGGTAGCGTCGCGGGACCCGGACTAAAATTATGTTTACGCATAACACGAAAATAGGAAAATATCACTAAACTGCGTAGGAATTGACCAAAATCAGTAAAAAAGCATGAGCCTTACTTCAAAAATCAAACGTTTCTGGAAATCAGTCGGACCAGGATTAGTGACAGGCGCAAGCGACGACGATCCATCAGGAATTGCTACCTATTCACAAGCAGGAGCACAATTTGGTTTGATGACCCTTTGGACGACCATCATTACGATACCCTTGATGGCGGCGATCCAACAAATGTGCGCTCGAATTGGAATTGTCACCTCCCAAGGACTTACGGGCACCTTGAAAAAGCACTATTCAAAACCTATCTTGTATGTCATGTTGTTGTTTAGCACACCGGCGATTATCATGAACATTGGGGCAGATATTGCTGGGATGGGCGCGGTTGGCAATTTACTTTTCCCAAAAATTGAGTCGAGTTATTTTAGCGTTATGTTTACGATCATTTTAATGGATTTAATTATCTATTTACCCTATCAAAAAATTGCACAGACATTAAAATATCTGTGTATCGTCATGCTCGTTTATTTCATTGTCCCATTTCTATATAAGCAAGATTTGGTACAAATATTAAGTGCTACATTCATTCCTAAAATCGAATTCACCAAAGAGTATTTGGCGATATTGGTTGGGATATTAGGCACAACCATTTCCCCTTATTTATTCTTTTGGCAAGCATCTGTCGAGGTCGAAGAAATGCAACATAAGAAAAAGCATTTAATGGTGAACAAACGCTTGATTCATGCGATGGAACAGGATGTTGATTTCGGGATGGGCTTCTCGGGATTTGTGATGTATTTCATCATATTAACTACAGGAACGGTTTTATATAGTGCAGGAATTCATCAAATCGATACGGTGGAACAAGCTGCGATGGCATTGAAACCATTGGCAGGGGATTTAGCCTATATATTATTTGCTGTTGGTGTAATCGGTACGGGTTTAATTGCAATCCCCGTTCTTAGCGGTGCGCTTTCCTATATTTATACCGAAACCTTCGGTTGGGAACAAGGCCTCGACAAGAAATTCCATGAGGCCAAAGGCTTTTATGTCATCATCATGATTTCCTTATTGCTTGGTTTATCCATGAATTACATCGGAATCTCTCCTATTCAAGCATTAATTTATACAGCAATCCTTTATGGTGTAACCGCACCCGTATTAATCGGAATCATCCTGCATATTTCAAACAACCAAGAAATCATGGGTGAATATACGAATACCCGCTATTTGAATATGATGGGGGGAATTGCGCTGGTAATTATGACTGTGGCCGCTGTGGCGCTGGGGGTGCTTTATTATTAAATAGACGTTGGACTTTAGACATTAGACTGGGTACTCTTTGGCAAACCTTTTAGGATTGCCAAAGTTTGAGCCGCCCAACGTGCGGCGATTGATCCTATGCTACATAGCCGCATTAGCATTTAAATACCATTTTATAGTGGCACGATTTTCTTTGGCAAACCTTTTAGGATTGTCAAAGTTTGAGCCGCACAACGTGCTGCGATTGATCCTATGCGACATAGCCGCATTCGCATTTAAATTCCATAACCGAAAATCAAATTGATTATCAGTTTTTTATGCTAAATATCAAACACTACTAGCTAATTTGTCAAAAATCAAATATAAAAAATATAAATCCAAAGTTTCACTTAAGTGAAACTTTAAAGCCTTAACTTTGACATGTTTAAAATCAGACAAGTAATAATTTATAAGAACTACTTTGAAGATTTTTTTCTTGCACAAAAAAGTAAGGTTCAAGATAAAATCATGTGGACGCTCAAGTTAATTGAATCACATGAACAAATTGCCGCCAATTATATAAAACACATTAAGGGGACAAAGGGACTATATGAAATTCGAATAAAGTATGGAACAGATATCTTTCGAATTTTCTGTTTTTTTGATGAGGGCTATTTAATCATACTTATGAATGGATTTCAAAAAAAATCACAAAAAACTCCTCAAAAGGAGATTGATAAAGCAATAAAAATAATGCGAGCGTATGAAAGCGAAAACTAACACGACGACTTTAGATCAATTTGTAACCAAACATTACGGAACTACAGGTACATCCCAAAGAGATAAACTAAACCAAGGATATGAAAATTTCAAAATGGGGATTTTATTGCGGGATGCGAGGAAAAAAGCAGGTCTTACGCAAGATGAATTAGCAAAAAGAGCTGGGACAACTAAATCTTACATTTCTAAACTAGAAAATGATGTCAAGGAGGTTCGCTTATCTACCTTGCAAAATATTGTTGAATTAGGCTTAGGTGGAAAAGTTGAATTATCGATTAAACTTTAATCCATGCTATTGTATTGACGCGATAAATAACGTCTTAGCTTCATACTCGGCACGTGCCTTCCCTAGGCTGAAGCCTAGGGTTATTAATGACCCATGGCTTTCGTCGGAGGAATCGGCGCAAAAGGCGCCTCAAACTTTGGCAATCCTGAAAGGTTTGCCAAAGAATCCACCGTCTACCGTCTAACGTCCAAAAAAAACACCCACCTTTTCAGATGAGTGTCTTCGTGGACCAGCATGGGCTCGAACCATGGACCCCCTGATTATGAGTCAGATGCTCTAACCAACTGAGCTACAAGTCCCCATTAGATTGAACTAATGTGATGCAAAATTAATTAATTATTGCTTTCGAACTAATTTGGAGTGAATATTTTCTAAATTTAAGGCCTGAAAAAACGCTAGCTCGTTGCCCATGTTTCCTACCAAAATCATCAATGATCCGATTTACGGATTTATCAAAATCAATAACCCTTTCATTCTCAAACTGATCGACCATCCGTTTGTACAACGTTTGAAGCGGATCAAACAATTGGGCTTAGCTGAATTTGTCTACCCAGGCGCACATCACACGCGCTTTCACCACGCATTAGGTGCCATGCATTTGATGGACGAAGCGTTAAATAACTTAAAAGCAAAAGGCTATTCAATCTCGGATGCCGAAATGGAGGCAGCTGAAATTGCCATCTTATTACACGACATCGGACATGGCCCCTTTTCCCATGTATTGGAATATACCCTGTTGAATCATGTGCACCACGAAGAGATCTCAAACCTCATCATGGAGAAACTGAATCAGCATTTCGAGGGCCGCTTGAGTTTAGCTATAACGATGTTTGATGATTCCTATCCGAGAAAGTTTTTTCACCAATTAATCTCAAGCCAACTGGACGTTGACCGTTTGGATTACCTCTCCCGCGATTCGTTTTACACCGGTGTACGCGAAGGCTTTATTGGTTCAGAACGCCTATTAAGTATGTTGGACCTCCAAGACGAGAATTTGGTCATGGAGGAAAAAGGAATTTACTCGATAGAGAATTTCTTGATGGCTCGTCGACTGATGTATTGGCAAGTGTATTTACATAAAACAGCCATTGCGGCAGAAACTATGTTGATTCAGATTCTTAGACGTGCCAAAGAACTTATTAATCAAGGAAAACCACTAAGCTGCTCCAAAGCGCTGATGCTTTTCTTAAGCAAAGAATATACCTGGGAAGAATTCACCGCCGACCCCAAACTGCTCGTTGCCTTTACCGACCTAGATGATCATGACGTTTGGGCTGCTATCAAAACCTGGAAAGATTCGGATGACAAGATCTTATCGTTATTGTGTTCGCACTTTTTGAGCAGAAAATTGTTTACCTGTAAATTAGGAAGCCAACCCCTTCCCAAATCAAAGCGCACGGAAATTTCAGAAGAAATCAAATCTAGGCTTCAGATTACCGACGAAGAATTATCTTACTTTGTCATTGAAGGCTCTACCAGTAATTCCGCTTATGTTCAAGGTGATAACACAATCAAAATCGTCGATAAACTAGGTCATGTGGTCGAGTTAACCGAAGCATCTGACCTTCCAACGATACAAGCTCTGAGTAAGATTGTGAAAAAATACTATTTTTGTTGCCCAAAGAGCGTATATTTGCAAGGTGAATTGAACGCCTAATACATTCTAAATTCCACATACCCTATATGAAGTTTACCGTTGACCAAATAGCGACCATGATTCAAGGAGCAGTAGAAGGCGACGGGACCCAACACATCACGGGTTTTGATAAAATAGAAGAAGGCAAATCAGGAAGTATTTCTTTCCTTTCCAATCCCAAATACGAATCTTATTTATACGATACCGAAGCAACTGCCGTGATTGTAGCAGCTGATTTGGACCTAAAATCACCCGTAAAATCGACACTGATTCGCGTAAAAGAACCCTATGTGGCTTTTACTATCTTGTTACAAAAGTACCAAGAGATGACAGCCAAAAGAGAGACGGGTATACAGGTAACAGCGCATGTAGCAGGTGGAATAAATGTAGGTAAAGACCTATTTGTAGGTCATTTAGCCTTCATTGATGCAAATTCAAGCATCGGAAATTACACGAGTATTTATAACCATGTTAGCATTGGGAAAAATGTGCAAATTGGCGACAATTGCATTATTTATCCGGGTGTGGTTATTTATAACGATACGGTTATTGGAAACAATGTCATCATTCATGCGAATGCAGTCATTGGCGCAGATGGATTTGGACATGCACCACAAGCAGATGGAACCTACAAAGCTATTCCTCAGCTTGGAAATGTCGTTATAGAAGATGATGTGAGCATCGGTGCGAATGCCACGATCGATCGGGCAACCATGGGATCTACCCTCATTCGTAAAGGAGTTAAATTAGATAATTTAGTACAAATAGCCCACAATGTGGAGATTGGCGCAAATACCGCCATTGCTGCACAAACGGGCATTTCAGGTTCTACAAAGATTGGAGAAAATTGTTTAATCGGAGGCCAAGTAGGCATCGCTGGACACATAAGCATCGCACCAAAAACAATCATCACGGGGCAATCGGGTGTAACCAAATCGATTAAAACACCTGGTCAAACGATGGGTGGATTTCCTGCAACCAATAATGTAGATAATTTAAAACGTAGCGCGTTAATTCGACAATTACCGGAGCTATTCGAAAAGATTAATAAAATTAAATAAGCGTATCCCCTCTTATGAATAATAAGCAACATACAATTTCAAAGTCTGTCACGCTATCCGGAGTCGGTTTGCACACAGGCGTTGTAGCCAATATGACGTTTTTACCAGCAGCGGCGAACCATGGTATCAAATTCCAACGAATTGATTTACCAGGCCAACCAATTGCTGATGCAGATGTGGATTACGTTGTCGATACATCTCGCGGAACCACAATTGAACACAACGGAGCACGAATTAATACGGTTGAACACGTTTTGGCGGCTTTAGTTGGCCTAGAAATTGACAATATCTTAATCCAATTAGACGGACCAGAACCACCCATCATGGATGGCTCTTCGATCAAATTTGTGGAAGCCTTAAAAGATGCAGAACCTGTCGAACAAGAAGCGCACCGTAAATTCTTTGAATTACCTGAAGAAGTTCGATTTAAAGATTTGGAAAAAGGGATTGAACTAGCAGCATTGCCACTAAACGATTACCGCATCGCGGTAATGGTGGATTATAATTCTAAATTTCTTTCAAGCCAACATGCCAACTTATCGCATGTCTCTCAATTTGAAAAGGACTTCTCGATGTGTAGAACTTTCTGTTTTGTGCATGAATTAGAAGCATTACATAAAGCTGGCTTAATCAAAGGCGGTGACTTAAATAATGCCATTGTAATTGCCGACAGAGATTATACAGAAGCTGAATTAGCCAATATATCCGAAGTATTAGGTAAACCCAAAGTGTCCATTTCGAAAGAAGCTGGCATTATGAACAATACAAGCCTACATTATTCCAATGAAATGGCTCGACATAAATTATTGGATGTGATGGGCGATTTGGCCTTAGTAGGTAGACCGATCAAAGCACAAATTTTAGCATCTCGACCAGGACATGCGTCCAACGTAGAGTTAGCTAAAAAGATCAAAAAATTAATGTTAGAAGCGGAGAAAAATAATGTTCCGGTTTACGACCCCAAACAGCCTCCTATCTTCTCACATGAGCGTATTTACGAATTATTGCCACACCGCTATCCATTTCAAATGATTGATAAAATCATTTACTTAGATGACAATAGCGTTGTAGGTGTTAAAAATGTCACCATGAACGAAAATTATTTCATGGGCCATTTTCCAAACAATCCTGTCATGCCTGGCGTTATGCAAGTAGAAGCCATGGCTCAAACAGGGGGTATTTTGGTTTTAAGTTCTGTACCAGATCCTGAAAACTATTGGCCTTACTTAGTCGGCATCGAAAATTGCCGCTTCCGTAAAAGTGTCATCCCAGGTGATACAGTTGTTTTTAAATGTGAATTAACCGCACCTATTCGTCGGGGAATTGCCAAAATGATCGGCAAGGCATATGTAGCAGGACAAGTTGTCTGTGAAGCTGAAATGACGGCTAGTTTAGTTAGAAAATCTTAGGTATTTGATCATGAGTCAACCACTTTCTGTTATTAACCCCAATGCTAAAATCGGAGAAAATGTCCAGATTGATCCTTTTAGTGTCATTCATGATGATGTAGAAATCGGTGAAGGAACTTGGATTGGATCAAATGTGACCATTTATCCCGGTGCAAGAATCGGTAAAAATGTACGCATCTTTCCTGGTGCTGTAGTTTCTGCCGTTCCTCAAGATTTAAAATTTGGTGGCGAAATTACCACAGCAGAAATTGGTGACAATACAACCATACGCGAATGTGTAACAATCAATCGCGGTACGTCCGACAAACAAAAAACGGTCATTGGTAAAAATTGCTTAATCATGGCGTATGTGCACGTTGCGCACGATTGCATCGTTGGCGACAACTGCATCCTAGCAAATGCCGTTCAAATGGCAGGACACGTAACAGTCGGAGACTTTGCCATCATCGGCGGATCATCAGCGATACATCAATTTGCATCCATTGGCCGACATGTCATGATTTCGGGTGGTTCATTAGTGCGCAAGGATGTCCCTCCTTTCACAAAGGCGGGTCGGGAACCTCTAAGCTATGCAGGTATCAATTCCGTGGGCTTACGCCGTCGCGAATTCAATGATGCACAGGTGGCTGAAATTCAAGATATCTACCGTTATGTGTATTTAAAAGGCCTAAATAACCAACAAGCCTTGAATCAAATCGAAGCCAATATTCCTAAATCCGCCCACCGCGATGAAATCGTTGATTTTATCCGCAACTCGGAACGCGGAATTATGAAAGGATAATTCCACCATGAAGATCATTGCCACAGGTATTCATAAAAAATTCCGCCAGGAATGGGTCTTCAAAGCATTAAACTACACGTTTGAGTCAGGAAAATCCTATGCCATCGTCGGTCAAAACGGTGCAGGGAAATCAACCCTCTTAAAAACCTTAGCACAATACAGCCTGCCAAACAAAGGAACTGTCGAGTTCGAAGGTGTCAGTGAAAACGTCAACAAGCAAATCAGTTTTGCAGCCCCTTATTCCGAATTAATCGAAGAATTCACACTGCCTGAATTATTAAGCTTCCTCATTGAAATAGATTTTCTAGACGCCCGCTGGGATTTCAATGCCTTTACGAGCTTCATCAACTTACGTCCATCTGAAACTAAATACATCAAGAACTTCTCTTCTGGCATGCGCCAAAAAGTAAAGTTAGGCGTGGCTTTAGCAGCTGATCGTCCAATACTATGTTTGGATGAACCTACCTCCAATCTGGATGAAGCAGCTAAAAACTGGTTTTACAAAGCTTTGGAAAGCCAACGACATAAGTTGATCCTGATCGCATCCAACGAAAAAGCCGAAATAGATTTGTGTACGGATAGCCTGGCGATTGCCGACTACAAGGTTTAAGCGAATTTAAGATCTAAGCGTAAGCGAATCAAGCCGCTCAGAAGCAATCCCAATCCGAGAAAATACAGGACGCTACTGCCATCAATAACCCCCTTACTCATTTGTTGGTAATGTGCATAAACCGACCATGTTTCCAAGGCAGGAATTTCTTGCATGCCTTGCCAACAAATAAAATTAAAAACTAGTCCAATGACAAAGGCTAACGATTGTTTGGATACAAGCACTGAGGCTAAGGTCGATAGACAAATAAATACGCTACAAAGCAACACTAATCCCACATAAGAACCAATGATTAGCGATGCATCAAAATTACCTGAGGGACTGCCCAATTGTCCGATGGAATAAACAAAAACAGCTGTTGGTATCAAGATGATGATAACCAGTATCAGCGTAGCAAACAACTTCCCCAGTACAATCGAATTCAACGAAATGGGTAAAGTACGTAACAAATCAAAAGTGCGCATTTCAAATTCCTCGGCGAAAGATCGCATGGAAATAGCCGGAATAAAAAACAGGAAGAACCACGGACTTAAATCAAAGAATACCTGCATTTCAGCAAAGCCATAATCTAATATATTGCCGTCCAACCACCATAAATAAATACCCATCAAGACATAAAAAGCCGTCATAATTCCTAAACCTAAAAAGGAACTAAAAAACTGACTCAACTCTTTCCGGATAATGGCTAGCATACTTACTCGTCGAACATTGGTTTTTCACGTTTCATGATACCTGAAACAATAAGACCCAAAACGAACATAAATAATACCGTAACAAACACGATTGTAATAAACTGAACACCAGGCCCTAACATCATATTCGTGATTTTCTCGGCATCCTGGATCTGACTTTCAGATAAACCTTGGTCTTCCAATCGTTGGCGAGCCAAATCCATTTGCTTTTGGATAACAGCATCATCAATGAAATTGATGTAGATGTAATTAAAACCACCGGCTACGATACCCCACAAACCACCTAATAGTGTAGAGCTTCCTAAGCCTTCCCCATAAGATAAAAAGCCACCTTGTTGCTCGCGAACTTCTTTTAAGGCTAAAAACAAAACTGTTACATTGATAACAAAAGTAACCAAGAAGGAAACCCACCCAAGTGTTTCCGAAAAGTCCTCGGCCAAACCCGAATACTGGGTAACAACAGATACAAGGAAGCTCAATAAGCCTCCAATGATACCCCACTTAATTAATAGTAAACTTTTCGAAGTAGTCGTCGTTTCCATAACTTATTGTTTATAATAAAGTGAAATTAACAAATTTGGCAAGAATGCCAGAAAGAGTTTTTGGCTAAATTCATCACGTGCAATACTAAAAGCATTGATTCCTTGAATGCCTTGCATCAATTGAAAGTAATATTCTTTTCCCTCCTGCTTGATGATCACATCCTTATATTGCCCCAGTTCATGTACGCTTAACCGGATATAATCCTGCAAAACTTCTAAACCGGTAGCAGATTCATAAAAATAATACAATGAGAAAGCGCCAACCAGCGCCGTAATCAAAACAAATATGTATTGATACAAAAACAATTTAAGAAAATGTACAGATGCCCCTCGGTTTGATCCAACCCAATTTTTGGCTAAATACACTTGAGCCAACAAAACAATCACAAACGAAGGCGCCTTCTTACCTGCTAAGGGAATAATGTCATTGATTGTAAGCACATAACCATATACCCCCATCAAAACGACACAAATAAGGCTAACCACTATCACTCGGGGAAATTTTCCTACTAATTCTCTCATCTTATCCTTGATACAAAATTTGATCTCCCTTAATCACGTAGGTAATTTGCGTAGTAAATGTCTCGCCAATGAAACATGAATTCTTCGATTTACCTACGATATCTGTTAGTTGGTAAACGTGATTAACTCCCGACTCAAATACAATCCCTTGAACTTGACTTCCTACTTCGACAACAGGCAATGAAATCCCTGCTAACGAGGCCGGCTTGTGTGTGATAAAATCCAAGCTGTTTTTCAATTTGCGCTTTTCGGCTGCATCAACAAAGGCCACCAATAAAGTTTCTAGCCCGATGGTTCCGAAATCCGCATGATCAAATTCCAAGGCTTTTGATTCAAATTCCACGGGATGGTGATCCGAAACAACGGCATCAATGACACCAGTTTCCAAGCCCTTCCACAAGGCTTCTAAATCAGCATGCGCCCTAAATGGAGGAAATACTTTTTTATTTGTATCGAAATCTGCGATCGCATCTTCCGTAAAAATCAACTGGTGTACAGCAACATCAGCAGTCACTGGCAAACCTTCCGCTTTAGCAGCCTGAATGAGTTCCACTCCTGCAGCTGTAGAAATACAAGCAAAATGGAGTCTAAAATCAGCATTTGCCAAGCCAAAAGCATTCGCACGCACATAACGCAACAAATCCAAATCTCGTTGGATACTCATACTTTCACTTAAGACCGGAATTCCTTTCAAACCTAATAAGGTACTTTGTAAACCTTCGTGAATTTGACCGTAAAGCGATAATGCTTCCGTATCTGGCCGACAAACAATCGTTACAGGCAAGGTTTGTAGATATTGAAGACTTTTGGCCATCAAATCAACTGCCTGCAAAGAACCCGCACCATGACCGAACCAAACTGCACCGGCACGGTGTAAATCAAACAAATCCGTAAAATTCTCTCCTTTGTTATCCAAGCTCAAGGGAGCCATGGGATGAAACGTAATTTGGCCCGACTTCTGACGAATAAAGCGAATCGAATCTGCTTGTTGAGGCACCGGAGAGCCTGTTGGCAATAAAAGCATATCCAATACGCCACCCTTCAGCGCTGCCCGACTTAAACTTTCCCAATCCTCCCGATGTTCACCACCGGGTAAGGTATTGTGGACGCGTAGGTCAACAAGACTAGGAGACCATTGTAACTGATTTCCGGCGATCACAACATCTGCCTTATCTTGAATGGAAGCGGCTATTTGAATCCATTGACCATTTTCGGCCAATAAATCGACCGTCTTTCCATGAAAGCTAGAACGAGAGTCTGATACTAAAACTGATTTAAGTAAAATCCGCATGTTTTATATAAGCTAAAAAAAAACCCTGAAATCAGGGTTTTAAAATCAATGTCCAACAAATGCTTGATAGGTAGCTACATCCATCAATTGATCAATGTCGCCTAAATCACTTGGTTTCATTTTCACAACCCAACCCTCTCCAAATGGATCCGAGTTAACTAATTCTGGGCTGTTATTTAAATTCGTATTAAACTCGATAACTTCTCCTGCAACCGGTAAGAATAAATCAGAAACCGTTTTCACAGCTTCAACCGTTCCAAATACCGCATCTTGTGCAATGCTCTTCCCGATCGTTTCCACCTCTACAAAGATAATATCACCTAGTTCGCTTTGTGCAAAGTCAGTAATACCTACAATTGCCACATCACCCTCAACCTTAATCCATTCGTGTTCTTTCGTGTACTTTAAATCTGCTGGGAAATTCATATGTTCGTATTTTTTTGCTTGCAAAGGTCACGAAAATCGGGCTTGATTGCAAAAATTTTAAAATAATTATTCTAAACTATATCGGATTTGAAAACCTCCTGCTACGGTCGAACGATAGAATGAATTGGAAACCAAAGGGTTATTCATCATTTTATCGAAATATGCAGTAACTGATAATTTATCACTCACCGAATAACTAATCTGAGGCCTAAATTGGAAATTCACGAAGCCTTGTGTTACGACCGTCTCCGCATCCAACTTTCGCTGCAAGGTCCGCGTATCTCGAATGGTTAAATTCATATTGAAACGAAGGTCATTAGGCAAACGCACCAATCGACCATTTATCTTAAAAGGAATCAACATATTGGCTTTGGTAAATCCAACCGCAAAGGTTAAATCCTTATTCGCCACCTCAGCCACTTGGGAGTTGGCTAAATTCAATCCAACGGAACGATCTTGGTTATATTCAAAACGCAAGGAAACCCTACTCTTTGTAATAGCATTAACCCCCACTAAAGGCGAAAAGCGTTCTGTAAATGATATTGTACTCATCACATAAACCGGTATCAATGTGCGTGTTTCAGGATCAAATCGAGAAGATAATGGATACAAAAGACTGTTCAAGGTAAGATTTTGAAAGTCATTCGCTAATTGACCATATTCCAACGATGACACAAAATTACCCACGCTATACGTACTTGAATACATATGTGTAATCGTAAACGAACTAAATTTCTTCGTAATACCCGGGAACAAATTCAGGCCATTATAGTCCACTTTCCAGTTGGGCAATGGTAAATTATAAAAAGGCGAAAACTTGACATCATTCGCAGAAACACCTGAATAAGCGGCAAAGAAAGATGGAATCAACACATCTTGCGAATTCTTGTTATACATGCCCTCTGCGACCTTCGTACGATTCAAACGTGTCATGAGCACTTCTCGATTCGAACGAAATATTTCGAACACATTCGTCGGATCTTTAAATGCTGTCATAAAGGACAAAAAGGACATCGAATAATTTCCTGAACGCAAAGGACTCTGACTCTTAAATGGTCCACCTAATTCCGCAGGACGGAAAAACTCCTGATAATTATCTCCTTTATTATAATTCCCCTCAACCTGAATACGTAAATCTTTGTTCGGCTCTAATTGCGTTGAATAACTGAATTTCTGTTGACGCAATTGGGTAAACGGCACATTCTGAACGATACTCTTCGACAACCAGCCATTCTCCGCAGCCGTGAAACGAATTTGATCACTTTGCCCCCCACTAACAAAATCCAATCCAGGTGCACCCCAATTCCCATTCATGCCCAATTTACCTGGTGATGGATTAAATCCAGGCAAGGTTGTGGACTCGTTTATTGAATAGTTAACCTGAATTCCGCGAAGTGTTAAAAGCAATCGGGCTACCGACTTCAATGCATTCTTAGGCGGAATGATGATATCCTCATCATCTCCTGGATTTCGCGCTACGTCCTTCGTGCTAGGATTACTTGAATTCACCCAACGTAAAGCACGAATCCTGTTGTACAAGGATACAAAGTCAACTTTACCATTAATGGAACGCTCCCGGGTATTCTTAATAATATTACCAAAAGGAATATCCAAAGAGTCCTTGATATTAAATGAATTGGCAAAGTAATTATACCCAATGCGATGCGTATAATCCGCATTCATCCAATCCGTCAAAGGCAATTTCTGCAGCGGCAAGCGCCATATCAATCCGGCTTGTTGGTCGAACTCCTTTGCTCTACCCAAGGCACGTATATTGAAAATGACCGAATCACGCTTTGCTTGGGTATCTAAATCCCCAAATGGCTCATCGATAATGGAATTAACATTGGCTGAATAGTTGACAATCATACTCTTAGTCAAATTCCAATTGAAGGCATACTGCCGATTCAAGAACCAATATTTCTCAAATTGCGGAGCAACTCCTTCGGTCGTTAATTGTTGGTTTCGCAATTGCGTCTTCACAAAACTCCGATCCATCTCGGCACGCATCGTAATCGAAGAAGGAATAATATTCACATTTAAATCACGCAAAAGAGCCAACCACTGCGAATTAGATTTCATCTTCGTAAATGGCTCCCAGTAGTTTGCTGACGAGGTATAGCTATATAAAATACTTCCTCGTTGACTTAATTGTCGGTAAGTTTCCGTCAATGTATTCGTTCGAATCATTTCGGAATAGGCATAGCTAAACGTAA
This sequence comes from Aquirufa regiilacus, assembly GCF_032470275.1. Lineage (NCBI taxonomy): Bacteria > Pseudomonadati > Bacteroidota > Cytophagia > Cytophagales > Flectobacillaceae > Aquirufa > Aquirufa regiilacus. The sequence goes on from NZ_JAVNWW010000001.1 coordinate 1,053,180, forward strand.
AATTCGACAAGTCCCAGACATAGGCATGCTTCGCTAACGAAGATCGAATCTTGCGGACATTGGTAAAATTAAACCCTTGTCGTTCCGTATTATCTTCTACTAATTTCAAATAATCCGCACGCTTAGCCTGTGTATTAAATTTACTTACCGCATCGGCTAAGAAGATATCGGGATCTAATGGATCAAATTGAGGAGCGACGTTTCGTCGGTCATAGGACACATAAAAAGGAATCTTAAAGCCCCATTTCTGCGGTAAAAACTTATCCAAATTCAAATTGGCCGTAATGCCATATTCCTTCGTATTATCGCGTGATCGATCCGAAATCTTTGATTGAACTCCACCAAAGCCATAGTTTTTGAAACTACCATTCATGGTAATTTGGCCTAAATCAGCCAATTTAATTCCCATCTTACCTAAGGCAGCTGCACCCGAAGTTTGATCAAAACCTGAAGCTCTCAACTCATTTACCCATACGCAGAAGGACTTATTTTGACCGTCTTTTGCCGTATTTCGAACACCTATCATCAAAATCATCGATGCACTCTGATCCGGGCGGCCCATCACAGTCACGCGATAGGTTTTCCCTGTAGAAGAAAGCATATTCAAGGTAAAACGATCATTCAAGAATTTGCCTTGTCGGTCCCGTTCAATTTTTGCTTGCTTCAATAAGTCAAATTCAATATCAAATTCATTGTCTTGAGGCCAAATTTCAATATCTAAACTTTGGCCTTTTTGCGTTTGACGTAATCCCGTTTGTTCAACTTCGTAATAGTTGTCCGTCAAGTCAGTTCCTATACGCATAAAAGCAGAAACCTGCCCATCCACCTGATCGGGGCTCTGCATCGAAACAAACATGCGTAGACGCTTGTAATTAATGAAATCAAATGCCGAATTCTTAAACACACCACGCGCATCGCCCGGACGTAAATTATCCACGCATAAACTCATCGATTGTTCATTCAATCGTGCGTTATTAATCGTTGTCACGTCTTGATCCCGAACAAATCCCGGAGGCACAACATAGGGAATCGTATTCGCACCTTTGGTTGCCGGGCCATTTTCCTCGATGTTTACGGAAGATATCCGGAACTTCGCATCATAGGTCTCCGGAATTTCCTGTCCATTGCGTTGATCCAAATCCCCGATAAACTTGCGGTAAGAATAACCGGATAATTGTAATTGCGCAAAACGTAAAACCACAGGATCTTGGAATTGACTCAATAACATTCGGAAGAAACGAATCGATTTGAAACTCGAAATTTCACCTGCCGGAGTCGTATAATTACGTTTGTCTTTGATCGGGATTCGGAATAAATACCAATCCACTCCCCCATCATTGACTTTATCAACAACAAATCCTTGGCCAACCGCTAATCCGCCCGGCTTCAAGTCGACCTCATATTGAAAATACGCCTCAACCTCATTAACGGTATTATCATTATTTAAATCCTCGCGGTCTGGCATCATGGAATTCGCCTCCGTCACATTCGAATTACTCGGGTTATCCGTCGTAGGCGAATTGTTTTCAATCCCCATGTAATTCTTGTAACGCTCAATCATACTGCCGGTAGTATTATAATTACTACTCAAATAATGCACGAAGTCATCACCCGCAGGGTCAGCTTGTATCGCGGCAATCGCCTTCGAATCGCTTACACGCGTTTTGGTTTGCGCTAGATATTCCGCAAAATAGGTAGCTTCTGAAATCGAACTATTCTCATTGACCTGATTAGGTAAACCGTCCAATCCAATATCTTGTTGGCCTCGTCCCCCTTGATTATCAAAGGCATTAATCACAAATTGACGTTTTGGCGCTAAGCCCCAATTCGTTTTCTCAACATTCTGCGAACCTCCCGAAACAATCTTTTCACCTGCCGGAATGCCATTCTCAAAGTTGGAGAAACCATCCGGAATAAAATCTTCCGACACATCTCCCAAATGGAAAATCAATTTACCCCCTGTCGTATTATTCTTATTAAATACACCATCACGAATTTTCCCAGACTCTCCGGAAACAAATGGATCCATCAACCAAAACTCAATCTGCTCCACATTCGCATTGTCGAAATCGGTATCTGATGTTATCGCACGCGTTATCGCTCCAAAATTATTCTTCGGATTGGCTAATAAGCCTTGTGATGTCAAATTCGGATTAAAGTTATAAATACCGCGTTCTGATGGGAAATAAGCAACATCCAAAACGCCCAGCGGTAAATTGGTGATGTTATTCGCGAAATCTTTATTGGGGAACAAGCCCTTTGGCGTTACAACCCGCTCATAGGCATAGGTATTCACCGTGGCTGGATCAAGTCCAGGAACATCGATCGAGAATCCACCTTGTCCATAGAGACTGGCATCCACGTTATATGCTGAAATTTTCGCCCGACGGAAATTTGAACTCAAGTCCCGTGGATTCGCTACCACAAAATCCTTTGGCGTTGACGCAGGACGCCATAAGGTCGGTTGCGAACTTAAGTTAAATACGACGCGTGCCGACTCAAAATCATCGATAAACGCGTTCCCCTGCACACGATCATTGACATTCGGAATTAACTTGGCAAATTCACCTTGAAAATCAATGACTGATGTTTCCTTCGTGGAAATAATGGGCAATGCATCAATCATCCGAGTTAATGCATTTGATTTCTTCAAAATACTCGCATCAAACCCAATCAAAGTATTATTAACGGGTTCATTCCCAATCGAAACACGACGTAAAAAAGCCGGTGGTGTTTCACTCATGCTCTGCACCGTTGCCCCTAAATGTACATCTTGACCTAAATTATAATCCAAACGTGTCCCCAATAAGGTTCTCACCTGATTGGTAAATAAATCAGGCTTTTCGTAACATACTTTTAACTCTCTCCCCGACTGAAATACGCCTTCATTTAGAATCTTCACTTTCCCCGACTGCCCTTCTACAATGTAGTCGGAACCCGCAACCAAAGATTGACCTCCCGCTGATACAGTCACCGACTTCGCTTCTACGCCAAATGGCAAGGAAATATCACCACCGACACCCGCCTGAAAATTACCTTTGATAAAAAACTTATTCTTTGAGGCTTGTTGGAGTGCATCCGTCTGCGTCAATCGATACAACTTATCAAAGACATATTTCTCGACCAAATTTGACTCTGATGCAGTGAATTGCTTTTTCAAGCTAGAACCAAAAGGCTCTAGGACAGGGAAAATAATCTTTCCATTTTTGGAATCGATCGTAATATCCTCGATGTAATCAAAATTACCATCAGGCTGAGGATCACCCGCAAAATTCAATTTATCTAATCCCAATACCTTCACCAAAGGAATGTCTTTGACCTTCTCACCTTCGATCAAGTTCGAATTATCTATGCCCGTTGCATCGTCCTTGTAAATCAAACGTAACTGAAAATTCTGCTTACTTAATCCATTCGAATTCAACGAGTAGATATTCTTCATCATCAAATCCCACATGGGGTGTTGCAGGTGGTTCCGAATTGTAGAAGACTTCAACATCTTCAAGATCAATACCTCGTTATCTTGTCGGGCCTGGTAATCTTCCGTCAACTCCCCTACTTTATATTTCCGACCATTAAACGTGTATTCATACGCTACAGCTAACACTTCGTCATTCCGAAGCGGAGCAACTAAAGATATATAACCGAGTTGTGAATTGAACTTAAATTCACGTTCATTTAGACGTTTGGCACCTTTCAACATATCAAAATCAGTCCCACGTTGTAAGGCATAGGCAGATTCTAGTTGATAAGATGCTTGATCCGACTTACGAATTTGTGCATCCGCTGTTAACTTGGCATACAAGCCATTATTTTTGTTATCAACAGTTTGACCAGCGACAATGGGTTGCAAAACAGCTTTATCCCGACTGTATGGATTTGATTCCCCTAAATCGGCTAAGGCGACCAAATTTCGTAAGGTTTCCGTGCTTTGCGTACGATTGGTTACATAAACTTCAACACGTGTAATCGTGATTCCACTCGTAATAACAGGCAGGTTCTGCAAAGAACGCTCGTAATTATTTCGAAAAAAGGTCGATAAAAAGAAGTGCCGATTTTCATCGTATTGATCTGCACGCAATTCAAATGAACGTCCCTGAGAACCACCTTTCATCGTGATACAATCCTGCTTAGAACGTTGTTGTGCTGCGACAACTGTCACATCCAAATTACCAAAACGCAATAATGTCTTAAGACCAAACAAATTCTGAACACCTGGAATCAATTGCGAATTCAATGTCCATGAGGTATTACCGGCTTCAATGTTTTGCAAAATATCTTCTTCCTGCGTTTTCCAATTCAACTTTAATTGATTTTGGAAATTGAAACTTGCCTTCGTATCAAAGTTGGCATTCAAATTCAATTTATCACCAATCTTACCTTGGAAGTTGATCTGTGCCTGTTCGTTGAAAAACAAATTACCTACATAGCGCAATTGAACCGGAATGGCAGGATTATCTACATATTGACCTTGGTAACCGATGTCCAACAATAAACTACCATTGGGTTTAAAATACACTTCGGAACCACCGAAAATTCGATCTATCGCAGGAGGCAATTCAATCTTAGGGAATAAACCGCGAGATTGAACACTACTAGAACCATCGAGACTCTTGGAATAAGCATTCCAAAAACTGCGATTGACCAAACTATTTTGCTGAAGACTATAATCTGAAAAGCTCTTACTATGAATAGGACTCAATGAAAAATCACCCAACAAACGTTCCTGAAATACATTTTCACCGACTATCCGTGTAGTCGATTTAACCTGTGGAATCGCATAAATGGCAAAGGGTGATTTTTGTTTTTGGGTAATCAAAGTCGATTTCTTGACTTGGTACCGTGGCTTTTTTCCACTTTTTTCAAGAACCTTCGTAGAATCTAATTCTTGCCCAACCATGTTCACAGACCCACCAAACACCAATAAGCTCGCAAAAGCTAATGGAAAGGTTCGATGAAAAAGTCGGGGCAAAAACATGCAGAAAGGGTTAAAAATAACTTAACGTAAAGCCAGTTTAATTAATTGTTCTACATTCGAATCTGGATTTGCCTTTAGCAATTGATCCAAATTCTTCTCTGCAGCAACCCGTGGAATTCCAAGTGTCACTAAAGCGGCCAAGGCTTCTTGCTTAATGCCAAATGAAGCATCATGAGATGCCGCACCTGCCTCAACAAACAAGGTATCCTTTTTGCATTTATCCTTCAATTCCAAGATAACCCGTTGGGCCGTCTTCGAACCAATTCCCTTAATGGATTGAATTAAACCGATGTTTTCATTCATAATCGCGGAACGAATCTCACTCGAAGAAAACGAAGAAAGCATCACCAAAGCCGTACTTAAGCCAACACCCGAAACGGATACTAAATCCAAAAACAAGTATTTTTCATCCATGGAATGAAATCCCACCAAGGTATGAGAATCTTCTTTGATCTGAAGATGCGTAAATAACTGAACGTTTTCGTTGCCGTCTTTCAAGGCATCATACGTTTGCAACGAGATTTTCACCTCATAACCTACGCCTTGCACATCAATGATGACATGTGTGCGATCCTTATGTGCTAATTTACCTTTTAAATATGCGATCATGTTATGAAATTCGTAAACGCATACCAGGACGTAAAGTCGTCGAAGCACGCATTCGATTTAGTTTTTTCAATTTTGTTATGGTCAAACCCTGATAACGTTCGGCGATGTCGGAAAGTGTATCACCTGAACGAACTTTATGATACCGAATCTTAGCTTTCCTTACTTTTACTTGAACGACAGGTGCTTCCTCATCGACAGTGGAATCGCCAGGCGTTTGCATGACCTTCTCACGAATCCGTGCGAAATAAAGCAATTGCTTACCACGATTTATCCGATTCGTTCTGAGTTGATTTAAATGTTTTAACTCCAAAACACTCACGTGTAAAATACGAGCGACATCATAAAGCGATTGACCTCGCTTAACCTTGTAACGGCGCTTAACCAATTTATCAACATATAATGAAGCAAGGCTATCGGTTTGCTTCTGATTAACAAAGGAAGCCGAATCTAAAATGGCTTTTCGGTTGGACTTAAAATATTCAAAACGGGAACTTGGAATATAAACAACGACAGTTTTGTTGTCATTGGGAATCGTAGCACCAATTAAATGGGGATTGATAAACTGAAATGTGTCCACATGAATCGAAGCAAATTGCTTTAATCGGTTCAAGTTCAAATACCCTTTCACCTGGATCGTATCGAATGGAATCTTTTTCACCCATTTTTCCGCATGAATGGCATGGTCAGCATGATAGTTCATCATGTAATCCATCGCGATGAATTGGGGAACATAAGCACGGGTTTGCTTGGGTAGACAATTATAAATACCCCAAAAATCACTACGACCACATTTACGAATCGCACGTTTAACATTTCCTGGACCCGTATTATAGGCCGCTAATGCTAAATGCCAATCACCAAAAATGCGGTATAACTGCTTCAAATACTTACAAGCTGCCTCCGTAGCTTTTTCTGGATCGAATCGTTCATCTACAACGCCATCAACACGTAAACCGAAATCTCCTCGTGCAGTATAAGGCATAAATTGCCACAATCCACCAGCACCTTTATTACTTAAGGCCCGCGGCTCTAATCCGGATTCAATTAAGGATAAATACTTCAACTCATCAGGAAGATTGTATTGCTTTAGGTATTTCTCGTATAAGGGAAAATAGAGGTCCCGCTTCTCCAACATCCGTTGGGTAAACTCCGCTTTCCGAAAAGCAAAATATTCGACGAACTGATGCGTTTGAAAATTATAGTTTAAGGGAATTTGATTTTGAAGTCCCTTCAATCGGCTTGACACGATCGAAGGATCAATCATAAATGCCGTAGGTAAACCTTGTTCCACTAAGGCCAAAGAATCAATGGCAGCTAAATCATCCGCTGGGAAATAGTTCTTTCCCGCAGTATTCTCTTGAGCTGGTGGCAAAGCAGCTGTAATCTGCCCCCTAACAGGGAGAGCAAATACCAACAAAGCCACAAAACACAAAAGTCTGTTTAACATCTATTCAAATTGCTTAGCAAATTCAATCAATCCTTGTTCATCATATGCCTTTCCTGTAATCTGAAAGCCCATAGGCAAAGCTTCTGCATCAACTCCCATTGGAACAGAAATGGCGGGTAGACCCGTGATGTTCGCTTGCACCGTGAACAAATCACCCAAATACATTTGAAGTGGGTCTAAAGTCTTTTCCCCTAACTTATAAGCCGTAGATGAAGTCGTAGGTGAAATAATGAAATCACTTTCCGCTAAAATCTCCAAAGTTCTTTCTTGAATCAAACGACGAACTTGTTGCGCCTTCGTATAATAAGCATCGTAATAGTCGGCACTTAATACAAAAGTCCCCAACATTATCCGACGCTTCACCTCTTCACCAAAAGCTTCATCACGTGTTTTCTTGTACAAGTCCATTAAATCCTTTGCATCCGCTGACCGATGCCCAAATTTAACACCGTCAAAACGTGCCAAATTTGAACTCGCTTCTGCGGTAGTTAACACATAATAGGTGGGTAATAATTGCTCGATAAAAGCAAAATCTACAGAAACTACTTCGTATCCAGCTGCTTTCAATTTAGCTACTTGAGCAAAAAATGCCTCCCGAATCTCAGGCTGCAAACTTGGATGTTCTACAATCTCTTTGATATAGGCCACCTGCTTCTTGCTTGAAAAATCCGTTGAAAAATCATCTACAACCGTACTATCATAGCCATCTTTTCCTTCGATTGTTTTCAGAACAATCGCTAAATCCGATAAATGATGTGCCATCGGCCCAATCGTATCAAATGATGATGCGTATGCGATAAGCCCCCAACGAGAAACACGACCATAAGTAGGTTTCAAGCCCATAATTCCACAAAAAGCAGCTGGCATCCGAATGGAACCACCTGTATCTGTACCTAAGGAGACTTGACACATGCCTGCTTGAACTGCAACGGCCGAACCGCCTGAACTCCCACCCGCAACATGCGCAGGATTGGCAAAATTTAATACCGGACCAAAAGAAGAATTCTCATTCGTTGATCCCATCCCAAACTCATCACAATTTTGTCGGCCAATGATAATCGCATCGGCGTCCAACAACCGTTGGACAGCGGTCGCGGAAAACGTGGATTGAAAACCATGTAAGATTTGGCTACCCGCCTGGCTCGGATGATCTGCATAGCAAAGTAAATCTTTGATACCCACGATCAAACCCGCTAAGGGTCCTGCATTGCCTTGTTTAATTTTGGCATCAATCTCCACCGCTCGTGCTAATGACTCTTCGTCATAAACAGTTAAAAATGCATTTAATTGGGCATTATATGCTGCTATCTGATCTAAATGACCTTGCACAATCTCCACACACGTACGCTTGCCAACCAATAAATCTCGACGTATTTCCGAGTAGGCAACAGGGGCTAAATTCATCAAAAAATGGGATTCTTTTTAAACACAAAAGCATAGTTGGCTTTCGCCAACTATGCATTGAAAACAAAAACGGGAAGACTATTTCTTCGTTTCGTCTAATTCTTTGTTGATCTGATCTTTTACTTCATTCTTCGCGTCTTGGAACTCACGAATTCCTTTTCCAAGTCCACGCATTAATTCAGGTAACTTCTTGCCACCGAAAAACAACAAGATCGCTAAGCCAATTAATAATAATTCACCGCCACCTAAACCATTCAAAAACAATAATATACTTGAGATGTTCATTGTAGTCTAATTTTTAATTTTGTAAATATATTCAATAGTCAGTAATAATCCTTATTCAGGCGTTAAACATTCGCATGTTTTTCAAATTCATCTAATTCATTTTTTATCGATTTCCCAACCCATAAAACAACCGCTAAATCATCCGTAAACCCCACAAAAGGCAAGACATCTGGAATGAAATCAAAGGGTGAAATAAAATAAACTAAAACAGCCACCATTTTCACTAACGTAATAGCAGGCAATTTCTTGTATGTCCCAGCGATATAGGCTTTAATTAGTTCACTAAACAAAACAATGTAATGGTTTAATAATTTAACCACCGAAATATTGCTCGTTGCGGCTAGCTCCTGAACCTTCACAAGCGCCTTCTGAAGTAGGCCTAGCATACCTAATTTATCATGCATGAAAACAGCTTCCGCTTTTTCCATGGCTTTCTGAAAATAATGTGACGAAATAATCCGATCGATAAAGCTTTTCTCTGTTCCCATTTTCACTAATTAATCCTTAAATATACTAAAATGCTTCTAAAATCAAGTCGGGTCTATCCTTTATAATATTGATTTTAAAAAGAACGTCGATAATTGCCGATTATGTCTTATTTTTGCAGCGATTTTAGTATAATCTTTCCTAAAAATAAAAACAATGAAAATCACCGTAGTAGGAGCAGGTGCCGTAGGTGCAACTTGTGCTGACAACATCGCTAGAAAAGAATTAGCCGATGAATTAGTATTATTAGATATCAAAGAAGGAATTGCTGAAGGCAAAACCCTTGATATGTTTCAAACGGCCTCTTTGTTAGGTTTTGATACGAAATTAGTAGGTTCAACAAACGATTATTCAAAAACAGCAAATTCAGATGTTGTCGTAATTACTTCAGGTCTTCCTCGTAAGCCTGGTATGACACGTGAAGAATTAATCGGCGTGAATGCGGGTATCGTGAAGAGTGTTATTGAAAACATTCTTAAATTCTCTAAAAACCCAATCATTGTTATCATTTCTAACCCAATGGATACAATGACTTACCTTGCGAAATCAGTTGCTGGTTTAGACAAGCACCGCATTATCGGTATGGGTGGCACTTTGGATTCAGCACGTTTCAAGTGCTACTTAGCTAAAGCAATGGATGTATCAATCAATGATATCCACGGAACGGTTATCGGTGGTCACGGAGATACAACGATGATTCCATTAAAGCGTTTAGCAACTTACAATGGTGTTCCAGTAAGCCAATTCTTGGATGCAGATACTTTAGACAAAGTAGCAGCTGACACAATGGTCGGTGGTGCAACCTTAACAGGTTTATTGGGTACTTCAGCTTGGTATGCTCCAGGTGCTGCAGGTGCTGCATTAGTTGAGGCAATTGTACGTGATGAGAAAAAGATCATGTCTTGCTGTGTATCCCTTGATGGAGAATATGGTCAATCTGATATTTGCCTAGGCGTACCCGTGGTATTAGGTAAAAACGGATGGGAGAAAATCGTTGATTATAAATTAACAGAAGATGAGCAAGCAGCCTTTAACAAGTCTGCGGATGCTGTTCGCAATATGAACTCGGTATTAGAAACCTTGTCTCTGTAATTGTAAATTACTAAAAAGCCTCTCCTATTTGTTTAGGAGAGGCTTTTTTCATGCCCTATAAATCGTTTATTTTGAACGAATGGCCGTCACTGGATCCATCTTCGCGGCCACCCATGCCGGAATAATTCCGGATAACACACCGATGAAACTTGATATAAATAAGCCCTTAATAACATTTCCAGCCGTCAAACTCAAAGGAAGTGCTTCTTGTGGAATCAAGGTTATTAAGACGACTAATCCAATTCCAACGACCCCTCCAATCAAACTCAAAAATATAGCCTCAAATAAGAACTGCCACAAAATCACATAATTCTTCGCGCCTAAGGATTTCTGAATACCAATGATATTCGTCCGTTCCTTCACAGAGACAAACATGATGTTTGCGATACCAAAACCACCTACCAACAACGAAAATCCGGCAATCAGAGCTCCAGCAATATTCAAAGCCGCAAAAATTCCATCGAAAAACGCTTGAAGACCATCTAAACGATTCACAGAGAAATTATCTTCTTGCTTCGGTTTAATTGATCGTAAACTACGCATCATGCCCGTAATCTCCCCTTCCAAAGCAGCTTGTCCATCATCCGACTTAAATGCTTTAATCGCAATATCTGGTGCAGGTTTATCTTTTTGAAAGACCGCCGCAAAAGTTGTGTAGGGAATAATCACTTTTTCATCGGGAGTACCTCCAAAATTCAACATATCCTCCCCTTTCTTTTCAATGACTCCAATAACCAAAAATTTAATGCCATTGACTTTGATAATCTCTCCTACAGCAGACCGACCATCCACTAGAGTTTCTGCAACTTTGGCACCTATAATACAGACAAACAATCCGTTATCTGATTCAATGGGAAGAAAGTAGCGTCCATCTTGAATGGGCGTACTCGTAATTTGATTGTACTCATACGACGCCCCCGTCATATTGGCATCGATACTATTACTACCTCTAGAAACATTCGCGGTCCGACCGCCATCCATGATCGCAATGGCTTCTGCGTTTTCTAAATGCTCCTTCAAGTATTTAAATTCCGTGTACTTCATCTCCGGACGATTCAAATACTTCCACCAAGGGTAATTATTCTGCATCAACCATGGCCATTTTCCTACATATAATACGCCAGAACCTGCAAAGGAATCAATCTCCTTACGAATCTTGTTATTCAATGAATCCACAGCTGTAAAAACAGCTACGATGGCAAAAATACCCACACTTACACCTAATAAGGACAAGGTAGTACGCATCACATTAGATCGCAATGCCTGATAGGCAAACAAAAAACTCTCGTAAACTTGGCGTAAAAAGAACATAGATTTCAGTTTGAATTCAAATTTACAATTAATAACGAAAGGAATTCGTTCATTCGGATGAAATGCACATCAGAAACTTTGAGTGGTTATATGTTGGTAAGATTGGATTTCGTAATTTTAAAATTCAATTCGTAGATACATGCACTGGAGTAAGCGGGACATCGAGCAATTAAAAATTCATTTCGAAGGAGAACTCTTTTTCAATGATTCGCAAACCAGTCGGCTGACCAAAAAATTGTACGCCACCGATGCATCCGTCTATGAGGTGGAACCCACAGCCGTGGCGATTCCGATGCATGCAAAAGACATGAAACGTCTTATTCAATTTGCAGCTACACACAAGACTAACATCATTCCCAGAGGTGCAGGTACTTCCCTAGCAGGCCAAGTTGTAGGTGATGGTATTGTCTTGGAGATTTCTGCTCAAATGGCCAAAATCATCCAATTAAACAAAAAAGAACAATCCGTTTGGGTAGAACCCGGCATAATACGAGATGATTTAAATAAGCATTTAGCGGCTGCCGACTTGTTTTTTGGTCCTGAAACCTCAACAGCTAACCGCGCGTTGATTGGTGGTATGATCGGAAACAATTCCTGTGGACTGCATTCGATTGTTTGGGGAACGACACGTGACCATTTAATGGAAACGAGAGCTTGGTTATCCGATGGAACCGAAATTCATACAGAACCCTTGAGTCTAGATGCTTTTTATAAGAAAACAGCGCTCAACAACCTGGAAGGGAAAATTTACCGAGAATTACATCGAATCCTCAATAACCCTGAGATTCAATTATTGATTAAAAACGCTTTTCCAAAAGCTGAAATCAAACGTCGGAACACCGGTTATGCACTCGATGCACTTATCGAAATGCAACCTTTTAACCCGAACGGAAAACCATTTAATCTTTCCGCTTTATTCGCAGGGTCCGAAGGCACCTTAGCCGTCGTTCATGCAGCCAAATTAAACCTATTAAACAAACCCGAACCGTTTGTGGGTTTACTTTGTTTGCATTGCACTAGCTTACAGGATTCATTAAAAGCGAATATTCTCGCCTTAGATTCCCACCCAACCGCATCCGAATTAGTGGATGATTTTATTCTTTCTTTTACGGAGAATCATCCCAACTTTAAAGATGACCGAAGCTTTATCGAAGGGAAACCTGCCGCCATATTGATGGTCGAATTCCGATCAGATAGCCAGGCTACATTAGATGGAAAAATCAATCAATGCATCGCATCGATTCAAGAAGCTAACCTAGCGTATGCATTCCCAGTCTTGTACGGCGATGAAATCAGCAAAGGTTGGGACATTCGAAAAGCTGGTTTAGGTCTTATCCGTAACCAAACCGGGCTTAAACAACCCGTTAACCTGATCGAAGACTGTGCCGTTGCTCCGATTGATTTACCTGCCTATGTGGCTGATATTCAAGCATTACTTGCTAAAAATAATGTTCAAGCGGCCTATTACGCGCATGCGGGAGCAGGCGAATTACACATTGAACCCTTTTTGGACATCCACAGCACGGAAGGCAAAACATTATTCCGTTCCTTATTAACGGAAACGGTCGAAATACTTAAGAAATACAAAGGCTCATTGAGTGGAGAACATGGAGATGGCCGACTAAGAGGTGAATTTATACCTCAAATTATGGGGGATGCTATTTACCAATTGTTCGTGGAAATCAAACAATTATTTGACCCTAACAACATTCTCAATCCAGGTAAAATAGTTCACTCACCTCCCATGGATGAGGCATTTCGAAAGAAAGAAACAAAAATTCCACAAGCGTATTATTTTCATTACCTAGAAACAGGAAGTCCATTAGGACTCGCTGAAAAATGCTCAGGATCAGGCGATTGCAAAAAAACGGCATTGACAGGTGGAACGATGTGCCCGAGTTTCATGGCGAGCCAAAAAGAAAAAGATAGTACTCGAGGAAGAGCTAATATTTTACGCCAACTTATCACGGAAAGTGGTTCAGAGGCCTATTCGAATCCGGAATTACTGGAAGTATTAGATCTATGTCTTTCTTGCAAAGGTTGCCAAACGGAATGTCCATCTGGGGTAGATATGGCCAAGTTGAAGGCAGAAACGCTCCAACAGCATTATGACAAACAAGGAACTCCTTGGCGGACACAGATGGTCGGGCACTTCCCTAGCCTTCAAAAATTGGCAAGCTATGTGGCCCCTCTATATAATTTACTCATCAACTTTCCGGGAAGCTCTATTCTACTGAAAAGTGCCATGGGCTTCTCATGGAATCGAAGCATTCCAGAAGTTCATTTTACTAGCCTAGAATCGTGGCATAAAGCGCACAGCAAGCGTATAAACCAAGAAACATTTCCCAAGGGTTTTGTGTATGTATTTGCGGACGAATTCACCAACTACAATGAGGTAGCATTGGGGAAAAAGACAATATTACTGCTAAATGAACTAGGATACGGAGTCAAAATACCCAATCAAATCATCAGTGGTAGAACCTACATATCCAAAGGCATGCTTGCCTTTGCGAAGAAATTAGCGAACACCAATGTCGAGATACTGAAAGGCCTGATTTCAAAGGAACATCCTTTTATCGGGATTGAACCTAGTGCTATTTTAAGTTTCCGCGATGAAATTCCTCATTTAGTGGAGGAATCATTACGTCAGGATGCTATGCAGCTAAAGGAAAATTGCCTTCTCATCGATGAATTTCTATTACAAGAAATAAAAGCTAAACATATTACAGCAGATCAATTCACGGATAAACCGGAAAAAATCGTGTTGCACGGACACTGCCATCAAAAATCGATTGCGGGCATCAGTAGCACACGACAAGTATTGAACTTTCCAACAAATTATGAGGTTGAACTCTTACCAACAGGCTGTTGTGGTATGGCGGGATCATTTGGTTATGATAAAAAACATTATAATTTATCACAGCAAATCGCCAAATTAGTCCTCTACCCTCGCCTATTGGCCACAAAAAGTAAAACCATCATCGCCATGAACGGAACATCTTGTCGGCACCAAATCAAAGACGGAATCGATAAAGAAGGATTTCATACTGCCGAAATTATGTACAAAGCACTCGCACAAAAGCAATTCAAATTATGATCCAATACAACATATCCATCTTTGTCGAAAACAAAATCGAAGAGCAAGCCATCAAGGCACTTACAAAACATATCGTTCCAGAATTAAATGCATGGGATTTTGTTGAGCAGGCACACGTATTTGAAATTAGCTCCCACCAAGAACCCGACTCGAAGGGCTTTTCCGTGCAATGCTTAATTCCGCAATCTGAAGAAGTAAGAAAAGAAGCGATTGAAAACCTAATATCTAATTTCTTTTTAGCCGAATTCCCGAATCAGTTCGTTTATTTCCCTAGCCAGTTGAGAAGACTTTAGGCCCAGCGAATGGGCTCGATTCCTTTGGAGATCAAGAAATCATTGGTTTGCGAAAAAGGTTTGGTACCAAACCAACCACCCCGATTCGCTGCTAAAGGAGAAGGGTGCGCCGATTTAATCACCGCATGCTTTGATTCATCAATCATCGAAGCGAAATGCTGGGCATGATTTCCCCACAATAAAAAAACCAAAGGTTTTACTTGTGAATTCAAAGCCTCAAGAACGGCTTTTGTAAAAATAGGCCAATGATAAGAAGCATGCGAGCCGGCCTCTCCAGCGCGAACAGTTAATGACGTATTTAGGAGTAAAATACCCTGACGAGCCCAATCCGATAAATCACCCGAGGAACGTATCAGCCCGAGGTCATTGAATAACTCTTTGTAAATATTCTTCAGTGAAGGCGGCAAGGGAATCGAATTCGGGACAGAAAAGCTTAAGCCATGCGCCTGCCCTATCCCATGATAAGGATCCTGACCGAGTAAAACGACCCGGGTCTGCTCAAAAGAACAGCCATTAAAAGCATCGAACAATTGATTCAAAGGAGGATAAACTTCTTCAACCTGATAAGCATGAAGGACTTTTTCAGAAAGACGATCAAATTTTTCCGATTCCAGCGTAGATTTCAAGACCGTTTTCCAATCATTCTGCAGTAAATCCTGTAATTTTAGTACTTCATTTGCCATAGCAATCAACCCATGTCGCTTTATAATACACCTGAAATATCGATTGAAGTCATTGTCCACCATATACCTGATATGGAAATTCAAAAACCGTATCAATACTTCTTCAGTTACCAAATTACAATCTTAAATCGGTCCACACAACCCGTCCAACTCGTAAGTCGATATTGGCATATACTCGATGGAGGCTTGCATGAAGAAACGGTGAAAGGATTAGGGGTTGTAGGCCAACAACCCATCTTAGAACCCAATACATCATTTACATATTCGTCTGGCTGTCCTTTGATGTCGGAATTCGGCAAAATGAGTGGCCATTATACCTTCTTGAATTTAGCTACGCAAGAAACTTTTCAGGTAGAAATCCCTGCCTTTTCCCTCACGACGACTTTTGCTCAGAACTAATGTTTAAACGATTCGCATTTAACTGGAAGGCACAAACAGCACATGGCTTGCACTCACCTTTCGTATTTGACATATATACGCAAGTAATTGACCCGATTTACCAGCAGAATCCCGTAAATATCCAGGAATCCATCATTCACGGCCTAGGTAAACATTTAAAATTAGCCGCCGGAAAAATACATGTTGTTGATTTCGCTAAACTCAACGAGACTGATTTACAAGCCATAAGCGATTTATTGGATGATCAGGACAATCTACTCATTTGCCTGAATATTCGCCATTCTGAAGAATCCTTACAAAATTGGGCCTTCATTGCTGCAAAAACACAAGCCATTCATTGCATCGAATTATTCGAAATGGGAATCATTTCATTAAAACGCATTGCACCCAAACAGCACTTCTTTTTAAAGAAGTCATAAAAAAAGGGAGATGACCATTGGCCATCCCCCTCAAAAAAAAAAAAAAATACGATTAAACCGGCTTAGCGATTTCTACAAGTACTCGCTTCCCTTTGATTTGCGCGCCAACCATCTTATCGATTACTTGGTTTGCATATTCTTTCGGTACATCTACGTACGTGTGTTTATTCTCAATTTGAATTTGGCCTAACACATTTCCTGGAATTCCTGTCTCACCTGCAAAGGCTCCAACGATATTCGAAGGGGAAATTTTTTCATTAAATCCAATATTCACAAACATACGAACCATGTTTTCGTCTGTTTTGTAAGGTTTTCCTTCACGATCCACACGAGGACCACGTGGGCCACGGTCACGATCACGATCTCCACCACGTTCGAAACGACCACCACGATCTCCTCCACCGCGTGAATCACGGTCAAAACGACCACCACCACGGCGCTCTCCACCACCACGCGAATCACGATCACGGTATCCACCGCCACGCTCCTCACGACCATACTTACGAGATTGACGCTCTAATTCTCCTTCAAGATTCTCGTCACCAAACTCATTCTTCTGGATACCCATGTTCATTTTAACCAAAGCAGCAACGATTTGCTCCGTAGAGAATCCTGCATGCTGTAGGTTTTCCAATGAATCAGAGAATACCTCTAAATCACCTTCGTTGATCGTAGCAGCCACACGTTCAATGAACATGCCTTTCTTGATACCAACAACATCTGTAAACGATGGAATTACACCTTTGTCAATTTTAACTTTGGTGTAGTTCATGATCTCACGCAAACGATTCCGCTCAGAACCTACAACCAAGGTAAATGCCTTACCGAATTTACCAGCACGACCTGTACGACCGATACGGTGTACATAATATTCTTCATCCAAAGGGATATCGTAATTGATTACCGCATCCACATTGTCTACGTCCAAACCACGAGCCGCCACATCCGTAGCAACCAAAATATTTACATTTCCATTACGGAAACGATTCATTACTTGCGTACGTTGGCTTTGGCGCAAATCACCATGTAAACCTTCTGCTGCATAACCACGAGAAACCAATTCTTCTACAACTTCATCCACGCGTTTCTTCTGATTACAGAAGATCAACATCAATTTCAATGCGTAAAAATCGATCAAACGCGTAGTAACCTCCATCTTCGCACGTCCTTTTACATCGAAATACAATTGTTCGATGTTCACGTTCGTGATTTCATTTTTAACGACCTTCACTAATTTCGGCTCAGTCAAATAACGACTTGTCAAAGCCATGATTGGCTTAGACATCGTTGCTGAGAATAAAACAGTCTGACGCTCGTTTGGCATTTCTTGCAAGATACTTTCGATATCCTCACGGAATCCCATATCCAACATCTCATCAGCCTCATCCAATACGATCATGGATGCTTGTTGTAACTTTAATGCACGACGCTCAATTAAATCAATCACACGACCCGGAGTACCCACAACGATGTTGGCACCTGCCTTCAATGACTTAATTTGACGATCGATTGAATCACCACCATAAACAGTAGTCACCCAAACACCCTTCGTGAACTTAGAAAGCTTCTTCATTTCTTCCGAAACTTGAACCGCTAACTCACGCGTAGGACATAAAATAATAGCTTGTACGAATTTCTCGAACGGTACGATATGTTCGATCATTGGAATACCAAAAGCAGCAGTTTTACCTGTACCTGTTTGGGCTTGTCCGATGACATCGCGACCTTCTAAAACGTAGGGAATAGCTTCTGATTGAATGGGGGAAGCAAACTCAAAACCCATTTCTTTTACTGCTTCTTGGATACCTTCCGACAAAGGAAGACTATCAAAGCGAATTTTTTCACTCATGATTGTTATGTTTAATTATGA
This sequence comes from Aquirufa regiilacus, assembly GCF_032470275.1. NCBI lineage: Bacteria > Pseudomonadati > Bacteroidota > Cytophagia > Cytophagales > Flectobacillaceae > Aquirufa > Aquirufa regiilacus. Next base: position 1,071,550 of record NZ_JAVNWW010000001.1, read on the forward strand.
TGCCCTCACACATCCGTAATCAAACCTAATAGCCCTTTGTAGTTAATCAATAGGGATTTACAATCACTTGTAATCGATTTATGCGGATGCATTTGTACTAATATGCCACAAAAGTAGGCATACTAACAATAGAAAGCAAACGAATTGGATTATTTTAATAAAGGCTTCTTAGAAAGAGCAAAAATAACACCGTTTTCATCCGACGTTTTGACCTCAATACGAGCAGGCGAAAGCCCCTCACCCACTAAGCGATTCTTGATCACAAAACCTCGCTTCAAGGATGTTCGTTCATCTTTTCCCGAATTAACCAAAATTTTAAGCGATGTTTCTTTATAACGATTCAAGCCTTCAGCCATACGCTTAAAAACATAGTCGACTGGCTTGTCCAATAAATCTGTTTGCGCATCAAAAATCAATTCATTCGCGGCCAACTCGATCGGTTCTGTCTGAGTAGAGTCCGATAAATATTGATGCAATCCCACAATAACAGATGTTTTAGGTACATCAAAAGAAGTCCCTTTGGGCCAAATTAAACTCGTCAATGAATCAGCACGCAATTTCGTCGAATCCAATACCGCACGCGTCAAACTATCATTCAATTTACTTAAGCTATCAATGGGAATAATTTCCTCCGTCTCAGCAATTGTTTCCTCAGCTTCTGTGGATCGAAACGCTGTGTACCAAATGACACCACCCCCTAGAACCAAAATAATAAGCATGTAAACAAACGTATTGACCGTCAAATTCTGCAACAAACCACCTTCACTCAAGGGTTCTTGTTCATCCGAATAGGTCAACAACGCTCCAGTATCTACCCTTAAAATATCTGATAAAAGTAAAATCTCCGAAACACCTAACTGAATTCTAGCAGGACAAAGCACATAAAACTGTTGCTTTAAACCTAAATAATAATCTCCATAAGCTTTCCAATCTTTCAAAGCCGCATATTCTTCCTGCTTTAAACGAAAGCCATACAAACCAAAAAACAAGGTCAAGCCTTTTAAAATAGCTGAACTCTTAGCCCCCATCTCGCGTGACAATAGCATCGCAATCGCACTCTTTTTATCAGGGATCAAAATACCCATCATACCCTCTCCATACCGCAAGATGGCATCTTCATCGTATTTTTGATCAGTTTCTGCTAAGAATGCCTCGATATCAGCGATTGGCGCCGACTTCTGTAAAATAAAATTATACAGCGCATTGAAACGAATACGATTTCGAACAAGCTTCAATAAACCTCCCAAAATAATCGCCTCCCAAACTGGATACAACTCCTCCACTTTTTCGACAGGCTCATTGAGATAGTCCGAAAGCCGATTTAAAATGACCGACTTTTCTTCTCCACTAATTACGTAAAACGATTGATTCATAGGATGCAAAATTACAAGGACTGAACGGATTTCATACAATAACTATCCGCTTATTTTTTAATTATTAACGTGGCATTCATTACCTTTGTTTTATGAAAAAAGTATTGTTTATTGACCGGGATGGAACGATTATTCACGAACCCATCACAGACCAACAAGTTGACAGCTACGAGAAATTAGCATTTCTTCCGAATGCCATTTCTAATTTGAAGAAAATCACCCAGGAATTAGATTTCGAATTGGTGATGGTAACGAATCAAGATGGCCTAGGAACAAGCGCATTTCCAGAGGAGACTTTTTGGCCTGCACACAATAAAATGCTTGAAATCTTAGCGAGCGAAGGCATCGAATTCACGGGTATTCACATCGATCGCAGTTTTCCTGCTGATAATTTACCTACGCGAAAGCCTGGTATCGGAATGCTAGGTGAATACCTAACGGGCAACTATGATTTAGCGAATTCATTCGTACTAGGTGATCGAGAAACGGATGTACAGCTAGCTAAAAACCTTGGGGCAAAGGGCATTTACATCAGTGAACAAACAATTTCTCCAGCGCTAATCGACAGCCTTGCGTTAACTTGCACGGGCTGGGATGCTATTTATCAATTCCTGAAGTTGCCCGCGCGCAGCGTAAGTCACCAGCGCAATACACACGAGACTAAAATTCAAATAGAGCTAAATCTAGATGGAAGCGGAAAGGCTGCCAATCAAACGGGTTTAGGCTTTTTTGACCATATGCTGGATCAAATCGCCAAACACGCAAATGTTGATTTAGCCGTGACCGTTCAAGGTGATTTACACATTGACGAACACCATACCATCGAAGATACCGGAATTGCTTTAGGGGAAGCATTTACACTCGCACTGGGTGATAAGCGCGGAATCAATCGCTATGGCTTCTTATTACCGATGGATGAATGCCTCGCACAAGTGGCTTTGGACTTTTCAGGACGTAATTGGTTGGTTTGGGAAGCAAGCTTTAAGCGTGAGATGATTGGTGAAATGCCGACGGAAATGTTCTCCCACTTCTTCAAGTCATTCTCAGATGCAGCAAAATGCAATTTGAATATTCAAGCAAGTGGCGAAAACGAACACCACAAAATCGAAGCTATATTCAAGGCTTTTGCCAAAACCATTCGCATGGCCGTAGAAAGAGATATAAAAAATTTAAATTCTTTACCGAGTACCAAAGGATTACTCTAAACAAATTGTTAATTTTGCACAAATAATTAAATACTATGGGATATTCAGGAGCAGCATTCTTTATCATTTTGTTCGCGATTTCAATCGTTGTAGGAGCAAAACTTCAAAAGATTTACAAAGAAAGAGGAAAATAATCCCTCTTTCTTTTTTTTACATCCAGCCCTCATCTGCAAAACTCACATAAGTACTCGCACTAATAATGAGGTGATCCGCAACGAGCATGTCTACGCTCTTTGCAGCAGCAAGCATTCGATTTGTTAATTGTTTATCAGCTTCACTAGGCTGTAAATGTCCCGACGGGTGATTATGCGCTAAGATTAAGCTACTGGCTTGTAAATGAATCGCCGACTTAAGTATCAACTTGATATCGACGACTGTGCCAGCAATTCCTCCCCGACTAATACATTCCTTTTTGATCATACGAGCGGCGCGATTCAAGTATATTACCCAAAACTCTTCGTGGACTAAATCAGCTAAATGTGATTTTAGCAAATCATAGGCATCAGCCGATTGTCTTATTCGGTCTACTGTCGCATTAGCTTGGTAATCCATTCTTCTTCGGCCCAATTCCATGGCTGCGACTAATACAGCCGCCTTCGCTACACCGATGCCTTTGATTTTTCGGAATTCAGGCAAGCCCCATCGACCCAAGGTAGCTAGATCACCATCCACTTGTCGAATCATTTCACGTGCCAAATCCAAAGCAGAATAATCCCGAATTCCAGTACCGATCAGAATAGCTAAAATCTCCTCTAATCGAAGAATTTCGCGCCCCTTTGTAAATAGTATCTCCCGCGGGCGATCCTCTGCCAATAAATCTTGTATTTTCTGATAGGTCATGTACGAATGTAATGCCTATAAACAAGAAAACCCCGCACGAAGCGAGGTTTATCAAGTACCTGATAATAAGGGATTAAGCTGCGATTTTGTTCGCTAACTTCGCTAATTTCGATTTCTGATTAGCTGCCTTATTTTTATGAATGATGTTTTTCTTTGCTAATTTATCCAACGCAGAAGATACTTGTTTGAACAAGTCAGATACAATTGCCTTGTCAGTAGTCAATCTCAATTTCTTGATTAACGTACGAGTAGATTTGTGTTGGTAACGATTGCGCAAACGCTTTGATTCATTTGCCCGAATACGCTTTAGTGCTGATTTATGATTTGCCATCTTTAAAAAAATTCTCTTTTCTGTAAAATTGAATTGCAAAAGTAAGCAAAAGGTTTAGAATTTACAATACACCACAAAAAAATACCTGATGAAATATTTCCTCTGCTGCTTATTTGTTTGCCAACAAGCTTATGCTCATTTACCTTGGGGATTCTACGCCCACAAAAAAATCAATAAACAGGCAATTTTCACCCTTCCTCCTCCCCTCATAAATCTTTATAAGAGACACATAAACGCGATAGAACGTTTTGCCGTATTACCCGATCAGCGACGTCATAGTCTAGATCAAGAAGCGGCCCGTCATTACATTGACTTAGATCGCTACCCAAAAGAACAGATTAAATATATGACTTGGGAAAATGCATTAAATTATTATTCAGAAGATTCGCTTCAAAAACACGGGATTGTACCCTGGAACATACTTACCTATTACAAGCAACTTAAATATGCATTTACGGTTAGAGACACAATCCGAATCATCAAACTATCGGCAGAACTTGGTCATTATGTGGCAGATGCGCATGTTCCGCTGCATACAACTTCCAATTATGATGGCCAACAAACCAACCAAGTAGGGATTCACAGTTTCTGGGAATCAAAAATACCGGAACAAATCCAAGAGCAATTAGATGATTGGACAGGTCCAGCGGAATACATTCCAAATGTCCTACGAGATGCTTGGGATTGGATATTTGAATCGCATAGTTTATTGGCCCACGTATTTCAAGGTGAGCGATTAATCAACGAACGAATGTCTGATTCGAAAAAATACAAGCATGGACAGAAAGGTATGAACTTAGAAAAATTGTACTCTGAACAATACATCAATGCCTACCACAAACAACTTGATAATCAGGTAGAAAAGCGTTACCGAGAATCCGTCAAACACATCGGAAACCTTTGGTATTCCGCATGGCTTGAAGCAGGTGAGCCCGATTTCAAATAATTTTATGCAATTTTGCAACATGAATGCATCGAAATTTGTCCAATTAAAGCACGGGAAGGACGCCCCGGTCAAACGATTTCACCCTTGGGTCTTCTCTGGAGCAATCGTAAAACAAAGCCCAAACCTGCAAGATGGTGATTGGGTAAATGTTTATAGTAGTCGGGAAGAATTCCTAGGTACCGGACATTTCCATCATGGAAGCATAGCTGTCAAGATCATTTCATTTCAAGAAATCACATCTAAAGCTACGTTTTGGGAAAACCGCATTCAAAATGCATGGGATTTACGTAGCCTACTTCCCTTAAAAGACACGAACGCCTTCCGATTAATCCATGGAGAAGGTGATGGATGTCCAGGCCTCATCATGGACTTGTACAAGGACGTACTCGTATTTCAAGCCCATACGATCGGAATGCACCGTGACCGTGACGAGATTGTCGAAGCGGTTAAAAATGTATTAGGCAAAAAAATCAAAGCGATTTACGATAAAAGCAGGGAAACCCTACCGACCGAATATGCCCAATCTTGTACCAATGCATTCGTATTTGGCGAAGTAAAAGTTCCCTATACCGTTAAGGAAAATGGTATTTCCTTTTCGATTAACTGGATTACCGGACAGAAAACAGGCTTCTTCATCGACCAAAGAGAAAACCGAGCCTTATTAGCTCAATATGCGAAAGGCAAGTCAGTATTAAATACCTTTTGTTATTCGGGAGGATTCTCGCTCTATGCGTTGAAAGCTGGAGCCTCTTCGGTCATTTCGTTAGATGCATCCGCCAAGGCGATAGATTTAGTCAATGCGAACATCGATTTGAATAAGATGCAAGCGCTCAATCATCAAGCCATTGTAGGTGAAACACTCCCTTATTTAAAAGCGAATGAGGATGAATTTGATATCATTGTATTAGATCCACCTGCATTTGCCAAATCGATGAATGCTAAACACAAAGCACTTCAAGGATATCAAAAAATCAATGAATTAGCCTTGCGTAAAATCAAGAAAAATGGGCTGTTATTTACCTATTCTTGTTCACAAGTTATCACGCGAGATTTGTTCTATAACATGCTCGTGGCGGCAGGTATCGCGGTAGGTCGGGAAATTCAAGTTATTCACCAAATGACTCAATCGCCAGATCATCCTATCAACTTATTCCATCCGGAGAGTAATTACCTGAAAGGATTCGTATTGAAAGTATTATAACAAAAAAGGCAGCTCGAACTGGACTGCCCCAATAAGTGTCTAACTTTTTGGGGGCAGTCCAAAAGCTGCCTTTTTTTATTAATCAACGAATCGGAAGATTCGATTCCAACGGATTTTATCGAGCGAGAACAAGGGTTTGTTCGGATCAATCGACATCCAAACAAATACTGCTTTCCCTACGATATGGTCAGCAGGTACAAATCCCCAAAAACGAGAATCCGCTGAGTTATGCCGATTATCTCCCATCATAAAATAATAATCTTGTTTAAAGGTATAGGAAGTCATGGCTTGACCGTTCTTCACTAATTTATCCCCAGCTAAAACGATATCTGAATTCCCTTCATATTTGATAATAGCCTCCTGGTACAATTTGACATTCTTCCGATCTAATTGAACAGTCAATCCTTTAGCAGGAACTTTCAATGGACCATAAAAATCTCGATTCCATTTAAAATCAACCGTATCGTGCGGAAACATATCAATATACGTCAAACCCTTCGGATCCTTAAATGCATCCAAATCAAACGATTTAGCCCAAGGCAAGGAATTAATTTCATCGATATGCTTCTTCGATGTATTTAATTTGTAACCAGCTAATTGATTCGTAGAATCTGCTAAAGGCAACCAATCGGCTGAATCATAACTAGCATCAGGTGAATTACGAATTCCGTATTCAGCAAAAAAAGCATCATCTAAGTTTTCTTTCGTCTTCATAAAGACAGGATGCTGCATCTTTTCAGGATTCTCCATCGCCTTGTTATTGACAAATACTTGTTGGTCTCTTACCTCCAAAACATCACCCGGCGTAGCCACACAACGCTTCACATAAAACGTACGTAAATCCAAAGGTGAATCTCCATCTTCTTCGAAATTAGGCACATTGAACACGACAGCATCTCCTTGCTTCACCTTTGAAAATCCAGGTAAACGGTAGGTAGGCAATTGTACCCATGATAAATAAGATGGTAAATTCGTAAACCAAATCTTTTGATGTGTCAATGGTAGTTGCAAAGGAGTTTTAGGCGTACGAACCCCGTAATGCATCTTGCTTACAAATAAAAAGTCTCCTACCATCAATGAACTTTCCATCGAGGGAGTAGGAATGGTATAGGCCTCAAATAAGAAAAAACGGATTAATGTCGCTGCGACTACGGCAAATACGACTGAATCCAACCATTCTCTGAATGGTGATTTTTGCTTAGGCTTGTTATTTTCAGTTGGTTTCATGAATTCTTGTGTAAATATTTATCGATTAATTCTTGTGAGGGTTTGTAAATATAAGGATGAGGAAACCCATTTTCTATGAATGTAGGGTCCTCCATATTGGTGTAACGAAAATGACACGACCATCGAATATCATCATTCGTAATGACTCCCGACTCGTGAACTAGTAAAGTTGAAAAAATGGCTACATCACCCAATTTCATAGATTTTTGAACACGTGGAAAAGATGACCGATCAAAATCAACTTCAGCAAATCCGTATTCAATACGATCTGTTAAGGGGCCAAGTTTATGGGATCCAGGATAAAAAACCACAGGTCCGTGCGCAATGTCAAGATCCATTAATGGCAACCAAACTACAACAGAGTCATCGGATGCCAACATCGACGTCCAATCTTGATGTAAGGGTGTCTTATAAAAATGCTCAGATTTGGCTAAGGAAGGATGATTGAAAAACAAAACAGGGCGCGTACACATCAAGGGATGAGAAAGACCTAAATCCTTCAATAAGGCCATCAAATCAGGATTAACAGCTAATTGATAGAGCTCAATCAAACCACTTTGAATCATTTTTCCACAAGCAATGAATTCTTCTAAATGATGCACAAAAAGACTTTGCATTTGCGTCAAATAATCTCCTTGAATCCCAAACCGCTTAAACTGAATTTCAAAAATTGCCTTAGCAGCTTGTTGTATTTGACCAATTAATTGAGGATCAAAAAAGCCTGGCAATATGATTAAGCCTTGTTCTTGTAATTCCTTTTTTAAAGCTAAACGATCCATGTTACTTAATTTAATAAATCATCCATGCCCAACACACCTTTCTTGTCTTTTACCCATTCCGCCGCAATAACAGCACCTAAAGCAAAGCCTTCCCGACTGAATGCTTCATGCGTTATCTCAATTTGATCAACTTTCGAAATGTATTTAACAGTATGAGTTCCTGGAATAATAGATTCTCTTTGTGACCAAATAGCAACTTCATTCGCTGCCGGAATCTCATTATTAACCCATTTTGTTTTGGCTGGATAGGCATCGATAATTCCTTCAGCAATCGTAATAGCCGTTCCTGAGGGAGAATCCTTTTTCTCTAAATGATGAATTTCATTCGTATAAATGTCATATTCCGGATGACCAGCCATCAACGTGGCTAGGGTTTTATTCAATTTAAAGAATAAATTAACTCCAATGGAATAGTTTGACGCATAAAAGAAAGTTGATTGATGCTTAGCTGTGGCTGCCTCTACTTGCGCTTTTTGCTCTAGCCAACCTGTCGTACCGCAAACCACAGGTATTTGCTTCTCAATACATGTCATGATATTTCCAAAAGCTGATGCTGGATTTGAAAACTCAATCGCAACATCGACATCCTGTTTACTTAATTGGCTTAAAGCGGCTTGATTATCTACATCAATGCGCGCAACGATTTGATGGCCCCGACCGATCGCCAAGCGCTCGATCTCTTTTCCCATTTTTCCGTAACCAATTAATACAATTTTCATAAACTTCATTTTTTAAAATTAAACGATAAGCTCAAACCTGACACCATACCTTGTGATAAAGGGTCCATTTCCATGATTGGCTTAACACGAAGACTTAAATCATCAGAGACATCAAAGGTTTTTAAATGTGCACTAACATTCGCATCTACAACATTCAAAGCCCATGCTAAGACCATTCCGATATACGTATAATCGCGATTACGTCGAAAGCCATCATTGATTCGCTTCAATTGATTTACATCTAAATCGCGCGTAACTCCATCCTCATAAGGTACGGCTACCGTTGCAGGTGGGACATAGGTAGGATCATCAGCATGCAAGGAAACGACGTAATAATAGCCTCTGTATTTCGTGTATCGTACCTGATTATAATTTGCAATCATTCCCAAGGTTACAAAGGCTCCTGCAACCAAAGGTAATTTCCAATATTGACGATTATACAATTGACCCCAACCAGGAATCATTAAAGATTTCAACGTTGCTTGTCGGGGAATAATTTTATAAGGCATTTTAACAACCTTGACCGAATCATTCTTTTGTAGCCGCAATGAATCCAACGGTGCAGAAAACCCAACACTTGAAACCATTATCAAACAAAAAAAGCACATCAATCGAATACGCATAGCTTACGAACGAATAGCCTCTAGCACTTTTAATAATTCCTCTTTCGACTTGAACGTAATCTTCATCTCTCCCTTACCTGCTTCATTCATTTTTAAAGAAACAGGGGCTTGAAAGAAATCAGTCAATGAACGCTGCCATTGCGCAAGTTCATTCGTATTTACTTTCCCTTCTCCACCCGTTGGCGTATCGACAGCAGGTGTCGCTGATTGACGAACCGCGTCTTCTAGTCGGCGCACAGACCATTCTTCCGAAATTGTCTTGAGAAATAATTGCTGTTGGACTTCAATATTCTCTACCGAAATCAAACAACGTGCATGTCCCATGGATATTTTATTATCCCGAATCGCGACCTGAATGTGCGGTGGCAATTTCAACAAACGCATGTAGTTTGTAACCGTTGACCGGTTTTTACCTACGCGAGCTCCCAAATCTTCTTGACGCAAATCACATTCCTCCATCAAACGTTTGTAGGAAAGGGCAATCTCAATCGCATTTAAATTTTCACGCTGAATGTTCTCAATCAACGCCATTTCGATCATTTGTTGATCATCAGCTGTACGAACATATGCTGGAATACGGGTTAAACCCGCAATCTTCGAAGCTTGTAAGCGTCGCTCTCCTGAAATCAATTGAAATTTCCGAGGGGCCACTTTACGAACAGTAATAGGCTGAATAATCCCTTGTACCCGAATGGATTCAGCTAAATCTTGTAATGCAGATTGCTCAAAGTGCTCACGTGGTTGATAGGGATTTGTTTCAATAAATTCCAAAGGAATCTCCTCCATTAAATTTACGCCATCTAGGCCACCTAGACTATCCGCACCTTGACGCGCAGAGCTTTGGAGATTCTCAGAATCCTCCAATAAAGCGCCCAAACCTCTACCTAATCCGATACGCTTCTTATTTGCTTCTTGCTTACTGCTCATGTAATGTTAAATCAAATGGTTTGTAATAGGCCATTTTTTAGGATAATCTCCTTGGCTAAATTCAGGTAACTAATGGCTCCCTTACTATCTGCATCATGCAGGATAGCTGGAATACCATAACTCGGCGATTCCGATAATCGAATATTTCGTGGAATAATGGTTTCAAAAACCATATTTTTAAAATGCGAATTCACTTCGTTAACGACCTGATTTGATAAACGTAAACGTAAATCATACATCGTCAACAATATTCCTTCAATGACTAATCCTGGATTCAATCGGGATTGAATAATCTTAATCGTATTCAACAATTTACCCAAGCCTTCCAACGCATAATACTCGCATTGTACCGGGATAATGACCGAATCTGCTGCAGTTAAGCTATTAATCGTAATCAAGCCAAGCGATGGAGAACAGTCCATGATAATGAAATCATACTGATCTTTAATCCCCGCTAACGCCTCTTTCATCTTTCCTTCACGATTCGTTAAATTAATCATCTCAATCTCAGCACCTACCAAATCGATATGCGAGGGAATAATATCCAAAAAAGGCACCTCTGTGGCTAGGATACTTTCTGAAACGGTAGCAATACCTACCATACATTCATATATACTCCGGCTCACTTCTTTGGGATTAAATCCAAGTCCTGAAGTTGAATTTGCCTGAGGATCCGCATCAATCAAAAGTGTCTTAAATTCCAATGCCGCCAAACTTGCAGCTAGATTTATAGCCGTCGTTGTTTTTCCAACACCACCCTTTTGATTTGCAATTGCGATAATCTTACCCATGAATGATTTGAATTAATTTTTCGTTAACGAATTGAACCAACAATATTACGAAAAAGGTTTCACATCTTTTTTCAAAATTGGCCCAACTAGCGCTGAAATTTTATCATTCAAGTTTTGCTTGATTTAAACAAAGATATTTTATCTTGCCCACCGATTATCAACAACCTATACATGACACAAAATTCGACCGCTCACCCCAAAGGACTTTATGTACTTTACTCCACAGAAATGTGGGAAAGATTTAATTTCTATGGCATGCGCGCCATTCTATCTCTTTTCTTAGTCAATGCTTTGGCATTTAAACAAAACGAGGCGTCCATTTTATATGGAGGGTTTCTAGGATTAAGCTACCTCATGCCTATGTTGGGCGGATATGTATCTGACCGCTATTTAGGCAATCGAAATTGCATTATTTTAGGTGGCCTCGTAATGTCAATTGGGCAGCTCTTTTTATTTGGTTCAGCAAGTACATTTTTAGACAACTTTCCTTTAGCCAATTCACTTATGTGGATTGGATTATTGTTTTTAATCATTGGAAATGGCTTTTTCAAGCCCAATATATCCTCAATGGTAGGTTCCCTATACCCTAAAGGGGATAATCGTTTGGATTCTGCATTTACCATTTTCTACATGGGAATCAATACGGGCGCCTTCCTTGGAATGCTTATTTGTCCGCTCGTTGGTGACATTAAGGTTGATGGCGTTCGAAACGTAGAAGCCTTCAAATGGGGCTTTTTGGCTGCTGGATCAGCCATGTTATTTGGAACCATTTTATTTTACTTCCTCAAAAACAAATACATTATCTCTCCTACAGGTGAGGCCGTTGGGCTGAAACCCGTGTTCAATCAAACACAAACTGTTTCGGACGAATCTGAAAAAGCCGAATTTTCAACGAATTCAATCTTGACAACGCTTGCATTATTTGTCGTACTCGTATTTGGAATCCATTTCTATATCGTTACCGCTGAAGCAAATCTGATAAAAGACTGGATTTACCCCATTATTTATGCATCAGGCATCAGTTTGGCCTTTTTGATCATGACAGATAAGACATTGACCAAAATAGAACGCGATCGTATTTGGGTTATGTACATCATCGCATTTTTTGTTATGTTTTTCTGGGCTGCATTCGAACAAGCAGGATCATCCTTAACTTTTATCGCAGACCAACAAACAGATTTGCATTTTTTAGGCATTGAATTACCTCCTAGTTCGGTACAAAATGCGAATTCCATTTTTATCATTTTATTGGCCTTGCCCTTTAGTTGGCTTTGGGTTAAACTTCAAAACGTAGGTTTTGAGCCAAATTCACCAACCAAACAATCTTTTGGCTTATTGTTACTTGCCATTGGATATTTCATTATTGCATCACAAGTGAAGGATTTAGGAAGTAATAAATTGGGCGTTGGCTGGTTCTTTGTTATGTATTTATTTCATACCATGGGCGAGCTTTGCTTATCTCCCATCGGTTTATCCCTTGTTTCAAAACTTGCCCCTAAGCGCTTCTCATCCCTATTAATGGGTGTTTGGTTTATTGCAAACGCTGCAGGTTATGCCTTAGCTGGAACGCTGGGAGCCTTATTGCCGCCAACGGAAGTTGTTGCTGGTGTTGCCTTACCGAGTTTTTTAGGCTTTGAAATCCACAACCTATATGAATTCTTTATGGTATTTGTGAGTTTGGCGGGCTTAGCTGCCATTTTATTATACATCTTAGCTTCTGGACCTTTAAAACGAATGATGCACGGCATCAAATAAAAATTATGCACGGACCTGACCACCATTTACACGAACAACATTTAAAAAGTTCCGATTTTATCACCGACATGGTAATTGGGATGTCTGATGGACTGACTGTCCCATTTGCGCTTGCCGCTGGTTTATCTGGTGCGGTTGACTCCGCAGCCATCGTGACTGCCGCTGGAATCGCTGAAATTGTCGCAGGTTCAATTGCGATGGGCCTAGGAGGTTACTTAGCGGGTCAAACCGAACAGGAACATTATGAAGCTGAATTAAAGCGAGAATACGAAGAAGTAGAACGTGTACCCGAAAGAGAAAAAGAGGAAATCAGAGAAGTCTTTGAAGATTACGGCTTAAGTCCTGAAGCTCAGGAAATTGTGGTAGAAGCTATTTCCAAAGACAAGGACAAATGGGTAGATTTTATGATGCGCTTTGAATTAGGACTTGAAAGGCCTCATCCGAATCGTGCTCGCAATTCCGCGTTGACCATTGGTATATCATACATTATCGGAGGATTTATTCCGCTTCTCCCCTATTTTTATGTAGAACAACCCGTTGATGGATTGAAATATTCCGCAGCCGTGACCGTGTTAGCATTATTGATTTTTGGTTATTTCAAAAGTAAAATAACGGGGCAAAATCCAATTATAGGATCGTTAAAAGTAACTTCAATTGGTGCAGCAGCGGCAACCGCTGCCTATTTAGTCGCTAAATTATTTCAATAACCCAAAGCGGTATCATCACCCCTTGAATCAGCACCTCCTTGATATTTTCCATCAGGGAGGACTAATATTCCTTCCACAAGTCCAATATTACCAGACGGTGTTAACACGTAGCCTTTAGATTTTAATCGGCCCATTTGTGCTTCATCAAATCGTTTTTCCTCATAGCGGGTTAAATCAGGTAACCATTGATGGTGGAACCTTGGATATTCTACAGCCGCTTGCATGTTCATTCCAAAAACTAAACTGTTCAACATCACCTGAAATACACTTGTGATGATTGTAGATCCACCCGGGGTTCCAACAACCATTTTCAATTTATTACCCTCTGTTACAATGGTAGGTGTCATACTTGACAACATCCGCTTACGTGGTTGAATTTCATTCGCTTTCGTACCCACGAGTCCATACAAATTAGGAACACCGGCTTTGGCACTAAAGTCATCCATTTCGTCATTTAATAAGAAACCGCCACCACCAACAAACACCTTACTTCCATAGGAATTATTTAAGGTAGTCGTAATAGACACGGCATTACCAGCATGATCAACGATGGAATAGTGCGTTGTTTCAGGACTTTCATAGCCCGGGAAATCACCTGCAGCAACATCTGAACTCTTCGACGCTTGATTAAAGTTCATCGTACTCATACGCTTTGCGAGATATGACGCATCCAACAATTGTGCGAGCGGTACGTTAACAAAATCAGGATCACCTAACCACTTGGCCCGATCAGCATAAACGCGGCGTTCTGCTTCAATCATCAGTTGAATGGTTGAATCCGATTTCGCTCCCCAGGTTGCTATGGGGAAATTTTTGAGCATACTAAACAATTGACCAATAGCTAAACCACCGCTTGAGGGAGGTGGCATCCCGATGATTGAATACTGCTTATATTGACTAACTAAAGGTTTACGCCAAATCGCACGGTAAGATTTCAAATCTTGATGTGTAATTAATCCGCCTTGTCGCTCCATTTCTTTGACCAAAAGATTGGCTGTTTCACCCTCGTAAAATCCTTTTGCCTTTTTTTCTCGAATTCTTTCTAAGGTAGTAGCTAAATCCGTCTGAACAAATAATTCACCCGTTGCCCATTGGGAACTATCTGCTTTCACCATATAGGCTCCTCCTGGGTTATAACGCATGAAATCTGTCCGATTCCGATTAAGTCCTCGCGCTTCTTTCTCCGTCAAAATCACCCCGTGACGTGCAAGATCTATGGAAGGCTGAACTAAATCTGCCCAAGAAAGCTTGCCAAAACGTTTGTGCATCGCTTGCATTCCCGCGACCGCCCCAGGAACTCCTACGGAATGGATTCCCAATAAACTCTTCCCAGGTATCACTTGACCCGTCGAATCTAAGTACATGTCACGTGAACCTGACAATGGTGCTACTTCCCGATAATCCAAAGTAAACGACTTTCCTTTGGCAGATCGATAAACCAAAAAACCTCCTCCACCAATATTTCCGGCTGCGGGATGACAAACGGCTAAGGCAAAATTCACTGCCACCGCTGCATCAATGGCATTTCCTCCTTTTTTTAATATCTCAAGTCCAATGTTACTTGCCGCTGGATGAGTCGTTACAACCATACCTTGGGAAGCCTCAACGAGCGGTTTAATTGTAGCTTGACTAAACGATGAAGATGAAAAAAGAAAGAAAAAGAAAAATAATATTCGATTCATGTGAAATTGCATTATGGATGAAATGGCATTTTAAAAAAGCATTAGCGAATTAAAGTAATAATTTCATCAAAACCTCAATTCATTAACATTGTGATAATAAAAATTTAAATTTACCTTTGTCTTACGTATTAAGTATTTACAAACCTTAAAGCAATTAAAGTGGATATTTTCGAGAAAGTTGTCAAAAACATGGGACCCATTGGAGCCCATGCCCATTATTCCCACCATTATTTCTCATTTCCTAAGTTGACCGGTGAATTAGGTCCTCGCATGACCTTCATGGGCAAAGAAATGTTAAACTGGTCGTTGAACAACTATTTAGGATTAGCCAATCATCCAGAGGTTCGTAAAGCAGATGCAGATGCTGCAGCAAAATACGGTTTAGCCTACCCAATGGGGGCTCGTATGATGTCAGGCAATACAGATGAGCACGAAGAATTTGAAAGACAATTAGCAGAATTTGTAGGCAAAGAAGATTCATTTCTTTTGAATTATGGCTACCAAGGTGTCATGTCAATCATTGAATGTATGGTTGATCACCGGGATATCATCGTATATGATGCCGAGTCACATGCATGCTTAATTGATGGCATTCGTTTACATAAAGCAAAAATGGGAGACTACTACAAGTTTAACCACAATGACATGGATTCATTGCGCAAGAACTTGGAGCGTGCCACAAAGCGAACACAAGAAACAGGTGGTGGCATTTTGGTAATCACAGAAGGTGTTTTTGGTATGTCAGGAAAGGTAGGTTCACTGGATAAGATTGTCGAGATGAAAAAAGACTTCAATTTCCGACTATTGGTTGATGATGCACATGGATTTGGTACGATGGGTGCCAATGGTCGTGGGGTTGGTGAGCATTTAAATTGCACAGAAGGGATCGATTTATATTTCTCAACCTTCGCCAAATCAATGGCAGCGATTGGTGCATTTGTCGCAGCACCAAAAGATATTATCATGTATTTAAAATACAATATGCGTTCTCAAACCTATGCAAAAGCATTACCGATGCCATTTGTAATCGGGGGAATGAAACGCTTAGAATTAATAAAGAAGCATCCGGAATTACGTGAGCAACTTTGGGCGAATGTAAGAGCGCTTCAAAAAGGATTAATTGAAAAAGGATTTGATATTGGCGAAACTACGTCACCCGTAACTCCCGTTTTCTTACATGGCGAATATGATATTAATGCCGTAACAAAGCTCGTTCGTGATTTACGTGAAAATATGGGTATTTTCTGCAGTATTGTTGTTTATCCCGTTGTACCTAAAGGTCAAATCATGTTACGTATCATTCCTACGTCTTCCCACACACTCGAAGATATCGAATATACATGTACGTGTTTTGCTGAAGTTCAAAATCGTTTAAAATCGGGCTATTACAGAGATTAGAATTGATTAAAAGGTATATTTTATCTTTTTTTTCACTTTTTAAACTTTTTTTTGTCTTTTTTATGCAGAATAATTTGCGGGCTATGCAAATTTTACTAAATTTCGTCTTATAAGCGCTTCAAACAGCGAATAAAGACAATCTAACTTTTTTTACAACCTAAAAATTCAAATTATTATGAGCAGATTTGCACAAGTAAAAGACCTAATTTTATCATTAGAAGGTGATTTCGAAAAATTCTACGACAAAGGAAACCAGGCAGCTGGAACTCGCGTTAGAGGTGGTCTTCAACAATTGAAAACTTTGGCTCAAGAAATCCGTACTGAAGTTCAAGAGAAAAAGAATGCAGCGAAATAATTGCAGATTTCTAAGCAATAAAAAAAAGCCCGACATCGGGCTTTTTTTTATGTTCAATACTTTCTAAAAAAGATCGGCATGCATCACAGATGCAATACCATCTACCATGATTTTACCTCGTTCCATTTCAAAAACCTGCGTTTTGATTTCAGCTGTATGTTTAACATTATTAACTGTTGCAACTTCAAACTTAACTTGATACGTTTGCCCTACGTATAAAGGGCGCTTAAACTCCGAAATCTGCTTTAGATAAACACTTCCAGAACCTGGAAATTCCATACCCATCACACGCGAAAACACACTCGCAATTAACGCTCCATGAATTATTGGTTTCTTAAAAGGGGTCTTGGCAGCAAATGCCTCATCCCAATGCAATGGATTAAAATCTCCTGATATTTTACAGAAATCATTTACCTGATCCTGCGTGAATGAAAATTCAATTTCGTAACAATCTCCTACTTTGATCATATTCTTATCTATTATTTAAAAAATGGCGGTAAATTGCACAAAAATCACTGCATGGTTTATTTTATATACAATCCAAACGCTGGAAACAAAAGTAATAGATATCGACAAAATTTGATAAATACACTTAAAAAGATTCCGAATTCACAGCTATTACTTACGGAATACCCCAATCATGCAGAGGAAATAATCAAGTCCATCATTCCATCAAATCCCTTCAAAATCATTGCGATCGGTGGAGATGGCACAATCAACGAAATAGGTAATGCGCTGAAGGGAACAGACATTCCCATGGGCATCATCCCCTTAGGGTCTGGCAATGGATTAGCCAGGCACCTCAATATACCCATGAAGACCAAAAAAGCACTTGAAATCGCACTTCATGGGCATGCCGACTTTATTGATGTATTAGGCTGGAACAAACGAGCATTTTTCTGCACAGCAGGAATTGGATTTGATGCCACAGTTGCTGCAATATTTCACGCAGGCAATGGCAGAGGTCTATTGAATTACATTAAAGCTAGCTTACAAGCTTTTCTTACCTATAAACCCATCGAAATTAAAGTAGGCTCCCAACCTAAACAAAACTACTTTTCTGTAACGATTGCCAATGCAAATCAGTTTGGAAATAACGCATACATATCGCCCATTTCAAATTTGCAAGATGCTCTTTTTGAAATAGTTAAAATAAAAAATGGCAATTTATGGCAAAAAGCCCAACTTGGAATTAGCCTATTTTCAAAACAGATTCACCAACATTCATTGGTCGAAGTATTGCAAGCAAAATCGATCCAACTCCAATGCGCTCAAGGCATAAATTATCATGTCGATGGAGAAAGCTTACAAACACAAACAGACCGAATTGAAATAGAACTACTCCCTGAAAAGCTTTTAGTCGTCCATCCTTAAATATTAAGGCAATATCCGTACAAAATACTGAATATAAGGCACTTAACGCATAATTGATATTTAAAAATTTAAATAGAATAATTTCAAATACGATTTTTATTCAAAATAATTTAGATTTTTTTTATTTGACTTTTTCAAGTAGAAAGCCCTTAGAATAGCTGTATTGTTGAACAATTTTTAGGTCCAAATTTTACTGCGACTATTTTAGAAGAAATAAATAATTTCGAATTTGCAACACCCCCGAATTTTACTATTTTTGTCTCCCCGCTCAATAAAAACTTTTTAGTTTTTAGTAGTACCCAACCATTAGGAATAAAATTTATAAACAGGTATAGCCATTCTAATATGGAATAGCTATACGAAAGAAATTATTGACCCCAAAAAATAATAACGCGTACAAATTAGATGCATAACGAGGTAAAAGAATTGTGGAACAAATGTTTGGAAATCATCCGGGGGGATATTTCTGAGCAACAATTTACTACCTGGTTTAGCCCAATTGTACCGCTTCGATTTGCCAATAATACGTTAACTATTCAAGTGCCATCTCAATTTTTCTATGAGTGGTTAGAAGAAAACTTCGTTGGCACATTACGAAAAGCCATTGACCAAACCGTTGGGAAACGTGGCATGTTGGAATATTCGATTGTTGTCGACAGAGGTGATCGCAAAAATCCGCCATTGACCTTCAACTTGCCTCCTATTAATCAACAGGGCCAGCATACAAACCCGTATCGCAACGAAGTAGCTCCACAGGTTCAAGTTCAAAGCAATCCATTTCAGTTTAAAGATTTAGATTCCTTGGAATTAGACTCCTATTTGATTCCAAAATATACGTTTGAAAAGTTTATCGAAGGTGATTGCAACCGATTAGGTCGCGCTGCGGGTATGGCCGTTGCCAACAAGCCTGGATTAACCTCTTTCAACCCGCTAATGATTTATGGGGGCGTTGGATTAGGTAAAACACACTTAATTCAAGCGATTGGAAATGAAATCAAAAATCAATTTCCCGACAAGTTTGTCTTGTACGTATCTACTGAGAAGTTTACGAATCAGTTTGTAAATGCTATTCGAAATAACTCGATTGAAACATTCACCAACTTCTATTTGCAGGTTGATGTTTTAATCATTGATGATGTACAATTCCTTTCTGGTAAAGAAAAAACGCAGGAAACGTTCTTTAATATCTTCAATCATTTACATCAATCAGGAAAGCAAATCATTTTATCTTCGGATCGTGCACCTCGAGATTTAGCGGGCATGGAAGATCGTCTACTCAGTCGATTCAAATGGGGCTTAACAGCTGATTTACAGCAACCCGATTTTGAAACGAGAATTGCCATTATTCAAAAGAAATTACAAGATGATGGTATTCAAATCAATTTTGATGTATTAGAATATTTAGCTCACTCCATTCAAACAAACGTACGTGAATTAGAAGGAGTCATTATTTCCTTAATGGCACAAGCATCTCTTACACGTAAGGAAATTGATTTAGAACTAGCTAAATCAACGCTTAAAAGCATCGTAAATGATCAAGAGAAAGAACTGAGCGTTGATAACATCTTAGAAGCTATTACAACACATTTCGATGTGGACATGGAATTATTAACAGGTAAATGCCGTAAAAAAGAAACGGTATTTCCTCGACAAGTAGCCATGTATATGCTAAAGGAACTAACAAACCTTCCATTAAAGTCAATTGGTTACCATTTCGGAGGGCGTGATCATAGTACCGTTATTCATGCGGTTCAATCCATCTCAGAAGCCATGGAAACTGACAAATCCGTTGAAAAAACAGTACGTAAATTGTTTAATCGATTCAATATCGCTTTAAACTAAAAAAAGAGGCCTGAGCCTCTTTTTTTATGCCATTACAAATACAGGATTACTCTGCAGCAACTGCATCCTTATCCAACAAAGCAGATTCATCTCCTTTTACCTTTTCCTTAATCTTCGCCTCAATCTCCTCCATTAATTCTGGATTATCTTTGATTAAGTCTTTCACCGCATCACGGCCTTGTCCCAGACGATTTCCATTGTATGAGAACCAAGAGCCAGACTTATCAATAACACCCAAATCAACACCTAAATCCAAGATTTCTCCTGCCTTCGAAATACCTTCTCCGTACATGATATCAAATTCAACCACTTTAAATGGAGGCGCTAATTTATTCTTCACAACCTTCACACGTGTGCGGTTACCTGTGATCGAATCAGCAGATTCTTTAATTTGACCCGCCCGACGAATATCTAAACGAACCGAAGCATAAAACTTCAACGCGTTACCACCCGTTGTCGTTTCAGGACTTCCGAACATTACACCAATCTTATCACGTAATTGGTTAATAAAAATACAGCAACATCCCGTTTTGTTAATGGTACCTGTCAATTTACGTAAAGCCTGCGACATCAAACGAGCTTGTAAACCCATTTTCGAATCTCCCATTTCACCTTCAATCTCAGCCTTCGGTACTAATGCCGCCACCGAGTCAATTACGATAATATCAATCGCACCTGAACTAATTAGGTGCTCCGCAATTTCCAACGCCTGCTCACCGTTATCCGGTTGGGAAATCAATAAATTCTCACAATCAATTCCCAATTTCTCAGCATATGAACGATCAAATGCATGCTCCGCATCGACAAAAGCAGCTATACCGCCTGCTTTCTGTGCTTCTGCAATACAATGCAACGTCAATGTCGTTTTTCCAGAAGACTCTGGTCCGTAAATCTCAACAACACGACCACGTGGCACCCCACCGATTCCTAAAGCCATATCCAAGCCCAAAGAACCCGTAGAAATAACTGGCACATCCATTACTTTACTATCTGATAAGCGCATAACAGTACCTTTACCATATGCCTTATCTAATTTTTCCAACGTAGTCTGAAGCGCCTTTAATTTCTCAGCTGCTAAGCCTTGAGCACCATCCGATTGTTTTGCCATGTTATATTTATTGATAATTTTGATTAATCTAATTATGTCTAAATTTACCCTTCGATAAATCCTAACAAAAATAGTTAATTGACATTAAACTTTAATCAAATTAGTTGATAATCTCAAACAAGATTTGACACTAAAATTTAATACATTTAAATACAAAATCATTGTCTACTCGCCCATTGAAAACATCTCAAAAATTCCTGTCCTCTATTATATTAATTTATGGAATAATTTTGTCACTGAACTTTCAAACTAAAGGACAAGAACTACCTGTATTTCAAGGGAACGAACAACTAAATTACCGTATACATTTAGGCTTTATTGAGGCTGCAACAGCAACAGTTAAGACAAGTAACACAATCACGAACATCAATAACCACGCTTGCCGGAAAGTAGAAATTCTGGGCCAAACTGTCACTTGGCTTAAATATTTCTCTCCTGTGGAGGATTATTGGTCAGCCTACCTAGACGTAAATACGCTGATGCCAATTAAAACAGAAATGCGAAAAAGAGAGGGACGTTACAAAAAACAAGAAAACGTATATTTTGCACAAGAGACAGGTCAGGCCAAAATTCACTCACCCCAAAATACACCCAACGATAAACTTATCAATATTAGCCCGTCAACACTCGACTTGATTGGAGGTTATTTTTATTTACGCAACAAGGAATTAGCTTCGATGAATATCGGTGAAAAACTCAGCGCAAAAGTCCTTGTTGATGGCAGTATTTATGAAATTTGGTTCATATTCAAAGGATTTGAAACAGTCAATGGTGATTTAGGGCCCGTCAAATGCATTCGTACATCGCTCGTACTCCCAAAAAACAACCTGTTTAAAGATGATGATGCCATCCGATTATGGATCAGCCGCGATAAATATCAAATACCATTTAAAATGGAGGTGAACCTTAAAATAGGTTTTCTATCCATCGATTTGGCCGATTACAAAATCCAAGGCAAAAAGATTTACTAACGCCCCAACGCTTTTTTATAAGCCACTAATACTCTTTCACGCGCAAATTCATGATTAACTATCGGCTGAGGGTATGACAATTCTTGAAACTCGGGCACCCATTTACGAATATAAGCCAACTCCTTATCAAATTTTTGGGTTTGTAATGTTGGATTAAACACTCGAAAATAGGGAGCTGCATCACATCCACATCCTGCCGCCCATTGCCACCCGCCATTATTAGCTGCTAAATCAAAATCAAGCAATTTTTCAGCAAAGTAAGACTCACCCCAGCGCCAATCGATTAATAAATGCTTAACAAGAAAACTCGCGACAATCATACGAACTCGGTTATGCATGAAACCTGTCGAATTTAATTCTCGCATACCCGCATCTACGATTGGGTAACCCGTTTGTCCTTCGCACCAGGCTTTAAATTCAACTTCATTATTTCGCCACTCCATCCGATCATATTCCTTGCGGAAAGCATGGCCATCCGAAACATGAGGAAAATGAAACAATATATTAAAATAAAAATCGCGCCAAATCAATTCATTCAACCAGGTTTCCGATACCCCAATCGCTTGTTTAACCAACGAACGAATAGAAACTGTTCCAAAACGCAAATGGACCGACAAACGAGAAGTTGCTCCTTTCGCTGGAAAATCACGATTTGCTTGGTACCCTTGAATAATTTCCATGGACACTGAATTTCCTGGAAATAATAAACCTGTGTTTGCAAAACCTAAACTTCCCAAACTAGGTAACTCTTCTGTGAATTTTACATAATTCTGCAGGGTTTCAGATGGGTATACTTGAATGGCGTGTTGGGCCAGCCGCTCCTTCCACTTGCGTGAATAAGGCGTAAAAACCGTGTAAGGTGTATTTTGACCGCTTAATACTTCATTCTTCTCGAAAATAACTTGGTCCTTGTAGGTAGAAAATCCTATTCCACGCTGATTAGCCCATGATTGAATGGAACCATCACGAATACCCGCATATTTTTCGTAATCGTGGTTGCAATAAATGGCTTGAATATCATATTGACCAGCTAACTGTTCATAGGCTTCCCGTGGCGACGCGTGAATTACCTTCAAAGAAGAACCTTGTTCAAGCAATCTCTTTTGAATAGCGTGAAGAGCCGACAAAATAAATTCGACACGTGCGTCTTGCGTTGAATTCAGTTTTAAAAGAATGTTCGGATCAAAAATGAAAATCGGCAAAACGGGAAATTCTCCCTTCAGCGCTTCGTATAATCCGTGGTTATCTTCAATTCGCAGATCGCGTCTAAACCAAAATATTGATATTTTTTGCTTCACTTTTCGTTGTTTAGAATGCTAACAAGCCACAAAGTTAATTGTTTAAAAAATATGTCTTGACAAGCCCCCCTTGAAAAGTGTATATTTGTAAATCCAATTATTCTGCCAATTGCGAAAAACCATTTGGTAGCATTTAACATAAACCCATCCGAATGAAATTATCTGAATTCAGATTCGATTTGCCACAAAACTTAATCGCTTTAAATCCAACCGAAAACCGTGAAGATGCACGTATGATGGTTGTGAATCGTAAAGAAAAAACGATTGAACATAAGAAATTTACTGATATCGTCGATTACTTTGGCGATGGTGACGTATTAGTTACCAATAACACGAAAGTATTCCCAGCACGTCTTTATGGAAATAAAGAAAAAACGGGCGCTCAAATTGAAGTATTCTTGCTTCGTGAATTAAACCGTGAGCATCGTCTTTGGGATGTCTTGGTGGATCCAGCACGTAAAATTCGTGTCGGCAACAAATTGTATTTTGGCGATTCTGACTTGGTAGCAGAGGTTATTGACAATACCACCTCTCGTGGACGGACAATTCGCTTTCTTTATGATGGCGATCATGATGCCTTGATGCAAGCCATCCATGAATTAGGTGAAACTCCCCTACCCGATGAAATTCGATTAAAACGTGCGGCAACTGAAGATGACCGTGAGCGTTTTCAAACAATCTATGCGGAGCATGTAGGCGCCGTAGCAGCACCAACAGCCGGACTTCACTTTTCAAAAATTGTGATGAAGCGCATGGAATTAAATGGCGTTCAATTCTCTCCAATTACACTTCACGTAGGTTTAGGAACATTCCGCCAAGTTGATGTAGAGGATTTAACGAAACATAAAACGGATTCAGAGCATTTCATGATCGATCCACAAACATGTGATTTCGTTAATACTGCCATTGATAACAAAAAGCAAGTTTTAGCCATCGGAACAACAGTGATGAAGGCTTTAGAATCATCTGTTTCAGCGAGTGGTCATTTAAAACCTATCAACAGTTGGACAGATAAATTCATCTTCCCTCCATACGAGTTCAAGATTCCTACAGCTTTATTAACGAATTTCCATTTACCTGAGTCAATCTTATTAATGATGGCTTCGGCGTTTGGTGGATATGATTTGGTTCAAGAGGCATACAAACAAGCCATCAAAGAGAAATACCGTTTCTTTAGTTATGGCGACGTGATGTTGATCATCTAATTTATAAACTAGGGTTTGTTTTGAGAAAAATAGCAATCATTGTAGCGGGAGGTACTGGTCAGCGAATGAACAGCGCCGTCGCAAAACAGTTTTTGCTTCTTCAAAACAAACCCATTTTATATCACACCCTGCTTGCCTTCAAAGCAGCAGATGCAGACACAGCGCTCATCGTCGTACTGCCTGCGGATCAAGTCGCTTATTGGAAGTCGCTTTGTGAAAAATACCCCGAAATCATGCTTGAAACTCCCCATCAAATCGTATTTGGAGGAGAAACACGATTTCACTCTAGCAAAAATGGCTTAGCGGCCATTGATTCAAGCCAACCTTGTTTGGTGGCAATTCATGATGGTGTAAGACCTCTAATTCAACCTAGCACAATCAATAAGGCCTATGACGTGGCAGCCGACAAAGGAAATTGTGTCGTTTCTGTCTCAAGCAAGGATTCCATTCGATTGTGGGATTCAACAGCCAAAGCTTTCAAATCCGTGCTGCGCGATGACGTTAAAATCATCCAAACGCCCCAAGTTTTTGAATTAAATTCCCTCCAAGAGGCATTTAATCAGCCATATTCGCCGCTATTTACGGATGACGCGAGTGTGATGGAGGCTAATGGGTCCATTATACACTTGGTAGAAGGTGAATATACCAACATCAAAATAACGACGCCCGAAGATTTGTTCCTGGCTGAATCGATTTTAGCACAACCTAAGTAAACCTATGAATAAGACTTGGAATTGGATTGCAAATAAAATTTTGGCCTATAAAATTGCAATTTTAATCGCTTTAAGCGCCTTGACTGTTGCCTTGGTCTATGAAGCGAGTCAAATTCAATTGAGCTATGAATTAGCCAAAATTCTTCCAAAATCAGATGAACGTTTCCAATTATATGAATCGTTTAAAAAGAAATATGGGGAGGATGGCAACATCATGGTGATTGGCCTTGAAAATCCTGAATTATTCACCCCTTCTGAATTTGATGCATGGAATAAATTATACCGCGATGTCAAAAAACAATCCGGTATTAAATCCATTTTAGCCTTACCGAATCTACCCATTCTGTATTTAGATAGTGCGGCACATCAATTTAAATCGAAGAAAGCCTATGAGGGGGACTCTACAAGCACACAAATTGATTTGGATTCCTTAAAATCCAACTTAGCAAATCTACCGATATACCGAAATTTCTTATTTACCGAGGACCTGAAGGTACACATGATGTTAATCACGTTGGATCAAAAGACGATTAACAACAAGAACCGAATTCAATTAGTTAAAAACATCAAGAAAATTGGTGATGCATATGCGCAGAAAACCAAGCATCCCATACATTTTTCAGGAATGCCTTATATCAGAACCGAATTAACGGCGCAGGTAACCAACGAACTCGTCTTATTTTTGGGATTAGCCATTTTGGTGACGTCCTTGATACTTTTCTATTTTTTCCGGTCGATTCAAGTCGTTTTCTTTGCCTTGATCGTCATTTTGATTGGCATCGTCGCTTCACTAGCAACCATCGTACTATTTGGCTTTAAAATCACCCTGCTTTCGGGTTTAATCCCTCCGCTCATTGTGGTGATTGGTGTGCCTAATGCCATATTCCTATTAAACAAATACCATGAAACGTATCTCATAACAAAGAACAAAGAGGCTTCATTGGTCGAAAGTGCTGGCACGGTGGGACGCACATTATTTCTAGCCAATTTAACCACATCGATAGGCTTTGGTGTATTCGCTTTCACGGGTTCTGCTCTTTTGGTTGAATTTGGAATCGTCGCTGCTCTTAATGTCATGTTGACCTTCCTTTTTTCTTTATTACTCATCCCCATTTTCTTTAGCTACTTGAATCCACCTAAACCAAAGGATTTAGCGCATTTTGAATCGAAACGGGTTAATCGCTTATTAACTAATATAGAAGTTTGGGTATTCGGACATCGTAAATTTATCTATAGCATCATTGGGGTAATTTTAGCCATTTCACTATATGGATTATCGAAAATTGAAGCCGTAGGTTACATCGTTGACGATCTTCCACAAGATAATGCCATATACACCGATTTAAAGTTCATTGAAAAACACTTTAAAGGCGTTATGCCATTCGAGGTGTCTATTGATGCGCATGAACCCGGGAGAGCCTTAACACCCGAGATTTTGGCCAAAATGAAGCGCACCGAAAAGCTCCTGGCAAAATATCCCGAATTTACTCAAGGGCTTTCTTTGCTTACGGCAACCAAATACTTGTACCAAGTGTACCGAGGCGGAGATCCCAAGTATTTTACCTTGCCGGGCATCGATGAATTAGCCAAACTAAAAGAGTTTAACAGCAGTTTAAATGGTAAAAACAACCTTTTCAATGGCTTTATAGATGCTGAAAAGCGCTTCACACGCATCAGTTTTCAAATGGCTGATGTAGGAACCGTTCGAACAAAACAACTGTTTGATGAAATCCAACCCAAGATTGACAGTATATTTCGTACGGATGTGGAAACAGGAGAAATCTTGCCAGCTTCCGATAAACGAGCATATGAAGCTAAGGTCACTGGCAATTCTATTATTTACGCTTTCCAAACGGAATACCTTCAGAAGAACCTCATTGAAAGTACCCTAACAGCTATTTTTCTTATTTGCGTCTTGATGGGATTCTTATTTAGGAGTTGGAAAATGATTATCATTTCCACCCTGCCCAGCTTAATTCCTTTAATGATTACAGCCGGATTAATGGGCTATTTCCATATTGCATTAAAACCAAGTACCATTTTAATTTTCTCGATTGCCTTTGGCATTTCGAGCGATGGAACCATCTATTTCCTCACACGTTACAAAGAAGAATGGCTGAAGAATGCCAAAAATGTTAAACTAGCCGTACAAATTACGATTCAAAAAACGGGCGTATCCATGTTTTACACAGCGATGATTTTGTTTTTTGGGTTCTTTATATTCACAGCATCCACATTTAAAGGGACGCAAGCATTGGGTGTTTTAGTATCCATCACCCTGCTTATGGCGATGATCTGCAATTTGATTTTATTGCCTGCATTTTTAATGGGAATGAATAAAAAAGCCATTGAGGAATTAATCGAAGAAGTATAATGGAGGAACAAAAAACCATATATACACTTCAATTTTGGCTCTTAAGCCTTAGTAATTTCTTGTTTTCAGCTAGCTTTTCGATGATCATCCCCGAATTGCCGGATTATTTGGCGAGCATGGGTGGCAAAGAATACATCGGTTATACCATTGCACTCTTCACGTTAACGGCAGGATTAAGTAGACCCTTTTCTGGAAAACTTACAGATCACGTCGGTCGGATACCCGTCATGGCCTTCGGATCCATAGTTTGTTTCTTCTGTGGTGGACTTTATCCACTCATTCATACGGTGCAAGGGTTTCTTTTCTTAAGGTTCTTGCATGGCATGTCTACGGGTACCAAACCCACTGCAACAGCTGCATACGTCGCCGACATCATTCCTGAAAACAGACGTGGAGAAGCCCAAGGGGGCTTGGGAATCTTTACCGCCACAGGCATGTCCATAGGGCCTGCCATTGGAAGTTATTTAGCCGCTACTTATGGGCTGAAAGAAATGTTCTGGATTTCTTCCCTATTCGCTTTGCTTTCCATCCTCATTCTGATGCGCATGAAGGAGACTCTGGCACCGGCCATGAAGTCCAAATTCTCATGGAAATTGTTTAAAATATCGTGGTCCGACGTATTTGAACCTAATATTCTTCCGGTTTTTTGGATCATGCTGCTGGTATCCTTTTCTTCAGGAGTCGTTGTAACCTTATTGCCCGACATCTCCAAGCAAATCGGTTGGCATAACAAGGGCCTATATTTCACGATTTACACCATATCCTCCATCGTCGTTCGAATATTTTTCTCTAAATCGTCTGATCGCTATGGACGAATTCCTGTCTTATTAATATCAACTGCTGTCCTAGCGGCCTCTATGGCAGCCATGCTTATCCAGCTCAATAGTTATACCGTCATTTTATCTGCCATTTTATTTGGCTTTGCTTGGGGATTCAACACCCCTACCCTGGCCGCATGGACGACGGATTTAGCCAATAAAAATCACATGGGGCGTGCGATGGCGACGATGTATATCGCATTGGAAGTGGGCATTGGCCTAGGTGCATTATTTGCAGGCATGATTTACAAAGGCCTTCAAGAACGTATACCTATCCCATTCGCCATTTCGGGCGTATTAGCGCTAATTTCTTTTATCCTATTATTGAACTATCATAAAAACTGGCAAAAAAATGGACTTTAATGACTATTTAATCAGTAAAAACATTGTTCCTGCTGACTTTAAGGAGCAAGAAAGTCGCTTGTTTTTAACATGGGAAACGGCATTTTCACAGATGCATCCCAATAGTTTTACCGAGCAATATAAGTTCCAACTGAATAAAATCCGCCGCAAATACCCCTTAAAAACAGAATTTTAAGCGTTTAAATATTATACTTTTCTAATTTATCACTGTAATATTCAAATAATAAGTACATAAGTTTATTTGAAAGATGCAAATCGTAGAAATTTGCATTCAGAAATTAATTAACAACAGATATGCAAGCGAGTGATTTAGAAAATCTGTTTCCCAAGGCGGCAGATATCCCCAAAGAATTTGATTTAACACAACCCATTGAACAACGGGAATACCTAGTCAATGGTGAAATGCGTAAATGGGCTGGAAAGACACAAGATGTTTGGTCCCCTATTTATGTTCAAACGGCTAATGGATTCGAGCAAAAGCGTATTGGATCTTATCCAATCACGGATGCGACCGATGCCATGGAAGTTTTATATGCGGGTGTTAAAGCATATTCCAATGGTCGTGGCGAATGGCCATCGATGTCGGTAAGTCAACGCATCGAATGTGTTGAAAAATTCACCCAAAAGATGATTCAAAAGCGTGATGAAGTTGTCAAACTTCTCATGTGGGAAATCGGTAAATCCTTAGGTGATTCTCAAAAAGAATTTGATCGTACGGTGCAATACATCTATGATACGATTGGTGCTTTGAAAGATATCGATCGCACTTCTTCTACTTTCTTGATCGAAGAAGGTATCATTGGTCAGGTTCGTCGCTCACCTTTAGGGGTTGTATTGTGTATGGGACCTTTCAACTACCCGTTGAATGAAACATTCACAACCCTAATCCCAGCCTTAATCATGGGTAATACGGTCCTTTTCAAACCCCCGAAACACGGTACTTTATTGCATTATCCATTATTGGAGGCATTCAAAGATTCGTTCCCGGCAGGTGTAATTAATACCTTGTACGGACGTGGCAATTCAATCATTCCGCAGTTGATGGAATCTGGTAAAATTGATGTTTTGACGTTAATTGGCTCATCGAAAGTTGCCGACAAGTTGAAAAAAATGCACCCCAAAGTGAACCGTCTACGTGCTATTTTAGGACTTGATGCCAAAAATGCCGCGGTCGTAACCGAAAGTGCACAATTGGACGTAGCGATTAACGAATGTTTATTGGGATCTTTATCGTTCAATGGTCAACGTTGTACAGCGGTAAAAATCATCTTTGTGCATCAATCTTTAGCTGAAGCCTTCAATAAAGGTTTAGCTGAAAAGATTGAGGCATTGAAAATTGGCATGATGTGGGAAACAGGTGTACAAATCACTCCCCTTCCAGAACCCAACAAACCAGCTTATCTGAAAGAATTAATCGAAGATGCCAAATTACACGGCGCTAAGGTGATTAATAAGCACGGTGGTGAAAACTTCAAGTCATTATTCTTCCCAGCCTTATTATACCCAGTTAGCAGTAAAATGAAGGTTTGGCATGAAGAACAATTCGGACCTGTAGTACCCGTGGTACCATTTGATGATATCGCGACACCGATTGATTACATTCATGAGTCATCACATGGCCAACAAGTTGCCATTTTCGGAACAGATGTTAATCAAATCTCCGAGTTAATTGACGCAACCGTAAACCAAGTTTCACGTGTGAATATTAATGCTCAATGCCAACGTGGACCGGATTCATTCCCATTCACAGGTCGTAAGGACTCTGCGGAAGGAACATTATCGGTAACAGCTGCATTGCGCTCATTCTCCATCCGTACGGTGGTTGCAACGAAAGCAAATCAATTGAATAAGGATATTGTTAATCAGATTGTAGAGAATCAACAATCTAACTTCCTTTCGACAAGGTTTATCCTTTAGAGTGAAGAGGTAAGAGGTAAGAAATTGATTTTTAGACGCCTTAACGCTCCTTGGAGGAAAAATTCCTAAGCTTTAATCAAAAATAGCCTCAGAGAAATCTGAGGCTATTTTTATATCTAAAGATTAAGTACTACAATTTAGCTCGTTGGGCTTTTACTGCAGAATCTGTGATAAATTCATCATACGTCATCAACTTGTCTAAATATCCGTTAGCACCTAATTCAATCACGCGATTAGCAACCGTATCAGTCAATTGATGATCATGGCAAGTAAATAATACCGTACCCGTAAATTCAACCATCCCGTTATTCAGTGCGGTAATCGACTCCAAATCCAAGTGATTGGTAGGCTCATCGAAAAGACATACGTTTGCACCTGACAACATCATGCGCGAGAACATGCAACGTTGTTTTTCACCCCCTGATATTACAGTACATTTCTTCAAAGCCTCTTCGCCTGAAAATAGCATACGACCTAAGAAACCACGAATAAAACTTTCATCTTTTTCCACAGAATATTGACGTAACCAGTCCACCAAATTCATTGCATCATCCTTGAAATAAGCAGCATTGTCATTGGGTAAGTACGTTTGAGTCGTCGTAACGCCCCATTTAAATTCACCTGAAGTTGCTTTTGCTTCACCCATCAAGATGTCAAACAAAGCGGTGATGGCTAAGGAATCTTTGGCAAGGAAAGCTACTTTATCCCCTTTATTGATTGTAAAAGAAACATTCGTAAACAAAGGAACACCTTCTTCTGTCGTGGCAGAAAGGTTCTCAACACTTAACAATTGATCTCCTGCTTCACGCTCAGGCTTAAAGTTGATGAATGGATATTTACGTGAAGATGGCTTGATGTCATCGACTTGCAATTTATCCAACATCTTTTGACGAGAAGTCGCTTGTTTTGACTTCGCCACGTTGGCAGAGAAACGACGAATGAATTCTTCTAATTCTTTCCGTTTTTCATCGGTTTTCTTATTCTGATCTTGGCGCTGACGGGCAGCTAATTGAGATGACTCATACCAGAATGTATACGTTCCACCATACAATTGAATTTTCCCGAAATCTAAATCGGCGATGTGCGTACACACATTATCCAAGAAGTGACGATCGTGGGAAACAACAATCACTGTATTTTTAAAGTTTTGCAAGAAACCTTCTAACCATAGAATCGAATCGATGTCCAAGTTATTGGTAGGCTCATCAAGCAAGAGAATATCAGGATTTCCAAAAAGCGCTTGGGCTAAAAGCACCTTCACTTTCTCAGAACCATTTAAATCACGTAATAAGGTATAGTGAATATCTTCTTTGATACCTAGACCACTTAACAAGGTGGCAGCTTCTGACTCAGCTTCCCATCCGTTTAATTCGGCAAATTCAGCTTCTAAATCCGCCGCTTTGTTACCATCCGCTTCCGTAAAATCTTCTTTTAGGTAGATAGCATCTTTTTCTAGCATGATGTCATACAAACGCTTATTTCCCATAATGACCGTTTGAAGCACAGGAAACTCTTCGAACTCGAAGTGATTCTGCTTCAAAATAGACATACGCTCACCTGGATTCATCGAGACATTTCCGGTTTGAGATTCAATCTCACCCGACAAAATCTTTAAAAAAGTTGATTTACCTGCTCCGTTAGCCCCAATTAGACCATAACAGTTACCCTCGGTAAACTTGATATTTACTTCTTCAAATAATACTCTTTTCCCGAAGCGAAGGGAAACGTTCGATACTGATAACATACGAATTGGATTAAATAGGGCGCAAAATTACGCATTTTGAGGCTAGAAAAAAATTCTATTTCTTATCTATTGTCCTATTTTTTTTGCAATTTCGAGCACTTTGAAAGAAAATGACCTTGCAAACTGATTTACATACGAATCCGATACGAACTAGCGCGAGCTTGCAATTGCAGGTGAGTGAGCAAGGTATTCGATTGCAAGGTGCAGACCCGATTTCCTGGAAACAAGCCAAAGCAGGCCTAACAAAAAGTCTAAAAAGCTTTGGACTTGATGCTGCTCAGGTACAGGCAATCGAAGTCACTAGTATACATCCCGCTTTCTTATTACTCCCCAAAGACTACCACAATCCACTCTATCGGATTGCTTTTCTTGAAAAAGCATTAGGCGAGCATTGCATGGATGGAAATGAATTACATGAACAAGTATGTGACTCAGTGGATTCCATTCTTTTATATTTAGTTCCCAGTGTTTGGAAAGATCAATTGGCCATGTTATTCCCCTTAGCCAACATCCAATACAAACACCTTTTAGGTATTGAACTTAATCGAACGAAACTCTATATACATCCCCGAATTCAGGTGTATTTACAAGAGAATCATGCCTACATAAGCTATTATCAACATGGGAGACTTCAATTAATCAATGTCTTCCCTTACGAACACGAATTAGCTTTAGCCTATTACTTGCATTCCATTCGAGACACGTTTGATATCCAGTGGAACCAAGAAACGATACAACTACAAGGTCCAGGCGCAGCTGACAGCCAACTAATAGCTGATTTAATCCGATTGAATATCCCTCTCCCATGAAAAGAACGGCATTTTTCCCAGGTTCCTTTGACCCTTTTACCAAAGGGCATGAAGATATTGTCTTGCGTGCATTGACTTTATTTGACGAAATCGTCATTGGTATCGGTCAAAACTCGAACAAGAATCGGTATTTCAATTTGGAAAAAATGAAAGGCTACATTGAACAAACCTTTCAAGGAAAACCGGTACGTGTCGTTACGTATCAGAATTTAACGGCTACTGTAGCTAAGGAAGTGGGAGCTAAATTCATCATTCGTGGATTACGCAATACGACCGATTTTGAATATGAGAATTCAATCTCACAAGTAAATCGGCACATTAATGAAGAATTGGAAACGGTATTCTTAATTACCTCCCCACATTTAGCGCCGATTAGCTCGACGATTATCCGAGATTTGCATCGTTATGGAAGTAAAATCGATCAATATTTACCCTATACCTTAGACGGAATTTGAGTTTCTTGAAACTTAATCATGACGAATCGGATAGATGAGTAAGTGTCTGAAATAGCCTTATTCATCGCAATTGGGCCTAACCATTCTACTTTTTCAATATTCTCTTCTATCTGTGGAATGAGTTTTCCTGTATGCTTACTCCGCATAGAATACCATTTGGTTTTCTTAAGGATGCGTTGATTTTTATGTGAGTAAGTATGAAAAGTGGTACATACTTTGTCTACAAGTGTTGCTTTCACATTACACTCCTCCTCCACTTCCCGGACAGCTGCCTTTTTAAACTTTTCGTTTTTCTCTAATTTGCCTTTAGGTAAATCCCATTTACCTAATCGGTAAATCCAAAGAACCTCATCAGCATCATTTTGAACTACTCCTCCAGCCGCTTCTATAACCGTGTACAAGGAACAAATCTTCTCTTTTAAGGCTTTTTTGATGCCCGTCAAAATGTATAAGGAATGAAAGTCGAATGGCTTTTTCCCGTGTAGGTCCTCGATAATTTTCCCCATTTCATCTACACTCACATTCAGCAGGCAGGTATGCCCTTTGAAATCCGCAATTTTAACGGGCTTTAATCGTGCATCGATGATTACATCAAAATCCTCCATAGGAGGATAACTATGCTTTTTCTTTCGATTAATTAATTTGATCGGACGATCGTCGATAAAAATGACCATTAGGGAAATTTAATTTTGGCAAAAATAGAATTAAATAACGATAAGATAAGTCGAAAAACCTATTTTTGTATTTATTAAACAGAAACGATATCGCATGTCCAATTTGACCATTTCACAAGAAGTTGCCCAGCATTTATTACGCATTAAAGCTATTCAGTTACGTCCGGACCAACCGTTTACTTGGGCATCCGGCTGGAAATCACCGATTTATTGCGATAATCGAATTTCTCTATCAGATCCAGAGGCAAGAACATATATCAAAAACAGCCTTTCAGCTGTTATTAAAGGCTATTTTAAGGATGTTGATGTCATAGCAGGGGTAGCCACAGCAGGTATTGCTCAGGGAGCCCTCGTTGCTGACTTCCTAGATTTACCCTTCTGCTACGTGCGTCCAGAGCCAAAGAAACATGGCATGGGAAATCAAATTGAAGGTTTTGTGAAAGCAGGCCAAAAAGCTGTCTTGATCGAAGACTTAATTTCCACAGGTGGCAGTTCCTTAAAGGCTGCGGAAGCACTCCAACAAGCCGGCGTAGAAGTATTGGGCATGGCAGCTATTTTTACCTATGGTTTTGGTGTAGCTGACGAGAATTTCCAAAATGCAGGTATCCCATTGGTAACACTTTCGAATTACGATGTGTTAGTGGAAGAAGCAATCAAGTTGGACTACATTTCTGACAACCAATTAATGACTTTACAAGATTGGCGCGTGAACCCGAGCACTTGGGGCGTTTAATCTTTTATTCGATAAAAATAGCCAGGCAAGGCTTTGACCATGCCTTGGAATTCCAAATTAATCAAGGTGATCGCTATTTCGGTCACCTTTTTTTGTAGTTTCCAAGCCAACTCATCCAAAGGCATTTCCCCATTTTTTGCGAGCAATGCCATCAATTCCGTTTCAGGTTCTGTCAAACGAGACCATCCCAATTGTTTGCTCGGCTTAATTTTATTCGGCGTATTTCCCCAATTCAATTGCTCACACAATTGCGTAAAATCCGTATAAATAATCGCCTTATTTTTCTGAATAAGCCGATTGCAGCCTTCAGAAAAAAGTTTGTCTAGATTTCCGGGTACCGCATATACCTCTCGATGGTAATTGTTCGCGTAATCCGCCGTAATGAGGGCCCCACCCTTTTCTGCTGCTTCTACGACCAATGTGGCATCCGTCATGCCCGCAATGATCCGATTGCGTAATGGAAAAAAGCGTGGATCGGGTTTTTCATGCAAAGGATATTCAGACAAAATGCCGCCATTCAACATTATTCGATCAAGGTATTTTTTATGTTTGGATGGATAGATGTGATTAAAACCACCGGCTAACACAGCTATATTGGGCACCTGAAGTTCAATGCAGGATTTGTGAACCTCTACATCAATTCCATACGCTAATCCGCTAACAAAAGTCAAAGGAACACCAAGCGAGTCTTCTACAAGTCGGGCAGTGACGCGCTTTCCATAATCCGTCGCTTTTCGAGTTCCTACAACCGCCAGCATGCATTCACTGTTTAAGTTCACATTCCCTTGTTGATACAAAATGATGGGAGCATCATAAATTTGTTTCAATCGATCCGGATAATCTGGATCTAAATAAAACAAGACACGGACATTCGAGGAATCACATGCCTGTAGAATCTGCTCAGCTTCTTGAAGTATTTGCTTTTGAAAAACCGATTCCGCAAGTACAGGACCGATGTGCGGTATCTTTTGTAAATCAGAGCGATTCGCTGAAAATATGGACGATGCCGTTTCGAAATAGGACATCAAACGACGCGCATTCACCACACCGATTTGTGGAATTCGCGACAAGGCAATTTGGTAAAACAATTCTGTAGGCATCGATTAGTATTTCGAGCCAAGTAACAGATGATTTAATTCAAACCCTCGGAAATAACTTGTAAAAATTGACGAATATCAAGTAGTTGGTCAATCACCACCTGATTGGGGTTCTTAGGGCTACCGTTCTTCTTAATGGCTAATTTGGCACCTTCGATGGTCAAACCTTGATTATCGATTAGGTCCACTAAAATTGCGATTTTTTCGATGTCGACTGGTGTATATTTCCGAATACCTTTCCCAGTTCTTTTGGGTAGCAAATGGGGGAATTGAGTTTCCCAATAGCGTAATTTAGACGTATTCACCTTGAAAAGGCTAGCAACTTCGGAAATGGAATAATATTGCTTGTCTAAATTCATAAAAGCCCCTATTTGGTTCAAAAATTCAGCAAAAAAAACTAATTTTGTGATTCTTGTTTAAACAAAAATAAACAAGCGAGCCAATTAAACCAACCCATTACCAAAATAAGCGCATGACTTCACCGGAGATCCGCCAGCAGTTTTTAGATTTCTTTAAATCCAAAGGACACCTAATTGTCCCTTCTGCCCCATTGGTGGCAAAAAATGACCCAACTCTTTTGTTTAATAACTCAGGGATGGCTCAATTCAAGGACTTTTTCTTAGGCAACGGAACTCCCCCATCGAAGCGAATTGCAGATACTCAAAAATGTCTACGTGTTTCCGGTAAGCACAATGACCTAGAAGATGTAGGATTTGATACCTATCACCACACTATGTTTGAGATGTTGGGCAACTGGTCATTTGGCGATTACTTCAAACAAGAGGCATTAACCTGGTCATGGGAGTTATTAACAGAGGTATTTAAATTACCCAAAGACCGCATTTATGTGTCGGTATTTGAAGGTGACAAGAAAGACGGTGTCCCATTTGATCAAGAGGCATTTGATATTTGGAAAGCGATTGTAGGGGAAGACCGCATCATTTACGGAAATAAGAAAGATAATTTCTGGGAAATGGGTGAAACTGGCCCATGTGGACCTTGTTCAGAGATTCACATTGACTTACGTGATGCAGATGAAGTTGCTAAGGTTTCTGGAAAATCATTGGTTAATGCGGACCATCCTCAAGTTGTAGAGATATGGAACAACGTGTTTATGCAATTTGAGCGTATGGCAGATGGATCATTGGTTCCTTTGCCAAACAAACACGTGGATACCGGCATGGGCTTTGAGCGTCTTTGCATGGCGATTCAAGGAAAGCAGTCCAACTACGATACGGACGTCTTCCAAGGAACGATTCAATACCTAGCACAAAAAGCAGGTAAACAATATGGGGATGAAAAATGGGCGGACATCGCCATGCGTGTCATTGCCGACCACATTCGTGCTATTGCGTTCTGTATTGCAGATGGCCAATTGCCATCGAATGCAAAAGCGGGTTATGTCATTCGTCGTATTTTACGTCGGGCCGTTCGTTACGGTTATACCTATTTAGGCTTCAAAGAGCCATTTATGCATGAATTAGTGCCTTTGTTGGCCAAACAATTCGCTGGCGTTTTCGATGAATTAATTGCTCAAGAAGCATTTGTCGCTAAAGTAATTTATGAGGAAGAAGTTTCATTCCTTCGCACCTTGTCGACAGGATTAATTCGTTTAGATAAGTTGATGGAAGATTGCCAAGGCAAAGTACTTTCAGGAGACGATGTATTTGAATTAAACGACACCTACGGATTCCCAATCGATTTAACGGCTTTGATTGCCCGCGAAAAAGGATTGGATATTGATGAGGCTGGTTTCAATAAAGCCTTGCAAGCGCAAAAAGATCGTTCACGCAAAGATGCGGGTGCGAGTGCTGAAGATTGGATGATTGTTCGTGAAGGGGAAGAAGTTTCTTTCGTTGGCTATGATGAAACCCAAACAACTACACAGGTTTTAAAATACCAAAAAGTTCAAAATAAAGGAGGCATTCAATACAAAGTGGTTTTGGAAACAACACCTTTTTACGCAGAATCCGGTGGACAAATTGGTGACACAGGTAGCTTAACCTTCAAACCATCAGGCATAACGCTTCAGGTATTGGATACGAAGAAAGAAAACGACCTGATTGTTCATTTCGTCAGCGATGCACGCATCGAACAGGTAGCTGCTGATGCTGAAGTGATTGCTCAAATCGACGTGAATCGCCGTCGTACCATTACTCAAAATCATACAGCAACCCACTTACTACAAGCAGCTTTGCAGGAGGTATTGGGCAACCACGTAGCACAAAAAGGCTCCCTGGTTAACGAAGCCTTATTGCGTTTCGACTTCTCGCACTTCCAAAAAGTGACCGACGAAGAAATCCTTAAAATTGAACAAATTGTTAATGCGAAAATTGCGGAGAACATTCCCTTGTTGGAAGAACGCAATGTCCCTATCGCGCAAGCGAAAGAAAAAGGTGCGATGGCCTTATTCGGTGAAAAATACGGTGATTTTGTTCGTGTAATTACCTTTGATAAGAATTATTCAGTCGAACTTTGTGGAGGAACACACGTTCCAGCAACGGGTGAAATTGGCTTATGTAAAATCATTACAGAAACGTCGGTGGCGACTGGAGTTCGTCGGATTGAGGCGATTACGTCCCAACAAGCCTATGCCCTATTAAGTGAGCAAGAGGCAGTTATTGCGGAATTGAATGCTTTACTAAAAGCACCGAAAGACCTTGTAAAAGCAGTAACGAGCTTAATTGAACAAGCGAATAGTTTACAAAAAACGGTCGCACAATATCAAGCGAAAGAAATTGGTGGGCTTAAAGCAGCCTTAACTAATCAAATAGAAACAAAATCGGGTACACCAGCCCTTATCCAACAAGTAGCTGTCCCTACGGCAGATGCCTTGAAGAATTTAGCATTTGATTTGCAAACAGAGGCAGGATCTTTATTCTGTTTATTAGTCGCTGAGATAGAAGGCAAAGCGAGTTTAGCATTAGCGATATCGAAAGATTTAGTGGATGCCAAATCCTTAAACGCGGGTACAATCGTTCGTGAATTAGCGAAAGAAGTAGAAGGCGGTGGCGGTGGCCAGGCATTTTTGGCAACAGCAGGTGGCCAAAACCCTGCAGGATTAGGCAAAGTACTTGAATTAGCACAAAACTATTTATAGGATGTTTCCATCCATTCCCTATGTATCCTTAACAGAAGTATCTGAACAAATGGATACATGGGGAAGCTTAGGCATACCCTTCGTTTTTTACATCAATTATGATGGAACGCAGGCGTGGGCCGGTTCAAGAGAAGAAGCAAGCACCTTAGGTATTCAATTTGCCTTTAGACAAGATAGTCCTTTGGCTACTAAGACATTTAGCTTTGCTAAAAATCCAATTTCCTTTGAGGATTACGAAGCAAAATTCAAGCATGTTCAAGCGGGATTACTTCGCGGAGACAGCTTTTTAGTCAATCTAACGGCAGAAACACCCATCGATACGGATGCAACGCTGATGGATATTTACCAACATGCCCAAGCACTTTATAAACTATCCGTGCAAGATCAATTTGTTGTTTTTTCGCCGGAGTGTTTCATTCAGATTCGAGATGAGCGAATCTATTCGTATCCGATGAAAGGTACATCATCAGCGACAGAACAAGGTCCCGAGCAATTGCAAAATGATCCCAAAGAACAGGCAGAACATGCAACAATAGTGGATTTAATTCGTAATGACCTCAGTCAAGTTGCCTTTCCGATTCGCGTAGATCGTTACAAGTACATGGAAGAAATCAAGACCCATGAAGGAAATCTTTGGCAAATGTCATCGGTTATCTCAGGGGATCTAATGCCTGAATATCAGGGTAAAATAGGCCAAATATTGAAAACCCTATTGCCTGCGGGATCTATTACAGGAGCACCAAAAGCTTCCACCATGCGCATGATACAAACAGCCGAAGCCTATGACCGTGGATTTTATACGGGAATTATGGGAGAATTTGACGGCAAAAATTTAGATTCAGCCGTGATGATTCGTTTTATCGAGCAACGCGGCAATCATAAAATATTTAAAAGTGGTGGTGGTATTACCGTCAATGCCAAAGCCCAAACAGAATACGCGGAATTAATTCAAAAAGTCTATCTCCCCTTTTAGCTATGTTCTCATTTTTAGAATCTATTTGCATTTCCAACGGACAAGCTCAGCATGTCGACTACCATCAAATGCGTGTCAATGAAACATTTGATACCTTTTTCCCGGAATGGGAACCGTTCGATGTATGGGAGGAAATTGAGAAAATTGAATTGCCTCAAGAAGGGACACATCGTTTCCGAATTACGTACACAGAGGATCCACAAAAAATTGAAGTATTACCTTATGAACCCAAAACCGTCAAAACCTTTGCTTTGGTGGATAGCGGGGAGATTGATTATGGATTCAAATGGGCGGAGCGCGGATTTTTCCAACAAATATTAGATAGCCACCCGGAGGCTGATGAGGTTATTTTCCATAAAGATGGCATAATCCAGGATTGCACCTTTGCCAATTTAGCCTTTCTAAAGGATGGAGTTTGGTATACACCGGAGGCACCCATGCATTGGGGAACGACCCGAGCACGATTATTAGTCGAAGATCAAGTAGAAGAAACTGATATTTTAGTAGCTGAATTAGACCAATACGAACGTATTTGCTTGATTAACGTCTTTCGCCCTTTATCCATGGAGAACTCGATTGCCATCACCGATGCAATTGTGTAATTTCACGTTATGAGTAGCACCAAGAGTCCCGCTTTTTTATTGCACCAAAAATTCCCCTTTGAACCGACACCTTCGCAGGCGGAATTATTCAATAAATTAAGCACATTCATTTTGAATGAGGACGAATGGGCGCCCTTGACCTTCATCATTCGAGGCTATGCCGGAACGGGTAAAACCACGGTAATTTCGACGCTCATCAAGATTCTAGGTTCATTTTCGTATAAGACGCAATTGCTAGCTCCCACCGGTCGGGCGGCGAAGGTCATGGCGAATTACTCGAAAAAGAAGGCTTCTACGATACATAAGAAGATCTACCGACAAGTTAGTAGCCCAAGTTCCGGCGCTTTGGTATTTCAACGGATGAATAATTATGCCACGAATACCGTATTCATTGTCGATGAGGCATCTATGATAACCGATGAATCCGATTTTGGCCAAAATAGTTTATTAACGGATTTAATCGAATACGTTTTTACGAATCCAGAAAATGGGCATACTGGAAATAAGTTAATATTTGTGGGTGATACGGCCCAATTACCTCCCGTAGGAAAAAGCCTATCTCCTGCCCTGTCAAAAGATTATGTATCCAGCGAATTCCACATGGACGTCTTGGAACACGAATTGATTGATGTCATGCGTCAAGATATTCATTCAGGGATATTATACAACGCAACAAATCTGAGGGGTTTGTTGGCCCACAATACCACTTCCATTCAGTTTAATACGGCATCTTTCAAAGATTTCTTCCGCATGACTGGCGAAAAGTTGGAAGATGGCATGCACTATGCGTATCGGAAATTTGGAAAGGAGGATACCATTATACTTACACGCTCAAATAAAAGTGCTGTACAGTTCAACGAGTTTGTTCGTCGGACCATCTTGTACCAAGAGGATGAAATATCCTCTGGGGATCTCTTAATGATTGTACGAAACAATTACCATTGGTTGGACGAAGATTCGCCCGCTGGATTTTTAGCGAATGGTGATTTCGTGGAAGTGATGAAGATTAAAAAAGAGGAAGAAATGCATGGATTACGATTCATGAACGTCATTCTTCGCTTATGTGATTATGAGGAACATCCCGAAATTGAAGCCAAAATCCTTTTGGACACCTTACACTCGGCAGAATCGGCTTTAGGAAAGGAGGCCAATAAGAAGTTGTATGATTCCGTTTGCGAGGATTACGCGCATATCACCAAGAAAAAAGAACGATTAGAGGCGATACGTAAGGATCCCTTTTTGAATGCATTGCAAGTCAAATTTGCCTATGCATTGACCACCCATAAATCACAGGGCGGCCAATGGAAAGCCGTTTTTGTTGATCAAGGTTATTTGAAAGAAGACCAAGTTGATGCAGAATACATTCGTTGGCTTTATACCGCCATCACCCGAGCGACACATGAATTATTTTTGGTCAATTTTCACGAGCGTTTTTTTATAAATTAAACAGCGCGGCTAGGCCATTATCCACGAGTTTCCCTTCAATGATTGTCAGACCTTTATTTAATGCTTCGTTTGATTTACATGCATTCTCCCAGCCATGATTTGCGAGTAACAAAGCATAGGGCAAAGTAGCCTGTGTAAGTGCTTGCGTTGATGTTTGAGGAACAGCCCCTGGCATATTTGCCACGCAGTAATGTTGGATTCCGTCAACGATGTAAACGGGATTTTCGTGCGTGGTAGGTTGGCATGTTTCGATACATCCACCTTGATCCACAGCCACATCAACCAAAACAGTTCCCGGCTGCATCTTAGCTAAATCTTTGCGCTTAATTAAATGCGGCGCTTTGGCCCCATGTAATAAAACAGCACCAATAACTAAGTCAACCTGCGGTAAATGTTCTTGAATAGCTAATTCCGTGGAATAATGGGTCGCGACATTGGCAGGCATGACATCATTCAAATAACGTAATCTTGTTAAGTTGGTGTCCATAATGGTCACATGAGCTCCTAAACCCGCAGCCATTTTGGCTGCTTGCGTTCCTACGACACCACCACCTAAGATGAGGACATTCGCAGGCTTCACTCCCGGAACGCCGCCTAGCATTTTACCTTTGCCACCCTGAGGTTTACCTAAAAAGTAAGCCCCCACTTGGATGGCCATGCGACCAGCGACTTCCGACATAGGCGTCAATAAAGGCAAACTTCGATCAGCTAATTCAACGGTCTCGTAAGCAATACAGATTGCCTTCGTTTTAATCATGGCTTCTGTGAGTTCCCGAGAAGCAGCAAAATGGAAATAAGTAAATAGAATTTGGCCCGCTTTGATTAAGGGATATTCAACAGCTAGCGGTTCTTTTA
Organism: Aquirufa regiilacus; assembly: GCF_032470275.1. NCBI lineage: Bacteria > Pseudomonadati > Bacteroidota > Cytophagia > Cytophagales > Flectobacillaceae > Aquirufa > Aquirufa regiilacus. The sequence continues at coordinate 1,114,880 of NZ_JAVNWW010000001.1, forward strand.
CCTTAACAATCATATCCCCCATTTCATAAATAGCTGCGGCTGAAGGTAAAATTGTGGCGCCGACTTGCGCATAGGCTTCATCCGAGAAACCAGATCCAAGTCCAGCAGTAGATTCCACATAGACCGAATGTCCGGCATTAACTAAACTTTGAGCACCTGCAGGCGTTAAACCTACCCGGAACTCTTGATTTTTAATTTCTTTTGGAACGGCGATTTTCATAAGTGGTTGGATTTTAAAAAGAACGGCCAACGAAAAATCCGCTGGCCGTTACTTTGATGAAGTATAATACGATGCAAATATACACCTCGCCATAAATATTTTGGACATTAACACATAAATAAGAAACTTTTTCTGCATAAATTTATATTTACCAAAACAAATACGAATTCCAAGCAATTAATTACTGATAAACCGAAAACTTTATGGCAACAAAACTCAATTTGGATGCTTTGGATATAAGAATATTGAAAATTATTCAAGAAAACAGCCAAAAAACACTGAAAGAAATCGCAGAACAAGTCAACCTTTCCTTGAGCCCCACGCACGATCGTGTGAAACGATTAGAAGCAGATGGATACATCAAGGGATATGTGGCGCTACTAAATCGTAAAAAGCTCAATTTGGGACTATTGGTTCATTGCCAAGTAACCTTAGAGAAACAAACGAGACAAAACTTCAGCGAATTTGAAACAGCCATCAAGGCCTTTCCCGAGGTAATTTCGTGCCATTTAGTATCTGGAAACTTTGATTACTATTTAAATGTGCTGAGTGCCGATGTGGAAAGCTATAACCGCTTTTACCAGGAAAAATTAGCAGTCTTGCCATCTGTAGCACACATCAGTAGTTTATTCGTTATGGATGAAATTAAGTCGACAACTGCATTGCCCTTGATTTAATTTGTATCTTTGCAACTCAATGGGATCGACCGGTTTTGACAGCTTAAGTAGATCGGTTGTAAGCACGTCGGGAGTTGGAGGCATTTCCTGTTAAAAAAACCTTCGAATTATAGCTGGCAATACTTCGTATGCCATGGCTGCTTAGTCTGATAGACTAACCAATTGCCATCGTTCCACCCCGGCCAAACTCTGCCGCTAGGGAATCTGGAGCGTCGACCATGCAGAGTCGGTGAATGCGATTTCGCTAAGCGCTCACTAGTATCCAGCGAATAAGTGTTCAATAAGGTCTGATCTGAACCTGTTGGGCATCGAAAATTGATCAAATCTAAACGTGTAGAAAGCTTCAGGTTTCTAGGTTTGGACGAGGGTTCGAATCCCTCCGATTCCACGAATAAAAAAAGCCCCAATGTCAGGGGCTTTTTTATGTTATAAGGATTATTTCCACTTTCGAGAACCAATTACTAGACCATAGCTAATAGCAAAATACATATTATCAAACGAAATGGTTTGCTGATTTTTGGCAAACAATTCAACGGATGGAATGAGATTAAATTCTGCACCGAATCTAAAATAACGGGATTGAATCCCATTTCGAAGCATTAAAACAGGTAAAATATTTTGATAAAGTTTATCCTCGATAGTATTTGAACTGACATTCATATTCGAAAAATAAAACCAATCATCAACTCCTGTTATTTTTGTATGCATCAGTCCCGCACCAATACTAAAGTAATTTGACGAACCATCAAATAATTCAGCATTTCGATAAGGTGTAAAATTATAGGTTAAAATGACGGATGAATTCCGCTGATCAAAAAATGAATAGTCATTCGATTCATGTAAAAATTTGGCATAGGACATCTTCAGACCAAAGGAAGAATTGTTTGTCCATTTATAACTAGGTTCAATTGAAGCACCTAACCCGAATGCTTTATTTCCTCCAGAAAATTCAATAGGATTAATATTTACACGAAAACGCAAACTTGGATCCGTATGAAAAAAAATTTTACCTTCTACAATATCTTTATCACGTGATTCAAAAATCTTATTCCGACGTTGAATGTATTTATACAAAAAATATGAATTTCGACTATAGTTTATTTTAATTAATTGATCTAAATGACTCATCATTCGATTCACTGAGTCTCGCATATTTTCCTCAAATGATCCTTTGGTATAAACGATAGGTCCAATACCTGACATCCTCCTACTTACATCATTCATAGAAATGTATTTGAAAGGAATATGAGCTAATTGATTAATTCGAATCTGAATCGAATCCAACTTTTCTTTTTGGTACACCGCATTGACCAAATGCAGCCGGTATAAACCTAAAGACTTTAATGATTTGATTTTTTCTTTGTCGTAAATTGAGAGCACGGGTTTAACATATCCTAATTTGACATTAGCAATATTATTACTGTCAATGTAGGCTACATAGTTTTCGCCACTTAATTTTGAAGGAAACTTAGCTATTTTATTTGCTGTATAATTATCAGTAATAATGCAAGATGAAAGAGAAAAAAGGCAAAGTAGTATGTAAAATATGGAGGAACTATATTCTTTCATCGATCGATTTGAAGAGATTTTTTTCAAAAATACGATAATTAATACATGGTAAATATTTTTAAAAGAAACTAACCTAATAAACTATCTAACGGTCAATTGAAACAAAAAAAAACGCAACTTCAATTAACTTCTTTTGGTCATCCAATAACCGAGCCATAATCCAGTAAGCCCCCAGCCCACAAAAGCATCAATTAATTGCGCGCGCAAATCAAAAACAGGATACCAAATATGCTCTGTGTAAGAAATATTGCTGAATGCAATAAATCCAACCACAATACTTAAACTAAATATCGTTTGTTTGCTTGGCACCTTTAGACGATTGATAATCCAAATCAACAAAAAGGCCAACAAAATATTCACAACCAAACCACGAAGCATATTGGAATTCATATCCACCTCATAGGCATCATAATAACGTACCATTGCCCAGGGTTTGCCTTGAATCGATTTCGTAAATGATTCCATCTGATCCATGGATAATTCATCTTGCATGCGAGGTAAAATATACCCACCTGGCTCCTTGATATGCGTTTTAATCGCCGCTAAAACAGAATCTTGACCTGTTGAATATTTTTGATTGGGCTCATGTAAATTAAATGCCATGTGCGACATTGCCTGCCAAACAAATAGAATCATGCCTCCTACAATGGCACCCGTTAAATTCTTTTTCATGTAGATAAATGTTAGTTAACGGCAAAATAAGAAATAATGTTCAATTAAAACTAAAAAATGTCCAAAATTAATCAAATCCTTCAATCTTGACAGGCCATTGGGCAGGAAATCCAACATATTGATTATCACCCATTTGCCCCTTTGCCATCCAAGCTAAAGTCGTCAAGAGTCCACCATTTCCTGGCAAATACAATCGTAGTCGTTTATCTTGGTAATTATGACCGTTTAGCAAATAACTATTCTTCGTCTGAGGAGCGAGTAATAAATGAATGGCTAATTCCGAATCCTTTAAACGGACCGCAGTCATGGCCATGAAGGGATAATCCCAGCCCCATGTACTTGACCAATTCCAAGTTTGAAGCACTTTCTGAAGGGTTTGACGCATCATTGATGTGTCAGTGCGAGGCAAGGGTGCATACATTCCCATAGCACCTAAAACGGCAGGATGATCCGACACAAATTTAGGGTTCTGAAATCCATCACCAATTCCCGCAGATGCTTGATATATACCGTCATGTACTGGAAGCGAAGAAAAATGTTGCAAAGCATATGACCAATGGGCATCCGGCTTAAGCCCTAATCGAATTCGCCATGTCTGCGCTTTTTGTAGTCCTTGATACCAAGAACTCAACTCCAAAGGTGCATTGTATGTAGTCGAGTAGGGCAAGGATTCCTGAGCGGGGATAATTCCGGGGCCCAACTGATACTCCTGTTTTTCCTTATTCCAAACCAACAGACTGAACATACCTTTTGCCGTTTCATTCACGAGCTGAAAATATTTCTTTCTAAAGCTTATTGGCTTTTTTTGAGCCAATAAATCCAACATATCAATAATATGAGGCTGCTGCCACAATAAAAATGAACCCACAGACGATGGAGATTCTCCCCCATCTGGATCAGTCATTTTCTGCCAACGAACGCCTGAAAAGCCTTGTCGGCGAGCCAAGGCCTTTGCTTGTTGAAAATTCCTGATATACCATGGTAAAGTTTTAGCCAACAATTCGGGTTTACTCCAATAACCAAAATGCATTACATGCCACCAAGTCATCTCCAAATGGGGCCGACCATACCAGGAATTGTAGGTTAAACCCGTTTCCTGCGGTGGTTCTGAACCCGTGGATTGAAGCTTAGTTAAATACATCGACAAAATCATTCGGCGCTCCAACTCATTTGCCCGTTTATCAGAAACAAGCCCAAAATCAATCATTCCTCCCGAATTCCAATATTCAACATAGTTTTGACGATTCAAGCTACGCGCCCGATTAAAATCAACTGGCTTATTTTGACCAAATCCAACTTGAATTTCGACTTCATTATTAGCTATTGATACAATTTCATAGCGATGTGTAAAAATCTCTTGCGCATGTAGACCTTGGCTTGAGCGAATATGAGTGGGATAATTCAAGTTGTCTAAGCCATGCTGAACGACTAAGTGGTTCGCACGTAGCTGCCGCAAGTGGCTGCGATGTCCTACCGACTGATATCGAATACCCTCATCCAAAAATTCTTGACTCGGAAACGGATAATCAAGATAAAATCGCAATTGGCCTGAATTTAATAATGCCGATTGAACGCGCACATAGACCTCGTCAGCAAATTGACCTGCAAATGTCAATACATCCACCGGAACACCCTCCACTTCAAAATGCGATTCAATTTCACCCGTATAAGGATTCAATCGTTGGGAAATCGCCTGCAAATCATGAAGCCCCAACAATTTCCCCCTTTTAGAATAGATTCGAAAACCGAAATGTCCTAAATGAACCCGGTGCGGATTTTGTCTAAAATATTCATTAGCCGAATCTTTGCGGGCATTTTGATGGCCTTGAAGCGCATATGATACCTTACGACCTCCGTACAAGGCATCTCGATAAGTTTCTGAGCGTTTGAATTTTGAACTATTAGGAAATGCATGCCAGCCCCAGGTACTTTGGGTTCCTAAAGGAATCCCTTTGGCATACTCAACTGGAAAAGATTGTAGACCCGTCACATCTACCGTGAAGGCAAATGATCCATTTCCTACCGATAATGCAGCAAGGGTATCAGCGGAATTCACATGAACGACATGCCGCTCTACCACGCTTTTTCGGTCGATCTTCTGACCCCAAGAAGCGAAAGAAAGCAGAACAAGTGGCAGCCAGCGCATCTTATTTTGCGCGGATTAATTCAGATCCCGCTAACAGAAAACAACCTAAACCAAAATCCTCGAAATTAGGCACATGATCATAGGTCACCGGCTGGGAATCTTTCGGCTCCTTCCCTGTTCCCTGCACATATCCCAGAAACCCATTCGGATGCACACATGTCGACATTCCTTTCCACGCTTGATCGATTACAGGTTGGTATTTTTTAGCAGGTAAAATACCCTTCCGAATGCCCCAAGCCATGCCATAAACAAACAACGAAGTTCCAGTCAATTCAGGCCCACCAAAGTTTGATGGATCTTTCAAACTTACATTCCAAAAACCATCCGCCCGTTGCAAGGCTGGCAAGGCTTCTGAAAGCGCAATAAAATCAGCTACATACTCCGCCCGATGCGGGTCATTTTTAGGCAATAAATCCAAGGTCCGAACCAATGCAGCATACACCCAAGCACTACCACGCGACCAATAACAATTCGTACCATTGGGTTCCTTATACGGTGGAACAAAATCCTTGTCACGCCACCAAAGCTTCTCATTCGGATTATATAACCCATGACCACCATGCTTGTATTTCGTATATGCATACAAATCATACATCTTTTGGAAATAGCGAGGATCCTTATAAATCACACCCAAACGGGTATAGACGGGCATACTCATCTGCAAACAATCGATCCATGACCAATCGTCTGATTTATCCGTTACGACCATGTTATCAATATTCGCTTTGATCGGCTTGATGCGCGCTGAATCCTTTTGCATCAGAAACAAGTCCATATAAACTTGTCCACAAGCTTGATCATCTGCATTCCGCGTTTTTACACCATTTCGTAATCCCCACTGGTGGAAATTCCCCCAATCGACCATATACTTCAAATCACTTGCCTTGGGATCTAATTTGTACAATTCCATCAATCCCTCATAATAAACCGCACGCGTCCAAATATTGGATGGTCGCGTCTTATCCGGACTTACAATAACTTGTCCCACATCCGGCCATTTTTGTTGGAAATAATGATTCGCCAAATGCATTTTTTGTAACACCTCCTTTTTATTCGGTTTCGCAAAAGCCAATCCTAAAGGCATCAAAAGCAATAATACAAGATTCTTATACATCTTAATCAAAGTAAAAAACGGAAGGAATATCGATCGCTACGGGAGAATGATCGGGATTTGTCAACATGATATCCCGCATGAATTTCCACCATTTCTGCATCACGGGATGTGCTGGCAGTGCGTCCAACAAGGTTAAATCGGGCGCTTCTAAATAAGCAAAAAGCGTCAAGGTCTTTTCGTCAAGAAAAATAGAATAATGCTGAATACCCACAGATTTCAAGAGTTCAGCCAAATCTGGCCAAATTTCATCATGTCTTTTTTTGTATTCTGCTTCAAAACCAGGAAGCAAGAACATTTTAAAGGCTTTTCGTTGCATGGAATATCATTTCCCTTCAAAGGCAGATGATGACTTAATTTACTGATTGATTTGCGATTCAAATGCAGCTAACGCAGCATCATCAAAATTCAAATGCGTAACGAATCGAATGTATTGCGGCCCAAAGGGCGCACAACGAATTCCTTTTGCTTTCAACAAAGCGACTTGTTCGTTCGCTGTAATGCCCTCTTTTAATCGAATTATGACAATATTAGTCACAACAGGTAAAATCGTATCCACCCAAGGCAAGTTGGCACAAATCTTCGCAATCGCAGCCGCACGGGCATGATCATCCTTCAAACGCTCCACTTGATGATCTAAGGCATAAATTCCAGCTGCGGCTAATAATCCTGCTTGGCGCCATCCGCCTCCTAGGCGCTTCCGAACACGTCTTGCTTTCTTAATAAATGCGGCAGAACCAATGAGTACGGAACCAATCGGAGCTCCTAAACCTTTCGACAAACAGATAGAAATAGAATCAAACCAAGCCCCAAATTGCTGAGGCGTTTGACCCGTAACGGCCATCGCATTGAATAAACGAGCACCATCCAGGTGTAAAGGGACGTTAACTTCCCGACAAAAATCAGAAATTTCCTGAAGAGCTTCGGAACTATAAACACTTCCGCCACCCTTGTTTACCGTATTTTCTAAACTGACTAAGCGACTCTCACAGGCATGAATATCATCCGGCGAAATCGAAGCAGCAATCTGCGAAACGGTCAATCGGCCTAAATCACCTTTTAGTAATTTTACCGACGCACCTGCATTCGCCATGATTCCCCCACCCTCGTATAAATAAATATGCGACAATTCATCGCAAATGACTTCTTGACCTTTACTCACATGAACAGAAATGGCAATCTGATTACTTTGGGTGCCTGAAACACAAAACAGAGCGGCTTCCATCCCAAACATCTTCGCAACTTTTGACTCCAATTCATTCACCGTTGGATCTTCACCAAAAACATCATCTCCCAATGGAGCCTGAAACATTGCTTCGCGCATGCCAAGCGTAGGCAACGTAAACGTATCACTGCGTAATTCGATTTCCATGTTAAAACTGTTTTAGGTAAGATAATTTAGCTAAAAAACTTTGCTGCTTCTGTGAGGTATTGTCGGAGCCTTTGTAATTCAAGGTATTAAAAACCAAATAAACATAAGACAAAGGTTGATATTCCCATGACAAACGTAAGTTCATGGAATTTAAATCATCCGAGGTATTCTTTTGATAAAAACCAATTAATTGCAAACGAGGATTAATGGCCATGCGTGTTTCTAAAATCACCAAATTTACTTCTTTGGTCTCTCTCGCAACACCCATATTCTCGAATTTACTCCAATTCCAAGATAGACCTAGATTCACATGAGGAATTGGAGCTAAACGAAATTTAGAATCTATCGTTTGCATTGAACCATTGAAGAAACCACCCCAGCCATATTCCGTGGAACCTGAATATTTAGCACTCGGATCACTGGCTAATAAAAAGCCCTTGCGGAAATAGGAATAGCTCCCTGGATTGATTTTAATTCCAACAGGGCTAAAGGTATCTTCAAGGTTTTGAGCACTTGCTTCCACATAACCACCGATGATCCCACCATTTTGCAAATCGAACCAAAGTGGACCCGAAAGCGCACGTTGTTCAATAATTTTACCCGTTTTTAAGCTGTGATACACCTCGGTATAGATACCGGGGCCCCAACTCCGAATAAAGGAAGGCAACCATTTGCCACGTACATTAAAGTCAAAACCTTGAGAGTTAGATAAAATATCACGACGAGATACAAAACCCATGGCAGGGTTGTATTTTTCCGTAACCAAAGTTTGGGTCCAATAGGCCCTAAAAAAGTTAGCATTGTAAAGAAATTGACTATACTCAGCCACACCCTGATCACCCGTTCTACTATCCTGTGTCAGCGTTCCCATGCCACTGAATGAAAACTTATCATTGAATCGCACAAAGGCATCGACAGCACCGGTGGATAGCACTACTAACGGAGATGATTTAGTTGTTACAATGGCACCGATTCTATTCTGTTTGCCAAAATTCTCCGAATAACGTCCTACAAAAAAATTCGTAAATGGATCGCCGTCTCCCTCTCCTTGACGCATAAAAATCCCTCCTAGGTTTCGTTGTTCCGAACGATACACAAACCGAGATCCAGCGGTAATGGCAATGGGATTCACATTTTGATCTAAACCAATCGTCCGACTAAAAAAGGGCTGAATGTACATCGAACCTCCAATCACCTGGTCAACAGGAGCTAAACCCGTAGAAAATAGGGAGGCATTTTCTAAGAAGAACTGCCTGCGCTCCGGAAAAAAGACCGAGAAACGAGAAATATTATTCACCTGACGATCCACATCTGCTTGCGCAAAATCCGTATTAAAAGTAAAATCCATCACGGTTGTAGGACTAATTGCCCATTTGATTTCACCTCCTAGCTTAAAGTTATTTGTAGCTAAATTTCCAATTTCTGTCCCATTTGTTCTATTGGAAACCTGCAACAAATAAGGAATAAAACGAATGTTGGTAGCGGTAGGTGGCGGCGGAATAATCCCCGCTAATTTACCAGCATAATCCATGCGCAAAGGACTCATGGATCGCGGATGTGGCGACCAAACGGACAACTCATTACTCGATCTTCTTACCCGAAAGAAATTTATTCCCCAGTCCTGAGCCTTATTTCCATCTGTTTTTGGATAACGTAAAGTTTGCCACGGAATAGCAAATTCTGCTACCCAAGATGAATCAGACCGATGCGTTCGCACACGGTAAAGTCCATCCCAATCAATATCAAATTGACGATCATCAAAAGCCAATAAATCACGTTGGGCCCCATAGGCATTCGATTGCAAGACAAGCGCATTCCGACGATCATTAAAACCATCAATGGCAATTCCAAACAAATCGTTTTCGACAAATTCATAATCCCGTTTTAAATTGGGAGCTCTATACGCATTCTTCCCTACGCTATCACGTAAAATAGCGGCGACATATAGGAATTGTTGATTGTAAAGTAATTTGACCGTCGAATTAAATGACGCCTTTTTACCCTGAAATGGCTCTACTTGAAAATCGATCTTGACCGATGGCGCATTTTGCCAGTCAGATTCATCTAAATATCCATCCGCTTTAAGATTACGTTCAATTTTTAAGGGCTGAAATTCTTTCCGCTGTTCTAAAGGTTTGAAAACCTCCTGTGAAAAGCCACAAAAAGAGATGAAGAGTAATAGATAACGCATTTATTTTTTGATGAAGGATAAGCGACATAATCGGATAAAAATCGGCAAGCCAACGAATATCATCGGCCAAAACTGCACACCACACCAGATAATCCCAATCACACTAAAAACCGTAACCATGTGAATATAGAACTTCCATTTCACTGGATTTCGTGCAAACCATATCACAAGTGGAAAATTCAAAGGGAATAACATGAGTGATGCCGGATTGTAGGCCATCACTTCGTGATTTGTCGCTGTTCCTAAGAAGAAAATAAACCAAGCTAATAAACCAATTACTGTAAATAAAGCCAGGTCTGCAGCAAAAGGAAAAGCATTTTTAAATGACAAAAAGCCAACAAGCAAAGTAAGCAAACTCAATATCACGTAAGGACCAGTAAAATCAAAACCTTTAATGTCTACAGCTTCTGCATCAAAAAGGCTCACAGGGTTTGAGGACAAGCCTTTGGACAAATTCGTAGCAGCGGCCAAATTATCAGGCAAATAACACGATTGAGCAGCTGTAGCTTTTACGTTGGAAGGAGTACCTAAAGCAAGATTCATACCTAAGGTTACCCAGGAATTAGGAGCTAAGTATTTATTCATCCAATCTCGATAAGATTTACCCTCGAGCGTAGGATTTGCATGCCAAAGGTATTTCCCCGGTGCGTTCTTCTCAATCATATCCCGAATCCGCGTAGAACAATTATCATAAAAGAATTTATATGCGTACTCCCGATTTTCAGGCAATAAATTTGTCTCTAAATCCTGGAGAATCGCATTTTTCTGTAGCGAATCCAGTTCCAACTTTTGGGCGATCATTCCCCGCTTTTCATACTGCAAATTATAATTAAACTCATCCTGCATGGAATGAACCGAAATTGTGTAGGGTAGCGTACCCATCAAAAATTTCAAATAGAAATTCTCTGTATTGAAATCAAATGTCCCATAACTATAAGCGCGATCGATGCCATTGGTAGGGTCATTAATCCATAAAATCGTATGACCAAAAGCAGAATGCAACTCTTTTCCCGGTGCAACCGTCACTAGAACAACTTCCGCCTTTGAACTCAATTGAGCCTTGGCGGCAACTGTGATTAATAAAAAGAATAAGAACTTTTTCATTTATTTTCCAGCGATAACAATAACAATTTCTCCACGAACTTTATCTGGGTGCGCAGTAAAGTAGGCTAATACCTCCTCAGCAGTTCCTCGCACCATTTGTTCGTGCATTTTACTCAATTCTCGAGCTACCATGATGGAACGATCAGCGCCAACAAACTCAACCATTTGTTCTAATGCCTTTACTAAACGGTGTGGAGATTCATATAAAACCGTTGTGCGTTCTTCTTCTGCGATAGCTTTCCAGCGGGTTTGTCGGCCTTTTTTATGAGGCAAAAAGCCTTCAAAAACAAATCGGTCAATCGGGAAACCTGAATTAACCAAGGCTGGTATTACTGCCGTAGCCCCTGGTAAGGTTTCTACCTCAATTCCTTGTTCGACACATGCTTTCACTAATAAAAATCCTGGATCTGAAATACCCGGAGTTCCCGCATCTGAAATGAGCGCAAGGGATTTCCCTTCTTTAATTAATTTAACAATACCGGCAACCCCAGCATGTTCATTGTGCGCATGATGCGCATACAGAGGCTTAGAGATATTGAGGTGCTTTAACAAGGAACCTGAAGTTCGCGTATCCTCCGCTAATATGGCATCTACTTCGCCCAAAACACGAATCGCACGCAAGGTGATGTCTTCTAAATTGCCGATGGGCGTAGGTACCAAGTATAATTTCATATTCGAATTTAGCCAAAATTGCTAGAAACAAAAAAAGCGAAACTTGCGTTTCGCTTTCCGTAGAGAGTGAGGGATTCGAACCCCCGGACCTGTAACAGTCAACAGTTTTCAAGACTGCCGCAATCGACCACTCTGCCAACTCTCTGTCTCGTAATGAGATTGCAAAAGTAAGTGCTTTTCGGACATTTTACAAGTCTCCCCACAAAAAAATTATGAATTTTTTAATACAAAATCGCTTTTCCCCTGAAAATCAAGGGCATCCGGAATCCAATGGATGGCAACTCCCCCCTTTTCCATCTTCCGAAAAAAGGTCATTTGGCGTTTAGCAAACTGATGAATGGCCACCTCCAAGCCCTGATCAAAACGTTCGCGTTCGATATGACCTTGAATAAAATCGAGTGACCATTTATATTCCAAACCCATCCAGGCTAAAGCTTCCACCGAAACACCTCGTTCCAATAGACCCTGGACTTCTTCAAGCAATCCTGCTTTTAGACGTTGCTTGAGGCGGATTGAAATTCGATGCCGACGATCTTCCAACGATGGGTTCAAACCAAAAACCTGAAAATCATATTCATATGTCAAGGGTTCTTGGAGAAAATCTGGAAGCCGAGAAAATTGATACTGCTGAATAAGCGATTCTACATACAAACCCGTCCCCCCACAAACGATGGGCATTTTACCTCGAGAAATGATATCCTGAATCGCATCAAGCGCTTCTTTTTGAAAATGCGCAACAGAGTATACATCACCAATTTGATGATTATCAATCAAATGATAAGGCACATCTCCATATTCAATTAAATCTTTGCCCGTCCCGATATCCATCCCGCGATAAATTTGCCGTGAATCTGCGGATACAATCTCCCCATCCAGTAAATTCGCCAGCGCAACGGCTAAAGAGGTCTTCCCGCTGGCTGTCGGCCCCAATAGTACCAAGACCTTATTTTTCATAGACATAGCGCAATTTCAAATTACCCTTATTCACTCGAGTAGTACCAAATCGGATTGGCTCCGTTTCACCCACCTTTTCAAAACCAACGGCCAAAAATCCCTTTCCTGTGTTCCATTCCTTGTCCACATAGGTCATTACATTGTGTAATTCCGGATGCAAGTCTTTATAAGCTTGCAAAAATTTAGTTAATCCACCCACAAGACGGATGCTTGACAAGGTGGCAATTTCGACGAGTTCACCCGAAATACAGCCCTCGAATCCAGGCTCCTTCATCGTCATGGATTTACCAAAAACAGCCACCGCTAATAATGGGTTACCTTCAAAGGTATAAGAACTTTCAATCCCACGAAAAATGCGGTGCGGCGGAACAATACATCCGAAATAACGTGAACCTTTCAAAAACCCCTTCACGTGTTCTTTGTCCAAAAAATCGCGCGCCACTGACGCGTCGATGGAAACAATCCGCGTATCGCGCGCAAAAACGGACCGCAAAGGCTTCACGCGAGCGATGAGTTGCTTTTCTATCGCTAACTGACTTATAATCCAATGATCCTCCCAAATACAAATATCTCCTTCTTGACTTTCTCCAGGCATCGCTTTTACACGTACCTTTGATTCTGCATGGAGCCACAAAGTTTCTCCCACCGATTGAAAACCGATGGAATGCAAGAAATGTGCGAGGCTATTTGGGAACTCTTTTGGCATAAAACGTGTAAATATACAGTAGAATTAGGCGTAATGGCGCTTTCAAACAAAAAACATAACGAATGGACTATCGATTTGAGGCGAGCCGTAAGGAAGTCTCCACATTTACGAATCAAGATATCAGAGATAATTTCTTAATCGAGCGCATATTTTCAGCGGATCATATCAATTTAACGTACACCATTTATGATCGCATGATCATCGGTGGTGCAATGCCCGTTTCAAATACATTACATCTACCTAATCCCGAAAAATTACGCGCCGAATTCTTTTTAGAACGTCGCGAATTAGGGGTGATCAATGTAGGAGGAAAAGGTACGGTTACCGCAGATGGTGTAGATTTTACGATTGATAAATTAGGCGCTGTGTATGTGGGTCGGGGAACAAAAGACGTGAGTTTTCGTTCTGAATCGAGCGAAAACCCAGCTCAATTCTACATTTTATCGGCACCAGCACACGCCGTTTTCCCTTGTGCCAAATTAGATAAAGAACAAGTTCAAACGGTTGTGTTAGGAAGTTTAGAAACATCCAATCACCGAACGATTTACAAATATATTCACAACGAGGGAATTCAATCCTGCCAATTGGTCATGGGACTTACGATTTTGGAACCCGGTTCTGTTTGGAATACAATGCCAGCACACGTGCATGATCGCAGAATGGAAGCCTATCTATATTTTGATGTGGCGCCTGAACATGCAGTCTTGCATTTAATGGGAGAAACCAACGAAACGAAACACATTTGGGTACACAATCACCAGGCAATTATCTCACCGCCATGGTCGATTCACAGCGGTGCAGGTACGAAGAATTATTCCTTCATTTGGGGGATGGCCGGTGAAAACAAGGATTATACAGATATGGATTTTGCAGAAATTACATCTTTACGCTAATATGAAAAAATCAATTTTCTCAATCCTCCTACTCGTAGGGGGATTTGTTTTGAAGGGCCAAAACTATTCCGAAAGGATGTCGGCGAGCATCATGCATACGCATGCGGATTCCATCACAGTCAAGGTAGGAAAACCTGCAGGATGGGATTATGAACAAGGGTTGGTTTTAAAAGCCTTGGAAAAAATGTATCAGCGAACGGGTGATGCCAAGTACTTCAATTACATCAAGAAGAACATTGACAGCTTTGTCGATGAGCAAGGCAATATCCGCACCTACCATTTCAATGAATTTAACTCCGATAACATCACCACAGGTCGCATGTTATTGTATTTATATCAAGAATTAGGCGATGTGCGCTACAAAAAGGCGGCCGGCAAATTACGTGCTCAAATCGTCGCACAACCACGTGATGCAGATGGAGGATTTTGGCATAAACAACGTTACCCGAACCAAATGTGGTTAGACGGTTTATATATGCTTGAACCATTTTACGCAGAATATGGCACCATCGCAGGAGAAGACAATTGGGCAGACATCGTGAAGCAATTTGAACTGATGTACAAAGGCTCAATCGATACGAAAACAGGGTTGTTGATTCATGCATACGACCAAGCGCGTGTACAGCCCTGGGCTGATAAAAAAACAGGCCATTCGCCTAATTTTTGGGGACGTTCCATGGGCTGGTATGAGATGGCTTTAGTCGACGTTTTGGATTACATGCCTGCGAATCATCCTTCGCGCGCTATCCTAATCAAACAATTGCAAGACTTGTCGGCGGCTTTGCTTAAGATTCAAGACCCGGCTTCTGGCCTTTGGTATCAAGTACCCAATTTTCCTGGTCGGAAGGGGAATTATTTAGAGGCATCCGCTTCAAACATGTTTATTTATGCATTTGCCAAAGGGTCTCGCAAAGGTTATCTACCTGCCTCCTATTTAGTAGCGGCTCAAAAAGCTTATGCGGGTGCATTGAAAAACTTCATCACAACCGACGCGGCAGGATATATCCATTTGGAAAAAACAGTCAGCGTGGGCGGATTAGGAGGCACTCCTTACCGCGACGGATCATATGAATATTATTTAAGTGAACCATTACGTCAAGATGATTTGAAAGGCGTAGGGCCTTTTATTTTGGCCTCCTTAGAAATAGAAGTTGCCAAAGAACTGAACGTAGGAAAAGGAAAGAAGGTCGTATTAGACTACTTCTTCAACCATGAGACGAAAAACGGCCAACGATTCCACTATACTTGGGAAGATCGCAAAGATTCTGGCTTCCATTTGTGGGGTATTCAGTTTGAGCAATTAGGTGCTTCGCTAGATACGTTAGGCGTTTCACCTACGCGCGAAAACTTAAAAAATGCATCGGTTTATATCATCGTGGATCCCGATTCGCCGAAGGAAACAGCTAAACCCAATTACATGAATGCCAAAGCCGCAGATGAGATTGAGGCATGGGTAAAGTCGGGTGGAAATTTGATCTTATTGGCCAACGATACGACCAACTGTGAAATAACGCAATTTAATATACTTGCCCGTCGATTCGGAATTGAATTCGTGGCGCCTAATTTAAACTTTGTACAAGGGCGTAATTGGGAACAAGGAACGGTGTTAATCGAACCGGAAAATATCGTTTTTGATCCGATCAAGAAGGTTTATATCAAAGAAATCACCACCCTGAAATTATCAGGACCAGCAAAATCCATTGCAAGCTTACAGGGATATCCTGTGATGGCTGTTTCACAAGTAGGAAAAGGTAAAGTATTCGCCTTAGGTGATCCTTGGTTGTATAATGAATACACTAATAACCGAAGAACACCGCTCGAATATGAGAACTTCCTAGCAGCCAAGAAACTCGCAGCATTTATGTTGAAATAAGTAAAAAGCCCGGTTTAGCCGGGCTTTTTTTATCAGTTTTTCAGGCCTTGAAATAGTTTTTCTCGTATACCTTTGGCAATCCTCAAAACAGGTTTGCCAAAGGTAGCTAGGTGAGGTTTGCCAAGGGTAGCTAGGGGAATTGAAACCCAGTCATCTTTTCAAGCCGATCTTTCGATACACGGTACATATTCCAATTTTTATGCACTTGGTGCTCATTTGGAAAAAGTACATAAAAAGCGTCCGTTGGGGTGTACACAGCTTTCCAACAATACATCGGGACAATCACACCGGATGCTAAGCGTCCTTTCGAACCGATGCCACCGGAATAGATAAGTAAATTTTGACCTTTCTTAACAGCTAATTTGCGGCAATAAGCTTCTAGAAATTTGAAGGGTCCCCGATTTAATTCGCGCGTTTGAGGGATAATGTTCGACATTAAAAATGTCTCCTCATTCAAGAACTCTGAAGAGGTACGATCCTCCGAATTGCATAAATGCCCCCGATCATAACCCGATTCCTTATAATCTTTTTCATCCACAATCTTAAAGCTGCGTGGAAATCCATCATCCTGCCGGAAACGATCTGATCGGTCTACAGGCCCAACATCACCTGGGCGCAACGTCCATCCGACCCAATTGGCACGCCCCTCTGCCCCATTATACGACATAACATAACCTTTTTTAACGGCTAAATAATTCGTCGTTGAGGCCGTAGAGGCACCTGAAATATTGGGCACCCCGGTAGGTAAATACGAAAGGACAAAAAATAAGAGATTTAAAATCATTTACGGTGACTGAAAATCCAACTTAATAATTCAGGTTGTTTGAACGCATTATCCCATGAATTATGGTTGACACCCGCATATTCCGAATATTTAATCTCCGCCCCTTGATCTTGAACCGCTTTTACCAATTCGCGTGAATGACGTACGGGAACAACAATGTCCGCATCCCCATGGTGAACCCATAATGGAACGCGTTTGGCATATTTAGAAACATAACTTAGATCAGCACCCCCACAAATAGGATTGGCTGCAGCAAACATTTTAGGATACCGCGAAACCGCTTCCATCGTTCCCATTCCGCCCATGGAAAGGCCCATGATGTAGGTCCGACTTTTATCGTGTTTAATCGATTTCACCAAATCAATCACAGCCTGCAGAGGCCAATTGATCGGTGCGGAATAATCAAAAATAAAGGTCGTTGGGACAGTTGACCGATTAATCTTCACAGATGACCAATACGATTCCTTCGGACATTGTGGAAAAATCACAATGGCTTGAAAGTTGATTCGATTCAATGAATCCAAAAACACACTTTTCCCATATTTCATTTGAGCTTCGTTGTCCGTCCCACGCTCACCTGCTCCATGCAGCACGACCAATAACGGATATTTCTTACCGGGTTTATAATCCTTTGGCAAAAGAATTTGATAAGGCAGTACTTGACCTTCCTTGGTTTCAAATGATTTTTTCTCAAAGGAACTTTGAGCATGGCTAGCAAAAGCTAGCAATAATAAAACGAGTAATTTTTTCATCTTTATTTAGCGCGCTTAATCATGTCATTAATTGTTAAATCAATTGTTCTTCCCATCGCTTTATTGCCGCGGTAAGTAACAATTTTCATCACTGTAGCGTCTTTAGGCACGATAACAGAACCTTTGGCTTCCGGATAAAACTGATCTGGGAACGAGTGGTCAAAACTGTAATGAATTGTTAAACCCGAAATTTCCGTACTTAATTGTACCATTAATTCGCCATTTGTGTTGCGCTTCACAGCAATGATCGGCTCATACATACTTGGTGCATATTTCTTTTGTGCTACATCAAAACGTGCCATATGCGCTTCTACGCGGCCTATAAAATTATCCCAGTTGCGGTTGGCAGGCTCCGACCACAATGCTTCAGCAATCGCGAAAGAACGTGGGTAAGTCATGTATTGCAAATGACGGTAATTGAATAATTGTTCCGACCAAAGGTTGGCTTGACCACCTTTGACTAATTTGGCATCAACACCCGCCGGAACCGGTTCAAAAGCATACGAATCACGTAAACGAACCGTTTTGTACACCGGAGGTTCAATTGCTTTATCGCCTTGCATCAAATCGATGTACACATGATTATTTGGCGTCATGATCACTTCATGACCCGCCTTAGCGGCTTGAATTCCGCCATCCATACCACGCCAAGACATCACAGCAGTACTTTTCGGCAATCCTCCTCCTTCTAGGATTTCATCCCAACCCATCATTCGTTTACCTTTCGAAGTAATGATTTTTTCAAGTCGGCGAACGAAATGCGCTTGAACTTCTTGCGAATTCTTAAGTCCTAATTCTTTGCGCATCGCTAAAATTTGCGGGTTTTTATCCCAATAATTCTTAGGACACTCATCACCTCCCATGTGGATGTATTCAAATGGAAACAAACTTGAAACCTCACCCATCACCTTATCTAAAAAGGTATATACCTTCTCGTTGGCCGGACAAAGCGTATTATCCTGCAAAGCTTCTGGATGTCCATGCGACCAATCGATGAAAGGCTCACCGGAAATCACCTGATAGTTAACAGCATCAGGGGTACAAGATAATTCTGGATAAGACGCAATCGCAGCCATCGAGTGCCCAGGAACATCAATTTCCGGCATGATATTCACAAAACGATCCTGGCCATATTTAACAATTTCTTTGATGTCTTCTTGCGTATAAAAACCACCGTAGGTCCGAGGTTCATTTGGAAGTGGTTTAGAAAAGTCGGTGAAATGACCCTCTTTCTTAACATTGTAAGCTCCCTTAACCGTCAAATTAGGGAAAGATTTGATCTCGACCCGCCAACCTTCGTCATCTGTCAAATGCCAATGCAAGACATTGTATTTGTAAGCTACCATTTCATCAATGAATTGTTTCACTTGTTCTTTGGTAAAGAAATGTCGGGAAACGTCCAACATCATTCCGCGCCATGCAAAACGTGGGGAATCGCTGATATTCGCATAAGGAACTTTCCAAGCTACACCCGTTACTGGCTGCGCAGAC
Source organism: Aquirufa regiilacus (assembly GCF_032470275.1). Taxonomy (NCBI): domain Bacteria; kingdom Pseudomonadati; phylum Bacteroidota; class Cytophagia; order Cytophagales; family Flectobacillaceae; genus Aquirufa; species Aquirufa regiilacus. The sequence continues at coordinate 1,134,067 of NZ_JAVNWW010000001.1, forward strand.
TCAAGTTCTTTGGGCAATAATTGGAGTAACGTTTGAATGCCATAGAATAGGCCAACAGGCTTATTGGCCGTAATTTGAACACCTTTGGCATCCGAAACGAGTTGGTATCCTTCATTCCCTAGGGAAGCATCTGCTGTTGAATTTAGCTTAAAACGAATCGCAGCTAATGAAGCAACTGACCCTTGGTCATACAACCATTGAACTTTTCTCCCTGCAATGCGCGTCAATTTATCCGTCAAATACGCATAACTCGTAGTTAATGCATCATTTTTAGGACCTGCGATGATGATGGATTTATTCAAGGTATAGGCACCTTGTGGGTATATCGCCTTAGTAGGAGCAGGAATAAGGGCTGGTTTTTGGGCTAATAAGCTACTAGAAAGCAGACAAGTTAATCCCCATAAGCTAATTTTTTTAAGCATGTTGAATAGGTTTTTATAAGATATTAAAGTTCAATTTAATTGCGATAAATTCCAAATCGTTTTTTATTTTTGCAAGGATTAAGCATTATATACAAAACACAAAACCATGAATGAATCTGCTACCCTTGCTGCTCAGCAAGTGGAATTAACACACGCAATTGATACGGTTTGGGTTGCCCTTTGTGCAGCACTTATTTTTCAAATGGAAGGAGGATTTGCCTTGTTGGAGGCAGGATTTGTCCGATCGAAAAATGCCGTGAGTATTATCGCCAAAGTCATGATTGACATTATGTTTGGTGGAGTTGCCTTCTATTTAGTTGGCTTTGGAATCGCCTATGGCAAATCCAATGGCTACTGGGCCTTTGATACAGGGATCATGGAAGGAGATTTGGGCCTAGGACTGACCATTTCAAATTCCTTATTCTGGTTCATCCAAATGGGATTTGCTGTAGCAGCTATTTCCATTGTTTCGGGAGGTGTGGCGGAACGCATGAAAATGTGGTCATACGCAATTTATGTGGCCATATTCAGTGCTATCCTTTATCCACTAGCGGCCAATTGGGTTTGGAATCCAAATGGTTGGTTAGCCCTTCGCGGATTTAATGATTTCGCGGGTTCAGCAGCTATTCACGCGATGGGTGGTTTTGCGGCTCTGGCAGGTGCGATTGTCTTAGGACCTCGTTTAGGAAAATACAATGAAGACGGAACGGCGAATGCAATTCCAGGACATAACTTAACCTTATCAGCGGTCGGTGCGTTTATCTTATGGTTCGGTTGGTTCGGATTTAATCCAGGCTCTACCTTAGGTGCTGTGGGTAAATGGGATTTAATTGGTTCAGTTGCGACGAACACATTTTTAGCCTCTGCAGCGGGTGGTATGGCAACAATGCTTTATACGTTTATTCGATACAAGAAGGTTGACATTACGATGGTCATCAATGGCGTATTAGCAGGTTTAGTAGCGATTACAGCAGGTTGTAACGTCGTTTCACCGGATTCTGCCTTGATTATCGGTTTAATTGCCGGTACGATTGTTGATATCGCTGTTGTGGTCGTTGACAAAATGAAAGTGGATGATCCGGTAGGCGCAGTTGCTGTGCACGGCGTAAATGGATTCTTTGGTACGATTGCGGTCGGTTTATTCTCCCAAAAGAATGGCTTATTCATCACCGGTGAGAGCGCACAATTCATCACGCAATTAATCGGCGTTTCTGTGATTAGCGTATTTTCTTTTGCTACGACCTTTGCCATCTTCATGGCCTTGAAAAAGACCATGGGCATTCGTTTGAGTCACAAAGCGGAATCTGCGGGTATTGACGCCGTTGAGTTTGGAGTAGAAGCCTATACAACATTTGAATAATAGCTAAATAAAAACGATATGAAAAAGGTAGAAGCCATAGTAAAACCATCGAAATTAAAAGCTATTCAAAAAGGCTTAATCGATGCTGATATCCCATGTATGACCGTGGTTCCGGTTCGCGGAGCGGGGCTCCAACAAGGTTATTCGGAGATTTACCGGGGGACCGAAAAGTCCATGATTTTATTACCCAAGGTGATGATTATCTGCGTGGTAAGCGATGAGAATTTGGAAAAATGCATTGATGTAATTCTTGATAATGCCTCAGAAGGTAACGTAGGAGACGGAAAAATCTTCATCTACGATGTACAAGATGCCATTCGGATACGTACGAAAACGCGGGGGGATGGGGCGATAAGGTAGTCATCAGTCGCTAGTCACTAGTCGCTAGTCGCTAGTCATCAGTCACGAGTAGCTAGTCGCTAGTCGCTAGTCACTAGTCATCAGTCACTAGTAGCTAGTCCATCAGTCACTAGTCACTAGTCGCTAGTCGCTAGTCATCAGTCACTAGTAACTAGTGGACAGTAATTAATAGATTATATGGTCTAGGGTCAAATTCAAACGAATTGATTTTAGACCATATTGCTTTACAGCTACATAACATTAGTCAATCAAATAATATAGGTAATTTAAGCGCCCAAAACTTAAGCGACTAGCGACTAGCGACTAGCGACTAGCGACTAGCGACTAGCGACTAGCGACTAGCGACTAGCGACTAGCGACTAGCGACTAGCGACTAGCGACTAGCGACTAGCCTCACCACCCCCATTCGCACAAACATCTCCTCGCTATACCAATCATATTTTCGCGTCTTCATAATCATGGGAGCATGTTCCTTACTTTGATAAGCAAACTGATCCAAATTCGAGGCAGATTCCCAAAGAGAGAAAGTTGCTTGCTCCAATAGAGGGAACTCCCCTACGCCTTTGGCATAAAGCAAACCCTGCTTTCCTTCCAAATGCTTGCTTGCTGAAGGCACATTCCACCAGAATAATAAGGATTTATGCCAACGAATACTCGCGCGGGTAATGACCGCAACGGGTCCATCCCAAGTAGGATCAGCGACCGAAAAGTCAAAAGGCTGAATGCCATTCCAGGTTCCTTTGCCTTTCAAGGGAATCGCGTCCCAACCGGAAATACCGGATGATGCTTCTATAAATCCCAACCAGCGTGAATCCGTTTCGAAAAAGCGTTCAGCATGTTCAGTAGATTCCCAAACACCCAACCAAGCATATAAACTAAAATTGGGAAGGACTGAAAAGCCATTTCCGGCGCCTGTTCCCAACTGCTTGGAAAAGACCAATCCATCTGCAGACCAACCATTGACAAGCGAACGTCCCACTTCCGCAAACGCGTGACGTTTGGCAGAAAAGCCTTTGAACTCTAGGAAGCGAATGGTAATGAATTGACTCGACATATAAAAAATTAAGCAAACGAATTTACAAGGAATACAGGTTAAAATGCGATTTTGAGCCTAATTAAAAATTTTAACTAAAAAATTAGTTGAAAATATTTTGTAACTAAATTTTTAGTTATACATTTGACCCAAGCAAATGAAAAACACATGAAAAAACTTACCCAAGCCGAAGAGCAAATCATGCAGGTTATTTGGAACCTTCCTGAAGGGGGATTCCTCAAAGACATCATCGAAATGCTCCCAGAACCCAAAGCCCATTCGAATACCATAGCCACCTTACTTAAAATTTTAGTGGAAAAGGAATTTGTTCAGATCACAAATCCGAATCGGAATAATTTGTACTCAGCCAAAATTAGCAAATCTGCGTATTCAGGCTCGCGGATGGCGGGACTTACAGAATCCTTTTTCGAGGGATCCTATTCCAATGTCGTTTCCTTTTTAGTGGACAAAAATCAAATGTCCATCGAAGATCTAGAAAGCTTAATCGAACAATTAAAAGCGAAACAAAATGACTAGCACCGCCCTATTCATGTATGCCATCAAGTCAATTGCCCTCTCTGGCATTTGCTTTGCATACTACACGTTGTTTTTGAAAAACACGTTGATGCACCAATACAACCGATTTTTCCTGTTAGGAACCCTCCTACTCAGCCTATTCGGCCCTTTGGTAAAATTTGAATATGGGTTGGAACCCGAATCAAATGTTGCCAACATCACGCAAACCATAAGCTATCTGAATACAATTCAGCTTCAACCCGTTGTTGAAAAAACAGATTGGAGCATGATAGTAATAAGTCTTGCCACAGGTATATCCATCCTACTTGTATCTTATTTGGCATTGGGCATTTATAAGATTTACCAAATCAAACGAGCCCATCCGATCCAATCCAGCCAAGGCATCGAAATCATTGAGACCAACTTAGAAAATGCCCCCTTTTCATTCATGAATCTTTTGTTTTGGAAGCAATCCATCGATTTATTCAGCGAGCAAGGGCAGAAAATATTCCAACACGAATTAGCCCACATTCGGCAAAAACATACCTACGACAGACTATTTTGCCAATTGGCCGCCTCCCTCGTTTGGTTTAATCCTTTTCATTGGCTCATTCAAAAAGAGCTTCAAAACATCCATGAATTCATTGCCGACCGTGAAGCGATTCAATCGGGTGATGTACAATCATTTGCCAAAATGTTGCTGCAAGCACATTACGGAAACGAATTTTTAAACCCTAGTCATTCTTTTTATTACTCATCTCTAAAACGTAGAATTATGTTATTAACTACCTCAAAAAACCCAAAATTTGCTTACTTAAGACGCGTAGCCGTTTTACCCATCGCAGCGTTCGCTTTGATCGTAAGTAGTGTGCAAATCAATGCACAATCAAAAAAAGAAAAGAAAGCTGCAAAAACAGACTTTCTTGTAAGTATCCAACCGGATTCCACCATATTTTCAGACCCTAAAACAGGTAAGAAAGTATTTGCCGTTGCCACACGAGATATGCCACCTCCACCAGCACCGGCTGCTGCACCTACTCCGCCAACGCAGCCTACGCCTCCGATGAATGAATCCATTTCAGCCTTTTCTTCTCCTTCTGATATCAAATCAATCGACGTGAAAAGCAATTCGATGGTCATTAGTGGAACACGCAACGGTAAAGACGTAACAGTTACGGTGAACAAACCGAACGAAAACATATCACTTAATGGAAATGTCGCACTGAAGCCTTCCGCTGGCCAAAAAGATAATCCACTCATTGTGATTGATGGTAAAATCACGCCTGAGGTCAATTTGAACGACATAAATCCGAACAACATTCAATCTGTAAATGTCTTAAAGGGCGAAAAAGCTACAGCGAAATACGCAGAAAAAGGAGCTAACGGTGTCGTTGAAATAACGACCAAAAAACCTTAATTCAAAAACATTAGTTTAATGAATGAATAAAAAAAGTCCATCGTTAGTTGACGATGGACTTTTTCGTTGATGGAAATATGCTTTTACTTCCCAATACAAAACTTCCCAAAAATATTCTTCAACAAGTCATCATTCGAAATTTGCCCTGTAATCTCCCCCAAATCATGTAAAGCATAACGAAGGTCCTGCGCAATTAAATCGCCGGTTAAACCGGCTTTTAAGCCGCGTAAAACAGATTCTAAGGTCTCTTGGGTTTGTAAGAGGTGTTGGTAATGACGTAAATTAGTCACCAAGGTTCCGCCCGTACTGACCTGATCCAATCCTACCACATCCAATAAAGCCTTTTCTAAATCCGCTAAACCTTCCTTGTTTTTCGCCGAAAGGCAAATCAACGAAGGCATATCTTTTACAATAGCATGTAAAGCTTCCGAAGACACTTGATCCTCCTTATTTAAAATCTGAATGATTGGAATGTCTAAATCACCCAAAGCCGTAACTCCTTCTCGTATTGAAGCAGCCGTTTCCGTCGTCGCATCGGCCATGTAAATCACGACTTGCGCCTTCTTTACCCAAGCCTGCGTCCGCTCCACGCCCATCGCCTCAATCACATCTTCCGTCTCACGTAATCCCGCCGTATCAATCAAACGGAACTTAATCCCACCCAATACCCACGAATCTTCCAAACTATCCCGTGTCGTTCCGGCAATGTCTGAAACAATAGCTCGCTCCTCATTCAACAAAGCATTCAAAAGGGTTGATTTTCCAGCATTGGGTTTCCCCACAATCACCGTCGCCACCCCATTTTTAATCGCATTTCCTGCTCGGAAACTCGCGACCAATGGACGAATAGCGACCAATAATTGGTCCACCAAATCCTCTAAATCCTTCCGATCCGCGAACTCCACATCCTCCTCACCAAAATCCAATTCCAACTCAATCAAGGATGCAAAATGAATCAATTGCTCGCGCAATGCAGCTAATTCATTCGAAAAGCCCCCGCGCAATTGATGCAAAGCCGCTGCTTGTGCCGCTGCCGAATCGGCCGCAATCACATCCGCGACCGCTTCCGCCTGCGCCAAATCAAAAGCTCCATGCATGAAAGCGCGTTGGGTAAATTCCCCAGCCCGCGCCAATCGCGCACCTTTCTCCACAAATAATTGAATAATACTCTCCTGAATAAACGGAGAACCATGACACGATATCTCGACCACATCCTCTTTGGTATAACTCTTCGGGGCGATGTATAAACTCACCACCACCTCGTCATATACCCGACCAGCATCCTCGATCCGACCATAATGTATCGTATGAGTTGCCTGTTTCGTTAAGTCTTTGGGTTTAAATACAGCATTGACTAGCGGAATCGCATCAGGTCCTGATAAACGGATAACCCCTATCGCCCCCACACCTGCAGGTGTTGCCAATGCCACAATCGTATCTTGAAATAACATTAAAGTAGGTTTTGAAGCTTCATCGCTACCGACATATCGCCGGAAATCTTCACTTTACCCGTCATTACGGCCATCATCGGATTTAAATCACCTGTTAATAAGGCAGTGAAATTCTCCTCCGTCGCTGCAATCGTGCAATCAGCATCCACATTTTCATTGGTTACTGTTCCATCCGAATTCACCACAATGATTCCTGAAGGAAATGCAAATTTAAATGATACACCTTGAGCACCCTTTTGAGCAGCTAATGCGTTAATACGTTCGTTGATTTCTTGAAATGTCATATGAAGAGTTTTAAAACACAAAACTAATACTTAAATCTCCCGATGACAAATTACTTTGAAGTCACAAAATTGACAGGATTCTACATCGGTCGTTTTTTCAAAGGATTTCGTTCGATCCAAAATTTTATCTACCCAAGCCTGTACCACTTGCCTCGAATCTGCCATAAATCCTTCCATATTTTGACCTTCTGAAAACCATAAACCCAATTTAGGAACCGTTAAAACACCAGCACCTAAATTTCGAAAGGAAATAATCCCAGGTTCTATGGACAATGTCTTCCAGTGCAAACCAGCAAAAAGCGGATTACTTTGTTGCTCAACCACTTGAGCCAATAAAAATTTATACAACCAAAGCTGTAATAATTTTCCTTTTAAATCCTCCGAAACCAATTCTGACATCAGACCAGGGACCCCAATCGTCAAATCTTTCGTTTCTACTTTACCCGTCTTGTAATCAATGATGCGATAAACACCTCCCACGCGATCCAGTCGGTCGACACGCCCCTTAATTTTAACCGAAAATCCGTGACCTTCATGGGTCACAGGAACCATCGTACTCAAATCGAGTTCAGTCCCCAACAACTGTACGCGCGCTGAATTCCACTGGGGCTCCAGATGATAATAACTACTCAAAAGCGTTTTGGCGACTTCCTTCAATACATAATTAAAGCCTTTTTCCATCTCAAATACGCCCTCACGCAACTGAATTTGCTCCATGGCTTGATCCAACAACACATCCAATTCCGCAATACGCGCTTCAGCATCTGCTTGGTCTACCCAGCCATGATGTGAGTCTAATATCGTTTTGTCTACATTCTCCAAAACCTTATGCACCCAAGTACCAAATACATCCGCCCCTAATTCATCCTCATTTTGCTTCTCCTTTCGCAAATCCAATACATAACTGTAATAATATTGCAAGCTGCAATTCGCGAATTGTGCCATTGCAGAAGGTGATAATCCACGACTTTCCAATTTAGCTTTCAATAAATCAATGACAGCATCTGTTTTCTCAATCCGATGCATATCATACGTAGGAACCTGTTCCACCAAATCAAATCGAACATGGGGCTCTGTCCACGTCAAAGCAGGATTTTGTTTCACCCAATCCAAGCGCAATTGCTTGACAAATCGGCTCATTTCCTTGACGCTTGACTTCTCGGAAGGTTGCACATAAATTAATTCAATCTGCTTCGGTCTTTGCAATAAGCGATGAAAGTGATACGAAGTCACCGCATCCGCCTGCGTAAACGTAGGCAAATCAAATGTATTCATCTGAGCAATATCCAACGGGATTAAACTTTCGCGCTTACGCGTACCTGGCAGACTTCCTTCATTTAAAGAAAGTACAATCACACGATCAAAATCCAAGGTCCTTGTTTCCAAAAGACCCATCACATGAAGTGTACGATTCTTTTGTTCAGCCACCTCAAAGGTCAATTTCTGCTGTTGGATTAAATTCAACAACAACTTAAAACCAATCTTAATCGATACCTCGTCAACCTGTTCAATGACGTCCGACAAATTATCAAGTACCCGCCGGGCTTGTGTCATGGCTTGCGCATCTGCTCCCCAGTCTTGCCGAGGCATCTCCTTTAAGATTTGCTCAAAAGCCACCGAAGTTTGCTTTAAAATCGCAGGGAAAGACCCCGATTGAAACAAATCGGCTAAAACGGGCAATGTCTTTAAGCCTCGAATCGCCTCGATAGATACATAAAGGTCCGTTGGCCCAGCTAATGCCTGCCAATCTCGATTCAAATTTTTAGAAGCACCCTTCGAACGTCCATCGATGTAATATTGCATGATGGCATGTTGCATCAAATGCTTAAACATCGCCACCGGAATGCGCGTTTGATCAGCGCGCTTATGAATTTCACTTAAGAGTGTCACGAAGGAAAACGCGGGAGTCTTCTTCAGTGAATACCCCATCGTAATGTTCAGGCGCTCCTTGAATTCCCCCACAAACAATAACACTTGATCTAAGAGACTTTCATCGCCTAAAACAAGGGCCACTTGTTCCTCAGCGCCATGTTGCTCTTGCCAAGTTCGAATTAATTCCATCGCGACAAACACCTGCGCACTAGGATTAGCGACGCCTAATACCTCCACCTCTTTGGCATCTGTCGCAAAATGCTGCTCCATCCAGTTGAATTCAGCCTTCGCTAAATAGGTATTTGAACCGGCATTTGAATAATTTCGAAGCCAATTTCCTGCCCGATGAAACGAGTTATTCACATAATATTCATCTGCATCCCAAAGTGTTTCTGCCAAATCTTGCTTCAAAAGGAAACGAATAATTTCTTCCTCCCCTTTGGATAAGGCATTAAATCCGACAAAATAGATTTTCTTGTAATGCTTAGCTAGCGTACCATTGGATGCTAATCGTGCAGCTAAATCCCGATAGGCCATGCCTCGATATGCCAAACGGCGATCTTTCAATCGGGCCTGCAAACGGCCGTAGACTTCCAGCAAATGATCGTATAGCTTAAAATACGCTTGGGTATGTTGAGTAATGTACTTACCCGTATCCTGCTCCCCATATTCCGCGCCCCAACGTTCCAAGGACTTCACTTCAGATAAAAATGAAAAGATCTGATAGGGCTCAACCAAATACATGTCGAGCGTATCAAAATCTTTCAACATCATTTGTCCCCAACCCATGAATCGGTCGAAATCAACCAAAGGATCCACCTCTTTAAAGCAATTATAGGCCTCAAAAAGTAATTCAATCGGATCAATGAGTGTCGAATCCGTCATTTTGAGGGCAAACTCCTCGATTGTCATGAAATCGGGCGCTAAAAACGCCCGATCACTCAAATAAGCTAATTCTTTTTTAAGGTAAAGTACACCACGCTGTGAGGGCATCACCACCGCAATCTCCTGCATTTCTTCAATGCTATGTTGGGCCCACAAATGCTCAGCCGTCTTCCTTAAAAATGTCTTCATTCCCTATAAATTCCCTTTACGCATTTCCTTCACCGCATAATCAACCGCACGTGCCGTCAAGGCCATATAGGTCAAGGACGGATTTTGTGTAGATGTAGAAGTCATACAGGCCCCATCCGTCACAAATACGTTTTTAACTGCATGCATTTGATTCCATTTATTCAACATGGAACTCTTCGGATCGGCACCCATACGAGCGCCTCCCATTTCATGAATATCTAAACCAGGTGCCTGTTTGGAATCCCTTGTACGAATATTTTTAAATCCAGCCTTATGGTACATTTCAGAGAACTGATCAATAAAATCTTGTACCATTTTGTCATCATTATCATCATAGGAAACATCCATGTGCATGATAGGCAGACCATGCGCATCTTTTTTCACCGGATCCAAACGAACTTGATTACTTTCCTTTGGTATAGTTTCCCCCATCATGTGAGAACCTGCATACCAATTATTATTCAACTTCGGATTTAATAACGAATTTTTCAAACTCTCTCCTACGGAATTTTGATCCGCATGCGTTCCTCTTCCTGCACTCATACCTGCGGCATAACCACGTAAGAAATTCGTTTCTTGCTTGTATAAATTCCGGAAACGAGGCACATAACCGGAAGTCGGTCGGGCCCCCTCCGATTTCGTATCTAAATAGCCTTCATATTCCGCCGAAAGCGAAGCCCGGTAATTATGAAACGCAACATATTTCCCTAATACTCCACTGTCATTGCCTAAGCCCGTTGGGAAACGATGTGATGTTGAATTCAATAAAAGGGCATTGGTATTCAAAGCTGCTGCCGTTACAAAAATCACTTTCGCGTAGTATTCAACCATTTCGTTGGTATGCGCATCAATCACCCGAACACCTGTGGCACGTCCCTTTTTCTCATCGTAAATAATCGATTCAACAATCGAATCAGGACGCAAAGTCATATTGCCCGTTTTCGCTGCCCAAGGTAATGTAGAGGCATTCGAACTGAAATATCCACCGTACGGACAACCACGCTGACACAAATTCCGACTCATGCAACGTCCACGGCCTTGTTGGTAGTGGATTTCACGTGGTTCCGATAAATGTGCACAACGCGCCACAATCACATGACGATCATTGTAATGCTTCTTCATTTCCGTTTGGAAATGTTTTTCTACACAGGTTAATTCATAGGCGGGCAAGAAGTCGCCATCCGGCAAAGAATCCAAACCATCTTTATTTCCGGAAATTCCGGCAAAATGCTCGACATAAGAATACCAAGGATCAATGTCCTTATAGTTGATTGGCCAAGGTGTGGCAAATCCATCTCGTGCCGGACCATCAAAATCCAATTGAGACCAGCGTTGTGTTTGGCGCGCCCAAAGCAAGGATTTACCTCCCACTTGGTATCCACGAATCCAATCAAATGGCTTGTCTTGTTCATAGGGATGTTCCGAATCCTTCACCATAAAATGCTTCGCATCTTCGCGAAAAGCATAACATTTGCTTACAATCGGGTTTGCCGCAATTTCCTCTTGGGTTAATCTGCCGCGATGTTCAAATTCCCAAGGACTCATCAGAGTCGTAGGGTAATCCTCATTATGTGTTACCTTCCGCCCTCTTTCAAGGACTAAAGTTTTAATTCCTTTGTCACAAAATTCTTTGGCAGCCCAGCCCCCTGCAATACCCGAACCGATTACAATCGCACCATAGGTACGCTTTTCTGCATGTTTTAAAATTTCCATCGCTTATTTGTTAACCGGCACGCAAGGATTCCAAAATCCTGGGGCCATTTGATAATTTAAATGATTGACCATGACATATTCAGTCGTCACATAGCCTTGAATCGTTAAGCCTTTCAAGGTCGCGATCGCTTTTTTCGCGTCAACGCCATGTTTCCCTTGTTCCAATTCAAACAAAAATGCTTCCAAAGCAGGACCTTGGGCTTGATTAAAATCACCTTTATAAAACGTTGGAATTTGAGCTAAAACACTACGAAAAGTGTCCTGAGCCTTTGGCTCATAACAATCTTTCAGCATCGATTTAACAAATGTGGAAACACCTAGGCTAACAGCTCCAGGAATTGAGGATTCTGGAATAATACCTCCCATCAATCGATGGAGGACATCTTCTTCTGCTAGACTTAAAGTGAGTGAAATGGATTTGGATTTGGCCGACAAATCATAATAGGCAACGGTACCAAGGGCGGCTAATGTCATCCCTTTTAACCAGGCGCGGCGACTCGACATTTTCATGTTTGATAGGTTTTTGAATACCCTACAAACTTAATAAAAATCAATCAAATAAAAGCCACTTTACCCCAAAGGCAAAACCCCTCCCCATAGCAGGATACAGATAGGCAGAATAATAATTATCGGTCAACAAGCCCTGCGTAACATTGGCCATCTTGAAGAATAATCGAACGCGATTGATGCGCAAGGAAACATAAGGATCAACCTGAACATATGCAGGAAGTTCATAGCGATTTTGAAGATGATATTGCTGGATAGCTGGCTGGTAAGTATCTCCATAATAAGCAGATTGCCCAATCACATCCAAACCAAATTGCATATACAGCAATTTCTTATATTGCACATTCAAGGCCAAATTTAGATTGGCTACTAAACTTGGCATCCGCATCACATCGGGTCCCGTTTGTGTATTCGCATTCACTTGGGATTGCCATTCAAAGCGTCCAAAATTACCGCCCAATGCTACGGAAGTTCGGAAAACAGCAATCGCTTCCTTCGCCTGTGTAGGGGTTGCTAATGAATCATGATATACCCAGGAACCCAATCGTTGGATCGTTACGGATGGTTTCAAATAAAAATGTTTCGTCGTTAACTCGACTCCACCGGCCAATTGGTCAAATTCAATATTCTTGAAATTATTTTCCCAACGAAATGACGTATTATAAACCCATTGATTTGCTAATGTAGGACTCAAGGAAGTTCTTTGGTAGGATGCCCAAAACCAAGGGGAGCGTAAGGATGCTTTCAGCAAATAATCAGAACCGATTAAATATTCGCCTTCTGCTTGAAAATCAATGCTTTTGCCAACTTGCTGCCGCAACCATAAACCGGCATAATTCTCTAATTTGTCCATTGTCATTTGGTTCAATGGATTATATGCCGACCAATAACGTTGCTTGATGTGTGCACGGTAGGTAAATTGGCGGAAAATACCTTTGATTCCCGATTTATGACTGTAAGAACGCCATTGGTTTTCGTTGTAAAGCGAATCTGACGCAGGCGCTTGAATGTAATTGATGTAGGTTCTTGGATAAAAACCCGTTGCCAAATTCGTTTGAAAAGCCAAATCCCGAAACTTTACCTTACGTGTCTCCGCGTCAAGCTGCTGGAATAATTGCAAGCCTTTAAATCCAATGAATTCATGGTACAGGTGCAATTTCAAAAACTGATCGTTCGACTGCGACTTAGAATCAGCTAATAAGGCTGTATTATCGATGTATTTTAATGCATCTGCTGGCGTTTGTCCGCTGGTCAACCTGATTCCACCTTGGTCATTTGTTCCTTGATCGAAATAATTCACGTGACCTAATAAGCGGTAGCGCTTATTACGGGAAGTTAGATTCGTGTGTAGTAAAACGCCCCACTGCCCTGTTAGACTAAGGTCACCTGATTTGAAGGCGGCATCGGTTAAATTTTTATCGGCCACCAAGCGTTGAATTTCCACACCCACATTCCACAAGGAATCTACATTGCGGGCAAATGCAAAGTTCAGATTCGTCTGTCCACCCGCCCCTAAATTATAGGTCACGTCGGAATAAGGCGATTTGGTTTGATAATAACGGATTTGATCGGCCTGAAAGGCGTAGGGCATATAAGCTTGATAGCCCATTGGGGTCCCTAGTGTTTTCGGTGCGCGGGTAAAAACATCCCGGTAGGCTGTCCCTTGATTCCCTAAATTTGTCGTCAAAAAACCATCACGTTCCTGGTATAAATAGCGATGTAATAAGGTTAAGCTTGTATCAATGCGTCGTTGAACGACATCACTGTTGACCGCATCTGACTCCAAGAAATAGTGTACCGTTTGTGGACCATAAACTTGTTTGGTGGAATCATCCAATGCCGCCCGACCGGATTTATTGGAGCTTTGTTGGCCGCCTTTCTGCTGCGTTTTCGGATTCGGAAAACCTGCATTAGCCGGATCAACAACCCCGTTTTGCCCGGAAGTAAACTGGCTAAATCCTTGCAAGGAGAGCAAAAGGAAAACTAGAAGAAAGTAAATTGACCGCATTTTCACAGCGCAAAGGTAATTAAATATTGTTTAGCGCTTGAGGCTTTGCTTCATCCAAGTCCAAAATTCCGCTTCTTCCGACACAAATTCCATCTGCATAGGTAAGTAATATAAGTGATTCAACAAATTAGGATAATCAGCCAAATGCTCTTGAAAACGCATAAAGTCCTTGTGCGTTGTCAAAATCCCAGTATCAGCTTGGCATTGCTTAGCGATGTATTCCCAATACTGAAAATCGGCCGTTTGAAAGGCATAATGATCTTCATAGGATTCTTGATTGATGATATCACCTAGGCTTTTGGCCTGTTTGAAAAAAGGAAGCGGATCCGCAATGCCGGCAACGAGGTGCCAATTCTTAATTTCATTCAACGCGGGTCCCACAGGACTTCCGTAGCGAACACGCGTATAAAATACAGGTAAACCATAGGACTCAAAAGCCGATTTTTTGGCATCAGTCATCGTTGCTGGACAACGATTCACCACAATGGCTTGAGCGCGCTTGACACCTTCTGACGATTCACGTAAGCGACCTAAAGGCAACATTTTATCGATAAAAAAGGGCTTATCATAGGTTGTGCAAAGCAAATTCAAATCCCCTTGAATCGCTCGATGCTGAAAAGCATCATCTAAAAACAAGGTATCAACTTCATTTTGCAATTTTTCTACGCCGATGACACGCTTTTCGCAAACCGCAACTGTTATTTCTGGCATTTGGCGCTTATATGCTAAGGGTTCGTCACCTACTTCGGATGCTTTGGACGTTGATTCGACCATGCGAAAGCCTTTGGTTTTACGCCCATAACCTCTACTCAATATCCCCAAACGCTCCGGAAATGGCCAATGTTGAACTAAATAAGCGACAAAAGGGCTCTTGCCTGTACCTCCAACGGCCAAATTCCCAATCACTAAGGTTGTGGGCCGGTTAAAATGCTTAGAACTAAAAACGTTCCGATCGTATAGCGCATTCCGACATGAAGTAATCAGGCCATACAACTCGGATAATACATAAAAAAGTAAGCGTTTAATCATTCCTTAAAACTACTAAATAAACAATTCATTAGAAAATAATAACTTGCGGCCATGATTCAATTGAAATCCCATACGCTAAACTTCCATTTCGAAGCAGGAACATCGCGCGGTGTATTGACACAAAAGACAAGTTATTTTCTGCGCATCGAACAAGATGGCCGAACGGGAATAGGCGAAGCGGGCCCTTTAAGTGGCTTAAGCCCTGAATTTGAGGAGGATTGTACGGCTACATTTCAGCGGATAATTGATCAATTACCTGAATTACCCAATACCATATCGGAAATTCCCGAGTATCTAGAAAACATACCCTTCGCTTTTCCATCTTTACGCATGGCCCTGGAAATGGCCTTGTTGGATTGGATGGAAGAAGGAAATGGTCAATATTTTTTAAATCAATTTTCAACGAATGAAGTACCTATTCCCATTAATGGATTAATCTGGATGGGGAATCCAACATTCATGCGTGAACAAATCGATGCCAAATTAGCAGCAGGTTACAATTGCCTAAAATTGAAAATTGGTGCCATTGATTTTGAACAAGAAATCGACATTCTACGCGACATACGCACGCGTTACGTGGCAACTGATTTGAGTATACGCGTAGATGCGAATGGTGCATTCGCAATTTCGGAGGCGGCTGGAAAATTAGAAAGGCTAGCTCAGTTTGATCTTCATTCCATCGAACAACCGATTCGTGCAGGCCAATGGGAAGCTATGCATGATTTATGCGCAGAAAATATCTTACCCATTGCCTTGGATGAGGAGTTGATTGGAGTAGAAAATCGGGCATCATTACTAGCAGCCATTAAACCCCCTTACATCATACTTAAACCCAGTTTATTGGGCGGATTTTATGCGACAAGGCTTTGGATAGAGGCAGCAGAGGCACAAGGAATCGCATGGTGGATTACGTCAGCGCTGGAGTCCAACATCGGTTTACAGGCCATTGCGCAATTTACGGCTGGATTCAACAATCCCTTGCCGCAGGGTTTGGGTACGGGTCAATTGTACACGAATAATTTTGAAAGTGGACTTTATATTCAACAAGGGAATATTTTTCAAAAATCGGGACTTCAAAGAGCCACGCCTTTTGACTAAAACTCCTATCTTTGTTCAGCAAAAATTTAACATATACGCATGAATACGATTGATGAGGCGATGATTGCCATCTTAGAGCAACGATTGAAATTAAGTAAATTGTCATATTCTGACGAAAACTACGATGACGTAGAGGAATTACTACACGATTTAGAAGATGATTTCAATGAAAAATACGGTGACCAATTGGAAGAAATTCTTGAGAAGGTACACTTAAAGCATTGTCCAGAATCAGATGTGTTATTGCCTACAGCATATCTAGCAAAGAAATTTGTAGAAACAGCCGATGGTGAAGTTGAAATTAGCAAAAAAGAAGGCGTAGAAGTGGAGTGGATTGAAGATCCCGTTGCAGCAGCTCGCTTGGTTTTATTACCCTCTCCTACCCGTGTGTTACTCATGACACCGAAGGGACTCGAAATCGTCTGGGAAGAATCGAAATAAACAAAAAAGGTGAGGAACAAAATCCTCACCTTTTTTTATGCCAACCAATCAATTCCCTTTTTCAATAAATCCAAGGTTTGTTGGCCTTCCGGATACCCAGAAGCATCGTGCATATATTCCCAGGAAGCCAAAGGTGGCAAACTCATTAAGATGGATTCCGTCCGACCATTGGTTTCCAAACCAAACTTAGTTCCACGGTCATGCACTAAATTGAATTCCACATAACGTCCCCGACGCAATAATTGGAAGTTTCGTTCTTGTTCAGTGACTGGTTTATCAGCATTTGCCTTCATCAAGTGACTGTAAATGGGAACAAAGGACTCTCCTACCGACTTCACAAAATCAAAGGTCTTGGCTTTATCCTCTTTCAAGTAGTCAAAGAAAATACCTCCAATGCCACGCGTTTCGTTGCGATGGGTATTGAAGAAATAATCGTCGGCCCAAGTTTTGTATTTCGAGTAAACATCCGCGCCAAAACCATCGCATGAGGCTTTCACTTGTTGGTGAAACCACTTCGCCTGCTCCGGAATGATAATATGAGGCGTTAAATCGATACCCCCACCAAACCACGCTTGTCCATTGCTTAATTCAAAATAACGGACATTCATGTGAATTATGGGAACCCAAGCATTTTTCGGGTGCATAACGATGGAAACGCCTGTGGCGAAGAATTCTACCTCTTCCGTCACATTCAAACTTGTCACCATTTTAGGATGCAAAGGACCTGAAACAGCGGAAAAATTTACGCCACCTTTTTCTAGAATAGTTCCGCCCTCAATTAAGCGAGTCCTTCCGCCACCGCCTTCAGGACGTGACCAAAGATCCTCACGAAATTGACCCGATCCGTCTGCAGCTTCGATGCCTTGGCAAATACGATCCTGCAGATCGCGAAAATAAGCTTCTATTTGCTCTTTATTCATACTAATTAGGGGAAGATGTACTTGAATCAGCTTGTGTTTCTGGTTCACCCATCAATGCATTCAAGGAGTCTAACTCGGAGTCGGAGACTTGTAAGGAGTCCGGCAAAATACTGGTACCTCCACCACAGTCAAAGTCTTTTTTCACAATACGCTTATCTAATTTGTCAAAAGGCGTCGGTTTGTACATCGCCAATAAAGGATCTTTGACAACCTTGATCATAAAACGTTTGTAAATCGGCATAGCGGTTTTGGAACCTTCACCCAACGCACCAGAACGGAAGTGAATCGATCGATCATCTCCTCCGACCCAAACACCTGAAATGAGGTTTTGGGTCATTCCGATGAACCAACCATCCGAGTGATTTGAGGTTGTACCCGTTTTACCCGCAAAATTATGAGCATAGCGGTTATTCCCTTCTGGCAATAAAATGGCACCATCACCCCACAAGAGTGAACTTGCGGTTCCTCCTTCGTGGATGACACCTTCCAACATGTAACGCATCAATTGGGCAGATTCTTTTTTGATCACCCGCTTAGTTTCAGGCTCGAAATTCACGAGAACTTTCCCATTTTGATCCTTGATTTCCGAGATAATCATAGGCTCTACGTGAATACCTTCGTTGACAAAGGCAGAATAAGCGCCAATCATTTCATACAAAGAAACATCGATGGAACCCAAACCGATAGAGGCCACAGGCTTCAATGGACTCTTGATGCCCATGTTTTTGGCATATAATGCAACTGTATCCGGACCCACAAATTCATTGGTTAAACGTGCGGTAACCGTATTCACCGACTTGGCTAAAGCGCGCTTCAGTGGCATCAAACTATACGAAAAGGTACCATCAGCGTTATGCGGAGACCAAATCTTCTTCTCTCCATTTTCCTCAATTTCCAAGGAATAAGGAGAATCCTCAACCGTAAAACAAGGGGATAAATTACGAGGACCATCAATGGCCGCCGTGTAGACAAAAGGCTTGAAGGTAGATCCCGCTTGGCGTTTACTTTGCTTGACGTGATCATACTTGAAGTATTTGAAATCCAAACCTCCCACCCAAGCTTTGATATGACCTGTGTAAGGATCCATCGTCATCATACCCGCTTGCAAGAAACGTTTGTAATAATTAATCGAATCAATTGCGCTCATGGTTTGCTCCTCTTCCCCCAAGGTATTACGCGAATAAACCCACATTTTACGCTTTACATGCTTCATTTGGTACCAAACAGAATCCGGATTATTCGGATAACGGCGTACTAAAGCCTTGTAATATTCCGTGCGTTTGGCCACCGAATCAATAAACCCAGGAATTTCTTTACCAGTCTCATCTACCCAAGGGCTTTGACCTGTCCAATGATTATCGAAGGATTTTTGTGTACTCCGCATCCCCTCTTCCAAGGCTTCTTCTGCATGTAATTGTAAGCGAGAATCTATGGTTGTCATGATTTTCAAGCCATCGCGGTAAAGATCAACTTCCATATCATTTTTCTTCGCCCACTCCTGAATTTCTTTGGCTACGGCAACTTTAAAATAATTCCCTGTTCCATCGTAAGGAGACTCTTCGTTTTCATGCAACACAATGGGCATAGGTGCTAACGAATCATAGGCAGATTGCTTCAGATAACCTGCTTTCACCATCTGCGACAAAACAACGTTCCTACGCTTCCAGGCCTTATTTTCTGCCAAAGGTTTGCCATCGTAACGCTTAGGATTGTAGGTTGTTGTGGCCTTTTGAAGACCTACCAAAATGGCAGCTTCTTGAATATTCAAACTATCTGGTGAAGTATTGAAATACGTTTTAGCCGCGACCTTGATACCATAGGCATTATTCCCATAATCGACCGTATTTAAATACCAAAGTATGATTTCATCCTTGGTATAAAAACGCTCCAATTTAATCGCTGTAACCCATTCTTTGGTCTTGTAGATCAACTTATTCAACCCTGGAATATAACCGAATAGTCCCGTTTTCGTAAAACTTTTCTTGGTACGTGTTTTAAACAAATTCTTTGCGAGCTGTTGGGAAATGGTACTTCCTCCCCCACGATCTCCGCCTTTCACAATGCCCACAGCCACACCTGCCCAAGCTTGGAAGTCAATCCCGGTATGCTCATAAAAACGGGCATCTTCCGTCGCAACCAATGCTTTAACGAGGTAAGGTGAAATCAACTTATAATCGCGAATCGGAGTGCGATTTTCAGCAAAATATTTCCCTAATAGCACACCATCCGCAGAATAAATCTCAGAAGCCTGTGATAATTTGGGGTTTTGAAGGTCATCTACGCTGGGCATTTGACCGGTCAACCAAAATATATTCGTTTCAATTACAAACAAATACACCAATGCGTACAAAAGCGTTTTACCTGCAATTCGCCAAATACGAACAATCGGCTTGTAGTAAGGTGAGTTTTTATCGACACGTGCATCGTAATAGGCCTGAACTTGGTCACGCTTACTAAGGTAAAAAGCGAATGCTTGTTGGTATGCATCCTCCAAACGCCCATATAGCTTCTGCCCCAAAACCTTTTGAGTACCTAGTAAAAGTAGGCCCAAAAGGAATAATATTCCTTGATTGAGCTTAGACTTACAAAGCGAATAGATCTGTTGAATCTTTTGGAACATCATTTATTCTGTTTCTAATTTTTCTAAGATATTCATTAAATCCGTAAAATCCCGGAAACCTGGACGATCTTCATCGCCAGCAACCAAGCCAATGCCCTTGATGGAACTTTGCTCAATCCACTCATCTAAATCTGACTCAGGGATTTCCAAACCCACTAAAATTGGGTATTGTGCTGACCAGATTTCAACGGAGCCTTCCATGCCATCCAAGGATTGTGGACTATCGCCTACTAATAGGAATTGGCTCACATAAGGCGCAGATGCTGCAAATACAGCAGGCAGATTATCTGAATCGATATTGACTCGCAGTATTTTAGGAATCGCAATATCCTGAATAGCTACTAAATTCACCTTTGTATCGATCTCCAATATATCAGGTTGATATTCAGCCACTTTGGCTTTAATGTCCTCGGCTTTATGCGTTGAGAACTCGCCTACGATTTGAACGCCTGCTAACCAATTCCGTATTTCAGTAAATTTTTCCACCGGGATTTGCTCGAGTGGAAAACCTAAAAAATCAACCCCCATACCCGCACAATAGCGCGCATCGGACAAATTAGTAATCGAAGAAACTTTAACGAGCGTTTTTAACATAGGGTTTTTTCATTCGTAGACACAAGAACAAAACTACGCTTTCAGGAAAATATATCCTAACTTGCAGGAAATTTTCAGCAGGCTTTGAACCTGACATAGAATATGGAATCAAAAGGAAGAGTACTGGTCGCTATGAGCGGCGGAATCGACAGCTCGGTCGCAGCTGTTTTGTTACACGAACAAGGATATGAGGTCATTGGAATGACCATGAAAACCTGGGACTATGCGAGTTCTGGGGGAGATAAAAAGGAAACAGGCTGTTGCTCGCTTGATTCCATCAATGACGCCCGCCACATTGCGGTGTCACTCGGTTTTCCACATTACATTTTAGATATACGGGAAGAATTTGGCGATTCAGTCATCGACTATTTCACGCAGGAATATGTGGATGGGCGTACGCCTAATCCATGTGTGATGTGCAATACGCACATTAAATGGGATGCGTTGTTACGTCGGGCCGACCAATTGGGTTGCGAATTCATCGCAACAGGACACTATGCACAAATTCGCGAAGAAGGCGGTCGGCATGTCATTTCCAAAGGCGTAGATGCATTAAAAGACCAAAGCTATGTGCTTTGGGGTGTATCACAATCGAGTTTAGCACGTACCATTTTACCTTTAGGAGGCTTGACCAAAGCACGGATTCGTGAGATGGCTACGGAACGTGGATTTGTTGACCTGGTGAATAAATCAGAAAGCTATGAAATCTGTTTCGTACCGGACAATGATTACCGAGGATTCTTAAAACGTCGCTTACCGGAATTAGAAGCGGAAGTTGCCGGTGGGAATTTTGTTGATGTTGCCGGAAAGGTGATCGGAAAGCACGAAGGCTATCCCTTTTACACGGTTGGCCAACGAAAAGGCTTGGGAAAAGCATTTGGTTTCCCGGCTTATGTGATTGAAATCCGCAAAGAAACGAATGAGGTGGTCATTGGTCAAATCGAAGATCTGAATCGGACGGGTATGTGGGTCGGCCAATTAAACATGCAGAAATATGCAGAGATTCCTGATGCGGGATTGGAAACCATAACCAAGGTGCGCTATAAAGATGCGGGAACGGATGCCATCATTCATCAGTTTGCTGATAAAATTAAAGTGGATTTCCATGATGCGGTTAGTGGCATTGCACCAGGTCAGGCAGCTGTTTTCTATGAAGGAAACGATGTTGTGGGAGGTGGATGGATTCTCAAATCGTACCAACAGGGATCTGTATTCGAAAATTATCAGTCTTTTGAAGTGAAAAACGCGTAAATTGAAGAACGCAGCGGCGTGGAATGACGCTGCCGGGGTCATAGCAGTTTTGCTTCCTCGGGCGTCAATTTCACCTTAATCCGCGGCATCTGAATTACCTCCATGTCGAATATCCGTGCACCATCGATTTTAAACCGAAGGGCAGTTTGTTCGGGATGAAAACCATGTTGACCTGCTGCTCCCGGATTCAAAAAAAGCATATTATTCCGTTTCGCATCGCGTTTCACTTGTAAGATATGTGAATGCCCGCAAACAAAAATCATCGGTAAACCCATGGAGAAAGCCTCCAAAGCATCTGGCTTATAATTCGAAGGGGCGCCTGCAATGTGCGTCATCGCAACGGTCACATCCTCTACGCGAAAGCGTTTAATTTTCGGATACATATTGCGAATCGTCCGATCATCGATGTTCCCATAAACACCCGCAATGGGCTTTCCATAGGCTGCGAGTTTATCGGCTAATTCGACAGAACCCCAATCACCTCCATGCCATATTTGATCACATTCCTTCAAATGTTCATCTAAGCGCGGATCTAAATAACTGTGTGTATCCGAAAGTAATAAAACCTTAACCATTTTATTCCGCGCGTTTATTTTGCAAGGAAATTAAACGACCCGCACTAATCAATTCATTCTTCTTCCAAATGACCTTTTCTTCACTCAAAGCATTTATGACTTTCGCATCTTGCTTGACCCACGCAGGAGATCCTGCATCCTTCCATGCCGAAAACCAGAAGGAGGCGACGCGTGTAGATGCCAACAACATACGATTCGGGATAGAAGCACCCATTTTGGCACCATAAGCTTTTATGAATGCTTTTGTATAGTAACGCTGTTTACGTCCATATTTTTCAACCATTTCAAATGACCCATCCTCCCCTAAAGCTGCGCGAACTTCTTTTTCTGCAGCGAACATCGCAGGAAGCATGGCATGCGATTCCAATAAAATTTGGAAAATAAAATCTTGAGGTTTGGCAATGTATTGAACTCCTTCTACTTGATTCAAGGAATATCCTTGCAATTGAGCCTCGGGAACAAGACTTTCCCACAAAACGTGCATGCCTTTTTGGCCAGTCAACTGTCCATCATGGTTACGCGTCGTATGCAAAGGTACGTGTGCATCTGCAACATAATGACCTAAATCGGCCGCATAAAAAAGAACAGAATCACGCTTCTCAGCCTTAAACGACTCAACCAGGCGACCATAAACACGAACAACTTCCCAGGGTACTAATCCTTCTTTGCGTAAACTATCGATGCCATATTTGGCAACAGCTTTGTTGAAATCATGGGGAATTGATGTTTTATAATCAGATCCAAAAATAGGCGCATCCATATCCAAATAATGCTTTGCATCTTCTTGCTTATCATCTTTTCTGCGAACATCCGGACGAATGGATTGTTGGACAATATAGTCTTGATTCGAATAAAAAAAGCTTCCCAACGCATCAGGCAACGAATAAATAGAAATCTGTTGCAAGGTTTTGTGCGCAAGAAAACCCCAAGAGGCACAAATAATCAGGACGAATACACTAATTTTTTTCATGGTTGATAAAGGATTTTGGCGTTCGGCCATATTGTTTTTTAAATGCTCTTGTAAAATAGGCTGGATCGTTAAAGCCAACCTGATACGCTACTTCGGAAATATTTAAGTTACCCGTTTCCAACAAAACCTTCGCTTGTTGCAATCGGATGGAACGAATAAACTCGTTTCCAGCGAGAGATGTTAGATTTTTCAGCTTCCGGTATAACTGCATTTTGCTCATATCGAGTCCCTTTTCAAGGTCCTCCACATCAAAATCAGGGTCACTTAAATGATCAATGATTAGCTGTGTCGCTTTCAGCAAAAATGCATCTTCAAAAATAGGCAATTTCCCTTCGCTAAATTCTTGTTGGATCATTTGTTTCTGCCAATTTTTGCGTAATCGCTCTTTGGCATCCATCAAGGTATTTACCCTTATTTCAAGAATATCAGCATTGAAAGGCTTGCTTACAAAATCATCCGCCCCGGATTGCATCCCCTCAATCTGACTCTCCTGAGAACTTTTTGATGTCAAAATCACAATAGGTATATGATTTGTTTTTGCATTTTGGCGCAAGGCTCTACACAAATTAATTCCACTCATACCTGGCATCATCCAATCGGTAATAACTAAATCTGGCAAATACGTGTTTGCTTTTTCCAATCCATCCTCTCCCCGATCCGCATAGATTACTTGGAAACGCGAATCAAAAATACCCCCGATGAATTCACGCATTTCGGCATGATCGTCAACAACAAGCAGAATAGGCTTTTCTTGCTGAATGGAATGTACCGCCTGTAAATCCTCAACTGAAACCTTTTGAGTAACTGTAGCCTGAACCCATGTCGGATCAAAAGCCGCTAATTCTACCGGGAAATTCAAAATAAATGCACTTCCTTCGCCCAATTTACTTTTCACCTGAATATCGCCACGATGTAACTGAATTAACTCCTTACACAATGAAAGCCCTACCCCGGTCCCAACCACCTGAACAGCATCGGGAATTTGATAAAAACGATCGAATACATGCGGCAAATGAGCTTCTGAAATTCCTCTACCCGTATCCAACACACGTAAAGTCACCTGACGTACATGGGGTTCCGTACCAATAAAAACCTGTTCCAAATCCAATTCAACACCTATTTTACCATCCTCAGGGGTATGTTTAAAGGCGTTGGACAAGAGATTACTCAAACACTTTTCTATAATATCTGAATCATAATATACCCAAAGCGAGTCAACAGGAAATTCATATTTGAGCTTGATTTGTTTTTGTTGGGCATAACTCTCGAAGCCTTGCAAAATATGTACAAGCTGTGATATCATGTCATGCTTGGCTATGACTGGGTGCTGCTTACCCGCCTCAATCTTAGACAAATCAAGTAGCTGATTAATTAAACGCAGTAATTTCTGCGCATTTTGATGAATGGATTGCAATCTACCTAACTGCTCCTTGGGAATTGAAGCATTCTTTAAGAAATACTTCTCGATGGGACTGATAATCAATGTCAATGGAGTCCGCAATTCATGTGAAATATTCGTAAAAAAGGAAGTCTTAATTTGCTCTAATTCCCTAATACGTTCCTTCTCAATTTCCTTTAAGCGTATATCCGTTTTGAAGGCCTCGCGAATTTGAATTTCCCGCATAAAACCGTAGACAACTGCGACCAAAGCCAAAAAATAAAGCAAATAGGCCCACCATGTGCGATACCAAGGAGGTAAAACTTCGATACGCAATTCTACGGGATTCTCCCCCCACACCCCATCGGAATTTGTTGCCTTGACTTTGAAAATATATGAGCCCGGACTTAGGTTGGTATATGTCGCCGTCCGCTGCGTACCTACAAAATTCCACTCCTTATCAAATCCCTCTAAAAAATAGGCATATCGGTTATTTTTGGGTCTTTGATACTCCAAAGCCACGTAATCCAAACTGAAAACCGATTGATCGGGTTGTAACACCAGTGTTTTCAGATCAGGTAAATCAGCCGTTAAGGGTGAGTTTTCCTCTCCCACCTGAACCGATTTATTGAAAATCTTCAGACCTGTTAGATATACATGGGGAACATCCAATCGCATACGTAAACTATCCGATTTCAAATAGTTTAAGCCATTGACCCCCCCGAAAAACATCCAACCTTGTTTGTTCTTCGCATGTGCCGTGATGATAAATTCTTTCCCTTGTAGTCCATCTGCTTCGTCATAATTAACAAACGCCAAAGACTTCGCGTCCATTTTAGAAATCCCTCCATTGGTCGTAAACCATAAATCCCCTTTCTTATCTTCCTCCATACCGCGCAGGGTATTACTACCAAGTCCATCGGCTACTGTAAACACGCGAAAACCTTTCCCTTCTCCTAGATACAAATGCAAGCCGCCACCGTTTGTCAACACCCAAATACGATGCTGGCGATCTTCCTTAATACAGGTAATGTGATTGTATTTCAGACTATTAGCAGAATTAGTACGCACCAGATGCTGTATTTTTCTTGAATTCGGATCATAAATATAGACGCCATGCATCGTCGTCCCTACCCAAATTTGCCCTTGGCTACTTTTGAGGATACTATTGATATTTTTATTCTTTAATTCCTGTGAACTAAAGTCCCCATAGGGATTATAAAAGCTTTTCGTAGCTAAATCAAAGGCAAATAATCCTTTTGCTTGAGCGCCCAGCAATAATCGATTTTGGTCTAAAAACAGGGATGTCCATTTCATCCCAGCTTCATTATTCCGAAAGGGAAATGGCTGCAAATCATTGGGAGGATTAAAATGAAAAAGCCCTTTGCCCCAAGCACTAACCCAAACGGAACCATCAGGCATTGCTTGTAATAGATTTACATCAAACCCTGTCGTAACATTGAATTTATTCACGACGGCCTGGTTAATCATGTGTTCGACCTTACCCAACTTATGATTAAAAAAGGACAGACCTACATTACTGCCTACCCAAACTCCTCGATCATCACCAGCACTTAAGGAAGTCACCTTATTACTTAATAAACCCTGAAACGTATTCGGTTTATAACGCAACACCGAAAACCGCGACTTTTGGAAGAAACTGATATTCAATCCTGCTTCCCATGTACCTATCCATGTATTGCGATTCGAATCCGTGAACATACTCATGACCGAAAAAGAACTGATTCCTAAATCAGGATCTGGATTTGATGGAATGTGTTTGGGTTGACTAAAATTTTCTCTTTGTAAGGCGTAAATCCCATTATCTGTCCCTATCCATAAATTACCCTTGGCATCTCGGACCAAGGATGACACAATATTTTGCCTACTT
The DNA here is from genome assembly GCF_032470275.1 of Aquirufa regiilacus. Lineage (NCBI taxonomy): Bacteria > Pseudomonadati > Bacteroidota > Cytophagia > Cytophagales > Flectobacillaceae > Aquirufa > Aquirufa regiilacus. The sequence continues at coordinate 1,160,851 of NZ_JAVNWW010000001.1, forward strand.
AAGGGATCCTTCGCTTGATAAAAGACACGCTTAAACTGTTGATTTTGAGGATTAAATCGAAATAAACCATTCCCCTCGGTACCGACCAGCAAATCTCCATTAGAAGCTTCAAACAAGGATCGAACACGGAAATTACTTGCATTTGATTTAGCTGAAAAATCAAACGGAATAAAACTATGATTGCCTACATAGGAGATTAATTGACCCGTTCTCGTCCCCATCCAAATGGAACCATTCGAATGTTTATACAAACGGACAACCTCTTTCACCAAGGGATTGATGACTTCGGATTCTCCAGGCAAAAAGGTATTATTTTGTGTATCAAATACTAAAATACCAACACCAATCACGGAGGCCAATAAACGATGTTTCCCCACACTCAAGAGTGAGGACATAGTCAAGGATGAAAAATCCACACCTTTGGGACCACGGGTAAAACGCGTTATTTTCCCCGTTTTAAGGTCAACTTTATTAAGGCCCGAGCTACGCGCGGCAACCCATAAATTTCCATCTTGATCCTCAACAACGGATGAAATATCACTCCCGCTCAAGGTATTCGCATCACCCGGATCATGCCGATAAATAACAAAAGAATGTCCATCATAGCGATTCAATCCATCCGCTGTGGCAAACCATAAGAAACCTCTACGATCTTGAATGATTTTAAATATCGTACTTTGAGACAAACCCGAAGCGGTACTCAAACGTTCGAAACGCTGAATGGACTGGCCCCAAACAGGAACACCCAGGCAAAGCAATAACAAGAAACGGATAAAGCTATTTTTCATTCGGGTAGCTAAAATAGAAAAATATTAACAGAGTTCCTGCCGATTTATCCGGACTGGCTTGGAATAAACAAATGTCAATGCATTTCAAATAAGGCCATTTGCAAGATATATCCATGTATTTGTAAGATTTGTCCCATTCCTTCTAGCACATAGCCTGTAGATTTGCAACAAGCTTTGAAAATCAAGGCAATCCGTGTAACGCAGGTAAAGTAATGGTTAAATCATTTATTTCATTCTCAGCCAAAAACGCTGACAATAAATTGCCGAAGTACCAACAACTTATTAATTCGTTGTTGCGCGATATTGAAATGGGGGAATTAAAACCCGGCGAGCGTTTGCCCTCCATCAATGAAGCCTCAGAGGAATGTTATTTGTCGAGAGACACCGTCGAAAGAGCCTACACCGAATTACACAAAATGGGAGTTATTACTTCTATTTTCCGCAAAGGGTATTTCATCTCGGATTCAAAAATAAAAACGAAAACGAAAGTTTTGTTTTTAGTGGGGAAAATTACGAATACCAATAAAGTCGTTTTTGATTCCTTCTGTGAGTCATTAGGCAAAAATGTCATGGTTGACATTTATACGTATCAATACAAAACGAGTCAATTTCAGGAGATTATGTCTCAACAATTGGGCAATTACCATTATTACGTGATCATGCCGCATTTGATTGAGGAAGAGGAAGAGAATATCAAATGTCTGAAGAAGATTTCGGGTGACCGATTAATCTTATTGGACCAAAATTTTAATAGCATTTCACATGCCCATGCGAGTATCGTGACGCAGCCGAAAGAGCAATTAATCGCTTTATTAGAAAACCAACTAAACCTGTTTAATAAGTACCATTCATTTAAGTTAGTTGTCTCGGAAGAAGATTATTTCGACCCAGCGCTGATCAATGGATGTAGTGAATTCTGCGAATCCCAAGGTATGGATTTTCAAGTATTGGATGGCCTCGAATCGGAAGACGTCTGCGAAGGTGTGATTTATTTCACCCTGGACGACCAAGATCTAGTTCGGGCCATCAAATACGCAGAATTAAATAACTTAGAAATAGGCAAACAAGTGGGCTTGATCGCATTCAACGATTCCCATTTTAAAGAAATATTGGTGGGAGGCATTTCTGTACTTTCGAATCAACCGATTCGGATGGGCGAAATGGCGGCCCAACTCATTAACTCAACTGATAAGAGTAGCCATGAACTCGCGCTACTATTTATCCCAAGAAAATCACTTTAGGGTTTAATTTGCAAAAAGGGGTCATGATATTCATGGCCTCATTTTTTTTGCTTGCGCAATATTCCTGCGTATTCCACCTAACTTCGTCCGACTGATCGCTGAATAGCGAAATAAGTTTTTAAATAACTCCTCCGACATATCTTCCCAATCACCTTGAGTCAAACCGAGCATTTCAGGCTTGGGTTCAAAACGGGACTCTTGATGCGCTTTGGCATGTCGGTTCCAAGGACAAACATCCTGACAAATATCACAACCAAAAATCCAATCCTCAAAGCCTTTATTCAGTTCAATAGGAAGGTTTTCTTTCAATTCAATTGTGAAATAAGATATGCATTTTGATCCATCGACCACATAAGGCGTAATTGCGTCCGTCGGGCAAGCATCGATACACCTTGTACAAGTACCACAAAAATCACGTATCGGACCATCGGGCAAGGCGGGAAGGTCAATGATTAGTTCTGCGATGAAATAGAAGCTCCCTTGTTTGGGAATAATCAGGTTGGCATTTTTTCCTACCCAACCAATGCCTGACATTTTTGCCCAGGCCTTTTCCAGCACGGGAGCGGAATCAACGAACATACGGCCTTGAATTTCGCCCAATTCATTTTGCAAATCATCCCAAAGCACTTGCATTTTATCCTTGATAACACGGTGGTAATCTTCCCCAAAGGCGTATTTGGAAACTTTAAATGAATCCGACAAGGGTTGAAATTGAGTGGGAGGAAAATAATTATAGACCAAAGAAACAACTGTTTGAGCGCCGTCAACCAACAAACGAGGATCTAAACGTTTGTCGAAATGATTCGCCATATAGCCCATTTCCCCATGCATTTGTTGGTTCAACCACTTCTCCAAGTGCGGTGCTTCCGCCTCCAAAAAATCCGCTTTTGATATACCACAAAAAGCAAAGCCGTGCTGCTGTGCTAATCGCTTAATGGTATGAGCATTGGAGGAAGCTGTCTGATTCATGTGCCATAAAATTACGAAGCTGTGGGAATTTATGCCAAACTGTCAGAAAATAGTTTTTGGTCTATGATTTGCTTCACCGAAAAGCGTATTAATTTTGCCTTATGAAAAAGAAAGAGAACGAACAGCCAGAAGTAGACGAAACGAAGTTAGATCAAACCGCGGAAGCACAGACGGATGAATCGCCAACAGAAGAGCAAGCGGCGCCAGATGAGTTGGAAGAAATGAAAAAGAAATACCTGCTCTTATACGCGGATTTCGAAAATTTCAGAAAAAATAAAGCCAAGGAACGTATTGAATTATTGCAAACAGCAGCTTCGGGATTGATCACCGAATTATTGCCGAGCATTGATAATTACGAGCGTGCGTTGGCAAATGCACCCGAGGGAGAAATTTCAGAGGGAATTCAATTAATTTTTAAGGGTATTTTAAATACACTGCAAAGCAAGGGCTTGAAAGAACTGCCAGCGAAAGGCGAGGTATTCAATGCCGATTTTCATGATTGCATTACGCAGTACCCAGCTCCTACTGAAGAAGACAAAGGCAAGGTGCTGGATGTACTTGAAAAAGGATATACATTAAACGAAAAAGTCATTCGCTTTGCAAAAGTGGTGGTAGGAAATTAATCAAACAATGGCTCAAAAAAGAGATTATTACGAGGTTTTAGGCGTAGCTAAGTCGGCAAGCGAAGAAGAAATCAAAAAGGCTTACCGAAAATTAGCGGTTAAATACCATCCCGATAAAAACCCGGATGACAAAGAATCCGAAGAGAAATTCAAAGAAGCTGCTGAAGCCTACGAAGTATTAAGTAATGGCCAGAAGAAGGCCCAGTACGACCGTTTTGGTCATGCGGGTATGGGCGGAGCTGCTAGCGGCGGTTACGGTGGCCAGGGAATGAACATGGACGATATCTTTTCTCAGTTCGGCGATATTTTCGGCGGTGGGGATGATAGTCCATTTGGCAATTTCTTCGGCGGTGGAGGTCGCGGAGGACGTCGTCAGCGAAAAGGAACCGATTTGCGCATCAAGTTGAAATTAAACTTGGAGGAAATCGCAAACGGGGTTGAAAAGAAAATCAAAGTAAAACGCCACGTGGCGTGTAAAGTTTGTTCGGGCAATGGCTCGAAGAACGGAACAGATTTAAAAACCTGTGGAACTTGCCAGGGTTCAGGTCAAGTGAAGCGTGTCCAACAAACGATGTTGGGCCAAATGGTTACCTCATCTACCTGCCCTACTTGTTCAGGTGAAGGAAAGAGTGTAGGAGCTAAATGTGATGCTTGCTTTGGCGAGGGTCGCGTATTGGAAGAGGAAATCATCCCAATCAAAATTCCTGCCGGCGTTTCTAACGACATGCAATTGTCTATGTCGGGCAAAGGAAACGTTCCTCCACGCGGTGGTGTAGCCGGTGACTTATTAATCGTGATCGAGGAAGAAGCGCATGAGGTATTGCACCGTGACGGAAATAATGTCATTTATGATTTATATGTTAGCTTCGTAGACGCGGCATTAGGAACGTCTGTCGAAGTACCTACGATTGGTGGAAAAGCGAAGATCACCTTGGAGGCTGGAACACAAGGAGGTAAAATCTTGCGTTTAAAAGGAAAAGGAATCAAAGAATTGAATGGCTATTCCGTTGGTGACCAATTAGTACACATCAACATCTGGACGCCCAAGCAAGTCAACAAAGAAGAGCGTGAGCTATTAGAAAAACTACGTGATTCTGAAAACTTTGCACCGCAACCAGGGAAGTCGGAGAAAGGATTCTTTCACAAGGTGAGGGATATGTTTTCTTAGACATTGGACGTTAGACATTGGACGTTAGAAAGCTTGTAGAGACGCGATACTTGAACTGCACCCAAAAAGTTGGACAACTTATTGGGTGTTTTTTTATGTCTAGAAAAATCAAGTACTCTTACGATCTCAAGCTTTCCTTTGTTAAAGCGTTTATTGATGATCATCAGCCAGCACGGGTTATAGCTAACCAGTCGGGTGTTCCGTTGCGCATGTTAAATCGTTGGATATTTCTGTATCGCCATTTAGGTGCTCAGGGATTAGAATCGAAACAGAATGGACCATACAGTCCAATGTCTAACGTCCAAAAAAAAAGCCCCAGGATTTCTCCCAGGGCTTCTCAAATCTATCCAATAACTATTTTTCTGGATCAAATACATTTTTCCATTTTAAAAACTTAGCTATAAGCTCTTGATACTGATTCACAGGTAACTTAGATTGTGATAAACTAGAGGCAATGATGGTCATCTCATAATAGGCAATTTGAATATCGCGATCATGCGAACGAATGCCGCCCGACAAATAATAATCCAAAGCCTTGTCATTCCGATCCATCATCGTTTTGGCAATAGACAATGCTTTTTTCGTTTCACCAACCTCAATGAATAAACTAACCATACTCGCTGTAAATTGATCATATGGAATAACTTTATCCGGCATGACGTTTTCCACGTGCTGTAAAACCTTCTTTGCCAGCGGAACATTTCCCTCGCGAATCAATTGGTCTGCCAAACGATACGTGCTTAAACGCAAGGTAACACTTGGAATGCCCATGTAGAAATCGCCATGGTAATAGATCTTATCATCATTCAAACCACGCCAATACATCTTGTTCAACATATTGTCGGCCATGATTTTAGAGTTCACAAAACCATCTTTGGCTCCCGTAATTTTGAACGGCATTAATCGGTATGCGTATCCTTCCAACTGCATGCTTTCCTTCAATCCTAAATATTGATCACCAGGTAGTGTAGAAGCGAAATAAATCGGACGCTTCCAGCCTTGCTGCGCATTGTTAGCGACAATTTCCAATTGAATTAACTCTCCCTTGAAAATGTTTTTTGAAGGAAGGCGCCAAGCTAATTGGTCCGTCAAAAAGCCTGTAAACTCTTTCGGAAACCATGTTGAATTAGCTACCTGCGTAACATTCACAGGAATGGTCAAGGAATCCGATGGAAACGTATTAATCATCTCGCCACTTTGCGTCTGCGCCTGAATCGATGGGCTATCGCGGTGCAATAATTCCAAGAAATCCGGCAAGGACATAGATGAAATGTTCGGACTCTCATTGAACATGATTTGGTCGTTTACACCTTCCAAGAATTGGTCTTTTTTCAAACCAATGGGCAATGCTTCAGATTCGTATGTCTTACGCTTCATTTGGTCGATGTACCAATCCGTCCCTAATAAAGATAAATTACATACACGGACGTCCGTACGGAATCCTTCTACCTCCTGCACATACCACAATGGGAAGGTATCATTATCGCCACCCGTAAACAAAATAGCATTGGGTGCACAAGAATTCAATAGATTCTTCGCGAAATCGATTTGGTGGTAGCGACCACTACGATCATGATCATCCCAGTTTTGCTGCGCCAAAATTGCCGGTGCAGAGAAACTCAATACGCCTAATAAGCCCCAACGAACCTGCGGAGACTTAACTAATTTCGTTAACCATTCGGCCAATTGCATCACACCTAATCCTGCCCAAATCGCTAAGAAATAAAAGGACCCTACATAGATATAATCCCGTTCGCGTGGCTCTGCCGGTGGTGAATTCAAATAAACCGCCAATGCAATGCCGGATAGGACAAACATCATGATCGTAACCAAGAAGTCCTTCTCATCTTTGCGATACAACAAATAGAAACCTAATAGCACAAGGATAATCGGCAAGTAATAGTAGTTATTCCGCGCCTTGTTGTTCTTCAACACATCAGGTAATTTCGACGTATCCTCAAAAGGATTTGAAATCGCATACGCACCTTCTAAATCATTTTCCCGACCAATGAAATTCCACAATAAATAACGCGTGTACATGTTGCCCAACTGGTGCGTAAACATGAAACGAAGGTTATCCCCAAAGCTCGGTTTTTGACCCGCCGGAATGTCCAACATATCTTGATACATCTGTACGTGCGAACCCGAATTACTCCACACACGTGGCAACAACATTTGTTGGTCCTTCTGATAAACATACTCCGGCTTATTCGTATAGACCACGTATTTACCATCCTTCATTTTGTAAACATCCTCCCCTTTCTTGAAATCCTCAATTTGGGCAGTATATACTGGACCGTATAACAACGAACGAGAACCGTATTGCTCACGTTTCAGGTATTTCAAAAAGTTCAAAATGTTACTCGGATCATTCTCATTGATCGGTGGATTATATCCCGAACGAACCAATGCAACGGTATACGTCGAGTAGCCAATCAACAAAAATACGAATGAGAACAAGGCCATGTTCAACAACAATTTGCTGTGCGTATACGAATAACGAATACCAAAAACGATGGCCGCTAGTAGACAGATCAAGAAGAAAATTGCCCCAGAACCATAGCCCATTCCTAAGTTGTTCACGAACTGCAATTCAAACCAGAAAGCCACCGATGGCAATCCCGGAATGATTCCTGAGTTAATAATTCCTAGAATGAATAAACCAACTAATACGGCAACAAAACCACCTTTGTAGGTAGGCTTATCTTCCTTCTTAAAGTACCACAATAAGGCCAATGCAGGCAAGGTAACCAAGTTCAATAAATGGACGCCGATGGATAAACCAACCAAATAAGCAATGAATAAAATCCAACGATTCGCCGTGGCTTCGTCTTCAACCAATTCCCACTTGAATGCAGCCCAAACGACAATCGCAGTAAAGAATGATGACATCGCATATACCTCAGCTTCCACTGCGGAGAACCAAAACGTATCTGAAAACGCATAAATCAAGGACCCTACAGCTCCCGATAATAACAAGATACCACTCTCCGACTTTGTTAATTCAGCGAATCGTTTATTTATCACTTTCCGACCAATCATCACGATTGTCCAGTGCATAAATAAAATCGTAAAGGCACTTGAAACCACTGACATCATGTTGATCCAAAATGCAACACGTGTCACATCCCCTAAAGCAAGGAATGAAAACATCCGTCCGATCAATAAGAAAAGCGGCGCCCCTGGAGGGTGTGGAACTTGTAATTTATAGGCACACGCGATAAACTCACCACAATCCCAAAAAGATGCGGTAGGCTCAACCGTTATGGTATAGGTGACCAATGAAATGAGAAAAACAATCCAACCGACTAGGTTATTATTGCGTTGAAAATGCTGCATAGTTTGAAATTAAAACTCAAATAAAATAGATTGAAACCAATCCATCAGGTTAATTCTTGTTAATTAAATTGGCGTAAGAAACGTACGTCATTTTCAGTGAATAAACGAAGGTCTTTGATTTGGTATTTCAACATGGTAATCCGCTCAATTCCCATCCCGAAGGCAAATCCAGAATATTTCTTCGAGTCAATCCCTACGTTTTCAAGGACGTTTGGATCGACCATTCCAGCGCCACCAATCTCTACCCAACCGGCTTGCTTACACACATTACAGCCATCGCCTTTGCAAAGCAAACAGGTAATGTCCATTTCTGCACTCGGCTCCGTGAATGGGAAATACGATGGACGGAAACGCACTTTGGTATCCTTTCCAAACATCTCCTTCGCGAAATGATATAAACTATCTTTTAAGTCTTTGAAACTTACGTCCTCATCCACATAAAGCCCTTCCACTTGGTGGAACAAGCAATGCGCACGCGCCGAAATGGCTTCATTACGAAATACACGACCCGGCATAATCGAACGAATCGGCGGTTTTTGGTATTGCATCAAACGCACTTGTACGTTCGATGTATGCGTACGTAATAAAACATCATCCTGAATCTCACCCTTCCCTTTTTCAATGAAAAAAGTATCCTGCATTTCACGTGCGGGGTGATTAGGTGGAAAATTCAATGCGGTAAAGTTGAAGAAATCCGTTTCAATTTCCGGGCCATCCGAAACCGAAAAACCCATGCGGTTAAAAATCTCCAAAATACGTGCACGAACGATCGTCAACGGATGCATCGATCCATGCATAATGGGATCCGTCAAAGTCAAATCATCGGGAACTTGAACGGACGAACCGCTGTCGGCGAAGGCCTCTTGTGCCAACGAAAACTTACCTTCTGCTAATTGCTTAAGCGCATTTAATGCTTGACCTACATCCCGGCGATTCTCCGCAGGAACATCTTTCAACCCATCAAATAAAGCAGCCAAACGGCCTTTACGACCTACATAAGCAATCCGAAACTGCTCTAACTCAGCCTCATTACTAATCAAAAATGATTCAACTTCTGCTTGAATCGCTTGTATCTGTTCGTTCATAAAAATTATAATATTTTCATCCCCAAAGTCGCTTGCCACAACGAAGCCTTTTGAGAAAAATTCACGCCTTGAGGCAATGGTATCGTCTTGGACAAATCGGTAATATTGCCTTCATAGCGCACATCGAGTGTTAATCCCAACAAATCAATACCTGCACCTGCAGTGTAAGAAAAATAAGCCTGAGAAACCGCATCTTGTACCGTAGGAAATTTCTGACGTATGGCATCTGCAATTGAACCATTGGATGTAATACTGTAAGATGCCACAGGCCCTGCCATCACATGCAAGGGTCCCAAACGATAACCTAATAAAATAGGCACATCAATACTCGAGTAATTGATATCTAGTTGAATACTTTGTGTACTGATTGATTTCGGCAAATTAATGGACCCATTTTTATAGGAAATCAGGAACTCTGGCTCAATGAAAAACTTCCTTCCCAAGCGCATATAAACACCCGCCACATAACCCGTCTTAGCATTCAAATTTTCTACCACATAATTGCCTATGCCATTATAGGTCAATCCCTCCGTTTTCAAAGAAGCCATATTCACCCCACCTTTGATTCCCAAACGGAAAAAATTACCCGTAACCTTCTTTACTGGCATCAAAAATTGAGCCGATGCACTCGAAGCAAATAAACTCATGGTAACGAGTACAAGGAAAAAACGAAATTGCTTGTGCATAGATTTTGACAGCTTTTAAAATGAAACAGTAAAATTATCCTTTTTCAACCGAAAAAAAAGAAAAAACCAACGAAAAGCGTATTTTTGAACCCTAATAAAATTCACCTGTGGCTAAAGCTAAAACTTCCTTTTTCTGTCAATCTTGTGGTCACCAAGCACCCAAATGGTTAGGTAAATGTCCGTCATGTAATGAATGGAATACCTTCGTAGAAGAATTAGTGGAAGTCAGCTCCCACCCTGCAGAAGTTTGGAAGACACCGACCCAAGCTAGAAGCAAGCCTCAACCGAAATTATTACAGGATGTCGACTTCGAAAGCCTACCAAAAATTGCCTGCCAAGATCCCGAATTCAGTCGGGTACTCGGTGGCGGCATCGTTCCAGGTAGTTTGGTTTTAATTGGCGGAGAGCCAGGAATCGGAAAATCTACTTTGCTATTGCAGGTGGCACTTTCGCTGACCGACACCAAAGTATTATATGTCACGGGCGAGGAATCGGAACAACAGATTAAACTACGCGCCGACCGCCTTGAAAAAAAATCAGATAGCTTATATATCCTGACGGAAACGAATACCCAGGCGATTTTCAAACATTTGGTGGATCTAGAACCCGAATTGATTATTGTCGATTCTATTCAGACCCTATTTTCAGACCAAATCGAATCTGGACCAGGTTCTGTTTCTCAAATACGCGAATGTGCACTCGAACTCATGCGCTTCGCCAAAGAATCCAATACGCCCATTTTCTTGGTAGGGCATATCACCAAAGAAGGCTCCATTGCTGGACCTAAGGTACTTGAGCACTTAGTCGACACCGTTTTGCAGTTCGAAGGGGACCGACATATGATCTACCGCATACTTCGTACCACCAAAAATAGATTTGGTAGTACATCTGAATTGGGTATCTATGAAATGTTGGGATCTGGCTTACGCGCCGTAACGAATCCTTCGGAAATCTTATTATCCCAACGGGACGAGCCGGCATCGGGCGTGGCTATCGGAACCTTGATGGAAGGCAACCGTCCCCTATTGGTCGAAATACAGTCTTTAGTTTCCACAACATCCTATGGAACGGCCCAACGAACCGCCAATGGGTATGATGGGAAACGATTAAACATGCTTTTAGCTGTCATCGAGAAGCGTGGCGGATATAAATTAAGTACGCAAGACGTTTTCTTGAATATTACCGGTGGAATACGCGTAGATGATCCCGCATTGGACTTGGCAACATGCCTATCCGTGGTTTCCTCGTATGAAGACAAAATCATCGATTCATCCAAATGCTTCGCGGCGGAAGTTGGCTTAGGTGGCGAATTACGTTCCGTAACACGCATCGATCAGCGTATCGCTGAGGCAGAGAAATTGGGTTTCAAAGAAATTTGGATTTCGAAATACAATTTGAAAGGCTTGAATTACAAACCCAAAAGCATTCAGATTAAATCGGCAGCCAGCTTGATGGATGTCATCATGAACATCTGGCGCCAAAACTAGCCTCCGGATAAGTTATTTTAACTAAATGTAAGCCGTGCGCAGGAACAGCCCGACCGGCTTCTTGTCGGCTTTTGGATTCCAAAATACGCTGCAAGTCGGCCGAGGACCATTTCCCCATCCCGATTTCCATCAGGGTTCCTACTACCGAACGCACCATTCCACGGAGAAAACGATTACCCTCAATGGTAAAGATCAAATTATCCCCTTGCGCCTCCCAAAAAGCACGCAAAATAGTGCATTCAAAGGTATTTACTTCCGTTTTCACTTTGGAGAAACACTGAAAATCGGTGTGAGCCAAGAGTAATTTGGCCGCTTCATTCATCGCAGCGATATCCAAATCTGCCTCATACCAATAAGCAAAATCGCGTAAAAATGGATCCTTATGGCGCGTAATGCGGTATTCATAAATACGAGATGTCGCGTTGAAACGAGCATGGAAATCATCTGCCACCGTAAAGATTGCTTGCGCCGTTAATGCAGGTGACAGCATGCGGTTCAATCGGTAAATGAGATTAGCATCTATGTCGGCAGAGGTATCGAAATGCGCGATTTGATGCGCAGCATGAACACCCGTATCCGTCCGACCACTTCCCGTGATCGCGATGGGCTCTGCTAATAAAAGACTTAATTTTTCCTCTAATTCCGCCTGCACGCTGTGTGCATTCGGTTGGATCTGATATCCATGAAACGAGCCGCCATCATAAGCGAATTGCAGTGCATAGCGGCTCATCTTGAAATTATTTTGTTAAGGCCGTTTCCAAAGCCGTGAAATAAGAACCAGAAGCTTTCGCCAAAGAACTTACCACCTGACCATCAACCACCATATCCGTACCCTTCACGGTACCTAATTGCGTCGATTTAATTCCTAAACCTGCTAAATGCGCTTCGAAAGCTGCTTGCTTCGCAGGTGAAACAGATACAATCACACGCGATTGTGCCTCACCGAACCACATCGCATCTTGACGAATACCTGCATCTGATTTCACATCAAATCCTAAGCCACGTGGGAAAGCTGATTCTGCTAGGGTAACTAAAACACCTCCGTCTGAAACATCATGTGCTGATTGAATTAATTTACCTTCGATTAAACCTAAGATTCCTTTTTGAACCAATTGCTCCGTAGGCAAATCAAAATGAGGTGCCGGCGACGCCTTCACCTTGCGGTATGAATATAAAAACTCAGAAGAAGCGATGTCATTTACAGACTCTCCTACTAAGTACACTAAATCTCCTTCTGCCTTGAAATCCAAGGTCATTTTGTTTTCGGGTTTCTCTAAGATGCCCAACATACCAATGGTAGGCGTAGGGAACACCGGACCTTCATCCGATGATTGGTTATAGAAACTTACGTTACCACCTGTTACTGGTGTTTCGAACGCCTCACAAGCCTTTTTCATACCTTTGATTGCTCCTACAAATTGCCAGTAAACTTCTGGAACGTATGGATTACCAAAGTTAAGGCAGTTGGTAATTGCCACCGGCAAACCACCCGAACAAACAATGTTACGAGCCGCCTCCGCAACTGCCATCGCACAACCCTCTTCAGGATCTGCATTCACGTAGCGTGAATTACAATCTACCGTAATTACAATCGACTTATCGGATCCGTGAACCTTCACAACGCCTGCATCCGAAGGAGCATTTGTGTTACGATTCGCACGACCGATCGATGAATCATATTGTTCCGCTACCCACTTCTTCGAAGCGATATTGGGGTGATTCATTAAGAAATCAAAAGCCTTTGGCAATTCTGCCACTGGAATATCTTGTACTGAATTAATATCAAATTTCTTGAACTCTTGGAAGTAAGCAGGCTCCTTGTACTCACGGTGATATACCGGTGCGCCTCCGCCCAATACCAAATCATCCGCAGGAACATCGGCTACTAGAACACCATCTTGGTAGAATTCCAAACGTTTGGTATCGGTTACAGTACCAATTTGCTCGCAATTCAAATCCCACTTATCAAAAATCTTCTTCGCCTCCGCTTCACGTCCTTTTTCTACGACGATCAACATACGCTCTTGTGACTCGGATAATAAAATCTCAAACGGCTTCATATTCGCCTGGCGCGTAGGAACTTTCGATAGATCGATGATCATACCATGCTCTCCTTTGGCAGACATTTCAGAAGTCGAACAGATGATACCCGCCGCACCCATGTCTTGAATACCAATCACACAACCCGCTTCGATGATTTCCAAGGAAGCTTCCAATAATAATTTCTCTTGAAAAGGATCACCTACTTGTACCGCAGGTAATTTCTCCGATGATTTTGCTGTAATATCTTCCGACGCGAAACTTGCACCACCAATTCCGTCTTTACCAGTCGCAGAACCTACGATAAATACACCATTACCAACACCATATGAAATGGCAGATGCTTGTGTACCTACTTTTAAAATTCCTGCTGAAAAGGCATTAACCAATGGGTTAACGTTGTAGCAATCATCAAATTGCACCTCGCCACCGACCGTAGGAATACCAAAAGCATTACCGTAATCACCAATTCCTTTTACAACGCCTTTAACCAACCATTTTGTTTTGGCTAAATCGATGTTTCCAAAACGCAAAGAGTTCAACTGTGCAATAGGACGAGCACCCATCGTGAAAATATCACGGTTGATACCACCAACACCCGTCGCAGCCCCTTGATAAGGTTCTAATGCTGAAGGGTGATTATGCGATTCAATTTTGAATGCGCAACCTAAACCGCCTCCTAAATCTACCAAACCTGCATTTTCTTCGCCGGCTTTAGCCAACATACGTGGCGAATCTTTCGGTAAAGTCTTTAACCAAACAATGGAGTTCTTGTAGCTACAGTGTTCTGACCACATGACAGAGAAAATAGACAGCTCAGTGAAATTAGGCTTGCGACCTAAAATCTCCTGAATACGATCGTATTCTTCTGGTAATAACCCTAATTTTTTGGCTGTTTCTACGGTTGGTAGGCTTTCGTTAGATTCCACGCTTATATGTTAATTAAGAAATGTTGTTGCATCGACGCAAGAAGGCACAAAGGTAATAAATTTAGTACAGACAGCCGAAAAAATATGTGGTAAAATCAAAAATGTCAAGTTGGTTTACACTCTTTTAATCTCTAGGCTGAAGCCTCGGGTTATAAAATAAGCCCAGACTTTAGTCTGGGGATTATACGCGAAGTATCTCTTCTTTATAAGCGTAGGGAATCGGCGTAAAAACGCCTCAAACGTTGGCAATCCTAAAAGGTTTGCCAAAGAAAAAAGACCCGAGGTATCGCGCCGCAACAGTCCAAGGTCCAACGTCTAATGTCTAACACTCATATCCCCCAATACTCCCGATCTTCCGGAACATCGACATCCCTGAATTTATCGGAATAGTGAACGATTTGACACAGCATGGGATTTTGACGCCAAAATTTACCCAAGCCTTGATCACCGCTCCAATGATTAAATAGAGGTCGTAAGGCGCTCGGAATTAAGACAGGTGGAGAATTAACTCCTTGAAAAGAGGCCACAATGGCTCTCTGGGGATTTGCCAAGGATGTCAAATTCGTTAGGTGCGATGTTGTCAGAAATGGTAGGTCGCATAAAAGCACTAATACATCTTGTGATATATCGACAGCCTTTAGGCCTACAGCAAGCGTCTCTCCCATCCCCTTTTCCCAATCTTCGACCTGAACGAAGGACATATTTGGAAACTCCTTTTGTAAATTTTCTATGATGCGTATGGATTGATCCACCTCAGCCCCCAAACAAACTAATACCTCTTGGCAGACAGAATATGCCAAGCGTATAGATCGCTCTAAGAGACTTTGGCCTTGATAAACCAATAATTGTTTTGCTTCCCCTAAACGAGATGATGCTCCCGCAGCTAAAATTACACCAACCATTTATATCGAACTTAAATCAAATGGTAAGGTACGAACACGTTTTCCTGTCGCAAGGAAAATCGCATTACATAATGCTGGTGCAATCGGCGGTAATCCAGGTTCGCCTACGCCACCCGGTTCATCCTGACTTGGCATGACGAAAATCGTTGACGCTGGTATTTCTCCTTGACGCAAAACGGTATATTCGTGGAAGTTACTTTGATCCGTTTTTCCATGTGTCCGCGTGATTTGCGTACAAACCGCGGCAGAAAGCCCGTAAACGATATTACTTTCCACTTGCGCTTTGATGTTATCCGGATTTAATGGGAATCCGCAATCAATCACCGAATACACATGCTTGATTTTGACTCCCGACTTTTGTTTCTCCACGACGATGGCATGCGCAACGATACTCGCGAATGAACGGGCGATGGCAATACCGATGGAAACACCTTGCTTACGCTTAGCACGGTAATCGGAGATTTCAGCCAATTTATTCAATACTGCCACAAACTTTGGCGCATCGCGTAACAGATGTAAACGTAAATCCAACGGATCTTTCTCACCCTCTGCAGCTAATTCATCCAAGAAGGATTCTTGTGCGAAAACATTGGTCGATGCATAAACCGAACGCCACCATAATACCGGCATTTGAGGATCAACCCAATTAAACGAATTACGACGCGCTGGGAAAGCATATGGGCTATCCTCTAAGCTGATTCCCTCCCCTGCCCAAGGATCTGGATTTTTACGCATATCCGCCTTAAAGACAGATGCCATAATGGACGCTCCGTTCAAACGATGTTCAAACGCTAATATGTTACCATCCTTATCCAATCCCCCTTGCATGGCAGAAATCATACCCGGTCGGTAAGGTCCCTGTTGGATATCATCCTCACGCGTCCAAATCACTTTCACAGGCGCGTTGACCTGCTTCGATAAATTGGCGGCTTGCATGACAAAATCAAAAACGGCTTTCCGACCAAAGGCTCCACCCATAAACGTGACATTCACTTTGATGTTTTGACGCTTGATGCCTAAATAAGTAGCTAAATCATTGACCAAACCATCTGGACCTTGAACAGGTGCCCAAACTTCCACTTGGTCTCCTTGAACAAATACCGTAGCGTTACATGGCTCCATGGGCGCATGGGACATAAATGGCGTCTGATAAGTTCCTTGTACTTTATAATCTGATAATTGCAATGCTTTGGCAAAATCACCCACTTTGGCATCCTTGTATTCGTTGCCCTCGTGTAAAGAAGCCGCTTTGGCCTGATTAAAATATTGCTCCGTTGCTGTCTCTCCGAAACCTAAGGCATTCCAAGATACTTGAACGAGTTTTTTTGCTTTTAAGGTCGACCAATATGATTCTCCGACTACAGCGATTGCTTCCGCTTTGCCACGTAATTTTTGGTCAAATCCATTGGAATCCGAATAAGGACCGTGAAAGAAAACGCGCTCAGTTTTCAAGACAAAGCGAACACCCTTAACGGCCATCGCTTTCGTGGCATCGTAGGATTGCACCTTGCCATAGATATAAGGCGAATGAACAATGCTCGCATACAACATACCCGGCAATTGCACATCCATCCCGAAAATAGCTGTTCCGTCCACTTTAGCCGGAACATCCGGACGCATGGATGGTTTTCCTAATTGCGTAAACTCAGCAAAGGATTTCAATTTGGGTTTAGTCGGTACAGGTAAATGTGAAGCTTCTTCCACCAATTCCCCATAGGACAATTTAGCCTGCGTTTGTTTATTGATAACAAAGCCGTCTTTGGTTGAACAATCGCTCAGGCTAACTTTCCAACGATTCGCAGCAGCTTGCACAAGCATTTCGCGAACAGTTGCTCCTGCGGTACGTAATGGGATCCAACGCGTACGCACGGAAGATGAGCCGCCCGATAATTGTGAACCAAAACGATCCGAACCATCCGTCATTTGAATTTCAACTTGCTCCAAAGGAATATCTAATTCCTCAGCTAATAACATCGGAAGGATTTGATATGTGCCTTGACCCATGTCCGGTCGCGGATTGAACAAGGTTACCTTTCCTGATTCATTGATATTGATATAGGGGTTAATTTGTACCCCAGTGGCATTTACTTTTTGTAATTGTTTTCCTCGGCTATCCGACGAAAAACCCAAAGCCAGCACAAAGGCTGAAGTCGTACTGATGCGCAAAAAATCGCGACGCGAAGTTGTTGGTTTCATGTTTAAGATTTTTTAGTGCTTTGAATTTTCTTAGCTGCCGAATGAATCGCTTGACGCATACGAGGATACGTTCCGCACCGACAAATATTACCGGCCATCGCGTTATCGATATCTTCATCGCTTGGATTAGGATTTGACGCTAATAAGGCAGAGGCTGCCAAAATTTGACCTGATTGGCAATAGCCACATTGAGGTACTTGCGCTTCCACCCAAGCTTCTTGAACGGGGTGAGTTGCCTTTTCAGACAAACCTTCAATCGTTGTGATTTTATCTGTTGCCTTTAATGTAGAAACAGGCGTGGAACAAGAGCGAACAGGTGAACCATTTAATAATACGGTACATGCGCCACATAAACCCATTCCACATCCGAATTTTGTACCGGTATATCCGATGACATCACGAATGACCCAAAGTAAAGGAGTATCAGAATCCACATCGACGCGATGCTTTTTCTTATTAACAGTTAACTGATAAATCGACATAGGAGAAATTTTATACAGCTAAATTTACAATAAACATTCTATTTTTGTTGTATGCTTCTACCCGAAGAAATAAAATTCATTCAAGAACACCTACAGGAAGACGCGACTCGTATCGCGTTGTCGGCAAAAAAATATCCCCATCTGGATATCAAAAAACTGGCCGGCCAAATCCAAGCCAGACAGAAATTGGCCGATAAAATGCCAACTTGGGCAGCAAATGAAGCCATTTGTTTCCCCCAACAAATATCCTTGGAGCAGGCGTCCTCCGAAGCTACTGCCAGATTTAAGGCATTAATTGTCGAGGGTACCCTCATTGATATTACAGGCGGTATGGGTGTGGACACATGGGCTTTTGCGCAAAAGTGCACACATGTCACTTATGTAGAGCAGCAAGCTACTTTAGCGCAACATACACAATACAATCACAATATATTAGGGCTCGATAACGTCACACACATCCAAGGGAATGGCTTGGAGCATTTGGAACAACTATATGATTGGATCTATGTGGACCCAGCACGCAGGGACCAACAAGGCAACAAAGTCATCTTGTTTAAAGACTGCCAACCGAATGTCTTGGAAATCTTGGACAAAGTCGATACAAGTAAGATCCTTATTAAAACAAGCCCGGTATTGGATATCAGTCGGGCAATACAGGAACTGGGCGGTGTGGAGAAGGTGTATGTAGTTGCTTACCAGCAAGAAGTAAAGGAATTGTTATTTATCAAGTCGGCGGAATCAAGCCTCGATCCCGTTATTGAAATCGTTGAATTAGCGAATTCCCCTGTTACCCTTTTCCAGGGAAAACTTTC
The DNA here is from genome assembly GCF_032470275.1 of Aquirufa regiilacus. NCBI lineage: Bacteria > Pseudomonadati > Bacteroidota > Cytophagia > Cytophagales > Flectobacillaceae > Aquirufa > Aquirufa regiilacus. The sequence continues at coordinate 1,179,598 of NZ_JAVNWW010000001.1, forward strand.
CGAGGAACGTGAGGCAACTATGCAAATAGCAGACTCGGACACTTATGTATACGAAGCACATCCCGCGCTCCTGAAGGCAGGATTTTTCAAATTGGTACAAGGGGACGATGTCTGGCAATTAGGCAAGCATACGCATCTTTACAGTTCGAATCAGTACGTGAACGAATTTCCAGGAAAAAAATATACAGTTGTAGCTACTGGGCCCGTGCAACCGGATTGGATAAAAGCGCATCTTCCTGACTTGCGTGTCAACATTACGACAAAGAATTTTCCGTTGAAGGCAGATGCGCTTCGAACAAAATTAAAATTAAAAGATGGGGGCGAATACACGTTATTTGCCATCCAAAATAGTGAAGAAAAAAATGCGTTAATCTTGTGCAAAAAGTGTCCTTAAAGATTTACCTTTGCTCGTTACATTCCAAAAATCAACAGTTCATGAAAAGATTCATCTTAGCAAGCGTCCTTATTTTTTCAAGCATCTCGCTCTTTGGCCAAGTATTCACGGGGATGGACGAAATTGAAAAAGCAAAAAAAGAAGGATTCTACACTTACATCAATTCAGAAGAGAAATATGTCATAGAATCTTGGAAGAACTATTTGAAAAAATTTGGCAAGGTGGAAGCTGGTCGTGGTGGAGCCATTAATGTATATCAAGCAAAGATTTCCGACATATCGAAGGATGGTTTAACCCTTCTTTCTAAGACAAGCGAAGAAAAAAATAAGACCAAATTATTTGTTTCAATCGCTACGGGACCGGATACATACATTCAAAATGGGCATGAGAACTACCGTGATGCGAGTAATTGGTTGGAAGAATTTGTTAAAATCATCAATTTAGAAGAAGACGTCCGCACACAGGAAAAAGCCTTAAATGACTTAATTTCTACGAAAACGAAGCAACAGAAAGCCGCAGAACGCATGATTCGCGAATTGGACTCGAATAAACGTCAAACCGAATTATTGACCAAGCGTTTAGAAGAAACCAAAGTAGAGAAAGAGAAGATTCTTGCGAACCAAGAGCAAAATAAATTGGATCAGAAAGCGAACGAAGAGGCTATCATCCAGCAAATGCAAAAATTTGAAGCCGCAAAGAAAAAAGTCAACTAGTCATATGAAAAGATACGGTTTACTTCTTTTACTTATCACCTCTCCCCTCATGTTCGGCAATTTCGGAATGGTGGAGTATGCTGTTTTGCATCCAAAAACCAAGACGGTTCAAAAAGATTCGCTAGCGCAGAAAACCAAACAGGTGAATTTATATGCGCAGGCATCTACACCCGATCAGGTAAAACCGGAAGAAGAAAAGTCGGTTCGTTTTCAATGGAGCACTTACCTTGTCATGGGGATGAAGGCCATCGGAGGACTATTGCTCAAAATTTTGGCACAATTTTAATGCCGAGCTTCCAAATTACTTCGCGGGTTTCTGCCTCCTTGCCTTACGTATGGAGCAAGTTTGATCAAAACCTATTAGCTAAATTAGCTCCTCCTTTTCCTATTGCGCGAATCATTCAATTTGATGGGTGTCAAGTAAACGACAAAGTCTGTATAGAACTTGACTTTTTACTTTACCGAACAAGGTGGTATTCCGTTATTAGCTCATTCAAAGCAGATGCAACGTCCTATGTTTTTGTGGACGAAGGCACGAAGGTGCCGTTTGGGATCAAAGCCTGGCGTCATGAGCATCGGATTGAATCCATCGATGAAAAAACAAGTGTCATCGTAGACAAAATTAGTTTTCAAACGAATTTCAAACTTTTAGATTGCTTATTATTTCCGTTAATTTGGGGAATGATTGCCTACCGAATACCCCTCTATAAAAAATACCTACGTCAACCCGCATAACTATGAAATTAAGTTTAACGCAGAAAATTATCATTGGATTTGTTTTAGGACTTGCTCTTGGTGAATACTTATTTCTAAGCTTATCACCTGAGGTCAGCCATGACATCGCTAGCAAAGTACAAGTGATCTCCAAGATATTCTTGCGCTTGATTAAAATGATCGTGGGGCCGTTGGTGTTTTGTACACTCGTAGTAGGCATTGCCAAACTAGGTGACTTTAAGGCCGTTGGGCGTATCGGAATTAAGACTATCGGGTATTTCTATTTTGCCACGATTTTGTCACTTGTAACTGGATTAGTCGTTGTAAATGTCACGCAACCGGGCAGTTTACAGTCTTGGCCTAAACCAAGCGCTGGTACAGAAACGGGGATTGATGCGAGTAAAACGAAAAGTATGGAAGAATTCATCTTGCATATCTTTCCAGATAGTTTTTTCAAAGCATTAGCCGAAAATGAAATCCTTCAAATTGTTATCTTCTCCCTATTCTTTGGGGTAGCCTTAGGATCTATTGGAGAAACAGGCAAGCGTTTAATCCACGTGATTGAGAATTTAGCCGAAGTTGTATTTAAGATGGTTAACTATGTGATGGAAGTAGCACCTTATGCGGTGTTTGCGGCCATGACAACGGTGGTAGCGAATAAAGGCTTAAGTATCCTGATTTCTTATGGATATTTGATGATCTGTTTCATGGGAGGCTTATTGTTCTTCACGACCGTTATCCTTTGGATCATCGCAGCAGTTAATGGAATCAATTACTGGAAATTGATCAAAGAATTAAAAGAAGCTCTTCTCATCTCCTTTTCTACGGCAAGTTCTGAAGCCTCCTTTCCACAAACCATCGCAGCTTTGGAGAAATTCGGATGCAGCCGTCGGATCGTTGGTTTTGTATTGCCTTTGGGATATAGCTTCAACCTCGACGGATCCATGTTATACATGACCTTCGCTACGGGTTTCATCGCACAAGCGTATGGCGTTCATTTAAGTTTGGAGCAACAAATCACGATGTTGTTAACCTTGATGATTACTTCCAAAGGAATCGCCGGTGTACCCCGCGCATCACTCGTAATCATTGCCGGAACATTAACTATGTTTAATTTACCTGCAGAAGGAATTGCCTTATTATTGGGCGTTGATCCATTCTTAGACATGGGTAGAACGGTTACTTCCGTTGCTGGAAATGGTGTGGCGACTTGTGTTGTATCGAAGTGGGAAGGGGAATTTACGCCAACTACTTAATTTCAAAAGTCATTTGAACTGCTTTTCGGGCCGGGAAAATAGATGCGATAAAGGTGATGACAATGACGGCAATGGCAGTCCAGACAAAATCCATCGCATGCATTTGAATGGGGTAGGCATCTATTAGGGCATTGGGTATTCCGAGTGGAACAATCCCAAAATGTTGTTGGGCCCAAGCCATCACAAATCCTAAGAGCATCCCTACCATAGCACCCGAGAAGCTAATAATCAGCCCGAGGAACAGAAAGCTTTTCAACAATTGTTTGGGACTAATTCCCATGGCCATCAGGGAGCGAAGGTCTTTACGTTTCTCAATCACCAACAAAGAAAGCGCGTAAAAGAGCGTGAATGAGGCAATCCCCATGACAAAGGCCATGATAAGAAAGACGAAAAGCTTTTCAATCTTAATGGCTTTTAGGAGCAGCGCATGCTGTTCATCTCGCGTTTGAACCGTATAATCCTTTCCCAACAATTGCGTTACTTTTTCCTTGACCTGTAAGTCATTGGCATCTGCCGACAGCATGATCTCGTAGGCCGAACGCATGCCAGGTGTACCCACGAGCGACTCCATCCAAGTAAGCGGAACGATTACCGTTTGATTATCAAAACTCTGTTCCACCTCTAAAACAGCAGACGGAAAGAATGCTTGACTCCGAATTGTATTTTCATTGAGTGAAAAGCGACGCAACAGATTATGGTCGGGATACCAAGCTTGTATCGGCTCAACGGTATTCTCGAAGCTCATGCCCATATTCAAGAAGACGCCTATCCCCACAAGGGCAAAAGCCTGTGATGAATCCCCTAAAAAATACTCACCTTCTACCACTTGCTTCTTCAAGCGATTCGCAGCCAGGAATGAAGAATCAACCCCTTTAAAGCGGACAACTAATTGTTTTTGGTCAAAGCGAATAAGTCCCTGGTCTTCTAAGACCGGATTTATGAATGCGATACCTGGAATGGAACGAATGGAAGCGAGCTGGGTGGCATTAAGACTTACACGTTGTTGGTCCGTCGATAAAATACGTAAATCGGGATCAAAGGTTTTGAAGAGTCCTTTTTGGAAATCCTCTAAGCCATTAAAAACGGATAAAATGAGGATAAGCGCCATCACCTCGATTCCCACACTGATCATGGAAATGCGCGAAATGAGGGAGATAAAACTCGCCTTACTTTTTGAAAAAAAATACCTTTTTGCAATAAATAAGGATAGATTCACGGGAAAGTGACTTATAATTCTTCAGATGGAATTCCGTCCGATGGCGGAATGACTAAACCTTCGAACAAGGCTTCAATTTTAGCCGCATATGCAGCCGTATCATCTAAATAAAAACCTAAATGCGGAATGATACGCGCCTGTTTACGGATTCGATTAGCCAATGCATTTCGAATTGCCTTGTTTTTATCAGAAAGGGAATACATGATTTGATTGACATCATCTGCCAACAAGAAACTTAAGTATACGCGAGCAACAGACAAATCTGGACTAACTTTGACATCCGTTACGGTCACCATGGCATTGCCAAACAACTCCCTGAATTCCTTTTGAAAGATATCACTTAAATCCTTTTGGATTTGTCTTCCAAACTTTTGCTGACGTTTACTTTCCATATTTGCTCCGATGCTTTTCTACTCAAAAATCTCACAAATTTCACAATAATAATTGGAATCACCGTAATTTAGCGAATTCAAAATTCAATTATGTTCCAATTTCTACGTTCTAACGCATCTATTCCACTAATAATCATGTTGGTGATTTGGGGATTGGCTACATTTTTCTTCGTTCAAGCGGATATCGAACCCTTTTATTGGGAATTAAAGAATCAGTTGATCGGACAAAAACTGAATGAAGGCTTTCGTATGTATCAAGACATTCGCGATAATTCGGGTCCTTTTTCTGCGGGATTTTTCCAATTACTTGATGCCCTCTCCATTCCCATTTCGATGAATGCGTATTGGGCCAGTGGATTAATTATATTCCAAGCGTTTATCTTCCAACGTACGATTCAACGCTTTGAATTAATGCCCCCGATGGGTTATTTGCCCTTTTTCATCTATGCGGTATTTTTCCATTTTTCATTGGAATTCATTGTTCCCTCTGCGGCATTATTAGGCTTGAGTTTTTTAATGTTGGCCTGGCATGAAATCGTCAAACAACAAAGTACCTTGAATGTCGATGACCGTGTATTCTTGATCGGCCTTTTCATCGGAGCGGCAGGCTTATGTTACCCGAGTTATTTCCTATTCATCTTTTGGGGTGTATTAAGTTTAGTTTTTTATTCTGGTATAAATATCCGCCAAATGCTTTTGGTTCTCGTGGGCTTTCTCATCATCAACATCATCACGGGGTTGGTTTATACCTATCATGGAAACTTCCCTTACTTAATTCAGGTATTCCAAAATTCAGCGATTCAGTTTCATGCGCCTGCTTGGGAACAAGTAAAAGAAATGGCTTGGGCTTATATCCCAGCATTGGGATTTGCGATTTATGGATTTTGGAAGGTCGTAGAAAACCCAAAGATTAAATCGACGGGACAAAAGGCCCAACAAACGAACTTAATTTGGATTTTCACAGGCATTTTGGCCATATTTACCCTACCAGCTACCGCGAGCAATAATGTATTATTTTTCTTACCCGCGCTCGCTTATTTCAGCTTAAATAGCTTTTTCTTATTGAAGAAATATTGGGTACGCGAATTGATGCTGTGGCTACTGATTGGGCTAACCTACTTCTCGCTACAGTGGGATTGGAAACTTCAAGAAAATAAACGAATTAAGCCGTCGGAGATATCCCTTCGCAATGAAAAGTTAATGGTTCTAGGACCCCAAATTGAAGCTTATCGATATAATCAAATGGCAGGCCCCTTTGTCAATTGGGAATTATCCAAAACACTTTTCGACGAGTTAGATCAATTTAAAACAATCGTATTGTTGGATCAATACATGACACAAGACCCTCCGAATTACATCTATGACCCTACGGGAAAATTTAAGCGCGCACAAAATTACCTCCCCTACCTTCAATCCAGGTATCAGGAAACGACAAAACACTTATACAAACGCGTCAATTAGCAGCAAGAAATTTTACCCACGCGACCCGCGTGACGCCCACCTTCAAAAGGTGTATCAATAAATGCCTGAAGACATGCTTTGGCTTCGTCCACTGAAATAAAGCGGACAGGTAAACAAATCACATTGGCATCATTGTGTTGACGAACCAATTGGGCTACCTCAACATTCCAAGCCAAACCCGCACGAATACCTTGATGTTTGTTGGCCGTGATCGCAACTCCATTGGCACTTCCACAAAGTAATAAACCAAACGTTGATTCCCCACGTTCAACCGACTCTGCAACGGGATGCGCAAAATCAGGATAATCCACAGAATCAGCTGAATAGGTACCACAATCCTTCACGGTAAAACCTTGTGCTGTTAAAAAATCAATTAATTGATCTTTGTAATCAAATCCTGCGTGATCGCCACCTACGGCGAATGATTTTGCTAATGTCATAAAAAAGGAGTCAAAAATTTTAACAAAGGTAATCCGATATCACTTACATTTGCCAATGTTCAAACAGATAAATTATGACAGATCAGTGGAGAGAAGATGAAGACCGAATTAAGAAAGTATTCGGAGATAAAACATGGGCACAAATAAAATCCGAAGAGTCTTGGCGGATTTTTAAAATCATGAGTGAATTCGTCGAGGGAATCGACAAATTATCAAAAATAGGTCCTTGTGTGAGTATTTTCGGTTCGGCGAGAACCAAACCCGAGGATAAATATTATCAAATGGCGGAGCAGATAGCCGCTAAACTTGTCCGTCATGGGTATGGCGTGATTACGGGTGGTGGACCAGGAATCATGGAAGCCGGTAACAAGGGAGCGAAAAGTGAACAAGGTCGATCAGTTGGATTAAATATTGAACTTCCCTTTGAGCAAACGCCAAACCCTTATATAGATCACGACAAAAACATCAATTTTGATTTCTTTTTTGTTCGAAAAGTGATGTTCGTCAAATATTCACAGGGATTCATCATCATGCCGGGAGGTTTTGGAACCTTGGATGAAATGTTTGAATCCTTAACACTGATTCAAACACATAAAATCGGACGTTTTCCCGTGGTCTTGGTGGGAACGGCCTATTGGTCCGGTTTATTTGAATGGATGAAGACAACCATGGTCGAACATGGCAATATCCACGAAGAAGATTTGGAATTCTTTTCCATCGTGGATACACCGACCGATGCCGTACGAATTATTGACGAATTCTATTCAAAATACCTTTTGAAACCCAATTTCTAGGCCTTCGCAAAAAAGGCTTTCAGTTCATTTAGCGGTAAGGCATTTAGGGTCAAGGCTTTCAATAAGCCCCCCTTTCTGCCCACCCGAACGCCGTATTCCATGTCCTTAAGTCCTTCGATTTTATGTGCATCGGGATTGATGGAAACATAGACACCTTTGTCCATGGCTTCATAAATGTGTCGCCAATCCAAGTCTAAGCGATAGGGACTTGCATTCAATTCAATACTGACACCATTGGCTTTGCAGGCATCCAAAATCTTGCTTGTATCGATTGGATAACCGTTTCGAGTTAATAATAAACGGCCCGTTGGGTGCCCTAAAATACTGGTGTACGGATTTTCAATGGCTTTGATGAGTCGTCCCATGGCGCGCTCTTGATCCATGACCAATTGGGCATGCACCGAGGCAACCACGTAATCAAAGGAGGCTAAAATCCGGTCATTATAATCGATACTGCCATCAGGCAAAATATCCGCTTCAATTCCTTTGAGAATCTGAAAGTCGGTCCATGTCTGATTCAAAGCATCTATTTCGGCATGCTGACGCATAATATCTTCTTCCTTCAAGCCTCCCGCATAAGCCGCGTATTGTGAGTGATCTGCAATGCCGAAATAACTTAAACCGAGGGCCCGACAGGCCTCTGCCATTTCCTTCAGTGTATTTTTTCCGTCGGAATAGGTTGAGTGATTGTGAAGACATCCCGTTAAATCGGCCAATTGAACAAGTTCAGAGGCTTGATGTTTGGCTGCCCAGTCAAACTCTTTAAATCCCTCTCGCATTTCAGGAACAATGAATCGAAGTTGTTGAGAGCTATAAATTGACTCTTCATGTTGGATATTTTTCTGTTGGAAGAAATTTACCTGCGCCAAATGCTCCGGATTCGAACCCAGTTGGAACTGTAAAGCAACGCGTTGCGAGGCATCCGCAAAATGAATCTCTATGGGAATCAAATGACCATCCAAATGCCCACGCCACGCAAATGGCGAAGATTGTTGGTAATCCGTTTGCATCCCCACTATCCCTTCAATCAATCCTTGCGCACCGAACATATCAGACGTTTCCGCGATAAACACGAGACTTGAAATCACCTCGCAATTCCGGCTCAATTCACCTGAGACGGTTAAAATCGGGAAGGCAGGGGCCAACAATTCAAGTAGCTGCTGACTTAATTTACCAGCTTTATCCAAGCGCAATTTCCTGCGATTTTCTTTCAAGAATAAAATATAGGCTTTTACATTTTCTTGAATCGCCTTTCCAAAGCCCTTGAGTTGTTCAAGTTGGTTGGCGTGACAAGCCGCCAACAAATCATCCAATTCTGTAATGCCTAATTCGCGCCAGATAACACCAACCTTTTTGGGGCCTAAACCTTTAATTTTTAAGATATCGAGAATCCCGGGAGGCGTTTGCTCGATCATGGCATCCATGTCGGGGCAAGTACCCGTTTGAGCCATATCTTGTACAATTTGCACCACTACCTTCCCTACTCCGGGTATGGCGTAAAGCGCATCAAGGTCGCAATTGGCAATACGTCCTGCAAATTTATCTAAACCTCTAGCGGCGAAACTAAGGTTCTTGCTTTTAAATTCATTGATGCCGTGCACATCCCACAATTTGACTAAGAGCTCAAGGGCGTCAACAATTTGTTCGTTCTCCATGCTTAAAATAAAGACATTTGTTGGTTTAATCCGGCGTAACCCTCATGATTGAGTAGCCATTCTTTTCGCCATAATTCACCTGCATAACCGACCATTGCTCCATTGGAACCAATGACTCGATGACAAGGAACGCGTAATAAAACAGGATTTTGGCCATTAGCACTTCCTACTGCTTGAGCAGCTTTGGGTTGGCCGATTTTCAAGGCAATATCCCGGTAAGTCCAGGCTTCCCCCGCAGGAATTTCCGTTAAAGATTTCCAGACCTTTTCTTGAAATTCAGTCCCCAAATGCGGCGCAATGGCACTTTTCCAAGAATAATTCTTCTGGGTAAAATAGCCTTGTAAATCGGCAAGAATCAACTGTTCTAATTCAGGATTATCCGTGTGATTATCTCCCATTTGTTCAACAAATCGAAGGCTCGAGATTCCTTGTTGGGTATATTCCACACGAATCGCGCCAATGGGACTTTCAAAAAAGAGGAAATTCAATAAAATCATGACGCAAATTACAATCAAAAAAGTGTTTTAAATTGTAAAATTTTGGTAATTAACTGAAATTTCCGACTAAGTTTTGAAAAAACGGAAAGCCCGAGGACCATTTGTAAATTATAAATTCTAAATTATTTGAATATCAAGCATTTTATAAAAACAACAAGCGTATGAATTTCACTTTTGACCAATACGAGACCGAGGGTTTTTATGACGAAATGTTCACTGAATCAGGTGAAGTTCGTCCAGGTTACACGCATTTCAAAGATCGCGTCGAGCAATTAAAACAAGAAGAATTCACACGTAGGCAGCAATCCGCTGAGCGCGCCCTAATGGCCATGGGAATTACGTTTAATGTGTACGCAGAAAACGAAGGAACCGAGCGCATCATGCCTGTGGACATTATCCCACGAATCGTTGAGGCCAAGGAATGGGAGAAGATCGAGAAAGGCCTTATCCAACGCATTACGGCATTAAATCTATTTCTGAATGATATTTACTCGGATCAAAAGATCATCAAAGACGGCATCATTCCCGCGGAGGTAATTGAGTCTTCCAAAGACTTTTTGAGACCCTGCATCGGGATTAAACCCGCAAAAAATATTTACATCCACATTACGGGTACTGATTTAATTCGGGGTGCAGATGGGGAATATATGATCTTAGAAGATAATCTCCGTTGTCCATCTGGCGTTTCTTACATGATGGAAAACAGGGAATTATTGAAGCAAACCTTTCCTGAGGTCGTTGCCAAAACGCAAATTCGTCCAATCTCAGATTACCCGCACAAGTTATTGGAGATGTTGAGATTCATCAGCGATAGACCGGAACCAACGGTGGTGGTTTTGACACCAGGAATCTATAATTCGGCTTATTTTGAGCATTCGTATTTGGCCCAACAAATGGGAGTTGAATTAGTGGATGCGCGGGATTTGGTGGTTCATGAAGGCTATGTCAAAATGCGAACTACGAAAGGCTTCCAAATCGTGGACGTGATTTACCGTCGGATCGATGACACATTCCTAGATCCTACTGTGTTCAATCCTGATTCGATGATTGGAATTCCAGGTATTTTTGATGTTTATAAAAATGGGAAAGTCGCGATTGCGAATGCTCCAGGAACAGGGGTTGCTGACGACAAAGTGATTTATGCCTATGTTCCACGCATCATCAAATACTACCTGAATGAGGATCCGATTATTCAAAATGTCAAAACTTACATCTGTTCGGAAGAAGAAGACCGTAACTACGTATTGGCTAATATTGAAAAATTAGTTGTCAAAGAAGCGAATGAAGCAGGCGGTTATGGCATGTTGATCGGCCCCAAATCAACCCAAGAAGAACAAGAAAAATTCAAGGCATTGATATTAGCGAATCCAAGAAACTACATTGCCCAACCGACGATTTCTCTATCACGTGTACCTTGCTTGATCGATGACCATGCGGAGGGTAGACACGTGGATTTACGGCCTTATATACTCTACGGCGATGGCGTGAAGGTTATGCCGGGTGGCTTAACGCGGGTTGCCTTACGTAAAGGTTCCTTGGTGGTAAACTCATCGCAGGGCGGTGGATCGAAGGATACGTGGGTGCTTTATTAGACCTTGGACGTTAGACGTTGGACTGTAGAGACGCGATACCTCGCGTCTAGTCACCAGACTGATTCTGGGGTTAATGTATAGCCCTAGGCTTCAGCCTAGGGTTACAAAAGGAAAATATATCTTTTGCCCATTCAGCAAATCCTCACATGATAATAGGATACTGCAAAAAAAACGGGGCTTTCGCCCCGTATATTAAACCTATTTAAATAAACTCATGACACCTGTAGTGTCGTAAACGAGCCATTCCTCTTTAATCTTCCCATCTTTCATTAGATCGACGGCACTAATCAGCACTTTTATAACCTTTTCTCCCTTGGTTAATTGAGCATATTGATACGAAATCACATAATGATTGGCTTCTTTCATGTTTTTTGTTTGGTGGACATATTCCCAAATTGGTGCTACTTTTTCAAACTTTACCGAAATTCCATTTACTTTTAAAGCCGTCAAAAATGCAACATTTTGTGTTAAATTCTTCTCCTCCAAATTATCATGAAATTTTACATCTGAAGCGTAAAAAGATTTGTAACTAACCGTATCCATGGATTCTAATGCCTTGATGGAATTTAAGACCCATTTCGAATTAGGCGATTTTTCCAAACTGTAACCAGAATTGAATCCAGTCTCAGTATTTCCTTCCTTAGAAATAAGAGTGGATTGAGCGGATGCAAATGCTGAAATTGTCAAAAATACGAGAACTAATTTTTTCATAAGTATACTGATTTTAAGATGTTTAAAGATGCAATTTGAGCACATGAAAAGGTATTCGTACATGAATGAGGCGCAATTTTGTTCCAAATTGCGGCGTTGGAACAAAATAATTTATCAATTTTCTTTATCTTGAACTACAAAGACAAAAGCTAATTCACCATGGGCATCATTTTCCCTTTGTTCGGAATATTCACTTCCTTTATTCTTATCTATTATCTGAGTTCATTAAATAGGTCGAATACCTTTTTAGCGCTCTTTTTCTTATGCTGTAATGTAGTTGTATTGATCTATTATGGCTTACATTACACACAAGATCCATTTTGGGAAGGAATTTGTTTTGTCCATTTTCTACCCCTATCGTATTTACTAGGACCCTTGTTGTTTTACTACGTAAAAACCATGGTAACAGACAATCATAAACTAGAAAAATTAGACCTATTACATCTTATACCGGCTATTTTCATCTTCATTAATTGTTTACCCTTCACCACACTCGCCTTTGATCAAAAAGCCAAAATCGCCCACGAAATAATCAATGTAACAGAGAAATATAGTCTAGATTTCCGCTTTGTATCGTTTGAATTCATACTCGTTTCGAGGACCTTGCATTTAGTAACATATTGCATATTTTCGCTCATATATTTCAATTGGTATGCCCGGAAAACGAGGGCCGTATTGGGGCAATTGGCCACAAACCATCAAATCCTCAAAAGATGGATCTATTTACTTTGTGGAATTCAATTCATTATTTCCAGTAATAGTCTATTACATATGCTGACGGTCGTTGGAATCAATTTTGACTTTCAAAGTGACGCATACACTCAAATTTTCACCTCCAAACAGCATTATTTTTCCGTCGCAGGTGGTGGTTTTTTCTTGCAAAATTTCTTCCTGTTTTTGTTCCCCAAAATCCTGTACGGAAATGTTTCTTTCAGCTCAAACAAAGAGACTTCTACTTTTTTCAATGAATTAAAATCGGCTATTCCTAAGAAAAGAAAGCACCTAGAAATCAATGCAGATATTGAAGAAGAATTACAAAGCTATTTACTAACATCCCCCTTTACAAAAAAGGATTTCACATTAGCCCAAATGTCTTTTGACTTAAAAATTTCCGAAAGAGCATTATCATTGTATTTCAACACAGTAATGGGTATAACATTTAGTCAATGGCGTAAAAAAGTCCGTATCGATTACGCTATAGAACTCATGATAGCTGGAGAATCAAAAAAAATAACCATTGAAGCTATTTCTGCAAAAGCAGGTTTTGCTTCTAGGTCAAAATTCATCGATGCGTTTAAAGAGCAAGTTGGAATCACGCCATCGGCCTTTGTAAAGTCTATTGAAATATAAATTTGGACATTAGTTGGAGGACTATCTAGACAAGATTCTTTGTGTCTTTTACACATTGGTCTATAGAGACGAGATACCCCGCGTCTTTTAGACCGTGGACTTTAATCATTAGACATTAGTGACGCGTACTTCGCGTCTAGTCACCAGACTGAAGTCTGGGGTTAATTTATAACCCTAGGCTTCAGCCTAGGGAGAAAAAGCTTCGTCTACTAGACGCGAAGTATCGCGTCTCTAAATCATTTAAATCTCTTGTCCTCTCAACAAATCCTCCATGGTTTCTCGCTTGCGAATAACCCGGGCCACTCCCCCATCCACTAAAACCTCGGCAGGTAAAAAGCGTGAATTATAATGTGAAGCCATCGTGAACCCATAGGCACCGGCATTTGCCAAAGCAATAATGTCGCCTTCTTTGACCTCATTCAATAAGCGTTCATTTTGTTTACCCGCATAATCAAATGAGAATGTATCGGTTTCGCAGATATAACCTGTTACACGATAGTCTTCTTGCTTCGAAGTATCTTGATTAGACGCATTAAAAATGTAGTGGTATGACCCATACATCATCGGGCGAATCAAATGGTTTAAACCTGTATTTATGCCAACGAAGGTTTTCACAGGATCGCGTTTCACAACATTCGTTTCCGCAAGGAAAGTACCAGATTCACTGACCAAAAACTTACCTGGCTCGACCCAAAGGCGCAATTCCCGACCGTATTTTTGACAGAAAGCACGAAAGGCATCACTCATGATTTGGCCTACTTCCTTCATATTCACACCCGGATCTTCTGGTGAATAAGGTACTTTAAAGCCACCTCCTAAGTCGATGATTTGTAAATCCTTAAAATCATACGCAAAATCAAACAGCGCCGAGGCAGCCTGTTCAAAAGTCTTGCCATCCTTGATATCCGAACCGGTATGTTGGTGCAAACCAATGACATTGATTTTATATTTTTCAACAATTGCCAAAATCTCCGGCTTTTGGTGAATTGAAATCCCAAACTTTGATTCTGGATGGGCCGTCATAATCTTCTCATTTCCCCCACCAAAAACATGTGGCTTAATACGAATCAAACAAGGTTGCGATGAACCATACGTTTGGCCAAATTTTTCTAAGACCGACAGATTATCCAAGTTGACAATCGCACCTTTCGAAACAGCATATTCAATCTCTGAAAAATGAACTCCAGAGGGCGTAAACGTAATATTTGCACCCGCATAGCCCGCAATCAAACCCATTTCCAATTCCTGTGGGGAAACGACATCCATATCGACACCATTCGCGCGCATCAAGTGCAAAATAGCTAAATTGGTATTAGCCTTTACCGCATATTTTATAGTCAAATCAATTCCTTCAAATGCAGCTCTCAAAACCGAGATTTTTTCCCTAATTTTGTCGGCATCGTATACATAAAGTGGAGTACCAAATTCATTGGCTAAATCTGTTAAAGGAATGTTCTGAATTGAATAATATGCCATAGGGAAATTTATAAGCCACAAAGATACTAATCAAACGAACATGAAAAGCATAATTATTGCCTTATTCCTGCTTGCACCGCTGTTTGTCTCGGCACAAATTAAAAGTGGACCGATGTTAGGCTATTCCGACATGAAGGAAGTCCTCATTTGGGTTCAAACCGAAAAAGCTGCCCAAGTAAGTATTCGCTACTGGGAAAAAGGGCATAAAACGAAGCATCAAACGGATCCCATCAAAACCGAAAAAGCACAAGCCTTTATCGCGCGAATCATCGCTGATGAGGTCAGCATGGGCAAAAAATACGTATATGAAGTGCTTGTCGATGGTAAAAAAATAAACGTTGATTACCCACTCGAATTTCAAACACAGGAGCTTTGGCAATGGAGAAAAGATCCTCCGGCATTCTCGTTCATTTTTGGGACGTGTAATTATGTAAATGAAACGGAAACCGACAGACCAGGCCGACCGTACGGCGGAGCAGATGAAGTCTATGCCGCCATGCATGCTAAAAAGCCTGATTTCATGCTGTGGGGAGGCGATAATTTTTATTACCGTGAACCGGATTATACCCGCACAGGGATGATACACCGCAACAATCATACACGAAGTGCAAAGGCCATGCAACCGCTGTTGGCCAATGTCCATCACTATGCCATTTGGGATGACCACGACTTTGGTCCGAATGATTCTGATCGTTCATTCCCGATGAAATACACCTCCTTGGAAATGTTTAAAATGTATTGGGGAAATCCGAATTACATTTTTCCAAACGAAGGAATCACGGGCAAATTTCAATGGGCAGATGTTGAGTTTTTCTTGATGGATGACCGTTGGTTTCGGGCACCTAATGAGATTAATGACCACAACAAAGACTATTGGGGTCAAAAACAAATGACTTGGTTACTCGATGCATTAAGCAGTTCAAAAGCTAGCTTCAAAATCATTGTCAATGGAGGACAAGTCGTAAGCCCTGCCAAAATTCTTGAAAACATGGCAAATTACGAGGCAGAGCGAACCTTATTATTAAAAGAACTAAAAAACAGAAATATACCAGGTGTATTATTTTTGACGGGAGATCGCCACATTTCTGATTTAAATAAATTAAATCGCCCAGGGACATATCCCTTATATGATTTAACCGTTTCTCCCATGACAGCTGGGAAATCAGACGCTTTTAAGCAAGACTACAACGAAACACTCGTGGAAGGAACCTTAATTACCGAACGTGCCTTTTCTAAAATAGAAGTTTCAGGGCCATTAAAAGATCGCATACTCAACATAACTTTATACAATGTCAAAGGCGATGTATTATGGACAAAAGCAATTAAATCCACTGAATTAAAATAACATGGAAGTAGTATTAAACCGATTAGATCAAGATTTTCACTTTGAAGCCAAAGGCTCCTCGCCCATCTCCGTGCACATCGATGCTGCGGAGGGAATCGGTGGACATAATGCAGGCGCTCGGCCCATGGAACTACTCCTGATGGGATTGGGCGGCTGTACCGCAATCGATGTGATTTTGATCTTAAAGAAGCAACGCCAAGTGGTGGAAGATTTCCAAATTCGTGTTCAAGGCGATCGGGAGAAAATTGAAGGAACCGAGAAGACTCCTTTCCGACAAATCAATATCCAATTTGAATTATCAGGTCAAATCGACGGGAATAAAGCGCTAAAAGCGATCCAAATGTCGATGGACAAATACTGCTCAGCAACCGCACAATTAGAACCTAGCGCGACCATTACACATTCATTACTTTTAAACGGGGAAACCTTCGAAGCCTAACATGCAAGCATATTTAGATTTATTGACGCATATCAAAGAAAACGGCACCTTTAAATCCGATCGTACCGGAACGGGCACAACCAGTGTTTTTGGCTACCAAATGCGCTTTAACCTCGAAGAAGGCTTTCCTTTGGTTACAACAAAGAAAACGCACCTTAAATCCATCATTTACGAACTTTTATGGTTCCTAAAAGGAGAAACCAATATTCAATACTTGACAGACAACAACGTCAGCATTTGGAACGAATGGGCTGATTCAAACGGTGACCTAGGACCTGTGTATGGTAAGCAGTGGAGAAGTTGGGAAGGCGCCAACGGCGTTGTCATCGACCAAATCAAAGAAGCTGTTCACACATTGAAAACGAATCCCGATTCCCGTCGGATCATTGTCAGTGCTTGGAACGTTGCGGACCTGCCCAAAATGGCTTTAATGCCTTGTCATGCATTCTTTCAGTTCTATGTGGCAGATGGCAAACTATCATGTCAATTATACCAACGTTCTGCTGATGTGTTTTTAGGAGTTCCCTTCAACATAGCATCTTATGCCTTATTGACCATGATGATTGCCCAAGTATGTGACTTAGGCTTAGGAGATTTTGTTTGGACCGGTGGTGATACGCATTTATATAGCAACCACATGGAGCAAGTTGACTTGCAATTATCGAGAACTCCTCGCGCTTTGCCAACGATGAAAATCAATCCAAACGTAAAAGACATTTTAGATTTCCAATTCGAAGACTTCACCTTGGAAGGCTATGATTCTTATCCTGGAATTAAGGCGCCGGTGGCGGTTTAAATAAGGTAAGAGTGAAGAGTGAAGAATTAAGAGGTAAGAGATATTTGGTGAACGCCTAATTGTATTGGTTGATCATTTTGAGCTCGGAAATATTCCGGGCTCATTTTGTTTATATTCAATTCAAAAAAAATTAAAATCCTATCTATAATATTAGCACAAATCATACATAAAATTAAGAATCAATTTACTTTGATGGCCCATAAAAAAGGGCGCGAATTACGCCCTCAATATTCTATTAACTTGTATCTCTTCATTCTTACCTCTTCACTCTTAACTCTTAACTCACCCCTAATTATCAATCACCCCTCCACTCAACACATTACATCCTTTATACTCATCATCAATAAAGATGAAAACATCCTCTTTGGCTTTCAAAAACCATTCCTCAATCGCATCGTTCTTCTTACGCGTTAAGGCGATGTTGGCAATCTTTTGGTAGTCATCCTTCAAGTTGGCATAATGGGGTGCATATTTTGCCTTGTAATACAAAATACGAACGGCTGAACGCCCATCATCTGTCCGGTATGGAATTGGTGTCGAGATGGTACCTACTTTCATGGAATCCAATGAAAAATATAAACCCGGTTCCATCGTACCATCAAAGGGCAAGCGCGTGGAGCGTGATGCCATATCCAACATTAATCCTCCCGCATCTTGCGTCAACTTATCTTCTGAATGTGCACGTGCCGCTTTATCAAACGTCAACGAGTCACGTTGAATGACGATACGCAAACTATCCAAAAAGTGAGTTGGTTCAGTCAAATCCAACTTTTGATAATCCGGACGAATCAAAATATGACGTGCATGATATTCCTGACCACGAACGGCCAATAATTGAATCAAGTGATACCCAAATTCCGATTCTACTACATCGGATAATTGATTCGGTTTCAGTTTTAACGCAGCCGCCTCAAAAGGTGCTACCATTTGACCACGCTTTGAAAAACCTAAATCTCCTCCACGCTTTCCACTTCCTAAATCTTCTGAATATAATTTCGCTAAGTCTTCAAAAGATTCACCTTTTTCGATGCGACGACGGTAATCCATCAAACGACCCACCAGCTCCGCTTTTTGCGTCTTGTTGGGCTGAGCCAAACGTACGATATGACCTACTTCCACCTCGGAAGGTAAATAAGGCAAGGAATCTGTCGGGATACGCGCAAAAAACGCAGAAACCTCCTTTGGAGTAATTTTTACATCACTCGTGATTTTTTCCTGCATTTTACGGCCTGTCAATTGCTCTTTCAAGGATAAACGTAAGTCCTCCTTTAGGTTAACAATCGACTTACCATAGGCCTCAACGATATTTTTCGCTGAACCATATTGTGCCTCCATTTGATCCATACGTGAGCTTAATTCGCCATCAATACGCTTATCATCTACAATGACCGAATCAATTTCAGCTTTGGCCAACATTAATTTATTCACAACCAAACCTTCTAATATCTGACAACGGTTGGGCGTATTAGCCTGGCCACTTGTCAAATACTGGCTGTATTGTTGTTCTACTTCCGATTTAAGAATAAAATGATTATCCACTTTGGCAATAATTTTATCAATCAATGTGCCCTTTTCCGCCTCTTGCGCCTGTGCATTCGCTCCTGCACAAAGCATGACAAATCCCAACAAATACCCTTTCAATTTCATATATTTCATTTTTCTATTGCATGATGCGATTCAACTCTTCCGTTTGTAAAACCACGGGAAAGCGTTGCTTCAAATTCGTTAACCAATCCTTTTCTAATTGCACCTGTAATTCGCGAATAATCGAACTCCGCGACTCATCAAAACGCTTTAAACGCTCAGGCTCCATTTGACTTATTTCTAAGTAAATATGTCGGCCATTCAATTCCTTCGTTTGTTTCCCCACTTCCCAAGCAATACCGTCTAAGAGCGGATTTTGCCCCTTAATGAAATATCCTTCTTCAGCGATTAAACTCTGTGGCTTTATCGCATTAAAGCGCTTAACCACATCATCCATGGATTGTGAATAGAACTTGATGGCTACGCGGGCATTTTTTGCTTTATCCGTCTTTGAGACAGGTTTCAAGGTACCTTCCACGCGCTCGATGATTCGTGCAGCACTAATTCCTTTTTTGACTAAATACCTCACCAAATGATTGACACGTGCCTCAGACAAGGTGTCTGCTTCACTGGCATCCTGATAACCGGCGAGTTCAATCACATAATCGCGATTTTTCGCCATCAGAATAAACAATTCTTGCGCAATCTTATTGGCTCCTTCAATCATTTCAACCTGTCCTAAAGCAAAACCAATATCAGGCAATCGCTTATTCATCGGATAAGGAGATTTCCCCAAAAGTTCCAGACCATCTGCTAAGGTCTTGGGTGTATCAGCGTCAATAATTTTAGCCTTTATGCGAGCAGGCATCGTAAATTGAGCTGCATGCGACTGAAAATAAGCTTGTTGGCGCAAGCTATCCAATGACTTCTCAAAGATCTCCTGATCAATTATTTTGCTGTATAAATTCCCCTCAAAAAACTCCTGCATCTGCTCTTTAAAGGCAGGATACTTTGTTTCCAGATTCTTCTCTTCTTCTTCTAACGTATGAATATCGATGAATTCGTCCAACCAAGTACGCTCCGTAATACTAGGCAAATAACCCAGGGCCTTTAATTTTTTCTTTTGTTGGGCCACAATAAACTGATAAAAATCTTGAATCGTCCAAGTCTTTTCAGACACCTGCAACAATGGCATTTTCAAATAATACTCATCCCCGATTCGGTCCTGTGCAAAACGCTCCAATGCGAGCTTCTCCGCTGCTTCTAGAACCACAACTTTATTTTCAGACTTCACGCGCTTCATAAATGAAGTACGAATCAAGGCACTACGCTCTGGGTCTGTTACAACTTTTTGGCGCAAATATTCGGCCATTTCATCGTAACTCAATAAAGGCTTTTTATCCAATAATTTAAATATCTGCCAACCGAGATTTGTACGAATAGGCTCCGTGTAATCCCCTAAACGCTGAATGGTGAATAGTTTACTTTGCAATTCCTCCGACAAATCCGAAGAATAATACCACCGGCGCAATTCTCCACCACGACCTTTCGAATAAGGATCTTCAGAATAATTCTTACAAATCAATTCAAAGGACTCATCCCCTTTTTCGAGGTATTTCTGTACTTGATCAATGCGATTTTTCGCATCCACTTGTAGATTAGTTGCCGCATTCACGGGAACAGAAACCAAAATATGCGCTAACCGAATCTTACCTTGGTTGGGCCGGACATCTAAAATCTTAATCAAATGATAACCGGCTGAAGTTCGAACGATTCCAGAGATCCCTCCTTTTTCAAGCGCATATACGGCATTTTCAAAAGCATATTGCGTTTGCAAACTCGTCACAAAACCAATATTTCCACCTTTCAAAGCCGATAAATCATCCTCTGAAAACTTCTTAGCTAAGTCCTCAAAAATTTCACCTGCCAAAACACGTTTGCGAATATTATCAATTTTCTGATATGCAATCAGCGTATCGGCAATGCTTGGATTTTGAGCCAATTTGACCAAAATATGACCCACCTGTTTCTCGAATTTCAACCGCTGATACGCTTCCTTAACCAATGCCTCCGACTTCTCCCCATCAATCAAATATGGACTAGCAAGCTCTTTTCGGAAGCTTTGATATTCATCTTGAAATGCTGGTGATTGTGGAATTTTAGCATCTTCAGCCGCTAAAATCTTCAATTGATAATCGATGTAATCTGATAAAAACTTCTGCTTATTG
Organism: Aquirufa regiilacus; assembly: GCF_032470275.1. Lineage (NCBI taxonomy): Bacteria > Pseudomonadati > Bacteroidota > Cytophagia > Cytophagales > Flectobacillaceae > Aquirufa > Aquirufa regiilacus. The sequence goes on from NZ_JAVNWW010000001.1 coordinate 1,200,591, forward strand.
TCAGACTTAATACTATCACTTTCCAATAAACGACGGTAATCTTTCTCGAATAACGCGGCAGATATCTTTTTGCTTCCCAGTTGAATGGGCGCATCTTGCTGTGCCCACAAGGATAGTGGTAACAGACAACATAAACCAAGCAAGCATTTAAAGGGAAACCTAAAATTCATTTTCTAACGTGATTACACACAAGTCGACAAAATTACACAAAAACCTGCAATTAACCGGCCTAATTCTTTATTCATTTACATGGATTCGATAGGCGTAAGCATACTGATAGGCATTCAATCCTGCCCGACCGCCTTTCCAATTCCCGCGTTTAAATCGGGTTAATCTTCCTTTCTTTATTTCAGACCAATCCCATTGTAATTCAGAAACCCCGATTAAATCCCGACCGTCCTGCTTCGACCAATAATCCAAACAAATACTACCTAATCGAGCACCCCACAAAAACCAAGAAACAGGATTACTGACGGAACTCCACTCGACTAACATCATGGGAATCTGCAACATGCCACCCCATTGGTTAACTTGTTTCAACAAATGTTGGTCTTTCGAATAATCATCCAACTCCCACAAAGACACTTGGACGCCCAATTGCTCGCCAGGATTTAACTGAATCCGCAAAGCAGGAATCGAATCCAAGGCTATTTTTTGCCCTTGGCGAATACCTCCTAAAAATCGGGACGCAGATTCCATACGCAGAATTTTGCCGTCTTTGATGGCCACAACATTGTATTCCACCCAAAGCTCATCTTTCAGATTCATATTCTCTTGAATATCGTAGGCGGTTATGGAGGCCAACTTCAAATTAACTTGTCGAGGACTTTCCGCAGGTTTTACTGCTAAAGGCGTCGTAGACAAAACAGGTGGAATACTTGTTCGCCGACAAGCAATCATCGACAGCAAAGCAAGAAAATAAACGAATTTACGCATGTTTAGCAGCTGGCTCTTGTTGGGTCAAGCAGTGAAAACTCCCCTGTCCCCAAATAATTTTCTTCGCCGAAAGACCTATAACGGGACGATCAGTGAAAAATTGTGCGAGCCTTTCCAAGGCAAAAGCATCTTGTGCACAATCAAAAGTAGGCACCAATACGCCCGCATTGCAGATATAAAAGTTTGCATAGGAACCGGGAGCGCGGAATTCATCAATGACAACCGCAGCAGGCATCGGGATTTCGACGATATTCAGTGGTTTACCGTTTGGTAAGCGCATCGCTTGCAGCTCGCGTAGATTTTGGGCTAGTACCGCATGATTTTCATCTTGCTCATTCGGCTCTACCATGGCGATGACCGTATCTTCATTCACAAAGCGAACCGTATCATCGATATGCCCATCGGTATCATCCCCCACAATCCCATCAGATACCCAAAGAACCTGCTCAACACCGTAATAATCACATAAATATTGTTCGATTTGCGCTTGGCTTAGATGTGGGTTTCGGTTCGGATTTAACAGACATGAGCGACTCGTCAAAACCGTCCCTGCCCCATTAAAATCAACAGAACCGCCTTCCATGATAATTCCTGGAATCACTTTGTTAAGGCCTAAAATCGAGGCAATGCGCGTTGGAGATTCATTATCCGAGTCAAATGGCGGATATTTTCCTCCCCAAGCATTATAACCCCAATCAACAAGTAGACGTTCATCGCCGGATTGATTAACCAAAATTGCAGGTCCATGATCCCGACACCAAGCATCGTTCGTAGGCTGAATGTGCAAACGAATTTGCGACTCTTCAATTCCATAAACAGCTAATTGCGATTTAATAAAAGCAGCTAACTGATCATCATTCACTTGAATATTAACAATTTCCCCAACCGAGATAGCCTTAATCAAGGCAAAATATTCGGGATACATATCTGCTAATTTATCGCCTTGCCAAGAATGATCATTGTGCGGAAACGTAATCCAAGTGGACTCGTGCGCATCCCATTCCGCAGGAAAATAAAAGCCTAATTCTTTCGGTGTTTTCATCTTATAATTGCGCAATAATCCGCAAGCCTTCTAACGTAATCAATTTGTTCACTTCATCAAAATACTGCTCCAATGGCGTCAAAATAGACGAAAGGCCTCCAGTTGCGATCACTTTAACCTCTACTTTTCGCTCCGCCTTCACGCGAGCAATCATTTCCTTTACCATCCCTACGTAACCCCACAATATCCCTGATTGAATAGCCGAAACCGTATCAAATCCTAATGCGGAAACCGGCATCTCCAAAGGTACTTCGGGTAATTGGGCCGTTTGAGAAAAAAGAGATTTCACAGCTGTCTTTAATCCTGGGGCAATCGAAACACCTTGCATTTTACCCGTTTGATCAACCAAGGTAAACGTTAAGGCCGTACCAAAATCTACAATCAAGACTTCCGCATCATAATGATGATGTGCGTAAACGGAATTCGCAACCAAATCGGCCCCAATTTCGTCCGGACTCACCACTTCTACAGGCAAGGATTTATATAAGTCGGGCCCCATGATTTTCACAGGAAAACCAACCCAATGCTCTAAGCCTTTTTGAATTTGAATCAGCACAGGCGGAACCACGGAACTAATTAATACAGATTCAACTTTTACAGCATCAAATCCCTTTTCCGCTAGTTCTTTTTGAATCCAATGTTCCAAACGAATCGCCGTCCATGGCTGATGTGTAGGAGTGCGAAGATGAACTTGCCAGCCCTCCGAAGTATAAAATCCACAGACAATGTCCGTGTTACCAATGTCAACGACTAAATGCATATAAATTATTGTGGTAAATCTTTTTCTAAACCAGCCGATAAGATCGGGAATCGCAACCACGATTTGGGATCTAAACTGTAATCATCCACATGGAAACCTGGCGCATAACGCTCTCTTTTCCATTGATTTCGAGCCCATAGACGAAAGAATCGATGGATAAATCCATTCAATTGTTCGCTACTAAATTGCGCACCATAAACTCGTTTCAGCGATTCGAAACAAGCCGCAGGACTTTGATGTTCATAAAACGACCAACGCTCTAAGGCATTCAATATCGGATAAGGCATCAAATCTTCCTCATCCACCTGCTTTGTATCCAAAGGTCGTAATTCTGCGCTCGGCTCTAATTGGTTGACATGTGCCAAACCTGCCACCCGCCATAGACCGTCCAATCCTTCCTTCTCCATCCAACGCAACCACGTACGTAAATACGCTTTATCAATACCGGCAATCGGGGAAATCGACCCCGACGTATCGCCATCCATTGTAGCATAGCCTACACTGGCTTCCGAGCGATTAGAGGTCGCTAACAATAAGGCATTCTTGATATTGGCCAACATCCACGCGCTCGGGGCACGGACACGTGCCTGCACATTTTGCAAGGTAATATCATCCTGCTCCCAAGTCAAAGGACGTTGGATTGTTGATTCAATAAGACTTCGATATCCTTGAACCAAGGCATCTATTTCAATTTCGTGATGTTGAGTTCCAATGCTAACAGCCAAAGCTGCAGCTGAAATCCGCGTATCCGCTGATGAATTAACTGTTCCTTGGTATATTGTGGTCATCAGTTGACGCAATAAATCTGCTTCATGCGCACACGTATTCATCCAAGGAATAAAGGCCAAACGCTTTTGAACACCGGCCCAACCCAATTCTTCCACAGCCAAATGAATAGCAGAAGCACATAAGGAAGCTATCGCGGAGGAATCTGCTCCACCAGAAAGGGAAATAACATATCCATACGAGTACGATTTCCGTAAATAATCCCACAAGCCCAAGGCAATGGAACGTGCAAATTCTTCCTCTTTAATGTATTTAGTTGATTCCCAAGTCGAAATTTCAGGAACAATCGGCTTCGCTGTTTGGCTCGACAATGCACCCATTTGAATCAAATCATCTGCATGCGATGTAAAGCCATTGACATCAATCGTAGCGCTGATTACTTGCGAATCCTGAAAAGAAAAGCGCTTCGTTTGTGCTAAAATCTTCCCATCCTGAGCAATATATGCATCTCCATCAAAGATCGTTCGCCCCGATTCGTTGCCGAGTAAGTTGGCAAATACATACGCCCCCTGAATAATCGATGCGCCCTCCAAAGCAAGTTGTTGGCGTACCTTCGATTTCCCAAATGAAAAATGCGAGGCGGTCGGGTTGCAAATAAATGATACGCCGCGTTTCGCTAAAGCATGTGCCGGCCGCTTCTCCCCCTCCCAAGCATCTTGACAAATCTCGACACCAAAACAAATATCTCCTAATCCAAGTCGGTAGTCACCGAACGGAATACCTTGAATGACCGTTCGAATTCCTGCGGGCCAAGCGCTAAACCAGCGGGCTTCGTAATGTAGTCCTTCGTTTGCCAAAAATTGTTTGGGAATGTACGCCTGTATTTTTCCCTGATAGAGAACGGCAACGACATTGTATAAGTTGGCTTCAAAGGAAAGTGGAAGACCCACCAACAAAACGGTATCCTTCGAATAATCGAGCAATTTATGCACATATTCTTGTGCTTTTTCCTGCGTAAACGGCGAAAAGAATTGATCTTCACAACCGTAACCCGTCAAACACATTTCTGGGAAACACACTAAATTCGCGCCAGCATCCGCAGCCACTTGAATCGCCCCAAGTATGCGCTGAAAATTCCCTTCCCAATCCAAAGGGGTTTGATTTAATACTCCGGCGGCCACATGAATTTTCGGCATATTATCTAGGCTTTTGGGCTGAAACTTTAGGACTAGGCTTAAAAATTCGATTCAATAATTGCTTGGGCTTGGATTCCTTTTTCGCCAATTCGGAATAAGAAACCGAGCGAACGTGCTTATATCGCGGCGTCCACATCCAAGATAAAGCTTCGTGCGGACGGTAATAATTTTCTCCATGACGATGTTCCACACGCACATGACAGGTGGCACGAGGGCATCGCGCCGACCAGCATCCTGCCAAACTAAGGCAAAAAACACAGCCTAAGACTAGCAATAAAAAGGTTCTGGAAAAATCTCTATGTACCATGTAACATCAAAAAGAATTCATTCATCAATTAGAACGAATCCTAATTAGTTAAATTACAAATCAACCCGTATTTTTACATCGAATTTAGGCCAATATGGAATTAAACACCAAAGATATAAAATCGGTTTTAAAAAGAGGTGATTTTGAATACCCCGTCATGGAATCTTTTTACACGATTCAGGGCGAAGGGAAATATCAAGGCCATGCTGCCTATTTCATCCGATTAGGCGGTTGCGATGTGGGTTGTCACTGGTGCGATGTCAAAGAATCTTGGCCTGTGGATATCCATCCCCTTAAGTCGGTTGACACCTTATTAAATGAAGCATTAGCCTTTCCCGGCAGATTAGTTGTCATTACGGGAGGAGAACCTTTGATGCACGATTTAGACCCATTGACAGCAGCTTTTCAAGCAGCGGGCTTTCGCACGCACATAGAAACTTCTGGCGTTTGCGAGACGTTCACGGGCACATGGGACTGGATTTGTTTTTCACCTAAGAAATTCAAAGAGCCGAATCCCGCAATCCTTCCCTTTGTGCACGAATTAAAGGTGGTAATTTTTCACCCATCCGATGTGGCTTGGGCGCAAGAATGGGCAAGTAAAATTAATTCGAACGCACATTTATACATGCAACCGGAATGGTCGAAGCAAGTTAGCATGAATCCATTGATTGTAGAATTTGTAAAAGCCAATCCAATTTGGCAAATTTCGGTTCAAACACATAAATTCCTACAAATCCCTTAGGCATGTTGGTCTGGCTCATTCCTTTCTTGACTTTATTTGAGCCTAACGATTCGACAAGCTTGGTAAGCGCTGACCCGGTGATCAATGCCTATCGGACGCAATACTTTCCACAATTTTTACCGAACCAACAAAAAATGTACTTCACGGTTCGAAAGGAAATGAATTCGGATGAGGAAATCTATTATGCCAACTGGAAGGAAGGTCATTTTGAGACTCCCCTACCCATCACGGAATTAAATCAAGAAAACAACGAAGGAACGCCCACCTTTTCAGCGGATGGCTTGTATATGATCTTTTCAGGCTGCGAATATCCGAATTCCTTTGGAGGCTGTGATTTATATGAAACAAAATGGATTGAAGGCTCCTGGACGAAGCCGAAAAACCTAGGATTCCGCGTGAATAGCCACGACTGGGAAGGCCAACCGCATTTAAGCCATGATGGCACCCAACTGTTTTTCGCATCAGACAGGCCCGGAGGATTGGGAAAAAGAGACCTTTGGCTATCCGAGAAAGATGACATGGGGCAATGGAAATTCCCGGTCAACTTAGGCGCGAGCATCAACAGCCCTGAGGACGAACAAGGGCCATTTTTATTGGGCAGTAAACAACGCTTCATCTTCTCCAGTAACAAAAAAGGCGGTTTAGGAGGCTTGGATTTTTATCAAATCACATACCCGATTGCGCAGAATAAGGCCAAAGCCATTACAAAAATCAATACAGATTACCACGATGCAGGGATAACACCGAGTGAAAAGCCTGAATTTTATTACATTTCACGTCGGTTAAATAAACCTCAACAAGATTTAGGCATCGTTCGCGTATATATCCCTGATTCCACCTTTGAGGAACCCAAACAAAGCATTGTATTCGAGCAAATCAAATTTGATGACATCGAATTCGAGACCAATGTTTGGCAACTGGATTCCATTCCAGCGAGTTTGCGTCAACTAGCGAGCTATTTAAAGCAAAATCCAGCTAAGCAAGTCGAGATTCAAGGACACACCGATGAAGTTGGCGGCGCGGAAAAGAACCAAACGCTTTCTGAGAAAAGAGCCCTAAGCATCAAAATGTATTTAATGCAAAATCAAATTCACGCGGACCGAATCAAAACAATCGGATTTGGGAACACGATGCCTAAAATTAAAAATCCGACAGCTTTGGAACGAAAACAAAACCGTCGGATTGAAATTATCTTGCATTAACGCTTCTTGCGTTTTTTGGCCTTGCGCTTTTTGGCTTTCTTCTTTTTGCTCGACTTTTTGCGTATCGGTGTAGGATGCTCTGCTTTAGCAAGGGAATCTCGTTTCAATAGAAAGGTTTGCAACGAATCGGTTAATTCCACTTGACTCAGTGGACGAACCTTTACTTTCGATATACCATAAGATACCAATCCTAATTCTTGTGCAGCCACTTTCGAGACATCGATTACCCCACCACGCAAGAATGGTCCGCGGTCATTCACGCGAACTATTGTCTTTTTACCCGTTTTAGGAAATTCTACTTCGACCCAGGTTCCGAAAGGAAGCGTACGGTGTGCCGCTGAAAAAACAAAAGGATGATAAGGTTCTCCCGAAGTCGTTTTGTGCCCCCAATGGCGCACGTGGTAAAACGTTCCGAGACCTTGCTGTGTTTGTGCGTGAAGGCTCGTGATGGCCAACAAGCCTAGCAGGAAGACATGTTTTATTTGCTTCATAGCTGGCAAAATTAGCCCCTTAATGTTGATAAAACAAAAAGGCCCTCACAATGGAGGGCCTTCTTAACAAATCTTAAAGCGGATTAACGCTTGTTGATATCGACAAAAGCACGTGGCGTCGCACCTACATAAATTTGACGAGGACGTCCGATTGGCTCCTTATTCGTCATCATTTCTTGATGCTGTGCAATCCAACCTGGAAGACGACCAATCGCGAAAAGAATCGTAAACATGTTTGTTGGGATTCCTAACGCACGGTAAATAATTCCTGAATAGAAATCCACGTTTGGATACAACTTACGTGCCACGAAATACTCATCGCTTAACGCAGCTGCTTCTAATTCCTGAGCAATTTTTAAAATCGGATCTTGTACTCCAAGGGCACTCAACACATCGTCAGCCGCTTTCTTAATGATACGCGCACGAGGATCAAAATTCTTGTAGACACGGTGACCAAAACCCATCAAACGGAAACCCGAATTCTTATCCTTCGCCATTTCAATGAACTTCGCTGTGTCACCACCTGCTTGTTTAATCTCTTCCAACATCTCAATAACCGCTTGATTAGCACCGCCGTGTAACGGACCAAACAAAGCCATAATTCCACCAGAAATACTCGAGAACAAACTTGCATGAGATGAACCAATCAAACGAACCGTCGATGTAGAGCAGTTTTGCTCATGGTCTGCGTGTAAGATCAATAACTTATTCATCGCTTTGGAAACAATCGAATTAACTTCATATGCTTCACCTGGTTTCGCAAACATCATTTTCAAGAAGTTTGAGCAATAATCCAAGGATTGATCTGGAGCAACGATGCCTTCACCAATACTCTTCTTGTAATTCCAAGCAGCGAAAATTGGCAATGCAGCTAATAAACGTAAAATATTATCTTCTTTCTCATCCGTTGAATATTGACCTTCCATTAAACCTACCAAAGCAGACAATTCACTCATCGGGTGCGTTGACGTAGGAATAACTTGCGCAATGTTCAATAAAGCTTGATTAGCAACGGTATATTTTTGAACAGCAGCTTCAAAGGCGTCTAATTGTGCTTGCGTAGGTAATTCACCATGCAACAACAAATAGGCAACTTCTAAGAAACTAGCTTTGTCGGCAAGTTCTTCAATGCTATACCCGCAATGTCTTAAGATTCCTTCTTCACCATCTAAAAACGTAATGGCACTTTTCGTCGCGCCTGTATTTTTATAACCCGGATCGTAGGTAATATAACCTGTCAAATCACGTAATTTGGCGATATCGATGGCTTTTTCGTGTTCTGTACCTGCTAACGTAGGTAATTCGAAACTCTTACCATCCACATTGATCACTGCATTTTGAGACATAATCTTAATAAATATAATGTATAAGGTCTAGCAATTTAAAACAGCCTAGTACTGTTCTTTAAATTCAAGCCTCTAAGATAATACGATATTTTGAAAGGTTGATTACCTTTATTAATCCAATTAAAATAAATTTAATTAACACAATTTTTTCTTTGCATATTTCAAAAAATATTGATTTTATGGCTCTCATCTCTGAATTATTCAAAAGCTACTCTTTTAGCGCGCAAGAGCGGTTTCTTCAATACGTACAAATTGATACGCAATCCGATCCGACTTCCTCGAGTTGCCCTACCACTTCGAAACAAAAAAATCTGGGAAAGGTTTTGGTGCAGGAGTTCATTGATCTGGGTATTTCAAATGCTGAATTAGACGAACTAGGTTATGTATACGCATTTCTACCTAGCAATGTACCTCAGGAGGTACCCGGCATATTCTTTTGTTCCCACATGGATACCTCACCGGATTGTTCCGGAGAAAATGTAAAACCAATCGTTCACGCTAGTTACCAAGGCCAAGACCTGATCTTGCCCGATGACCCTAACGTCATCATCCGATTGACAGAGCACCCTGATTTATCCGAACAAATGGGGAATGACATCATTACGGCAAGTGGTTCCACGCTATTAGGGGCTGATAATAAAGCAGGGCTTGCCGAAATCATGGATGCGGTGGCATTTTGGGCCCAACATCCCGAAGTTCCCCATGGACCTATCACGATCGTATTTACACCCGATGAGGAAGTTGGCCGAGGAGCCGACCACATTAATCTTGCGAAGATTAACGCCCAGTTTGGATATACGCTTGACGGCGAAAAACGTGGGCACCTCGAAAATGAGACCTTTTCAGCAGATAGTTTTCACATCTACATTCAAGGGGTATCCCAGCATCCGGGATTTGCGAAAGGTCGCATGGAAAGTGCCCTGAAAATTGCAGCTGAGATTATCGCAAACTTACCGCAAGAAACGTTTAGCCCAGAAACAACGGAGGAAAAGGAAGGATTTATTCACCCGACGGACATTTCAGGCAGTGTTGAGGAAGCTCAAATCGATTTTATACTTCGAGATTTTGACACGAGCAAACTCATCGAATATGGGGAGAAATTAAAACAAATCACACATGCGGTTTTGAAAAATTATCCCCGTTCATCTGTGCGTTTTGAACAAAGAGAGCAATATCGAAACATGTATGAGGTGCTTCAGCATCATCCCCATTGCATGGATTTCGCCATGGAAGCCATGCGTTTGGCCGGTTTACATCCGGAGACCCGCTCCATCCGAGGTGGTACGGACGGATCTCGTTTGACATTTATGGGTCTACCCTGCCCGAACATCTTTGCAGGCGAGCATGCATTCCACAGCAAGCAAGAGTGGGTATCCGTTCAGGACATGAACAAGGCTACCGAAACTGTGATTTATTTAGCGGGGTTGGTGGCTGAAAATGGACTTTAGACATTAGACGTTGGACGTTAGTCGTTGGACGTTGGACTGTAGAGACACGACACCTCTCGTCTATTTTCTTTGGCAAACCTTCCAGGATTGCCAAAGTTTGAGACGCATGAAATGCGGCGATTAGAGACACGACACCTCTCGTCTATTTTCTTTGGCAAACCTTCCAGGATTGCCAAAGTTTGAGACGCATGAAATGCGGCGATTAGAGACACGATACCTCTCGTCTATTTTCTTTGGCAAACCTTCCAGGATTGCCAAAGTTTGAGACGCATGAAATACGGCGATTAGACGCTAGGCGTTTGTCCCTAGACTAAAGTCTGAGGTTACACTTTTAATAACCCCAGGCTTCAGCCTGGGGAATCGGCGTGAAAAACGCCACAAACTTTGGCAATCCTCGAAGAATTGCCAAAGAAAAAAAACAAAAAAGGCGCGAAAATCGCGCCTTTCAAATCTTATTCCCACTCAATCGTTGCCGGTGGTTTCGACGAAATGTCATACACCACGCGATTAACGCCTTTGACCTGGTTAATAATTTCATTCGATATACGACCCAAGAACGGATAAGGCAAATGACACCAGTCGGCCGTCATACCATCCACACTCGTTACCGCACGCAAGGCAACTACCTGCTCATACGTACGTTCATCGCCCATTACACCCACGGATTGAACTGGCAACAAGATAGCACCTGCTTGCCACACTTGGTCATATAGACCTTCCGACTTTAATCCATTGATGAAAATGGCATCTACTTTTTGAAGAATATCCACCTTCTCTGGCGTGATATCACCCAAAATACGAATACCTAATCCCGGACCTGGGAATGGGTGACGCCCTAAAATTTCTTGTGGAATCCCTAACGTTTTACCTACCAAACGAACTTCATCCTTAAATAAAGCTTCTAAAGGCTCAACAATCTTCAACTTCATAAAGTCCGGCAAACCACCCACATTGTGATGTGACTTGATGGTCGCACTTGGCCCCTTCAAGGAAACCGACTCAATTTTATCTGGATAAATCGTTCCTTGTCCTAACCAAGAAACACCCTCAATCAAATGCGCCTCCTCATCAAAAACCTCAATAAAGGTCTTTCCGATCGCCTTACGCTTCAATTCCGGATCTGATAATCCTTTCAACGCATCATAGAAACGTTGCTTCGAATTTACCCCCTTGACATTCAAGCCTAAGGTATGATAAGATTCCAACACTTGCTCAAATTCATCTTTGCGCAAAAGCCCATTATCAACGAAAATACAATATAAATTCTTGCCTATCGCGTGGTGCAATAATACCGCCGCAACGGAACTATCAACGCCTCCCGACAAACCTAATACCACTTTATCTGATCCGATTTTGGCCTTCAATTCAGCAACCGTACGATCCACAAATGAATCTGACGTCCACGTAGGTGCACATCCACAAATACCCAACACGAAGTTTTGAATCAAAATACTTCCCTCTGTAGAGTGTGTTACTTCTGGGTGAAATTGAATCCCGTAGATCGGCTTTGAAACGTGTGCAAATGCTGCCACACGAACTGTTTCTGTCGAACCAATTAACTCATATTCAGCAGGCAATTCCATGATCGTATCACCATGTGACATCCAAACCTGGCCTGTAGCAGATAATCCCTTCAACAAAGGACTTTCCTTCACACTCGTCATATGTGCCCGACCGTATTCACGGTGTCCTGAATTTTGAACGGAGCCTCCTCCTTGATGAGCCAACAATTGAGCACCATAGCAAATACCTAAAATAGGTAAGCTGCCAAACAAACTCAAATCAACACGTGGAGAATCTTCTTCACGAACGGAACATGGACTTCCAGATAAAACAATCCCTTTCACCGAATCATCGATTTCAGGAATGTGGTTAAAAGGATGAATTTCACAATATACTTGTGCCTCACGAATACGACGCGCAATTAATTGCGTCACTTGAGAACCAAAGTCGAGGATAATAATTTTTTCCGCCATAAAGCCTTTTGCTTAAAAATAAACGGCAAAGGTCGCAATTTCTAGGCAAATTCCGAAAACTAATCTTGATAAATTAAGTAACGCTTCCGCATTTCTTTGTAAGCCTTCAAAGCCGGCTCCCACGTCGCTCGAATTTCTTTCTCGGTTTTACCTGCAAGTAAACCTAAACGAATAGCATCCGTTCCGGCCAATTTATCGAAAAAGGAAGGAGAAGTAAAAAAGCTTTCTTTCCGACCGGTCTTCTCAAACATCTCCATCAAATAGCTCAAACTAAATCCCATATCCCAGGTAGCTACATCGCGTAAATCCTTTCCATAGCATAATTGACCCTTCAAGGGTGGATCCATCGCACCCGGAAGGGGCATTGGAGTAAAGGTATATTCCCCTGCCGCGGAATTTGGTGTACCAATTACCTGAAATTGGGTATTTGTTCCTCTGCCCACACTCACAACCGTCGGCTCGAACAAACACAAAGATGGATATAAGGCGATCGACTGATCATTCGGTAAATTAGGTGAAGGTGCAATGGAAACATGCACGACACTTTTGTGTGTATACGATGAAACAGGAATTACCTGTAGGTCACATCTTACTTTATTAGCTAGCCAACCTTCGCCGTTCAGCATTTGGGCATACTCGCCCATCGTTAAGCCATGAACAACAGGAATGGCCGTTAGGCCAACAAAAGAGGCGAATCGGCTTGGGTCTAACACCGGCCCATCCACGTAATGCCCATTGGGGTTTGGTCGATCCAAGACCAATAAGTTAACCTTGTTTTCCGCGCAAGCCTCCTGCACATATAAAAGCGTCGAGCTATAGGTATAAAAACGTGTGCCCACATCTTGAATATCAAAAATAACGACATCGATTCCCTTTAAATCCTCTGGAGTCGGTTTCTTATGCTTTCCATATAAGGAAACTAAAGCCAATCCCGTTTTAGCATCCACTTCATTGTCAATGTGTGCGCCTGCGTCCGCAGTACCTCGAAAACCATGTTCGGGGGCAAAAATGCGTTTCACTTGAACTCCCAGGGCTAATAAACTATCTGCCAAATGCGTTTTACCAATCACAGATGTGTGATTTACGACCAAAGCAACTTGCTTGCCTTTCAACAGGTGAAGGTATTGCTCCGTGTGATAAGCGCCAGGAATAATTTGACTATGAGCGATTTGGCTAATACCCAAAAACAATACGAGGATAAGTTTGTAGTTTCGAAGCAATCCCATTTTCTTTGCGCGTTGGTTTAGATTGACCAAATATCCGATAAAATTTAGAAATAAGAAACCGGTGAATTTCCCATTATTTATAGCTAGGCGAATTCGAAGCACGCAAGACACCTCTTTTTCCAAGACAGTGACCTACGTGGGCATCGGGACAATTGCCTTGGGTGCGGGAATCATTCTAATCGCCTTTTCGATTCTATTTGGATTCAAAAAAGCCATCCTCAACAAGATGATCAGCTTTTCTGGCGACATCCGTATCAGTCAAATATCAGCCAATCATTCGCTTTCGGAATCACCCATGACGCGTAATCTCGCCTGGGAAAAACGAATTAATTCCATGGACGGCGTCGACCACTTGCAAGCACATGTTCAAAAGCCAGGAATTATCGTGGGCAAAAAAAATATGTCGGGAATCGTCATCAAAGGCATCGGATCCGATATGCCGCAAACCCAAATTCAAGCGAATATGCGGGAGGGCAGTGCCCAAATCAACAAGCCACAAGATATTATTCTCAGTAAAAGTTTAGCGAAACAATTAAAGGTCAAACTTGACGAATCTTTGGTACTCTATTTTTTAAGCCAACCGGAAAGACCGCGCAAAGTACATGTGAGCGGAATCTATGAAACAGGGCTCGAAGAAATGGACAAATTGATGGTCCTAGCAGACCGAAACTGGGTTCAAAAAATGAATCAATGGACGGCAGATTCCATTGGAACGTATGAAATCCATCTGGCTAAACCTGTTTCAACACAATCGATCTTAACTACATTGCCACATGAGTGGAAATTAGAAACAAGTGAAGAATTATATCCTGCACTGTACGATTGGATGAAAATGCTCGACCGCAACATCATCATTTTCATCAGTTTATTGATGCTTGTGGCTTGTTTTAATCTCATTGCGACGCTGTGGGTTCTCATCATGGAACGTGTACCGATGATTGGACTATTTAGCGCATTGGGCGCTAATCACAAGCAAATTCGAAGCATTTTCTGGTGGAATGGTTTCTTCATTTTACTTCGCGGCTTAGCGTTTGCAAATGTATTCGCTGCGGGCTTTTGTTATGTTCAAGCGACATACCAACTCATACCCTTAGACCCAGATAATTATTACATGTCGGCAGTACCCATCGAATGGGATGCCTTCACGTGGATTTCAGTTAACGTAGGTACCATGTTACTGGTGAGTTTGATGATATACATCCCAACTCAATTAATTAAAAAACTAGAATTAAAAGATGCGATTAATTATAAAAATTAGCCTGTTGTGCCTCGTGTACACAGCGAGCTGGGGTCAAGGAATTCGCTACCAAGTGGATTTAAAACACATTCAAAATGATCGTGTCTCCGTGCAAGTATTCCTACCCGCGCAAAAAAGTAATAGCATCATTTTTTCGTTTCCCAAACAAGTACCAGGAACCTATTCGAATTACGATTTTGGTAGATACATTCAAGACTTCAAAGCCATCAGTAAGGATGGAAAAAGTCTCCCTGTCAAACAAAAAAACATCAATCAATACCAGATTGAACAAGCAAGCTTAATTAGCCACCTGGAATATCAGGTGAACGATACCTGGGACAGCCCGGAAATTAAAGGCGAATACATCTTTGAACCGGCAGGAACCAATATTCAAGCGGATTCTCTGATTGCATTTAATGTACATGGTTTTTTAGGCTATTTAGAAGATCAGTCGGCATTACCCGTACAGGTTTCGATTGATCGGCCGAATCACTTATATGGATCCACTTCGTTAATGAATACGGGTAAAGGCACGCGCGATGTATTTACGAGCGCAAACTACCAAAGCCTTGTTGACTCACCCATTTTGTACAGTGAAGCGGATACGACAAGCATGCAATTTGGTGATACGCAAATTTTGGTATCGGTTTACTCGCCTAACCAGACCATCAACTCGAAACAAATCGCCGACAACATCAAGCCTCTATTGATCGCACAACGCAATTACTTAGGTGGCAAATTTCCCGTAAAGCGTTATGCATTCCTTGTCGTTCTTTCCGATAATTTAAAAGGTGGGAGTTATGGCGCCTTAGAACATAGTCAATCCTCTTTTTACTATTTACCAGAAGGAACGATCGATCGATTAGGCCAAACCATTCGAGATGTATGTGCCCATGAGTTTTTCCACATCATTACCCCACTTTCTGTTCATTCAGAGGAAATCGGAAATTTTGATTTCATCAATCCCAAAATGTCGGAACACCTTTGGTTATATGAAGGCCTAACCGAATATGCAGCACAACACATGCAATTACAAGGCAAATTGATTGATAGCGATGCCTTCTTCCGCACCATCCAGGAAAAGAAAGAAACGATGGACATGCAATTCAAACAAGATGTTTCCTTTACGAACATGAGCAAGCAAGTCCTAGGTAAATACAAGGATCAATATGCAAACGTATATCAAAAAGGAGCCTTGATTGGTTTTGGATTGGATTTAACTTTACGCCAACTGAGCCAAGGCAAATGGAATAATCAACTGTTGTTACAAGCCTTATCGAAAGAATACGGACCAACTAAATCCTTCAAGGATGATCAACTTTTTGATAAAATCGTGCAAATCACGAAACTGCCGGCTTTAAAAGATTTTTTCGATTCCTATGTGGCAGGAACAAAAGCATTACCCATGGAAACATGGTTACAATCCTTGGGATACACTTGGGATGCAAACCAACTAGAAGATACAAAAACCTTAGGTTTTGACCCACAGGGATTATCCATCAATTCTGAGACCAAACGGGCCATTATCCAAACAAATTCTGCGATTAATTCTTTAGGGAAAATGATGGGCATGCAGGCAAAGGATGAGCTTAGCGCCATCAATGGTTTGCCAACGGACATTGAAAATTTTGTCAAGAACACCCAGAAAATCCTTCAAATCATTCAGGCCGGTGACACGCTGGCTTGGGATGTGGCTCGAAAAGGAGAAGATGGAACTTATCAAACCGTGCACTTGAAAGCACCTTATTTTGTAATTCAACAAGCTAGCCGACAAGCTATTCGTTCTGTAAAAAATCCTAGCAAAGCGCAATTAGAGTTTCGTAACAATTGGATGCAATAAAAAATCCCCGGCGAATTTGCCGAGGATTCTTGTGGTTATTGAGGCGATTGTGCTTCGACGACCGCAATGGCGACCATGTTGACAATTTCTCGGACGCTAGCGCCTAATTGCAATATATGAGTTGGTTTACCAAGTCCCAATAGAATTGGACCCACGTACTCAATATCAGCCGCTTCTTTCAATAGATTATAAGCAATATTGGCCGCGGATAGATTCGGGAAAATCAAGGTATTCGCCGTATCGTTGCCTAATGCTGCAAAAGGATAATTTTGTTGGCGCAACTCCTTATCAAACGCTAAGTGTGCCTGCATCTCCCCTTCGATAATCCAATCCGGATGTTTCTCCTGTAAAATTTGTGTTGCTTGACGCATTTTGATGGCATCCGCGCCATCGGCAGAACCAAAGTTGGAGTAACTCAACAAAGCGATCCGTGGAATGATATTAAAGCGCTTCACGGCTTTCGCGGTCAACTCGGTAATTTCCACGATATCCTCTACAGTAGGATCAAAATTAACCGTCGTGTCCGAGAAAAAAAGTGGACCTTTTTGAGATAATAACAAGTACATCCCCGACACCTTTTTGACGCCTTTTTGCTTGCCAATAATCTGCAAGGCTGGACGGATAGATTCCGGATAGTTTTTCGTTAAACCTGAAATGACACCATCTGCCCGATTGGTCTCCAGCATCATGGCAGCAAAATAATTACTCTTACGCACTTGCTTGTTGGCCTCCCAGCGCGTCACGCCTCTACGCTTGCGTTTTTCATAGAACAGTTCGGCAAATTCAGCAACAAGATCCGCATTATCCGCATGTTTAAAATCCATGATTTCGGTATCCCCTAAATCCAAATGGTTTTCATCACAAATCGCTTGAATCTTTACACGAGAACCTAATAAGATCGGTTTAGCAATCCCTTCGTCAAGTACTTCACGGACCGCTTTCAATACCTTCAAATTCTCCGCATCCGCGAATAAGATACGTTTCGGTTTACTCTTCGCACGTTTCAGGATAAACTTCATGACTTGATTATCCAAACCTAAACGTTTGGCTAATTGCAATTCATAGGCTTCCCAGTTGGCAATCGGCTTGGTAGCGACACCTGATTCCATGGCGGCTTTGGCAACGGCCATCGAAACAGTCGTAATTAAACGTGGATCCACGGGTTTGGGAATGATGTAATCAGGCCCAAAACTCAAGCTCTTTTCATTATAGGCCAAATTCACGATATCCGGAACGGGTTTTTTTGCCAGACAAGCCAACGCTTTCGCAGCGGCCAATTTCATTTCATCGTTGATTTCCGTAGCACGCACATCCAATGCACCTCGAAAAATGAATGGAAATCCTAAGACATTGTTCACTTGATTTGGAAAATCCGAACGACCGGTTGCCATGATGAGATCCACCCGCACAGCCTTCGCTTCCTCATAACCAATTTCTGGCGTTGGATTCGCCATGGCAAAAACGATTGGTTGAGCAGCCATTGTGGCTACCATATCAGGCTTTAAAATATTTCCTACCGACAAACCTAAAAACACATCAGCCCCTTGCATGGCTTCGGCTAAGGTAACCGCATGACCAGCAGGTCCTGCCAGCGGTGCCAGGTAAGGGTTCAAATCGGTGCGGTCTTTGGAAACTAAACCATCTTTATCAAAAATGTAGAAATTCTCAATGCGAGCGCCTAATTTCAAATAGAGCTTCACACATGAAATCGAAGCAGCACCTGCGCCCGATATGACAAAGCGAGCTTCTTCGATGTTTTTCCCTACAATCTCCAAGGCATTAATTAAAGCAGCAGAAGATATAATCGCGGTGCCATGTTGGTCATCATGCATGATCGGAATCTTCAGACGCTTCTTCAGCTTATCCTCGATCTCAAAACACTCGGGACTCTTGATATCCTCTAAATTGATTCCTCCGAACGTTGGTTCTAAATTGACTACCGTCTCCACAAACTGATCGGGGTCTGTACAAGCAAGCTCCAAATCAAATACATCGATGTCGGAGAATACTTTAAAAAGCACCCCCTTCCCTTCCATGACCGGTTTACTAGCTTCGGGACCGATGTTCCCTAGGCCGAGCACGGCGGTACCGTTGGAAATTACACCAACCAAATTGCCTTTGGCTGTATAATCGTACACCTTTTCAATGTTGGCTGCAATCTCTAAACAGGGTTCCGCAACACCCGGTGAATATGCGAGGGATAAATCCCGTTGGGTGGCTGTTGATTTAGTGGGCTTGACTTCGATTTTTCCCGGTTTCCCACCAGCGTGGTATTCGAGAGCGTCTTGTTTTAAAATGGATGAAGTGGGCATAAATGTTTATAAATTAGGCTTCTGGTTGATGAAATTCTCCTTCGTGTTTGGCTAACCAAATGGTGGCTACCCCGTTTCCAATAAAATTGGTGATGGCGCGAGCTTCCGACATAAATCGGTCGACGCCCAATAATAAGGCAAGCCCCTCCAAGGGAATCACTTGCAAGGCGCTTAGCGTCGATGCTAATACGACAAAACCGCTACCCGTTACCCCGGCAGCGCCTTTGGAAGTCACCATCAAAACACCGATGATGGTCAATAATTGTTCGAAATTCAATTGAATTCCATAGACCTGTGCTAAAAACAAGGTGGCCATGGACAAATAAATACTCGTCCCATCGAGGTTGAATGAATAACCCGCCGGGACAACGAGTCCAACTACTGATTTAGAACAGCCCATGCGTTCTAATTTTTTCATCAAGGAAGGCAAGGCCGCTTCTGAGGAAGAAGTCCCCAAAACGATCAATAATTCTTCTTTAATGTAATTCAAGAATGTCGTAATTCGTTCTCCGCAACTACGCATAATGAGCGCCAGCACAACAAAAATAAATATCCCCATCGTAGCATACACGGAAACCATTAGTTTGGCAAGAGGCAATAAGGAATGAATCCCAAACTTACCAATGGTATAGGCCATGCCACCCAGAGCACCTAGTGGAGCTAAATACATCACCTTTTTCAAACCCCAGAATACCCAATGTTCGGCTTGTTGCATACCGGAAATCATGCGTGCTTTTCCACGCACGACATTCAAAAATGTGCCAAAAAACAAAGAGAAACCCAAGACCTGAATGGTGAAGTTTTCTTTTAAAAAGATAAGCCAACTAAACGCCGCGGCTTTTTGAGTAAACTTCGTAATATCCCCACCAGCAACGTCCGTACGAATCACACCCTCACCTGGAGTCAAAAGGTATGAGATACCCAGTCCGATAATTAATGCTAATGTCGTTACGACTTCAAAATACAACAAGGCTTTCCCCCCTACGCGACCGACCTTTTTCAAATTCCCCATATTGACAATCCCTAAACTAATCGTCAAGAAAATAATGGGATGAATAAACAATTTTACCAGGCTGATAAATACACCCGAAAGAAATTCACTTAAACTCTTACCAATCGAAATTTCAGTTCCCAGAAAATTATAACTGATTTTCTCATCCAAAACCGCATGTAAGGCTAATGCTGGGAAAAAGTGGCCGACAATGACACCCAAGAGAATAGACAACAGAACCCAAAATGTCAGATTACGTGTAATATTTTTACCAATCATACGTTAAAGTGAGGTTGTCTAACAAATGTAAGGAACAAAAAGGAGAAATTCGAGGTTTGCGATTGTAAGCTTATTTACCGAAATTTGCAGACTCATTTTATTCCAATTTTTACCTATGTCAAATTCCATCAAGTGCCTAATTATAGGTTCGGGTCCAGCGGGTTACACCGCTGCAATTTATGCGTCACGTGCAGGTTTACAGCCTATCATGTATCAAGGGAGCCAACCAGGTGGCCAATTAACCACAACTACCGAAGTGGATAATTTCCCAGGATACCCGAATGGAATTGACGGCCCGGCCATGATGGTTGATTTAGAGAATCAAGCGAAGCGTTTCGGAACGGATGTGCGTTATGGTATGGCAACAAAGGTAGATTTCACAAGCCAACCCAAGAAAGTTTGGATCGATGATACGACCGAAATCTTGGCTGATTCTGTCATTATCGCAACAGGAGCATCTGCCAAATGGTTGGGTTTAGAAGGGGAAACAACATTCAATGGCTTGGGCGTTTCGGCTTGCGCTGTGTGCGATGGATTCTTCTACCGCAACCAGACCGTTGCTGTCGTAGGTGCCGGCGATACAGCCGCTGAAGAAGCAAGTTATTTAGCGAATTTATGTACGCAGGTACACCTCATTGTCCGTAGAGACCAAATGCGCGCCTCACTAATCATGCAGGAACGCGTAAAAAATAACCCCAAGATTACGATCCATTGGAATTCAGAAACAGAAGAAATTCTAGGAGATGCGAATGGCGTAACGGGAATCCGCATTAAAAATAATGTGACGAATGCTACCGAAGAAATTGCCTTGACAGGATTCTTTGTGGCGATTGGTCACCAACCGAATACAAGCATTTTCAAAGGCCAATTGGACATGGATGCGCAAGAATACCTAATCACAGAAAAAGGAAGTTCACGTACCAATATCCCAGGTGTTTTTGCTTGTGGGGATGTGCAGGACACAACGTACCGACAAGCCGTTACGGCAGCAGGAAGTGGCTGTATGGCAGCTTTGGACGCCGAAAGATGGTTGGCGGCCAGCAATTTACACTAAAAAAAACGTATGCATATTAGCAAAATCATTCTTGGCATTTGCTTGGTCTTTGCGACCCTGTCAACCTATGCCCAAGAAAAAAAGCTTTTCAAGAAAAATACCAAAATTGAGTCCAAGCCGAGCTCATCCTTGTACCAGGATAAGTCGGCAAAAAAGGATGATTTGGACGATTTACCTCCGCTGACCTTTCGTACAGAAAGCGAAAGTACGGCAACTGCTATTCAAGGGTCTGAAATGCAGGAGCGTAAATATGAACCCTTAAAAATCATCAATCCGACGATCAGTAATTTCGACACAACCTCCATCGACGAAGGCGAAGCTTTGGTCGTGGAAATTGAAGAAGAAAATGCACCAGTAGGATCCGAAGATTTCGTATCCGTGGCTTCTTATTATTCAATTTGGGATACCAAAAGCATTGACCCCTACGACATCAATGCCAAGGAATTTGACGAACCGGTTGATCTAGAATTATACAATTTACCAGCAGGGCGCAATTGGGCACAACCCTTAGCCGTTGTGAAACAAACGAGTCCCTTCGGTCCCAGATGGGGACGTTTGCATGCAGGCGTCGATTTAGATTTAGAAACAGGAAATCCAATATATGCCCCCTTTGATGGCATTGTTCGCGTGGTGAATTATGATGGAGGTGGCTATGGAAAATACATGGTATTACGCCATTACAATGGCTTAGAGACCTTATTTGGCCACATGTCCAAACAAGGATTGGAACCCGGAACCTTTGTGAAAGCCGGTGATGAAATTGGCCTCGGTGGAAATACCGGTAGAAGTACAGGTTCTCACCTCCATTTTGAAACACGTTTTGAAGGCAATCCCTTTAATCCCAATCAAGTTTATAACTTTGGAACCGGTGAACCGCTGTCGGATCATTTATTAATTACCGCGCAAACCTTCAATATTCGCGCTTTATCGCTTCGCAATGAATACGGAAGTGCGGGAGAAAAAATCCGTAGCCGACGAAAAGTTTGGACCAAAGTACGTTCAGGAGATTCCTTGTATTCCATTGCACAGCGTGCGGGAATATCTGCTAGTAAATTAGCGCGCTTGAATGGATTAAAGATGTCATCAACCATCCGTGCGGGAAGACGTTTACGCATTCACTAACCTATGAAACTAGATATACTTGTCATGGCTGCCCACCCAGACGATGCTGAATTAGCCGTTTCTGGAACTATTGCCGCTGCAATCGCGCAAGGCAAGAAAGTAGGGATCGTTGATTTCACGCGGGGCGAATTAGGGACGCGTGGTACGCCTGAAATTCGCTTAGCCGAATCAGCGGAAGCAAGTAAGGTTTTAGGGATTCATGCCCGTGTAAATTTGGAATTAGCCGATGGGTTCTTTCAAAATGACCAAGAGAGCCAACTAAAATTGATTGAAGTAATACGTGCGTTTCAACCCGAAATCGTATTAGCCAATGCATTAGAAGATCGCCATCCTGACCATGGAAAGGGTGCACAATTAGCGATAGATGCTTGTTTTTTAAGTGGCTTACGCAAGATCGAAACTACACGCGAAGGCGTAAAACAATCGGAATGGCGTCCCAAACAGCTCTTTCATTACATTCAAGATCGTTACCTCACACCGGATTTCGTAATTGATATTTCAAAGCATTGGGCAACCAAAGAAGCATCGATCCGCGCATTCCGTAGTCAGTTCTTTGACCCCAATTCCACAGAACCTGCATCCTACATTTCGAGCCCAGAATTCCTGAATTTCATTGAGGCACGCGCCCGCGAAATGGGCCATAAGATTGGCGTTCAATACGGAGAAGGTTTTCAAACGCAGAAGACCATTGCGATCCAAGATTTAGCCTCACTTATTTAATAAGCCTCGTAGGTAGTGAAAACCTTTTGCATATAGGCCTGACCAAACGTCATTAGATTTTGACTGCCCTCCTGCTTGATGATTCGCTTGCCTGCATTATCGAAGCTAACAAAACTACCTTTTCGAATCACGCCAAAGCCATTATCCCAGTCAAAAAATGCATATCCCTGATCCGAATGTGTGGCGAACAAATCCTGACTAAACGCAAATCGACTTGCATCGAAGCCAACTTGGCCCAACAATGATTTGGCGATATCGGTTTGGCTTCCGAAGACCGCTAACTGTCTTCCCCGAAATTCCGGTTTGATCACATCTCCAAAAAACAAGAGCGGTATATGAAATCGTTTCGCTTCTGAAATCGCATACTTTTCTTTAGGCAATCGATGGCCATGATCAGCCACGATGACAAATAAGGTATTTTTAAACCAAGCCTCTTTTTGAGCGGAATGGATGAATGCACCCAAGGATTTATCCGTATAAAAGGCGGTACTGCGAAAGCGGTTTGGTAAATCGGAACCTGGAAAGCGCGGCGATTCTGGAATCTCAAAAGGCTCATGGTTAGACAAGGTCAACATCGTCGCAAAAAATGGCTGCTTCAATTGGGCTATTTCATTCCGAAAACGGTTAAATACGACACCATCATGCGCCCCCCATTTGGAGTTTTGATCCTTTGCTGCAAAAGCATGTTTATCCGTCAGTCGATCAAATCCATGACTTAATACATAGGGTTTAAATCCAAAAAACTCACTTTCCCCGCCATATAGGAAGGAGGTGTGATATCCCTGTTCTTTGAAAACCTGCGCAATCGATGGAAGATGCTCTTGCTTCGCTGTTTCCGAAATAATGCTTTTGGTCGCTTGAGCTGGAAATGCACTCAATACGGCAATCAGTCCCTTGTCCGTACGATCTCCTGAGGCATATACATTTGAAAAGGATATTCCTTGACGCATCAAATTTTCCAATTCAGGACTAATTCCTTTTTCTCCTCCCAAAGAGCTAACCACATCTGCCGTAAAGCTTTCCAGGATGATAAACACGACGTTCGGCCGTTTAACCTGCAATATTTGGGGAGATTGTAAGGTATCTAACTGGTAAGGCTTCAATATCGAATCCAGTTGGCTGCTTTTCATAAACTGAAAATCATCCGCATTTCCTGCCAAATTGGTCACGACATCTTTGGCTAAATTCCATTCGGTATTGACCGACGCATGGTTTAATAGAGGTTTTGCCGAAAAATACGACATACTTTGACTGATGGGGGCTAATTGCCAACCACCCCGCACACTTAATACGGTCATCCCTAACACGGATAAAGAAAGAGCGATGCGCGTTAACCAAGGATAATGAGGATTGCCAGTCCAGATGAAGAAGCGAATCAGCCAACTGAAGCATAAAACCTGCACCACTAAAATCCCAACGGTCAACCCGATACCTGTTTCTAAACTCGAAATCGTGGATTCGTAAGGGTAATTGAAAAAGATTTTAAAAACTTTCAAGTTCACCTTTGCCCCCCATTCGCGGTAGATATTCAAATTGATGGCACTGATGAGGGCAAATAACCCAATAAAAAATCGATGATAGAGCAATAAAAACCGCGCGGAAACAAACTGCTTTCCGAGCAAAATTTCAATCGTCCAACAAATCACGGGGAACACAAGAACATAACCCGCCATCGAAGCATCGAGTCGGAGCGCAGCTAAGAAAATCGTTAATATTTCCGACCAAGCAGCATCGGCCAGTGTTTCCCAAAATTGAAAGACAAAAATCAACCTTTCGACTAAAAAGAAAATTAGCCAAAAAGCATATAATCGAATAAGATTAATGAGGTAGCTCAATCAATGAAACGTTTGGTCAGGTCTTGAAAAGAGTCGATGCGACGATCCCGCATGAAAGGCCAAATCCGTCGGTATTGTTCCTGTGCGTCTAAATCAATTTCCACCACCGCTACTTCCTCCGTGTTATGCGAAGCTTGGTAAATCACGCGACCAAAGGCATTCGTTACAAATGAGCCCCCCCAAAAAGTTTGGCCATTTTCCTCCCCTACCCGATTCACCGCAATGACTGGAACTTCATTCGCAACCGCATGCCCCCGTTGGACCGTTTGCCAAGCTTGATATTGCTCCCGATTGATTTCGCTATTGGTTTCCTGATTATCCCAACCAATTGCCGTGGGATAGATTAATACCTCAGCACCCTTTAACGCCGTTAAGCGAGCCGCTTCGGGATACCACTGGTCCCAACAAATCAAGATTCCTAATTTACCGTAACTCGAATCGAATACTTGGTAACCCAAATCACCCGGTGTGAAATAGTACTTTTCCTCATATCCAGCATCCTGTGGGATGTGCATTTTACGGTATTTACCTAGGTAACCTTTGGCATGATCGAGTACCGCACACGTATTGTGATAGACACCTTTGCTTCGTTTTTCAAATAAAGAAGCGATAATAACAACTTTCAATTCCTGCGCGAGCGCGAGTAAGGTATCTGTCCCAGGCCCCGGAATCACTTCGGCTAAATCGAAATAAGCGGCATCTTGCTTGTGGCAGAAATATACGGAACGGTATAATTCCTGTAAACAAATTACCTGCGCACCTTGGGCCGCTGCTTCACGGATTTTTGCCTCCGTTTTTTGTTGGTTCACTTGCACGTCCTCCG
Organism: Aquirufa regiilacus; assembly: GCF_032470275.1. NCBI lineage: Bacteria > Pseudomonadati > Bacteroidota > Cytophagia > Cytophagales > Flectobacillaceae > Aquirufa > Aquirufa regiilacus. The sequence goes on from NZ_JAVNWW010000001.1 coordinate 1,226,202, forward strand.
AGCAGCTTAATTGCAATAAGGCAAATTTGATATTTTTCATAATGCTTGCGCAGCGTCCTTTATCGCTGAAAGATCCAATGAATTCATACAATTAAAATGTCCTAATGGACACACATTTGAACCTTGTGTCGAGCAAGGTCGACAAGTAAGATTCGTATTTTCAATCACGGTGAATGACGTTTTGTAAGGGGTAAAACCGAGCCCCACATGCGTACTTCCCCAAAGTGTAAACAAATTAGGATGCTTCAATGCGGCAGAAATATGCATCATCGAAGAATCATGCGCGATAACCATGTCGGCTTGCTGCGCCAAAGAAGCACTTTGTGAAATGCTGGTTTGCGAACACAGGTTCAAGACTTTCTCGGGGAAGAGCGTTGCTAATCGGTACCCTATTTTTTCATCCCAATCATCGCCAACGAGAACGACTTGCTGCGGGATTGAATCGATTAATTCGATCATCTTAGGATATGAAAGCACCTTCGTTTGATGTGCCGCCCCGATGGCGAAAAGCACAAAAGGTTTTTTAATGCCGTAATCCGTGAGATTAACATGCGATGCTGCCGGTATAAAATAATCCAAGCCTTGCCCGTCGGAACCTAGCCCCAGTGAAGCTAAATTTCGATCTACGAGATGTCCGGGCAGCTTGTTGATTTTCTTTTTAATGAAGGTATTTCGCGCGCTTGTGTACTTATTAATCTGCTTGGGAATTTTGCCTAGTAGCAAACACAAAACATGGGAACGCAAATTTTTATGTAAATCGTAAACCAAATCAAAACCCTCTTGACGAAGCTCTTTGGCAAATTTCCAGATATTTCCATCGAAGCCATGTACGTGGTGCACCTGGGGATTTCCCTCCCAAAGGTGTGCGAACGAAGCCTTCGTGGCCACATGGATTTCGGCATGCGGGTATTGCGCTTTGAGCACACGCACAATGGGCGTGGTCAAGATAATGTCCCCGATGGACGAAAAACGAATACAAAGGATTTTTTGCATAGAAAAAAAATACCTCGCAAAATTAAGAAAAATCTATTCTCTTTCATTCTTTTCGGTAAATTGCATGCTTAATTGAATGATTACATGGAGCAGAAAAAACAAGATACCGCCTCAGCACTTAAGGATATAATTTCACACGCCAAAGAATATGGCTTCGTATTTCCATCCTCTGAAATTTACGATGGCTTACAGGCCGTTTATGACTATGGTCAAAATGGCGTAGAACTAAAGAATAATTTAAAGAACGTTTGGTATAAAGCCATGACCATGTTGAACGACAACGTGGTAGGCTTAGATGCATCGATTTTCATGCATCCGTTGACTTGGAAGGCCTCAGGCCACGTGGATTCATTCAATGATCCCATGATTGATAACAAGGATTCCAAGAAGCGTTACCGGGCTGATACCTTATTAGAAGAGCGTGCGGCAGCCTTAGAGGATGAAGGGAAAGCAGATGAGGCGAAAGCCCTCATGCAAGCGATGGCGAAAGGATTGGATGCCGGAGATTTAGAAGCAGTTCGCCAATTAATCATTGACCAAAACATTAAATGCCCGGTTTCAGGAACGGCCAATTGGACCGAGGTACGTCAATTTAATTTGATGTTCTCGACGCAAGTGGGTGCGGTTTCTGAAGATGCATCCCTTATTTATTTACGTCCAGAGACAGCTCAAGGAATATTTGTCAATTTCTTAAATGTGCAAAAAACAGGCCGCATGAAAGTGCCGTTTGGTATTGCGCAAATTGGGAAAGCCTTCCGCAATGAGATCGTGGCACGAAATTTCATCTTCCGTATGCGCGAATTCGAACAAATGGAAATGCAATTTTTTGTACGTCCTGGCACGGAAATGGAATGGTACAACAAATGGAAAGAAACGCGTATGAAGTTTCACCAGGCAATCGGCTTACCGGCAGATTCCTTGAAATTCCATGATCATGATAAATTAGCCCACTATGCAAACGCTGCGGTGGACATTGAATATAAGTTCCCATTTGGCTTTAAGGAAATGGAAGGGATACATTCACGGACCGACTTTGACTTAAAGGCGCACCAAGATTTATCGAAGAAAAAGCAACAATATTTTGACCCCGAGATCAATCAAAACTACATTCCATATGTGGTAGAGACGTCCGTGGGAGCGGATCGCTTGTTCTTAGCTATTTTGTGTAATGCCTACACGGAAGAAACGACAGGAGAAGGCGAAAGCTTGAAACAACGCGTTTACCTGAATATTCATCCAGCCTTAGCACCTACGAAAGTGGCGGTATTGCCCTTGGTGAAGAAAGATGGATTAGCGGAAAAAGCACAAGAAATTACGAATCAATTAAAATTTGCCTTCAATACAACGTATGACGATGGAGGAGCGATCGGTAAGCGCTATACACGTCAAGATTTAATTGGTACGCCTTATTGCGTCGTGGTTGATTATCAAACCATGGAAGATCAGACCGTTACGGTCCGTGATCGCAATACGATGAGCCAAGAGCGCATTTCTATCGCTGACCTAAAAGAAAAATTAGGCCATGCGGTATCGATGGAGCGTATTTTTGAAAAATTAGTTTAAAAACGCAAACAACGACGACATGACAACTGATCAAAATCCAGCGGAAAACGAAGCAATCGAACCTGTGAAAGTTGAGGAAACAACTCCCGTAGCAGCAGAGACAAGCGAAATGCTTGCCAAAGAGGTAGAAGCACCCACGACAGAAAAGGAAGTGAGCTATCCCCTATTCGACTTTGCAGTCGCTACGAAAGATAATTTCCTGACGTATTTTGGAACAATCAAAGACATCGTGTCGGAACATGCCCATCCAGGAACCTATAAAAAGGTGGATGAAATCACCAAAGAGGTGAAGGAAGCGTGGAGCCAATTGAAATATGCGGAAAAGCAGGCGGCTGCGGAAGCATTTAAAGCTGCCAATGAAGGGTCTGATGAAGGATTTGACTTCAAAGATGAAGCCGTTCATGCGGTTGACCAATTGATCAATCACATTCGTACCGAGAAGCAAGCATTTTTTCAGGGCTTAGAAAAGGCGCGCGAAAAAGCGTTGGAAGGCAAAACACGATTAATCAATGAATTACGTGATTTAGTCGATAAAGATGATAATGGGGATCCTGCCCATGTGAATGCGAGTTTCAAGGCATTCAAGAAAATTCAGGAGGAGTGGAAAGGCTTAGGCGCCGTTCAAGGTCAAATGAACCAAACCTTATGGCAATCCTATCATGCATTAGTTGATCGTTTCTATTCGAACCGTTCCATCTTCTTTGAACTATTAGAACTTGATCGCAAGAAGAATTTACAGGCCAAAGAAATCATTGCCGCGAAATTAGAGAAATTGGCTGCAGCCGTAGCACAAGCAACTAATTTACCTGTGTTATTGAAAGAGGCAGAAGAATTATTCAACGAATACAAGCACATCGGTCCTGCTCACCGTGAGGATAACGAGGCGATGTGGCAACGCGTCAAGAAATCGCTAGATGTCTTGTTTGAACAGAAGCGTCAGATTCAGGATGCCAACAAAGCGGTATTTGAGGAGAACTTAAAGATTAAAAAGGAATTGGCGGGATTGATGCATGGCTATGCGTCGTTCACGTCTACATCGATATCCGAATGGAACCAAGCATCTAAGGCCGTATTAGCCTTGCAAGAGCAATGGGGAAAATTAAAGGGTGGTTTACCACGCGAGGGAGGCAAAGAAGTCAGTCACCAATTTTGGGCGGATTTAAAAACCTTCTTCAAACTTAAGAGTGATTTCTTTGGTAAGATTGATGCGGAGCGCAAGGCTAATTTAGCAGCGAAACAGCAATTGATCGAACAGGTAGAAGGCATTGTAGCGGTAGGAACCGAAACACAGGAGATTACACAAACGGTGATCGAGCTTCAGAAGAAATGGAAGGAAATCGGCCATGTGCCTGAAAAGCAGAAAGATAGCATCTATGCGAAGTTCAAAGCAGCTTGTGACAACTATTTCAATTTAAAGCGATCGGCTTCGAGAGGTGCCAAAGATGCTGAAATGGATGCAAATTTAGCTGCGAAGCAAGCGATCTTAGCCGACATGGAAGCGATGTTGAAGGATGCGAGTTTATTAGCGCGTTTGGGCGAGGTAAAAGCAGCCTGGGATGCGATCGGATTCGTTCCTAAGAAGAATGTGAAGGACTTACAAGAGGCTTTCCGCAAGACATGGAATGCATTAATTGATTTGGCGAGAACACAACCGAAGGAGCAATTAGCAGCTTGGGGCTTTGAATTGAAGTCGTTGAAGACGGAGTCGGCCGCGCCTGAATCATCCGCACCATCGGCAGATTCCCGTAAAAAAATCCAAGCATTGGAAAATGATATTGCGGTGTTAACCAACAACTTAGAGTTCTTTGCGAAGTCGAAAAACAGCGAAAAACTGCGTGCGGAGGTAGAAAAGAAAATTGCGGCGGCAGAAAAAGAATTGGAAAAATTGAAAAAAAGTTAATTTTTTTTAAGGTTCGGTTTTGCGATTTAGGAGAATAATACTACTTTTGTAAACCGAAATGCGCCTCCTTAGCTCAGCTGGTAGAGCAACTGATTTGTAATCAGTAGGTCGTTGGTTCGATCCCGACAGGAGGCTCTGAAAATAAGGCAGTTATAACGAAAGTTATAGCTGCTTTTTCATTTGTACCAGATTTGTACCAAAAACTTATCTCCCCTTCCTCCATTCTCCACTCCACCGTATCCGATTTTATTACCGGTAATATTCTTGCACAAATCAAGGGCCTCAATTACGGCAGAGAAATATTTTTGGATTTTTTTCTATAATTTCGACTCTATCTGCTTTGCAAAATGGGAATTACCCCAGTTTGCAACTTCTATCAAAACTGGCATAAGACTAATCCCTGAGTCGGTTAAATTATATTCAACTCTTTGAGGCAGTTCATCTGATTCTAATCGATTAATTAACCCTAGTAACTCTAAATCTTTCAACTCTTTAGAAAGGACCTTGTTTGAAATGGCTGGCATCAATTGATTTAATTTGCCAAAACGGATCGTCTTATCCCCAATACAATTCAAAATAATAGGTTTCCATTTACCACCAATAATTGACATAGTTCGGGTTACGGGACATTGGAATGGATTATCGATAAAACGCATATACCGGTTACTTAGAGGTTACTACTAATTGATTTCTGGTTACAAATGTATACCATTATTCCGTAGTTTTGAAAAAAATAATTATATATGAAAAAAGTATTGATTTTAGGACTATGCTATTTGATGGCATCTTATCATGTTCTCGCACAGCAAAAGGAAATGATTTATGTGAATGCAAATTCAGGTAATGATGACGCAGCTGGTTCTCAAATGACGCCATTAAAATCGTTGTTTGAGGCTGCTAAGCGTGTGAATAAATTAGCTGGCAAAGGAAGTATACAAGTTTTCTTGTCAGAAGGCACATATGGACTTGCTGAAACCGCTACATTCAATCCCACACAATGGGTATTTTCAAAACAAGATCGCCTCGAAATTCGCGCGGAGATTTTACCAGATAGTTCAGCTTGGGAACCTAATAAAATGCCCATAATTGTTTCGACAATGCCATTTAAACTTGAACGTGATGATAAGAAAGTAATCACGGGCGGTTCAAATTATGGTATTTTAATCGAAAGCAGTCATGCTACCATTCAAGGACTTCGTATATTAGGTGAACCTGTGCATGAAAAACCCAAAGCGGGTGTACTCGTTCGAAATTATCCAATCGTATGGGAAGGTAAAAACTTGAGTGATTTGCGCGTTACACAATGCCTGTTTCTAGGGAATCAATTCGCATTACCTAACCACTTGGGCATATTATCCAATGGAAAGCAGTTAGAAGTCGATCATTGTGTCTTTTATGGGGTAAAAGATGCTGTAGTGATGTGGAATGCACCTGCTGAACAATCTAGCATGCATCATAATTTGATTTTGAATAGTTACGGTGCAGCTGTTTGGACTTGGTCAACAACACCTGACTTCAAATTTTATAACAATGTCATGAGTGGAATCAACGTCTTGTGGGTATTGGAGAAAGAAGCAAAAAATGCTTACCAGATTCAGAATTCTATGGTTATTGGCTATAATCAATTAGTGAATCAAGGTGGAGGCCCACAAGATTTTGGTACACCAGCCGATCCAAAGAAATTGATGTATGGTTCTGATTTTGTTCTTCAAAAAACAGGCGGTTTATCTATCGAGGAAGACCAAACAAGTCGTTATTATTTACAAATAAAACCTGGAACTTTAGGAACTTCTTATGGGGCGGGGTTATTTTATAAATCATCAAATGAGAAATAAGGGTTTTATAGCCGTAATGATATTGTTGGCCGCACCCATGTATGGTCAGCAATTCACTTGGGAAAAGCAAACGTTTTCCGCCATTAATTCAATTGCTAAAGTAGTTGAATTAGACGGAGCAAAAGTTTTAGAAGTTACTAGAGACTTAGTCAAATCTCCCTTTGATATTAATAATATTGAGAACTCTGTGGATGGACCGACCTTTGTTAAGTTGGCAAATACTGACATCGAAAATGGTATCATCGAAGTGAAGATGTTAAGTAAGATTCAAGTAGATTCACCGTTCCCACAAGCAAGAGGATTCATCGGTTTGGCCTATCGCATCGATGAGGCGAATACCCAATTTGAGAATATTTATTTGCGACCAAGTAATGGTCGAGCTGATGACCAACTGCGCAGAAACCATACTGTTCAGTATTTTGCCTATCCTGGTTATACTTTCAGCCGCTTGCGAAAAGAAGCTAATGGCTTATATGAAACCTATGCGGATATCGGATTAAACGAATGGATTGATGTCCGATTAGAATATCAAGGAGAGAAGGTCACTTTGTTTATTAACAACCAAAAGTCACCAAATTTTATTGTCAACAAAATGTTGGGCAAATCAACGCGAGGAAGCATTGGTTTGTGGGTAGAAGTAGGGACAATTGGCTACTTTAAAGACTTGAAAGTAACGAAGAATTAAATAAAAAGGGGCTTAATTAATAGCCTCTTTTTTTATTTACTTGAAAAATAACTCAATACGATTTCATTGAACTCTTTCGGATTCGTTGTAAACCGTATGCTGCAAGCAACCCGTAAAGAAGCCCTGAATTTATTAGATTTGGGAATTGCCTCCGTGGAAGATATTGACCAGGCTGTTATAAAAGGTCTCGGCTATCCGATGGGCCCATTTCAGTTGCTCGACTTAACAGGCATCGACTTAGCTTATCATGTTGGAATGGAAAAATACCAAGCATCAGGAAATGAAGATGATAAACCATCTCCAACTATCGTGGAGAAGTTCAACAAAGGAGAATGGGGAAAGTAAGTGGGCAAGGGATTTTATACTTATTGATGCTTGACTTCATTCAATCCTCATAGGGGGTTCTGAGAAGCTCGACAGCAATGTCGGGCTTTTTTGTTGCCCTGCCCCCTGATAATTTCCTCTAAAAACTGATTATTTTCTTACAAATCCACAATTACAACTGAAAGTGCACTATATTGCACAAATCTGCCTAAATCAGCCTACAGTAATCATTAAATACAAGAAAAAGAGCAATTTAATGCACCAACAAGACATCATAGAAACACTAAAAAAGCGACGAATTACGCTCCAAGTGAACCAAGAGACCCTTGCTATGCTGTCAGGTGTAGGTCTACGAACGGTCAAACAATTTGAAAGCGGAAAAGGAAATCCTACCTTGGAGACGATTCAAAAACTAGCCGATGTACTAGGACTTGAAATGCAATTAACTATCAAGAAATTAGAGACAGAAAATGAGGACAGCGACGATATTGTATAAGACTGAACCTGCAGGAATTTTGAGTCAACTGAATAATGGTAGTTTTCATTTTCACTATTTGGAGACATGGATAGAAGATAAAAAGAAACCGGCCATTAGCTTAACCATGCCTAAATCAAAAAAGGAATTTAAGTCCCCTCACCTATTTCCAGTTTTCTTTCACTTGTTACCAGAGGGAGCCAATAAGCAAGCGGTTTGCAAGTTCAAGAAGATTGATCCATCGGATCATTTTGGCATCCTATTACATACCGCTCAATTCGATACGATAGGTGCGATAACGATTGAACAAATAGACTGATAAGTGAATATACCACTGCTTTCCTATTGCCCAGGTACACTAGCTGAAGGTCATTCCAGTTACTGCCGATCTGCGATTCAGCGACTATTCTCGAATCACAAGGTGCATCACGTGCTGCCCTATGTTTCACCGGCGAGTTCAGACGAGGTTTCTGGTATTTTCTTTGAGAACAGAACGATTATGTCTATTTCTGGAGTACAGGAAAAGTTTTCACTCCTACTAGAGAAGAATAAGCTTCGATTAGCTCAGCCGGGGGAAAGTGGTCATTATTTACTAAAACCAATTCCTACTCTGGGCAAGAACAAGCATCTGATGCCTGCAAACGAGCATTTGACGATACAGATAGCTAAACAGGTTTTTCAAATAGATACGGCAGAGAATGGGATTGTTTTCTTCCAAAATGGGGAAATGGCCTATTTGACAAAACGATTTGACCGGGATGAAGCTGGACTGAAACGAGGGAAAGAGGACTTTGCGGTTTTGGCAAATAGAACACCGCAAACACACGGGGCGAATTACAAATACGAAGGAAATTACCTCGAATTGTTCCAAATCATGCAGCAATATGTGCCTGCCTATGCCACCGAGGCTCCTAAACTATTTAAAATCATCTTGTTTAATTACCTGTTTTCGAATGGAGATGCCCATTTAAACAATTTCTCCCTACTAGAAACAGTGGATGGCGATTACATTCTGAGCCCGGCCTATGATTTATTGAATTCTCAATTACATATCGCAGATAGCGATTTTGCCTTACTAGGTGGCTTATATCCGAAGGCGCAATACCAGGGAAAATTAATCCATCAGTTTATACACTTGGGAAAAATGGCAAATATCCCTGAAAAAATGGTAGAACGAATTCTCGAACAAATGCAGGCGAATTCGACTGAGATTGAAATGTTGATTCGACGCTCCTTTCTAGAAGAAAGTGCTCAGAAAAACTATTATCAAAGTTACCAGGGACGGTTGAAACGACTGAAAATCTAGTAAATTGCAATATTATGTCTAAACCGATTCTTCTCATCAGATACTGCCCGAAATGCAACTGGTTACTGCGAGCAGCCTATGTGGCCCAAGAACTCCTCAGTACATTCGAACTAGAAGCTGGGGGTGTCATGTTAAAGCCTAGCCAAATTGCAGGAGAATTCTCCATTTCTATAGATGATAAACCTTTGTTTGACAGAAAGTTAAACGGAGGATTTGAGGAAATAAAGGTGATTAAGCAACTCGTTCGAGACGAAATCTGTCCTGAAAAAATATTAGGACACAGCGACAAATGATCGGTCTACTCATGGCAGGTGGGGCTAGCACTCGGATGGGAACCGATAAAGGTTTGTTGCTAGATAAGGCCGGAAAATTATGGGCCAAAAAAACATTTGAATTACTTGAAAAAGGGAATTTATCCTGTTTCGTCAGCCTCAATTCTAGTCAATTAGATACGTACCAAGCCCATTTTTCAATTAAATCGTTAGTGATTGACAATTCTAAAATCCCAGTAAAAGGCCCTTTACTTGGTATATTAAGTGTGCATCAGCAATTTCCCAAAGAGGATCTTTTTGCTTTGGCAACAGATCTTCCTTATTTGTCATTTGCTCAGATCGAGCGACTACTCGTATTTCGGGAACAAAATCCTAAACGGGGGATTTGGGTATACAGAAGTCATAAAGGGCCAGAACCACTTTGTGCGATTTATTCAGCGCGGATTTTAGCTCAAATCTTATCCGCACCTCCACAAAAATTCAGCCTAACGGCACTTTTGGATCAATTCCCAACAGCCTATTTACCAATCCTTCCGGAAGAAATGGATAATTTCGAGAATGTCAATTTCCCAATATACGGAAAGTCACTTTAGGCGCATTGCACAATTCACAGCAATAATCATCTGCTAGATTCATAAACGGCGTTCCGGGTTCAATACCTTGAGAGAGGTCACCGTAGGCTGGGTCATAACGTGTTAAACACGCAACACAGAAATAACGATTTTCTTCCAAGCTTTCCTCAGTGCGGACTTCTGATCGAATGGTTTGGCGCACCTGGGTGGCCCTATATTTATAAAATGACAAAATGGCTCGACGCAATTGCTCACCCAACACAAATTTAGGTACACTTGAACAAAATAGATAGCCTGTTCGCTGATTAGGATTAAAATCATGCGCGCATAAAATATCATATACGTAAAATAAACCCCACAAAACAGATCGCGAGCGTACCACGATTCCTCCAAAAACTTCACTTTTCGGCCTTGTTTTAATCCCAATACTTAATCCAAACGAACGGGTATCTTCTTTATTTAAATGCCGGACCAAAAATTGCTTTAAGGCTAAACCTTTCGGACTATGATCTTCTAATTGAAAATTCAATTCGTTCGCGGCATGACGCATATTTATTTGATGCTTTTCTAACAGCAAATTCCAAGCGCACTTGTCCTTTTCCTCGATTCCCTTTATCATTAATGATTTCCAAGGAGTAGAACCAATTTGACCTACTTTGGTATCTAAACACAACAAGCATACTTCGCGTAAAAAATCACAGCTAAATAATTCTTTACGCCGATAAATACCTAACCAATACCGGTTGTTATACCGATTCAAGCCTTCGTAATAAGGCAAATTGAATGGTGGTAATTCAGCTGTCGACTGAGCCTTACGAATTATATAACTTTTAACCTCCAAGCGAGAAAGTAAAAGCTCTCCACTCGCCGCTTCCTGCCCATAAAATGATTGCTTATCGGATAAAATTAAGCTTTCTAGCTGTTTTGAAAAAGCTGCCACATCTTGAGTATACACTAATTCTGTCCACTCATAAATCACATTAGTTTTCGGAAAACGGACAAATAAATGCCAAAAATGTGGCTCTGTAGCGGATGCAACCCAATTGATATTCCCCGTCAATAAAGGAGTAAAACTTTGATTACTATCGGATATATTTATTTTTAAAGTAGGTTGGTAATTGATTCCATCTAAAATATCTCGGTAAACTCCTTCATTCAGCCATGTACCTTGTATAAACACCTCCTCCGCGGGATAGGAGCTAACAATATTCGGGTAAATTTCTTGATCCACCTCGAAGACGATACCTGCTTCATCCAGTGAATGGACTAAATCCTCTAGAGAAGTAGCTTCCAACGGAATCAACATTTGTTGACGCAACCCAAAACGCACCTGCCGTAACTTCAGCGTATCTAGAACATTCAGAATCTCAAGTAAATCACCTGGAGAAATAATACCTCCCAGAAAATTAATTTTTATGTATCTCATACTAGTCCAAATTCACGCATAGCAATAGGAAAATTCTTGTTTTCATGACTAGGATTCGTCAATTTAAGAAGGCTGTATCGCTGCAAATCACTTAATGCATTCCAGCTATTGAGTGTAACCTCCCAACCAAATTCCAAAGCCTTAGAACAAATACTTTGGGGCACATTTTTTCCAGCTTGCCATCCCACTAAAATTTTTGATTCAGACAATTGTGCCGGGGGTTGACCGGTATAATTTTCAATTAATTGGGCCAAAAATTGAGCGTACATAGCCTTTTCTGTAACTGATTCACACGAATTCATTGCCAAGGCTAACTTCTCATCAGAACCGAATTTCGCCCAAGCGGCTAAGCTCAATTTTATCTGTACCGCGTCTAATTTAAATCGAACAGCCATCGGAATACAACGCATGTTCGCTTCCATAAAATCTTCCTCGAAGACAAAATACTCAATATTTGCGTGACCTAAAAAGATCGAAGGGGCTAAGATTTTCATGAAATTATTTTTTGTTTCAACGTTCTATCTAACAAAGCTTTCACTTCTGGCCGGCAGCTGCCGCAGCCCATACCCGCACCAGATAATTGGCATAATTGTAAGTGATCGCTACAGCCTGCTTCGATTTTTTGAATTACATTTCCTTCCCCTACCCCATTACAAGAACAGACCACCTTCCCAAGTATCGGCTCAGGCGCTTTGCCTGATCGTAATAAAAGCAATCGTTTCTCACTTAGCTCTAATTTTTGCTCAATCAAATTTCGGAATTCTAAAAATTCCCGCTTATCTCCAATCAAAATGGCGCCTATTAGGCGGTCATTGTGAATAATGCATTTTTTATAAAATCGTTTGGCTTTGTCCATAAAAATCACCTCCTCAAAGGCTGGATCTTTAGGACATTCCACTACTCCCATAGAACAGAGATCCGTACCGGGCATCTTTAATATATTCATCAACAAAGATCCACTATATTGACGGGAGATATCGCCATTGAGGTAGCGAGCTAAGACCTCAGCTTGCTGTTCAGCCGCTGCAGTAATGCCATACAAAACCCCATTGCATTCCGCTATTTCTCCTATCGCGAAAATGGAAGGATCACTTGTTTGTAAGTAGGCGTCTACTACCACACCGCGCTGCGTGAGTAAATCAGCTTGTTTAGCTAATTCGATGTTTGGGATTGTACCAATGGCAATGACAATAGCTTGACAAGGTAAAGTAAGTCCACTTTTCAATCGGACACCTTCTACCGCATAATCGCCTAACAAGCGCTCTATTTCATCATTATAATGTATAGAGATCCCCCTATCCACTAATTCTTCATGCAAAAGCTGACTGCCTAATGGATCCAATTGGCGATCCATGAAGCGGGAGTTGCGATGAACCAAAGAAACGGAAATCTGCATTTCCTCTAAGGATGCGGCAAGCTCAATTCCGAGCAACCCGCCACCTACAATGACCACGGGACCATTGGCAGGATCCACATGAGCCTTGAAGCGATCTGCATCAGGCCGACTTCGCATCGTAAATATCCCCTCCAAAGGTGGCAAATCACGCAACATAGCTGGTCTACTACCTGTTGCTAAAATTAACACATCGTAGGAATGCACTTGTCCTTTCGAGTCGGTCACTGTCTTTGCTCCGCGATCAATCGAATCAATGCCGAGTCCACGGTACAACGAGATGGAATGTTCTTCCTCTTCTGCCTCCGACATTTTTACCAAATTCACCCAAGGCAAAGCCCCACTAATATAATCTGGCAACAAAACACGATTGTAAAAAGGTAAATCTTCTTTACTAAATACTACAATTTCATCTACGGAATTGTTTTGTCGGTACGATTTAACAAAGCCACAAGCACCAGCTCCAGCACCTACAACAACTATTTTTTGTTTCTGCTTAACAAAGGCCTGAACAGAAACGGCAGCAAATTTGAAATCGGGTTCCTTACTTTTCGGATCTACGAGACTCGAAGTAAGGTTATTTACTCGATTATCATCACGACCTGCGATTTTCCCCCAATGCATCGGCATAAAAACGCAACCACGTTTCAGATCATCACTTAACTTCGCCTTTACGCGAACGCATCCACGTTGATTCTTGACCTCGACGAGCGAACCTTCCTGAATGCGTAAGAAAGCCGCGTCATCTGGGTGAACCTCTACAAAGGATTCACCCATGTGCTGCTTTAATTTATTGACTTTCCCGGTCTTGGACATAGTGTGCCATTGATCTCGAATACGACCAGTATTCAAAATAAAGGGAAATTCTTCACTGCATTTTTCCGAAGTATTTTCATCTGATACCGACTGAATTTGGGCTTTCCCAGAGGGAGTATAAAATACACGATTTGTAAATAGACGCGAGGTACCAGCACCCGTTGATCCGGCGGGGTAAGGCCATTGAACTGTCCGATTTTTCGTTAAAGTCGCATAATTTAGTCCACTAACATCTATGTGCGTACCTGCTGTTAATTGTGCATGTTCCGAATAAATGGCTGAGGCATTTTCAAAATCAAAACCTTGGTAACCCATTTCCTGGGCGAATCGACAGATAATTTCCGCATCTGGCAACGCCTCTCCTGGAGCATTGACAATTTTAGGTAAGTGAGAAATGCGCCGTTCAGCGTTTGTCATTGTTCCTTCTTTTTCGGCCCAAGCCGCAGCTGGAAAAACAACATCAGCATACTCTAAAGTTTCTGCCTTGTTGGAAATTTCTTGAACTACAACAAATTTAGCCTTTTTCAAACCCGCCTCTACCTGACGAACATTCGGCATACTAGTCAATGGATTCGTACAAATTATCCACACCGCCTTTAAGGTACCGTCATCTAGTGCTTGGAACATTTCTGTAGCACTTAAACCAGGCTTGGCAGCGATACTTCCAGCAGGAACACCCCAGAATTGCTCCACTTCAGCCCGATGTGCTGGATTTAATAAATCACGGTGGGCTGGCAGTAGATTAGAGAGTCCTCCTACTTCCCGGCCGCCCATGGCATTAGGCTGACCCGTTAAAGAAAGTGGGCCGGCACCTGGGCGACCTATTTGGCCTGTAATGAGATTCAAATTAATCAGTGAGAGATTTTTATTTACACCCACCGCACTTTGATTCAAGCCCATAGTCCACATACTCATGTAGCTTTTCGCACCTGCAATGTAGCTAGCTGCCTGCGTAATTTTCGCTAGCGAAACGCCACAAATCAGCGCTGACTCCTCCACCGACCTTAATAAGACAGATGTCCGGTACGCCTCATACCCCTCTGCATGGTCACGAATAAAGGTATGATCTACCGCATCCATTTCAATTAACAGGCGCCCAATAGCGTGATGCAAAACAATATCAGTTCCAGGATTGACCTGCAAGTGAACATCCGCTATAGCACAGGTCTGCGTCTTGCGGGGATCACTCACAATAATTTTCAAATCTGGATTGCGGGCTTTGGCAGCCTCCACCCTTCGCCAAAGTATGGGATGACACCAAGCAGGATTTGCACCTGCTACTAAAATAACATCCGCTAAATCAATATCGGCATAGGAAACGGGCACCGAATCCTCCCCTAAACTCATTTTATAACCCACCACGGCAGAACTCATACACAAACGGGAATTTGTGTCAATGTTGTTACTGCCGATAAATCCTTTGATCAACTTATTGATTACATAGTATTCCTCAGTTAAACATTGCCCAGAGGCATAAAATGCGACAGATTCAGGTCCATATTGAGCAATTAAAGACTTAAAGACAGCCGCTGTTCGCTGCATAGCCGATTCCCAGCTTACCCGAATGCGCGGCTGATTTTTAGCATAGCGCATCAATGGATAATGTAAACGGTCTGATACATCATTTACCGTATAGTGCAAATTCATACCTTTACTACACAATTGGCCGTCATTTACAGGATGCCCCATTTCCCCCTCAACAAGCAGGCGACCAAGCGCATCCTTTTGAACAGATACACCACAGCCGACCCCGCAGTAACAACAGGTACTTTTGTGTTCAGTACAACCAGGTTTGAGGGATTTTTCCATGTTGAATATTAGGCAACCGTTAATTCAAGCGCTTTTTTTGCTTCACTAAATCGAGTAACAAAAATGATGGCGGAAACGGCAATTACTATCATACCAATATAACCGAAAGCTTGCATATAGGTGATACTTTCGCTCTTAAATAAGAATCCAAACAACATACCACCCACATTTCCACCTGCACCTACTACTCCGCTCACAAAACCAACATTTTTCGTATTGACAAACGGAGTAATGGCATAAGTTGCCCCGTTTGCCATTTTTAGAAATAATGCAAAAGTGATCATCGATAGGATTGCTAAAGGTAAATTACCTGCATTGGCAAAAAGTAATAGGCCGACACCCTCTAACAATAAAACCGAAGCTAATAGTAAACCCTTGCCACGCATACCATAGGAGCGACCTACTCGATCGGCAAAAAAACCTCCCAAGGCACGCGCAAAGATGTTCATAAAACCAAAAGCTCCAGCCCAAAAGCCAGCGCTGCTTTGGGTTAAGTTGTATTCTTGCACAAAATGTAAGGCTGCCACATTATCAAACGTAATTTCCATACCAAAACAAACAGCATATGCCAAAGCCAAGGCCCAAACACGCCAATCTTTCAATACCGTAAAATCCGTTTTTGACTTCAATTGTACATCACGATCAATTTCATCATAATTGCCAGCAGGTGTATCTTTCGTAAATTTGAAATATACAAAGGCCATTAGTAGCATCATCACGCCGGGAAGAATCATCGCATAACGCCAAGCGTCAGCTTTGACATAACCAAAACCAACAATTGCCGTAAATACAACGGGCATTAACATATTCGTGATTCCTCCACCTAAATTACCCCATCCACCGGCAACAGCATTCGCTGTACCTTTGATGGCAGGCGAGAACATCATTGACGTATGAAATTGAGTGATCACAAAAGAAGCTCCCACGATACTGATTGCTAGGCGAAACAAAAGGAAACTACTGTAACTTTCAGCGAGTCCAACGCACATTACCGGAATCGCCCCCACTAATAGTAAAGCCGTATAGGTCTTCCGAGGTCCCCAAGTATCGCACAAGCGACCAATCAATAACCGAGCAATAATGGTTCCTGAAACGGAAGCAATAATAATATTCCCAATTTGTGGTTTAGTCAAATGCAAAGTTTCTTTAATTGTAGGCATCAATGGCGCTAGTCCAAACCAACCAAAGAAACAAACAAAAAAGGTCATCCAAGTAATATGAAACGTACGCATTTGTACCCCACGGAAGGAGAAAATGTTTAATTTTTCGAGCGGCAGATTGTTCTTCATTAGATTTTATTTAAGTGGATTATAATAGCATATTGAGTTGTAGGTAAGCCCATGAAGCTTGTTTTTGAGTGGTGCCGGGACTAAATCCCTTAGCCGATTCCATCGAATCGCTTGCTTGCATCACAGAAAAACCCATTTCAAGCATACTAAACTTGTTCAGCACATAGGTGCTAACCCAGTCTAGTTCGATACCTAAGAAGGGGTTAATTTTTTGACCATCTTGGGCCTTTTGATCCGCCTCCAACGCAAAATAATGCAGATCCATCCCTGAACTGAATCGTTTATTTTTAGCAACATACTTTGATTTTAGATACAAATCAGACAACCCTCCTGCCGGGGAACCCGTTCCTGCATAGAAGTAATCCATCAATCCCCAAAACTTATGTGGCGTCCCATACAAGGGATCAAATCGATGATTGGTTTTTGAACTCGAAAAGGCATCATTTCCAGAAACAACATCCCAACCAAACGTATAGGCTATATTCCTAGGTTGATAGGTAATGGCTAACGAAGAAGTAAAGGCATCTAAAAGAAGGCCGTCTTTATCCTTGCCTGTTTGGTAATAAATGGCTCCATTAAAATTCCAAGCTTTTGCCAAAGGTGCAGAGAAGTTCGACCCTATTGTCCAACGCGCATTTAACACCGTAGAATGGTAGCGACGTCCAAATACATAAGCCGTGTCTTTACCCGCTATATTCCGAGTGGAATCAAGACTATAAGCTCCAAATTGATCACTCAAAATGACTCCAGACCATTTCGCTTTACCTACGTTTTTTGAGAGGTACAAAAATTGCATCGATTTGTAATTTTGGCCCAAAGCATTCGTCGACGGAGGATTTACCAGACTAGCGACACCGTTCTTCGCTGATAAACCAGTAACTCCTACCAAAGGAATAATTCCTGCGGGAACGGCTACTAAATTCCCCTTGCTATCTTTCACATACGGAAGAACATTACCAGGCACATAATAGCTTCCGTCTGTTTGAAAAGCATCCGTATTTTGATTATATGCCATTCCCAAATCCACTCTCCAGCCTTTATTAATCAGTTTCAAAACCAGTGCATCATGTCGACGGCCTTGCTGCAACCAATCCAGATTCCCCAAAATACGTGAATCATCATACATCAATTCTTGCCTTCCTAACTTAATACCTAAGTACTCCACAAAACCTGGCAAAATTGTATCCTTTTTATTTACTAAACTGATTTCAGTCCAGGCTTCATGAACACCTAAACGAACACCATCCGCCGCTGAAATAGTTGATGCATCCTGACCCCAAACGCGTACATCTTGTATGGAAGTTTGAAATTGCACTCGACTACTTTTATAGGCACTCGTCAAACGAGTTCGTTGCGAAATAAAAAGGGCTGGGTCATACGTATTGAGACGAAGAATTCCGGCTCCGTCTCGGTATTCCGAGCGAGTGCGTATTTGGCCTGACCACGTTAATTGTCCGAAAGCCTGGCTTGCGAACAATAAAATAAGTGATAGGTATTTATAGTTCATGAGAATCAATTAAGAGAAATACATTACCTTCCCGAACTTCGACAGGATAAGTCGCAATGGAGCATTCGTCTCCGCTGAGGCATTCCCCTGATTTGAGGGAAAAAGTTTTCTTGTGAAAGGGACAGGCCACTTTGGGCTCTTCTCCTGCTGATCCGATCATCCCTCTACTTAAGGCCATTTGATGACGGTGGGGACATTCATTTTGGGTGGCGTACCACTCGCCTCTACGGGTAAAATTAAAGATAGCAATTTGTTGGTCTCCTACTTTTACACATACGCCACCATTCTCAGGTACATCATGTGTGGGACACGCGAGTATCCAATGTTGTTTTGTTGTTTCTACCATGGCTTATTATTTCCAGGCTTGCGCCTTTTTTTGATCACGTAATTCATCAAATTGTACAGTGGGGTCTTTTTCTTCCGGCGCATTAACAAAATGGCTAAAGCGCTTTCTAAACTCCGGATTTTCTACGGCTGCCTTCCATTCACAGACATAATTATCTACGAGACTTTGCATCTCTGACTCAAGCTCTGACCCGATTCCGAGACTATCGTTCACCACCACGTTCCGGAGATAATCCATGCCACCATCCAATTTATTTAACCAAGTGGCAGTTCGCGTAAGTGGATCCGCCGTTTTGATGTAAAACATCAAAAAGCGATCAATGAACCGAATGCACGTTTCGCTATCAAGGTCACTCGCTAATAATAATGCATGTTGTGGTTTAGACCCCCCATTACCACAAACATGAAGGTTCCAGCCTTTCTCAGTTGCAATAATACCAAAGTCTTTGCTCTGAGCCTCAGCACATTCGCGTATACAGCCAGAAACACCCCCTTTAATTTTATGGGGTGCTCGAATTCCGCGGTAGCGTTCTTCTATTTGTATTGCAAAAGAAACTGAATCATGTAGTCCAAAGCGGCACCAGGTACTTCCAACACAACTTTTTACAGTCCTTAACGCTTTTCCATAGGCATGACCACTTTCAAAACCCGCAGCAATTAACTGCTCCCAGATTATAGGCAAATCAGATAAATGCGCTCCGAACAAATCAATTCGTTGACCACCCGTGATTTTAGTGTATAAATTAAATTCTTTGGCGACCTGACCGATAACAATCAATTTATCAGGCGTAATTTCTCCGCCGGGAATACGAGGGACTACAGAATAAGTCCCCCCTTTTTGGATGTTCGCTAAGAACCTATCATTACTATCCTGTGCAGTGTCATTCCCTTTGTCTAAAATTAATTCATTCCAAAGACTCGCTAAAATGGAAGAGACCAATGGCTTACATGTTTCACATCCATCCCCATTTCCGTGCGCGGTCAACACCGCATCATAGGAACGGAGATCCTGCAAACGCACTAAATCTAATAATTCTTGTCTGCTGTACGCAAAGTGTTCACAAATGACATTACGCACATAAATCCCCTGCGATTTGAGGGTATAATTGACTAAATCTTTGACCATAGGAACACAACCTCCACAACCCGTCCCCGCCTTAGTACATTTCTTAATCTCTTCAATAGAAACGGCTCCATCAATCACATGACCACAAATTTCTCCTTTTGTTACGGATTCACAGCTGCATATAACAGCTTCATCTGGCAAACTTGTCACACCAGCTCCTCCATCAGATTCTCCTCCGCGAGATCCTAAAATCACATCCTCTGGATTAGGCGGCAACACTACTTTATTTTTACAGGTTTGTAACAACAAATTATATTGTTCAGCATCTCCAATCAAAATACCTCCTAACAACTCCTTGCCATCCTTACTGATATTAATTCGTTTGTAGATACCCTTATTTTTATCTTCAAAAACAATAGAGCGCGCCTCTGATCCCGCAATAAATGGATCACCAAAACTTGCCACATCTACGCCAATTAGCTTCAATTTAGTACTCATATCAAAGCCTAAAAACACTTTTTCGGTACCTAAAATCGAAGCAACAGCCACTTCGGCCATTTCATATCCTGGTGCTACTAAGCCAAAAATCATTCCTTCAAATAAGGCACACTCACCGATAGCTAAAATGGCCGGATCGGAAGTAAACATTTGTTGATTTACGACAATTCCTCCCCTAGGTCCTACGTTAAGTTGAGCCGCAATTGCTAATTCATCTCGAGGTTTAATTCCAGCCGAAATAACTAACATATCCACGTTTAATGTACTTTCATCTTGAAAGCGCATACCCGAAATCGCTGATTCACCTACGATTTCAGTTGTATTTTTAGAAGTATGAATGGAAAGCCCAAGTGCTTCTAACTTTGATTTTAAAACAGATGAACCTGCATCATCAATTTGCCGAGGCATGAGTCGTGGCGCAAATTCAATCACATGTGTATTAGTCACGCCTAGGTCAATCATCGCTTTCGCAGCTTCTAATCCTAGCAAACCACCACCAATGACAGCACCTGTTTTAGCCTTAGGTGCCCAAGCTTGCATCATTTCAAGGTCCTCAATCGTACGATAGATAAAAACACCCTCTTTTTCGACACCCGGAATGGGAGGAACAAAGGCAGAAGAACCCGTAGCTAATACAAGGTAATCGTAGGCCATGGTAAGACCACTGTGTGAACTTACCGTTTTTTCCTTTCGGTTAATGGCTAAAATAGGATCTCCCACAATTAATACGATACCCTGTTCTGTGTACCAAGAAGTAGGTGCGAGTTGAAGATCTTCTGCCGATTTGCCGCTAAAAAACTCACTTAGGTGAACTCTGTCATAAGCAGGTCGAATTTCTTCACCAAAAACAGTAAGATCTAAATGTACCTCTGATTTGGCCACTAATTTTTCACAAAACTTGTAGCCCACCATACCATTACCTACGATGATAATTTTCATATTGCTTGATTATGTTAATAAAATTGCATTTTTCCAATATAAATTAAAATCAGAAAAATAAAATTAAGCTAAATACAGTTCCAATTCGAACAGATGAAATCTTATTTTACTTTTAAAAATGCATTCTATTGCTTGATTATGGAACAAATATTAAATTCTAAAATTTTAAAAACAAATTTATTTGGTTAAATTTCAAACCTATTTTTGCGAAATTTTCAAATTTTAATCTAATTCTTTGTAATTTTTCAACCTAAAAAAATTAGTTTTTCAAAAAAAATCAGAATTTACTATAAAATCTAAACCTAGATGTATAGATTTACAGAAGCTAGCCAAAAATAGGCTGATTAAAAATTGAATAATACTAAGAAAACCTAATCGGACCCACATGAAAAAATCATGCTTATACCTCGTGGGAGCAGGACCAGGAGATCCAGAAATGATCACACTAAAAGCAATCCGCGCACTTGAGCAAGCAGACGCTATTTTGTATGATGCGCTAGCGAATGTAGATCTATTAAATTATGCTAAACCAGGATGCCACTTAGAATTTGTAGGCAAACGATTTGGGTGCCACTATTTATCGCAACAGGAAATCAATGATCGAATTGTTGAGCTTGGATACTTACACAAACGGGTTGTTCGATTAAAAGGAGGAGATCCTTTTGTATTTGGAAGAGCGCAAGAAGAAATTGAAGCGGCGGAATCTGTTGGAATGAACATCGAGATTATACCAGGTATCTCGAGTGCCTTAGCTGTTGCAGCAACTAATCGCATCCCATTGACCTGCAGAGGTATTAATGAAAGCTTTTGGGTTACAACTGGAACAAAAGCAAACGGAGAAATTTCAGAGGACATCCAATGGGCTGCTCGATCATCCGCGACAGTCGTTATTTTGATGGCAATGAGTAAGCTAGAAACCATTATGGATTTATTCTGCCAAAACGGGAAACAAGATACGCCTGTAGCCATTATTCAAAATGGAACTAGACCTGATGAAAAAAAGGTATTTGGGACAGTTAAAGATATTGTCTTCCGATGCGAAGCCGCTACAATAAGCAATCCTGCTATTATTTTAATTGGTGAAGCGGTTGCTCTTCACCCAGAAAAAATCAAACAACTTATTGAAAATCAATACATAACCACTTAAATAATGCAAACCTTACAAAAAAGTGCACTTAATTCCGAAACAGAGTATACGGAATTAATGATTCCTAGTTACGCTAATTTTGGCGGTAAAATCCATGGCGGCATTCTGCTGTCCTTAATGGATAAAGTCGCCTTTATTTGCGCCTCGAAGCACAGTGGACAATACTGCGTGACAGTAGCTGTTGAAGGAGTAGAATTTAAGCAGGCAGTCGAAGTGGGCGAACTAGTAACAATCAAAGCCTCTGTTATTTTTGTAGGTAAAACTACCATGATTGTGGGAATGCGAGTTGAATCCTTTAAGCCCACCGAGGGTATTGTTCGCCACACTAACTCCTGTTATTTTACAATGGCAGCGAAAGATTCAGAAGGAAATCTCACGGCCGTACCTGGGCTACGACTGGAAACAGACAATCAATTACGCCGTTATTGCAAAGGAAAAATCATCCGAAAACTTTCCTTAGAAAAAAGAGATTTATTAAAAAGTGCAGTTAAGGATCAATTAATACAAGATCTACGTCAAGAATGCCAAGAAACCGACAAATGTTTCCTGTCTTAATCCCTCCACATTTTCTCCACTTGCCTAGCAATCTCCGGCAAATCCTGTTTTTTCATGCATGCAAAATGTCCTTTAGGACAAGTCTTCGTACCAAAATTCGAACAAGGCTGGCAACTTAAATCTGGAACGATGGATTGAAAAACCTGCGCTTTCGAATCAACCGGCATCAAAGGCTCGACCTGCAAAGCGGGGGAAGTAGCTCCCCAGATCGCGATTACATTCTTTTCAAAGGCACAGGCGATATATAACATACCGGTGTCGTGCGAGATGACGACACGGGCTTTGGCAACCATCATAGAGGTTATCGATGTGTACAAAAAACATCCTGGTCACCTAAGAGCAATGCTATCCGCAACGCGTATCGAGTTCTCAGATCCAGAACTAGTTAATGAACCCGTAACGGTTTTCAGCTATGACATACCGTTACAAAGTTCAATAAACTTAATTAGAGGTATACCTAATAGTTTTATGGGTAATGCTACTGAAACTATCATTGCAAACCTTACTGCTTACCCTGATGATAAACATCTAGTAGCATTTAATTCCCCATCTGGATGCATGGCTATTATTAGGTATTTAAGGGATAATGGTCATTTACAGCAATCTGAGATAAAAATATTATGCGGGGCAAGTGAGAGGAGCAAAAATACAACCCAAGAATACTTCCATGAGCTTGATTCAGACCATCTACCTGCTAAACTCAACTTCGTAACTTCCGCCTATTTCACGGGTTTTGATTTAAACGAGTCATATCATCTTATTAGTTTAAGCCAAAACAGGGGTTGGAGACTATTATCAGAAAGTCGCATCAAACAGATTGCTGGCATATCACGAACTGGATTAATTAGCCATACTATAGTTCACGAATACGTTATAACACCAGAGTTTGAGACTCTACTAACAAAGGAAGAATTGGCTAAAATAGCACGTGTTCAAGTTGCTGCATTGAATTGTATGAAATCAAGCTTTGAGAAAGACCCTTACCTTTCCAAATACACCAGAACATACCTTAATAACCTACTTTCATCATTCGATTCAACCCAAAATAGATATGTAAGAATAAACGAAGAAGTAGAATTTAAGGTATCGTTTCTAAACATAGACGCAGTATTAGAGGCACAAAGAGTTAGTCTTGAATTATACCAAAAACCCGAACAATTAGAGCTTAAATTAACTGAATTGGGGTGCCAGGTAACTGCCACAGAAAAACGTTCTGAATTAACGATTACAGAAGAGACTTCATCAACCGATAAAAGTACTGAATATCAACAAATAGCAGAGTTTCTAAGTACCTCAGAAGATTTAAGAGAATTACGGGATAACATTCGCTCTCAACAGTTCAATGGAGCTCAACTAGGCATCGTTAATAAATGTCTTTTTCTCCTTAATTACTACGAATACGGGACATTCATAAGCCTGTTTGCCAAACTAGCCAAACTAAAATCACCAAACAAGTCTATAAATAGGTTACTAACTCAGCACTACTTATATCTATTACCAGAATCAAACGTGTTAAAGCAGCAAGCGCAAGTTTTGTTTCCGTTAAAAGATCAACTGACTAAAGATATCATCAATAAGAAAATCAATAAACTACTTCAGTTGTACGGCATTACTCACACCATTAAAAGCGAAAACAATACAATGTCTGTTCTTAAACTTTTGGTTGAGGTAAGTAAACAAGGTTCTGTAACGACTATACATCAACATTTTCCGATGAGTGAATCCATAACTCCATACTTGCCTGATAGGTCAGATTTATCTGAGGCCGATCAAGGGATAGTGAAATCATATATGTATAGTTATGTATCGTCTCTTATATAACCACTTTGCTATTAATATTATAAGGATCAAAGTGATTAATTTCGAAAATTAGTGGTTTAATTGAGGTAATTCATCCAAAGTACCCACCTGCTCCATCCCCAAACTACGCAGGTACTTCAAGCTGGTCATCATAGATTGGTGCGAACAGAGCCTCTGTACAAGATGCAAGTCTTTATCCCTTTTGAACACTGAACACACTGCTGAATGCCTAAAGGAATATAGAGTGTGGTTAGGGGTAATTACTCCACTGCGAACAAGCTTAGTCTTTAACCTTGCCCAACAAGTGGAGAAATAACATTCATTTAGTGGTTTCAGATCATTAGTAAAGATGTTAAACTGATCGGGAAGTGCTAGTACCCCATTTGCTATCAGAATTGTCCTAATGTTTTCAGGAACTGGAATAGAGCGTATACGCTTTGACTTATTCTCATCTCCTGAGAGGGTTAGGATCGTTAAATCTTCGTTAAAGTTACCTCTAGTAAGTAATCTGACCTCTCTGTGAGGACGTAATAGCATACAATAAACAAACAATGCACACAAATAAAGGTTGTTACTAGTGGTACGTACCGCATCTAAACAGACCTCTAGCTGTTTCTCTGTAAATGCTTGGTTATGGACAGCTTCTACTCTCCTGCAAGAAGTACCTTTTACAGGATTAATCTTCATGATACCACGTTGTAGAATCTTATTGAACACAGCAGATAAGGTTCTGCGTTTGATAGCATAGTAAGCACTAGAGGAATTAAACCTCGAAAGAAAGGTTTCTACGGTAGCAGAGGTAATAGCATCCACCTCTTTGTCTAGAATCTCCAAACCACGTGCATAATCTAAGAACTCTTGGGTAACTATGGTGGTGTCACGAATATACTTCTTAGAATAAGATGAAGTATTCAGCTCTTTAAGCATTGTTGTTAGCACCTCTTCAATTAACCACCTCTTTTGACCAGGGAGCCACCCTTTCTTTAGTTCAGCAATAACTATGTCTTCTAGTAAAATCAGTTCTCTGAGCCGCGATTTTGCTGTCTTTTTAAGGTTTGGAGAACATGATTTGCCGAACTGTGCACCTTGGTAGATACGAACCCGCTTTTGGTTGATAAAGAAGTAAACATAGGACCGTTTGGAAAGGTCCTCACTGAAGAAGATTTTAGGTGTGATTTGCATTTACTGACCCAGTTTGTGACTCAGGCAATCCAAAACCACTCAAAAAGACTGTTTCCTCCTTAGCTCAGCTGGTAGAGCAACTGATTTGTAATCAGTAGGTCGTTGGAATTGCATTCCACGTTGATCCCGACAGGAGGCTCTGATAAGCTCAACAGAAATGTTGGGCTTTTTTGTTGCCCGCTATTGAACATAAAAAAACCGGTTAACCATTTCCTGCTAACCGGCTTATCCTTTTCGAAAGACTTATTTACACTTTTCCTCGAAATACGTCTTGGCAATTTCTTCCTCGCGCACGTACAAATTCTCATTCGTCAAGGATTGCGTCCCTCCTGCATGGTTACTACACCAGCCATGTTCCGCATGTGTATCGTAGGAAGTATGGCGCAGTTTAATGCCCATGTGCGAAATATCCTGAAACCAAGGTATACCAAAGTCAATCGAATTTTTCAACCCAAATAAACGAGCCTTGCCACGTGGAAAGACTAGTTTACGTGCAGCAGGAATATTAAATAATGCGACGAATTCATTGAGGCGACATTCAGGAAGGGGCCAACTAACTTTTCCCTCGCCCAATAAGCCCATTGAACTCGCACGGTCATGTGGCCAATCTTTATATAATTCCAACAATTCCTGGCTGCTTGGTCGGTAGTCATAATACTGCTGATCCACACAGCCCTTGTTAAACGCAGGACAGTTCCAGCATTGACCGATCGACCCTGCGGCAATATCCGTACCGATTACATCCAAATATTTCCCGATTAAATCACCCGAGAAGAGCATATCATTGTGCATCAAAAACAAATAAGGCATCTTAGCCTCCTCCCAGGCATACTGATAACGCACTGATTTCCGATAAGAAGGAATTAAGAATTTCAATTTTTGTTTGATCGAGTTTGAACTCAAATTTTGAAAGCCAAAAAACCGTTCTGACACATTATAAACAACGGGTAGTCCTTCCAATAAGGCTTTTAACTCATCCATATCAAATCCAAAAGGCTGAACCTTTTCGAATGTCACATAGATTTTATTAATGTGTTGCTTCGAGTATTTGTAAAGGGTATGTAGCGAAACGGCTGTTTGATAGGGTTTCCCATAGATCATAATGCCTACGTCTACTTGCTTTGAATTTTGCATTTATAAGGTGTTTTCTTTTAGAAATTTTTCAGCGATTGCTATGGAACTACTGACAACTTGGTGCATATCCAAGTATACATATTGGCCTAAACGCCCAATAAACGTAGTTTTTGGGTTTTCAATTTGTTTGTACTGTAGGAAAAGCGCCCGGTTTTTGCCGCTGGCGTCCTTCACAGGATAAAATCGTTCATTATTATTTTCCGTATACGAACAAGGTTCCTCATAGGTAATACTCGTAAACTGTTCGTTTTGAGGGGAATTCGGGATATTTTTCCATTCCACAACCCGCGTATAGGGACCATCATTCGTGAAATTCACTTGGCACACGGGAAAAATACGTGGAATAGGTAAATCGACATGATGAAACTTAAGCGACCGATACGGCAAAGGCCCTAGCGAATAATCGTAATATTCATCAATGGGCATCGAATTAAAGACATGCATGTAATCCGCTTCCATGCTTTTCTCAAATGCCGTCTCCAACCTTACGTGTATATTGGGATGATCCAATAGATTTTCAAACATTTTCGTGTAGCCCGCTTTCGGCATGGCTTGAAATTGATCATCTGGAAAATACAATTCATTTTGATCATTCCGAATAGGAACCCGATTGATGATGTCGGGACTAATTTCCTCCAACTTCAATCCCCACATTTTTTCAGAATATGGACGAATAAACGTGTCAATCACCTTATCCTCGCCTACTTGATCTTTGGTATCTAAATTGACCGGCAAAGTCACTAAACGACCATCCGCTAAGATTGCTTTGACCCGGTGCTGATAATCCACCCAATCCGTAAATCGACTTAAAAACGCAAAAACGGATTGATTATTTGTATGAAATAAGTGCGGACCATATTGATGAACCAAAATGTTGTGCCCGTTATGAAAATCAAATGCATTCCCAGCGATATGGTTTCGCTTGTCGATTACCTCGACATGAAACCCTTTTTCACCTAGCATTCGTGCAATAACAGCTCCGCTAAACCCAGCGCCAACAACCAATATCTTATTCAACATGTAATTTTAAGAACTAGAAATTAAAATTAACAAATCTAAGAGGCATTGCCAAAAGTCAAGAAGCTAACAGCATTTAGACGTAAGAATCCTACGTTACTTTGTGAATAATCGCGCTAATCCTTCCTCCACATTTGCTTGATGAAATACTTTCCATGCCGCTAAAAAAGCATCCGAATTTTCAAATCGAATGTGATTTAACAAGACACTAAACACCCCGATGATTGGTTCCACGCGAACGATGTCCAATGTCAATCGAAAAGGTTTGTCAACCTCGGCATCCAAATATTGAAATTGGTCTGTCAGATAAGGAAAATGCAACAAGAAAATTGTCATGGCTTTTAAATTGAAATACGCCTCCACGTGCAGCAAAGCCTCATCATAGATCAAATAGCCAAACGGATCCCGCATCAACTTATGTGCATGAATCTGTAATTCTTTTGGTGCCAAATCCTTTAATTTTAAGATACCCTCACAGCGGTCCAACTTGAATACTTTGGGGCGCGTGACACGAGCTAAATCCTCCAAATCAATGGCATAAATCTCTAAGTTCTCCAGACTAAAACTCACCGGAACAACCAGACGGTCCCTTTTCGTGCCTTGATTCGCACTCGAGTAATTCAATAAACGCATTTGGTATTTCCGCTTGCTCTGATTGATCTGTTTATCACAAAACTCGACCAAATCAATCGTCCGTTTTGACAAAAGATTTTGTCGCTTTTTGTTCGAGTGAAAAATCTGTAATAGTTTTTGCTGGATAGACCGACGCATATCAACATCCGAAATGGACTCCTGTGCTGCAAAATACAACGCCTGGCTTTCGTGTAAATTAAACTCTGTACGCGAATACTCCGACTTCTTTTTAATCCCATACTTGTCCCCTCGAATAATTTCCAAGCCATAGCCTGATAAGATATCCAAATGGCGAAATATCGTTCTGCGCTTATCTTCCCCAGAATCCTCCCCTCCGCCATATAGGGCCTCCAACTTGCGCATGGGAACAGGCTTTTCTGCCTCCAGCAAATACAACAACAGGTTCATGACACGCTCTTGTGTCGAGGAACTCTTTATTACCTTGGATTTCAATTCTTTAACGGGAGATTTCTTCGACTTATTCAATGGACTAGGATATTAAAATGAGAAATTCAAATTACTCATTTTTGTCAGTGATATTAAATGCAAACCCTATATAATTTAAGAACAAATTGACAAAATCAGGAGCAATACAGACTCCAAATACCCTTAAATAAACATATTCAGCTCACTAGACAACTATTTTCAGTTGACAAAATCAAATTTATTATGCCAAAATTTTGACATTCAGGCCTTTTTCAATGCATCAAAATTCCACTTTCCTAGTCGGCGAATATTCTGTAAATTGCTTCAAACAAACCGGATTATGATTCAACGTCGCGACTTCATCAAAAGCTCCATCGGCATCTCTGCGCTGATGGGTAACGCAAACCTATATACGCAAGCGCCAAGCGAGGCCTCTCCGATCAGCAATGAAGAGCGGATGCAACGCATCGGCAAAGCCCAAGAACTCCTTCAAAAAAATAACATGGTCGCATTGATTTTGGATGCGGGCACCACGATGCAATACTTCACCGGACTTTCCTGGTATCCCAGTGAAAGATCCATGTTGGTGATTATTCCTACCAAAGGCGAACTGACCTACATATGTCCCTATTTCGAAGAAGATCGCCTGCTCGAATTAATCAAAATAGGCAAACAAGTCCGTACCTGGCACGAGGACGAAAACCCCTTTGAACTTTGCATCAAAACCATCAAAGACTTCGGTTTTGGCTCAGGCCAAATTGGCATTGAGGAACAAACGCGTTTCTTTATCTCAAATGGACTTCAAAAAGCTGGCCAACAATTTCAATTGGTCAGTGGCGATCCGGTTTCGGTTACTTGCCGACTCATCAAATCGCCTGCTGAAATTGCATTGATGCAAAAAGCGAATGACATTACAACACTAGCCATTCAGGCAGGTATCGCCGCCTTAACGGAAGGCTGCACCCCGCGTCAAATCAGCCAAAAAATTGCACAAAAACACACCGAATTAGGAGCCCAACATGGTTTTGCTTCGGTAACCTTTGGCGTAGCAACTTCCTTTCCGCACGGAAGTTCACGCAAGCAAATCCTTCAAAAAGGCGATGTGGTCATGTTGGACTGCGGATGCCAAGTGGATGGCTATGAATCAGATATTACACGGACCGTTGTTTTTGGGGAACCGACACAGAAGCAGATCGATATTTGGAATTTAGAGAAGCGGGCTCAACAAGCTGGATTTGAAGCGGCGGTGCTCGGCGCCCCTTGTGAAAATGTGGATCTCGCTGCGCGCGGATTATTAGTTAAAGCAGGTTTTGGCCCGGAGTATAAATTACCTGGCCTTCCCCATCGAACCGGCCACGGAATCGGTATGGATGGGCACGAATGGGGCAATATGGTCAAAGGGAATAAATTACCGCTTCAAGTGGGTATGTGTTTCAGCATAGAACCAACCATCGCGATTCCGGGGGAATTCGGTGTTCGACTAGAAGATTGTGTTTACATGACCGAACAAGGCCCTAAATGGTTTAGCCAACCGAGTCCTTCGATCAGTCAAGCTTTTACATAGCGCTTTCGTAAATCCTCAGACTAAAGTCTGAGGTTATAAAATAGGTTAACCCCAGGTTTTAACCTGGGGAATAGATGCGAAGTAACGCTTCCCTACATTCCAACGTCTAAAGTCTAAAACTCATGCCCACCTCCCTCCTCCTCCAAGCCGCCTACATCGAAGCGCGCACACGACTTAGTAAAGTAACTGAGACCCTCACCCCCACAGATCTATCGAAGAAATTAGGTACCGCGCCGAATTCCATCGGGTTTCTCTTACAGCACATTGCGGAGGTAGAATTACTTTTTTGCAAGAATGTCTTTGGCCATACGGAAGTAAAGGTTATCGCACATACCGTGATTGACCAAAAGGATACGGGCGCTTGGACAGATTTAACAGCTATTCAAAACCTAATACATGAATCGGGCCAAACGATTGGAAGTATCATGGCTTCCGTTGCTGAAGAAGATTGGTCGACGCAAATCACTACCAAGGAATTTGGGACAAAGACCAAAGCTGAAGCCTTTGGCCGGATTATTTCACATACCGCTTACCATGCGGGGCAGGTAGCCATGATTCTAAAGTACGGATCGTAGAGACGCGATACCTCACGTCTTAAGCCCCAGACTGAAGTCTGGGGTTATATATTTTAACCTGGGATACTAGACGCGAGGTATCGCGTCTCTACAATAACATTTCATTATTTACGCAGCTCGGAACATCCTCCGCATAGTGCGACACGAAAATCAAGGTCATATCCGTACGAGCGGCAAGCTCATCAATCACTCTTTTCAATAAATTCACCTGCTCCTGATCTAAGCCTTGACAGGGCTCATCCAAAATCAACAAGGGCGGATTCTTGACAAATGCCCGTGCGATCAAAATCATTTTCTGCTCGCCAGTTGATAAGGTATGAAACGAACGCTCAGCCAAATACCCTAAACCAAATAAATCTAACGTTTCGCTAACCTTTGCAGTCTGTACCTCATTGACCTTTCGCGTCACACCCAACAAATCAAATAATCCCGAAGCGATAACCGCAAAACAAGTTCCCGTTTCCTTGAAATACAAATGCATCTCAGGGCTCACATAGCCAATGTTTCGTTTGATATCCCAAATACTTTCACCCGTCCCTCGTTTTCTACCAAACAATGTAATATCCTGCGAATAGGATTGTGGATTATCTGCCGTAATCAAACTTAATAAAGTTGATTTACCCGCTCCATTAGGCCCTTTTAACACCCAACGCTCTCCACGATTTATCGTCCAAGAAAATTGATCCAAAATGGTCTTCGTGCCGTAGCGAATCGTGACATTTCGCAATGAAACGATCGAAGAATCTCCTAAATCCCCAGGCTGAAGCCAGGGGTTATTATTTTCCTCCCCAGGCTGAAGCCAGGGGTTATTATTTTCCTCCCCAGGCTGAAGCATGTTGTTTTTATTTTCCTCCCCAGGCTGAAGCATGTGGTTTTTATTTTCCTCCCCAAGCTGAGGCATGTGGTTTTTATTTTCCTCCCCATGCTGAAGCATGGGGTTACAAGCATCTTGTATAACCCCAGACTTTAGTCTGGGGATCTCAGGAACATCCCTGCGAAGCGTATAAACTTGATTCACAAACTCAGGCACATCTCCACCCGATAAAAACAATATGAAACGAATGCCTTGGTTATGTAATTGACGTAAGCCTGCCGACAAAATTGCTCGACCAGCCACATCAAGACCTAAATACGGATTGTCCAATAGTAACCAATCAGGCTTTTGGCCCAATGATTTCACAATCTGCAAACGCTTGTTTTCCCCATTCGATAATTGCAACAAGGGCTTATCCAACAACGTTTCAATGCCAAAAACCTTTATCCACTCCCCCACGTCCAAATCACCTAACTCCTCCCGAACGGTGTATGAATCTTCTGAATCCGAAGAATTAAAGCGCTGCTGGAGGTAAAATTCGGAAATATTACTCCGATTCTTGAAATGATGTTGCTGTTCCACAAACAACACAAAAGACCCCTGAAACCAGACATCTCCTTTTCGAAACAAACGACCCGAGAGCGCTTTGGCTAACGTTGTTTTCCCTGAACCCATCGGACCTACAATCGCCAAGCAATCCTCCGCTCCTATCTCAAAGGAAATATCATTCAATACTTCACTAGCTCCATAAGAGGCAGACAAATGACTGACACGGGCAACGATTTCTTTCGACATAAGGAAAATAAACAGCCAACAATTTACCGCATTTTTCATACATTTAGCCTGCTTTAAACCGATAAAACATGAAAAAACTGTTCCTAATAGGCCTCATCAGCTTATTGGCCATTCCGGCCTTTACACAATCCTTACCTAGAAGTACGCCCGAGGCAGAAGGGATTTCTTCTGCAGCGATCCAACAATACATTGAAAAAATTGACCCCAAACGGCATGAATTACACTCTTACATGCTCATTCGTCATGGAAAAGTAGTTTCCGAGGCATGGTGGAAACCCTATGCGGCTGACAAAGTGCATTCGATGTATTCGGTGTCTAAAAGTTGGACCTCCACCGCAATCGGATTTGCCGTAACGGAAAAACGCTTAAGTGTTCAAGATAAAGTCATCTCCTTCTTTCCTGAATATGCCGACTTGAAAGACAAACCCTTCATGCAAGATTTACGCGTGCAAGATCTGTTGACCATGTCGGTGGGTCATGACAAAGAACCCCTCCGAAGCGTTATCGTCATGCAACCGGATTGGATTCGGGGATTTTTGAATCATCCCATTGTCGCCAAACCAGGGACAAAATTCTTATACAATACATTGGCGACCTATATGTTGTCGGCGATCATCCAAAAGGTAACAGGCGAAACAACTTTGGCCTATTTAAAACCGCGCTTATTAGATCCCTTGCATATTTCGGGCATCGATTGGGAATCAGATCAAAAGGGAATTAATGTAGGTGGCTGGGGAATCCGTGTTAAAACGGAAGATATGGCCAAACTAGGTTTACTCTATCTAAACAAAGGCAAGTTTGAAGGCAAACAAATACTTCCTGCCGCTTGGGTAGCAGAAGCAACAAGTAAGCACATCGACCAAGAACCTGATGCTACAGCAGAAAAACGAGCAACGGGACAATACGCAGATTGGATACAAGGATATGGTTATCAGTTTTGGCGGAGTCGGCATGGATCTTTCCGTGGAGATGGGGCCTTTGGACAATACATCCTCATGATGCCAGAACAAGATGCGGTCTTAATCATCACCTCTGAATCACAAGATTTGCCAGATGATTTGAACCAAGTTTGGGACAATTTACTGCCTGCGTTTCAAGCCAAAGCCTTAGCGCCAAATCAAAAGGCTCTGGCTTCCTTAAAGCAATTTAATGCATCGCGCCAACTAGAAGTTCCTACCTCTTCGGTCGCATTGAAAACGCTACAATCGTCAATTCAACTAGCGAAAAATCAATTCGATTTCGCACGTATGCAGCTTCAAACAAAAGGTGATGCCGCGGAATTAATCATGGTAACGAAAGACTCAACCAAACATACCTTTAAATTAGGTTTCCGAACATGGGGGACTGGCAAAACCAATTTGGTTGGCCCCTACATGTTACGTGCCGCACGCGTGGATTTAGCGAAAAAAGCCCCTTTTGATTACGCAGGAAGCTACCGCATCTTAGATGATCAAGCGGTCGAAATTACGCTTCGCTATTTCGAAAGCCCACATCACTGGACGTTTATATGGAAGCCTGAAGCAATCGAAGTGATAAATTCGTTTGAGCCGCAAACGAAAATCAGCTTAAAAAAAATGTAGAGACGCGATACCAGAGGAGAAAAATGTAGAGACGCGATACCTCGCGTCGACTCCTCAGACTAAAGTCTGAGGTTAATAACCCTAGGCTTTAGCCTAGGGAATCGATGCTTTGCATCTCAAACTTTGGCAATCCTGAAAGGTTTGCCAAAGAAAATCAACCTTTCGTCGCAAAATTCCGCCCAAAGGATACAATTATCAAAAAGGATTCCTATACTTGACTAAACAAACCTGTTACCTATGAAAAAGAATTACAATCAATCTCGTCGGCAGTTTTTAGCCGCCGGCTCCCTTGCCTCTTTAGGCCTTTTATTTGCTAAACCTGCCGCTTTTGCCTTTGGCTCAGCGAAACCCGATTCAAAATTTGGTGGCGTTCAAATCGGTTGCATCACCTATTCATACAGAAGCATGCCGGGATCCATTGATGAAATTATTGGATATTTAACGCAATCAGGAATTTCAGCGACTGAATTGATGGGCGATGCCGTCGAAGAATACGCAGGGAAACCGGTAAACCCGGTTCAAATGCGCTGGACTCCAGGCCAACCGCGTCCTACATTAACGGATGAACAACGGGCAGCCATGAAAAAATACCAAGAAGATGTCAAAGCTTGGCGTGAAAGCGTTTCCATGGATAAATTCAAAGAGGTTCGTGCGAAATTGGATAAAGCAGGAATCAGTGTTTATGCCTATAAACCCAATGCCTTTGGCCCAAATAACTCGGATGCAGAAGTAGAATACGCCTTGCGTTCAGCTAAGATTTTAGGTGCTAAATCAGTGACGGTTGAATTGCCAACTGACCCGAAACAAACACAACGTCTCGGAGATTTAGGTGCAAAACACGGCATCTATTTTGGATATCACGCGCATTTGCAAGTGAAGGATACTGCGTTTGATGAAGCTTTGGCACAATCGCCATACAACTCGATGAACTTGGATGCAGGTCATTACATCGCGGTAGGTGCTCCACATACAACAGCAAGTTTATTAGCATTAATCGAAGCGAAGAAAGATCGCATCACTTCCTTACACATCAAAGACCGTACAACGAAAGAAAACGGGGCCAAAAACTTGGTTTGGGGAACAGGTGATACTCCGTTAAAAGAGATATTAACTGCCATGAAGATAAATAAATACAAATTCCCTGCAACAATCGAATTGGAATATGAAATTCCTGCCGGATCCGATGCAGTTACAGAAGTGAAAAAATGTGTGGAATACGCGAAAGCGATTTTAATCTAACAGCCTAATTTCACCCAAATGATCAATCAAGTCGGAGGCCACTAAACTGGCCTTCGATTTTTTTTGTATCGCCAAATCGCCCGAAAAACCATGAATGTATGCTCCTAGCCTTACAGCCACATCAGGCGTGTATTCTTGTGCACACAAGGCGGCAATGATCCCCGTTAAGACATCTCCCGAACCGGCTGTTGCCATCCCATCATTACCCGTTGTATTCGTAAATAATGCTCCGCTTGAAGTCACAACGATGGTTGGAGCCCCTTTCAATAACAATTGGCACGGATAGGTTGAAACAAAATCAACCGCCTGTTTTTCGCGCTGCGAAGCATCAAACTCTAACCCTCCTAAACGCGCAAATTCACCCGGATGCGGTGTTAAAATATGATGTGGTTTTACTTGGGAAATCAAAGACTCATAAGAGCCCAACAAGGTCAAGGCATCCGCATCAAAGACGATGGGGCCCTGATAATGTTGCAACAAAAATTCTAGATTTCGGCGAACCTGAATCGTAAATCCTAAGCCTGGCCCAAAGGCAATGGCATCATAGGGTTCTAGATTAATCGTAGATAAATCGGCTTCCGTCCGATACATGATCTCGGGGCTGTTTGCCAATAATGGTCCCACACCCTCTTCTGGAATCATCGCCGTCACCATGCCACAGCCGGCGTGTAAAGCAGCACGTGCACACAATAAAGCGGCCCCAACTTTTCCCGGACTACCGGCAATAATCAGCACATGCCCGAAGGATTTTTTATGTCCATCGGGCTGTCTGTTATGTTTAATTTGATTGATCCAAGGAAGGTCTATTCGATTCATAGACCTAAATATAAGGAATTAATTAATAGGCCGTGATCGTTTCGATCGAACCATCTGCGCGATATTTCAATTCGCTTACTTTAATGTTGCGCAAATGCGTCTTCCCCGACAATTGTACGTCGTGGAAATAAATGTACCATTTGCCATTTTGTTCTACAATGGAATGGTGATTCGTCCAACCTTTTACGGGATTTAAGATAACGCCTTGATACGTAAATGGGCCATAGGGGCTTGAACCTGTGGCATAAGCGATGTTATGGGTATCCCCTGTTGAATAAGAGAAATAATATTTCCCTTGGTATTGATGCACGAATGCCGCCTCAAAAAACCGACGATCATGATCGGATGACAATAGTATTTTTCCGGATGCATCTAAAATTTGCACATCACGAGGCTTCTCAGCTAAGACCTTCATGTTTTTGTCGAGTTTGGCCACTTTGGCCATCAAGGCTGGTTGGTCGTTTGCCGGTTGGCTATCGTCATTCGCCATGTAATGCCCCATTTTCCATCGCTGCAATTGGCCGCCCCAAATACCCCCAAAATAAAGATAGTGTGAACCATCTAAATCTTTGAAGACACATGGGTCAATGCTGTATGTGCCTTGCATATAATTTGCTTCAGCCTTAAATGGACCCTCAGGTTTAGCTGAACTAGCTACGCCAATGCGAAAAACACCTTCCTTATCTTTGGCAGGAAAATACAAATAATATTGACCGTTAGCCTCCGCGGCATCCGGTGCCCAAAGCAT
This sequence comes from Aquirufa regiilacus, assembly GCF_032470275.1. NCBI lineage: Bacteria > Pseudomonadati > Bacteroidota > Cytophagia > Cytophagales > Flectobacillaceae > Aquirufa > Aquirufa regiilacus. The sequence goes on from NZ_JAVNWW010000001.1 coordinate 1,263,240, forward strand.
CTTCCCAGCCCAAGGCACATCAGACAATTTCAATGCGACTCCGTGATCGGTCACAGGTGCTGCTGGATTTGTTTGAGATAAAACATGGTAATCATTCATCGCAAAATGACTTCCCATATCGTCTTCCTTGACCCCCGCATCGATGTCATGAGACGGATAAATAAAGATTTTACCTTGAAAAAGGTGGGCCGAAGGATCTGCGGTATAAATATGAGAAACGAGTGGTTTTTGGGCAAAAGCCCCAAAACCGCATAATGCGAAAACGAGTAATTTTTTCATTTGAATAGGTTTATGTAACAAAGCCTTAAATTTCTTATTTTTACTTTATGAAAGCAATTCAAACCGCATTATTATCTTATGGAATGTCGGGACGTATTTTTCACGCCCCTTTCCTTGAAGTTCATTCCGGATTCGAGCTCGTAGGTTCCTATGAACGAAGCCAAAAGAACATTCAAAAAGCCTATCCAGGGACGCATTCCTATGATTCTTTAGATGAGGTAATCCAAGATGCTGATATTGAATTAATCATTGTCAACACCCCAATTCCTACGCATTTTGAATATGCTTCTAAGGCGTTGAAAGCGGGAAAACATGTCGTGGTTGAAAAGGCATTTACAAATTCCACAGCAGAAGCCCTTGAATTACAAAAAATAGCTTCAAAAGCAGGTAAACATATTTTTGTCTACCAAAATCGCCGTTGGGATTCCGATTTCTTAACCGTCAAAAAAGTATTAACATCTGGCCAATTAGGTGATATTGTAGAAGCTGAATTTCACTTTGACCGATATAACGGGGCGAAATCACCCAAGATGCACAAGGAGCTTCCTGGCCCCGGTGCGGGAATTATTTTCGATTTAGGACCTCACATCATTGATCAGGCATTACATCTATTTGGCAATCCCACGCATGTATTTGCGGATTTACGTAAAACGAGACCGGGTACCGAGGTCGAAGATTTGTTTGAAATCCTATTGTATTATCCCGAAATGCGGGTTCGCTTGAAAGCAGGATATTATTTCAAAGTCCCTGTGCCAGCATTTCAATTGCATGGTAAATTGGGCAGTTTTATAAAAACGCGCTCAGACCGACAAGAAGCCGATTTGGATGCGGGAAGAAAGCCTCAAGGAGATTCTTGGGGACAAGAAAACCCACAAGATTATGGGGTCATGCACGTGGATGGAGGAAATCCAGAACGTGTTCCATCCGAAAATGGGGATTTTATGGCCTTTTATGAGAATGTTTTTCAATCTTTGCGGGGCGAAGAGCAACCGGCCGTTTCGGTTCAAGATGGAATCAATAGCATGCGGGTGATTGATGCAGCGATGGAGAGTAGTCGTGAGAAAAGAGTGTTCACTTATTAGAAATCTACCTAGACTAAAGCCTGAGGTTATAAAACACAGATAATAACCACAAAATTTAGTCTGGGGTTGTAAAACACAGATAATATCCCAAGACTTTAGTCTGGGGTTGTAAAACACAGATAATATCCCAAGACTTTAGTCTGGGGTTGTAAAACACAGATAATATCCCAAGACTTTAGTCTGGGGTTGTAAAACACAGATAATAACCCCAGACTTTAGTCTGGGGTTGTAAAACACAGATAATAACCCCAGACTTTAGTCTGGGGTTGTAAAACACAGATAATAACCCCAGACTTTAGTCTGGGGTTGTAAAACACAGATAATAACCCCAGACTTTAG
>NZ_JAVNWW010000001.1:1265037-1337537 GCF_032470275.1 Aquirufa regiilacus
AGTCTGGGGATTTAAAAACAGACCCATGGAATTAGATATATTAGCCAATTTCGAACCCGAGTTAAAGAAGAAAATCCAACAGGTTGGCGTGATTCGCAAGTTTCAGGCCGATGATTTTCTCATGAAAACAGGCCAAAGCATTCGCTCCGCGGTATTGGTTACGAAAGGAATTATTAAAGTTTTCCGGGAGGATGATGAAGGTAACGAGGTATTCATGTACAACCTTCACCCTGGAGAAGCTTGTGCGATTTCCATGACCTGCGCATCCCGAAATCTGAATAGCCAAATCATGGCGAAGGCATTGGTAGACACCGAAGTTTTGACCATTCCGGTGGAATTAATGGATGAATGGGCGGCTAAGTACAAATCCTGGTATCAATTTGTCCTAGAAACCTACCGTTCTCGCTTTGAGGAATTATTGGATACACTTGACCACATTGCCTTTCGTAATTTGGATGAACGATTATTGTGGTATTTAAAACAACATCAAAAGAGCCTAAAGAGTAATACGATCAAGGTTTCATTCACCGATATCGCCACAGAACTTAATTCCTCTCGGGAGGTTATTTCTCGTTTGATGAAGAAGCTGGCGGAAAAAGGACATATCAAAATCAACAAAAACCAAATTGAAATTATTGATTTGAAGACGCTGTGATATTCATCACGCAGGATAAATAGAAATGGAGCCAACTTGCAGCTGAAATTTATCACAGCATGCAGATCAAACACCTACTTCTAATGATCATTAGCCTAGGAACGAGCCTATCGCTTAGGGGTCAACACCAAGAAATTCATTCAGCCCCTCATCTTTGGAAAGGAAAAAAAAGTGTCGCGGAGGATTCAACCTCACTCCTTTTTGCCTTTAAACATGGCAAAGTACACGGTAACCTGCGTTACTTTTTCATGGCGACAGAAAACCAGGACCACCTAACGGATGCACACGCGAATGCGATGGGCGGAGGACTTTTTTACGAAACAGCCGCGTTCAAAGGCTTTCAGATGGGTGTAGGAGGTTATTTTATCTACAACATGGGGTCCTCCGACATGACGCATGTCGACAAATATACACAGACGGTCAGTCGGTATGAAACCTCTTTATTTGATCTAGCGGATTTAGCTAACAAACATGACTTAGATCGCCTAGAGGAGCTTTATTTAAAATACAACTTCACGAAATCATCCCATGTGTCGGTTGGTAAACAGCTCATTAACACCCCCTTTATCAATCTTCAAGATGGCCGAATGCGTCCTACTGAGGTGGGTGGTATTTACGGAGAATTATTTCCAGGCAAAAAGAATAAGCTGGAAGGGGGATACTTGTATGAAATTTCCCCGCGCGGAACAGTTGATTGGTATGGAATAGGCGAGTCAATCGGAATTTATCCAAATGGTACGAATGTAAATGGGACCAAAGGAAATTATAAAGGGAACATCGAATCCAAAGGCGTATACCTTATGGGATATACCCATCAATTACCTCGAGGAAACTCACTTAAACTTTGGAATGTATTTGTTGAAAATGTATTCAACACCAGTATGGTACAATGGGATATCAAGCAGCAACATTGGGTAGCAGGCATTCAATATACGCAACAGCAAGCGGTTAATGAGGGAGGAAACGAAGATCCAACGAAAACCTATTTCGCTCCTAGCCAAAAATCACGCGTTATCAGCGCTAAAATAGGCTATGAAAATACGCAATGGAAAACATCCTTCAACTATACACGCATTACCGCAGAGGGGCGATATTTAATGCCACGCGAATGGGGTCGTGATCCTTTTTATACATTTATGCCTCGGGAGCGAAATGAAGGCTTTGGCGATGTGAATGCGTATGTAGGGAAAGTAAATTATAGCTTTTCTGAGGTACCCTTGAAGGCTTCATTAAGTTATGGTTATTTCCAATTGCCTGATGTAAAGAACTACGCATTAAACAAATATGGCCTCCCCAGCTACACACAATTAAATATCGATTTGAGTTATGAGTTCGTTGATTTCCTTGAAGGCTTAGAATTACAGGCCTTGTATGTACACAAAGCCAACCAGGGGGAAACCTATCAAAATGAAAAATACATCATTAATAAGGTCAATATGAGCAATTATAACCTGATTTTAAACTTTCATTTTTGATTAAAACTATTTTTAGCCTTGTGATAAAAATCACGAAAAAGCGATAAAAATGGCCCCAAATTTGTATCAACAAAAAACAATAAAACACGCATGGAAATTATAGGTTATTTTGCTTCACTACTCATTGGAATTTCACTCGGCTTAATTGGCGGTGGAGGATCCATTTTAACGGTACCCGTTTTAGTTTATTTATTTGGTGTAGATCCTATTTTGGCAACGGCATATTCGCTTTTTGTTGTAGGGGCAAGTTCCCTAGTAGGGGCATTCCCTAAATACAAACAAGGCTTAATCAATGTAAAAACAGCCGTTATTTTCGGCATTCCTTCGATAGCAGCGGTTTATGCGACGCGTAAATTTATCGTTCCTTTAATTCCTGCAGAAGTTTTCACCGTTGGTGATTTTGTTGTCACCAAATCCATCTTAATGATGGTTTTATTCGCAGTATTGATGGTCGCTGCATCTATCTCCATGATTCGCGGCAAATGTGAACAATGCGAGAAAGAGAAATTAGGTACCTATGTAGAAGAAGAACAAGTATTCAACTATCCGATGATCTTATTAGAAGGTGCTGTAGTGGGCACTTTAACAGGCTTAGTAGGCGCAGGAGGTGGCTTCTTAATCATCCCGGCCTTAGTCATGCTGTCTAAATTATCCATGAAACAAGCTGTAGGAACTTCCTTATTAATCATTGCTGCGAAATCATTAATCGGATTTACAGGTGACCTAGGACATCAGGTGATTGATTGGAACTTATTGTTAATCGTAACTGGCCTTGCCATCGTAGGTATATTCTTAGGCGACATCATTAGTAAAAAAGTAGATGGAAATAAATTAAAAGTAGGTTTCGGATGGTTTGTGTTGGTGATGGGGATGTATATCCTAATCCAACAACTTGCTTTCCCAATGAAATAAAACAATCACATTCACAGCATAATAATTACCAAAATGAAAGTAGAACAAATTTACACAGGATGTTTAGCACAAGGTGCTTACTACATCGAGAACAATGGAGAAGCGGCAATCATCGATCCACTTCGTGAGGTGCAACCTTACATTGAAAAAGCAGAACGCAACGGAGCGAAAATTAAGTATGTTTTTGAAACACACTTTCATGCCGACTTCGTTTCTGGACATATTGATTTGTCGGCGAAAACAGGTGCTCCGATCGTTTACGGACCCAATGCCGCTTGTGCATTCGATTGCATCTCTGCAACAGACGGACAAGAGTTCCCATTAGGAAACGCGACGATCCGTGTCATTCACACACCGGGTCACACGATGGAATCTACTTGTTTTCTTTTGATTGACGAAAACGGAAAAGAAACGAGTTTATTCTCTGGAGATACGTTGTTTATCGGTGACGTAGGTCGTCCTGATTTAGCCCAAAAAGTAAAGGCTGATTTGACAGAAGAAATTTTAGCGGGTCATCTATTTGAATCTTTGCGTAACAAAATCATGCCTTTGGCAGATGATATTATCGTGTATCCTGCACATGGAGCGGGATCAGCATGTGGTAAAAACATGAGCAAAGAGACAACTGATACATTGGGTAACCAAAAGAAAACGAATTATGCATTAAACCCTGCTTTAACAAAAGAAGCATTTACCAAAGAGGTATTAACAGGCTTGGTTGCTCCTCCCGCTTACTTCCCATTGAACGTTTTAATGAATATTCAAGGCTATGATTCCATTGACAAAGTATTGGAGCGTGGACAGCATGCCTTAAGTCCAGAAGGATTCGAAGCGGCAGCAAATGAAACGAGTGCGTTAATCTTAGATACACGTGATCCACAAACATTTGCAGCAGGATTTGTACCTAATTCAATTAACATCGGAATCGATGGATCGTTTGCTCCCTGGGTTGGTGCGATGATTCCCGACATCAAACAAGAAATCTTATTGGTGACCGATGAAGGCCGCGAAGAAGAAGTAATCACGCGTTTAGCACGTGTGGGGTATGATTTCACGATAGGTTATTTGAAGGGTGGATTTGCCACTTGGAAAGCTTCAGGTAAAGAAGTTGATCACATCGAGTCCATAGATACGGATGAATTATTGAAGCGTGTTCAAGCTGGAGAGGGAGAAATTTTAGATGTTCGCAAAAACTCTGAATATTTATCTGAGCATGTCATCGATGTTGAAAATGCACCATTGGATTTCATCAATGACAGCATGTTGAAAATCAACAAGAACAAAACCTACTTCATTCACTGTGCTAGTGGTTACCGTTCAATGATTTTCAACTCGACGTTGAGAGCTCGTGGGTATGATAACTTAATCGACATCAAGGGTGGATTTAAAGCCATCAAAGAATCGGAGAAATTCAAAGTTTCTGAATATGTATGTCCTTCAACACTATTGTAATCATGGAAGATTTATTAGCTAACCCGGCAACTACGGTTGTTGACGTCCGCGAAACAAATGAGTTTGCGATGGGACATTTTGATGGAGCAATCAATATACCTTTAGGCATAATTCCTTTACGCTTAGATGAATTTAAATCGATGAAAGGACCCATTGTTGTCTATTGCCGAAGCGGAAATCGTTCAGGCATGGCCATGAATTTACTGAAACAAGCAGGACTTTCGGAGGTTTACAACGGTGGTGGACTGCATGAAATGCTTGTTTATCAAGATTAATGACAAAATTTGTAGCCCAGGCTTTGCCTGGGCTTTTAATCCCTATCTGCTATGTTTGCTAACTTAACTCAAAATTGGAATGTAATGCGCATCATCCGCCTGGTTATCGGTGGATATGCCTTGATTGAAGCATACCGGGGCCAAGATACCCTTATGGGATTACTAGGACTTGTATTAGTGGGCATGGCAATCTTAAATGCAGGCTGTGGCGCTCAAGGTTGTGCTGTACCTATGTCAAAATCAAACCCAAAAAAAACAGCGGAAATTGAATATGAAGAAGTTCATTCAAACTAATTTTTGGCAAATCTTAGGTAGCCTATTTGGCGGCATCGCTGGATATTTCTACTGGAGAGATATTGGCTGTTCGACAGGCACCTGTCCGATCACAAGCAAACCCCTGAACAGCATTATTTATTTTGCCGTGCTAGGTTACTTGATGATTGGAACGATTGCCAAAGCGAGGGTGAAGAGATAAGAGGTAAGAGTGAAGAGGTAAGAGTGAAGAGATTTTATAGAAATGAATTAATTTGCCGAATTATTTAAACTAGCAACTAGCAACTAGCAACTAGCAACTAGCAACTAGCGACTAACGACTAGCGACTAGCAACTAGCAACTAGCAACTAGCGACTAACGACTTAAAAACTAAATTTTAACTTACAATGATGGAAACAATCACCCAACCCTGGCCTTGGTATACGGCAGGAATAATTATCGGACTTATCGTCCCTGCCCTATTAATTTTGGGGAACAAACATTTTGGTATTTCAGCTAACTTACGCCATGCGTGTGCAGCTTGCCTACCCAGCAATATTCCCTTTTTCAAATATGATTGGAAAAAAGAGTCTTGGAATTTCTTTTTTGTAGGCGGAATTCTGGTGGGTGGCATTATCTCTACAATCTATTTAGGTTCGGGGGATGCTGTTATCGTCCATCCCGATTTAGCCAAGGAATTAGCTAGTTATGGCATTACAGATTTCTCAGGCATGGTTCCCGTACAATTATTCTCTTTTGAAACCTTGTTCACAACGCGTGGCTTAGTCATGATGATCGGTGGAGGATTCTTAGTAGGATTTGGAGCACGTTATGCGGGCGGCTGTACATCAGGTCACGCAATCATGGGACTTTCCGACTTACAATGGCCATCTTTGGTAGCTACCATCTGTTTCATGATCGGTGGATTTATCATGGCAAATTTCATCATTCCATTCATTTTAAATTTATAATAAACATGGAAAACAAGACTAATCAACACGCAAATCCAACTGATTTCGAAGTGCGTTCTTTGGACACCATGTGTGTCAATGAATCTGAATTAAATCACCCATGGTACTACAACTTGAAATATAGTTTAGTAGGCGTAATTTTTGGTATCGTATTTATCAAAGCTGAAATTATCTCTTGGTTCAGAATTCAAGAAATGTTCCGTCTGCAAAGCTTTCACATGTACGGTGTGATCGGTACAGCGGTAGTTGTAGGAGCTATCTCCGTATTTTTAATCAAAAAATTGAAGATCAAAACGATTCACGGCGAGGACATCACATTCACAGATAAGAAGTTCAACAAAGGCCAAATTTATGGTGGTTTGATTTTCGGCCTCGGCTGGGCTATGACAGGCGCATGCCCAGGTCCTCTTTTCGCACAAGTTGGCTCAGGCGCTATCGTAATCTTAGTGGTTATTCTGAGCGCTACGGCAGGAACGTGGGTATATGGTAAGTTTAGAGACCAGTTGCCGCATTAGAGGTAAGAGGTAAGAACGAAGAGGTATACGTTTTTAAAAACCAGCTGAAATAATATTCTGCTGGTTTTTTTTATATCAAGCCCCAAAAAAGCTAGCCCAGGTTTACTGCGACTAGCTTTTATTATGAAATCCTTACCTCTTACCTCTTCGTTCTTACTTCTTACCTCTTACCTCTAATTTTCAGAGTCTACCTAAAGGAATAATCCACCCCCGTCACTTGACTCAACAAATCCTGAGGACCATCCAAAATCTTTGCATCGTGGCGTAAAATAGGTGTTACAGGAGAGAATTTAACTAAATACTCCTTCATCATTGAGTGCAAGGTGTAGGCTGTATTCGTAGCCTCCTTTACCCCTTTCATGCGGCACAACATATCCTCGGGATCCCCATCACGTTCACATGCACATAAGGTATAAAGTCTATTTTTATCTAATTCAGCACCAGCAATCGTTACCATTTGGACACGATGACCTACACGCTCAAATGCTTTGAATTCCACTTGCATACCTTTGAAGCGAATTAACCAACCGCCAAAACGCTTTGATGCATCCTGTGCAAATACATTCTGCATCTCTTTTTCTAACCAATCTAGAATTTGTTGGCCTGAAGCTTTCGCCGTACGAATGGTACTATCTACGGGTAACATATCATATAAATACCCTTCCGTAATGGCTACTTTGCCATCTTTTCCGGGTACGCGCGGCGGACAAAAACGAAATCCATTCGATAATACAACATCTGCATTCACCTTCCATTTTAGTGCATCTACAATCATTGTATCAATGGTATTCTCTACCACAAAGTTGCGGTAAAGCGGAACCGTGCTATAGCCGAGTACTTTATTGATTTCCTCCTTATAAGGCTTTTCTAAATCCTGAACTAAGGTTTTTATCTCCGCATCAGCTGGATATTTGATTGGATCAACCTCCACTAACTCATATGTGGACCCTAGTACTTTCCCATCCTTCACTTGAATATCAAGTTTACCAATAAATGACCCAAAGGCACCGGGCTCCACAATCTTCGTGTATTCTGCCTGAATAGGTTTACGAACCCTTTCATGCGTATCAGCACCAAAAATATAGTCTACCCCTTGGCAATCCGGGTGATTTCCTAAGGCAATTTGTTGAGATAAGCCTAAGTGAGACAAGATGATCACGAAATCACATTGTTCCTGTTCACGCAATAAGGTCACATATTCCTTTAAATTATCTTCCGGTTTGGTATAGACAATTCCTTTTGAATACAAAGGGGACTGACGCAAGGGAACTAATGGGTCAGTATATCCTAAAAACCCAATTTTAACTCCCAAACGATGCATGATTTGGTAAGGTTGAAAAATCAGTTCTCCTTTCTTTCCATCTCCTAAATCATGGTACATATTGGCACAAATTTTAGGAGCAAGTAAACCTCCCATCAATTTTTGCATGTTCTTTTTGTAATAGACTACCTCCCAGTTACCCGGTAAATAAAGGTCATAATCCATCGCATTTAACAAGGGAACGAACGCTTGACCTGTTGTTTTAACAGAAAGCATACTTCCTTGGAACATATCACCTGTATCTAAAGTGATTGTGTTTTCCGGATTCTTCTCTTTTAATTTCTTTAAGGCCGTAGCCATATGTGGATAACCTCCCGCTTTACGAAAAGTCAACTCATTATTTTCCCAAAACAATTCATCGTGTGCATGCAGTTGGCAATGCACATCGGTCGTTTGTAAAATCGTAATTTGACCAGACCCGGCGATTGACTTCGTTGACAAAGTATTCTTTGTAGAAGTCTTGGCTTGCGAGGCAAGGGGCGATAAAGCCGCTACGCTGGTCAGAATACCACCTTGTAAAAATTTTCTTCTCGAGTTCATTCGGTTTATTTTTTAGACTTCTTGTGTTTGGCAATCCATTCTTTAATCGGCTTATATGGCCCATATTTATGTTGATCTTCCGTAAATGGGTCTGCATAAGGCCCAAAAGGATGATCAAAAGGCTTGCCTGCAATATCAGGCCAGTCTTGACTCAAATCTTTAGCAGGACGCGGCATCGTGTTCACATAAGCAGCTAAATCCCAAGCTTCCTCATCTGTCAATTGTGGTTTCTCGTAATTTGCCCCTAATGGCATATTGTATTTGACATACCCCGCAAAATTGGACATCCGGTATAGCCCTGCCCCATGATTGTAACTATGGGGTCCCCAAAGCGGAGGATAGGTATACGACTTCCCATTATCAGCCATCACACCACCCCCATCTGCTTGATGACAGGACTGACATTTGGCAGCATACACTTCAGCTCCTTTGATTGGATCAATGGCACGTTTCAAACCTTTCAATTTAAAAATGCCTGAACCTTTGGGTGCTACACCTTTCGCTACATCTGACCCTAACCACTTAATATAGGCCAAAATAGCCCGCATCTCCTTGCTTTCAGCCGCTAAGGCCTGGCCATTTAAGCTACGTTCAAAACAATCATTGACCCGTTTAACTTGATCTTCTATCGCTCCTGAACGAGCTCTGAATTTCGGATAGGTGGATTGCACGGCGAAATAATTATTCCCCCAGGGTTGAGTCCCAGCATTTAAATGGCAATTTTGACAATTCATGCCATTGGAAATAGCCTTCACGGACCCTTTTGGCCCTAAATATTCAGATGTATGGGCAATTAACTCCCGACCATATTCCACCAAAGCTTTCTCCTCCGACTTTAGATACATCAACCTCCAATCCGATGGAGCCGTCCATAGATGGGTGAAATTTGAATCAGGTTCTACATACGCTTGAGTCGAATCAACCATTCCATCAGTTGAACGAATGTGCGAAAAACTTAAATACCCCAATAATGCTATTAATGCGATTAGCAAGGTATATAGGAACATTTGCAAGAGGCTATGCGGCTGGGTCTGATGGTTCATGGGATGAGACGAGCGAATTGGTAAAGAAACAAATGACTAAATAAAATAGTAGAATACGTGTGACTTTTGTCACTTTGCAAGTAATTAATTACATTTTTTCTGTAGGCGTAGTTACTATCGCAGTAAATTCCGCTAACGAAATGTATACAGGAACATACGTTCCTCCCGCATTCGATAATTTTTTGTAAAAAGACCTCAAGTGGTTCCGACTCCCCTTATTCAAGAAATCATACACCAATTTCACATCCTGATTATTAGTTACAGCAATCGATTTATTCAAATCATAAATATCTAATTCTTCAATTTTTGCACCTACCTGATAAGCCGCTAAAAGACTTACTTGACCTTGACTAACCAGGGCATTGTACAAGGATTGAAGCACGGGATCCGTAAAAACACCACGCGGATGGGTATCCATTGGATCAATTAATTGATATTTTTTAATAATACTTAGCATTGCCTCCATGTGACTCAATTCACTGTTGGGGATATTTTGAAAAATTTTAACACCGTATCGATCAAACAGCGTTTGGTATACATCATAGGCCAATTTCTCTTCTTCGCGAATAAATAAAATCCGCTCTCGCTCAGCTGAATCCAAGGATTCAAGCGGCAAATTCGTTACGGAACTTTGAATGGCCGCTAAACTTTGTGTTAAATTCCCTTGATCCGTGTTCAAGGGGCCACCTTTTTCACAACCACTTAACAACAATACCCCAAGCAAAAAGACTACATTTTTCATGATATATCGGTTTTAAAATTTATCAAATGTAAACCTGATGGCCCCAAACGAGCGTGACATTTCACACGAAACCCAAAAGTGACTATTATCACGAATAGAACAATATTTTATGCTGAATATAGCGTTATCATTAAACACGTTAACCATGAAAAATCATCACCAAATCGTGATTGTTGGCGGAGGGAATGCCGGCATTTCCATTGCCTCCCAACTCCTCCGCAAAGATTCCACCTTGGACATCGCCATCATTGATGGAGCCAAAAAACATTACTACCAACCCGCCTGGACGCTCGTGGGTGGCGGTGAATTTAACATCAAAGACACCGAACGAGATGAGGCATCTGTTATTCCTGCGGGGGCCAACTGGATCCAACAAATGGTTCAAGGATTTTTACCCGACGAAAACAAAGTAACTCTTGCGGATGGTTCGGAATTACACTATGATTATTTGATTACAGTACCCGGAATTCAACTCAACTGGGGTGAAATCAAAGGATTGAAAGAGAACCTTGGTAAACATGGGGTGTGCTCCAACTACAGTTTTGAGACGGCCCCATATACATGGGAATGCATCCAGCAGACAAAAGGAGGCAAAGCGATTTTTACAAATCCACATACCCCAATCAAATGTGGAGGAGCTCCTCAAAAAATCATGTATTTGGCAGCTGATTACTTTCGTCAAAACAACATTAAATCACAAGTTGAGTTTTGGAGTGGAGGAACCCGGGTTTTTGGTGTGGAAAAATATGAAAATACACTGAAAGACGTGATAGCCCGCTATGGTATTAACACGCAGTTTTTTGTTAAACTCAGTGAAATTGATGGGCCAGCTAAAATCGCTACATTTGTGGGGATAGGTGAATCCAATAAGGATCAAGTGTATGAGGTCGCTTTTGACATGATTCATGTGACTCCGCCACAATCCGCACCTGATTTCATTAAATCAAGTCCGCTCGCAAATGCCGCTGGCTGGATCGATGTAGAAAAACACACCCTACAACACTTGCGATACAAAAACATTTTTGGGTGTGGAGACGCTGCAAATTTACCCGTATCGCGTACAGGAGCTGCGATACGCAAACAAGCACCTGTGCTGGTTAATAATTTACTCGATGTGATGAAGGGTAAACCCATGTCGGCTTCGTATGATGGCTATTCATCTTGTCCCATCATTACAGGCTACAATAAATTGGTATTAGCAGAATTTGATTACAACAATATACCGACGGAAACATTCCCATTTGATCAATCCAAGGAACGCTGGTCCATGTACCAAATGAAAAAACACCTACTTCCATACCTTTACTGGAATCAAATTCTGCCAGGTAAAATGTAGGAAAATTGTGTATTTTTGTTTGTCAAATCACACAAAAAATGCACATTTTAATCGTCCATGATCAGAAAATTCCAGTCGCTGGTTATGGAGGAACTGAACGGGTGATTTGGGGCTTAGCGAAATCCTTGCGGGATCTCGGGCACCAAGTCACCTTTTTAGTACCCCAAGGCTCCTACTGCCCTTTTGCATCGGTGATCATTTGGAATCCGCTCGTGTCGTTAAATGCACAAATTCCAGCTTCTGTCGATGTGGTTCATCTGAATCATACACCTTCAGAAACAATGATAAAGCCTTATGTTGTGACCGTACATGGGAATGTGCCTGCTGAAACAATCCTAAACATCAATTCAATTTTTGTATCCAAAAACCATGCGAACCGCTATGGTTCCGAATCGTTTATTCACAATGGATTAGATTGGAGTGACTATGGAAAACCCAATTTGGCACAATCTCGGAATCATTTTCATTTCTTAGGCAAGGCTGCCTGGCGCGTAAAAAATGTACAAGGGGCCATTGATACGACCCTACAAAGTCCAAACGAACAATTAGCGGTCCTAGGCGGCACACGACTCAATCTCAAAATGGGCTTCCGAATGACCTGGAGCCCCCGAATTCAGTTTTATGGAACGGTGGGTGGCCAACAAAAACTTGATTTACTCGGTCAATCAAAAGGATTAATCTTTCCGGTCCGTTGGCACGAACCCTTCGGATTAGCCATCACGGAAAGCCTCTATTTTGGATGTCCCATTTTTGCGACACCCTATGGCTCTTTACCCGAATTAGTTAAACCTGAATTTGGTGTTTTAAGTGACCAACAAACAGCGTTAACAGAGGCAATCCAACATGCATCTGATTTTAGCAAAGAAGCATGTCATGCCTATGCAAGAGACGTTTTTGATGCGCAGAGCATGGCTAAAAAATATGTGATTGCTTATGAATGTGTATTAAATGATCGCACTTTGAATACCCAAAATCCTCAGCTAATCGAAAAAAATCCACCCAAATTTTTGCCTTGGAATAACAAAAGCTTGTGACTTTCATCACAGGCTTTTAATTGAAAGCACGCTAAATTGCCTTAGTATTTTAGGTAAGCCCAGCCGGCCTCTTGTTTAAGCACAACTTCTGCGACGCCTGAAGGAACAGTACCCGCTTGGGATAAGATGGAGGCGCGATCGATTTTACGTTCACGAATCGTATTTTCACAAGCTTTAAATAATACACCCGAGGCTGCTAATTCAGCAATTTTGGCTTTTTGAGTTGTTTTGCCGTCAATAAGGATACTAATTCCTGAACCATGGGCCACTAATTCAATTTGCGTATTCGTACCTAAAGCGGTTTGCAGATTGGATATATTTTTCAGTGCACCATGCCAAACAAGGGTATCTGAGGTATTTAATTGAATAACCACTTTGTGTATAGGCTGTTGGGCTTGAACAGCAAAAACAGCAGAAATGAAAACAAGGAAAGATAAAATAGTCTTTTTCATATGTTATATTTTTTTTACGAAACTAACCAATTACCCGAATGAAAGCAATGTGGGATGAACGATATCAATCAAAAGAATATCAATATGGAATCAATCCAAATGACTTTTTCGCCGAACAAATTGCCCAATTTCCCGTAGGACGCATATTAATTTCTGCCGCGGGAGAAGGCCGAGATGCCGTATATGCCGCCAAACTTGGTTGGGAGGTTTATGCCTTTGACCTCAGTGAGCAGGGTAAATCCAAAGCCATGAAGTTAGCTCGTGACCAGCAGGTTCAATTGCATTATGTATGCGCGGATGCCTTGCAAGTGGAATTTCCATTTGAATCATTTGACCTGATTATGTCAACCTATTTTCATACACCGCCTGATGTACGCACGAAAGTACATGCCCAATTTATCAACTGGCTTAAGCCAGGGGCGACTTTGTTGATCGAAGGATTCAACAAACGCCAACTAGCTTACACATCCGGCGGGCCAAAAAATATTGAATGGTTATTTGATCCAACGCTGTTGGCCTCCGATTTTAAATCATTGGCCATTCAGGTGAATCAAGAAATTCAACGTACGCTGAATGAGGGGCCATTGCATCAAGGATTGGCGGAAGTCATTCAGTTCAAGGGGATAAAATCAAAATAAAACCCAAGAGACAATTATCACGTTTTAGACAGAATGAGCCAAGTATCTTTGAATGATAAAAAAACAAACACATGCTACAATTCATTAAAAACTTATTGGGCTTTGGACCATCCGTGGATATTCAAGCACTTATTGAAAACGGGGCCAAAATTGTCGATGTTCGCACACCGGCAGAATACAAAGATGGCCATGTTAAAGGGTCGATCAACTTACCTTTGCAAACTTTGGGTAGCCAAATGAACAAATTGAAGAAAGATGAGGTTATTATAACTTGCTGCCGTTCTGGAAGTAGAAGTGGTATGGCTCGCCGACAATTACAAGCTGCAGGATTTACGCAGGTGTACAATGGCGGACCTTGGAATTCAATTAAGAGATAAGAGATAAGAGTTAAGAGTGAAGAGTTAAGAGTTAAGAGTGAAGAGTGAAGAGTTTAGAGTTAAGTGGTAGATAGAAATGAATTAATTTGCCGAATTATTTAAACTAGCGACTAGCGACTAGCGACTAGCGACTAGTGACTAGCGACTTTAGAAAACTGACCAGGACAAAGAAACCCGTCCGGACTTCGGACTATTTCACTCCGGACTTTGGAAAACTTAGAACATTTAAATGCCAGTGACTAGCGACTAGTGACTAGCGACTTTAACCTATGAGCAAATTCGCAGAATTATTAAAATCACCTGAACCGGTGTTGGTCGACTTCTCAGCCGAGTGGTGTGGTCCATGCAAGCAATTGAAACCCATTTTGGAACAAGTAAAATCGAAAGTGGGAGCGGCTGCCAAAATCATTAAAATCGATGTAGACAAGAACAGATCATTGGCTGAAAAATTCCAAATACGGTCAGTTCCTACCTTAATCCTTTTCAAGGATGGAAAATCTGTTTGGCGCCAATCCGGTGTAGTTCCAGCAAGTACACTGGAAGGAATTATCAAACAGCATAAATAGTTGACAGCGATCAGTTGACAGTGATCAGTGATCAGTCCACTATCCGTCAGCCAACTTCTTAAAAATTCAAATTTTCAAATACATATGAAAAAGTTAAAAATTATTTTCGCCACATTGTTCATCGCGCTCTCGTTACTTGGATGTACCAAACAAGAAGGATTGCAAAATTTGACTGCGTCTGAATTCCAAACCACGCTAAAATCAGCCGAACCTGGTCAAATTCTGGATGTCCGTACGAGCGATGAATATGCCCATGGACATATCAAAGGCGCGGTACTTGCTGACATTTCAAGCAATTTATTTCAAGAAGCTGCTGCAAAATTAGATAAATCGAAAGTCGTTTATGTCTATTGCCTATCCGGTGGTCGATCAAGTGCTGCGGCTACACAGCTACAAGAAATGGGATTTAAATCAATCGTCAATTTATCAGGAGGAATGCTTGCGTGGCAGTCGGCCAATCTACCGATCAGTACAAGTGAAGGCGTTTCAGCCCCCTCTTCAGGTATGACCCTCGCCGACTTTGATAAACAATTACAAGGCAAAAAATTAGTGATTGTCGACTACAATGCGACATGGTGTGGTCCTTGCAAACAATTAAGTCCTGTATTAGAAGCTTGGGTAAAAGCTCAAAATGGGAAAGTTGAGTTAATCAAAATTGACGTAGACGCCAACCAAGAACTCGCGAAAGCCAAACAAATTGAATCCATCCCCTATTTAGAATTCTACATCAATGGCAAATTGGCTAATAAGCAAACTGGGATGGGGGAAGCCAAAGCGATGACTGAAAAGTGGACGCAGATATTATTGTAATTAGACGTTGGACTTTAGACGTTTGACGTTAGACGTTAGACTCTTTGGCAAACCTATCAGGATTGCCAAAGTTTGAGATGCGAAGCATCGATTAGACTTTAGACGTTGGACTTTAGACGTTGGGCTTTGGACTTTAGACGTTAGGCGATAGAAATTGAACCTTAATAGGATTACGACCTTAGCACAAACGACTAATGTCTAAAGTCCAACGTCTAACTAACACCTCATCCGAATCTTAATTACCCCCGCTGATATAATCGTTAAGGTACCTATCGAAGCAATACTCACCCAGACAGGGAAATAGGCCATCAATATCCCCGTCATGAAGGCTCCTATCGCGTAACCTAAATCTCGCCACAAACGAAACACCCCTAAGCTTTCTGCCCGATCCTCGGGATGCGTATTTTGCGCCACTGAAGCCATGAAGGTAGGATAAACCATGGCAGTACCTAAACCCAAAAGCACCGATAGACTAGCAAAATGCCAAAATTTTTGTGCAACAATTAATCCAAAAAGCGCTATGCCCTGAAAGAGCATACCCAAAATCAATAAATCCTTTTGACAAATCAAATCGGATAACTTCCCTGTCCCCAATTGCGCCAGTCCCCACACCATCGGGTATAAAGCAACAAGGATTCCGATTTCAGCTAATGCAAAGCCTTTGGCCAATAATAAAATAGGGAAAAGTCCCCAAATCATCCCATCGTTCAAATTATTAATTAATCCCGCTTGGGTGACCGCTCCTAGATTTGGATGACGCCATGTCGTATCCCAAAAAATAGATGTTAATCGGGGCACCGTACTCTGAACTGCCGCAGCAGAAACGTGCCCGCGCGTATCTTGCACAAAAAATACCGACAACAACATTCCCAAGCTTACAAAAGCAATCCCTAAATAAAAAGGATACGGACGAATTCCATAATGCTGAGCAATCCAAGCCGTTAAAAAAGCAACCAATCCCACGGAAAGATAGCCCGCAAACTCATTAATTCCCATGGCTAAACCCCGATTTCGATCGCCTACCAAGTCAATCTTCATCGTTACCGTACTCGACCAAGCTAAGCCTTGATTGATACCCAACAAAATATTGGCCGCAACAATCCAATTCCAGTTGGGTGCCCACATCAAAATAAAGGGAATGGGGATGGCAATAAACCAACCGAGAATTAATAAATTTTTCCGACCGATTTGATTGGCAAAATGCCCCGCATAATAGTTTGCTATGGATTTCGTAATTCCGAAAACGACAATGAAAGAAAACATGACAGCATGTGACTCCATGCCAAAAGATTCCGAGGCTAAACTAGGTAAAATGGAGCGCTCCAACCCAATCATCCCTCCTACCAAGGCATTAATGAAGACCAATAAACTAAACTGCTTCCAGTTCGCGCGTAAACCTAATTGCGTTCCCATACTTTACATTTATTCCTGCAAAGAAGCCTAAATGCAAAGCAATTCCACTTATCAAATGTTAAATTAATCTCTCTTCGCGCGAATGCGACTCAAACTTACTTGCGTGATACCTAAATAGGATGCAATAAATTTCAAAGGTGCCCGACGTAATACTTCAGATTGTTCATGAGCCAAAAGTCGGTAACGTTCTTCCGCCGTATGAAATTGCAAATTCTCGATGCGCTGAATGGTTTGCACATAAGCACGCTCAAACAAGCGCATAAACAATCGCTCAATATCCCGGTGGGCATCATATAAAGCAAATAAATCCTGCGTGGATATCGACCAAACCTCCGAATCCTCCAACACCTGAATCGCTTTTTTACTCGGCAAGCCACCAAAAAGACTTTCAGCCCGTGCAATCAAACAAAATGGCTCATAAAAACCTTCTGTAACATCGTTCCCATCATGAAAATAATAGATACGCGCGAGGCCTGATTTCAAGAAATAGAGTGTTTTACAGGTTTGACCTATATGCTGTAAATCCTGATTTTTAGGAATAGATTGCGATTCGATAAGAGAAATTAAGGCCTCCTCGGACTCAGGACTTAGCCCTGAAATTTTCTTAAGATACGAAATCAGTACGTGCGACATAATTCGATTACTCATTTGTAGAGACGCGAAACCTCGCGCCTACTACCTTTATTTATCCTTCTCAAACCCTAAAGAAACCGAGTTTACGCAATAACGTAAGCCTGTTTCCGTGGGACCATCATCAAACACGTGACCTAAGTGGCCTCCACATTTGGCACAGGTGATTTCCACCCGGCGCATGCCCAAGGTCAAATCCGCGGTTTCTTTGATGACACCTGCTTTGATTTCTTTGTCGAATGAAGGCCAACCGCAATGCGAGTCAAATTTGGAATCCGATTTAAACAAGCGCGTTCCACAGCCCTTGCATGTGTAGTAACCCTTATCCACATGCATCAAAAACTTACCCGTATAAGGGCGCTCAGTACCTTTTTGGCGCAAAATGTAAAATTCCTCCTCACTTAATTTAGCCTTCCATTCTGCTTCAGAAGTTGGTAATTGATCCATCGATGGTGTTGATTTAGGTGCTTGGCTGCATGCTTGAAACGCAAGTGCCATAACAAACAAGAAATAAGAAAATGATTTCATAAGATTTCGTTTCAGATTAAACGAAAAATCTGTGCAATTGTTTTACTCGATCAAATCACCTAGAAACATTAAATACGGCGTCTCCGCAGGCGCATCAATGTCCTTATAGCGATGATAATTCCCCAAAATTAGATTTTGAATCGTTTTCTTCAAACGTTTCCAGCGCGCTTCGGGTAAGTTGGCCCGACGATCCCAATAATCAATGCGCGTATCCAAAGGCTCAAATCGTTGATTCGGAAATTTGGCAGAAACCGCTTTGCGAAGCTCAACCAGAAATTCCAATTTCTTCCGATAAGGTCCTACCTTATCCTCATGCGGGCGTTGAATCCGCTCCCAAAGGGATGGTGGCGTTCCTTGGTTTCCTTTCACTCCCACTTGCTGCTCTGAATGCAAACGGTATTGCACATAGGTAGCGGGAATAAAATCAATCTTATTTTCAAGCGCTGCCGATAAACCTATCCAGGCATCATGTAAGAAATAACTAGGAAGGTTGGTAGGGAAAGGCGTCACGCGATCTAAAAAACGCTTACGAACACCCATGGTACATCCGGTAACTCGGTTACCGTCCAACAAGATATCGACCGATTTGCCCATTTTCCAATCGCGCTGCTGCTCTTCCCGAAAACGGAAGGTAGACCACAAGCGTTTTCCTGAAATTTGGCCAAATTCATCCACCAAAACAGCATCCGTAAAAACGACTTCCGCATCTTCATGGTGATTAAAATAGGTCGCAATACGTTCAATTTTCTGTGGATCCCAAAAATCATCTTGATCTGCCGGGAAAATATAATCTCCTGTACACAGCGTAAGCGCTTTTTGGAAATTCTGATACGTACCTAAACGCGTGGGATTTTGATGAATTTGTAAGGGTAAACGATCCTTGAATTGCTCTAGAATCAACATGGTCCGGTCGGAAGAACCTTCATCGCACACAATAACCTCATCGGGTGGTAAGGTTTGATCAACCAAACTACTCAACTGTGTCCGGAGAAACTTCTCTCCATTCAAGGTACAAAGTGCAACAGATATCTTCAAAACTTATCCATTAATGGGCTTCCAACCAATTCATTCCAACGCCAATGCCCGTCTCAATCTTCACGCCTAAATCCAAGGCCTGACACATAATTTCATCAATGTGCGTACGAAGGTAATCAATTTCTGAAACATGCGCATCAAAAACCAATTCATCATGCACCGTCAAAATCATCCGAGATTTCAAGTTTTCCCGTTCAATAAACGCTTGAATCCGAATCATGGCTACTTTGATCATGTCAGCCGCGGAACCTTGTATCGGGGCATTGATCGCATTTCGCTCCGCAAAACTCCGCTCATTCATGTTGGCCGACAAAATATCACGTAAATAGCGACGACGACCTAACACCGTTTCTACATAGCCTAATTCGCGTGCATTCGTTATCGTCGTATCCATAAAGGCTTTTACCCCTGGGAACTCAACAAAATATTGATCAATAATTTCCTTCGCTTCCGTGCGTGATATTCCCAAAGAACCCGCTAGTCCAAAGGCCGACTGACCATAAATAATACCAAAATTGACGGCCTTCGCTCTTCTACGTAATTCCGATGTTACCTCATCTAAACCTACTTTGAAAACTTTGGCGGCGGTCGCCTTATGCACGTCGATTCCCTGATTAAAGGCATTTAACATCGCTTCATCCTGGGCAAATGCTGCCATGATTCGCAATTCGATTTGTGAGTAATCGGCCGATAATATCTGAAAATTCTCATCCCGAGGAATGAAAGCTTTTCGGATTTCCCGACCACGTGGCGTCCGAATCGGTATGTTTTGTAAATTGGGGTCCTTCGAAGACAATCGGCCCGTTGCCGTCACTGCCTGCATAAATGAGGTATGGATACGACCTGTTTTGGGCGAAATCAATTGGGGCAATGCATCGACATAGGTCGACTTCAATTTCTGTAATTCTCTGAAATCTAAAATCAAACGTGCAATTTCATGCTCCGCTTCTAATTTAGATAATATCTCCTCCCCCGTCTGGTATTGACCGGTTTTAGTCTTCTTAGCCTTGGGATCTAATTTCAGTTTCTCAAATAATATCTCACCCAATTGCTTGGGTGAAGCGACATTAAACTCCTGGCCAGCCACCTCAAAGATTTTTTGTTGGACCTCCCGCGAATCAGTCTCCAAGGTCTTCGACATTTCCTGTAAAAACGCCACATCCAAGTTAACACCCTCACATTCAATTTTAGAAAGCACCCGGGCTAATGGCAATTCTACTTCATTTAATAACTCGATGGCTTTGGGATTTTTCGCCAACTGCTCATCTAAGAAAGGCTTTAATTGCAAGGTTACATCCGCATCTTCCGCCGCATATTCCTTAATATCTTCCAAGGCTACATCACGCATATTACCTTGCTTAGCGCCTTTTTTACCAATTAGCGTCTCAATCGACAAGGGTTCATAGCTCAAATACGCCATCGACAAAGCATCCATGTTATGGCGTTTTTCGGGTTCGATGAGGTAATGAGCCAACATGGTATCATACGTGGCACCTTTGATTTCTACGCCATAATTAGCCAACACGCTCATATCATATTTGATATTTTGTGCGACTTTTTGAATGGCTTCATTCGCAAATAATTCCTTGAATAAATCAACCTGGGCTTGCGCCTCCGCTTGATCTGCTGGGAAAGGCACGTAAAAAGCCTCCCCTTTGCGGTAGGCGAATGACATCCCAACAAGCTCAGCCTCCACAGCCGTTAAGCTCGTCGTTTCGGTATCAAAACAAAAGCTTGTTTGCCTAGCCAAAAATCCAATCAAGGATTTAATCGCCGCTTCACCCTGCACTAAATGATATTGATGCGCCGTGTTGGCCAAATTATTAAAATGAGATACAGCTTCTTCCGCCTCATCGGACATCATGAAATCAGCCGGCGCGGCAACGGGTGAACCAAACATATCCATTTGATTAGCAGCCACCTTCGGGCTAGCTTTGGCTTTGGCAGCGACGGGTTCAGGTTCCTCACCTAAAATTCTCCGACGCAATGTTCTGAATTCTAACTCGTCCAACAAAGGTTCTAATAACTCCCGATTAGGCTCCGTTTTAATTAATCGCTCTTCTTCATATTCAATTGGAACTTCGCATAATATCGTTGCCAAATGACGCGAAAGCATCCCCTGTTCTTGGAAATTTTCCAAGTTTTCACGCAACTTTCCTTTTAATTTATCTGTATTTTTAAAGAGGTTCTCCATGGAACCGTATTCTTCAATTAGTTTTTGAGCAGTCTTTTCTCCAACGCCAGGTACACCCGGGATATTATCCACGGCATCACCCATTAAACCCAACATATCAATGACTTGGTCAACGTTTTGAATGTTCCATTTGGCACAAACCTCTTTGGGACCCAAAACCTCAACCCCCTTACCCATGAAGGCCGGCTTATACATTTTGATGCGCTCCTCTACTAATTGGCCATAATCCTTGTCGGGCGTCATCATATACACCTCAATTTCCGGATTTGCCCGAACGGCCTTTTTGGCAATTGTCCCGATGATGTCATCAGCCTCATAGCCATCTAAGATCAAAATAGGAATATCCAAGGCCTCCACTAATTTCTTCACATAGGGAATCGCAATCGTAATGTCCTCCGGTTGCTTTTCACGCTGTGCTTTGTAAGGCGTATACTCGATATGTCGGAAAGTAGGCGCCGATGTATCAAAAGCAACGCCCAAGTAATCAGGCTTTTCCTTTTGAATGACTTCCAAAATGGTGTTTGTAAAACCAAAAACGGCACTTGTATTTAAGCCTTTTGATGAAATCCTGGGTGTTTTAGCGAACGCAAAATGGGCACGATAAATCAGCGCCATGGCATCAAAAAGGAATAATTTTTTCATAGAAATTGACTAAATTTGAACGAGCAGAAAGCCCGCTCAAAGATAAGAAATAAAAATTCTGAATTATGAATTTAGCTGCCCTTCGTGAGAATTATCAAAAAGGTGAACTTTTGGAAACAACGGTACACCAAGACCCAATCGAACAATTTAAGATTTGGTTTCAGGAGGCTTCGAATGCCAAAGTTCCTGAGCCGAATGCGATGTTCTTGAGTACCGTGGGGCACAACAATAAACCGGCAGGGCGAATTGTCCTTCTAAAACATGTGGATGAGGCTTTCTCCTTTTTTACCAATTATCATTCCCGTAAAGGCGCAGAATTAGCTCATCATGCACAAGCATCTATTACCTTTTTCTGGGGTGAATTAGAACGTCAAATACGCATCGAGGGCCATGTACATAAGATGTCGGAGGTTCTTTCCACCGAATATTTCCACCAAAGACCTCGAGAATCTCAATTGGGCGCCTGGGTATCCGACCAAAGTTCCCGGGTGGAATCCCGTGAATATTTAGAACAACGCTATGCGGAATTAGCCAAAGAATTTGAGGGCAAGGAAATCCCCAAACCTGCCCACTGGGGAGGCTATGAATTGATTCCTGATTATTTCGAATTTTGGCAAGGCAGACCTTCAAGACTACATGATCGGATCGTGTATGAGAAGAATGGGCAGGCGTGGGAAAGATATCGTATTGCGCCATAAATTAGACATTAGACGTTGGACGTTAGACATTAGACGCAAGTAATTAGGCGATTAGCTTTAGACGTTAACCTCTTTGGCAAACCTTGTAGGATTGCCAAAGTTTGAGACGCATGCAATGCGGCGATTAGCATTAGACGTTAGACACTGGACCTTAGCTTCTTTGGCAAACCTTTCAGGATTGCCAAAGTTTGAGACGCATGCAATGCGGCAATTAGCATTAGACGTTAGACACTGGACCTTAGCTTCTTTGGCAAACCTTTCAGGATTGCCAAAGTTTGAGACGCATGCAATGCGGCGATTAGCATTAGACGTTACATTGGACATTGGACCTTAGACGTTGGACCTTAGCATCTTTGGCAAACCTTTCAGGATTGCCAAAGTTTGAGACGCATGCAATGCGGCGATTAGGCATGGAAGAGTTAAGTATAATATATTCCCTCGGACTAGTGAATGACCACTGTCTATTTTTATCAGTTTTTTAGTCTTTTATCGAATTAGACTTTTTTGTTTTTGCACCTAAGTTTGTTTTCAAATAAACCACATATGCAAAAGACACATCGTTACCCCCTTCCAGACCAAGATTCCGAACTTTCATTGATCGAAGATTCTCAATCAAGCGCAATTCCGAATTGGCATAAAATCATTGTCACCGAACGCCTCCGCACCCGTAATAAATCAGATAATTACGAAATGAGCTGGGAAGAAATTATTCAAAGACTTAAAAGCCAGCATGAAAATCTATAAAATCGTTTCGACACGCCAAGTTTATGTTGAAATGAACCAAAATATTTCGTGGTATAACAATCAGATAGCACTTTTAGGAACCTATTTCTTGAAGCAGATTTCTCAATCCATTGGGCTTATCATTCAATTCCCTCATTTGACATACATTCGCTATGCACCTAATATCCGTTGCTGTATTATTTCACAATTCCCCTATATGATTCATTACCAAGTAGATGAAGACAATCAATGTATATACATCATTGCGATTCTCCACATGCGGCGGAGAAGTAAGAGGTAAGTTTTGAGAGTGAAGAGTGAAGAGTGAAGAGTTAAGAGTTAAGAGCTAGGTTATACATTCGCTCGGACTAGCTACCTCCGGACTAGCAACTGCCAACTGACCACTGACTTCTGACCACTGACTACTGCCCTTCGGACTCAGGACTATTTCCCTCCGGACTAGCAACTGACCACTGCCAACTGACCACTGACTTCTGACCGCTGACTACCCCCCCCCCTTCGGACTCCGGACTATTTCCCTCCGGACTGACGACTAGTGACTAGTGACTGACCACTTTCCCCTCTCAACTCTTCACTCTTCCCTCTTAACTCTTCACTCCCCCTAGTCCTCCCTCCTCGGATCCACCCGCCAGCCGAGCTTCCTTAATTGCTGCACCCGTAAACTGCGATGCCCAAATTCCTCCATCACCACACCCTGCATCCAGTACACACCATTTCCCCGAAACGAATACTTCTTCAAATCTGCCGGAAAGTGCACCGTGTCAAAAAACTCACCCCGCACATCCACAAAATACCCGAAATACATACGGTCGCCCGACTTCGTCCGCGTCGGCTTTAAGGTCACTAAATAGCCCAAAATATCCCCGCGATCATACGCAAAATCCGCATTCAACAAGGTTTTGGGCAAGTCGGAAACCAAATCATACGGCGAACACAAAGGAAAACCCAATATCTCCCACTGATCAAAGGCATCCTCCGCCGGATCATGCAACAAATCCGGCAATACACCCAAATCCGACACCTCATCTCCAAACATCTCCATCGCTACCACAGGTGCCGCCTTTCCTTGAAAACGCGCATGCGCCTCCCACAACAAAGGCTTCTTCTCCACACCTAAATGTCGGAAAGCCCCCACCCGAATCAATAAAATCGCCTGCTCCAAGCCCAAAGAAACCCGATGCACAAAATCCTCCCAAGACCGAAACGGCCCTCCCTGCCTCCGCGCCTCCAACAAATCCTGAATCACCCGCTTCTCCAAACCCTTCACATGTACCCATCCCATCCAGACCACCGATCCGCGAATCGAAGTCAAATAATCACTCGCATTAATTTCCGGTGCCTCCACCTGTGCCCCACAGCGCCGTGCCTCATGCACATAAAACTCCGTCCGATAAAAGCCCCCAAAATTATTAATCACCGCCACCATAAACTCCAGCGGATAATAGGTCTTCAAATACAAACTTTGGTAACTCTCCACCGCAAACGAAGCCGAATGCGCCTTCGAAAACGAATAACCCGAAAAACTCTCCATCTGACGCCATACCTCCCGCGCCACCGACTCCGCATAACCCTTCGCCGCACAATTCACAAAAAAAGCCTCCCGAATCCGCTCAAATTCCGCACGCGAACGGTGTTTGCCCGACATCCCCCGCCGCAACACATCCGCCTCCGCCAAACTCAAACCCGCAAAATAATGCGCCACCTTAATCACATCCTCCTGATACACCATCACCCCATAAGTCTCCTTCATCAGCTCCCCCATCAAGGGATGCACGGGCTCATACGAATCCGGCGCATGATACCGCTCAATATAGGCCTTCATCATCCCCGACGACGCCACACCCGGTCGGATGATCGACGAAGCAGCGACCAAAGTCAAGTAATCCTCGCAGTCCAACTTCTTCAATAACTGCCGCATCGCCGGAGACTCAATGTAAAAGCAGCCCATCGTCTCATGTCGCATCAACTGCTTGCGCACCTCCTCATCCTGCATAAAATCCTGCACCCGGTGCACATCCACATCCACCCCACAATTCGCACGAATGATATCCACCGACTCCTTGATATGCCCCAAACCCCGCTGCGACAAAATATCAAACTTCGCAAAACCAATCTCCTCCGCCACATACATATCAAACTGACAGATTGGAAAACCCTTTGGCATAGGCTCTAAGGCCGTATACGCAAACAGCGGCTCTTCCGAAATCAAAATCCCCCCCGCATGAATACTCAGGTAATTCGGGAAGTCCAATAACAAATTCCCGTACTTCACAATCAACGTTTGAATCTCCGAACTCACCTCCCGCATCGCGGTAGCCGGATCGAGCCAAGCGTCTATCTCGGCTTTGGGAAGACCAAATACCTTCGCTAATTCCCGGTAAATCGACTTATCCCGAAACGTCACATACGTAGCGAGCAGACACACATGCTTCGCGCCGTAACGCTTAAAGATATAATCGATGATGTCATTGCGCTCATCCCACGAAAAGTCTATATCAAAATCCGGCGGACTTGTCCGATGCGGATTAATGAATCGCTCAAAATACAAATCCAAGGCCACCGGATCCACATCTGTAATCCCCAAACAATAGGCCACAATCGAATTCGCACCCGAACCTCGCCCCACATGAAAATATCCCCGCGAACGCGCATAACGTATAATATCCCACGTAATCAGAAAATAGGCATCAAAATGCAATTCGTGAATCACCTTCAACTCCTTCTCTACCCGCGCCTTCGCCTCCCGGTCCGATCGTGGATACCGATATCGCAACCCCTCATAAGCGAGTTTGGTCAACAAAGCCAAATCATCCTCCCGACTCGATCCATACAAGCGT
This sequence comes from Aquirufa regiilacus, assembly GCF_032470275.1. NCBI lineage: Bacteria > Pseudomonadati > Bacteroidota > Cytophagia > Cytophagales > Flectobacillaceae > Aquirufa > Aquirufa regiilacus. The sequence continues at coordinate 1,291,126 of NZ_JAVNWW010000001.1, forward strand.
CGGTTCTTCGGCATTTTAAAGTCAAAGCTAAAGGTGCAGTCGGCCAGCAACCGCTCAGATGCATCGAGCAATCCGGGGTAATCCCGACAAATCTCCCGCAATTCCGCGGGGGTGTACATTCGTTCATCCTCCTGCGCCTGCGCCTTCGGAGATAGCTTGCTCAATAAGACATTTTGGTCAATCGCCCGCAACAAACGGTGCATCGAAAAACCCTGCTTGTTTAAGAAAGTGACCGGTTGGCACCACACCATCCCACCCAAATCCTTTACATTCCACAAAGCCTTCAAATCGGTCCCACGAACACCCCAACGCTCGTTCTTGCCGAGGGTTTGCAAGCTCCGCCGCCGACTAAACGGAAAAATCGTCCACACATCCTCCCATTCCGGAGGACGATCCGGCCAATCCCCGCCAGCTAATAAAACCTGAGATGCAAAGGCATTAATCTGTGCCAAACCTGCCGGATTCCGTGCCAAACACACATAGCCTTTGGTAAATTCCATGCCCACCACCGGCTTAATCCCCGCCTCCGTACAGGCCTGCACAAAATCGAAAACCCCAGAAGCACGGTGAATATCCGTTAAGGCCAATACCTGAATACCACGCGCAACTGCCGCTTCCACCAGCTGCTCAGGCGAAAGCGTTCCATAACGGAGGCTATAATAGGAATGACAATTTAGGTACATGGCTATTCCGACTTAGGTACTAAAGCATTTCGACGCTCTCCGCGCTCCATCAGTCCACTCGCCCGTAAAACCGAGAAATCCCCGTAGCGATTTCGCAGATTGTCCATCGCCCCATACAAAGGCACCAAACGCGCCCCATCATCAAACAAACTCAACTGCTCCTGGCCTTGTAATAATTTAGAAAAGCGCACCCCAATCAGCCGAATCAACAGTCGGCGATCATACAATTTCTCAAACAATTCATGCACCGCCGGAATCAAGCGATGATCGCTCGCAGATGCCGGAATACTGATTTGTCGGGTATGCGTATCAAAATTCGAATAGCGTAATTTGACCGTGATGCACGAGGTACATTGGCCAAGTTTGCGTAGGTCATAGGCCAGTTGTTCGGTCAACGAACCCAAGATCCGGTGCAACAACTTCACATCCGTCGTGTCTTGTTCAAACGTAATCTCCTTCGAAAGGGATTTTTGTTCCGAATAAGGCACGACAGGACGTAAATCGATGCCATTAGACCGCTCCCACAACATAACACCCGATTTACCAAAAGTCCGTTCCAGGACCTTCAGTGGCATTTGACTCAGGGTACCCACATGGACAATTCCCATGTTTCGAAGGGTTTGGGCTGTCACCGCACCGATCATGGGAATCTTCCCAACCGTCATCGGTGCCAAAAAAGCCCGTTCCTCTCCCGGCAACACCTGGAACTGGCCAGCCGGTTTGATATGATTCGTGGCCACTTTGGAAACCGTTTTATTAACCGATAAACCAAAGGAAATCTGCAAACCTGTTTCCTTGTGAATCTTTTGGCGCAGATCCGTCGCAAATTGATACGAACCAAAAAAGCGCTCCATACCCGTCATATCCAAATAAAACTCATCGATTGACGCCTTCTCCACCACGGGCGCCCGGTCCATAATCATCCGCGTCACCCAATCCGAATGCTGTGCATATGCCTCAAAATCCCCGCGCAACACAATCGCATCCGGACATAACTTCAGGGCCATGCGCATCGGCATCGCCGAACGTACCCCAAAAGCCCGTGTCTCATAACTACACGCCGCTACTACACCACGGTCCGACAAGCCTCCTACGATCACGGGTTTCCCCACGAGACGCGGATCTCGAAGTCGCTCGACCGAGACAAAGAAAGAATCTAAGTCCATGTGCACAATGGCGCGCTCTTGCATAAATTTGGTAGCTATTTGTGTATTTCGAATACCTTTCGTAACTTCGATGAGTATACGATTAAATATTGGATACGAATTTTATTCATTTTAATTAAATAAGCAAATCGCATGAGCACTTTTTTTAGTCAGAATTTACGTTTTTTACGCAGCAAGATGTCCGAGAAAACATCGCAAGAAAAACTGGCTGAATTAATCAAAATCAAAAAGCCCACGTTGGGCTCCTACGAATCCGGCAGAGCAGAACCCAAATATGCCGATCTCATCGATATCGCTGAATTTTTCAAGGTTGAAGTAGACGAATTACTCAAGGAAGATCTTTCCAAAAGACTTCCCGGAATGGCCAACAAACCGAAGCTACGTATTTTAGCTACGACGGTGGATTCCAATAACGAAGAGAATATCGAGATGGTCCCCGTCAAAGCATTAGCAGGATACACCGCTTCTTATGATGATGTCGAGTTCATCCAAGAACTACCTACCTTCCAAGTTCCCTTCTTACCACGCGATAAAAAATACCGCGTATTTCCGATTAAAGGCGAATCGATGTTGCCCCTGCAACCCGGCTCACTTGTCTTCGCGGAATACGTAGAAGACTGGAACGCCATCAAAGACGGTACCATCTGCATCGTCGTGACGCGCGAAGATGGCGTCGTATTGAAACAAGTCATTAATCACTTAGCTGACCGCAAAGTATTGATCCTAAATTCGACGAATAAAACCTATGATCCCTATCCGATTCTCGGCGCTGAAATCCAAGAAATCTGGAAATTTGCAGGTTATTTTCACAGTGATTTCCCGATTACGGAGTAGAGTAGACAGTCGCTAGTCGCTAGTCATCAGTCGCTAGTCATCAGTCGCTAGTCATCAGTCGCTAGTCGTTAGTCCAAATGGAAATAGTCCGGAGGCAATTAGTCTGGAGGAACTAGTCCAAAGGAAAAACTTAAACAATTACACCACCGGACTTCGGACTTTTTGACTTCGGACTCCTTCCAACGTCAAACGTCTAACGTCCAACGTCTAATAATCATGATTTCAAAAATAGCTTCCGCCCTCGGCATCCAAGAAAACCAAGTACGCAAAACCGTCGAGCTACTCGACGAAGGCGCGACAATTCCCTTTATTTCACGCTACAGAAAAGAAGCGACCGGAAGCCTAGACGAAGTACAAGTTGCCCAAATACGCGACTTACGCGACCAATTTGTCGAATTGGAAAAACGCAGAGAGGCCATCCTAAAATCACTCAAAGAATTAGATAAACTCAGCCCCGAACTCGAAAAAGCCGTTCGCGGAGCAGAAACCCTCGCCAAACTCGAGGACATCTACCTACCCCACAAACCCAAGCGCAAAACACGCGCCATGGCTGCACGGGAAAAAGGACTACAGCCTTTGGCAAATAAACTATTCGAACAACGCATGCTCGAACCCGAAGTTTTGGCTGCAGAGTTCTTAGATGATACCGAAGAAGCGCTTGCCGGAGCACGCGATATTTTGGCCGAAGAAATGATGGAAACGGCCGAAGCGCGCGAAGAAGCACGCCAACTGTTTTCACGCAAAACCACCGTCAAATCCACCGTCGCCAAAGGCAAACAAGATGCCGGAATCAAATACAAAGATTACTTCGACTGGTCAGAATCTTTAGCCCAAGCTCCTTCCCATCGAATCCTAGCCCTATTTAGAGGCGAAAATGAAGGAATATTGAACTTGAATCTGGCAGGCCCCGACCAAGATGTGCTCGACAAATTAGACCGTCGTTTCATCAAGGGAAATAATGCCTGTGCCCGACAAGTAACATTAGCCATCCAAGATGGCTACAAACGCCTACTCATGCCGGCCATGGAAAATGAAATGCGGGCAGAGGCAAAGAAACGTGCCGATGAGGAAGCGATTCGCGTCTTCGCGGAAAACATACGCCAATTACTTCTAGCAGCACCCCTAGGCCAAAAACGCGTACTCGCACTCGACCCAGGATTCCGTACCGGCTGTAAAGTGGTATGCCTCGACGAACAAGGTACGCTCCTAGACAATACTGCCGTATTCCCCCATACAGGTCCTGGACAAGCACAAGAGGCAGCTCACACGATCAGCGCTTGGGTAAAGAAATACAAAGTGCAAGCCATCGCGATTGGCAACGGAACAGCCGGTCGGGAAACGGAAACCTTTGTCCGAAATTTAAAACTTGAGGGGGTAACCATCATCATGGTCAACGAAAGTGGTGCTTCCATCTATTCCGCGTCTGAAGCTGCTCGAGACGAATTCCCCGACAAAGACATTACCGTTCGTGGGGCGGTTTCCATTGGTCGCAGATTGATGGATCCACTGGCCGAATTGGTTAAAATTGATCCAAAATCAATTGGTGTGGGACAATACCAACATGATGTTGACCAAAAGAAATTACAAGCCTCTTTGGACGACACAGTCATCTCTTGCGTAAACTCGGTAGGTGTCGAACTGAATACCGCATCCAAGCAAATCCTGTCCTATGTTTCGGGTCTTGGCCCTCAATTGGCCCAAAACATCATCGATTACCGAACCAAAAACGGTCCCTTCATCAAACGTTCTGATTTGAAAAAAGTGACACGTTTAGGCGAAAAAGCCTATGAACAAGCCGCCGCATTCTTACGCATTCGCCACGCAAAAAATCCTTTAGATGCAAGTGCTGTTCACCCAGAACGCTATGACATCGTGGAAAAGATGGCGAAGGATTTGAATTGTAAGGTAGCCGACTTATTGGCCAATGAATCCCTTCGCAAGCAAATCCAATTACAGAAATATGTTACAACTGAAGTGGGTATGCCTACGCTAACGGACATCTTGGCTGAATTAGCAAAACCCGGTCGGGACCCGCGTGAACAATTCGAGGCTTTTGAATTCACAGAAGGCGTGAATGAAATCAAGGACTTACGCATTGGCATGAAATTGCCAGGTATCGTAACAAACATCACGAACTTTGGTGCCTTTGTGGACATTGGCGTACATCAGGACGGATTAGTCCACGTAAGCCAGTTGGCCGACAAATTCGTCAAAGACCCCAACGAAATCGTTAAAGTAGCTCAAAAAGTCATGGTGACCGTGACCGAAGTAGATGAGGCGCGAAAACGAATCGCTTTGAGCATGAAGAAATAAAAAAAAGCCCTCACAATCACATGAGGGCGTTTTTTACTTTTTACAGCAATTAGGGAGCTTATCGAAGCTCTTTTTTAATGCTTTAACTTCGTCGGCATCGTAGCCCGTTTCAGCGATGACCAATTTAATCTTCGCCACGTCAATCTTATCTGGATTATACACCACGGTGATGTTCGATTGATCTTCGAGATTCAAATCGGCCTTTTCTACCCCTTTTGTTAATGCCAAATTCTTTTCGATGCGCTCCTTACACATCTCACAAATAGCAGACGTTTTAATTTTCACAGTTTGTGAAGGCCCTGCAAATAACCCGAAAGGCAAGAACAGAAAAAATAATATATACTTCATTCAATTGTTTTTTTTAACCCCAGGCTTCAGCCTGGGGAGTATAACCTATTTTTTAACCACTTTTAAATCCATCGTGCAAGCTGGACACTTCCCTTTTTTCGTATAGGTTTTAGTTCCTTCGCACTTCATTGGACATTGATAAACTTCCTTTTTCTCTTCTGTCTTTGACTTTTTAGACTCTTGCGTTTGTGCAAATGTTCCAAACATTGCAAAAAACATTCCGGATACTAAGATGAACTTTTTCATGATATGATTAATTAGTTGATTTTATAACGTAATCCTGTGTAAACCATGCGACCTGCTACGGGCCCCCAAACCATTGTGGCATCAAATCCACGTGCAAATGGATCCGCTGCGCCCATGATCGGATTAGGCTGTGTAAAATTAAAAAGATTTTCTACTCCGAGATACATTTCCCAATGTTTAAATTGACGCGTTACTTGTCCATAAACCATCGAAAAGGCGGGTGCGCTCACTTCGGGAGCATCTCCAGTATGCACATAAGCATTTGGGATCCGACGTGCTCCACTCCATTGCCAAGTCAAATCAAACTTCCAGATATCGTATTTCGTGGCATAAGCCAAGTTGACAAGCACACGATCCCGATTTAAGAAAGGTTTTGTCAATCTTCTCAAACTTCCATTTTGACCCCAATAATCCGAGGCAACATCCTGAAAACGATAAGCCGTTTTCCATTCTAAACGTGGCAGCGGACTATAATTAAATTCGATTTGCGCACTTTTGGCATAGGAAACTCCTGGACTCGAATACATCCGAATGGCATGAGCAGTCTCCATATCCACCATCCATTGATGGGTAAAATCCGTTTGGAAGTAATCGAACACAAGATTCGCCTTTCGATTGCCGATTGTAAAATCATGGGATAAACTAACACCATAATTCCAGGCTTCTTCTAATGGATTTAAATCAGCCCCGACCTGCAAATAGCGGCTATTCGCCAAAAAACCCATGTTTTCTGCCAAAGGATTCACGCGTCGCCAGCCCTTCCCTAGTGACGCTCGCATAATCCAATTCGCTGCGATATCCCATTTGGCATGCATACGAGGCACCCATTTCGTCCCTAATTGATTATGAAAATCGATGCGATTCCCTATTACAAACGTAAATTTATTGGGAATAATGAGCGTGTACTCACCGAAAAACCCAGGGACTAATTCAGTCCGGGCAAAACTCGAATCCAAGTATCGCTCCTGGTAAGCATCATACAAGAAACTGGCACCTGCCTTCCAGGTATGATTCGTATTGGAAATCATGGATTGATAAATCAAATTCCCAAACATACTCTGTTCCCGACCCGCATATTGCTTAAAAGCAAAATAAGCGTCATTTTGATGTTGGCTCGTGGAAAGGATTAAACCTACACCCTTCCAAGGCTTCGTCGGAAACAAACGTGCGATTTTAGCAAATGCCTCGAAACGGCCGGTATTACTCCCAAATCCATATACTTGGTAGCGGTTCGATTGTTGTTCATCGAATCCATTTTGTCCCGCTAAACGCGTTTCTCTTAAATAACTAGCCCCTGCTTGAACCATCCAATGTTCCGTGGCATACTTCCATCGGTTCATCACATTGATTAAATTAAATAAAGGTAAATCCATAAACCCATCACCATTCCCATCGATCCGAGCGGCTTGTTGGGAATAATGCGTCAACAATGCCGTCGAAAGTTTCCCATTGAATTTATGTGCAGCTTGTTGGTTTACCTCAAAACGCCCCTGCGAATTCCCATAAGCATTTAAAAAATAAACCTCCGAGGTATCCGGTTTCGCCAATTCCATGTTGATCGCCCCCGTCATGGATTCATAACCATTGACGACGGAACTTTGCCCTTTGGATAAATCGATCGAACGAATCCAGGTCCCCGGAATGTAATTGAGACCGTAGGTTGATTTCAACCCACGAATGGAAGGCACATTCTCCACTTGCGTTTGCACATAGGTTCCCGAAAGCCCAAGTAACGAAATCTGTTTGGCCCCCGTCACGGCATCTGAGAAATTGACAGATACACTGGCATTGGTTTCAAAGCTTTCGGAAAGATTACAGCAAGCTGCCTTGGCAAGGGTTTTCATCGTCAAAACTTCCCGACTTTGAATGGATTGCACATCCTGTCCACCCGGACTTGCGACGACTTTAACCTCAGAAAGCTCGGAATCTTGCGCACGCAAATGCACATGGAAGAATTGTGGCTTTGTAACCCAAACAGAATCAGCTTTAAATCCTACGGAGCGAATGTACAGCCAACCCGGAAATTGTTGAACCTTGATGGAAAACATGCCATTCGTCCCGACAATCCCTCCTTTTTTATCAGGTTGGTAATAAACGGTAGCACCCGGAAGGTCTTCCATATTGCCAGCATCATCCAGACTCATCACCCGACCGGTGATTTCTTGAGCCATGGCCTGCGAACATAGCAGGCAGAAAATAAGTATATATTTTGAGAACATGATTAATCGATGTTTAGTGAATAAAATGATACCATTTTATTCGACTAAATCCGATAAACCTGTAAATGTGCGCGCCGAACCGTTTGCGATTTTACGAAGAACGACGAGGAGTTTAGATTACACGCCTCTTGCCCATCAAACAATGGCTCGGGCGCAGCAGAAAAGACGTAAACTTTACCGGGTGCAATGTGATTAATTACCTGCTTTTTTGATGCAAAGGCCGACTGATTTTTAAGTTGAAAATGCTTATAATGAAAACATGGAGTTCGCTTGATTTCAGATTTTCGACTATTATTTAAAGGCTTTTCTGTTGCCCACGATAGTTTTTGAATACCCGTAAATAAACAAGTAGCCTGCGACCATGCCACCCCGATACTGCTCAGCAAAAGCCATGCAGTCAAGAAGATTAATAAGCTACGTTGTGTCAAGCTGCGCATAAAAATAAGGCATTGAACCTTTCAAACGATAAAATCTTGCTAATTGTTCAATGTAAGCCTAAATATAAGTAAATTCGAACAAATGAAAAGCCTTTTCCATCATATCGTCATTGGCAGTTTGCTCAGTATTTTCGCTGCAAATACCACAATGGGACAAAGTCCACAATACCGATATTTAATCCTTTTTAAAGACAAAAAAGGAAGCGAATATTCAACGAGTCAGCCGCAAGCATTCCTGAGTGCGCGCGCCCTAGCAAGAAGAGACAAAATGCAAATTAAAGTCTCAGAACAAGATTTACCTGTAAATCCAAGCTACATCAGCCAACTAAAAATGCGAGGCGCCCAAGTTCTTTACCCACTTAAATGGATTAATGGTGCCGTTATTAAAACAGACCTTGCAACACTACATACCTTATTGCGATTGCCAAGTGTAAGCGGATATTACAAAAACATGGCGTTGGACTCATTGCCAAGCCAACTTTCCAACAACCTTAATCGTACACTAAGCAGCACTGCACAACCTGATTATGGTACGTCTTCGACACAAATAAAACAGCTGGGTGTTGATGTAATGCATGAAACGGGCTTCAAAGGCGAAAATATTCTGATAAGTCTTTTGGATGATGGCTACATGGATGCCAATACCATTCCAGCAATGGGCGCCGTATATCAAGAAAAAAGAGTTTTATCAACGCTAACAACTGACCCAACCAGAAAGTCGGTTTACGAATCTGGTTCACATGGAACTGCAGTTATGAGTACCATTGCTGCACAAGTCCCTGGAAAACTCTATGGGACGGCATACATGGCAAACTTTGCTTTGGCTCAAACGGAAGAAAGCCAACACGAATTATTGATCGAGGAAGCCAATTGGCTACGCGGTGCAGAATGGGCAGATAGCTTAGGTACAGACATTCTAAGTTCATCGCTGGGATACACAAAATTTGATAACCCCAGTTATGACCATAGTTACCAAGACATGAATGGGAAAACGGCATTGAGTACGCTTGCCGCATTGTGGGCAAGTAGACGTGGAATTATTTGCACGATTTCTGCGGGAAATGAGGGTTCGGGTAGTTGGAAATACATTTCTTCCCCGGCAGATGCCGATTCGATCTTAACGGTAGGCGCAGTAGACAGAACGGGAACCCGTGCCGGATTTAGCTCCATAGGTCCCAGTTTTGATAATCGAATCAAACCCGATGTAGCCGCCATGGGCATATCAACGATTACAGCATTACCTGCCGGGACCATTAGCCCACTCAATGGAACTTCCTTCTCTGCACCTTTAATGGCAGGCCTTGCAGCAGGCTTAGTACAAGCAAATCCCACAAAAAATGCGTGGGAAATCATGCAAGGGATCCGACTTTCTGGATCAATTGCATCGAAACCAGACAATTACCTCGGCTTTGGAATTCCAAATTTTGAGCGTGCAAGCAAAATCATCAGTCCGATTTTAAGTACAGAACCAAATCAGCTACCTGAAATATTGGTCTTTCCGAACCCGCTTGCTACAGGTCAGCAATTACACATCCAACATCCTTACACGCAAGCCTTGCAAGTAGACATCATCTCTCCACAAGGCTCTGTTGTACAAACACTTACAAATATTCCAACTTCCTTCGAAATTTTCCTTCCACCTTTCATTTCTGGTAAATATTATTTTAGATTTACATCGGAAGCAGGTAGCCAAACGATCCCTGTACTCTTAAACCTATAATCTATGAAGTCAAGGTTTTTATCATTGGATATCTTGCGTGGGATTACATTAGCAGGGATGATTCTCGTTAATACCTCCGGAAACGGCAACTTTACATACGCGCCTCTGTTACATGCTCAATGGCATGGTTTCACTCCCACGGATCTCGTATTTCCTACTTTTTTGTTTATGGTTGGGGTTGCGATGCGCTTCTCATTTAAATCTTTTAATTATTCACTAACACCACGTGTTCGATCAAAGATTATCAAACGAACATTGATGCTTTTTTTCATCAATTACGTGATCTTTTATTTCCCATTCACGGACTTCTCTATTGAAAAAATGCGATTCCTGAATGTCTTACCGCGTATTGCACTCTCCTATTGCGCCGTTTCCTTCATTACGTTAAGTGCTCCCTCGACTTGGCTAACACGCATCAATGTGGGGATTCTATTCACTTATTGGGCTATCATGGCATTTTTTGGCGACACGAATGTGCCCTATGAATTAAGTACAAATGCGGTTTTAAAATTGGATTTATTTTTATTTGGACCCAATCATCTATATCATGGAAATGGAATACCTTTTGACCCAGAAGGATTATTAAGTACACTACCGGCCATTTCAACGTGTTTATTAGGCTATCAAGCGAGTATGTACCTGGAAAAACAACGTGCGATTAACAAATCCCCTTTAGCCAATTTACTCGTTTATGGTCTTGCATTAATTGCAATTGCCTTGATTTGGAATAAGGTTTTTCCCATCAACAAAAAACTATGGACAAGTTCTTTTGTCTTATTATGTGCGGGCATTGACTTTATATTAATTGGGCTTTTAAGTTGGTGGATCGAAACCAAAGAACGGCACTTCGCGAATACCTTCTTCCTTGTTTTTGGCACAAATTCGATACTGGCCTACGCCATTTCTGAGGTATTAGCCATTCAAATGGGTAAAATTGAAATGCCAGAAGGGAATGGGGTGACCGACTTGGGCTCTTGGCTTTATTGGCATTTATTCGAACCCGTTTTCGGCAAATACAATGGTTCTTTGGCTTATGCCATCAGTTTTGTATTGGTGTGTTGGTCGATATGCTACGTATTTTACCGCAAGAAGTGGTTCTTAAAAGTTTAGGCGAAGAGCATCGCCGCACCAAAAACACCAGCACTATCGCCTAATTTGGGCTTAAGGATCGGCGTTAATACCTCGCCAGAATTAAAGATGTATTTTCGAATACGGTTATACCCTTCCGAATAAAGTAGATCAATATTTCCTACCCCCCCTCCGATAACAATGACATCGGGATCGATCACATTGATTAAGGTAGAAACTGCCCGACCAAAATTTTCAAGCATCCTTTCTACCGTGGCTTCCGCAGCAGGGTCTGATTTTGCCTCATAACGCTGCATGATTTCAGGCATTCGTCTAGCTTCACCCGTTTGATTGAAATAAAACTGTTCCAAGGCAGGTCCAGATATGACGTGCTCTACACACCCCGACTTTCCGCAATAGCAGTCAAGACCATTCTCCTCCAATATGTTGTGCCCCCACTCGCCACCGATACCATGTAGTCCACTCACAACTTTTCCATGGGCAACTAAACCACCACCGACGCCGGTACCCATAATAATACCAAAAACCATTTCGGCATTTGGATTTACATCCTGAACAGCCCCCAGCAAGGTTTCTGCTAACGCAAAGCAATTGGCATCATTCGCAAGTTTCACTTCACATTGCAAAATGGAAGCTAAATCAGCAGCCATGGGCTGGCCATTCATGCAAACCGTATTACAGTTCTTCATCGTTTGTGTACGCGGATTTAATACGCCAGGCGTAGCAAATCCGATGCGCGAAGGGCGATAACCCAATTGGGATGACACGCGGTCGACCAATTCTTTAACTTGATTCAAAATATGTGTATAGCCAAGGCTTGCCTCTGTATCTATCCGTTCACGAATCAGGACCTCTGCAGGATTTGAAGCGTTCAAGACGGCACACTCAATTTTCGTGCCGCCCAAATCAATCCCCCATAAATTAGCGTCTGTTGTCTTCATTGTCGAATATACTCAAATAACTTAAATAGCGGCTGGTAGCGATGTCGCCTTCCTCCACGGCTTTTCGAACGGCACATGCCGGCTCGGATAAATGAAGGCAATTATTGAATTTACAATCCCCTAAAAGTGCCCGCATTTCAGGAAAATAATGCGCGAGTTCCGCTTTTTCCATTTCGAACACCCCCATTTCATTAATTCCGGGACTGTCAATCAAATAAGTTCCCGGGTTCATTTCCCACATGGTCGAATAGGTCGTTGTATGAACTCCTTTTTGGGCAAAATCAGAAATCTCTTTGGTCTTAATTTGTAAGCCTGGAGCCACTAAATTCATTAAACTTGATTTCCCTACGCCTGAATGACCAGCCAATAAAGATACTTTGTTCTGAAAAATAGCTTTAAACTCTTCAACCCCCTGATTTGCGGGAATGGACGTAAATAAGATCCCATACCCGAGTTCCTGATATAATCCCGCATATTCAAATACCTGATCTTGCTCTTCCTCTGAAAGCAAATCCATTTTATTGAATACAATTTGAACGGGAATACGAAAAGCCTCGGCTGTTACCAAAAAACGATCTAAAAATCCCAAGGATGTTTTGGGGGATTTCAAGGTCATGACAAAAATCGCTTGATCCACATTCGCCGCCATTAATTGACCTTGCGCTGTTTTATGAACCGATTTCCGGATGATGTAATTCGTACGCGGAAGAATCTCTTCAATGACCACCGTTTCATTCGCAGCATCCTCCACGGCATACATGACATGATCTCCCACAGCGATAGGATTAGACGTTTTAGGCCCCTTTAATTTAAATTTGCCCTTCAGTCGGCCCGCAAACACCTTCCCTGATTCCGAACGAACTTCGTACCAAGAACCTGTCGATCGCATGATGAGACCTTTATTTAATTCCATGGCTTTGTTCGATCAAGTAATTCATAATTTTTTGCGTCGCACCTGCTTGAAGACTAACGAATGTTCGAGCTTGAACCTGTTTATTTACAAACACATCCTCAGCATCATAGATTTCACGCATTTTGCGCGCTAAGCTAGTCATATCGGCAATCGGGTAGGCTAAACCAAATTCAACCAAATCGCGTGCTTCCTTAAATTTAGTATAATTTTTATTGCCAAAAAACACGGTAGGCCCGTATACGCTGGCTTCCAACGTGTTGTGCAATCCGGCACCAAAGGCTCCACCGATGTAAGCAAAGGACGCCCCACGGTAAATCTGAGACAAATAACCGACTTCGTTAACGATCAGCACTTGCGCATCTGACCGAGGTGATTCCGTTGAAAACTGCGTAGGTAATTGAATGGCCGACTCCCATTTCTTCAATTCATCCGCATGAATTTCATGGGGAACGATGACCCATTTAAACGGAAATTCGTTGGAATTAATCAGTGGAATCAAAACATCCATATCGGCCTGCCAAACGGAACCTAACACCATAAAAGCCTGATTATTAATAAATTGATTTAATAAAGACCAAGGTTTGGGCTGACGCAAATGTTGGACAACCCGGTCAAAACGCGTATCTCCTCCCACTTGAACATGGGTCAAAGCGATGGAATCCAACAGCGCTTTCGAATGATCATCCTGGACAAAAATTTGAGTAAAGCATTGTAGTAGCGACCGAAAAAATCCCCCATACCAAGTAAAAAAAACTTGATTGGAGCGAAATATGGCTGAAATCAAAATCGTAGGTATCGCACGCTGACGAAGTCCCTGTAAATAAAAATACCAAAACTCATACTTGACAAAAATTGCCACAGAAGGTTTCGCTAAATTCAGAAAGCGCTCACTAGCACGAGCCCCATCCAAAGGCAAATAGCTAACATAATCAACCCCTGACGTATTCTTACGAACTTCATATCCGGAAGGCGAGAAAAATGTAAGCAAGATAAAATGGGTCGGGAATTGTGCTCGATAGGCCTCCATGACGGGTTTGCCTTGTTCAAATTCCCCCAAGGATGCGGTATGAAACCAAGCAACAGGCTTGGTGTTGTCGCGTAAAGCTTTCTCCAAACCTTCCCAAACGTCAGATTGCCCCGCATTCCACAATTGAGCTTTAGGTTTCACATAGGAAACAAGCCGCACTAATTGTCGGTACAAAAACAAGGCAAAAGAATACAACCAAACTCTCAAGTTTTTACTAAATTTGATGTTGAATCAATAAAATTACTAAATAAGCAGCATACTGCCTCAACAAATGAATTGGATTCCCTTAACAACTGAAGCTCAACTGGATGAAATTGTTCAACTTTCTGAAACGAAGCCTACGCTAATTTTCAAACATAGTACACGTTGCTCGATCTCCTCAACTGCATTAAGTAGATTGGAACGTGCCTGGGATGCAACAGAAACGCCCGCTTATTACCTAGATTTAATTGCCTACAGACCCATATCGGGTGCAATTGCCGAAAAATTTGACATCGAGCATCAATCTCCTCAAGTTCTGGTGATTAAGCAGGGAAAATGTAGTTATTCGGCGACGCATTGGGATATCGCAATGGAAGAAATCAAACCTTTTTTATAAATAACATGCGGTATTGCATCTTCATTTCTTGCTTGATTATTTCCTTGAGCTCTTGGGCCCAACGGAAATCCACGTCGGCAGAAAGCACCCTGCAAATACCGAGTAAACAAAGCCCTACCAAAAAAGCGAATCTTCCCAGCGAGAAACTTTCAAGTACTTGGGCGATTGGCATAAGTACCAGTACAAATTCTGGGATTATTGGAGGGCTGAGCCTACGTAAATATTGGCTGAATGACGAGAAAAGTCAATCCTTCGCGCAACTAGATGCGGATATCATCAAAGATTACCGGGAATTCACATCACCTTATTCGTATAATGGGCGTTCGTATATCGAAGGAAAACTCAATCAATTAATCGTCATCCGACCCGCATACGGTCGAAGATGGACGTTATTACAAAAATCGGCAGAAGGAGGACCTGCGTTAAAAGGAGTGCTATCCACGGGTCCAAGCATTGGATTGCAGAAGCCCTATTATGTTGATATTTCCTACACGAATTCAGCAACATCTCAAGCCTATACCTTGGCTGTACCTTATGCCAAAACCCTTGATGATACATATCCCAAAGCATTCATTATTGGAGACGCTAGTTTCTTAAAAGGATTTGATGCCCTAACTCCTATACCGGGTTGGCATGTAAAAACGGGATTAAACCTCGAATTAGAGTCCTTTAAGCATAACCACTTAAGCATCGAACTTGGGTTTTGCTTGGATTATTTTACAAAACCAATCGAAATGTTAAACCAAACCGAGGGTCGCGGTGTTTATACGACCGGATACCTGACACTTTTCTTTGGAAAGAGTCATTAAAACGCCTAACAAATGATTGAATTACCTCAAGTAAATCCCGTACCTGCAAATCGTAAGCCTGATTGGCTTCGTGTGAAATTACCCATTGGCGAAAGTTACTCTAAGGTGCGCAAACTCGTGGATGAATATAAACTTCATACCATTTGCCAATCTGGAAATTGCCCGAACATGGGTGAATGCTGGGGCGAAGGGACAGCAACCTTTATGATTTTGGGAAATGTCTGTACACGCTCATGTACTTTTTGTGCGGTAGCAACAGGCCGACCGCAAGAATATGATGAAGACGAACCTCGTCGAGTGGCAGAAGCGATTCGTTTGATGCAAGTAAAACATGCCGTTATCACGTCGGTTAACCGGGATGAACTGAAAGATAAAGGTGCTGAGATTTGGTACCAGACGGTGCGTGCCGTTAAAGAAACGACACCAGCTACAACGATCGAAACATTGATCCCGGATGTAAAAGCAAACTGGGATGCCTTAATTCGCATGATTGAAGGTGGCCAGGAAGTCGTTTCCCATAATATGGAAACGGTAGCTCGCTTATACCGTTATGTGCGTCCACAGGCAAAATACGAACGAAGCTTAGAGCAAATCAAGCGTACCAAAGAATTTGGAAAACGCAATAAATCGGGCATCATGCTGGGTTTAGGCGAAACGAAAGAGGAAGTATTCCAAGCGATGGACGATTTAGTAGCGAATGGATTGGATGTATTAACCCTTGGACAATACTTACAACCCACCAAAATGCACCATGAAGTTATCGAATGGATTCACCCGGACACATTTGCCATGTACAAGGAAGAAGGACTAAACCGAGGACTTGCTTATGTTGAATCCGGTGCATTAGTTCGTTCAAGTTACCACGCGGAAAGACACATCTAAATGACAGATAACGCAACAGAAAATCTCAAAAAATATACTTACATCATCGCTGGTGGAGGTATGTCGGGACTTTCTCTTGCTTATTATTTAGCTGAAAGTAAAATACCCTTCGAACGGATATTAATCATTGATCAAGGCACCGAGGCGCCCAAAACGTGGTGCTATTGGAGTGATGAAACGCAGCCCTTTGAAGCCTATGCTGAACATGCATGGAAGAACTTATCCGTTCATACATTTGCCAATCAACAGCTAGATTTACCAATTGAACCGTTCGTTTATCGGAAAATCGAGAGTTCAACCTGGACAAAAGCAATCAAAGAAAAACTGCATAATAATCCCAAATTTGAATTCATTCAAGCATCGATTGAATCCTTTCAATACCAAGGAAAATTTACTCAAGTGCTAACAAGTAAAGGTGTCTTTGAAGCTACCGAAAAGATTTTTGATAGCATCAGCCCCTACCCTTGTGACCTAACGAACACAAAGGAACTAAAACAACATTTTGTTGGCCTATTTATCGAAACAAATTTTCCACTTTTCGATGCCAGTAAAGCAACCTTATTCGACTTCCGAATCGCCTTTACAAATGCCTGTGAATTCATGTACGTGCTACCAACAAGTGCAAGAACAGCGCTTTTCGAACATACCTTTTTTTCGAGTACATTACTTGAGGAAGCGGAATACATGAAGCAAATCAAAGCTTATTTATTTGCCTATCATGGACTGAGCGATGATGATTATGAAATCAAAGGCACAGAGAAAGGCATTATTCCGATGAACTACGTCGAAATAAAACAAAACCTGCATCAGAAAATAGTGAAGATAGGTACTGCAGGAGGATTCGTTAAATCGAGTACAGGGTATTCATTCAAACGAACACAAGAGCTCTTGAAAAACCTCGTTCTTCACTTGGAGTCAAATCAATGGAATGCGAATGTCATTTCACAAACGAAGTTCAAAGTATTACTGGACCGAATTTTCATTCAGGTATTGGTCGACCAACAAGTGAAAGGGAGTACCGTTTTTGAAAAGTTGTTTCAAAAGAATTCAGCCCAACATATGTTACGCTTCTTGGATGAAAAAACGAGCTTTTGGGAAGATTTGAGAATGATGACCACAGTGCCCACTTGGCCCTTCATGAAAGCATTCTTTAAAATAGTAATCAAACGATCAACCTTTTCCCATTAAATGGTTGTCGACCCGAGATAATAATCTTAAATTTGCACGATTTTTTAACAAAAAAAGAAACAACGAATGGCTTATTTATTTACTTCAGAATCAGTTTCAGAGGGACATCCCGATAAAGTAGCTGACCAAATTTCGGATGCGTTAATCGACCATTTCATGGCGTTTGACCCTACTTCTAAGGTTGCTTGTGAAACCCTAGTAACAACGGGACAAGTGGTATTAGCGGGTGAAGTAAATACAACGACCTACTTAGATGTTCAGGCAATCACGCGTGAAGTGATTCGCAAAATTGGTTATACCAAAGCAGAATACATGTTTGAGGCGAACTCTTGCGGTATTTTATCTGCGATTCACGAGCAATCAGCCGACATCAACCAAGGAGTCGATCGCGCGAAACCGGAAGAACAAGGAGCGGGAGATCAAGGAATGATGTTTGGTTTTGCTACCAAAGAAACAGACAATTACATGCCATTGGCATTGGATTTAGCACATAAAATTCTTCAAGAGTTATCATACATCCGCAACAATGAGCCAAATTTAATTGGCTATTTACGTCCGGATGCTAAATCGCAGGTAACGATTGAATACAGCGACGATCATACGCCACAACGCATTGACACGATTGTTGTGTCAACGCAGCACGATGATTTCGCGACGGAAGCGGAGATGTTGGCCAAAATCAAAAAGGACATTGTTGAAATCGTTATTCCACGCGTGAAGGCGAAGTTAAAGCCCGAGTTACAAGCGCTATTCAATGATGCGATTACCTATCACATTAACCCAACGGGCAAATTCGTGATTGGCGGGCCACACGGTGATACAGGCTTAACAGGCCGTAAAATCATTGTAGATACTTACGGTGGAAAAGGTGCTCACGGCGGTGGTGCTTTCTCAGGAAAAGATCCTTCAAAAGTTGACCGTTCTGCAGCCTATGCAACGCGTCACATTGCGAAAAACTTAGTAGCAGCTGGATTATGTGACCAAGTATTGGTTCAAGTATCGTATGCGATCGGTGTTGCAAAACCATGTGGTTTGTTCATCGATACGTATGGTACGGCCAAAGTTGACTTAACAGACGGTGAAATCGCACGTAAAGTAGAAGCTATTTTCGATATGCGCCCTTACTTTATCGAGCAACGCTTGAAATTACGTAACCCGATCTATTCAGAAACGGCTGCTTATGGCCACATGGGACGTAAAAACGAAGTTGTCACGAAAACATTTAATGGCCCAGGTGGACAAAAAGTAACGAAAGAAGTAGAGTTATTTACTTGGGAAAAATTAGATTACGTGGATGCTGTTAAATCGGCATTCGGGATTTAATCTCCAAATCGATTATGAAAAGGTGCTCCCCCAAAGAGCACCTTTTTTTATGACATAAATTTGGCTTTATTTGAACAAATTTAGGCGTTATTGAGTTAAGAAGGACATGAGCACGACAGGTAAAAAAGGTTTTTATTTCAAAGAATTCGAAGAAAAAAGCGTTTCGCCTTTTGATAAGCTCTTTGGGATTTTCAAAGAACTCATCACCCATACTTCTGGCGATTTTGATGAGGCCATCGAATGGCTGCGCGAATTGGATAAAGAGTATGAATTAACGGATGAAAATTATACGATAGAGGATTTCATTGAAGACTTAAAAGCCAAAGGCTACATTCGGGAAGAAATCGACGAAAATGGTGGATCAGGGATGGGCATTACAGCCAAAACCGAACGAGCCATTCGACAAACTGCTTTAGAAAACATTTTTGGTAACCTCAACAAAAGTGGCGCAGGCAATCATAAAACCAAAGCATCCGGTCAAGGCGATGAATTGACGGGTGAATTCCGGTCCTATCATTTCGGGGATAGCCTAGAAAAAATATCCTTGACGGAAAGCCTGAAAAACGCGCAAATCAACCATGGCATCGGAGAATTTGAATTAACAGAAGAAGATCTAGTCGTAGAAGATACGCAATACAAATCTCAAATGAGTACCGTCCTGATGATTGATATCAGCCACTCGATGATTTTGTATGGTGAAGATCGAATCACACCCGCTAAAAAAGTAGCGATGGCTTTGGCTGAATTAATCACGACTCGCTACCCGAAAGATACCATTGACATTTTGGTATTTGGCAACGATGCATGGAGCATTTCGATCAAAGATATCCCCTACCTGAAAGTTGGCCCCTACCATACCAATACCGTCGCAGGATTGCAGTTGGCCATGGATATACTGCGCCGTAAGCGGAATACCAATAAGCAGATATTCATGATCACCGATGGAAAGCCGAGCTGCGTGCGGGAAAAAGATGGCACCTATTACATGAATAGCAATGGCCTTGACCCCTATGTGACGGAGAAATGTTACACCCAGGCGGCACAGGCCCGCAAATTACATATTCCCATTACGACCTTCATGATTGCGCGTGATTCCTATCTCCAGCAGTTTGTAGATAAATTCACGGAAGCTAATCAAGGCAAAGCATTTTACACAGGTTTGCGTGGATTAGGGGAAATGATATTTCAAGATTACGAAACGAATAGAAAGAAAAGACTTAAATAAAATGATCAAGAATTTAGGAGAATTAAAGGCCTCAGGCTATGTAAGTAAATCCATCAAAGACGAATTACGTGATAACCTCATCAAGCACATGGAGGCGGGGACAACGGTCTTCGAAGGCGTTCATGGATTTGAAAATTCGGTCATTCCAGAATTAGAACGTGCTATTTTATCACGACACAATATTAATCTATTGGGACTGCGTGGTCAGGCAAAAACACGCCTAGCGCGTTTAATGGTCAACTTACTCGATGAATACATCCCTTATGTGGCAGGTTCTGAAATAAACGACGACCCTTTGAACCCTATCTCGCGTTTTGCGATTAATTTACTTGAAGAACATGGCGATCAAACGCCAATTGCATGGCTTCACCGAAATGATCGTTTTGCCGAAAAATTAGCTACACCGGATGTTACGGTCGCCGATTTAATAGGCGATGTCGATCCCATTAAGGCGGCCAATTTAAAACTATCCTATGCAGATGATCGCGTGATTCACTTTGGGATGATACCACGAGCGAATCGATGCATTTTCGTGATCAATGAAATCCCCGATTTACAGGCAAGGATTCAGGTAGCCTTATTTAATATCCTACAGGAGGGAGACATCCAAATTCGGGGCTTTAAATTACGTTTGCCATTAGATGTGCAATTCATATTTACGGCAAATCCAGAAGATTACACAAACCGCGGCAGCATCGTGACACCCTTGAAAGATCGTATTGGATCTCAAATTTTGACACATTATCCGGAGAGCATTGCAATTGCTCGGAAGATTTCTAGCCAAGAAGCGCGCATAAATACCGCGCAAAGCGAGCGTGTTTACATTCCAAATCTTGCCTACGATTTACTCGAGCAAATCATTTTCGAAGCAAGACAAAGCGAATACATCGACCACAAAAGTGGAGTAAGTGCACGAATGAGCATATCCATGTTGGAAAGCTTAGTCAGCACCGCTGAACGACGCGCATTATTAAACAAGGAAAAACAAACAACAGTTCGATTGGCCGACTTTATGGGCATCATACCTGCCATTACCGGAAAGGTAGAGCTCGTCTATGAAGGGGAACAAGAAGGTGCTGCGTTCGTGGCGGAACAATTGATCGGTCAGGCCATCAAAACATTCCTCCCAGGTATGTTTCCTAAAATTGAAAAACTCAGTAAGAAAATAGAAGAAAGCCCTTACAGCAACTTGCTGGAAGCCGTATTTTCCGATGGAGGCATAGTCCTTTATGATGAGTCAACCGACAAAGATTATCAGTCAACATTAGACGAATTAAAACCGCTGAAGGCATTGGTTTCGAAATACCAACCCGAAACCCTAGCGGAGGATCGATATTTTGTATCTGAGTTTGTTTTATGGGCTTTGGCAGAGCATCATAAATTAGGCAAAGAACGCCTTCAAGATGGATTCCAATTTAAGGATCTCTTAGGCATCTTGTAATAAAAAAAGCGCCCGGAATGGGGCGCTTTTTCTTTTATTCTAAGGTAAGACTGAGCTTATCCGTTTTGACTTGATTAATTTTTGATTTGAAACGTTTGATTTGTTCAGCTAAGGCATTTAAGGCTAGATCCAGGGCCTCTTCAAACGAACGTGCGGTTTCCTTAACGAACAAAATAGCACCCGGCACGGCAATCTTAATTTCTAACATCTTTTCGCGCATTTTACCTTCGCCTTTGGCCAACTTCAAAAATACTTCGCCTCCGGTTATTCGATCATAAAAAGTCTCTAATTTATTCAACTTAGCTTGAATGCTATCCAACAATTTACGATCAGCACTGAAGTGAATGGCGTGTACTTGCACTTTCATAATCATTAAATTTAAAGGGTGAATAGATGCTTTGGGAATCTTAGCAAAGCAACCGAAAAACAGAACGTTTTAGATTCATCGAAAAGGTATATTTTTTTCGAAAGCTTGTCAAGCAATTAACAAAAATTTATTTCCAAACAACCCGAATTAGGGAAACGGGAATTCCCAATGCTGCAAAAGAATCATGCCAAAAATGCTGTATGGCCGATAAATGATCATTCGGAGACTTGACTTCCACAAAGGCATATTCATCGCCACGTTGGATAAATAAATCCGGAAAACCTTTGGCATGCGTAGATAATCTTGACCACATTAATTGCAAAACTTGTTGGAGCGCGTTTGTCTCCACACTTACGAGTACACTTTCGATTAACTGCCAGTTGAGATGTCCCCAATCAACCAGAGGATTAATTGTTCCATGATTTTCATCAGCGACCTGACGCATGTAAAGCAAAACCTGCTCGCGATCATGCAGCAAATCAAGTAATTCCATAAATCGTGCGGTATTTACAGTCGTATAATCAATCGTCGGAGCGTATTGAAAAGGATGATGGAATCCTGCACTTCGATCCGTAAAAATGAGCTCCCAGGTCAACAAACCCAATATATTCTTCCAAACACCATTTTCTGAAAATGCCGCATAATAGCCTTGATCGATGTAATAATCAATGAGTCCTTGCTCAACACGACCCTGATAGGAGCCATCGATTTCAATTTTCTCCGCTTTTTTCAGTCGGCCTGTCACTTGTTTAACGTGTTTTTTTGAAGCTTGCCGAGCGATAAAATCTTGAAAAAAGTGTAATTCTGTGGGGTTTTCCACATGCAATTGACCAAATTCAGCCCATTGTAAGGCTTCATCCATGCGTTTTAGTTTGGTCAAAATACGAATGCGGCGTTCCAATGCTTGCGCAGAACCTGCCTGCTCATAGACCTCCAAAGCTTGCTCTAAATAGGCCTGCCGCTCGAGGTAACGCCCCACTTGAAATAATAAACGCTCATAGGCAGGAATCGCTAAATCAGATAATACGACCGCCATGGGAACAATAAGTTCGAACAATGAATCTTTCAGTTGGCCCGGATCCATTTTATCCTGCTGCTCATAAAACCATTCCCGCCAGAGACTCAATTGCCACTTTTCTTCAATTTCTTTCCGAGAAGTAAAATACGGCTGAAAGTCATCTTCATCCACTTCAACATATTGACGGTGCCCTAAATCCCGCACCACAAATTCCTTCAAATCACGATTCTTACTTCCAAAAAATAGAAATGAACAAAATTGATATAAATGCAATTGCAATGGTCTTATCCAGGTACTTGCCGAAAAGGAAGGACTTAGCGGAAGGCCGACTAACAAATCCACCAGAGCCTGCTTGGATAATGCCTTGAAAGATTCATTGCTTGTTGAAATTTCCTTTACCATATCGACGCAAGTTTGCTTGGTGAATACATGTAAAAGCGATGATGTAAAAACCGTGGAATCATATTCTCCGGCAAAACCATGATCGATTAATTCTTGAATCACAGAATCCAAGGATTCAATTTCTCCATAGTTTAAACTCGAGCGATTGAACCAAGCCACACTCCTACCAGCCAATCGAAGATAAAGGCATTGGGCAGGAAAAGAAAGCGCTTGGAAAGAAGAAATAAATTCGGATTCTGCCGGATTTAGCAAATTTTTATAATGCTTATCCACATAACGCAGAACATATTGAAAGTAATCCCAATAATAAGTAGGAGAAAAATTGGAAGGATCTATGTTCTCCATGAATTATGCGGATTAATTTTACTCTAAAATAGGACTATTTGAGTATAAATTTCAAGAATTTCAACAGAAAATTAGATTTTTTCAACAATTTCAGAAATGATGTTATATTTGTAGGCCTGATATTTCTTAGGTTTATCATATCTTATAACGAAACAAAATTTATGCAAACGGTTTCAAATTTCAACTTTGCTGGCAAAAAAGCATTAGTTCGTGTTGACTTCAACGTACCTCTTAATGAGCGATTTGAAATTACAGATGATACGCGTATCAAAGCAACCATTCCTACGATTCAAAAGATTCTTTCGGATGGCGGTTCGGCTATTTTGATGTCTCACCTAGGTAGACCGAAAGATGGTCCAACAGAGAAATATTCATTGAAACACTTGGTTACTCCCCTTTCACTTGTATTTGGTGTTAAGGTAAAGTTTGCAACGGATTGTATCGGCGAAGATGCTACATCTTTAGCTGAAGCATTACAACCAGGTGAAATCTTGTTATTGGAAAACTTACGTTTCTACAAAGAAGAAGAAAAAGGTGATGAAGTTTTTGCTCAAAAATTAGCTCGCTTGGGCAATGTTTGGGTAAATGATGCCTTTGGAACCGCACACCGCGCACACGCTTCTACGGCCGTGATGGGAAAATTCTTCACAGATAAAGTGGCAGGTTATGTAATGCAAGCAGAACTTGAAAATGCACAAAAGATTCTTGAATATTCAGAGCGCCCATTCACGGCAATCATGGGTGGTTCAAAAATTTCAGATAAAATCTTAATCATCGAACGTTTATTAGACAAGGTTGATAACTTGATCATCGGCGGTGGAATGACATATACCTTCTCGTTAGCAGAAGGTGGTAAAATTGGAAAATCAATTTCAGAGCCTGATAAGGTTTCATTAGCGAAAGAATTAATCGAAAAAGCGAAAGCAAAAGGGGTTAATTTAATCATGCCCGTAGACAATGTTTGTGCAGACGATTTCAGTAACAATGCGAACCGTCAAACGGTCAACCGTGGTGAAATTCCAGATGGTTGGGAAGGTTTAGACATTGGCCCTGAATCAGTGAAATTATTCCAAGATGTGATTGCTAAATCGAAAACGATCCTTTGGAATGGACCAATGGGTGTTTTCGAATTCCCGAACTTTGCGATTGGTACAAACGCTATCGCTGATGCGGTGGTAAAGGCAACTGAAGAAAATGGCGCATTCTCATTAATTGGAGGTGGCGATTCAGCTTCTGCCGTAAATAACGCAGGATATGGTGATCGCGTGTCGTACGTATCTACTGGAGGCGGTGCACTATTGGAATACATGGAAGGTAAAGTATTACCGGGAGTTGCTGCATTAGAGGCATAATCCCCCAATACCTAATAATTTTAAAAGGCGAGGAGTTTTTCCTCGCCTTTTTGTATTTTAGTCTTTTGTTCAACTCGTGCCCATGATTTACCCCAACGAACCCGTTCAGTTAAAGTCGACCTTCATTAGTTTAGACAGTCGGCAAATCTACGAACCCGCTGACACCGCTTTTTTTGCAGTCCGTGGATTACATCATGATGGACACCAATATGTAGAATCACTTTATCACAAAGGTGTCCGCGAGTTTATCGTAGAGAAGGCTGCATGGAACAGCTCATTAGCCGAAAAAGCAAAATCTTGGAATAATACCTCCATTTGGGTGGTCAACAATAGCATTGAAACCTTACAGCATATAGCACATGTACATCGCATGGCTTTTAGACTTCCAGTCGTTGGCATCACGGGTTCAAATGGCAAAACAATCTGCAAGGAATGGTTATTTAAATTAACCAAATCGAAATTTCAAGTTGTTAGAAGCCCTAAAAGTTTCAACTCCCAAATAGGCGTTCCCCTTTCAGTCTGGGGCATAAAAACCCATCACCGCCTCGGAATTTTCGAAGCAGGTATTTCACAGAAAGATGAAATGAGTCGCTTAGAAGCGATTATAAGACCCGAATTTGGCATTTTAACACATATAGGAGAAGCGCATGGCAAAAACTTTGAAAGCGAAGCAGCAAAGCTTTCTGAGAAACTAAATCTTTTCCGCCATTCGAAAAAATTAATATACCGCGTTACACCCAATACAACTCCTGTTGTCATCGAGACAATGCAACGGAATAACCCAACATGCGAGTTGGTCGGCTGGAGTACCACAGACACCAACCAATCCATCTTCGTTTATTGGAAAATAACAGGTAAAAGCAGCCAGTTAAAATTTCAAAAAAGAAATCAATCCGAACCATTTATTAGCGTTCAAAGTCAATTACATGACGAAGCATCGCTCGAGAACCTGAGTCATTGCCTGATACAAGCGCATTTACTTGGCATGAGCAATGAAGAACTAACAACAGCTGTTATGGGTATCAAACCCATTTCCATGCGCTTAGAAATCAAAGAAGGCGTGCGGAATAACCAACTCATAGATGATTCATACAATAACGATATCGATGGCCTTAAATTAGCCCTCCCCCTTTTCAAGCGTTACGAAGAAAAAAAGAAAGTATTGATCATCAGTGATTTCATCGAAACAGGAATAGATGAGGACACCTTATACCAACAAATTGCCCAATTAATCGTACATCAACGCATTGAAAAAATCATTGGCATAGGAAGTCAAATCGAACGAAATAAACACTATTTCCAACATATAGACACATATGCCACGGCCGAAACATTCATTGAGTCAGGGGACTTAAACAGCTTGCATGACTCAATCATCTTACTAAAGGGTGCTCGAAAATATGCCTTTGAAAAGATTGTCAATGCACTCGAAACAAAAACGCATTGCACCCAATTGGAAATCAATTTGGATGCCCTACAACATAACTTAAGCTATTACCGTAAAACCATTGGTCATTCTACCAAAATCATGGGCATGGTAAAAGCACAAGCTTATGGGGCTGGCGCAGTGGAAATTGCAAAAATATTACAATCACAAGGAATCGAATACCTAACCGTTGCATATGCTGATGAGGGCGTTTTGCTACGTAATAATGGAATTTATACACCGATCATGGTAATGAATCCACAAGTAGAGGAATTCGATAAAATGACATCATATGCACTCGAACCTGAAATATATAATTTCAGTTTGTTAGCCGCAATTGATGAATACAGCACGAATCAAAACAAGAATATCAAGATTCATATCAAATTGGATACCGGGATGAAGCGTCTTGGTTTCGAGATGTCTGATATACCCCAACTGATGCATGAACTAAAGCAAATGCCCCAACTATGGGTTGTAAGCATTTTAAGCCATTTAGCAGCTTCTGAAAACCCAAAACATAAAGCATTTACGGAGCAGCAAATCGCTCAATTTAAGGAAGCATCACAAGCAATCAGTGATCAATTAGGCTACAAACCCTTGAGACATATTGCGAACTCGGCAGCCATCCAAAATTACCCAGAAGCACACCTCGACATGGTCCGATTGGGCATCAGTATGTATGGTATTTCAGGTAATTCGGTCGAAAAAACAGCACTAGAAAATGTATTATCGCTTAAAACCTACGTATCACAGATAAAAAATGTAGCAAAAGGGGAAACAGTAGGCTACGGAAGAATAGGACAATTCGAAGAAGATGGTAAGATTGCTACCTTGGCAATTGGGTATGCCGACGGCTATAGTCGAGCACTAGGAAATGGCCAAGGTCACTTTGAAATTAACGGACATATTTGCCCTACAATCGGTAGCATTTGCATGGACATGTGCATGGTAGATGTCAGCACACTGACCGAAATAAAAGAAGGTGATGAGGCGATTGTATTTGGCGGAAAAATACAATTAGCAGCTTTTGCCAAAGCAGCACAAACTATTCCTTATGAGATGATGACAAGCATTTCATCACGCGTCAAGCGAATCTATATACGAGAATAAATACAGCGCAATAAAACACCTCCAACAAGCGAGCCACATGATTAAATTTTCATGTGGCTTTTTTTAATGCGTCATTCATTTTATACCCGTATATATTACAAACTTAGACTGGTCATCATAAATAGCCTATCAAAAAACTGCCAAAGGAGCCACGAGCAACAACCATAAAAACAAATTCAATCAATTAGCGTAATAGCTAATAATACATAGCGATTAAGCTAATTAATTAGCCGTCCGACTAATTTACACTTAGCCAAAAAGCTAATCATTTAGTGTAATTGCTAAATAGATTAAATACATTGCCATTAGCCTCTATTTTGATATCTTATTAGAATATATTAATTTAGCTAAATAAGTAATCATTATATGACAATCGAGGCAATAAGCAAGGCTATTGGTGATGAGTCACGACGTAAGATCATTGAGCTGCTCAAAGATGGCGAAATGCCTGCGAGTAGTATTTTTGACCAATTCGACTATGCTGCTCCTACGATTTCCAGGCACCTATCTGTATTGAAAGAGGCTGGAATTGTGTCGACTCGCAGAAACGGGGTATTTATCTATTATGCACTTGAAAAAGAAGTCTTAGTCCAGTTGGCCCAATGGCTCACACCTTTGCTCCCACCGACAAGTCATGTAGCCAAAGCAGCACCGAAAGAGCGCGTAATCCGGACTCCAAAAGTAAAGACAGAAAATCCATTTGATAAATTCCAAAGTGAATTTTAATTAGAATAATACAATTTATATGAAACGATTTGTCATCATTATTCGCGGCCCTGTCGAGGGAATTTCAGGAGCTAACAGTCTTGCTTCATCCGAAGAATTGGAACAAATTCGTACGTGGTTAAAATCCATAAAGGAGCAATACCAAGACATGCTTTATCAGAAATTTTCCGGACAAACCTTGTATTTAGGTGCGAGTGGAAAAATTGAACAAAAGATAGTTCAGCTCATTGATGGTGGAGAGATTTCTCAAGTCATCACGCTCATCATGTCTTCCTGGGAGGAAGCAACACGCGTTGCCGAGAGTTTTCCCTTCCCCAATACCTTTTACACAGTTGAATTACGTGAAATGGCATAAAAAAGCCCCATACGAAACGTATGAGGCTTTTTAGAGGCAATGCCGCGAGAATCGCGTATTTTTTTCTTACTTATACATTGATCTCACCTACCATATTCTCAGGGCGAACCCAAGCATCAAACTCTTCTGCGGTTAAATAACCCAAGGCAATAGCCGTCTCTTTCAATGTAGAGCCATTTTTATGCGCTGTTTGAGCAATTTCTGCCGCTTTGTAATAACCAATCTTCGTATTTAATGCCGTAACAAGCATCAATGAGTTATTGACGTGCTTAGCGATGTTTTCATGCAAGGGTTCGATACCCACAGCACATTTATCATTAAATGCCACACATACGTCACCAATTAAGCGAGCCGAGTGTAAGAAGTTATAAATCATCACAGGCTTAAACACGTTTAATTCAAAGTGGCCTGAAGCTCCTCCAATATTAATAGTAACATCATTCCCCAATACCTGCGCAGCGACCATGGTCATCGCTTCACATTGTGTCGGATTAACCTTACCTGGCATAATGGATGAACCTGGTTCGTTATCAGGAATGTAGATCTCGCCAATGCCTGAACGAGGACCAGATGATAACATACGTACATCATTTCCAATCTTCATTAGACTCACGGCAACCGTTTTTAAGGCACCGTGTGCTTCCACAATCGCATCGTGCGCTGCCAAGGCCTCAAACTTATTTTCAGCCGTTCTAAATGGCAAACCTGTCAACGAAGCAATGTGCTTCGCAACGTTTTCCGAATAGCCTTTAGGCGTGTTAATGCCCGTTCCTACAGCTGTCCCTCCTAGCGCTAATTCCGCTAAGTGGTCTAAGCAATTATTGATTGCTTTTAAGCCATGATTCAATTGCGAAACATAACCTGAAAATTCTTGTCCTAATGTTAAAGGCGTCGCATCCATAAAGTGTGTACGACCTATTTTAACCACATTTTTAAATGCTTTTGCCTTCGCTTCTAAGGTATCACGTAATTTCGTAATGCCCGGAATCGTGACTTCCATCAAAGCTTGATACGCTGCGATATGCATCGCTGTAGGAAAGGTATCATTGGACGATTGAGACTTATTCACATCATCATTTGGGTGTACAAACTTCTGCTCATCCATCAAATCTCCTCCTTGAATCACGTGTGCACGGTAAGCGATCACCTCATTACAGTTCATATTTGACTGTGTACCAGAGCCCGTTTGCCAAACTACTAAAGGAAACTGATCTGCCCACTGACCTGCTAAAATTTCATCACAAACCTGTCCAATCAGATTTTTCTTCGCCTCATCCAATACACCCGCCTCGAAATTCGTGATTGCCGCTGCCTTTTTCAAGAAAGCAAATGCACGAATAATTTCTTTCGGCATCTTATTGATATCTTGAGCAATGGGAAAGTTCTCGATAGAACGCTGCGTTTGTGCGCCCCAATATACATGTGCAGGTACCTTCACCTTGCCCATCGTATCTTTTTCAATTCTATATTCCATAATGGCTATTTGTATTATTTTTGTAAGCAATTCACAAAAATACCACCAAAACCAACAAGGTGGGAATGATTTTAAATAAAAAATAACATGCTAACAGTCTACGGAATTCCCGCTTGCAATACAATGAAAAAAACCTTTGAATTCTTAGAGGCAAAAGGCATTGAATATACCTTTCATAATTATAAAAAAGAAGGCATCACAGAACCCATTTTACAAGGATTCATCGACACACTCGGGCTCGAAAAAGTATTCAATAAGCAGGGTTCCACTTACCGACAATTGCCTGATGAAACGAAAGCATCTTTAGCCACAAATTCCGCTGCATTTTCCTTCTTGTTAGAAAAAAATTCAGCGATCAAACGACCCATTCTGACAGATGGCAAACGCATGATCGCTGGATTTAATCCGGATGAATTAGATAAATGGCTAAATGTCTAATTACCCTTTATAAAAAAGCCATTTAGACAATTCTTTCCAGGTGGCTTTTTTCCCATACATTAAAATTCCCACACGGTAAATACGCGCTGAAATCCAGCTACAAGCTAGAAATCCTACTACCAGAAGACTCATCGATAGCGCCAATTCCCACATAGGAACCCCATAAGGTAAGCGTACCATCATGTTGATCGGCGAAGTAAACGGAATCATCGATGCCCAAAAAGCAACTGTACTGTCGGGATCTTGCATCGTGTACTGAGCCAACAAAAATGACAAGATAATAGGAATCATAACAATAAACGTGAATTGCTGCGCTTCCGTGGCACTCTCAACAGCAGACCCGATCGCCGCAAACAAAGAGCTGTATAACAAATATCCAACGAAAAAATAAAATAAAAAGGCCACGAGAATCAGGGGGATATTCGTACTCTCCAGCACCTTCGTCACCTCACCCATCGGGGAATCTTGCATAACATTGCGCATGTCAACTGATGCCTTTCCTTGGTCTACTGCCATAATCGCTTTCGCCTTGGAAGCATAGATTTTCCCGGTCACTTGCGTTAATCCAATCGTTAATACAATCCATAAAAGGAATTGCGTAAGTCCCACAAGCCCTACCCCAATAATCTTCCCTAACATTAATTGATAAGGTTTCACGGAGGAAATAATCACCTCAATGATCCGACTACTCTTTTCCTCAATCACGCCATTCATTACTTGAGAGCCATAAAGTAAGAGCGTGACATATAAAATCAAGCCCATAATACCCGCAAGAATCATCGCCCCTGCCGAACTTGAACTTGTTTCTCCCCCATTTTCAGATACCGTAATGGTCTCACTCGCTATATCAACCTGCGTATCTTCATAGACCTTCGCTGAAATTCCAGCCTTATACATCAACTCCTGCCGTACTTTATTCTGAATCAAGCGCTCTACGGCTTCTTTTAAATTAAGTCCAATGTTCTTTGATGAATAAATATGGACACCTTTGGGATTTGATAAAACATCCACAGGAATACTCACAAAGGCATCGTAACCAGACTTGGCAAACTGGGTCTTGAAGGCTTTTTCCGGCACATTTGTAAAGGTAAAGACCAACTCCTTATCTTGTAAGTCGGCCGACTTAAGCAAATGACTTTGATCGAAAATGGCGATTTGCTTCTGCTCCTTATCTTTCATGGCTAACCAGATAGGAATCGCATAGATGGCTGTGATTAAAACGGGGGCCAACAAAGATGAAATCCAAAAGGATTTTTTCAACACACGCGTTACATATTCACGCTGAATAACCAGTAAAATCTTATTCATATCAATTGGTTTCGCTAACTACTTGAATAAAAATATCATTAAAAGATGGAATCACTTCCTTAAACTCCAACAAACGAATATGCTGAATCAATAAGGCAATCGCCTCATTGGTTCCCATTCCTTCCGAAAAACGCAAAATCGCATGACCTGTGGATTCATGAGAAACAATCTCAATTCCAGGAATCGCCATCAACTCCCCTTCAAAACGAATCGAGAATTGATTCTTCTTATATCGATTTTGGACCTCATCTTTATTACCTGACAACACCACCTGCGCATGATTAATCAAGGCTATCTCATCACATAACTCTTCCACAGACTCCATCCGATGCGTAGAAAACAACACGGTTGTACCGCGCGCTTTGATAGCTAAAATCTCATCCTTCAACATATTAGCATTGATGGGATCAAAACCCGAAAATGGCTCATCCAGAATCAGTAATTTCGGCTCATGTACCACCGTGGCAATAAATTGCGTCTTTTGTTGCATGCCTTTGGATAAATCATCCACCGGCTTATTCCACCACTCCTTTATATCCAAGCGAATAAACCATTCCTTCAATTTAGCGATTGCTTCATACTTAGGCATTCCCTTTAATTGGGCCAAATACAAAAGTTGCTCACCAACCTTCATCTTCTTATACAAACCGCGTTCCTCAGGCAAATAACCTATCTGATCCGCATGCGCTAACAGCAAAGGCTCTCCATCAAAAAGAATCTCACCAGCATCTGGCCCCGAGATTTGGGTAATTATTCGAATTAAGGATGTTTTCCCAGCCCCATTAGGACCCAATAAACCAAAAATCTTCCCTTTGGGGATTTCCAAGTTCACATCCGACAATGCCACGTGATCCGCATAACGCTTCCCTAAATTCCGTATAGATAATAACATATTTGTTTGTCATGAATGAATATTCAAAGATAAAAAAAAGCGTTCACCCCAACATGATATTAGGATGAACGCTAGAATAATAGGATAAATGATTCCTTTACTTCTTAATTACCTTAGCTTTTGGTTTTGAAGGAGCCTTTGCTGCCGACTTAGGAGCAGCTGGTGCCGCCTCTTTTGCCATCAATTGAGCTACTTGTTTAATCTCAGCCGCTTTTTTCGCCAACTTCGCCTTTTTCTTTGCTTCTTTTTCTATCGATTTCTTCTTTGCTTTTTCAGCCTTTTCTTTCGACTTCGCAGCTTCTTTTTCTTGGTCTTGCACCAACTTCACATATTTCTTTGCAATATCGCCAACGGATTTTTCAACCGTTGCCAACACCTTTTTAGCATTCTTTTCTGAAAGTCCTTTCAATTTTGGCAATAAAAGTGCCGACAATTGATTCGATAATGTTTTTTTGTCGCTGCTCATTATGTAATTGTTAAATTTTAGATAAATCTATGGAAACATTTGACAAGAAGAAATTTATCTGTGTTAAGTTTTCCCTGAAACGGCAAAATTTAATATTGGAAGCCCTAAATCTGTGATTTGCTGACAAAATCCCAAGCAACAACTCCCATCGTTACCGAGACGTTCAATGAGTGTTTTGTACCAAATTGAGGGATCTCCAAACTACCCGAAGTAGCTTCAATCCAAGAATCATTCACCCCAAATACTTCGTTACCAAAAACAAAGGCATATTTATTGCCAGCCTCAGGCTTGAAATCATGCAAGGAAATTGACTGATCTACTTGTTCAATGCAATAAACCGTATACCCCAAAGCTTTTAAAGCTTCATGGCATACTTCAGCCGACTCAAAATAGGTCCAATCAACAGATTCATCAGCACCTAAGGCCGTTTTACTTATTTCGCGATGTGGTGGCTGAGCCGTAATGCCAACCAAATACACATGCGCACAACGAAATGCATCGGCCGTACGAAATGCAGATCCAATATTATTCATACTACGAATGTCATCGAGCACAAAAACAAAGGGGAATTTCTCCGCAGATTTGTATGCGGATACATCGAGCCGATTTAGCTCATCTAACGATAACTTTTGAGGCATATATTAAACAATCCAACTAAATGGATAAGCTAATTCTGGAACCTTTACACGCTCAGCTAAACGCTCTAAACGAGCAGGCAATCCGATCACATAATCACGCGCCTTTTCAGCTTGATCATTTAGTCCGCGAACACTTTCCAAATCCCAATCTTGAATCAAACCACGCATGATGGTCGTATAATCTGCCGTTGTATAGACACCAATACGTTGGGCCGCATCAGAGAAATGATCAAACAAGGAGCTTTTGGCTCCACTCATCTCACGCAAGAAATGCGCAGGCATTACAATCTTTTTCTTCATCATATCAGCAAAAGCCAACATCATTTCAGAAGGATCTAATTTAAAAATCTCAGCAACAAAGGCCTTATATGCTTTGGCATGACGCAACTCATCTGCCGCAATTTGTGCACACATACGTGACAAATTCGAATTCCCATGTTGCTTGGCTAATGAAGCCGTTCTACGATGGGAAATATTCGTCGCCCACTCTTGAAAAGAAGTATAAACAAAGTTGCGGTAAGGATCTGCCGATGTACCGATATCGAAACCATCCGCAATCAAATATTGTGTCGAAATAGCAACCGCACGCATATCCACTTTCCCTGATAAATACAGGTAAGTACCTAGTAACTTGCCGTGACGATTTTCTTCTGCTGTCCAGCTACGAATCCACTTTACCCAACCATTTTCTTGGTCTAAATGATCCACCGTTTCCATACCCAACAACCACGACTCGTATGTTGGCAAAGCCTCCTCCGTAATCGTATCACCAATCAAAACGGCCCAATAATCATAAGGCAATTCGTTGGCAGCTTCTTGCAACAACTTCACCTCATCAAAGAAATTTTCCTTTGTCGAGTCAGGAAGCATATCTGCGGGCTGCCAGTTGGAATCAATCGGATTCAAAAAATCCTTCATGTAGCTATCCATATTTTTGGCTAGCTCGGACATAACTTCTAAACGCGTATGGAATTGAGACATAATTCAATGGGTTAACATAATGAGCTATGAAGATACATAGAAAAATCAGGATTTTGGCTGAAAATGCACAAAATCATGCCCATTCGCTTCAATTTTTAACACATATGCATTTTTGTAATTTGGCGTAAACCAATCTCCTAAATTGTAATAAGTGGCCGAAGCATCTAGCTCCAAGGCAATTGGATGATGCCGATGACCAAATACATAAGCGGATATCAAGCGATTTTCTCGTTGATCGATAGCATGCCGCTCACGCACTGCCGCTAAAATGAAGTCGGTGGCTGGATCAAAAGGAACTTCACCAGCTTTAATTGTCGAGGTTTTTCGCGTACCCGACCAAGCATGCGCCAATCGGACACCGAAGTCGGGGTGCAGCCAACCAAAGAGAAATTGGGCCATTGGATTCACAAAAACCTTTTTCAAAAGCTTGTATCCATAATCACCCGGTCCCATCCCATCGCCATGCCCCATGCAAACACGAATCTTATTGTCCTCGAATTGGAATTCAAATTCCGTGGGTTCGGTGTAAATTATAGCACCTAACTCCTCCTCAAAATAATCCCGCATCCATAAATCATGATTCCCCACAAAAATATGCATGCGAACACCTCGATCGGCTAATTGAGCTAATGCGCCGATAAAACGCACAAAACCCTTGGGAACAACCTGATTGTATTCAAACCAAAAATCGAATACGTCACCCAATAAAAATAAATCACTTACATCTTCAGAAATACCCGAAAGCCAATCTACCAAAACACGCTCACGCGCTCGAGATGTCTGTGCATCTGGAAAGCCCAAGTGCATGTCTGAAATACAATACACATGTTTGCCTGAAGGTATAAGTAGCTGCTTCATAAATAAAAAATGGGGCGGGAATACCCACCCCATTCGGTTAATCTTCTTTCTTAGGACTCTTTTTTCGAGGTGCCGGCTTTTTCTTAACGACCGGTTCCGTAGCAGATTCTGCTTTTGCTGCTGCAGGCTTTTTAGCCGCACGCTTGACCGTTTCCGCAAGCTCTCGCTCATCCTTGGCGTCTTGACGCTTCTTCTCCGTTTCACCCTTAATGAACTCTTGATAGGAAGTTAATTGCTCAAATGGACGAGGCCCAACAAGCTCTTCCAAATCACTTTGGAACAAGACCTCTTTCTTTAATAACTGCTCCGCCAAAATAGTTAATTTATCCTTTTTCGAGGTTAGCAATTTCTTAGTACGTGTGTACGCTTCCGCAATGATTTTACGTACTTCTTCATCAATTTCCCGCGCTGTCGTTTCCGAATAAGGCTTGTTGAATTGATAATCAGAACCCTTCGAATCATAATAAGAAATATTACCTAGTTTCTCATTCATGCCGTAAACGGTCACCATCGAATAGGCTAGTTTCGTAATACGCTCCAAATCGTTTTGCGCACCTGTTGAGATCTTCCCAAAGACAATTTCTTCTGCCGCACGACCTCCTAATGTTACACACATCTCATCCATCAACTGTTCCGTACGATACAAGAACTGTTCTTTTGGTAAGTATTGCGCATAACCCAAAGCTGCTACGCCACGTGGGACGATGGATACTTTAACCAACGGATTCGCGTGCTCCAAGAACCAACCAGCAATCGCATGGCCAGCTTCATGATAAGCAACAATCTTCTTTTCCAATGGATTGATAATCTTGTTTTTCTTCTCCAAGCCACCAATCACACGATCCATAGCTTCCTGGAAATCGTCCATATCGACCGCAGTTTTACTACGACGAGCGGCAATCAATGCGGCTTCATTACACACATTGGCAATCTCAGCTCCAGCAAAACCAGGCGTTTGCGCTGACAATTCTTTCGGGTCGATATCAGCAGCTAACTTCAAAGGCTTTAAGTGAACCTTAAAAATCGCTTCCCGACCAATAATATCGGGCTTATCAATGGATATTTGACGATCAAAACGACCTGGACGTAGCAAGGCTGCATCCAAGACATCTGGACGGTTTGTCGCAGCCATGATGATAATTCCTGAATCCGTTGCAAAACCATCCATTTCAACTAATAATGAGTTTAATGTGTTCTCGCGTTCATCATTTGAACCTGGCATTTGACCACGTCCACGTGAACGACCAACTGCATCAATCTCATCAATGAAGATAATACACGGTGCTTTTTCTTTTGCTTGTTTGAACAAATCACGAACACGCGCTGCCCCAACCCCCACAAACATCTCCACAAAATCCGACCCCGAAAGGGAAAAGAAAGGTACTCCAGCCTCACCTGCAACAGCTTTGGCCAATAAAGTTTTACCTGTACCTGGAGGGCCTACTAATAAGGCTCCCTTCGGAATTTTACCACCTAAATCGGTGAATTTCTTTGGAAATTTCAAGAACTCTACGATTTCCTGAATTTCTTCTTTCGCTTCATCTAAGCCGGCAACATCATCAAATGTCACACGCACTTTCGACTCGCCCTCAATCAAGGTTGCTTTGCTACGACCAATATTAAACAGCTGGCCGCCGCCACCGCCACCACCGCCCATGCGGAAGAACAGAAAGTAAAAACTCAATCCCATTAAGATGAAAAAGCCCCAAGTACCCAACCAATCCAATGGCCCCGTACGTGTTTCAGGCGTCGCAAAAATGCGCTCATTGCGCGGAAAATCCTTTTGACGGTCCTCTAAAAAATGCTCAAAACCTTCCTTGGAAATAATCGGAAATTCAAAGTGTGGACCTTGCTTCACTGATACTAAGCCTGGAGGCGATTTCTTAAAATACTTGGGAACGAAAGTAGGTTTCAGGCTAACTTCAACCAATTTATCATTGACGATTACGACCGACTGAACTTCTTTTTGAATGATCATTGACTCAAATTGCCCCTGATTAATTTCTTGTAATGTAGGCTGCTTCGTAAAGAAGAACATGCTCACCATCGCAATGACCAAACCTATAATCATCCAACTTTGCATACCTCCTGCCGGTTTTTTGGGCAGGCGCGGTTGAAGTCCTGAACGCTTGGTGTTTTTACTATTACCTTGTTTTGCCATTAGAATAATTTGTTTGGGCTATTAACAATGAGGATACCTAAAAAAGTTCGAATTGAGAATTATTCCTCTGAAATGTGCGTAAACTTCGCATCACCCCATAACTCCTCTAATTTGAAAAAATCACGTTTATCTTTCAAAAACACGTGCACAATCACATCGTAATAGTCCATCAAGATCCACTCCCGATTCGCCTTACCTTCCATCGCGTGTACATGAATTTTACCTGACTCCCACACTTCCTTGTCTACCGAATCAGCAATCGCCTCGATTTGCGTATCTGATGTACCTGATGCAATCACAAAAAAATCAGTAAATGCATTCGCAACTCCGCGCATATCCATCACAACGATATCTTGAGCCTTCTTCTCCTGCATCCCTTTCACCACCCACTGCGCTAATTGTTCTGATGCCTCTACTGCTGTCTTCTTTGTGCTTTTGCTCATATGTTTGTCTAAAATCGAATAATCGAATATGTTAACATATCGATTAACGAATAAAAATTTAAATTTGTTTCTTGTAAACCTAAAATTACGAAGAAAATTTGAACAATTACCTAGCTCCCACCCGCTTCGTCGGCAAATTCTCAAAATATATGGACCTTTGTGAATCCACGAACGCTTATGGCTTTCAGGAAGCAATTTCAGGTGATGTAAATGAAGGTTTTGCATGGATTGCCGGACACCAAACTGCCGGAAAGGGACAACGAGGAAACCAATGGCTGGCCGAAGCCAATCAAAATTTATTGGTTTCCTATTTACTCAAGCCCAATCATGAGTTGCTCCCATCGCAATTTTACTTGAGTAAGGCGATTGCTAATGGGATAGTATTGGGTCTCCAACAATGGGCATCCAATTCCTTAGGGGAACGTTTACCACTCGAAATCAAGTGGCCAAACGATATTTACCTCGAAGGAAGAAAGTTGGGAGGAATTCTCATAGAAAGTAATTTTCAAGCTGGCAAATGGGCATTCTCAATCATTGGCATCGGACTGAATATCAATCAATTAGATTTCAATAACTTACGTGCTACTTCTCTTCGCCAATGGACGCAAAACCCACAAGCAATTGATATTAGCGAAATATATCAGTGCATTTCTGGGGGGATTGAAGATCAATATGAAAATTTCACAAACAAATCCTTTTTGTCGATCGACGAAACCTACCACACGCAACTTTTTCGCCAAGGAGAATGGCATCATTATGAGGATAAAAATGGACTATTCGAGGGAAAAATAATACAGGTCAACGAACAAGGTTTGGTAGAAATTGAACGAAACCACGAGACAGAATTCTATGATATAAAAGAATTAAGTTTTATTTTTAAGGATTAACCTCAAAAAAACCTTGATTCAAACCTACCAAAGCAACCTAGAAAACTTTATCCATTGGGCACACAACACGCCTAATAACATCTATTTAAAACAACCGCAGGCGGGGAATTACAAAGAATACACCTACCAAGAATCCCTTCAGATTGTTGAGCAAATAGGTTCTTACCTAAACGAACAATTGTCAGATGAAAAGCCGAAGCACATCGGTATTTTAGCTAAAAATAGCGCCCATTGGATTCTGTCCGATTTAGCCATTTCCTATGCAGGTGCCGTTTCAGTTCCTTTTTACGCAACACTGACGAGCGAACAATTAAATCAAGTTTTAGTCCATTCCGATTGCCAAATACTGATTGTAGGGAAACTTGACAATTGGGATGAAATCCAAAAGGGAATTCCGGATTCCATTCAGCTCATTTTCACACCCGATAGCCCTTGTCAAAAAGGGATAGCATGGACCGAAATCCTAACTACAACGCTTAAAAAATTAGCCACTGCATTACCACAAAAAGATGCATTGGCAACCATCATTTATACATCAGGAACAACAGGGGTGCCCAAAGGTGTCATGATAACGAACGGCTCAATTGCTCAAGCACTCAATCTCGCGCGTAAAATTGCTTACCTAGATAAGCCTAATACGCGATTTATTTCTTATTTACCCTTGTGTCATATCGCGGAACGTAATTTTGTCGAGTTTGCCTGTACTGCTGCTGGTGGAACTATTTATTTTGTTGAGAACTTAGATACATTCCAACAAAACCTTGCGCATGCACGCCCAAGCCATTTTCTCGCGGTGCCACGTATTTGGGCTAAATTCAAAGAGGGTATTTTACAGAAAATTGGTGGTCAGAAAAAATTAAGCCTATTGCTTGCGATTCCTGTGATTAAAAAAATCATTCAAAAGAAGATTCAAAAAGGCCTAGGTTTAGATCAAACCTGCATGGTCGTGACTGGAGCGGCCCCAATGCCGCAGGAATTAACTGCCTGGTTTCAAACCATCGGCCTCTACATACAAGAAGCTTATGGCATGACCGAAAACATGGGATTAAACAGCTTAACGCCACGACATAAAATAAAACTCGGAACAGTGGGTCGGGTTCATGACCAATGCACCACACGCATCGACCCTGAAACAGGTGAGATCCAAATGAAGGCGAATTACAACTGCCTTGGCTACTACAAAAATAAAGAACAAACAGAAGCCCTTTTTGATGGCCCTTGGCTAAAAACGGGCGATATGGGGCAATTGGATTCTGAAAACTACCTATCCATTGTGGGTCGAGTAAAAGACAATTTCAAAACTGCCAAAGGACAATATGTTTCACCAGCACCGATTGAAAATGCCTTGTCATTACATGAA
This sequence comes from Aquirufa regiilacus, assembly GCF_032470275.1. Classification (NCBI taxonomy): domain Bacteria; kingdom Pseudomonadati; phylum Bacteroidota; class Cytophagia; order Cytophagales; family Flectobacillaceae; genus Aquirufa; species Aquirufa regiilacus. Next base: position 1,331,538 of record NZ_JAVNWW010000001.1, read on the forward strand.
TACGTAGAGGTTGCCTGTGTAGTTGGCGTGAATTTACCACAACCCTTGGGCCTCGTTCAATTAAGCCCTCAGGCTCTTAACCTATCGAAACAGGAATTAACCGAATCCTTACATCAGCTTCTAACGGACATTAATCCCATGTTCAAAAAATACGAATACTTAAAAAAGCTGATTATACTTCAGGAACCATGGACCGTTGAAAATGCTTGCCTGACACCTACCTTAAAAATCCGTCGGATGCAAATTGAAAAAAATGTGGAAACTCGGATGGAGGAATGGTATCACGATAAGCCAACAATCATTTTCGAATAGTTTAACGCGAATTCTGCGGCTTTTTTGTAACTTGAGTGAATGCGTTTTTATTCATTCATGCTTTTTATTGGACTATTGCTCGGAGGCTTTGTTGGCTTTGGGCAATCCATGCGCATCGATTCCATTCATTTCGTGGGCAACGAAAAGACCCGTGAAAATATTTTACGTCGGGAACTTGACTTCCAAGAGCGTGACTCATTAACGGTTCAAGATTTAAGTGAGCGCATTGAATTCAACCGCCGGAAATTAATGAACACCAACCTGTTCATTTGGGTAAAATCGGATTATCACCAATTACCGAACGGAAACCTTTCCATCAACTATGAGTGCTTGGAGCAATGGTATGTGTTAGCCTACCCCGCATTCCAATTGGCCGACCGTAATCTGAACGATTGGTGGTCACGCGGACATGACTTTGACCGAGCTATATACGGACTACGTTTTTTGCACAACAATTTCATGGGGCGAAACGAAAAAGTAGTCATTAAGGCTGAAACAGGTTTTACCGATAAACTGGAATTATCTTACCAAAACCCCTATTTGGACCCAAAAAAAACATTGGGAATGACGTTGAGCCTCGCCTACAGCACGCAAAAAAACCTGGCTTACAAGACAAATCAAGACACTCTTACCTACTTAGAAAGTGATGTAATCTTGGGCGAAAAATGGACCGGAGCTATACAATTCCGAAAAAGATTTAGGTTTTACGATTTTCAAACGCTGGAACTGAGGTATAACCACGCCAAGATTGCAGATAAAATTGCGCAATTAAATCCTGATTATTTTGGCGAAGGGAAAACAGAACAAAATTACACCCAGGTTCGGTACGGATTTTCCTATGATTTCCGTGACTTTGTCACCTATCCCTTACGAGGTCGAAAAATAGACGTCAGCTTTACCAAACATGGAATTCTCCCGAATGATCAAGTGAATTTTTGGGAAGCAAAAGCAGCCATTGCACTATTTTTTGACTTAGGCAGTCGGTTCTTCCTAGCCAGTCAAGTGAAAACCAAAATAAGCCAAGAGGGGTTTATCCCCTATGCCAACATAAAAGGTCTGGGCTACGAAAATGATCTTGTCCGTGGCTATGAATTAAACGTCATTGATGGAACGAACTATTTTCTTTGGAGAAATACATTACGGTTCCAATTACTTTCAACCGTATTGAAACTACCATACATCAAATACAAACAATTCAATCAAATGCCTATTGCTATCTATCCAACGGTATTTACAGATGTTGGGTATGTGTATAACGCAAACAAAGAAACGCGAAACAGCGCAAATAAATGGTTGACAGGAACTGGCTTGGGCTTCGATTTTGTCACCTATTACAACTTTGTGTGTAAAGTAGGCTTCCCAATCATTAATGGGGGAAAAACAGGGATGGTAGTCAGCATTGGTCGGGAATTTTAAACAAAAAAAAAACCAGTCATAGACCGGCTTCTTTTTAAAATACCTAACCACTAATAATCTTAAATATCGGTATGCGCGAACGCATGAATTCATATTCCTAATTCCAAAAATAAGAATATTTTTCAATAGAATGATTTAAGCCACCTTGAATTTATTTATTTTTGAACAGACATTTTAATTTATGACTGTATGAAAATCAAGCCACTAAGCCTATTATTTATTGTATTTACCATGAGTTTGGGCGCATGTAACCAGGATACGAACTCATCAGAAAACACGCAAATTAGTGGTGCTACCGCACAAATTAAAATCAAGGAGTCATGGAATGCAAGCCATGAATGGGTTAAACAAATGACACTCAGCGACTCCTTAATCGTTCGAAATAAATCTTGGGGAATCGATATTAATCAAATCAAAGAGTCGGTGGAAATGGCTGAAAGCCAACCAAAAACGGGAAAATCCTATTCGTTGTATTTTGATGACAGCGACCTCAATTTTGTTGACATTACCTACATGGCCAACGAGCAAGGAAAATTGAATGAAATCGATCTGGATATTTATGTGGAAGAAAATGCGCAAGTAAGCGAATTACAAAAAAGCATCAAGGAATATTTCGATGTAAAATTTGGGGCATCTAAGTCTACGGGAAAGAAGACCTCTTGGACCCAAAATAAAAATACCCAGGTCGAGATGGAAGATGTAAGTTCTTCCAAGGACCCAGGTATTAAAATTATATTAAAGGCGAAGTCTTAAACTTTCCAAACCCAGTTGCGGGTATCCGAAATTTCGCCTAAACGAATTTGATTAATTTCATTGTACACGCGAACAGAAAAATCAGAGTCTTTGCGCTCTGGCAAGTCATAATCTTTTCCTTCAAAACCAATCGTGGCTATCGGTGCAATCACCGCAGCAGTTCCAGCGCCAAAGGCCTCCGTGACAGATCCATTTTGAATTCCTTCAATTAATTCCTTTACAGCTAATTGGCGTTCCTGCACCTCCATACCCCAATCCTGTGCAATTTGCATAACGGATTTCCGAGTAACACCATCAAGTATCGTATCGCCAGTCGCTGCCGTAACCAATGCACCATTAATAACAAACATCAAATTCATAGTACCAGCTTCCTCGACATATTGATGCGTCGCCGCGTCTGTCCAAATGATTTGATCATACCCATCTTTATTTGCATTTTGCGTTGCAAATAAGGACCCCCCATAATTACCCGCATTCTTTGCAAATCCTACCCCACCTTTCGCAGCACGGATGTATTCCGTTTCGACACGAACACGTAATGGTTTTGAATAATACGATCCAACTGGGCAATTAAAAATGATGAATTTATAGGTTGTAGAAGGGGTAACTCCCACATATTCATCCGTTGCAAACATAAAGGGACGAATGTATAATGAGCAACCCTCTTTCGCGGGAACCCATGCTTGATCTAATTTCAATAATTCGCGTAAGCCTCCCAAGAAAATCTCTTCGGGCACCTCGGGCATACACATGCGGTAGGCCGATTTATTAAAACGCTTCCAATTTTCCTCTGGGCGAAAAACTTGAATACTCCCATCCTTGCCACGGTAACCTTTCATGCCCTCAAAAATGGATTGACCGTAATGCAAAGACATCATCGCGGGCTGGTATTCCAACGGACCATAAGGTTGAATTTTGACAGATTGCCAAGCACCGTTCGCATATTCAGCGACAAGCATGTGATCAGCAAAGCTGCGACCAAAGGCTAACTGATCAAAGTCAACTTGATCAATTCTAGATTTTGAGATAGGTTCAATGTGGATTTGCATACGCTTTATTTTATTTATTTACCTGAATTCCAAGGAATTTCAGGTATACCTAGGCTATGATGTAAAAAACGGCACACCATAAATAAGTAATCAGATAATCGGTTCATGTATGCCATCGCAATCTCGTAGTCGGTATGTTCTGTGGCTTGTACCCAACGAATTAAACTTCGTTCAGCGCGCCGACAAACCGTACGAGCAATTTGTGCCATGGCAATTGTTTCATGTCCACCCGGAAGAATAAAAAAGCGCATCGGGGCTAATTGAGCATCTAAGGCATCAATGTTATTTTCCAATGCGACAATATCATGCAATGAAATTAATTCCATGTTCCCCAATACCTCTTTGGAATCACTCGCAACGTGTGCGCCCAACACAAAGAGACTGGATTGAATTGCTTGTAATTTACTTGCAAGTTCCGAGTCAACTTTACAAACGAGCAGACCTAAGTGAGAATTTAGTTCGTCCAAATCGCCGATTGCTTCCAAACGGAAATCTGACTTGGACAGGCCCTTTCCATCGGCTAACCGAGTAAACCCACCATCACCTTGCTTTGTATAGATCTTCATAATTTGTAAAAGAATAACAAAAATAGTTTTTTCGGCCTTTAATCCAAAGGAAAGCCCATATTTATCAAAAAACAAGAAAGATTAGGCAATCGACTTCGGATGAACTAATTTTGAGGATATTTTTGAATCCTATGTCAATCGATTATTTCGTTTCGCGCGCTTGGCGCATTGTTTCCATGGTTGCCTTTGGCATTGCCTTATTAGTCGTATATCGCGGATTGCCAGATCCGGCGGCGGTACATTTCGGCGAAACGGGTCGGGGAGATGGATTTTTACCCAAGGAAGAAATCTTTTATTTGGCGGCGGGTATCGTAACAATACTCAACGTATTGGCTTTATTATTAATCAAAAGTGTAGCAAATGTTGCTGAACAAGTTTGGGGAAAAGTATTCCAAGTTTTCGCGAGTAAAGGTGATGCAACAATTAAATCAACATTGGTCAACTGGCTACATTTCTTGCCAGCGCTAATCAATACGTACTTAATTTTGGTCTTCCGTGTCTTGCTATTATTAAATGATCAGCGTACTTACGATGCGGACTATACGTACATACCCAAATTAGGCATTATACTGATACTCGTTTGGTTACTATACCTTCCAATCCGACTATTTTTATCACCGACTTACAGCCCAGAAGAAGCATGATTCAGAACATGCCCGACATTTCGATTCAGGCGTTTGATTACGAATTACCCGATGCTCATATCGCATTTTTTCCGAGCCAACAGCGGGATCAATCCCGACTTCTTGTACATAGCAACGAAGAAACAAGCCACCATAGCTTTCAGCACCTTCCTGACTTGGTTCCTACTGATAGCCTCTTTATTTTTAATAATACAAAGGTTATTCCTGCGAGAATTCAGATCCAAAAGGAAAGTGGCACAACCATCGAGATATTTCTGCTAAAACCTTTGACAGACAACATCGCTACGCAGCAGGCCATGGAACAGCGTAGTGAAATTACCTGGGAATGTTTGGTAGGCAATAAAAAGCGTTGGAAGTTAGGCGAAACTCTTCATAAGACGATTCAAATTGATAGCGAAGCCATCGCCTTAAAGGTTACTTGGCATGATCGCGAAATAAATCAAGTTCAGATTCATTGGTCAAGTGAACATACATTTGCGAGCATACTCAACGAAATCGGCAAAATACCCCTCCCTCCCTATATGGAACGGGACACCGAGTTATCAGATCAGGATCGCTACCAAACTGTATTTTCCAAAGAACTCGGAGCCGTTGCGGCGCCTACAGCAAGCCTACATTTCACCTCAGAAGTATTAGAGCAATTAAGTTCAAAAGGTATACAACAAAGTTTCTTGACACTTCATGTGGGTGCCGGAACTTTTTTACCTGTTAAAGAAGATGAAATCCGGAATCACCCGATGCATCGGGAACAATTAATCTTTGAACGCGACTTTATCCTTCAATTAACAGAGCATCAAGGAACTTTTATTCCTGTGGGCACAACAGCACTCAGGGCATTGGAGAGTTTATATTGGTCGGGCATATGGTTACTGGAAGGTCATTCAATTCCTGAAGCAGGTTTAATAATCCCAAAAGAATTCGCCTACCATAATCGCCACGAAGTGAATAATACGGATGCATTGCAGGCGATTTTATCCTATATGGATGCTCACTTACTATCAAAATGGGTCGCACAAACGGAATTGCTCATCATGCCGACGTATCGTTTTCGGTTTTGCGATGCCTTGATAACGAATTTCCACCAACCCAAATCGACATTATTGGTACTAGTATCTGCATTAATTGGCGATGCTTGGAAGGACATATATGAGGAGGCCAAACAAGAAGGCTATCGCTTTTTAAGTTATGGCGATGCGTGTTTGTTTTTCAAAAAGGAAAAATAATTCCGAAGAATCACTAATTTTGAGGCCCAAGAAAAAA